>JAJZUV010000002.1 GCA_021848345.1 Pseudomonadota bacterium | reverse complement strand
ATGCTTACGTTAGTGCGCACGGCCCGGCCCGTGCATCCCGGCGGACAGTCCTCGCAAGGCTTCATGCGCGGCAGCGGCAGCGTCGGCGCCTGCTGCCGTGTGGCGTCCTTCGAACCCGAGCTTCCCCGACAGCGGCCCACGCCCCCGCCGCGGCGCCGGCCGTCGCGGCAGCCGCTCGGGCGAGCGTCGGCCCGAGCTCGGCCACCGCCAACCGGACCAAGGGCTGTGCGATCGCTCCCATGCATGTCTCCTTCAAGACTCCCCAACAGGCACCGCGGCACTATGCCAGGAACGACTTGGCAGCAAAGTTGACCCGGGAATCGGCCCTTGCGGCCGGTCGGATCGCGTCTGGGACATTCATCCGACGAAGCCGGACTGATCCAAGGCCTCGCATCCCTCGGCAAACCCTTGATCCATCGCGATCGTGCATAGCTCGGAAGTGCCAACTCCGCCGGCAGCGCCACCGCCCCGTCATCGTCGGAAGTCCGCATAGCCCGGCAGCAGGTCCTGGTCGACCAGGCGGATCTCGATGTGGTTGGCCGCCTCCACGTGCCGCGGGTTGTCCGCCGAGAACACCTCGTCGGCCACGCTGACCACGATGGTGCCCAGGCGCCGGCCACGCGCATCGTCCACCGGAACCAGCGCCGCCGCCTCGGGTACCTGCCGCGAGGTGATCTCCTGCGGCAGGTAGAGCATCCAGTTGACGCCAGGCTTGTCGTCGAACACCGCCTTGGAGAAATAGGCGCGCGAGCCGGCCATCACGTAATAAGGCTTGTAGATTCGGGCGAGGCCGGACACCATCTGAAGGTGTGCGTCCACACTGGCAAGCCACGGCGGCGATGCCTCAAAGCCTCCGATGGTCAGGTCGACGGCGTTGCCGGCGTAGTCATCATCGTCCATGTCCAGCGACACGGATGCCGGAGCCAGGCCATCGAGGCGTCCGTTCCACATGTCGATTTCCTTCGATTCCTGCTCGCTGCCGAGGTACTCGTTGGTCAGCACTGCCAGCGCCGTCGCCGTGGGCACCCCGTCCGGCTCAAAGACCGGGAACAGGCGCGCCTGCTCTTCCGTCCAGCCCTTGAGCCACCATTGGGCGAGTCCCTTGTCCTCAGGGCGAAGCGACTGCAGAAAGCTCCAGAACCTGCCCAGATGGAAGGAGAAGTCGCCCTGCCTGGCGGGCGGATCGTCGCGAAACTTGGCCCGGAACCACATAGTGTCAAGGAACATGAACAGAGGGCACGCCCTCATCGGCCAGGACAGGAAGCATGTACTCCCGCGTCCGCGGAGTCATGAAGTACCAGAGCAGCCGAGTTGGCGGGTTGGCGTGTACGGCCCTGGCCTGGCGTTTGACTTGCTCGCGCATCGCCTTGAACCCCTCGAAGAACCAGAGGGCCTCTCCGCTGCGCAGCACGAACTGGTCGTACCGCGCCTTCGCCTCCTGCATCAGGCACTCCTGCGGCTGGAACCCGTCGAAATCGACGCCCATCCAGCGCCACTCCTCGCTCCATGCCGGCTTGATGCTGTAGGGCCGCCCCGTGATGCGTCCCTGGTAGACGCGTGAGACCTCGGGCATGCTTACGTTAGTGCGCACGGCCCGGCCCGTGCATCCCGGCGGACAGTCCTCGCAAGGCTTCATGCGCGGCAGCGGCAGCGTCGGCGCCTGCTGCCGTGTGGCGTCCTTCGAACCCGAGCTTCCCCTGACAGCGGCCCACGCCCCCGCCGCGGCGCCGGCCGTCGCGGCAGCCGCCCGGGCGAGCGTCGGCCCGAGCTCGGCCACCGCCCACCGGACCAAGGGCTGTGCGATCGCTCCCATGCATGTCTCCTTCAAGACTCCCCAACAGGCACCGCGGCACTACGCCAGGAACGACTTGGCAGCAAAGTTGACCCGGGAATCGGCCTTTGGCGCCCGGCGCAATCGCCGCGCTCCATCACGTCTGCGCCTGCGCCGCCTGCAAGCCCGCGCTCCAACGCAGCACGCTGAGATATTCAGCCAGACGCTGGCCGATCGTATGGCCGGGACGCGTGAGCCAGGCCCTGGTGGCCGGCCGCAGGTAGAACCCCGGAGCCACTGCTTCCCCGCTCAGAAAGGCCAGGAGCAATGCGTCCTCGTCGAGTCCCCAGGACCGCGCGACATGCATGGCACGCAGCAGCCGCTCGGACAATGTGTCGTCGGCGAGCAGGTCGGGGAACTGCGCCAGCAAGCGCTCGCGCACGCGCTCCAGGTAGGCCCGCTCGTCCCGTTCGGACAGCGCGCGCAGTTGCTGCTCGTCGAACTCAAACATGCGACATCACCTCCGAAAGCCTGGCCTCGCGCTCGACCACCCATTGCAGCGCCGGCGCAAGAAGATGCGCCCGCTGCGCGGCCGACATCGCCCCGGCAATATCCACCAGACGTCGCGGGTCGTAGAAACGCAGCAGCGCGGTGGACCCATCCGGCAGGCGCACGCCCAGGCGATCGCGCAGCATGGCGGCCAGGGCTTCCGGAGCATGCGCGCTGATCAGCCACACCATGCCCACGACGCCCTGCGACAGAACATGCAGGCTGCACCGAAGCTCCGGCGACGCCTCCTCGTAGTGCAGCAGCCATGGGCCGTGCTCGGCCAGCGAGGCATCCTCGGTCCCATCGAACAGAGCCAACGCGGCGGGTCCGCGCTGCAGCGCTGGTGCCGGCTCGCAACGCGCCAGCAAGAGCGCATCGACGACGGCATACAGGCGCGCCGAGGGCGTACGGCCAGCACGCAAACCCGTCAGGCGGTCCTCGATCGTCAGGCTGTTCACGACCGATCCCGCACGATCAGCGCGGCGCTGCTCACGGCCGCCGCCTTCAGGCAGGAAAGGCACACGGAGGCGCGGGGTCCCGGGGGCTCAGGTGAATACTCGGCCTGAGGATCCACATCGGCGTGCTCGACCACGAAGCCCTGCTGGGAAGCGATCAGCGTGGCGCCACAGGCGGTGCGCATGCCCTCCACGGCCAGGTTGATGCCCTCGATCCACGGCAGGCTGTGGCCGCCGGCTCCTTCGGGCAGGATCGCGAAGCTGCCCTTGCACTTCGGACACCACACCATGTGCCCCACGCAAGCGATCGCGCGCCCCTCGAAGGTGTCCGTGGCGCATCCTTCCTCGACGCGCCCGCCATGGGAGGTGGTGTCGCCAACCAGAATGACGGGACGTCGAGCCATGAGGCAGCCTCTCTCCAGCAGATCTCGCGGATTCCGTCGGTCAAACCGACGAGCGCGAACATCATGCCTGCTCGGCATCAACAGCAAAGTTGACCCGGAAATCAGCCCTTGCAGCCAGCCGGATCGCATCTCGGGCAGGCGTGAGAAAAAGGCCCTAGGAGTTACCTCCTAAGACCTTGATCTTGCAACGAATTTTGGTGCGCCCGGCAGGATTCGAACCCACGACCCCTTGGTTCGCAGAAAGCTACTCGGATAGTCCGAAAGCCTTGCCGATCAACAGTTTACGGCACGATGACTGTCCCACCATCTGGGGCCAACGCTCTTGGCAAGCCCATGAATTTGCGCGAAAAAATCCAGCGATGGGACAGGTCGGCGGGCCTGATTTGGGCTTGCAAGGGCGAGCCTCCGGCCCGAGCCGGCGCCTGTCTGCGCACCCGAGTCAGATCACGCCGACGACCAGCAGGAGCGCCCTGTCTATCGCTTTCATCCGCTCATCATCGAGGCGGCCGAACGGTTCGCTGATCTTGGTGCGCGACAACGTCGAGAGCTTATCCACCATGACCTGCGATAGAGAGCGCAGCCCGTTGGCCGGGTTCGGTTCCACGGTGACGCGGAACGCGGCATTGCGCAGGTCGCTTGTCACCGGGCACAGCACGACGCTTTCCAGGTCGGTGAGCAGGTCGGATTGAACGATCAATGCTGGCCGTGGTTTGCCAAAGTCGCCGGGCAATGAAACCGTCACGAGGTCGCCTCGCTGCATCACTTCCAGCCTTCAACATGCGTTGCGGCCCCTTCAGTGAAGCGCAAAACCTCGGCTTCTGCCACGTCGCTCTTCAGGTTCTGGCACTGCTGGCGCACTTGCGCCGTGAACTCGGGGGAGCGAGTGTCTGGCACCCAGAACTGGACAGGCCGCAGTCCCGCCGCACGCATCCGCGCGCGGTGCCGCGCCACCTTTGATTCGTGCATTGAAGGCATGGTGCTCTCCATCGGTTGCATGCGTGGTTACATGTTACTCCGCATGAAACCACCTGAGAAGTACGGAGATTCGCCTTGATCTGCCCGGCCACATCCCTGCCGTGCTCGTCAGTCGTGTTGGCGCTTGGCTGCTCGGCGTGATGCCGGGCAGCAGCAAGGATCGCGTGCCGGACAGGCACGAGAAAAAGGCCTCAGAAGTCGCCTTCTGAGGCCTTGATCCTTCAACGAATTTGGTGCGCCCGGCAGGATTCGAACCCACGACCCCTTGGTTCGTAGCCAAGTACTCTATCCAACTGAGCTACGGGCGCAGCGAAAGGAAAAGTATACACGCAAATTTTGGGCGTTGAAAAGCCCCACTCGCATGCGCCCGACGCTGGCCGCGCACATGCGCTGCCCGGGGTCGCGGCGGCAGGCGACAATGCGTCCCCATGTCCCTCGCGCGCGCCTTCTCCCTGAGTCTGTTGCTGCTGGCGGCCAGCCGTGTGCTGGGCGTGCTTCGCGATGCGGTGGTGGCCTCGCACTTCGGGCTGAGCGGCCACGCGGACGCGGCGCTGGTGGCGCTGTCCTATCCCGATTTCACCATTTCCCTGCTCTGGGGGGCGGCGGTGCCTGCGGTCATGGTTCCGCGCATGGCGGGGCGCCCGCCCGAGGAGATCGCCGCCGAGGCGGCGCGCTGGTCGCGCCTGGCGTTGGTGGCCTTCGTGCTCGCCGGGCTGGCCAGCTGGCTGTTGCGTCTGCCGCTGTTGCATGCGCTGGCGCCGGGCCTGCAGGGCACGGACGCGCTGCTGGCCGCGCGCGCGCTGGGCCTCGGCGCGCTGGTGGCGTTGCCGGCCGGGGCCGTGACCATGGTCGGCGCGGCCGCGCTGCAGTCGCAGGGGCGACTGCAGTGGCAGTACGCCGGCAACGTGGTGTTCAACCTGGTGCTGATCGCCGGGCTGCTGCTGGCCGCGAGGCTGCAGGCCTTCGGCTGGGTGGCCGCCGGCATCGCCGCGGCCTCGCTGGCGCGCCTGGGCTTGATGCGCGGTGTCACGGCGGGCCTGGGACGGGCGCCCGCAGGCGCCGCGCGCTGGCCGGACCGAGCGGGACTGCAGGCGGCGCTGCTGGCGCTGGCGGCCTCGGGACTGACGGTGCTGTACACGCTGGCGGCGCGCAGCTTCGCCTCCAGCACCGGCGCCGGGCAGCTGGGGGTGTTCCAGTACGCCCAGCGGGTGGGCGAATTGCCGCTGCATACCGTGTTCGCGGTGGCCGCCGCCCTGGCGCTGGCGCGTCTGTCGGCGGCGGAAGCGGCCGGCGACCACGCGGGCGCGCTGGAGCGCGGACGCCAATGGATGCGCTCCATGCTGCGCGTGGCCCTGGTGCTGGGCGCCTGCGGCATGTTGGCGGCGCCGCTGGCGGTGCGCCTTGTGTTCGGCTGGGGTCGCATGGATCCGGCGGGCCAGGCCGAGTTGGTGCGCGCGATGCGCTGGATCCTGGCGCTCATGCCGCTGCAGGCGGCGCAGCTCGTGCTGGCCGCACGCCTGAACAGCCACCGCCGCATCGCCGACCAGGTGCTGGGCTACGGCTGCGGGCTGCTGGCGCTGTTCGCGCTGGGCGCGATGCTGCCCGCGCTGTGGTGGCGCGCGCTGGCCGCCTACGGCGCTGCCTACCTGGTGGCCGCCGGGGTGCTGTGGCTGCGCCTGGCGCGGCGCAACGGCGACGCGGAAGCGGCGAACTTGCGCCTGCTGGTGCTGACCACGCCGGCCCTGGCTGCGCTGGGCCTGCTGCTGGCCGCCTGGCCGGCGCCGAGCTGGGGCCCGATGCTGCTGCAGGCGCTGCTGGCCGCCGTGACGCTGGCAGGCGGCGCGTGGTTTCTCCTGCGCCACGACGCGATGGGGGAAATCCTGGGGCGTGCGCTGGCGCGCCGCTACACTCGTTCGTGACCATGGACTGGATCCAGATCACCAACCTTCCCGAGTTCGCCGCCTTCGCCGTCGAGTGCGGCGTCGCGCGCGTCATGGTCGACCTCGAGCGCATGGGCAAACAGGAGCGCCAGGGGGGCCTGGGCACCTTCATCTCCGACCACCGCCCGGAAGACGTGGCCGCGGTGCGCGCCGCGGTACCCGACGCGCATCTCGTGGTGCGCATCAATCCCTGGCACGCGCGCAGCGAATCGGAGGTGGAGCATGCGCTGCGCCACGGTGCCGACAGCGTGATGCTGCCCATGTTCGAACAGCCGCAGGCGCTGCGCGATTGCGCGCGGGCGCTGGGCGGCCGCGCCCGCCTGGTGGCGCTGCTGGAAACCCGCGGCGCGCTCGACAGCCTGGAGCGCTGGGCGGACACCGAAGGCCTGAGCGAGATCTACGTGGGGCTCAACGACCTGCACCGGCAGTTGGGGTGCCGTTTCATGTTCGAGCCGCTGGCCGACGGCACCGTGGAGCGCGTGGCGCAGGCGGCTCTTGCCCGCGGCCTGCGCTTCGGATTCGGCGGCATCGCGCGCCTGGACGAGGGCCTGCTGCCGGGTCGGGTGGTGCTGGCCGAGCACCTTCGCCTGGGCTCGTCCAGCGTCATTCTCTCGCGCACCTTCAACCGCGAGATGATCGAGTTCCCGGAAAGCGACTGGCGCGGCGTGTATCGCAAGCAGCTCGACCGGCTGCGGCATTGCGCATCGGTGCTGCGCACGCGCAGCACCGAGGAAGTGGAAAGCGACCGCCTGCTGGCCTGCGACCTCATCCGCAAGGCGGCGCTGGCGCTGGGCAGCGCGGGCAACTGATGCTCAAGCGGGGTTTCGACCTGCTGCTGGCGGCGCTGGCGCTTTTGCTGCTGGCCCTGCCCATGCTGGTGGTGGCGCTGGCCGTGTGGATGGACAGCGGGCGCCCGGTGCTGTTCGCCCAGGTGCGCGTGGGCCGGCAAGGCCGCCTTTTCCGGCTGTACAAGTTCCGCTCCATGGTGGTCGATGCGGAGGCGCGTGGACCGCAGCGCACGGCCAGCGCGGACCCGCGCATCACCCGCGTGGGGCGCTGGCTGCGGCGCAGCAGCCTGGACGAGTTGCCCCAGTTGTTCAACGTGCTGCGCGGGGACATGAGCCTGGTGGGCCCGCGCCCGGACGTGCCGGCGCAGCAGGCCGACTATCGCGCCGAAGACTGGGCGCTGCGCTGCCGCGTGCGCCCGGGCATCACCGGGCTGGCGCAGGCGCTGTACCGCTCGCGTGCCACGCCGGCACAGCGCCTGCAGGCCGATCTGGACTATGCCCGCCGTCCCGGCTTGGCGCTCGACCTGCGCATCATGGGGCTGACGGTGCTGCAGCTGGTGCGCAGAAGCGGCAACTGAAGCCGCCCGGTCGCCGCCGCGACGGCCAAGGGGCACCCTCGGAGCCGGCTGGGGCGACAATACGGGTTTTGCGCCCTTTTCGACCCATGTGCGGCATCTACGGCTATTTCGACCGCGCCGGCGGTGAACTCGACGCGCGCGTGCTGCAGGCCATGGACGCCTCGCTGCGCCACCGCGGGCCCGACGACACGGGCGCCTGGGGCATGCCCGGCGCCGCGATCGGCAACCGGCGGCTGTCCATCATCGACATCGCCGGAGGGCATCAGCCCTTCGTGTCCGACGACGGGCGCATCGCCCTGGTGCAGAACGGGGAGATCTTCAACCACGTCGAACTGCGGCGCGAACTGCAGCGCGAGGGCGTGCGCTTCGCCAGCGACCACAGCGACACCGAAGTGCTGCTGCGCCTGTACGAACGCGAGGGGCTGGACTTCCTCCCCCGCCTGAACGGCATGTTCGCCTTCGCCGTGCTCGACCGGCGCGACCCCGATCGACCCTGCCTGCACCTGGTGCGCGACCGCATCGGGGTCAAGCCCCTGTACGTGCACGACGACGGCACGCGGGTGCTGTTCGGCTCCGAGATCAAGGCGCTGCTGGCCGCGCTGCCGTCACGCCCCCGCCTGGACCTGCCGGCGCTGCAGCATTACCTGGCCTTCAATTACGTGCCGCCACCGTGGACCCTGTTCGACGGCGTGCGCCACCTCGAACCAGGCTGCGTGCTCAGCGTGGACCCGCGCGGCGCGCGCCAGCGCCGCTGGTGGAACCTGGCCGAGCAGCAGCCGGCGGCGCAGGAGTTCAGCGCCTGGCAGGAACAGTTCGTGGGCCTGCTCGACGATGCGGTGCGCCTGCGCCTGCGCGCGGACGTGCCCTTCGGCGCCTTCCTGTCGGGTGGCGTGGATTCCAGCACGGTGGTGGCGCTGATGGCGCGCCACGTGCGCGAGCCGGTGCGCAGCTTCTGCATCGGCTTCGACGATCCGCGCTTCGACGAATCACCCTATGCGCGCGACGCCGCGCGGCGCTTCGGCACCGTGCACCGCGAGCGCATCGTGCAGCCGGACCTGCTCGACGCCTGGCCCGGCGCGCTGTGGCATTGCGACCAGCCGCATGGCGATGCCTCCTTCCTGCCCACGCTGGAGGTGGCGCGGCTGGCCGCGCAGGAGGTCAAGGTGGTGCTCACCGGCGACGGCGGCGACGAATTGTTCGCTGGCTACGACAAGTATGCCGCGCTGCTCGCCGATCCGGCGCTGCAGGGCCTGGACGACGAGGCCTTCGCGCACACCCTGGTGGAGCGCACGGGCCTGTTCGGCGCCCAGGGACGCTCGCAGTTGCTGCAGCCCTGGCTGCAGCAACGCCTGCACGACGTGGACAGCGTGCGCGACGTGGCCTTGCCGTGGCTGCGCCAGGCGGGACATTTCGACCGCGTCAACCAGATGCTGTTCCTGGACATGATGCTGCTGCTGCCGGGCAACAACCTGGTCAAGCCCGACCGCATGGGCATGGCGGTGTCGCTGGAGGCGCGCACGCCCTTTCTCGACTGGCGCATGATGGAACTGGCGTTTCGCAGCCCCGGCACCACCAAGCTGGTGGACGGCGACAAGAAACACTGGTTCAAGCGCGCGGTCCAGCCGCTGATCGGCGAGGAACTGGCCATGCGGCGCAAGCAGATGTTCACGGTTCCCATCGGCGAGTGGTTCCGCGGCCCGCGCAAGGCCTGGCTGCACGATCTGCTGTTCGCCGAGGACGCGCTGGCCGCGCGCCTGTTCCAGCCGGCGCGCCTGCGCCAGTTGTTCGAGCAGCATGTGGACGGCAGCGCCAATCACACCCGCGAACTTCGCGCGCTGGCGGCGCTGGAGATCTGGGCGCGGCGCTTCCAGCCGGAGCTGGCCGGCGCATGACTGCCTCCAGGCGCCTGCTCGCGGTGGCCTACGGCGGCGGCCACGTGGCCATGCTGCTGCCGGTGCTCGACGAGCTGCGCGCACGGCATCCGGACTGGGACATCCGGCTGCTGGCGCTGACCACGGCCCGCCGCGCCGCGCGGGCCGCGGGCTGGGACAGCCTGGGCTACGAATCCCTGCTGCATGTGCTGGACCCGGCGGAGCGCGAGCTGGCCTTGCGCCTGGGGCAGGAAATGCAGGCCGGCAACAGCCATCCCGACGTGGCGCCCTCGGAGAGCGTGGCCTACCTGGGGGTCAACGCCTGGTGCCTGCGCCGTCAGCTCGGCGAGCAGGAAGCCGCGCGGGTACTGGCCGAGCGGGGGCGCCAGGGCTTTCATCCGCGCGAGTTCCTCGACCGCGTGCTGCGCGCCCTTGGCCCGGAGCTGGTGCTGACCACCAACTCGCCGCGCACCGAGCAGGCCGCGCTGGAGGCGGCGCGGCACCAGGAGATTCCCGCCCTGGCGGTGCTGGACCTGTTCGCCCAGCCGGGCGACCCCTTCGCGGCGCGCAAGATGCGGCCGGATCGCGTGTGCGTGCTCGCCGACGCCGTGCGCGACAACCTGCTGGCGGCGGGCTGGGATGCCGCGCGCATCGCGGTCACCGGCAACCCCGCCTTCGACGCGCTGCACCGCCCTGGCGCGCGCGAACAGGCCCTGGCCCTGCGCCGGCGCTGGGCGCAGCGCTGGGGACGCGATCCGGGCCGGCTGGTGCTGCTGGCCACGCAGCCCGAGGCGCAGGCCCACCCGGACTCGCCGTGGCCGGCGGGCGACGCGCTGGCGCTGGCCATGGAAGCAGCCGCCCGCGCCTGGGTGGAGCAGCGCCCAGGCGCCTCGCTGGTGGTGCGCCACCATCCGAACCACTGGCATCGCGCGCAACGCGCCGCGGACACCGCGCAGGTGCATTTCAGCGTACCCTCGGACGAACCCATCGAGGCGCTGATCCTGGCGGCGGATGCCGTCGTGGTGCAGACCACCACGGTGGGGTTGCAGGCGGCCGTGGCGGGGCGTCCGGTGCTGTCGCTGCGTTGCTCGCCAGGCGCACTGCGCGGGCTGGACTACGCGACGCTGGGCGTGGCGCGCGGCGTCGCGGATCTCGCCCAACTGCCGCGCGCGCTGGATGAAACCCTGGCCCACCCCCCGGGGCCGACCCGCTGGGCGCGGGCCGAGGCCGCCGCGCCGGCGGTGGCCGACCAGGCCGAGGCACTGCTGGAACAAGCCGCATGAAGACCATCGCCACCATCTGCGCCCGCGGAGGCAGCAAGGGCCTGCCGGGCAAGAACATCCGCCCGCTGCGCGGGCGTCCGCTGATCGCGCACAGCATCGCCTTCGCGCTGGAGCACCCGGCCATCGACGCGGTGTGCGTGTCCACCGACGACGAGCGCATCGCCGAGGTCGCGCGCGCGGCCGGCGCCGAGGTGCCGTACCTGCGTCCGCCGGAACTGGCGCGCGACGACAGCCCCAAGCTGCCGGTGATCGAGCACCTGCTCGAGTTCCTGGAACGCGAGCAGGGGCGCAGCTACGAGCGGATCGTGGACCTGCAGCCCACCTCGCCGCTGCGCATCCCGCAGGACCTCGACGCCTGCCTGCGCCGCGCGACCGAACCCGACGCGCCCGGGCTGGTGCTCACCGCGTTCGACAGCGGCTGCAACCCCTATTTCAACCTGGTCGAGCTGCAGGGCGACGGCAGCGTGCTGGTGAGCAAGGGCGGCGGGCTGGCCACGCGCCAGTCCGCGCCGCCGGTGTGGACCCTCAACGGATCGATCTACGTCTGGCGCCGCGCGGCGCTGGCCCACGCGGCGCGCCACGGCATGTGGAGCGTGCGCGTGGCCGCCCATATCATGCCCCCATCGCGCTCGGTGGACATCGACACCGCCGAGGATTTCGCGGCGGCCGAGCGCGCCGCATCCGAAGGATCCCCCACATCATGAACCGGCCCCATGTGTTCGTCATCGCCGAGGCCGGGGTCAACCACAACGGTCGTCTGGACCTGGCCCTGGGCCTGGTGGACGCCGCCGCCGCGGCCGGCGCCGACGCGGTCAAGTTCCAGACCTTCCGTGCCGAGGACCTGGTGAGCCCGGGCGCGGCCACCGCCAGCTACCAGAAGCAGCAGACCGGCCACACCGACCAGTTGGCCATGCTGCGCGCGCTGGAACTCAGCCACGAGCAGTTCCAGACCATCGCGGCACGCTGCCGGGAACGCGGCATCGAGTTCATGTCCACGCCGTTCTCCGAGCAGGCGGTGGACCAGCTGGTCGAGCTCGGCGTGCGGCGCCTGAAGCTGCCATCGGGCGAGATCACCAATCGGCCGCTGCTGCACAAGGCGGCGCAGGCGCGGCTGCCGCTGCTCATGTCCACCGGCATGGCCACGCTGGACGAGGTGCGCGACGCCGTCGAATGGGTGCGCGAGGTCTGGCTGCGCGGCAGCGCCGCGCGCGCGGCGCAGCCGGTGGCGGCGCCGCTGGTGCTGCTGCACTGCACCTCGGCCTACCCCGCGCCCGACGAGGCGCTGAACCTGCTGGCGTTGCGCCAGCTCGGCGAGGTCTGCGGCATGCCGGTGGGCTACTCCGACCACAGCCTGGGCAACACGGCCGCGCTGGCCGCGGTGGCGCTGGGCGCGGTGGTCGTCGAGAAGCACATCACGCTGGACCGGCGGCTGCCCGGGCCCGACCACGCGGCCTCCAGCGAAGCCGCGGAGTTCGCCGCGCTGGTGCGCGACGTGCGGCGCCTGCAGGACATGCTGGGCGACGGCATCAAGGCGCCGCGAGCGCAGGAGCTGGAAGTACGCGCGGTGGCGCGGCGCAGCGTGGTGCTGGCCTGCGCGCTGCGCGCGGGCAGCGAACTGTCCCGCGAGCACCTGCAATTGCGACGCCCGGGCCACGGCATCGCGCCGCGCGAACTCGACGCGCTGATCGGGCGCCGCCTGCGCCGCGATCTCGACGCCGGCCACCTGATGGCCTGGGAAGACCTCCACGCCGTGCGCGACGACCCCGATGGCGCGGACGACCCCGACGACCATGGCTGAGCGACGACGCATCCTCTACCTCAGCGGCACGCGCGCGGACTTCGGGCTGATGCGCGCCTGCCTGCAGGACATCGCTGCGCATGAGCGCCTGCAACTGCGCCTGGCGGTGACCGGCATGCACCTGTGCCAAGAGTTCGGACACACGGTGGACGAGATCGAGGCCAGCGGCCTGCGCATCGCCGCGCGCATTCCCACCGACGTGGCCGCGCGAGACGGCGCCGGCATGGCACGCGCGGTGGCGCAGACCCTGCTGGGCGTGGCCGCCGAACTGCAGCGCGAGCCCTGCGATGCACTGCTGCTGCTGGGCGATCGCGGCGAGATGCTGGCCGGGGCCACGGCTGCGTTGCACCTGGGGGTCCCCGTGGTGCACCTGCACGGGGGCGAGCGCTCGGGCACCGTGGACGAGCCCATGCGCCACGCCATTTCCAGGCTGGCCACCTACCATTTCGCGGCCACCGCCGAATCGCGCGAACGCCTGCTGGCGATGGGCGAGGCGCCCGAGCGCGTGTTCGTGGTCGGCGCGCCGGGGCTGGACGACGTCGCCCGGCACGCGTTGGCGCCGCGCGAGCAGACCCTGCGCGCGCTGGGCATGGAGCCGGCGCGCGAATTCGTGCTGGTGGTGTTCCACCCGGTGGTGCAACAGGCCGCTCAGGCGGGCGCGCAGACCCGCGAACTGCTGGCAGGCCTGCGCGACGCCGGCGCCGGCCGGGACTTCGACGTGCTCTGGCTGGCGCCGAACGCCGATGCCGGCTCGGCGGACATCGAACAGGCGCTGCGATCTCTCGGCGCCGGCTGGCACCGCGTCACCCACCTGCCGCGCGCGCGCTACCTCGACGCACTGGGCCATGCGCGGGTCCTGGTGGGCAATTCCTCCTCCGGAATCATCGAGGCCGCGAGCCTCGGAACGCCGGTTCTCGACGTCGGATTGCGCCAGCACCTGAGAGAGCGCAACGCAGGTGTGCTGCACGTCGAGCCCGCCGCCCACGAGGTGGCCGCGGGACTGCGCGGCCTGCTCGGGGCGCCGCGCCCGTCCGCGCATAATGTGTACGGCGACGGCCATGCCGGCGAGCGCATCGCGCGACTGCTCGCCGACATCGATCTGCACCCGGGCCTGCTGAACAAGACCCTGGCTTACTGAAGCGCGCCGTGACCGTCTCCTCCCCTTCCCTCGCACCCCGTGCCGGCGCAGTGGCCGCGCCCGATGGCGCGCCGCTGCTGGTGGTGTTCGGCGCCGGCGGCCATGGCCGCGTGGCCGCCGACGCGGCGCTGGCCAGCGGCCACTGGAGCGCGGTGATCGCCTGCGACCGCGAACCCGCGCTGTGGGGCAGCGAACTCCTGCCCGGGCTGCGCGTGCTGGCACCGCGCTCGCTGCGCGAGCTGCCGCGTCCCTGGGGCCTGCACGTGGCCATCGGCGACAACGCGGCGCGCCGCCGCGAGGCCCGCGCGCTGCTGCTGGACGAGGCCCGCGCGGCTTTTCTCGCCAGCGTGATCCATCCCCTCGCCGCGCTGTCGCCCAGCGCCGAGGTCGGCCCGGGCTGCTTGCTGGCGGCGCATTGCGTGGTCGGACCGCTGGCCCTGCTGGGCGAAGGCGTGATCGTCAACCACACCGCGGTGGTCGACCACGATTGCGCGGTCGGTGCCTGGGCCCACGTGGCCCCGGGTGCGCGCCTGGGCGGCGCGGTGCGCGTGGGCGAAGCCGCGCTGCTGGGCTCCGGCTGCAGCGTGCTGCCGGGCCTGCGCGTCGGCGAGGCCAGCGTGCTGGGTGCCGGCGCGGTGGCGCTGCGCGACCTGCCTGATTCCGAGCGCTGGGCGGGCGTGCCGGCGCGTGCCACCCGTGGCGCCGGAACCTGAATCCAACGCGAGCGACGCGCCCTTCCCCTTTCGGCCATGAGTCCCCAACGTTTCGAATCCCTGCTGGTCGCCCCCGACACCACGCTGCTGCAGGCCATGTCCTGCCTGGACGCCACGGCGCAGGGCGTGCTGCTGGTGGTAGACGCCTCGCGACGCCTGCTGCGCACCATCACCGACGGCGACCTGCGCCGCGCCACGCTGGCCGGAACGTCCCCGCAGGCCTCGCTGGCCGCGCTGCCCGGCGCCACGGCGCAGAGCGTCGGACTCGGTGCGTCCATGCACGACGTGCTGCAACTCATGGACGCGCGGCGCATCGACCACGTGCCGGTACTCGACGACCAGGGCCGTGCGGTGGACCTGGTCACGCGACGGGAGCTGTCGCGCCGCACCTACCTTTCCTCCCCGCACCTGGGAGATGACGAGGCCGGGCTGGTACGCGAGGCCTTCGAGTCGAACTGGATCGCGCCGCTGGGCCCGCACGTCGACGCCTTCGAGCGCGAGTTGGCCGGCTACGTGGGCGTGGGCCACGCGGCGGCCACCAGCTCGGGCACCGCGGCACTGCACCTCGGTTTGCGCCTGCTGGGCGTCGGCCCCGGAGACCATGTGCTGTGTTCCAGCCTGACCTTCGTGGCCAGCGCCAACCCCATCCGCCAGCTCGGCGCCACGCCGGTGTTCGTGGACTCCGAACCCGAGGGCTGGAGCATGTCCCCCGACGCGCTGCGCGCCGCCCTGGCGCAGCTCGCGCGCGACGGCGTGCGGCCCAGGGCCGCGGTGGTCGTGAACCTGTACGGCCAGAGCGCACGCATGCACGAGCTGCTGGGCCTGCTCGACGAGGCCGGCGTGCCCATGCTGGAGGACGCCGCCGAGTCGCTGGGCGCCACGCTGCACGGGCAGGCCAGCGGCAGCTTCGGCCGCCTGGCGCTGTTTTCCTTCAACGGCAACAAGATCATCACCACCTCCGGCGGCGGCATGCTGGTGGGCAACGACGCGGAACTGATCGCGCATGCGCGCAAGCTGTCGACCCAGGCCCGCGAACCGGCGCGGCATTACGAGCACGCGGAGGACGGGTACAACTACCGGCTGAGCAACGTGCTGGCGGGCATCGGCCGCGGCCAGCTGCGCGTGCTCGACCAGCGCGTGCGCAGGCGCCGCGAGGTCTTCGCCCATTACGCGCGCGAACTGGCCGGCGTGCAGGGCCTGCGCTGGATGGGAGAACCCGAGGGCCATGTCGGCACGCGCTGGCTTTCGGCCTTCACGCTGGAGCTACCCGAGGCGTCGCGGCGCCGCGACGCTCTGCTCGACTTCCTGGAGCGCCACAACGTGGAGGCGCGGCCGGTCTGGAAGCCCATGCATCTGCAGCCGCTGTACGCCGGCAGCAGCTACTTCGCGCATGCGCCCGGCGCCGACGTCTCGCGCGAGCTTTTCGAGGGCGGCGTGTGCCTGCCCTCGGGCTCCAACATGGACGAGGAACAGCTCGGCCGGGTGTGCGAGCTGCTGCTGCGCGGCCTGCGACTCGTCAGCGGTGCGAGCGCATGAGCCGCCTCGCGCAGACCTGGCGACGCGCGGGAGCCGCCGCGCTGCTGGACGCCGCGCTGGTCGCGCTGACCTGGCTGGCGGCCTTCGTGTTTCGCTTCAGCCTGCTGCGCAACAACGCGCCGGCCAACGTGCTGCACATCGTCGCCGTGACCCTGCCCATCGCGGTGCTGGCCTGGGGATTTGCGCTGGACCGATTCGGCATCTACCGCAGCGCCTGGCGCCACGCCAGCCTGCCCGACGTGTGGCGCCTGGCGCGCGCCTGCGCGGTGGCCGCGCTGGCGCTGGCTGCCGTGCTGCTGGTCATGCGCGTGCCGAATTTCCCGCGCTCCATCGTGCTCATACACCCGCTTCTGGCCGGGGGCGCGCTGTTGGCGGTTCGCCTGGCCCAGCGCCAGCTGGCCGAGCGCAGCCACCGCGGCGCGCCGGGTGACGCCAGGCCGCTGCTGCTGCTGGGCAGCGTGGACGACGCGGCGCCGGCGCTGCAGAGCCTGCGCGCCACGCGCCTGTGGCGCGCGGTGGCGGTGTACAGCCCGCTGGAGGCCGAGGCCGGTGCGCGCCTGCAGGACCTTCCCGTGCTCGGGCCGCCGCGCACCCTCGGGGAGGTCGCGCGCGAGTTCGGCGCGCAGCACGCGCTGGTGGCGGGAAGCGCCGGCTCGGCGACGCGACGGCTGCTGCTGGAGCAGGCCAGCGGAGCGCACCTGGCGCTGCTCACCCTGCCGCGCGCCGACGACTGGCTGCAGCAGGGGGCGGGCTCGGCGGTGCCGCGCAACCTGGAGCTCGACGACCTGTTGGGTCGCGCGGCGGTGCAGCTCGACGTGCGCGGCCTGTCCGAGCTTCTGGCCGGGCAGTGCGTGCTGGTGACAGGCGCCGGCGGCTCCATCGGATCGGAGCTGTGCCGCCAGATCGCGCGCTTCGGCGTCGGCCGCCTGGTCTGCCTGGACATGTCGGAGTTCGCCATCTACCAGCTGGAGCAGGAACTGCGCGCGCGCCATCCGGACATGCCGGCCGTGTTCCTCACCGCCAACGTGCGCGACGCCACGCGGCTGCGCGTGCTGTTCGAGCGCCAGCGCCCGGCCGTGGTGTTCCACGCCGCCGCCTACAAGCACGTTCCGCTGATGGAGCAGGACAACGCCATCGAGGCCCTGCGCACCAACGTGCTGGGCACGGTGAACTCCGCGCGCGCGGCCGCGCTGTGCGGGGCGCGACGCTTCGTGCTGGTGTCCACCGACAAGGCGGTGAACCCGACCAACGTGATGGGTGCCAGCAAGCGCCTGGCGGAGCGCGCGCTGCAGGTGCTGGCGCACGAGCATCCGGGCACGCGCATGGTGGCCGTGCGCTTCGGCAACGTGCTGGGCTCCAGCGGCAGCGTGGTGCCGCGCTTCGCCCAGCAGATCGCGGCCGGCGGGCCGGTGACGGTCACCCACCCGGACATCGTGCGCTATTTCATGACCATCCCGGAGGCGGCGCAACTGGTGCTGCAGGCCGCGCTGATGGGCGACAGTGGCGAGATCTACGTGCTCGACATGGGCGAGCCGGTGCGCATCGTGGAACTTGCGCGCCTGATGATCCGCCTGTCCGGCCGCGACGAGGACGAGATCCCGGTGGTATTCACCGGGCTGCGCCCGGGCGAGAAGCTGTTCGAGGAACTGCTGGCCGACGACGAGACCACGCTGCCCACGCCGCATCCGAAGCTGCGCGTGGCGCGCCACGGCGACGTGGAAGGCCCGCGCGTGGACCTCGACGCACTGCAGCGTCGCATCGCCATCGGCGGCGACGAGCCCGAGGCCGTCGCGGTGAAGGAATTGCTGGTGTCCCTGGTACCGGAATACCGGCCCCAACTTGCTCCGGAGGGCAATGCATGACAGGCAGTGCGCAATACGTGCTGGAAGCGCGCGAGGTGCGCAAGCGCTTCGCCGGCGGACCGCAGGCGGTGGAGGTGCTGGCCGGAGCCTCGCTGCGCCTGCAGGCCGGTCAGTCGCTGGCCATCACCGGAGCCTCGGGCTCCGGCAAGAGCACCCTGCTGCACCTGCTGGGCGGTCTGGAGCTGGCCGATTCCGGTCACATCGAGGTCTGCGGCCAGAGCTGGGCCGGCATGTCCGCCGCGCAACAGGGTCGGTGGCGCAATCGCAACGTCGGCTTCGTCTACCAGTTCCATCACCTGCTGCCCGAATTCAGCGCCCTGGACAACGTGATGATGCCCCTGCGCATCCGCCGCGTGGCCGCTGCGCAGGCGCAGCAGCGCGCGAGCGCGCTGCTGGAACAGGTGGGCCTGGCGGCGCGCCTGCGCCATCGCCCGGCCGAGCTGTCCGGCGGCGAACGCCAGCGCGTGGCGCTGGCCCGCGCACTGGTCACGCAGCCGGCGCTTTTGCTGGCCGACGAGCCCACCGGAAACCTCGACGACGACTCCGCCGACGTGGTGTTCGCGTTGATCGAGGCCATGGCGCGCGAGCACGGCAGCGCCATGGTGCTGGTCACCCACGACGCCGGCCTGGCCGCGCGCTGCGGGCGCACCCTGCGCCTGCAGCACGGCACGCTGCACGAAACCGGGGCGGCCTGATCAGGCCTGCGCGCGCAGGTAGTCGCCGGCGCAGCGCAACAGGTGGTCCAGGGCCGACTGGGCCATCGCGTCGTCGGCGTCGGGCCCGGCGCTCATCCAGTCTCGGAACATCGCGTACAGCTCGGCGTAGGCCATGGACAGCGGGTGCTGGGCGCTGAGGCCGGCGGCCAGCAGCCAACGGCCCACCGGCCCCTCGGCCGGGTCGCGGCTCATGATCAGCGGCGGCTTGGGCTCCGGGTAGTGACGCGCGATCAACAGATCGGTGTCCAGCGCCACCAGTTGCTCCGCCACGCAGCTGAGCAGCCCGGGCCGGCGCGGCGGACGTCGGGGTTGCCATCCGCTCAGCCAGCGCTCGAATTCCGGCGCCGGCATCGGGCGGGCGATGCCCCAGCCCTGCGCCTGCGGCACGCGCAGCGCGCGAAGCGCATCGACGATGTCCGGGGTTTCCGCCCCCTCGGCGACGAAGTCCACCCCCAGGCCGCGCGCCAGCTGGGCCAGGCTCTGCACGAAGCGCAGGTCCTGCGGATTGTCCGACAGGCCGCGGATGAATCCCTGGTCGAGCTTGATGATGTCGATGGGCAGTTCCTTCACCCGCAGCAGCGAGGAGTAGGCGCTGCCCACGTCGTCCAGGGCGATGCGGCAGCCGATGGCGCGCAGCGCGCTCAGCGTGTCCTGCGCGGTGGCGAAGGACAGGAAGTCGTTGTGCTCGAGCAGTTCCAGCACCATGCGCTGGGGCGGCAGCCCGCTGGAGGCGGCGACCTCGCGCACGGTGTCCAGCGCCTCGCCCGAGGCCAGCAGCAGCGGGTCGATGTTGACCGCCACGGCGAGCTCGGCGCCGCATTCGCGCTGCCAGCGCAGCGCGTCCTCGGCCGCCTGGCGCAGCACCGCCACGGTCATCGCCACGAGGCCGTCGCGGCCGAGCTGATGAATGAAATCCAGCGGCCCGATCAGCTGTCCGTGTCCGTCGTCCAGGCGAGCCAGCGCCTCCACCTCGACCACGCGGGAGCTGTTCATGTCCACCACCGGCTGGTAGTGCACCCGCAGCCCGCCGTTGCCGAAGCGCTCGCGCACCAGGCGAAGGTGGTGGTAGTGGTCGCGATCGACCTCGGGCTGGTACAGGCGCCAGAATGGCGCCCCGCTGCCGCGCGGCTCGCGCTTGATCGCGTACAGCGCCTGGTCGGCGTGGCGCAGCAGTTCGTCCGGATCGCTGGAGTCCTCGGGATAGACGGTCAGTCCCAGGCTAGCGCGGATCTGCAGCACGCTGTCGCCCGGCGGCAGGCTCACCGGCTCCACGATGCACTGGCGAATGCGGTTGAGCATGGGCTCCAGGTCCTCGCGCGCCACCATGCCCTGCATCACCAGCACGATCTCGTCGCCGCCCAGCCGCGCCACCATGTCGGACGAGCGCACGGCCTCGACCAGGCGCGCGGCCACGGTGCGCAGCAGCGCGTCGCCCGCGGCGTGCCCGTGGTTGTCGTTGATCTGCTTGAAGTCGTCGAAATCCAGGATGCCCACGGCGACGAAGCCGCCATGGGCATCGGCCTGCGCCAGCAGGTCCTGCAGCCGGGTGCGCAGGCCGCGCCGGTTGAGCAGCCCGGTCAGCGGGTCGTGCTCGGCCAGCCAGGAGATATGGTGATGCTCCTGCTGCAGGCGCCGGCGCAGGTCGAAGGCGTCCAGCGCATGCCCCAGCAGGCGCGCGACCCGCTCCAGGAGTTCGAGCACCGCGGGCGTGAACACGCCGGAGCGCTCGGAGGCCACGCCGAGCAGCGCCCAGCGGTGGCCGCCGCGCGGCACCGGCACCATGGCCACCGCGCGCATGCCCAGGCGACGCACGCTCTCGCGGTACTGGCTCAGCTCGGCATCGGCCAGGTAGTCGTTGCTGTACTGCAGGGAGCGGGTATTCCAGGCTCGCGCCGCGAGACTGCGCTCGGACTGCTCGCCCAGCACGTTGGGACGGTACCAGTCCTCGCCCACGTGGGCGCTGCCGGCCTGCGCCAGCAGATCCACGAAACCCTGCTGCCCGGCGCGCCCGACCAGCACCGACTGGAACAGCCCGGAGTCGGCCAGGCGTTCGCAGGCCCTTTGCAGCATGTCGCCGAGATCCCCGGCCGACAGCACGAGTTCCTCCTCGGCCAGCAAGGCCCGGTACAGGCCCTGCGTGGTCTCGTGTTCGCGTTGCTGTTCGCGCCTGCGCGTGACGTCGTCGAGCAAGCCCAGGTAATAGCGCGGACGCCCTCGCCCCTGCGTGCCATCCGGCAGCGGCGACAGCTGCAGCGAAATCCAGGTCTCGCGACCGTCGGCGCCGCGGTTGCAAAGCTCGACCCGGCAGGCACGCGCCTCGGCCAGCGCGGCGCGCACCTCCTGCAGCGCCGGCTGGTCGCCCGCGTCGCCCTGCAGGAACCGCGCACGCGCGCCCAGCGCGCGCTCGGCGCCGACGCCGGTGAGCCGACAGTAGGCGGGATTGACGTACAGCAGCGGGAAGTCGGCCTCGCGCGCGTCGGCGATCATCACGCCCTGGTCCATGGCGTCCAGCACGGAACGCCAGCCGGCCGCGCCGGGCATGTCCCAGGCGGCGGATTCGGTGGTCGACGAGGATCGGGCCGGCGCTTGCATGGCGCACAGCATAGCCTCTCCGGCGCGCGCGGCTCGCCCCGGCACCGAGGCGACGACCGCCGGCGCCCGCCCCGACCCCGTAGGGCGGGCCGTCAGGGCTGCTCGACCGCCTCCAGCACCATGCGCGCGGTGCTGCGCCCCTGCCAGGTATTGGCTTCGAGACGCCAGGCCACGCGCGAGCGCTCGGGCAGGAATTCGCTGCGGTTCCAGGCCACCAGTTCGCGCACCGCGGAGCCACGCTGACCGGCGGTGCGCACGCGCGCGCGCAGGTGCCCGTTGCCGAACTGGCTTTGCTGCACCACCTCGATGTCGCTGGCGAACACCGGCGGCGCGAAGCCCTGACCCCACACCTGCTCCTGCAGCAGGGAGGCCACCTCCACGTCGAACCAGTCGGCTTCGAGTTCGCCGTCCACTTCGAGCTCGCGCGCCAGCAGTTCGGGCGACAGCCATTGCCCGGCCACGGCCTCGAACGCGGCGGCGAAACGCTCGAAGCCGTCGGCGGCGATGCTGCAGCCCGAAGCCGCGGCGTGCCCCCCGAACCGCGACAACAAACCCGGCTCGCGCTTGGACACCAGATCCAGCGCGTCGCGCAGATGGAAGCCCGGGATGGAGCGACCCGAACCGCGCAGCTGGCCGTCGCCGCCGGGGGCGAACACGAAGGTGGGTCGATGGTGGAGTTCCTTCAGGCGTCCCGCGACGATGCCCACCACGCCCTCGTGCCAGTCGGGCGAGTACAAGCAGATGCTGGCACGGCGCGCGCCGTCCTGCGCGGCGCGCAGCGGCTCCAGCGCCGCCTGGGCCTGCTCGCGCATGCGCTGCTCGATGCCCCTGCGCTCGCGGTTGATCGCATCCAGGCTCTGCGCCAGCTGCAGCGCCTGCTCGTGGTCGTCGGTGCTCAGGCACTCGATGCCCACGGTCATGTCCGCCAGGCGTCCCGCCGCGTTGATGCGCGGGCCCAGCGCGAAACCCAGATCGAAGCAGCCGGCGCGCGCGGCATCGCGCCCGGTAGCGGCGAACAGCGCGCGCAGGCCCGGCTGCAGACGCCCCTCGCGCATGCGCCGCAGGCCCTGCGCCACCAGCAGCCGGTTGTTGGCGTCCAGTCGCACCACGTCGGCCACGGTTCCCAGGGCGACCAGGTCCAGCAGGCTGTCCAGGCGAGGCTGGCTGGCGGCGTCGAAGGCGCCGCGCGCGCGCAACTCGGCGCGCAGGGCCAGCAGCACGTAGAACATCACCCCGACCCCGGCCAGGTTCTTGCTCGGGAAATTGCAGCCGGGCTGGTTGGGGTTGACGATCACGTCCGCGGCCGGAAGTTGCGCGGCCGGCAGATGGTGATCGGTGATGAGCACGCGCATGCCCAGCTCGTGGGCGCGCCGCACGCCGTCCACGCTGGCGATGCCGTTGTCGACGGTGATGATCCAGTGGGGGCGGCCTTGCGCGCGCTGCGCGACCAGGTCGACCACCGCAGGCGACAGGCCGTAGCCGGTGGTGAAGCGGTTGGGCACCACGTAGTCCACCTGCGCGCCCAGCATGCGCAGCCCGCGCAACGCGACCGCGCAGGCGGTGGCGCCGTCGCAGTCGTAGTCGGCCACCACGCACAAGGTCTCGCGGGCGGCGATGGCGTCCGCCAGCGCTCGCGCCGCGGCATCGGCATGCAGCAGCAGCGCGGGCGACAGCAGCGCGCTCATCTGCGGCTGCGCCTGCTCGGGTTCGCTCACGCCCCGGCCGGCCAGCAGCCGGGCCAGCAGCGGATGCACGCCCGCGCTTTGCAGACGGTGCACGGTGCGGGGGGAAGGATCGCGAAAGATGAAACGCATGCCGGAAGCGCGGATGGAATCGGAATTCGGGGCCGGAGTTCGAGTTCGGCAGTCGGGGAATCAAAGCCCGTCGAGCAAGGCGCGCGCCGACGTGTCGCGCCAGAAGTGCCAGGCACGCGAGGCACGCAGCTCCAGGTCCACCCAGGCGTCGGAGCCGGCCAGCACCAGGCGCACGGCGGAGTGCTCGCGCAACGCGGCATCGAGGCTGGTCGCGGCACGCGCGTCGAGATGCGCGCAGGCTTGCCGCGGGTCGAGCGCCTCGTGCGCGGCCAGCTGCAGCAAGCGCAGCGGATGCGGGTGACGCGATGGCGCCAGGGCGGGGAGCGCATCGGCCAGCGCGGCCGACCAGGCGCAACCGCCGGCGCGCCAGGCCTCGCTCTCGCGCGGATCCAGCACGAAGGGGTTGCTGGGCAGGGTGTGCAACACCCCGCAGCCGTGCAACCACAGGGCGTTGACCTCGGGTAGTCCGGCTTCGCGCCGGGCCTCGTTCACGGGATGGGCCATCCACACCATCTGGATTTCCGTGAACAGACGGCGCCAGGGCGCGGCGGCCTGGCCGCCGGGCATCCAGCTCGCCGCGTTGCGCCCGACCGCCCGCAGCGGATCGGCCGTGAGCACCTTCTCCAGCGAGGGATGGGACAGCAGCCAGCAGCCGGGGCGCGGCGCGAGCAGTTCCCAGGCCTGTTCCTGCAGCAGCGGCTGCGCCGCCTCCAGCAAGGCCTGCGCCTGCGGCGCATCGAGCTCGAGCCCGGCCGGGTCGGCCAGTTGCAGGCTGTCGCGACCGAGCACGAGATGCGCGGGCAAGGCCAGGCCCCAGGCGCGGGCGCCGGGCTGCAGTCCGGCGCCCGCCGCGGCGAGGGCTCCCCAGGGGGCTTGTTGTTCCGGAGCATGCAGCTCCGGCTCGTCCAGACCGAGCGCGCGGCGCATCCAGCGCTCGGCCGGACTCAGCCATGCGGCCTGCGCGTCCTCGCGTCGCTCCTCGCGCGCCACGACATGCGCCATGCGCAAGGCGCGCAGCAGGCGCGGCAGGGCTCCGTCCCGCACCGCCTGGCGCCAGGCTTCGGCGTCCAGTGCGGCGATGTCGATCAACAGCGTGTGCATGCGTGCATTATCGGCTGCACGCCGCCCGCGACCGGCATCCGCCGGCCCTCGCGCCCGCTTAGAGGGTGCGCGAGTTCAGCGCGCGCGCGCGCTGCAGCATGGCCAGCAGCCCGCGAATCGCGTCGCGCACCGGCTGGCCGCTGACGCTGAGCGGGCGCGGCGCATGGCGCACGGGCGCGCGCTCGACAGCGGGTGACCAGGAACCCCGGCGCAGGGCGATGGAAGCGGAACCCGCGCAGGACTGCGCGAATACGGAAGAAAGGGAGCTTGCGGAACGGGTGTTCATGATCAGCCTCATGGTTTACCCGGATCATAGGGTAATCCCTAGGCGCAAGGGTCCCGAAAATTGCCGCAGCGCACAAATCCGCTGAACAAATCGCGCCCCCTTCGTCCCGAAAACCGCTCAAGCAATCGCAGGGCCGCCCCAAGGTTGCTTGACCCCCCTGGGGGGCGAACTCAAAGCAGCTCGGTCATGCGCAAGGCCGCCTCGTTCAGCGCAGGCAGGTGCTCCAGCATCTGCGTCAGGGACATGCGCGCCACCGGCGCATGCACCGCCATGGCCGCGCGCACCTCCCCGCCGCGATCGCGCACGGGCACCGCCACCGCGACCAGGCCGGGAATGAACTCCTCGTTGTCCACCGAATAGCCTTGCTGGGAGATGCGTTCGCAGTCCGCGCGCAGCGCGGCGGCGTCGGTCAGGGTGTTGGGGGTGAGGGACTTGAGGGTGAGCTGGCCCAGCACGCGAGCGCGCCGCTCGCGACTCATGGAGGCGAGAAACAGCTTGCCGCTGGCGGTGCAGTGCAACGGAACATGCACGCCCACGTCCAGGGTCAGGCGCCACGGCCACGGCGCCTCCACCCGATCCAGGTACATGACTTCCACGCCGTCCAGCGTGGTGAAGTTGCAGGTCTCGCCGACGCTGGCCACCAGATCCGTCAGCACGCCGTGGCGCAGGCCGCGCACCGTGGAGTGCGACAGCGAATCGAAGGCCAGCTTGCGCAGCGCGGGGCCCACGGCGAAATGGCGTTCGTCGAGGTCGCGCACGATGTAGCCCAGTTCCAGCAACTGGTTGCACAGCCGGTGGGCCGTGGCCTTGGGCAGGCCCAGCGCCTGCGCGAGCTCGGCCAGGCTGAGCGCGCGACCGGCATCGGCGATGAACGACAGCAGCCGCAGGCTGCGCTCGGCCGACGAACTCGTGGACGCGGTGTCGGAGCCTTCCTGGGCGGGCGCGGTGCGTGCGGAAATGGCGTTGGTGTCGGACATGTCGAAAAAGTATTTTTGAAACGTTGCGTTCCACTTTTAACCAAACTACCATGCCATCCAAGGGTTCTGACAAGATCCGGTGTCCCCCTGTCGCAAACAAGACGGGACGCCGGCGCATCGAGGAGCGGGTGGATGGCTGAGCAGTTCGACTACATCGTAGTAGGCGCGGGTTCCGCGGGTTCGACGCTGGCGGGACGGCTGAGCGAGGACCCGCAGACCCGCGTGCTGCTGCTGGAGGCGGGGCCGGCCGATCGGTCCTTCTGGATCCACCTGCCGATCGGCTACGGCAAGACCATGTGGAGCAAACGCTACAACTGGTGCTTCCATACCGACCCCGACCCGAACATGAACGGGCGGCGCATCTACTGGCCCCGCGGCAAGACCCTGGGAGGGTCGAGCTCGATCAACGGCCTGATCTACATCCGCGGCCAGCGCGAGGACTACGAACATTGGGCCGAGCTGGGCAATGAAGGCTGGGGCTACGACGATGTGCTGCCGTATTTCATCCGGAGCGAACACAACCAGCGCGGAGCCAGTGACTACCACGGAGGCGACGGCCCGCTGAAAGTCTCCGACATCGGCGCACGCCACGAACTCATCGAGGCCTTCATCGAGGGCGCGGGCCAGAACGGCGTGCCTCGTACCGACGACTTCAACGGCGCGCGCCAGGAAGGCGCCGGCTACTACCAGCTCACCACCTGGCGCGGCTGGCGTTGCAGCGCGGCCAAGGCCTACCTCGCCCCGGCGCGCTCGCGTCCCAACCTGCGGGTGCTCACCCAGGCCCAGGCCACCTCGCTGATTCTCGAGGGCGACCGCGCGGTGGGTGTGCGCTACATGCGCCACGGGCGCCTGTGCGAAGCCCGCTGCGACGGCGAGGTGCTGCTCGCCGCGGGCGCCCTGCTGTCGCCGCAATTGCTGCAGTTGTCGGGCATCGGCCCGGCCGATCACCTGCGTGCCCTGGACATCCCGGTGGCGGTGGACCTGCCCGGCGTGGGCGAGAACCTGCAGGACCACCTGCAGATGCGCCTGATCTACGAGTGCACGCGCCCGATCACCACCAACGACCAGTTGCGCAGCCTGTTCGGGCGCAGTCGACTGGGTCTGCAATGGCTGTTCGCGCGCAGCGGTCCGCTGGCCGTGGGCATCAACCAGGGCGGCTGCTTCATGCGCGCCTTGCCCGACGAGGCGAAGACGCCGGACATCCAGTTCCACGTGGGCACGCTGTCGGCCGACATGGCGGGCGGCGCGGTCCACCCCTTCTCCGGGTTCACGCTGTCGGTGTGCCAACTGCGCCCGGAATCGCGTGGACGGGTGCGCATCCGCAGCACCGATCCCTTCGAGGCGCCGTCGATGCAGCCGAACTACCTGGCCACCGACCTGGACCGCCGCACCGCGGTGGCAGCGGTGCGCGCCGCGCGTTCCATCGCCGCCTCGCCGGCCATGCGCCCCTACGTGAAACGCGAGGTCAAGCCGGGCCCGGAAGCCGGCGACGATGCCGCGCTGCTCGAATACTGCCGCGACAACGGCGCGACCATCTTCCACCCCAGCGGCACCTGCCGCATGGGCACGGACGCGATGGCCGTGGTCGACTCCCGGTTGCGCGTGCACGGCATGCGCGGCCTGCGCGTGGTCGACTGTTCGGCGATGCCCACCCTGGTGTCGGGCAACACCAACGCCCCGGCCATCATGATGGCCGAGAAGGCGGTGGACATGATCCGCGCCGACGCGCCGCGGGGTTGATCCGGCGCGCCGGATGGCCCCCGTCAAGGCGCCCGCAGCCAGTGGGCCATGGCCTGCGCCAGCTGCAGCTGCGCCCATCGTGCCGCGGCGACTGCACCGCCCATGCTGATGAATCCATGGGCCAAACCCCGGTATTCGACCAGCACCGTCGGCGTTCCTGCCTGCTCCAACGCGTGCGCGAGGGCTTCGCCTTCGTCACGCAGGGGGTCGTGCGACGCGAGTTGAATCAGCGTCGGAGGCAGGCCGGACAGGTCACCCAGCAGTGGCGCCCCGCGGAAATCCGGCGCGCGTCCGTCCGGGCCGAAATAGTGCCTGGAGAAATAGTCCATCGTGCGTAGCGTGAGCGTGGGGCCTCCCGCGTGAAGGCGACGCGACGGATAGTCTCCCTCGCGGCCGCCTGCCGCCGGCGGGTAGACCAGGCCTTGCGCGCGCAAGCGCGGCCCCCCCTCGTCCCTGGCCAGCATGGCGCACACGCAGGCCAGCACGGCGCCCGCGCTGTCGCCGGCCACGCCGAGGCGCCGGTCGTCGAGGCCGAGTTCCGCGGCGTGGGCATCGATCCAGCACAACGCCGTCCACGCATCGTCGACCGCGGCCGGGAAGGGATGCTCGGGAGCCAGCCGGTAATCCACCGCGACGACCGCCGCGCGGCTGTCCATGCACAGGCGGCGGCACACGTTGTCGTAGGCGTCGAGGTCGCCGAGCACGTAGCCGCCGCCGTGGAAGTACACGATGCCCGCCTGCGCGCCCTGGCCCGACTCCGGCCTGTACAGGCGCAACGCGGGAACCCCGCATCGCGCCTCGATGTCGCGTACCGTGCAGGGGGCCGGCGCGACGTCGGCGGCGGCGAGGATCTGCCGGTACAGGCCGCGACAGGCAGCGGGCGGGACGTCGGCGAGATCGGGCGCGCCGCTGGCCGCCGCACCCGCGACGAGGGCGCGCAGCTCATGGTCGAGTGCATGCATGTCCGGCTCCCTCACACGTAGGTGGACGCCAGCCCGCCGTCCACCGGCAGGTTGATTCCGCTGACCCAGCGCGAGTCCTCGGAACACAGGAAGGCGATGACCGGCGCGATCTCGTCGGCCAGCGCGGGGCGTTTCATGCGGTGGGCGTCCTTGCTCACGCGCTCCTGTCCCAGCATGGTGACGAAGTCGCCCAGGATGGGCGTCATCACCGGCCCCGGCGCGACGCAGTTCATGCGCACGCCGTGCCGCAGGAACCAGGGCTGCGACTGCGTGAAGGTCCACACGATCAGGGCCTCCTTGAAGTACTGGTAGCAGCTGTCCTGCGCCACCGGATGGCGCGCCAGATGCTCCAGGCCGGCCTCGAAGCTGCGCGTCGCAGCCAGCGCCTTGTGCGCCTCCAGCCGGGCCGGCCATTCGGCGCCGAGAATCGAGGCCACGTTGACGATGCTGCCGCCCTGCGGCATGCGCCCGAGCACGGCCTGCGTGAGATGGCGCAGGCCGAGGTAGTTGACCCGCGCGACCAGATCTGCGGGCGCGGTGCCGGGCACGCCCGCCACGTTGGCCAATGCGTCGATGCGTTCGGGAAGCGCCCGCACGGCCTCGTCGATTGCCTCTGTCCGCGACAGGTCGGCCTGGACGAATCCGTCGAGACTGATCGTCGGCTCGTTGCGATCGATGCCGACGACCCGTGCGCCGCGCTCGCGCAACAGGCGCGCGCTCTCCCCGCCGATGCCCGAGCTGACGCCCGTGACCACGATGGTCTTTCCTGCAAGCTTCATGTTGGTCTCCTGGTTGATGACGTGTTTTCGTCGAGGGATGTTCAGAAGGGGTACGGCGTGGCCGACTCCTTCACCGTGAACCACTTCCACGTGGTGAACACCTCCCAGTCGGCTGGGCCGCCATGGCTGGCGCCGTTGCCGGCCACGCCGGGGCCGCCGAAGGGGTTGACGGCATCGTCGTTGACCGTCTGGTCGTTCACGTGAACCATGCCGGCCTCGAGCTGGCGCGCCAGGCGCATGGCCCGCCCGACGGACGGCGAGATCACCGCGGCGGCCAGCCCGCCGCGACTGTCGTTGGCGATGCGCACGGCCTGCTCGTCGCTGTCGAAGGCAATCAGGTTGACCACCGGACCGAAGGTCTCCTCGTCGTAGCCGGGCATTCCCGGGCCGACGCCACCGAGTACCGTGGGCTGGTAGAACAGGCCGTCGTGGCCGCCACCGGCCAGCAGCCTGGCCCCGGCCGCCACGCTGGCTTGCACGCTCGCGTGCACGCGCTCGAGCTGGCGCTTGTCGATCAGCGGACCCAGCGCGACCTGGCCCGCGGCGCCGTCGCCCACCGGCAGATGCGTGGCCTTGGCCACCAGGCGCTGAGCCACCGCGTCCATCAGCGAGGCATGTACCAGCACACGGTTGGAGGCCATGCAGATCTGCCCCTGGTGCAGCCAGGCCCCCCAGGCGATGTTGCTGGAGGCCACATCCGGGTCGGCGTCATCCAGCACGATCAGCGAATTGGACCCGCCCAGTTCGAGGGAGAGCTTCTTCAGGTGGCGCCCGGCCAGCTCGCCGATGCGCCGCCCCACGGCGGCCGAACCGGTGAAGGAGATCAGCGCCACCGCGGGGTCGACGACCAGCGCCTCGCCGACCTCGGCGCCGCCGGGCAGCACGTGCAACACGCCCTCCGGCAGGCCCGCGAGCTCGAACAGGCGCGCCAGCAGGTAGCCGCCGCTGACGGGCGTGCGGGGGTCGGGCTTGATCACCACCGCGTTGCCCATGGCCAACGCCGGTGCGACCACGCGCAGGGTCAGGATCAGCGGAAAGTTGAAGGGCGAGATGACGCCCACCACCCCCAGCGGCACGCGCTGCGCCAGGCTCAGTCGCCCGGGCACGCTGGGAAGCACCTGGCCTTGCGCCTGCATGGGCAGGCTGGCGGCGATGCGGCAGAAGGCGATCGCCTCCCGCAGCTCATGCTGGCCCTTGGGCAGGATGCCCCCGGTCTCCCGCGTGACGTAGCGGGCGAGTTCGTCGAAATGGCTTTGCAGGATGTCGGCGGCGCGCAGGAATATCGTGGCGCGCTCGCGCGGCGCCATGTCGCGCCACGCGGGCTGCGCCGCGCGCGCGGCACGGGCAGCCCCGGCCACGTCGTGCGCGACCGCCAGACCCACGCGGGTGAGTTCGGCTCCCGTCGCGGGCTCGATCACGCAGGCGCTGGTCGACGCGGCGCGCCATCCGCCGCTGAACACGCTGTGCGCCCAGAGGGAATGCTGCAGGAAGGTGGTGTCGTTCATCGATGCTCCAGGTTGCGGCGCGCATCCGCGCCCTCGCCGTCGCAGGCGCAAAGGCCGTGCCAGAGTCACTCTTGCTGCGTTGCGCAAGGGCTTTCGCGCGAAGCGCGGCGCCGGGCAGGCCACATGGATCGCAGCATGTCGCCGCAGCGCAGCATGGGGTTTCCGAGTGCCCCGGAAATTCACTATGTGATCAACAATTCCGCGGATCGCTTCCCCTGATTTCTCCATTGAGCAAACCCCGATGGCCCGATCCCCGAGGATTTCTTTGGCCGAGGCCTCGCGCACCAGCGGCGGCCTGCTGCGCCGGGGCGACACGGCGCAGGACGACCCCGCGCATCCCCCGACGCTCGGCGACCTGACGGAATCCCTGTTCTTTTCCCCGGGCGACGGACGCATCTGGCTGCAGAACCAGCGCATGGTGCTGCTGCATGGCGCGGCGTTCGGACATCTGCGCCGCGAACTCATCGACACCCTCGGCGTCGACAAGGCGCGCGGCCTGCTCACCCGCACCGGATACCTTTCCGGCGCGCGCGACGCCGAGCTGGTGCGCAGCCGCTGGCCCGACGGGGAGCTGCTGTCGGTGTTCCTCGCCGGAACCCGGCTGCATGCGCTGGAAGGCGTGGTCAAGGTCACGCCGCTGGCCGTGGACTTCGACAAGCTGCGCGGAACCTACGAAGGGGAGTTCCGCTGGGAGCACTCGGTGGAGGCGGACGAACACCTGGCCGCCTATGGCGTGGGCACCGAATGCGCCTGCTGGAACCAGATCGGCTATGCCATCGGCTATGTCACCACGCTGCTGGGCCAGCTGGTGGTCTTCCGCGAAGTCGAGTGCCGCGCCACCGGCGCGGCGGCCTGCCGCGTGATCGGGCGCCACGCGGCGGCCTGGGGCGACGTGAGCGAGGACTTGCATCACCTGCACGCCCAGGGTTTTCACAGCCCCGCGCCGCGCACGCGAGCCGCCCCCGGACCTTTGGCACCCAACGAAGCGCGGGCGACGCGAACGCCCGGCGAGCTGGTGGGCGCATCGTCGTCCTTCCATTCCGCCTGCCACCAGCTCGCACGCGTGGCGCAAACGCGCGCCACCGTGCTGTTCACCGGGGAGTCGGGGGTGGGCAAGGAGGCCTTCGCCCGGCAGTTGCATGCGACGGGGCCTCGCGCGAGCGCCCCCTTCGTGGCCGTCAACTGCGCGGCGATCCCGGAAACCCTGCTCGAGTCCGAACTGTTCGGCGTGGAGCGCGGCGCCTTCACCGGCGCCACGAGCTCTCGTGCCGGGCGCTTCGAGCGCGCCGACGGCGGAACCTTGTTCCTGGACGAGATCGCCACCCTGAGTCTGACCAGCCAGGGCAAGCTGCTGCGCGCCTTGCAGGAAGGAGAAGTCGAACGCGTGGGCGGTTCGCGCACGCTGCGCGTGGACGTGCGCGTGGTGGCCGCCACGAACGTGGACCTGCATGAAGAGGTGCGCGCCGGACGCTTTCGCGAGGACCTGTACTACCGTCTCAACGTCTATCCCATTCACCTGCCGCCGTTGCGCGAGCGCCGCGAGGACGTGCCGCTGCTGATGGACCATTTCCTGCGGGTCGAGTCGCGCCGGCACGCGCGCTCGCCCAAGGGCTTCACCCAACGCGCGATGCGGGCGATGATGCACTATGCCTTCCCGGGCAACATCCGCGAGTTGCAGAACCTCATCGAACGCGGTGTGATTTCCTGCGACGACGGCACGGCCATCGACGTGCCCCACATGTTCCGTCGCGAGCAACTGCCCGACGAGCTTCTTCTCTCCGTGGGCACCGACGGAAGCCTGCATCGCGAAGGGCCCCCGGCGCGCCGGCTGCGCGACGCCGTGGCCGACGCGCTGGACGGGCAGCCCCATCCCCTGCACCGCATCGAGCAGCGTCTGCTGCGCGAAACCCTGCAATTGCACGGGGGAAACGTCGCGGCCGCGGCACGCGAGCTCGGACTGACCCGCGCCCAGTTCGCCTACCGCCTGCGCCGCGGGGAACAAGCGCCGGCGCCGCGACGACGCCAGCGCAAGGTCGAGCCGGATTCGTAACACTTCCTTGCAATTTCCCGGGGTTGACTGTCGCGAATGCGCGCGCGCATCGCGTTATGGCCCGCAATGCATGCAGATCGTTCCGATCGCCCACTTTGCGGAGTCTTTCCATGAACCGACCCCTCCTCCCCGTCCCCGCGTTGCTCTGCGCGCTCGCCTTGGGCGCGCTGGCCCCGCTGAGTGCCGCCCATGCCGCCACCCGCTGGGAGCGTGCGCATCCCCGGCGCGACCAGGTGCTCGACCGTACCCAGCACCTGAACGCGCGTATCCGCAACGAACGCCACGAAGGCGAGATCACGGGCGCGCAGGCGCGCAATCTGCACACCCAGGTGCGTGACACGCGCCTGGAACAGCGGGCCATGGCGCACACCAACGGCGGCTACATCACCAAGGCGCAGCAGGCTGGCCTGAACCAGCAGGAAAACGCCATCAGCCGACAGGTGGGGCGATGAACACGCCACGTCGCGCGCGGCGCGTGCTCGGCACCCTGCTGGCCGTCGCGCTGCTGCTCAGCCTCGGCGGCTGCTACGTGCTGGTGCCCGGGCCCGGCTATTACGGCTACCACGGCGGCTGGCATCACCGCGACGACGACAGATGAGTCCACGCCGCGGCCAGCCCATGCCCCGTCAATGCCCGCGCACCTGCGCATCGTGACGCCGACTTCCCTTTTCTGGTCACCCACCACCGCACCATGAGCAAGCCTTCGAATCCCACCTCCCGCGGCCTGCGCCGCACCGCAGCCGCCGCGATCGCACTGGGCCTGGCCCTTGCCGCGGGCATCGCCCATGCCGACTTCGACGATCACCCGCACCTGGTCGCCGCGGATCGCGAGGCCTACCAGGCGATCATGCAATTGCGCGCGGCCAGCAACGGACCGGCCGCCTTCGGCGGCCATCGCGACCGCGCTCTGCGCCTGCTGGAGCAGGCGCGCAGGGAGATCCACGAGTCCGCGCGCTTCGCGGACCACCACCGTGACTGAGCGCGCTCGATCCTGGCGCCGACGCGCGGCGCCGTGGCTGCTGCTGGCCGCGGCGGCGGGCCTGGGAGGCTGCGTGCAGGTGCCGCCGGCGCAACGTCCGCCGGTGGTCGTCGCGCGCCCCCGATCGCCGCTGGACGGGCACCCCCATCTGATCGCCGCGATGCGCGCCATCGACGCGCAGATCGCGCAATTGCGCGCGGCGCGCAACGGCGACGACGGCTTCGGGGGGCATCGTCAGCGCGCCATCGAGCTGGCGCTGCAGGCTCGCGCGCAGGTGTTCCACGCCGCGGTGTTCGCCGACCGCCACCCCTGAGCAACCTCGGCGCGCGCACAAAAAAAGGCCTCGCAGCGATGCGAGGCCTTTTTCATCGTCCCGCCGCGAACGGCGGGACGGCGACGGTGGTCGATCTCAAGTAACCGCCGGGCCGCCCCAAGGGTACTTGACCCCCTCGGGGGGCGGGTCGGGCGCAGCCCGGCCCTGGGGGCGAACTCAAGTAACCGCCGGGCCGCCCCAAGGGTACTTGACCCCCTCGGGGGGTAGGCTGGGCATGGCCCAGCCCTGGGGCGATCAGATCGCGCGGATGTTCGTCGCCTGCGGGCCCTTGGGGCCGTCCTTGACCTCGAACTGCACGCTCGCGCCTTCGGCCAGCGTGCGGAAGCCGCCGTCATTGCGGATTTCGCTGTGGTGCGCGAACAGGTCCTTGCCGCCGTCGTTCGGGGCGATGAAGCCGAAGCCCTTGCCGTCGTTGAACCACTTCACGATACCGGTCTGAATAGCCATGGTGTTTCCTTGAAAATGAAAGATGGACAAACGCACTCCGCAAGCCACCTTGGCATACGGAGACAGAAACACTCAAGAACTATCAGCGGGGGTTGGGGCTGAAGCGAGCCGCTCGCGAAACTGGGCCCTGGGAAGGCCGGCGGGGCTGCAGACGAGACCTTGGACGAACGGTCTTGTGCGAATCTATCGGCGCGAGTGTACCACGAGCCGCGCGCGCCCGGCTCGTGTGGAGGCCTGGGGCGGCACCGCGGCGACCTGTTCGCAAAAATTTCTCCATGCTTGACTCATCTTCGCAAAGTTTTTTCGACTCGATCGCGGGCGATGTCGAAACTCGACAAAAGATGCCGGCCTCCTCCAAGCAAAATTTCCGCAAGACACCTCACTTGCGAGATCCGCCATGCTCAACACCCCCGACGCGCACCTGCACCTGCCTCCCGAGGCTCCGGCCCCCCAGGCCCGCCGCGGCCCGGCGCAGACCTTCCTCACCCACGCCGCGCGGAGCAAGTCCTTCCACGGCTTCGTCAACCCGCCGATCTATCGAGGCTCCACGGTGCTGTTCGACACCATGGACGACCTGGTCCACGGCCGGGCCGAATTCACCTATGGACGCAAGGGCAACCCGAGCATGCGGGCGCTGGAGGATGCCTGGTCGGAGTTGGCGGGGGCCGCGGGCACCATCCTGTGCGGCTCGGGACTGGCCGCCATCACCACCGCGCTGCTGAGCGTGGCCGGCTCGGGCGAACACCTGCTGGTGTCCGATACGGTCTACGGCCCCGTGCGCGAGCTCTGCGACGGGCTTCTGCAGCGATTCGGCGTCGCGGTAACGTACTTTCCCCCGGATCCCGGGGAATCCTTCCGGGATTATTTCCGGGAAAACACCGTGGGGGTCTACCTCGAATCTCCAGGCTCGCTCACGATGGAAATCCAGGATGTTCCCGGCCTGGCGCGAATCGCGCACGAACGCGGCGCATGCGTGCTCATGGACAACACCTGGTCGACTCCGCTGTTATTCGATGCGCATGCGGCCGGTGTGGATATTTCCATCGAAGCCGGGACCAAATACCTGGGCGGCGCCTCGGACCTCCTGCTGGGGGTGGCCAGCGCCAACCCGGAATATTGGCCTCGACTTATAAAGACCCATCGCATGCTGGGGTGCATCGCCGGCCCCGAGGACGTATTCCTGGCGCTGCGGGGATTCCGCACCCTGGATTTGCGCATCCGCGAGTCCGGCAGGCGCGCGCTGGAACTGGCGCATTGGCTGCGGTCCAGGCCCGAGGTGCAGACCGTGCTGCATCCGGCGCTTGAGCAAAGCCCCGGGCATGTCTATTGGAAACGCGACTATCATGGCGCCAGCGGCCTGTTCTCGGTCGTCCTCCAGCCCGTTTCCCGACAAGGTCTCGCGGGAATGCTCGACGGACTTTCGCTATTCGGCATGGGATATTCCTGGGGCGGTTTCGAAAGCCTGGTAACCCCGATCGACCACGATCTCGTGCGCACCGCGATGGCGTGGAACCAAAGCGGTCCGACCTTGCGTCTGTATATCGGCCTGGAGGATGTCGAGGATTTGAAGCAAGACCTCGCCGAAGGATTTTCCAGGCTGGCCGGGAATCCTTGAGTCGAGCATGAACGAACCACGGAGCACCAACATGAAGAATTCCCGGAAAACTCGCATCGCCATCGATGTCGCCGCCGAGGCCGCGCCGCGGGCGCAAGCCCCGGCGCTGCCGGCACGCCGCACGCTGCTGGGCGCGGCGACCCTCGGCGCGCTCGGGCTGGCGGGGCTGACGAGCCTGCCGGCCTTCGCCGACCCTGCCGGTCTGTGGAAGCGCATCCAGGCCCGCAAGGAACTGCTGGTCGGCCTGGAAGGCACCTACCCCCCGTTCAACTACGTGGACAAGCACGGCGACCTCACCGGTTTCGAGGTGGAATTGGCCAAGGCCCTGGCGGCGCAGATGGGCCTGAGCGCCAAATTCGTGCCCACGCCCTGGTCGGGCATGCTCGCCGGGCTGGACTCCGGCCGCTTCGACGTGGTGATCAACCAGGTCACCATCACGCCCGATCGCGAGAAGAAGTACCTGTTCAGCAAGCCCTACACGGTCTCGGGGGCACAGATCCTGGTGCGCAAGAACGACCAGACCCGCTACGCGAGCATCGCCAGCCTGGCCGGCCGCGTGGTGGGCGTGGGGCTGGGCACCGATTACGAGGCCTGGCTGAAGAAGAACGCGCCCAAGGTGCGCATCCAGACCTACTCGGGAATCAACACGGCGCTGCAGGACCTGGAGATCGGTCGCGTGGACGCCATCATCAACGATCGCCTGGAGTCGGCCTACCTGCTCAAGCACACCGACGGCCGCGTGGTCGCCGCCGGGAAGCCCTTCTCCAAGCAGTACTCGGGCATCGCGATGCGCCTGGGCCACCCGCAACTGCAGGCGCACGTCGACGCGGCGCTGGAAGCCCTGCGCAAGGACGGCAAGCTGGCGGCGATCTCCGACAAGTGGTTCGGCATGGACATCAGCCGCTGAACCATGAGCCCCGGTCTGGAACTGGTCTGGGAATCCCTCCCCATGCTGGCCCGGGGGGCCGGCTACACCGTCGGGCTGAGCGTGGGGAGCATGGCCATCGGCCTGGCGATCGGACTGGCGGTGGCGCTGGCGCGCCTGTATCCCTTGCCGGGGCTGAGCCAGCTGGCCTCCTTCTTCGTCTCCTTCATCCGGGGCACGCCGCTGCTGGTGCAACTGTTCCTGATCTATTACGGCCTGGGGCAGCTGGGGCTTCGCCTCGATCCCATTCCCTCGGCTCTGCTGGGCTTCAGTCTGAACATCGGGGGCTATACCTCGGAGATCATCCGCTCGGCCATCCTCTCCGTGGACCACGGCCAGTGGGAGGCCGCGCAGTCCATCGGCATGTCGCAGCCGCTGACCCTGCGCCGGGTCATCCTGCCGCAGGCCGCACGGGTTGCGCTGGCGCCGCTGGGCAACAGTTTCATCAGCCTGGTCAAGGACACCTCGCTGGCGGCGACCATCCAGGTGCCCGAGTTGTTCCGGCAGGCCCAGCTCATCACCGCGCGAACCTTCCAGGTGTTCACCATGTACCTGGCCGCCGCCGCGATCTACTGGGTGCTGTCCAGCGTCCTCGCACGCTGGCAGACCGGACTGGAAACCAGGTTTTCCGCGCATGTGCGACGCGGATGAGGAATGCGCACCGCCATGCATGACACGATGATCGAGATCAAGGGCCTGCGCAAGAAGTACGGCGACACGGAGGTGCTGCACGGCATTGACCTCGACGTGCGCAAGGGCGAGGTGGTCGCCGTCATCGGCCCCAGCGGCTCGGGCAAGACCTCGCTGCTGCGCTGCCTGAACTGCCTGGACGAGCCCACGGCCGGCACCCTTCGCGTGAACCAGGTGGTGATCGACGCGGCGCATCCGCTCAGGCGCCAGAAGGCCGCGGTGCGGGAACTTCGCCGGCACGTGGGCTTCGTGTTCCAGAACTTCAACCTGTTCCCTCACCGCACGGCCTTGCAGAACGTGGCCGAGGGTCTGCTGTACGTGAAAGGGCAGCCGCGCGCCACCGCACTGGACAACGCGCGCGCCATGCTCGCCAAGGTGGGGCTGGACGACAAGCGCGACCTCTACCCCTCGGCGCTCAGCGGAGGCCAGCAGCAGCGCGTGGCCATCGCGCGCGCGCTGGCGATGAACCCGGACGTGATCCTTTTCGACGAGCCGACCTCGGCGCTGGACCCGGAACTGGTCGGCGAGGTGCTCACGGTCATGCGCGCGCTGGCCGCGGAACACCACACCATGGTGGTGGTCACGCACGAGATGAATTTCGCGCGCGAGGCGGCGGACCGCACGGTGTTCATGGACGGCGGAGCCATCGTCGAGCAGGGCCCGTCGAAGGACCTGTTCCTCGCGCCGAAGCATGCGCGCACCCGCAAGTTCCTCGGGCGCCTGATGGAAGGCCGCTGAAGGCCGCGCCATGGACAAGTTCGACCGCGAGATCCTGCGCCAGTTGCAGCGTGATGCCGACGTGCCCATCGCGCGCATCGCCGAGACCATCGGCATCTCTCCGGCGGCCTGCTGGCGGCGTCTGCAGCGCCTGCAGGAGACCGGCGTGGTGCGCGGCAAGGTCGCCATCCTCGACGATGCGAAGCTCAACGCCGGGGTCACGGTGTTCGTGTCCATCCGCACCAGCGACCACTCGGCGGCCTGGGTCAAGTCCTTCTCCACCGCGCTGGACGACATCGAGGAAGTCGTCGAGATCTACCGCATGAGCGGAGACGTGGACTATCTGCTCAAGATCAAGGTACCCGACATCAAGGCCTACGACGCGATCTACCGCAAGATCATCGAGCGCATGCATTTCCTCGACGTCAGCTCGAGCTTCGCGATGGAGCAGATCAAGTCGACCACGGCACTTCCGCTGTCGTACCTCGAACTGGACTGAACCCGGATCGGGCGCGCGGCACATCCTGACACAATGCCTCGGCCGGCCGCGCCCTAGCATGCATGGCTCGTCGGCCGAGGGGGACGCGGCCGCGCATCGCGCAGGACCAGGAATGAGCCAAAAGGAAGTGCAAACCGATGGCGCGCGCGGCCGCCTCGGACTCGTCGTCGTGGTCGCGGCGCTGGCCGTGGTGATCGCCGGCGCGGCCGGCTGGCTGCTCGGGCACCAGCGCGGCGCCCCGCGCGCCACCTTGCCCGTGCTGTTCGACGCGCCGCAGTTCCGCGGCCTGATCAACCAGAACGGCGTACAGGTGTCGTCGGCCCGGTTTCACGGCAAGGTGCAGGTGGTGACCTTCCTGTTCCCCTACTGCGATACCTACTGCCCGGTGGAGGCCGCGCACCTGGTGGGTTTCGAGAACATGCTCGCCGCCACGCCGCTGGCCTCGAAGGTCGACGTGGTCGCCTTCGACGTCGATCCCGGCGACACCGGCCCGCGCCAGATGCGCGCCTTCCTGCGCGAATACGGCTGGAACCCGGCGAAACCGCACTGGCAATATCTGACCGGCACGCCGACCCAGATCCGGCGCGTGGTCACCCGCGGCTACCACGTGGACTACCAGAAGGTGCCCGATTCCGCCCCGGGCTCGGCATCGTCCGCCGCCTCCGGCGACCAGGCCACGCCGGCGCTGGCGGTGGCCGGCGAGGATCCCCAGCCCATCGTGGCCAATCCGCTGGCGGACCGTGCCCAGGTCGATTACGACATCACCCATGAGGACGTGATGATGATCGTCGGGCCCCAGGGGCACGTGCGCAAGATCTACGACCAGGCCGATGCGGTGGGCAAGATGCGCCTGCTGCGCGACGTGCAGGCCGTGCTGGCCTCCTCGCGCTGAGACCGCGCGCGCCGGCCCGGACAGGGCCTCGACGCGGACCGCTTCAGGGCTCCGCGCGGCGCGGCAAGGCGGCCACCGCCATCACCATCAAGCCATGCAGCGCAGCCAGCAGTGCGAAAGCCCCCGCCCAGGCATGCGCGGCATGAGCCGCTGCCACGCCATGCAGCAGCGCGCTCAAGCCCACGGCGCATAGCGTGGTCAGCGTGGGCCCGCCGATGCGCTGCACGATGTTGAGCGTGGTCGTCGCCATCGGCAGGGCCTCGGGGGCGATCGAGGCGTAGGCCACGGACAGGCTGGGAATCCCGACCGCGCCGAGGCCCAGGCCGCGCGCCAGCAGGATCGCGGCGAGCACGGCCATCGGCAGCCGGGTGGCCGCCAGCAGCGCCAGGCCCAGCGCGGACACGAGCGCCAGCGACGCCCCCGCGACGGCGACCCTGCGTTCGCCCAGGCGCGCGGTGAGAAAGCCCATGGACGGCATGACGATGAGCAGCCCGAGGCCCATCGGGGCCATCATCCAGCCCATCGCGGCCGGGGATCGGCCGAGCGCATCGATCAGGAACAGGGGAATCAGCATCTGTCCGGCGAACATCACGCCGTTGCCCAGGAACTGGGCGATCGACGCCGCGCGAAATGCGCGACCGCGAAACAGGTCCAGGTCCAGCAGGGCCTCGGCGCCCTTGCGTCGCTGCAGCGCAACGAAGCACGCCAGCAACGAGGCTCCCGCCACGGCCGCCGCGAAGCCCGACGGTCCCGGAAGCCGCACCAATCCGAACAGCATCAAGGACAGGCCCGGCGACAGCAGCAGCAGCCCCACCCAGTCGAGCCTGCGCCCCGTGCGGGTGGGCGGCTCCCACGGGAGGAACCAGGCCGCGAGCACCAGCGCCAACACGCCCACCGGCAGGTTGACCACGAACAGCCAGCGCCACGATCCCCAATGCAGCAGCGCGCCCGCCAGCACAGGGCCGAGCAGCGGACCGAGCAGCACGGGGACGGCCGCGTACCCGGCGACGCGCGAGAACCTCGAGCCGGCGGCACGCTTCATGATCAACTGTGCCATCGGCGCGAGCACCCCGCCGCTCGCCCCCTGCAGCAACCGAAAGGCGATCAGCGAAGCCGCGGACCAGGCCAGCGCGCACAGTGCCGAGCTGAGGGTGAACACGGCGAAGCAGCCGATGTACAGGCGTTTGGCACCCATGCGCTCGACCAGCCAGCCGCTCAGCGGCAGCGCGAAGGTCAAGGCTAGCAGGTAGCCGCTGGTCACCCACTGGATGGTCGACAGCGAAGCCCGCAGATCGGCGGCGAGCGGCGACAAGGAGACATTGACGATCGTGGCGTCCAGTTGCACCAGCAGCGAGCCGAGCATCGCGACAGCCGCCACTCTCCAGATCGAGGCCGGCGTGGGCGACGCCGCCACGGCGTTCAAGACCTCTCCGTGAAGTTGCCGCCGTGGAAGCGACCGAAGTGCCGGGCCGAGAACAGCGCGATCAGCAAGGCACCGGCGGCACCGGCCAGCACGTCCGGCGTGTCCTTCCACGAGAAGCGTCCCACGTGGGCCAGCAGCGCGTAGGCCACCGCCGCGTTGAAAAACCCCCAGAGTACGTTCACCGTCGACGAGGACAAGCCCCGCCCGGGCGGCTTCGCGAAAGGCGTCTGGAACGCCTGCCCCATGACTCCGCCCACGGCATGGGGAATGGCGTTGCAGAGGAACAATCCTCCGAAGAAATAGGCCACCAGATTCAGCCAGGTCATGGTCGTGTGCTCGCCTGAGATTGCAGGTTGAATGGGAATCCGGGAAGACCGGATCAGGGCTCGGCAATGCGGCGTAGCAGCGAAGCCGCCGCGCGCAATTGCTCTTGTTGCTCCGCGGAGAGCTGTTCGATACGACTGGCCAGCCAGTCCTCCCGGGCGGCGCGCCCCTGCGAGATCCTGTCCCGACACAGCGGAGTCAGCCGGATCAGCACCTGCCGTCCGTCCTGCGGATCGGACGCGCCCGCCACCAGGCCCCGGGCCTGCAACGTCGCGACGATCGTGGCCATGGACTGCGGACGCAGGCCGCACTCGCGCGCCAGGCGCGACACCGTGGCCTGGTCGTGGTGATGCAGCCAGCGCAGCACATCGGTCTGCGAGGGCGTCAGGTCATCGAGCGAGGCGCGCTCGCGCAGGCGCCGCTTGAGCATGCCCAGCGTGGCGCGCAGATCAGAGGCGAGCGCGGAGAGTTCGGAGCGATCCATGATGGCTCCAATCTAGCACTTCTTCAGTTAACTGTGCAATTATCTGCGCAGCTTTCTGGATACTGGCCCCGCGGCGGGCGCGAGACCCTCGGCGCAGTCCCGTCAGCCGCCCTGGCCTGCTAGGTAGCGTCCGCCGCGCCCAACACCAGGACCGCGTTGGTGCCGCCGAACGCGAAGGAATTCGACAGCATGGTGCGCGCGGCCACGCCGTCGCGGGCCGCATTGGGCACGTAGTCCAGATCGCAGGCCGGATCCGGCGTTCGCAGGTGCATCGTGGGCAGGGCCGTGCCGTGCTGCAGCGCCAGCAGCGACAGCACGCACTCCAGCGCCCCCGCGGCTCCGAGCAGGTGGCCGTGCAGGGCCTTGGTCGCGCTGATCGGGATGCGCGTCGCGCGATCGCCGAACACCGCCTTGATCGCCGCGGTTTCCGCCACGTCGTTGGCCGGGGTCGCGGTCCCGTGCGCGTTGATCATGTCGATGTCCGCCGGGCCGATCGCGGCGGACCGAAGCGCCGCGCGCATGGCCGCGGCCTGGCCCTCGACGCTGGGACGGGTGATGTGGCCGACATCGGTGCTCAGGCCGTAGCCGAGGACCTCCCCGCAGACCGTCGCCCCGCGGGCGAGCGCCCGATCCCAGGGTTCGAGCACCAGCATCGCGGCGCCTTCGCCCAGCACCATGCCGCTGCGCTCGCGCGCGAAGGGTTTGCACGACGCGGCGGGATCGTCGGGGTCGACGCTCGCGACGGTGCGCAGCGCCTCCCATGCCTTCAGCGAGCCGAAGGACAGCGGGGCCTCGGCGCCCCCGGCGATGGCCAGGTCGAGGCTTCCGCAGGCGATACGCAGCCACGCCTCGCCGATGGCCACGGCCGACGAGGAACAGGCGGTCGAGTAGCTCAGGCTGGGGCCGAGCAGGCCATGCTCCAGGCTGATCCAGGCGGCGGGAGCATTGTGCATGCCCAGCAGCACGGTGTAGGGCTTGATGCGCTCCGAGCCCTGCCCGTACAGCGTCTGGTAGCCCTCGTCGTTGCTGATGCTTCCGCCCATTCCGGTTCCCACGAACACTCCCGCGCGCTCGCGTTCGCAAGCCTCCAGACAGGCTCCGGCGGCGCCCACGGCCTGCCTGGCGGCGAGCGCGGCGAACTGGCTCACGCGATCGAGCATGCGCAACCTGGGGGGATCGAAATCGTCGCTGGCGTCGAAGTCCTCGACCGTGGCCGCGATCGGCGACAGCAGGCGCCCGGCGAACGGCGCGTCGATGCGGCGAACCCCGGATCGTCCCGCGCGCGCACGGGCGTACACCTCGGCCGTGGACCTGCCCAACGGGCTCAACACGCCCATGCCGGTGACGGCGACTCTCCTCATGGCCGAACCGGCCCCTGCCCGCCGTGAGCGTCGGGCTTTGCCGAGGTGTCGCCGGCATGCTGCTGCGCGATCAAGCCATCGATGTAGGCGGCCACGTCGCCCAGCGTGGGCAGCGGCACGGGCTCGGGCGGAAAGACGATCCCGAACACGTCCTCCGCGCTGAACAGCAGCTCGGCGGCCGCGAGCGAGTCGATGCCCAGGCTCTCCAGCGTGGCCTGCGGGACCAGGGCTTCGGGGGAAAGCTTGTAGTCCTTGACCAGGATCGCGCCCAGGCGCTCAAAGGTTGTCGTCATGGCGGTTCGTGCGGGAAGCCCGATCGACCTGCGGCCGAAGGGATTGCGGGGAAAGGCGCGTGCGCGGCGACGCGCTCGGGGGTTCGATGATGTCGCGGATCTTGCCGCTCCAGCTCGCGCCCCGGGTCAGCAGGCCCGGCCAGAGTCGGGCCGCGCCCAGGCCCACAACCGAAGTCGCCGGATGCATCGCCGCATGGGCGAAGGCCGCGGCGATGCGCATCCGCGGAACGAACTGGCGCTTCCAGGCCGCGGCGTAGCGCGCGGCCGCCTCGCGCTGCCAGCTCGCGCCTGCCGCCGCATCGCGCGGCGGCCCGTTCCGGCCGGCGAGCTCGAGCAACTGCGCGCTCAGCAGCCAGGCCGATTGCAGGGCCATGCTCATGCCCTCGCCCACGATCGGGTGGGCCTCGCCCGCCGCGTTGCCGATGCGAAACATCGCGTCGTCGCCACGCAGGCGCACGCCCGGGTCGAGAGGGCCGGCCGCCAGCCAGGGCCCTTGGCGAGTGGCGCCGGCCAACGCCGTGCGAACGCCCAGGCAGTCTTGTGCGAGCCAGGACTCGACCGCCTCCCCGGCGCGCAGCCCCGGCTGTGCGCGTCGGCAGGCCTCGAGCCGGTCGCGACGCACGCAGCAGGCCACGGTCGCGATCCCTTGCTCGGCCAGCACCATGCCCCCGTAGCCACCGTCCAGGGCGAGCACGGACAGCACACCCTCCCGCAACGCCACGCCGCGGAAGTTCGCCTTGAAGGCGAACAGTTCCCCGGCCCGACGCCGGGGCCGGCGCCCCGGCAGCCCCGACGGCAAGGCCTCCCACGACCCGTTGGCCGCGACGGCCACCGGCGCGCGCAGGCTCAGGCATTCCCTGGAGTCGACCGCGCGGACCTCGACCCGCCAGTCCCCCGCCCCACCGCGCACGCCTTGCACGGCCCAGGGTTGCAGCAGGGTCACGCCCGCGGCGCGCGCCTGGTCGCGCAACATCGTGTCCAGGATCTCGCGCCCCAATGCTCGCCCCCAGCGCCGCCCCTCGACAGCGCCCGGCGGCAGATCCGCGAGGACCTGTTCGTCCCCGCGCAGCAGGGCCAGATGCTTCAGCTCGGGCCCGGCGGCGCCGCGGTAGGCCTGGCCGACGCCGAGCGCGTCCAGGATGGACAGGTTGCTCGCCGCCAGGCACTCGCCGCAGACCTTGCGCCGCGGGAAGTCCCGCTTCTCGATCAGGGCCACCGACCAGCCCGCGCGCCCCAGCAGGATCGCGGCCGTCGAACCCGCAGGGCCGGCCCCGATGACGATGGCGTCGAAATCGGTGCGCATCAGCCCGCCCCCTCTCGCACCGCCTGGAAACAATGGCTGAAGGCTCCCGCGGGCCCCTCGCGCAGGGTCCACGCCGCCACGTCCGCGGGCCACAGCGCGGACAGCTCCCGGCCGCGGAACCCGGCGTGCACGCTCAGCACAGCGTCCTCGCGCGTGACGGCGTTCGCGCCGATGGCTCCGATCAGGTGCGATGCCAGGAGCGCGGACCTCGCGCGGCGCGGCTCGAAGGCCACGAAATGATCGCATCGAGCCGCCACCGCCCGCAGCAGCCCGGCCAGTTCCCGCTCCGGGAAGTGATGCAGGAACAGGTTGGCCACGATCGCGTCCCAACGCGGCCCGCAGCCGTCCGGGTCCGCGCCCGGGTTCGCGCCCGCCTCCGCCACCCAGTCCAGCACGTCCGTCCGGCTCGGGGTCGCGGTCCACCCGAGGCCGGCGTATCGGCGCAGAGTTTCGGGCTCGACCAGGGCCTGGCGATCCAGCAGGGTCAGTTCGACCCGCGGCCAGCGCGGCGCCAGCGCGCGCGCCACGCGCAGCATCAGGCTGCCGTCGCCGGCGCCGAGTTCCAGCACGCGCAGCGCTCGCGACCGCGGCAGGGACCATGCGCGCAGGATGCGCGACAGCATGGAGCAACTTCCCATGACCCGATGCACGCGTCTGAGGTCCCGCCGCGAGCGCATCGCGTCGGGGTCGTCCTCGGCCAGTCCGTCGAGGGTCTCGGCCCCAACGATGCGCGGCAGCGGCTTCATGCGCCGACCTCGTCGCCGACCCGCAGCAGGGCTCCATGGCAGCTGAAGCCCGCGCCGAAGGACGACAGCCACCACCAGCCGCGCGGCGCGTCGTCGGCCAATGCGGCCTCCAGCACGAAATACACGAAGGCGCTGGACAGGTTGCCGTATTCGCGAAGCATCGCCGCGCTGTAGCGCAGGTCGTGGGACGACAGGCCGAGCCGGCGCTCCAGCTCGAGCAGCACGTCGCGCCCGCCGGCATGCATGATCCAGGTGGCGATGTCGCCGGCTTCGAGCCCCGCGCGCGCCAGCACGACGTCGAGAATGCGCTGCGCGTGCCCGGCGGCAAGCACCGGCACGCCGCGGGTCAGGATGTTGCGCAGCATGCCGTCGCGTTGCTCGAACATCAGCGCCTCGCGCTCGTCCGGCTCGATCAGCGACATGGAGTCCTTCCACGCGATGCGCGGCCCGCCGCTGCCCGGCGCGTTCGACAGCACCGCGGCCCCGGCGCCGTCGCCGAACAGGCAGGCGCTGATCAGCACGCCGGGGTCGTCGTCGAGATACATCGCGGCGCTGCACACCTCCACGCAGATCGACAGCACGTGCTCGGCCGCGCCCGCGGCCAGCAGGCCGCGGGCCAGCTGCATGTTGGGCAATGCCGCGCCACAGCCCTGGCCGACCAGGTCGAAGGCCTGCACATCGCGGCGCAGGCCCAGGCGCTCCACCACGTAGCCCGACAGGCCGGGGCACAGGTAGCCGGTGCAGGTGCTGACCACCACGGCGCCGATGTCCGCCGCCGCGAGCCCGGCCTGCGCGAGCGCGCGCTCGGCGGCCTGCGCGGCGAGCACGGGAGCATGTTCGCCAAATCGCCGCGCGAGGACGTTCGGTTCGATGGCGAACACGTCCTCCAACGCGTTCAGCGCGAGGTGTCGGGCCTCCATGCCGTTGTCGCGCAGCAGGACCCGGCCGGCGATGAAGTGCGAGCGCGCATCGAGCCTGGCGAACCAGTCGGATTGCGCGAACGCGTCGTGACACTGGGCCTTGGTGTAGCGCCCTGGCGGCGCTGCCGTTCCGATTCCGCGAAAGTACATGGATCGATCGCCCTCGAAAGGTTCCGGCAACGGGTCCGGATCGCCCGCCCTGCGCCGGGTACGCCGACCGGCGGGTTCCGCGCGGAAGCGCCGGGCCACGCTGCGCGACGGAGTCGTCGGGGTCCATCGGGGCCGCCGATCGGGTCCAGGGTATCAAGCTTTGAACCATCCCGCGATGACAGGATGCGACGATCGATGGCGCGTTTGCAGTCCCCTTGCGTGCCTGCGGGGAAGCTCCGAGCGAAGGTGGCCATGCCCATGGACGACAAGCGCCCGCCGCATGCGCCGGCCGCCGCGATCGCCGGGCTTGCGCCGCACCACCAGGCCGTTTTCGGTCGCGCGCCGGTCGACTCCTGAGGCACCCCTGCGGCCTCCTGACCCGGATTCATGGCGTGGCACGTCGGATGGGGCCTCCCCGAACAGGGCGAATCCGGGCACGGGGAAGTCGAGCTCACCGCATGAAGGGGCTGGATGAAACCATGGACGCCCAGCCTACAATAGGAAGACCGTCCGTTCCAATCGGAGCCATGTCATGAGCGCCCGCCCGTCGGTGATCCTCGCCGCGCATCGCGCGGCCGTGCTCGGCATGGCCCAGCGCCTGGGCGCTCGCAACGTCCGGGTGTTTGGCTCGATCGCGCGCGGAGAGGACACCGAGCACAGCGACGTGGACCTGCTGGTCGACGTACCACGCGGGGCGACCCTGCTCGACATGGTCCGCCTGCAACGCGCCATCGAGCAGGAGCTTGGCGTCTGCGTGGACATTCTGACGGCGGGAGACTTCCCACCCGCCGCACGCGAGCGCATCGTTCAGGAAGCCGTTCCGCTGTGACGCCGGCGCTGCGCGATGGGGACCTGCTCGGGCACATCGTGGCGGCCGCCACGAAGCTGCTTCGCTTCACCGCGGACAAGTCGGAAGCGGATTTCATGGCGGATGAGGTTCTCCAGGATGCGGTGATTCGCAATCTGGAGGTCATCGGCGAAGCGGTCACGAAATGGTCCTCCGAACTCAAGGCCCTTCATCCCGATGTCCCATGGAGCGACATCGCCGGGATGCGCAACCGCCTCGTCCACGGCTACATGACGGTGAATCTCGAGATCGTCTGGGACACGGTCGCAACGGTTGTTCCCGCATTCCTTCACCGAATCCACGCTATCGCGGACGCAGTCCGCTGACCGGGCACGGCGCACGAAAAAAGCCCCAGGCTTGTGACCTGGGGCTTCGAATTTGGCTCCCCGACCTGGGCTCGAACCAGGGACCTACGGATTAACAGTCCGGCGCTCTACCGACTGAGCTATCGGGGATCAAGCCGCACAGTATAAATCGAATTCTTTCGGGTCGGCAAGGCCCCGACGACAGCTTCAGTCCTGCGTCGCCGGCGACGCGAGCATGCGTTGCACGTAGCGTGCGATCAGGTCGACTTCCAGGTTCACCTCGGCGCCCTCGTGCAGCAGATGCAGATTGGTGTGCTCGAGGGTGTGCGGGATCAGGTTGATGTGAAGGAGCGCGCTGCCGTCGGCGCGGTCCTCGACGCGGTTGACCGTCAGGCTCACGCCGTTGACCACCACCGAGCCCTTGTACGCGAAGAAACTCGCCAGCCCGGTCGGCGCGACCACCACCAGATGGCGCGACTCGCCCGCCGGCTCGAAGGTCCGCACGCTCCCCACCGCGTCCACGTGGCCGGTCACCAGGTGGCCGCCGAGACGCGTGGACAGGGTCAGGGACTGCTCCAGGTTGAGCAGGCCTCCGTGGCGATCCAGCCCGCAGGTGCGGCGCAGGCTTTCGGCGGAGACGTCGAAACTGAAATGCCCGGGGCCCATCTCCACCACGGTCATGCACGCACCGCTGCAGCAGATGCTGTCGCCCAGGGCCGCGCCGTCCAGCCAGCCCGGCGGCGTGGACACCTTCACGCGCAGGCCCGCGCCATCGCCGGGCAGCGCCGAGGTGGATTCGATGCGCCCGAGCGCGGTGATGATTCCCGTGAACATGATCGAGAGGCTCCGGCCGTCCGCGGCCCGTGACTGACACCGGCAGGGATGTTAGCCAGCCGGCGTCGGCCACGCTTGGCGCTGGCGCAAGCCCCTCGCCGGCAAGCCGCGGGAATCAGGCGCCGGCTGCCTTGACCCATGCGCCGATCTGGGCGCGATGCGCGGCGATCCAGGCCCCGGTCACCTCGTCCGGCGACTTGCCCTTGTCCAGTTCGACCATCATGGCCTGGACGTCCTCGATGGGCACTCGCATCTGGCTCAGCAGGCGCGCCACCCGCGGCTGCTGTTGTTGCAGCGCCGGATGAATGACGGTGTCGATGTGCCCGGCCTGGCCGTACACCTGCCTCGGATCCCGCAGAGGCTTGAGGTCGAAGCGCGCCCAGATGCCCAGGGGCTTCCAGGCGGTGATCACGATCCAATGCTTGCGCGCGATGGCGCGCCGCAACTGCACGTGCATCGCGGCCGTGGAGCTGGTCAGCAACGAGAGGTCGCGCAGGCCGTAGGCCTTGATCGCCTCGCGCGTGTTGATCATCACGCCGGTGCCGGCCTCGATGCCCACGATGCGGTCGCCGAACCTGGCGTGATGCGCTTCGAGCTGCTCGATGCTGTCCAGGGGCACGTAACCGGGAACCGCCAGGCCCAGCCAGGTGCCGCTGGTCACCGGGCCGAGATCGACCAGCTTGTGTCGGTAGCGCTCCCAGTAGACGCGGTGGGTCGTCGGCAGCCACGCGGTCAGCGTGGCGTCGGCGCGCCCGCCGGCCACGGCGGCCCACATCGGCCCGGCCTCGGTACTGATCAGCTCGACCTGGCAGTGCAGGTCCCTGCGCAGGATCTGCGCGGCGATGAGGGTGGCCAGGTCTCCGCTGGGCCACGAACGCACGTAGGCCAGGCGCACCCTGGCGCCGGCGGCCAGCGCACGCGCCGGCCACCAGGCGGCGGCGCCGATGGCCACGAAATCGCGCCGTCGCATCATCGCTTCCCCTCGTCGGGTCGCCCCAGCGACTGGGTCACGCGATCCAGAATGATGGCCAGGATCACCACGCACAGTCCGCCGACGAACCCCTTGCCGACGTCGAGCTGGGTGATGCCTTCCAGCACCACGTCGCCCAGCCCGCCGGCACCGATCATCGCGGAAACGACGACCATCGACAAGCCGAGCATGATGGATTGATTGACCCCCGCCATGATGGACGGCAGCGCGGTGGGGATCTGCACCTTCAGCAGCAGCTGCCACCAGGTGGCTCCGAAGGACTGCGTGGCCTCCACCAGTTCGTCGGGCACCTGGCGAATGCCCAGCGCGGTCAGGCGGATCAGCGGCGGCAGCGCGAAGATGGTGGTGGAGATCACGCCCGGCACCAGCCCCAGCCCGAAGAAGATCACGGCGGGCACCAGGTAGACGAAGGCCGGCATGGTCTGCATCACATCGAGCACGGGGCGCAGCACGCGCTCGAGCATGCGGCTCCTGGCGGAGAGAATGCCCAGCGGCACGCCGATGAGCAGCACCAGCACCTCGGCGGCCAGCACCAGTGCGAGGGTCTTGTTCAGGTCGCCCCAGTAGCCGAGGTTCCAGACCAGACCCAGCCCGAGCACGCTGAACAGGGCCAGGCCCCAGGCGCCGGAACGCCGCCATCCCAGCGCGCTCAGGGCGATCAGCGCGACCAGGGCGATGAACAGCCAGGGCGGCAGGAATTGGAGCCCGGCAGCGAGCCCGGCGATCAGGTGCCGCACGACCAGCGTGATGGAGTCGAAGGCGTTCGCGTAGCGGTCGATGAGCAGATCCACCAGCTGAGCGACCCAGGCGCCGATGGGCAAGGGGGTTCCCAGGGTGTTCATGGTTGCCTGCCCTCGATGATGCCCGCCCGCGCGGGCAGCGATTCGGTCACGACGGCAGGCTCGGCGCCACGCGCCGGCTCGCCTTGCGCCGGCTCGCCTTGCGCTGGCGCGCCGGGCGCCGCCGCGGGCGCGGCGCCATCGCCCGCAGGTGCCGGTTCGTGCGGGGGGCCGTGGGTGTCGCCCTGCGCCAGGGCGGCCAGCAGGGTGTTCTTGTCGACCACGCCGACCACGCGCTCGCGTGCGTCCAGGATCGCCAGCGGCGAGCCTTCCGCGTGCATGCGCTGGATCAGGTCGGCCAGCTTGGCATCGGTGCCGGCAGTGGGCTGCGCGCGCCAGGTGGCGCGGTCCAGCACATCGCGGTCACGCTGGGCACTCGCCTGCGCGAGGTCGACGTAGCCCTGCACGCGCCGGGCGTTGTCGACCACCACCAGGCCGCCGAAGCCGCTGCGCTCCATCTTGCGCAGCAGCGCGCGCGGCGAGTCCTTCGGGTGGGCGCTGACCCGCAGGGGCTGCATGATCTGCTCGGCGGTCAGCACCTTGGTACGGTCGGCGCCTTCGACGAAGGCCGACACGTAGTCGTCGACCGGGCTCGCCAGGATCTCCCGCGGCGTGCCCACCTGCACCAGGCGGCCGTCGCGCACGATGGCGATGCGGCTTCCGATCTTGATGGCTTCGTCCAGGTCGTGCGATACGAACACGATGGTCTTGCCCAGCTTTTCCTGGATCTCCAGCAGATCGTCCTGCAACTGCCCCCGGATCAGGGGATCCAGCGCGCTGAAGGCCTCGTCCATGAGCAGGATCTCCGGATCGGCGGCCAGCGCGCGCGCCAGGCCCACGCGCTGGCGCATGCCGCCGGAGAGTTGCGAGACGTAGCTGCCCTCGCAACCGGCCAGGCCCACGGTCTCGATCACCTGCATCGCCCGCTCGACGCGTCGCGCCTTGCGCTCGCCCTGGATCTCCAGCCCGAACTCCACGTTGCCCAGCACCGTGCGGTGGGGCAGCAGCGCGAAACTCTGGAACACCATGCCGAACTTGCTGCGACGCAACTGGCGCAGTGCCCGCGCACCCATCGTCGTGACATGCTCGCCATCGACCAGGATGCTGCCCCTGGTCGGGTCATGCAACCGGTTGATCAGGCGCAGCAGCGTGGACTTGCCGCTTCCCGACAGGCCCATGATCACGAAGATCTCCCCGGGCAGGATGTCGAAGGACACGTCGTACACGCCCACGACCACCCCGGTGTCGCGCTGAACTTCAGCCTTGCCGCGTCCCTCGCGCAGTTGTTGCAGGGCCCTGGACGGATGTCGCCCGAAGATCTTGCTCACCTGCCGGATGCTGATGCGCGGGGCCGGATGCGCACTCTCCTCCATGTCCGTTCTCCTGCTGGCCGATCCGCCCCCGGACACTAACAGCTTCACCGGACCGGCACCGACCTCGGCCGAATATCCGCGATGCCCCCAGAAACGCAACGGAAATGGATGGGTACACTGCCTGGCCATGTCCGACGCAACATCCTCCGCGCAAGCCCCCGGCTTCGCGCGTTTCGTGCTCCCCGTCCGGGTGTATTGGGAAGACACCGATGCCGGCGGGGTCGTCTACTACGCCAACTACCTCAAGTTCTGCGAGCGAGCGCGCACCGAGTGGCTGCGCGGGCTGGGCATCGACCAGCAGGCGCTGGCGCAGACCGAGCGCCTGATGTTCGTCGTCAGCACGGCGCAGGTGCGCTATGTCAGCCCCGCGCGCCTGGACGACGCCCTGCTGGTGGGGGTGGACTTTGGTGCCCGGGGCGCGGCGAGCCTGGAGTTCGTGCAGCAGGTTCGACGCGACGACCCCGGGCGCACCTTGCTGGCCGAGGCGCGCGTGCTGGTCGCCTGCGTGCACGCGGACGGGTTCCGCCCCCAGCGCATGCCCGAGGTCATCCGGCGCGCGGTGGGCTGATCCGGGCCGCGCGGGGCCCCGGGACGCGCACCCCCGGGGCAGGCGCGGGCCCGTCGCGGGCGCCGAGGCACAATAGAGGGCGCGCGGCACGTCCCGTTGGGGTGTGGATCCGCGCCCCGACTTCCCTGACCGTCATTTGCGCATGGACCAGAACTTTTCCATCGTTTCGCTCGTGCTCGGCGCGAGCACCGTCGTGCAGATCGTGCTGGCCCTGCTGCTGGCGGTGTCGCTGGCCAGCTGGACGGTGATTTTCCGCAAGTACTTCTCGGTGAAGGAGGCGCGGCTCAAGACCGACGAGTTCGAACAGGAATTCTGGTCCGGCACCAGCCTGAACGATCTGTACCAGGCGGCCGTCGGCGCGGCGCGCCACGGCAGCCCGCTGCAGCGCATCTTCGGCTCCGGCATGCGCGAGTTCCTGAAACTGCGCGAGCGCCGGCTCGAGGCGACCGCGCTGGTCGACGGCGCGCGTCGCGCGATGCGCGCGGCGCAGCAGCGCGAGATGGACGTGATCGAGTCCAACCTGTCCTTCCTGGCCTCGGTGGCCTCGGTGTCGCCCTACGTGGGCCTGTTCGGCACCGTGTGGGGCATCATGCACGCCTTCGTCGGCCTGTCCAACCTGCAGCAGGTCACGCTGGCCACCGTGGCGCCGGGCATCGCCGAGGCGCTCGTGGCCACGGCCATCGGCCTGTTCGCTGCCATTCCCGCGGTGATCGCGTACAACTTCTTCGCCCGGGATATCGACCGTCTGTCGATCCGCTTCGAATCCTTCATGGAGGAGTTCTCCAACATCCTGCAGCGCCAGGTGGCGCCGCATGCGGGATCGGGCTCCGCCGCGGGGGTCGCCGCCGGCGCCTCGCGCTTCCCGTCCGACGCCGGAGGCCGTTGACGTGGGCGCCATCCAGCAGCGTTCGGGCGGCGCTCGCAGGCGCGCGCTGGCCGAGATCAACGTCGTGCCCTACATCGACGTGATGCTGGTGCTACTGATCATTTTCATGGTCACGGCCCCGCTGATCACGCCCAGCCTGGTCAAGCTGCCCACGGTCGGCTCGGCCACGCGCGCGCCCGACATCGTGGTGGAGGTGGACCTGCGTGCCGACCGCACCCTGCAGGCGCGTCTGCTCGATCCCAAGGCCAAGCCGGGCGATCCGTCGCTGCAGCCGCAGGACGTGACCGCCGAGGCCCTGGCGCAGACCGTCGGGCAGCTGGCCGCGGCCTCCGGCGGCACGCTGGCCGACACGCCGGTGATGATCGCGGCGGACAAGAACGTCAAATACGACGACGTGATGAAACTGCTCAACCGCCTCAAGCAGGCCGGCGTGCAGCGCGTGGGCCTGGCGGTGGCCGGCTCGGGCGGCGGGCGCTGAGCCGGGGCGTCAACCCGACGCCCCCCGCAGGCGTTGAACTTTCCGGAACCGCAGATTTGTCCACCCCATCCATGAACCAGCCCGTCGCAGACGCCCTGCGTCCGCCGCCCGAACGCCGCAGCGGGCGGGCGCTGCTGCTCGCGCTGCTCATGCACCTGCTGCTGGTGGTGCTGATCGCCTTCGGCGTGCACTGGCACAGCCATACGCCGCAGGCGGTGGAGGCGGAGCTGTGGGCACCCACCGCTCGCCTGGCCGCGCCGCCGCCGCCCAAGCCGGTGGAGCAGGTGCAGCCCAAGCCGCAACCCCAGCCACAACCCCAGCCGCAGCCGGCGCCTCCCCCGCCTCCGCCGCCCAAGGCGCAGGTCACGCCGCAGCCCGACCAGGCCGAGATCGCGTTGCGCGAGAAGCGCAAGCAGGAGCAGGAACAGAAGAAGCTCAAGGCCGAGCAACTGGCTCAGGAGAAGGCCGCCAGGCTGGCCGAGCAGCAGCACCAGGAAGAACTGCAACAGCAGCGCCTGGCTGCGCAGAAGGCCGCGCAGGAGAAGGCTCAGGCCGAGAAGCTGGCCGAGCAGAAGGCCGCCGAGCAGAAGGCCGCCGAGGAAAAGGCGGCGGAGAAGAAGGCCGCCGAGAAGGCCGCGAAGCTGAAGGCGGCGAAGGAGAAGGCCGAGCGCCTGGCCGCCGAACGGCGCCAGGAGCAGCAACTGGCCAAGCTGCAGCAGCAAAGCCGGCAGGACTACATGAAGAGCCTGATGGCGCAGGCCGGCAACGGCGCGTCGCCGGCGGGCACCGCGGCCACCAGCGCCGGCCCCTCGGGCGGCTACGGCGCGCGCGTGGCCACGCTGATCCGCCAGAACACCATCTACACCGAGGCGCAGATCGCGCAGATCCAGGGCGATCCCAAGGTGACGCTGCTGGTCACGCTGGACCCGAACTCCGGCGAGGTGCTGGGAGTCAGCGTGAAACATTCCAGCGGCGTTCCCAGCTGGGACGCCGCGGTGGTGCGCGCGGTCAAGCGCCTGGGCAAGCTGCCCAGCGATCACGGACGCTGGTGGACCCCGATGGAAGTGGTCGACGGTCCGCGCGACCCGGCGAACTGAAGCCGCCCCGCGGGGCTGCGGCGCCGCAGCCGCGCGGCGCCCGCCTCAGTGCCACGACGGGGGTTGCTGCGCCTCGCCGCCGTCGTACACCACCTGCACCTGCCCCTGCAGCGCCAGTTGGCCGAGCGCGGCCAGCGTGTCGTCTCCGGGGCGCAGGCGCAGCCGATCCACGCGCAGCGTGGCGCGCGCGCCGCCGCGCTCGAGTTCGAGCTCCAGCGGCAACCCGCCGTCGCTTTCCTGGGGGGCGTGGCTGCGCGCCAGCTCGATCAGCGAACTCGCGTCACCCATGCCGTTGACCCGCATGCGGATGCGCCGGCCCAGGCGTTCGCGCGCCTGCTCCAGGGTCCACACGGCGTCCACGTTGAAGCGGATGCCTCCGCTGAAGCGGTCGGCCATGGCGCGACCCTGGAACACCAGCAATTCGTCCTCGCGCAGCAGGGCGCGCACGGTGTCGAGCACGCGCTCGTTGACCACCGTCTCCAGCACCCCCGAGCGATCCTCCAGCGCGACGATGGCCACGCGCCCGCGCTGGCCCTGCACCACGCGCACGCCGGCCACGATGCCCGCCACCAGCACGCTGTCGCGAGACTCGGTGAGCTCGGCCAGCGGGCGCGACGCGAAGCGGCGCACTTCGGCCGCGTGGGCGTCGAAAAGATGCCCGCTGAGCACGAATCCGATGGCCAGCTTCTCCTCGGACAGGCGCTGGCGCAGGTCCCACGGCGGCTGCTGCGGCGGCTCCGGGGCGGCCGCGTGCTCCTCGGCCAGCATGTCGAACAGGCCGCCCTGGTCGGCGTGCTCGGCGCGCTGCGCGGCGTGTTCCAGCGCCATGCCCACCGCGGCCATCAGCGTGGCGCGGTTGGGATCCAGGTTGTCGAAGGCTCCGCCGCGGATCAGCGCCTCCAGCACGCGACGGTTGATGCGTGCGCGGTCGACGCGCTCGGCGAAGTCCATCAGGGACTTGAAGGGGCCGCCGGACTCGCGCGCCTCCACGATGGCCTCGATGGCCGCGCGCCCGGTGCCCTTGATCGCCCCCAGCGCGTAGCGGATGGTGCGCGCGTCCACGGCGTCGAAGCGCCACTGGCCTTCGTTGACGTCGGGCAGCAGGATGTTCAGTCCCATGGCGCGCGCGTCCTCCACCAGCACCTTCAGCTTGTCGGTGTCGTCGAGCGCGATGCTCATGTTGGCCGCCATGAATTCGGCCGGGTAATGCGCCTTCAGCCATGCGGTCTGCACCGCCAGCAACGCGTAGGCGGCGGCGTGCGACTTGTTGAAGCCGTAGCCGGCGAACTTCTCCATCAAGTCGAAGATCTCGTTGGCCTTCTCCGGGGCGATGCCGTTCTTCGCCGCGCCCTCGGCGAAGATGCCCCGGTGCTTGGCCATTTCCTCGGCCTTCTTCTTGCCCATGGCGCGGCGCAGCAGGTCGGCGCCGCCCAGCGAGTAGCCGCCGATGACCTGCGCCACCTGCATCACCTGCTCCTGGTAGACCATGATGCCGTAGGTCTCCTCGAGCACCGGCGCCATGCGGGGGTCCGGGTACTCGATGGCCTCGGTGCCGGCCTTGCGCTGGCAGTAGCTGGGAATCAGGTCCATGGGGCCGGGGCGGTACAGCGCCACCAGCGCGATGATGTCCTCGAAGCGGTCGGGCCTGGCGTCGCGCAGCATGCCCTGCATGCCGCGCGATTCCAGCTGGAACACCGCGACCGTGTCGCCGCGCGCCATGAGCTTGTAGCTGGCCGGGTCGTCGAGCGGGATGTCCTCCATGCGGAAGGCGGCCATCTCCGGGTGGTTGCGCCGGATGTTGCGCACCGCCAGGTCGAGGATGGTCAGCGTGGCCAGACCCAGGAAGTCGAACTTCACCAGGCCGATGGCCTCGACGTCGTCCTTGTCGTACTGCGACACCGCGTCGGTGCTGCCGGGCTGCGCGTACAGCGGGCAGAAATCGGTGAGCTTGCCCGGAGCGATGAGCACGCCGCCCGCGTGCATGCCGATGTTGCGCGGCAGGCCTTCGAGCTGCTGGGCCAGGCCCAGCAGCTGGCGCACCTCCTCCTCCTGCTCCATGCGCTCCTTGAGCTGCGGCTCCATGCCGATGGCCTGCTCGATGGTCACGTGCTGCCCCGGCTTGTTGGGGATCAGCTTGGCCAGCTGGTCGCAGAAGTTGTAGCCCAGCTCCTGCACGCGCCCGGCGTCGCGCAACGCGGCGCGAGCGGCCAGCGTGCCGAAGGTGGCGATCTGCGACACCGCCTCGACCCCGTATTTCTGCTTCACGTAGTCGATCACGCGGTCGCGGTTCTCCTGGCAGAAGTCGATGTCGAAGTCGGGCATCGACACCCGCTCGGGGTTCAGGAAGCGCTCGAACAGCAGCTTGTAGGCCAGAGGGTCCAGGTCGGTGATGCGCAGGCTGTAGGCCACCAGCGAGCCGGCGCCGGAACCCCGCCCCGGCCCCACCGGGCAGCCGTTGTCCTTGGCCCAGTTGATGAAGTCGGCGACGATGAGGAAATAGCCCTCGAAGCCCATTTTCGCGATGGTCGCGAGCTCGAACTCCAGGCGCTCCACGTAGCGCGGACGCTCCTTGTCGCGGCGCGCCGGGTCGGGGTAGAGGACTTCCAGGCGCCGTTCCAGGCCGGCGTAGGACTCGGCGCGGAAGAACTCCGCCAGGGGTTGCCCGTCCGGAGTGGGGAAATGGGGCAGCTGGGGCTTGCCCAGCACCAGCGAAAGATTGCAGCGGCGCGCGATCTCCACGCTATTGTGCAGGGCCGAAGGCAGGTCGGCGAAGAGTTCGCCCATTTGCGCGCCGGTCTTGAAATACTGTTCGCGCGTGAAATGTCGCTGGCGCCGCGGATTGCCCAGGGTCTCGCCCTCGGCGATGCACACGCGGGCCTCGTGCGCCTCGAAATCGGTCTCGGCCAGGAACTGCACGGGGTGCGTGGCCACCAACGGGATGTCCAGCTCGGCGGCCAGCCTGGCCGCCGCCGCCACGTGGCGCGCGCATTCGGCGTGCCCGCTGCGCTGCACCTCGAGGTAGAAGCGATCGCCGAACAAGTCGCGGTGCTGCAGCGCGAGCTGGCGCGCGCGCGCCTCGTCGCCGGCCAGCAGCGAACGCCCGATGGCCCCCTGGCGCGCTCCGCACAGCGCGATCAGGCCTTCGTGCAGCCCGTCCTCGGCCAGCCAGGCCCACTGCAGTTGGGCCTGCCCGGCACGCTGCCCGTGCAACCACGCGCGGCTGAGCAGTTCGCACAGGTTCAGGTAGCCCTGACGGTTGGTCACCAGCAACAACAGCGCGGTGGGCGCGTCCTGCGCGCCGCCCTCGGGCGCGGCCACGCGCACGTCGCAGCCGAGAATGGGCTTGACCCCCGCGTCGCGCGCCGCCTTGTAGAAGCGCACCCCGGCGAACAGGTTGTTCAGGTCGGTGATGGCCAGGGCCCCCTGGCCGTCGGCGCGCGCGGCGGCGACGGCGTCGTCCACCCGCAGGCTGCCGTCGACGATGGAGTATTCGGTATGGATTCGCAGGTGCACGTAGGACATCGGAGCATTGTAGGAAGCACGGACCTCGGCGGGGGGAACATGCGAGCCCCGCGACTGGGCATCGACCGCGCGCGGCAATTCCCTGCGGCGTGAGAGGTCGAGGGCAGGCTGTCGGAGTCGCCGTTCCTATAATCGACGCCTCCTTCCGCCTGCGGGCGCGAGGCCGCCGCCTGCGCCGCCTCGGTACGTACCCGCGTCCGCAGGGGGCCGGCGGCGCCGCCCCCACGGGCCTTGTTCCACGACACGCCGCGCGTTCGGCTCCATCGCGCGCGGCGACCTGCCGGACCGACCGATGCCCTCTCTGCACACCCTGGCCCCCCTGCCCTTTCATGCCGATGGCGTGTTGTGGGTCGGGCTCGCGCTGGTGCTGGCCACGCTGATGGGCGAATCCGTGCTGCGCCTGCTGCGCTGGCCGCGCCTGATCGGCTTCACCGCCGCCGGGCTGCTGATCGCCGCCGGCGGTGGCGGCCTGGAGGCCCTGTCCCTGCAGTCCGGCGCCCGTGCGGTGATCGACGCGGCGCTGGCCATGCTGCTGTTCGAACTCGGCCACCGCGTGAATCTGCGCTGGCTGCGCGCCAACCCCTGGCTGGTGTTCACCAGCCTCGGCGAGTGGGGCCTGAGCCTGCTGGCCGGCTGGGCCGGGCTGACCCTCGTCGGCCTGGGCGGCATGCCCGGGCTGGCCGTGTCGGCCGCGCTGGCCTGCGCTTCGCCCGCCGTGGCGCTGCGCCTGAGCGGCGAGTTCAACGCCCGCGGCCAGGTCACCGAACGCATGCTCCTGCTGGCCGCCCTCGGCACCACGCTATCGCTGCTGTGCGTGGGCGTGCTCACCGGCTGGATCGGCGCGCAATCGTCGGGGCTCTGGTGGATGCCGCTGCTGCGCCAGGCCTACGCCATCGGCGGCGCCGTGCTGGCCGCCGCGCTGCTGGCCTGGGCCGTGAACTGGGTGGAGCGGCATTTCGACTTCGCCGACGAAGGTGCCGCGCTGCTGCTGGTGGGCCTGATCCTGCTGGTGCTGTCGCTGACCCGCGCGCTGCACTGGTCCAGCATGCTCACGCCGCTGCTGGGGGGCATGCTGCTGCGACTGTACAGCGAGCGCCCACGGGTGTGGCCGCGGCACTTCGGCACGGCCGGCGGTGTGCTGGTGGTGCTGCTGTTCCTGATCATCGGCCTGAGCATGAACACCCGCATGCTGGTCGAGGGCCTGAGCGCCGGCTGCGCGCTGGCGCTGCCGCGGGTGCTGGCCAAGCTGGCCGCGCCGCTGGCGCTGGGTCGGCCCTCGGGCCTGAGCTGGCGCCAGTCGCTCGCGCTGGGCATGAGCCTGAGCCCGGCCGCCGGCGTCAGCTTCGTGCTGCTGCTCGACCTCGGCGCCTCCCAGCTGGTGCTGCCGCCCATGCTGCTGGACGCCGGTTTCGCCGCCGTGGCGGTGCTGCTGCTGGCCGGGACCCTGGCCGCCCGCTGGGCACTGGGCCGCGCCGGCGACATCAAGGCCACGCCGGGCGCTCGCTGAGAGCCGGGCCGCGGAGAAACTCATGAGTCTTGGAACCTTCACCCACTCGGAAGCACTGAGCATCGGCGTCGAGCTCGAGCTGCAGATCGTCAGCCGCCACAACTACGACCTGATGCCCTGCGCGCCCGACCTGCTGCGCCTGCTCGAGGGGCGCAAGCTTCCGGGCGGGGTCACGCCCGAGATCACCGAGAGCATGATCGAGCTGGCCACCGGGGTGTGCAGCGGCTACGCCGATGTGCTCGCCCAGCTCGGCGAGATCCACGACGCGCTGGTGGAAGCCGCGCGCAAGCTCGACGTCGGCCTCGCCGGCGGCGGCACCCATGCCTTCCAGCACTGGGCGCACCAGCGCATCTTCGACAAGCCGCGCTTCCTGCAGCTGTCCGATCTGTACGGCTACCTGAGCAAGCAGTTCACCGTGTTCGGCCAGCACGTGCACCTGGGGTGCCCGGATGCGGATACCGCGCTGTACACCCTGCACTGCATCTCGCGCTTCATTCCCCATTTCATCGCGCTGAGCGCGTCCAGCCCCTTCGTGCAGGGCGAGGACACCGGCTTTCATTCGGCGCGCCTGAACTCGGTGTTCGCCTTCCCGCTCTCCGGGCGCGCGCCCCTGGTGCTGACCTGGCAGGAGTTCGAGAAGTACTTCGGCAAGATGACGGCCACCGGCGTGGTGCAGAGCATGAAGGACTTCTACTGGGACATCCGCCCCAAGCCGGAATACGGGACCATCGAGGTGCGGGTGATGGACACCCCGCTGACCATCCTGAAGGCCGCGCGCATCGCCGCCTACATCCAGACCCTGGGTCGCTGGATCCAGACCGAGCGCCCCTTCGAGCCGTCCGAGGACGACTACCTGGTCTACACCTTCAATCGCTTCCAGGCCTGCCGCTTCGGCTTCGACGGCAATTTCGTGGATCCGGCCACGCGCGAGCACCGCACGCTGCGCGAGGACATCCTGCGTACCCTGATGCGTCTGGAACCCCACGCCATCGAGCTCAGCGCCGACGGCGCCCTGCGGGAGCTGCTGGCCGACGTGGGCGGGCGCGGCAACGACGCGCAATGGCTGCGCGAGGTGCATGCGCGCGAACACCACCTGCCCGAGGTGGTGCGCCAGCAAAGCGCGCGCTGGATGTCGCCGATGCCCTGATCGACAACCCCCACGCTCGCGTTCGCTCGCTGCTCCCCAAGGGGGTCGCAGCCGCCTACAAACTCGTTCAGGTTCGCTCGGGGGATGCGCCGGGGGCGGCGGAGGCGAATTGCATGCGGTGCAGCTGTGCGTACAGCCCGCCGCGCTCGAGCAGCTGGGCCTGGGTGCCCAATTCCACCAGTCGCCCCTGGTCGAGCACCGCGATGCGGTCGCAATGCGCGATGGTGGCCAGACGGTGGGCGATGACGATGGTGGTGCGCCCGGCCATCAGCCGGTCCACCGCCTGCTGCACCAGGCGCTCGCTCTCGGCGTCCAGCGCGCTGGTGGCTTCGTCCAGGATCAGCACTGGCGCGTCGCGGTACAGCGCGCGCGCGATGGACAGGCGCTGCCGCTGCCCACCCGATAGCTGCGAGCCGTTGTGCCCCACCGGGGCCTGCAGCCCCCCGGGCAGTTCGCGCACGAAATCCGCCAGCGCCGCGGCTTCCAGCGCCGCCCAGGCGCGCGCCTCGTCCACCGGCTCGCCGAAACTCACGTTGACGGCCACGCTGTCGTTGAGCAGCACCACGTCCTGGCTGACCAGCGCGATCTGCTCGCGCAAGCTGCGCAGGCTCCAGTCGCGCAGCGCGACGCCGTCCAGGCGCAACCTTCCGTCGGTGGGTTCCAGCAGACGCGGAACCAGGCGCATCAGCGTGGTCTTGCCGGCCCCCGAGGGGCCCACCAGTGCCAGGCTCTCGCCGGCGCGCACGCGCAGGTCCACGTCGTCCAGCACCGGGCGCTCGACCCCGGGCAGACGCACCCCCACGTGCTCGAAGTCCAGCTCGCCGCGCGCCCGCGCCGCATGGTGGCGGCCGGGATCGGCCTCGCGCGGAGCGTCGACGATGCCGTGCAGGCGTTCCAGCGAACTCAGCGCGCGCATCATCGGCTGCACGATGTCGGCCACGCGGCGCAGCGGCGACAAGGTCATCAGCATGGAGGTGATGAAGGACACGAAGCCGCCCACGCTGTGGTAGCCGGACACGTCGCTCTGGTGCAGCGCGTAGACCATGACCAGCGATACCGCCAGCGCCGACAGCCACTGCGACACCGGTGTCGAGGAGGAGCCGGACACCATGGCCTTTACGGTGATCCGCCGCAGGTTCTGGTTCAGCGCGTCGAAGCGCGACGCGAAACCGTCCTGCGCGTTGTGCACGCGAATCACCGGCGCGGCCAGCATGCCCTCCTCCAGCGCATAGGAGGTGGTCTCGGCCGCGCGTTGCATCTGCGCGTTCAGGCGCTTGGCGCGCCGGCTGATGAACCGCATGGCCACGATCAGCGGCAGCAGGATGGCCAGCGTGATCAGGGTCAGGCTCCAGTTCAGCCACAACAGGTAGCCGAACAGCGCCACCAGGGTCAGGGTGTCGCGGGTGAGGGTGAGCAGCCCGGGAAAGATCATGCCCAGCGCCAGTTGCGCCTCGTACACCGCGGCGCCGATCAGGCTGCTGGCGCTTTCCTTGCGCAGCGCGCCGAGCTCGGCATGCAGGATCTGGCCGTACACCAGCGTGCGCACCCGCGCCAGCACGTTCTGGGTCATCCACTGGGTGAGGAACTGCGAGGCCAGCCACGCCAGGCCGCGCACCGAGAACAGACCCAGCAGCACAGCCGGCACCATCCACAGCGAGAAGTCCCGCTTCGGCGTGAAGCCCACGTCGAGCACGTGCTTGATCAGCGCCGGCAGCGCGGGCTCGGTGGCGGCGACGATGGCCGCGCACACCACGATGAGCAGCGCGGCCACGCGGTTGCGCGGATCGGCGCCGAACAGCCGGCGCAACAGGGCCAGGCCGTCGCTGGGCAGACTGGCCGGGGCCGCGCCGGTGGAGGGAGAAGACATGGAGAAAGAGCGAGAATGCGCGTCGGATCCGAATCCCTCTTTCTACCATAGGCCCCTGCGCCCGTTGCCCGCCATGCCCAACCGCCCCAGTGCTGGCCCCACGGTGTCGGCCGTGATCATCACCCGCGACGAGGCGGCCAACCTGCCCGCCTGCCTGGAGTCGCTCGCCTGGTGCGACGAGATCGTCGTGCTCGACAACGGCAGCACCGACGCCACGCCCGATCTGGCGCGCGCCGCCGGCGCGCGCGTGCACGTCACCCCGGACTGGCCGGGCTTCGGCCCGCAGAAGAACCGCGCCGTGGCCCTGGCCGGCTGCGACTGGGTGCTGTCCATCGACGCCGACGAACGCGTCAGCCCCGAACTCGCACGCGAGATCCGCGAGGCCATACGCGCACCGGGGGCCCCGGCGGCCTTCGCCATCTCCCGCGTGTCGAGCTACTGCGGTCAGTTCATGCGCCACGGCGACTGGTACCCCGACGACGTGCTGCGCCTGTTCCGCCGCGGCAGCGCGCGCTTCAGCGACGACCTGGTGCACGAACGCCTGCTGGCCGACAAGCCTCACGGGCGCCTGCATTCGCCGATGCGGCATTACTCCTACCGGGACATGCAGCAGGTTCTGGCCAAGCTCGATGCGTATTCGACCGCCGGCGCGCGCGCCATGCACGCGCGCGGCCGCCGAACCAGCATCGCGGGCGCGCTGGGCCATGGATTCTGGACCTTCGTGCGCGGCTACCTCCTCAAGCGCGGGTTCCTGGACGGGCGCCTCGGGCTGGTGCTGGCTCTGTCCAATGCCCACGGCGCCTACTACCGCTACGTCAAGCTGTGGCTGCTGCAAAGAGAGGCGGACAAGCGGCCGACCTGATCGGCGCGCTCCGTCAGCGCTCCGTGAAACCGCCGCAAGTCGCCCCGGCACGCGCGCCCAGGCCCTAGAATCCCGCGCTGCAGCCTCTTGCCCGGCTGCCAGCCTGCCAGGAACCCCATGCAACGACGACGCTTTGTACTCGGTACGGCCCTGCCGGCCGCGGCGCGCGGCCTGCGCCTCGCCGGCGCCCTCGGTCTGGCCGCCGAACCCCTGCTGGCCCGCGCGCAGTTCCGCGTGGATGTCTCCGGCATCGGCGCACACCAGATTCCCGTGCTGATTTCCGACTTCGCCGGGCAGTCCGCCTGCCCGCAGCCGCTGGCCGACATCATCCGCGCCGACCTCACGCGCAGTGGTCAGTTTCGCGTGACGCCGGCGGCCTCTTCGCCCACCCTCAGCGACGCCGGACCTCCCGCCTACGCGCAATGGACCGCCGCCCAGGTCGAGGCGGCAGGCGGCGGCAGCGTGGAAGCGGCCGGCCCGCAGACCTGGCAGATCCGCTTCCGCCTGTGGGACGCGGTCGGCCAGCGCGACCTGGGCGGCCTGGCGCTGCGCGTGCTCACCGGCGACCTGCGCCTGGCGGCGCACCGCATCGCCGACTTCATCTACCAGAAGCTCACCGGGCAGCGCGGCGTGTTCGCCACCCGCATCGCCTTCGTAGGCCAGAGCGGACGCAACAACTACACCCTGCTGGTGGCCGACAGCGACGGCTACAACCCGCTGGCCGCGCTGCGCAGCCGCGAACCCCTGATGTCGCCCGCCTGGGCGCCCGACGGCAACAACCTGGCCTACGTGTCCTTCGAGACCGGCAAGCCCGTGGTGTTCGTGCAGAACGTGCGCACCGGGGCGCGCCGGGCAGTGGCGAACTTCCGCGGCAGCAACAGCGCCCCGGCCTTCTCGCCCGACGGACGCACGCTGGCGGTGGTGCTGACCATCGGCGCGGCCTCGCAGATCTTCACGGTGCCGGTGAACGGCGGTCCGGCGCGTCCGGTCATCCGGGCAAGCAGCATCGCCACCGAGCCGGTGTTCGCGCCCGACGGCAAGAGCCTGTATTTCGTCAGCGACCGCGACGGCTCGCCGCAGATCTACCAGGCCGGGCTCGACGGTTCGAACGTCCGTCGCATCACCTTCGCCGGCACCTACAACGTCAGCCCCGCGATCAGCCCGGACGGCAAGTCCCTGGCCTTCGTCTCGCGCCAGGGCAACGACTACCAGCTGTGGTTGCAGGACCTGGCGAGCGGCAGCACCCGCGCGCTGGGCGACGGCCCCAACGACGGCCACCCCAGTTTCGCGCCCAACGGGCAGATCCTGGTGTACGCGGCCAGCGAAGGCGGCGCGCAGGTGCTGCGCACGGTCTCCGTGGACGGCAACGTGCGCACGACCCTGGCGGCGCGCGGCGAGAACGTGCGCGAACCCTCGTGGGGCCCGTGGACCACGCCGGCCTGACACCCGGGGCGCCGCCGCGCCGCGGCGCCCACGCCGATCTCCCGTCCCGCCGGGGCGCAACGCGTCCTGGCGTACTCTCCCGATTCCGCAAGTCCTTGCAGAGCAGATCCATGACCACCGTATCGCGCCACTTCACCTGGCTGGCCGCGCTGGCCGCCGCCGCCGTGCTCGGCGGCTGTGCCTCCGGCGTCAGCCTCGACCACCCGGCCCCCGTGCAGGCCCAGACCGCCACCCCGGTGGGCGCGCTGGGTGCCGGCGGCGCCAGCGCCCAGGGGGCGGGCCAGAGCTCGGTGGCCGCGGTGCAGACCGGCGGCGCCTCCGAGCAGGATGCCGGCGGGCCCAACTCCGGCCCCACCGCCGACGTCGGGCGCAGCGTGTACTTCGCCTACGACAGCTACAGCGTCGACCCGCGCTACCAGGCCACCATGCAGGGCAACGCCCAGTACCTGGCCTCGCACCCCGCCGCCCACGTGCAGCTGCAAGGCAACACCGACGCCCGCGGCAGCCGCGAGTACAACCTGGCCCTGGGCCAGAAGCGCGCCGACGCGGTGCGCCAGGGCCTGGAACTGCTGGGGGTGAAGCCCGGCCAGATGGAAGCCATCAGCTTCGGCAAGGAAAAGCCCAAGGCCACCGGCGACTCTCAGCAGGACTACGCCGAGAACCGCCGCGTGGACATCGTCTACCAGCCCTGATCGCCTGAACCAAGCTCCGGAGACCGCGCCATGACGCTCAAGCCCTTCGCATCCGGCGCGCGCCTGCGCCGCGCCGCCGGCGCCCTGGCCCTCGGCCTGGGCGGCCTGGCCTGGACCGGCGCCGCGCACGCCGACCTGTTCGCCGACAACGACGCCCGCCGCGCCATCCTGCAATTGCGCCAGCAGGTGGCCCAGCTGCAGGCCGACCAGCAGTCGCAGGTCAAGCAGTTGCGCAATTCCCTGCTCGACCTGTCGAACCAGATCACCCAGCTGCAGGGCGAGATCGCCCAGCTGCGCGGCCAGCAGGACACCAACACCCAGCAGCTCAACACCGCGCTGGCCAAGATGCAGGCCAGCCAGAGCGCGCTGAACCAGCGCCTGGCGCCGCTGGAGCCGGTGCAGGTGCAGATCGGCGGCAAGACCTTCACCGTGCAGCCGGCCGAGAAGGCTGCCTTCGAGCAGGCACTCAATACCTTCCGGGGCGGCCAGTTCGCGAACGCAACGACCCAGTTCCAGGCCTTCATCGCCCAGTACCCCGCCAGCCCCTACCAGGCCGACGCGAAGTACTGGCTGGGCAACTCGCTGTTCGGCCAGCAGCGCTACCACGACGCGGCCGCCGCCTTCCAGGACCTGATCCAGTCGCATCCCGATGCCCAGCGCGTGCCCGAGGCCATGCTCGGCCTGGCCAACTGCCAGCTCGAGCAGCGCGAGATCAAGGCCGCGCGCGTCACGCTGACCCGCCTGATCAAGAACTACCCGCAGTCCGAAGCCGCCGCCGCCGCGCACGACCGGCTGGCGAAGCTGAAGTAATGGCCCGCACGGCGTTGGCGGCCGCGCCCCGCCGGGGCGCCCCCGCCGTGGTGCTGGTGTCGGGCGGCCTGGACTCGGCCACCGTGCTGGCGCTGGCGCGCGAGGCCGGCTACGCCTGCCACGCGTTGTCACTGGACTACGGACAGCGCCACCGCGTCGAACTCGACGCCGCGCGCCGCGTGGCTCAGGCCCTGGGCGCGGTGCGCCACGAGATCGTACAGGTGGACTTCGGGCGCTTCGGCGGTTCCTCCCTCACCGATGCCGGCATGCGGGTGCCCACCGACGGCGCATCCCAGGGCATCCCCAGCACCTACGTGCCCGCGCGCAATACCGTGATGCTGTCGCTGGCGCTGTCGTGGGTCGAGGCGCTGGGCGGGCACGACCTGTTCTACGGCGCCAACGCGGTGGACTACTCCGGCTACCCCGACTGCCGCCCCGCCTACGTCGAGGCCTTCGAACGCCTGGCCAACCTGGCCACGCGCGAGGGCGTGGAAGGCCAGGCCATGCGGGTGCACGCGCCGATCATCGAACTGAGCAAGTCCGAGATCATCGGCGAGGGACTGCGCCTGGGCGTGGACTTCTCGCTCACCGTCAGCTGCTACCAGGCCGACGAGCAGGGCCGCGCCTGCGGTCGCTGCGATTCCTGCCGCATCCGCGCCGCCGGGTTCGAGGCGGCCGGCGTGACCGACCCCACGCGCTACCGCCCGCTCTGAGGCATCGCGGAAGTCGCCCCTTGCGCACGCCCCCGCGCCGCGTGGGACAATCGGCATTCCCCAGCATCGAGGCCTCCCCCGGGCGGCGCAAGCCCGCCGCGCAAGGCCCTTCGCATCGCCCATGCCCACCGACCCCTCGACTTCGATGAGCAGCCTGAACCACCTGGTGCTTGCCAGCACCTTCGTGCTCAGCCTGTTGTTCGGCGCGGTCATGCACCGCACCCAGTTCTGTTCCATGGGCTCGGTGGCTGACATCGTCAACTTCGGCGACTGGACGCGCATGCGCATGTGGGTACTGGCCATCGCCACCGCCCTGCTCGGCACCAGCTGGCTGGCCGCCACCGGACAGATCGACCTTTCCGCCAGCATCTACACCGTGCCCAGCGTGACCTGGCTGTCGGCGCTGGTCGGCGGGGTGCTGTTCGGCGTGGGCATGGTGCTGGCCTCGGGCTGCGGCAGCAAGACCCTGGTGCGCATGGGCAGCGGCAGCCTGAAGGCGCTGGTGGTGTTCACCATGCTGGCCGTGGGCGCCTATGCCACGCTGCGCGGCATCACCGCGCTGCCCCGGGTGTACCTGCTGGACCGCGTGGCCCTGCAGCTCGCCGGCCGCCAGGACCTGCCCTCGCTGCTGGCGCGCCACACCGGCTGGCCCGCGCGCGACTGGCTGCTGCTGCTGGGCAACGCCGGCGGCCTGGCGCTGGCCGCGTGGGCGCTGGCCCGGCGCGAGGGCCGCGACGCGCGGCTGCTGCTCGGCGGCCTGGGCATCGGCGCCCTGGTGGTGGCGCTGTGGTGGGTGTCGGCCCACCTGGGCTTCGTCGCCGAGGACCCGCAGACCCTGCAGGCCACCTACATCGGCAGCAGCGGCAACCATGCCGAGTCCTTCACCTTCGTGTCGCCGTTGGCGGCCACGCTGAACTGGCTGCTGCTGTACAGCGACAGCAGCAACGTGCTGACCATCGGCATCGTCTCCGTGTTCGGCGTCGTCGTCGGTTCGGCGCTGCACGCGCTGGCCACGCGGCGCTTCCGCTGGGAAGGCCTGGCCGGCCTGGAAGACACGGCCAACCACATCGTCGGCGGCCTGCTCATGGGCATCGGCGGAGTCACCGCGATGGGCTGCACCGTGGGCCAGGGCATCACCGGGGTGTCTACGCTGTCGCCCACCAGCTGGCTGGCGCTGATTTCCATCATCGCCGGCGGCGTGATCGGCGTGAAATACCAGGCCTGGCGCCTGGAGCGGCAGGCATGAGCGCAGCGAGGAGGGTGTGCCAATGAGCGTACAGGCGGCCGAGCGCCCCGACCCGAACCGCCGCTTCGGCGGCATCGCCCGGCTGTACGGCGACGCCGCGCTCGAGCGCCTGCGCGGCGCCCACATGGTGGTGGTCGGCGTCGGCGGCGTCGGCTCCTGGGCGGCCGAGGCACTGGCGCGCAGCGGCGTGGGGGAGCTCACGCTGATCGACCTCGACCACGTGGCCGAGTCCAACATCAATCGCCAGGCCCAGGCGCTGGGCTCCACGCTGGGCGAGGCCAAGGTGCGCGCCCTCGCCCGGCGCCTGCACGACATCAACCCCGACTGCGTGCTTCACGAGGTCGAGGAATTCCTCGACGCCGACAACCTCGCCGAACTACTGCCCGCGCGAGCCGACGTGCTGCTCGACTGCTGCGACCAGGTGCGCGCGAAGGCCGCGATGGCCGCGCACGCGCTGCGCGCGCGCATGCCCCTGATCGTCTCCGGCGCCGCCGGCGGCAAGCGCCTGGCCCAGCACGTGCGGGTGATGGACCTGGCCGACGTGCGCGGCGACCCGCTGCTGGCCAAGCTGCGCTACCGCATGCGCCGCGAGCACGCGGCGGCGCGCCAGGGCCCGATCGGCCTGTCCTGCGTGTGCTCCGACGAGCCGCGCGCCGCACTGCTGCAACAGGACTGCGCCGTGCCCGACGACCCCGGCGCCGGCCTGAACTGCGCCGGCTACGGCTCCAGCGTCATGGTCACCGCCAGCTTCGGCATGGTCGCCGCGGGCTTCGCGGTGGAAGCCGTCGCCTTGCGGCGCGAACGTGACGCGCCCGCGCGCAAACCGTCCGGCAGGCACGACGCACTTTGTTATGATTGAGTGTTTCGGTCGGGGTCGTTAGCTCAGTCGGTAGAGCAGCGGACTTTTAATCCGTTGGTCGCGTGTTCGAGTCACGCACGACCCACCAGCAAATTCAAGGGCTTGGCGATTTCATCGCCAGGCCCTTTGTCATTTCCGGCTGCGATGTAGGCACTATGTAGGCAGAATTCATCGATCAGCGGCGATCTCCGTCCATCATTTGCCGGTCCAAGCCCATGCCCAGCGTGCGTGATCACTCCGCTGTGCCTGCCCGGCGGGGATATGGGCGAGCGTCGCGCGGACATGCTGGTGGGAGACCAGCTGCCGCGCATCTGCTGAACCGGCGGATCTATCGAGCCGCCCGCGCCGGCTCGAAACGCCCCAGGCGCCAGACCAGGTAGGAGGCGCCCCAGGCCAGCAGGAACAGCGCGACGATGGCGTAGCCGAAGGCGCCGAAGGGAAGATGGGCCATCCATTCGGCCCACCTTCCGCGCAGATGGAGTTCGCCGACCAGCACCTGCAGGATCTCGATGCTGCCGATGATCCACGCGGCCGCGACGGACAGGGAGGTGGTGGTCAGGTTGTAGAAGATCCGGCGCACCGGATCGAAGATCGCCCAGCCGTAGGCACGGGTCATCAGCACCCCCTCGGCGGTGTCCATCATCGACATCCCGGCGGTGAACAGGATCGGAAGCGCCAGCACCGCGCCGACCGGCAGGCTGCCGAGCGCGGCCCCCCCGGCCAGGGCCAGCAGCGCGATTTCCGATGCGGTGTCGAAACCCAATCCGAACAGCAATCCCACCGGGTACATCTGCCAGGCGTGCCGGATCATGCGCGTGAGGCGCTGGCCGAAAAGGCGATTGAGCAGGCCGCGGCGAGCCAGCAGCTCGTCCAGGTGCGCATGATCGTGCGCTTCGTGACGCCGATGCCAGATTTTCAGCATGTCCAGCAGCACCGCCAGGTTGAGCAGCCCGATGCCCAGCAGGAACACCCCCGAGATCAGCGCGCCGGCCACGCTGCCGAAATGCACCAGGCCCGGCAGCCGATGCTTCACGACACCGGACAGCACGGCGGTCAGAACGGCCAACAGGAACACGACCGTGGAATGCCCGAGGGAAAAAAAGAATCCGACGCCGAGCGGGCCGCGGTTGTTTCGCAGCATCAGGCGCACCGTGTCGTCGATGGCCGCGACGTGATCGGCGTCGAAGGCGTGGCGCAGGCCGAACAGATAGGCGGCCAGACCCATGCCCAACAGGGCCGGATGCGAGCGCGTGTAGACCAGGCACAGCCCCCACCCGACGATGTGCAGGGCCGCGATGGCCGCCGCATAGCCTTTCAGGCTGCGGCGGTCCTCGACCGAGAAGGCTCCCCCTGCCGACAGCACGGATGTTCGCGGACGCATGGCTACTCCTTCAGGACACGAGGAACGTCGGAGGGGTCATGCAAGATCCATGCCGCCGCACCGGCACGGGGCGCTCGCGCCCGGATCTGGAAAGTCCTGTTCCGATGCGCAAACCCGAACCAGCCGGGCGCCCCCGGCCCGAACCTTGCGCTCAGCGCCCGGTCAGCGCCGCCCGGATCTTCTTGTCGGTCTTGTACTGGCCGAGCGAGTAGGCGGCCCAGATGGCCGCCGGAATCCACCCGAGGATGGTCAGCTGCAGTATCAGGCAGATGAGGCCTGCGATGGGCCGTCCGATGGTGAAAAAGGCCAACCAGGGCAGGAAGATGGCAAGGAACAGGCGCATGGCGGGCTCCCGGGAGTCGCGAACGCGCGCAGTCTACCCTGCGAGAGAGCCCTGACGCGCCAGGCTCAATCCCGCTTTTGCATCAGGTACGGCGCCACGTCGTGGGCCAGGCGCGAGATGGTCATGCTCTGCAGCCAGACCCGACCGGGGCCGGTGAGACGCGCCTGGAAAATCCCGTCGCCGCCGAAGATCGCGTTCTTGAAGCCCCTGATCAGCGCGATGTCGAAGTTCACGCCCGCTTCGAACATGGCCACGTGATGGGGATGCACGCGGAGGGATTCGCCCGGCGCCAGATCGCGCACCACGCATTCCCCGCCCAGTTCGACGAAGGCCTGCCCGCTGCCCGAGAGTTTCTGCAGCACGAAGCCGTTGCCGCCGAACACGCCCGCGCCGAGGCGCTGCTGCAGGCCGAGGCTGAAGTTCACGCCCGGGGTCGCGCACACGAAACCATGCTTGTGCACCAGGTATTCGCCGCGTCCGTCGAGTTCCACCGGCGTGATGGTGCTGGGCAGGTGCGACGCGAAGGCCACGCGCGCGCCGTCGCGCACCGAGGCGTATTCGGTCATGAACAAGGTGCCTCCGCTCAGCGCGCGCCCCAGCGCGCCGAACAGTCCCCCTGCGCCGCCGCCGCTGGTCGAGGTGCGCATCTGCACGTCGTCGTCCATCCAGGAGAACTCGCCCGTCTCGGCATAGACGCTCTCGCCGCGATCGAGGGTGATCTCGAGCACGGGCATGGTGGTTCCGACGATTCGATGCCGCATGAATGACTCCTGGGGGCGCGCCGTCCCGAAGCCCGGACGAAGGGATCCGGGCCGGAGGGCAGGAAGGTGCGCCGAGCATAGCGGATCCGTTTGCGGGTGCTCCGGCCCGGCGCCTCGGGCGTCGATCGAGGTGGAACCGTCATATTTGCGCACCCAGAATGACCTTGCGCCCGGTCCGCCCTCCCGGGATGCCTGGCGTTTCCGAGGGTGTTCGACGGGGTGGTATCGATGCTGCAGAACCTCAAGATCCGCACCAGGCTGGGCCTGGGTTTCGGCGTGCTCGTGCTGATGCTGCTGCTCACGGCCGCGCTGTCGCTGCGCGGCCTGGCGACCATGCAGCAGGCCGATGCCCGGCTCAGCGGCCAGGCCTGGCCGCAGGCGCATGCCATCGCCCAGCTGGAGAACGGCTGGGTGGAAATGGGCTCGGCGCTGCGCGTGGTGGTGGCCAACAAGGACCCGGCCGAGCAGGGGCTGCTGGACCTGAAGCTGCGCAAGGAACTGGCCGCGAACCTGCAGCAGATCGATGCCCTGCAGCGCCTGCTGACCTCGCCGCGGATGCTGGAGCTGCTCGGCGCCATCCGCCAGCATCGCCAGCAATACGAGAAGGCGGTCACCGCCATGCTGGCCGTGCAACAGGACGGCAACCGCGCGCAGGACGTTTTCGAGCAGCAGGTGCTGCCGCAGGAGACGCGGATCCGCCAGGCGCTGCGCAGCCTCGGCGACCTGTCGGTACAGGGCTTCGGCGCGGCCTCGCGCCAGGCCGACCAGGTCTACGCGACCAACCTGCGCATCGCCGTGGCCATGGGCGTGCTGGCGCTGCTGTTGTCCCTGGTGCTTTCCTTCGCCATCACGCGTTCCATCACCCGCGTGCTGGGCGGCGAACCGAGCGACCTGGCGCAGGCCGCCCACGCGGTGGCCGGCGGCGACCTGAGCCTGCGCGTGCGACTGCGCTCCGGGGACGAGCACAGCGTGATGGCCGCGTTGCAGGGCATGGTGGACAGGCTGGGCGCGACCCTGGCGGCCATTCGCGGCGCGGCCGACGACATGGCGGGCAGTTCCCTGCAGGTGTCCGGCACCTCGCAGACCCTGTCGCAAGGCGCCTCCGGGCAGGCGGCCTCGGTGGAGCAGACGGCCGCGTCGCTGGAGCGCTTCGCCGATTCCGTGCGCCACAACGTGGACGACGCGCGCCAGACCGCGGACATCGCCGGGCAGGCGGCCCGGCAGGCCCAGCAGGGCGGCGAAGCGGTGCGCAGGACCTTGGCGGACATGCAGGCCATCGCCGAGCAGATCTCGGTCATCGACGACATCGCCTACCAGACCAACATGCTGGCGCTGAACGCGGCCATCGAGGCGGCGCGTGCGGGAACCCAGGGACGCGGCTTCGCCGTGGTGGCGGCCGAGGTGCGCAAGCTGGCCGAGCGCTCGCAGACGGCCGCCCGGCAGATCGGCGACATCTCCCGCGGCTCGGTGCGCCAGGCCCAGGAAGCCGGCGACCTGCTGGACGGCATCGTGTCCTCCATCGTGCGTACCTCGGAGCTGGTGGCGGGCATCCACGCCGCCAGCGAAGCCCAGGGCGACGGCATCGCCCAGGTGGACGCGGCCGTGGCCCAGATCAACCAGGCCGCCCAGCAAAGCGCCGCCGCCTCCGAGCAACTGGCGGCCGGCGCCGAGCAGATGCGCGGCCGCGCGCAGGGTCTGCGCGACGCGGTGGGGCAGTTCCGGCTGCGCGCGGCCGAGGCACCTCGGGAGGCGTCGGCGGACATGCGCGGCGCCGTCGCGCCGCGGCGCCGCCCGCTGGCGCACGGCACCACGCCGCGCCGCGCGCTGCCCGCCTGATCCCCGCGCGCGCCGGCACCGGCGCGTGCCCCTCAGGATCGGCGCGGCGCCGCGTACAGACGTTGTTGCTCGCGCTCGATCAGCCGATCGAGCTCCGGGCTGCGCACGCCGCGGCTCCCGCAGCGCGCCTGCTCCACCCAGGCGCGCAGGCTCGACGCCCGCGGGTCGCCGCGCTCGCGCGCCTGGCGCCAGAGTCGCCACAGCGCGTCTGCGTCGCCGCGCCGGGCGATGCGGCGCCAGCGTGCGCGGCAGCAGGCCTCGCGCGCGAAGCGCAGGCCCAGGCGCAGCACGGCCATGGCCAGCACCAGGGAGCCGACCGCCAGCCAGGCCAGCACGAAGCGCAGCGGGCGCGGATCGTGCACGCGCAGCCCGCCCCAGTCGGCCAGCGCCAGACCGGGCGCGCCGCGTTCGGGGTCGTAGTAGGCCACGCGCAGCTCGGGATAGGCCAGGCGCCCTGCCCTGCGTGCCCTCCAGGGCAGCTCGATGCCCCACTCCGGCGCCGCATGCGCCGAGGCGGACAGCCGGCGCAGCCGTGGCGTGCCGAAACGCAGGCCGGGAGCATGGGCGTCGGCGCGCAGCATCGCCAGCAAGGGGCGGCGTCCCACCTGCACCCCGGCGAGCCGCGCGCGCAGCACGCCGGTGGCCCCGAGTTCCAGGCGCGTGGGCGCAGGCTCGATGCGCAGCCTCGCATGCCCCACCGGCCAACCCTCGGGCCAGTAGGCGGGCAGCGGCCGCACCTTCCAGCGCAGCGTGCCCGCCGGGTATACAAGCAGTTCGCCGAAGCGGTGGGCGCGCAGCAGGCCGAAGCGAATGCTCACGTCACCCGCGCGGGTGGGCGTGAAACTCCAGGTCTGGCGCAGCACCTCGATCCCGCCCTGCGCGCCAACCCGGGTGTCCAGCGTGTTCAGCGCACGCAGGATGCCGTCGTCCGAATGGACCGTGGCGGGCTCCCAGCTCAGGCCGCCGGAGCTCGCGAGGTCGAGCTCGATGCGCAGCGCCTGTCCCACGGTGGCGCCGGCGGTGGCCACCCGCGCGGCGATGTACCGGGGCGCCTGTCCGGCCTGGGCAGCGGCGATGCGCAGGCTGCGCGGCGGGCAACGGGCGCTGCCCGAACCCAGCCCGGGCAGGCGCAGGCGACCGGCGGCCAGCGGATACAGGCGCAGATCCAGGATCTGCTCATGGCCGCCGGGACCGGCCGAGCTTTCGCCGGACTGGCCCTGCAGCAGCCAGTCCCTGCCCAGTTGCGAAGCCTGCAGCAGCGGCAGCGGCGGCAGATCGCGTGCGCGGATCTCCCAGTGCACGGCGTGGCCCAGCCGCGGGCGCGCGGGCTGCACGCTGCACACCAGAGCGGGGCGCGACGCGGGCTCCTTCACCGCCGCGCCAAGGGCCGGTTGCGCCGCGGGCCCCGCCGCCAGCCCTGTGCCCACGGCTGCCGCCCCCAGCACGCGCAGCACCCTCGTCGGCATGCGCGAGCCGCCCGCGCTCATCGAGCACTCCCGGCCGAGGCGTTCACCGAGGCGTTCACCGAGGCGTTCGCCGGGAAGCGCGCCGCGGCGCTCGGAACTTCGCGGGACGCTCCACGCGGCGTCGCTGCGCGCTGCGCGGCGGGCAGGGCATCGCGCTGCAGGTCCACGGCCTCGCGACTGTCCTGGCGCAACAGTGCGCGCAGCAGTTCTCCGCGATGGTCGTGCAGCAGCCGCAGGCCGCGGCGCGCGGCCCGCAGCTCCCGCGGATCCAGGCGCAGGCCCTGCGTCGCGGAGCCGGATTGCGCGTCCCGCGCGCGCAGCCGACCGCCGGCCTGCAGGCGCTGGTCCTGGTAGACCTGGGGCTCCTGCCTGCGATGCGCCGGCAGGCGGCTCGGGGTGGTGTCCGTCGTATCCCCGAAGCGCGCCCGGTCCAGCGGCGCACCGCGCTTGCGCATGGCGGCGATGGCGCTTTCGGGATGTTCCTGCACCCATTGCGCCTGCGCCAGGCGCAGGTTGCGCAAGGCGGCGGGGTCGGCGGGCTGCAGCCGCAGGCTGGCGCGGTAGGCATCGAGCGCCTCGCGCAAGCCGCCCTGCACATGAAAGGCGGCGTTGCCCAGGTTGTACAGCGCCAGCGCGCGCCGACCATCGCCGGGCGCGTCGAGCATGGCGCGCCGGAAGGCCGCCACGGCTTCGGGCCAGCGCCCGGCCCGATAGGCGCAGTCCCCCTCGCCCATGCGGGCGTCGAAGCCGGGAAGAGTTGCGTACAGACGGCCGCAGGCGGCGTAGTCCTGCCGGCTCCAGGCCTCCCACGCCTGCCACGCCTCCCGGGCCTGGCGAGCCGCGTCCCTCGGAGCCGGGGCCTCGACGGCCCGCGCGCGCGGCAAGGCGCCCGGCAGCAGTGGCAGGCCCAGTGCCGCCGCCAGCAGCCAGGCCGGAACCCTGCCGGCGCCGGCGCGGCGCGGCGCCGGCAGCTGCAGCAGGAGCAGCAGCAACATCGCGGCGGCCAGCGGCAGGGCATACAGCTCGCGCCATGCCGCCACGCTGCCCGGGCGGGCGGGATCGGAGGGCAGGCGCGCGATGCCCTGGCGGTACAACAGGGTCCAGGCCTCGGGGCTTCCCAGGCGGGCGCTGGCGCCGCCGCTGCGCCGCGCCAGCGCCGCCAGCACGGGGTCGATCTCGCCGGGCCCCGTCCACAAAAGGAACAGCGGCAGGCGCGCGGCCTCGAGGGCCTGCGCCTGAGCCCGCAGCGCGCGCTGTTCCCCGGGCCCGGAAGCGCTGCCGCCGGCCACCAGCAGCACCGCTCTGGAGGGCCCGGCCTCGCGCGACAGCTCGCGACGCGCCAGCAGCAGCGCGCCGGGCAGCCCGTCGCCCGGATCGGCGTCGAGCAGCGCGGGCCCGGCTCGATCCAGGAAGTCGTCGAACAGCGCCGCGTCATCGGTGCAAGGCAGCAGCAGACCGGCGCCCTGCCCGTACACGACGAGGCCGATGCGCTCTCCCCGCAGCCGGCGCTGCAGGTCGTGCAAGGCCATGCGCGAGGCCGCCAGGGTCCCGTCGTGGCGCGCCGGCAGTTGCAGCACCACCATCAGGGGCAGGCGGTGCTCGGCGCGCGGCATGCCGGCGGGGTCGCGCGCCAGCAGTTGACGCGGCCCGGCCAGCGCGGCCGCGAGCAGCAGCCACGGCATCGCCTCGGCCAGGCCGCGCCAGAAGCCCAGGCGCGGCAGCCCCGGGCGCAGCGCCCAGACCTGCATGTGCGCGTCGGCATAGGCCAGCGCCTGGCGTGCCCGCGCGCCGCGCGCGCGTCGGCGTCGCAGCATCAGGCCCGCCGGCACGCCCAGCAGCAGCCACGCCCAGGGATGAGCCCAGTGCAGGCCGGCGAGTAGCGGCATCATGCCCGGCCCCGCCGACGGGCGACGCCGCTCGCCAGTTCCGCCGCCGCCAGCAGCAGGACCCCGCAGGCCAGCGGCCAGGCGTACAGCGCATGCTCCCGGCGCCGGCTCGGCGGCGGCCGCAGCATGGGCGCGGAGGCGGCGATGGCGCGGACGGCCCGTTGCTGGGCGCCGGCGTCGGCGGCGTAGAAATACGCGCCTCCGGTGAGCCGGGCGATGTCGCGCAGATCCGGCTGCGGGGCGTCGAAGGCGGGCACCTCGTAGGGGCGGCCGTCGGCCGGGCGACCGCCCACCTGCACGGTGAACACGCGCACGCCGAGTGCGCGCGCCAGCGCCGTGGCCTGCGCCGGGCTGATCTGGCCGCCCCGGGTCCAGCCGTCGTCGGAATACACGACCAGCACGGGGCGCAACGCCCCCCGAGGCCCCTGGCGGTCTCCCGCACGGTCTCCGAGCTGGCGCAGCGCCAGGCTCATCGCATCGCCCAGGCAACCGCCGTCGCCCAGCAGGTCGGCGTGCGCGCGCGCCAGCATGCGTACGGCGAGGCGGCGGTCGAAGGTGGGCGGCAGCAGCGTGGCGGCGCGTGCGCCGTAGGCGATGATGCCGAAGCGATCGCCGGGACTGCCGCGCACGAAACCGGCGAACACCTGCTTGACCACCGCCAGACGCTCGGCCGGCCGCCCGTTCCAGCGCAGGTCGTCGAGGGTCATGGACAGCGTGGTGTCGAGCAGCACCACCACGTCGCGTCCGCGCGGCGCGGCAGGCAGCCACCCTCCGGCCAGCTCGGGCTGCGCCAGCGCGAGCACCCAGCAGGCGAAGGCCGCGGCCAGCAACACGGCGTGCAGGGTCGCGCGGGGCCGCGGCGCCGGGGCCTGCAGCAGGCCGAACAGATCCGGATGGACATGCAGCAGTTCGTCGGCCGGCGCCGCATGCGCGACACGCCGCAGCGCCAGCCAGCCGACGCCCACGCTCAGCGGCAGCAGCGCGAAGGCCCAGGGCCGGCCCCAGAACAGCTGGCTCCAGGCGTGTTGCAGTGTGGCACTCATGGCCCGAGGCGCCGCTCCAGGTACCGGCAGAGCAGCCGGGCAGGGGCATCGCGCCCATACAGCAGGCGCTGGCGCAGGCACCTTGCCGGCTCGCCCTCACCGTGCTCCGGCAGGCCGGCACGACGCAACTCCTCCCACACCCGCGGCAGCAAGGGCGCGATGGGCGCATCCGGCGGGCCGGCGCACAGGCGCGCCCGCAGGCGCGCCAGGCGACGCCGGGCGAAGGCCCTGCGCAACGGCCGCCAGCACAGCGCCACCAGCACGAGCCCCAGCGCGATGAGCCCGAACAGCAACAGCGCCGGCAGCCAGCGCCCCGCGGCGACCTGCCACGCGGCGCTCGTGTGGACCGGCGCGACCGGCCGCGGCGGCACGATGTCGGCCAGCGCGGCGAGGCGATCGATCATGGAGCCAGCTCCTCGAGGGCCGCCTGGATGCGCGCGGCGGAGTCGATCGTGCACAGCTCGCTCGCGGGGACGCGCAGCGTGCGCAGCGACTGTCGCAGGCGCTCGCGCCGCGCCTGGGATTCGCGCTGGAAGCTGTCGCGCACCTGGGTGCCGGCGGCCAGCCAGCCGCTGGTGGCGCCCGCCCCATCGACGAAACACGCCGCGGGCAGCTCGGGCAGCGCCGCTTCAGCCACGTCCCGCACCTGCAGCGCGGCGACGCGGGCGCGCGTCGCCAGCTCGCCCAGAGCCGCGCCCGCGCGCGCTTCCAGCCAGGCGAAGTCGCTGCAAAGCAGCACATGGGTGGGAGCGGCCTGGGCCCCGCGCAGCCCGAGCACCCAGGCCTCGAAGGCTGCGCGCGAGGTCTCGGCGCCGCGCGCGAAGGCCGGCACGCCAGGCGCGCCATCGGAGCCTGCCCGGGTGACCCCGGGCGGCTCGATGCGCTGCTCGCCCAGCCACGCCGCCATGCGCTGCAGCGCCGCGACGCCATGGCCGAAACCGTGGGTGCGCAGGCCCTGCGGGGCCCACAGCGAAAGCTGCAGGCGCGAGAGCGGCCAGCGCGCCAGCTGCCATGCGGCGCCGGCCAGCACCGCGCGCGCCGCCTGCGCGGCCTTGGTGCGCACGCGCGTGCCGAACAGCATGGCGCCGTGGGCATCGAGCAGCCCATGCCAGGCCAGCGCCTGTTCCTGTTCGTGCACGCGCACGTAGGGCTTGCCGGTGCGCGCGAGCAGCGCCCAGTGCATGTCGCGCAGGTCGTCGCCCGGCTGGTAGGCGCGGCTTTGGGCGTAGTCCTGCCCGCGTCCGGGCAGGCGCGTCGGGGCTTCGCCGGAGCGCGGCCGGCGCGCCAGCGGCGGCGCGCCCGTCGATCGCGCGCGCCCGCCGAGCAGCGGTGCCAGCTCGAGCCACTCGGCCGGCTCCAGCAGCGCGAAACCGCCGCGGCCGGCGGCGCCTGCGTGGTGCGCGTCGCGCCAGGCCGCGGTCATGGGGCTCAGGCGATCTCGCCCGCCCGCAGCAGCTCGCGCACCACGGCGTCGGCGTCGAGGCCCTGCAGCCGCGCCTGCGGGTGCAACACCAGTCGGTGGCGCAGCACGTCGGGGGCGAGTTCGACGATGTCCTCGGGCAACACATAGTCGCGCCCGCGCAGGTAGGCCAGCGCCTGCGCGGCGTGGGCCAGCGCCAGCACGGCGCGCGGCGATGCGCCCGCCTCCACCAGGCCGCTCAGCGCGGCGCTGCGCGACTGCGGCTCGCGGGTGGCGCGCACGAGCTCGACGATGGACCCGCGCAGCGACTCCGCCAGGTGCACCCGGCGCACCCGCCGACGCGCCTGCAGCACCAGCGCCGCGTCGAGCGCGCCGGGCGCCTCGGCGGGCGCCTGCCCGGCGCGCGCGAGGTCCATGTCCAGGATGCGGCGTTCCTGCTCCGCGCTGGGGTAGTCGAGCACGACGTGCAGCAGGAAACAGTCGAGCTGGGCCTCGGGCAGCGGGTAGGTGCCGGACTGCTCCAGCGGGTTCTGCGTGGCCATCACCAGGAACATGGGCGGCAGCGCATGGCTGCGCCCGCCCACGGTGACCTGGCCTTCCTGCATGGCCTCCAGCAGCGCCGACTGCACCTTGGCGGGGGCGCGGTTGATCTCGTCAGCCAGCACGAGGTCGTGGAACAGCGGTCCCTCGACGAAACGGCTGCGCCCTTCGGCCGGCAGGTACACGTCGCCGCCGGTGAGATCGCCGGGCAGCAGGTCGGGCGTGAACTGCACGCGCTGGAAGCTCGCGTGCACGGCGCGCGCCAGCGCCTTGATGGCGGTGGTCTTGGCCAGACCGGGCAAGCCCTCCACCAGCAGGTGGCCGCCGCTCAACAGGGCCACCACCAGGCGGTCCAGCAAGCCCTGCTGGCCGACGATGGAACCCGCGAGCTGCTCGCGCAGGCCCTGCACGGCGGCCTGGCAGGCATCGGCATCCGCCGCGTCATCGCCCTGCCGCACGCAGGCGGCGCCGCCTGCAGGATGGGAGCCGGAAAGGTCCGGAGAACTCGGGATCGTGACGACTGGCTGCATCGAGGCCTCGGGTCGGGACGCCCGCGGCGCGCCGGAGACTGCTTATTATTCGTTGTTTACGATATTCGCATGCGCTCAATTATCAGGGCAAGCGGGGCAACCCTGAGGGATCTCGCGCCAAGGGCCGCGGCCGGCGGGCGATAGCATGAGGACTTCCCCGATCCGCGAACATGCCGATGAACCTTGCCGACCTCCTCCTGGTGCTGCTGGCGCTGGGTTTCGCGTGGAGCATGGGCGCGCATTACACCGGCGCCTGCATGGGCATGGCGCACGCCAGCGGCAGCATCGGCGAGCGCGCGGCGCTGTGGACCATGGCGCCGCTGACCCTGCTGGGCGCCACCTTGCTCAGCCACGCGGTGCTGCTGAACGTGGGGCACGGCATCGTGGCCGGCGGCCGACTGGCCACGCCGGCGGCGATCGCGGTGATCGCGGCGGCCTTCGCGCTGACCACGCTGTTCACGCAACGGCGCATTCCCACCTCGACCATCCAGATCCTCGTGTTCTGCGTCGTCGGCGCCGGCGCGGCGCTGGGCCTGCGCATCCGCTGGGACGCCATCGCGCGCCTGGCGCTGCTGTGGGTGCTGGCGCCGGTGATCGCCTTCGGGCTCGGCTACCTGTTCACGCGCCTGCTGGACGCCGTGCCGGCACTGCGCGCCAACGCCCGCGCCCTGCCCCTGGTGGCGCGCGCGCTGGTGATCGTCGGCGGCGCCGCCTCGCTGGCCATGGGGGCCAACGACGTGTCCAACGCCACCGCGGTATTCCTCTCCACCGGTCTGTGCGGCCCGCTGCTGGCCGGACTGGTGGGCGGCCTGGGCCTGGCCGCCGGCGTGCTCACCTGGGGACGCCCGCTGCTGCGCCGCGTGGCCTTCGACATGGTCAAGGTGGACCTGCCCATGGCCACGGCGGCGCAACTGGTGCAGGCGCTGGTGGTGCTGACGGCGGTGGCCTTCGGCTATTTCACGTCCATGAACCAGGCGCTGATCGGCGCCATGGCGGGCGCCGGCTTCGCGCGCGGACGCGAGACCATCGACACGAGGGTGATGCTCGGCGTGGTGCGCGGCTGGGTGATCGGCCCGGCGGCCGGCGCCCTGCTCGGCTACCTGCTGGCGCTGGCCACGCGCGGCATCTGAGCACGCACGTGGCGGCGCCGCGCAGGGCCGTCAGGCGTGCAGACCCAGCAACAGACCGCCCAGCGCGCCGGCACCGATCAGCAGCAGCGGATGCGCGTTCCAGCGCATCACCGCCACCACGGTCAACGCGGTCAGCGCCGCCGTCGCCCAGCCGGTGTCGGCGGCGCCGACCAGGGCGATCGCGGTGGCCAGCATCATGCCCACGGCCACATGCGCCAGCGAGAAGCGCAACAGGCCCATGAACTCGCGGGCACGGCCGCGCAGGCGCACCGTCAGAGCCACCAGGGTCAGCAGTGCGGGCGGCACCACCAGCGCCAGCGTGGCGCCCACCGCGGCGAGCACGCCACCGGCCTGAAGCGCCACCAACGTGGCATAGAGGAAATTCGGTCCGGGCGCGGCCTGCGCGATGCTGAATGCGGCCACGAAACCCTGCGGGCTGAGCCAGTGGTGCTCGACCACGACGAAACGGTAGATCTGCGGTGTAAGCGACACCACGCCGCCGCCGACCGCCATCATCGAGATGGCGCAAAAGTACTTGAAGATCGCCCAGGCGACCAGCAGGCGATGGCTCACCGGGCCTTCCCCGCACCAGGCTGCTCGCCTCGCAGCAGCAGCATGCCCAAGGGCGCCAGCGCCGCCAGGACCAGCCACAGCGGCAGGTGCACCGCGGCGATGCCCAGCAGTGCCAGCAGCGCCACGATCCCGCTGCGCCAGCGCCGCGGCAGGCCGGCGGCCATGCGCAGGGCCATCACCACGATCAGGCCGGACGCCGCGGCCGACATGCCCGCCAGCACCGAGGCCAGCACCGGCGAGCGTCCGTGCGACTCGTAGCCCAGCCCGAGCAGGATCATCAGCACCATGGGGCCGAGCATCATGCCGGCCAGCGCGCTCGCGCCGCCGGCCACGCCGGCATGGCGGTACCCGACCATGACCGCCATGTTGCAGATGGACGGCCCCGGCAGCACCTGGCCCAGCGCGAACAGTTCCCGGAACTCCTGCGCCGACAGCACCTGCCGCTGGTCCACCAGCACGCGGTACATCCACGGCAGCACACCGCCGAAGCCGAGCATGGTGATGTGGCTGAACATCCAGAAAAGCTGGGTGCAGCCCATCGTGGGCTGCACCCGGTCCGCGGCGGCGGCGGGCTCGGTGCCAGGCATGTCATTCACGGGGAACACCTGCGCGCGGCCCCCTGCCGCACGCACGTGGAGGCTCAGTTTACGTGGATATGCGCGGTCTGGATCACCTTGCGCCACTTGAACACTTCGCCGTGCAGGAAGCTGCCGAACTGTTGGCGGGTGCCGGCCTGCACGACCACGCCCATGGACTCGAGCCTGGCCTTGGTGGCGGGATCGTTCAGCGCCTGGTCGAGCAGTTCGTTGAGCTTGTGCACCACCGGTTCCGGGGTCCCGGCCGGAGCCACCACGCCCCACCACACCGAGGCCTCGTAACCCGGCAGCCCGGCCTGCGCCGCGGTGGGCACGTCGGGCAGCAGCTTCAGGCGTTGATCGCTGGCCACGGCCAGCGCGCGCAGTTGGTGCGAGCGCAGCAGCGGAAGCGCCTCCAGCGGGTTCTGCACCATGAAGTCGATGCGCCCGCCCAGCAGGTCGGTGGTGGCCGGCGCGCCGCCCTTGTAGGGCACGTGCAGGGCCTGGATGTGGGCGTCCATCTTGAGCAGTTCGCCGGCCAGGTGCTGCGAGCTGCCGTTGCCGGCCGAACCGAAGGTCAGCTTGCCCGGATGCGCGCGCGCTTCGTCGAGCAGCTGGCGGAGGTTTTCGAAGCGCGATTTCTGCGACACGATCACCACCAGCGGCGCCTCGCCGACCTTGCCCACGGGGACGAAGTCCTTGAGCGGATTGAAGGGCGCGTCCGGAAACAGGGTGGCGTTGGCGGCCAGTCCGTTGGCGGCCAGCAGAATGGTGTAGCCGTCCGGCTTGGCGCGCGCCACATAGCCGGCTCCCAGATTGGCGCTGGCGCCGGGCCGGTCGTCGACCAGCACGGTCTGCCCGGTTTCCTTGGACATCTGCTGGGCCAGCACGCGACCGATCATGTCCACGCCTCCGCCGGGGGCGAAGGGTACGACGATGGTCAGCGTGCGGTCCGGAAAGCCTGCGGCATGGGACGGCGCCCCGCTCAGGGCTCCGATCAGGCCGAGGGCCGCGGCGGCAGCGCGCCAGGGTTTGCGATGCATGCGAGTGTCTCCTGTGGGTCGAAAAGCCGTGTCCGCCGGCCCGCCTGCGCGGGCCGGACGGTTCATTCGGTGCGGATGGATTCGTTGCGGATCAGCGCCGCGTAGCGCGCCCGTTCGGACAGCAGCAGGCGGCCGAACTGCTCGGGCGTTCCGGGGTCGATCTCTCCGCCGGCACCCAACAGCGGGCGGCGCACCGCGGGGTCGGCCAGGGCCTGGCCCAGCGCGGCGTTCAGGCGCAGCACGGTCGCGCGCGGCGTGCCGGCGGGCGCCACCAACCCGTACCAGACCGAGGCGGCGAAACCGGGATAGCCCGACTGCGCGATGGTGGGAACGCCGGGGAACCGGGGCGACGGCCGCGGGCTCATGAGCGCGAGCACGCGCATGCGCCCGCTGCGCGCCAGGTCCACGACCTCCAGGGCGTTGACCGCCACGCAGTCGACCTCGCCCGCCAGCGCATCGGCAATGGCCGGCGCACCGCCCTTGTAGGGAATGTGGCGAAGCCGGACATGCGCGGCATGCTCGAACTGCAGCATCGCCAGGTGCGGCGTGGATCCGATCCCTGGCGACGCGAAGGTCAGGCTGTCGGGCTTGCGACGCGCGCTGCGCAACAGGTCGGCCAGGCTGCGCAGCGGCGAATCCGCGCCCACGGCGATGAGCACCGGAACGCGCCCGATCATGCCCACCGGCACGATGTCGCGCTCGAGGTCGAAGGGCGGCGGCTGGTACAGGGAAACGTTCGCCGCCAGCGCGTTCGCCGCCAGCAGCAGCGTGCGCCCGTCGGCCCGGCTTTGCAGCATGAGCTTGACCGCCAGGTTGCCGCCCGCCCCGGGGCGGTCCTCGACCACCAGCGGCTCCCCGAGCGAGCGCGACAGCGCCGCGCCCACCAGGCGCGCCAGCGTGTCCACCGCCCCGCCGGCGGTGTAGCCGACGATGATGCGCAGCGGCTCCGTCGCCCAGGCTTCGGACACGCCGCCCGCGGCCGCCAGCGGGCACGCCGTGCCCAGCAGGGCCAGCAGGCGGCGCCGGGCCGGCGACGGCGGGACGGCGCGCCGCCCCGGCGCGCCCCCGTCGCGGCGATGCCGAGCCTCGCTCACGGCGCGACCCCCTCGCCGGCGGCCAAGGGCGGCGCCATGCGCAGGCGCCGCAGCCACGAAGCCAGCTGCACGCCCAGCACCAGGCAGCAGGCGGCGAGAAAGCCGGCACTGATCGGCCGCTGCAGGAACACGCCCAGATCGCCGCGCGACAGCAGCAGCGCGCGGCGGAAGTTCTCCTCCAGCAAGGGCCCCAGCACGTAACCCAGGATGATGGGCGAAATCGGGAATTCCAGCACCAGGAACACGGCCCCCAGCACACCGAACACGGCCAGCTCGCCGACGTCGAACAGGCTGTTGCGTCCGCTGTACACGCCGATGCAGGTGAAGAACACCGCGGCGGGAACAAGCAGGCGGTAGGGCACGCGCAGCAGGCGCACCCAGACGCCGATCATGGGCACGTTGAGCACCAGCAGCAGCACGTTGCCGATCCAGAAGCTGGCCACCAGGCCCCAGAAGATGTCCCGGTGCGCGGTGATGAGCTCGGGACCGGGTTCGATGCCCTTGAGGATCAATGCCCCCAGCAGCAGCGCCATCACGGCGTCGCCCGGAATGCCCAGCGTGAGGGTCGGGATGAAGTCCACCTGGGTCTTGGAGTGCGAAGCCGCCTCGGGCGCCGCGACGCCCTCGATCAGGCCGCTGCCGAAGCGCTCGGGGTGGCGCGAGACCTTGCGCTCCAGCGCGTAGGCGATGAAGGTGGTGATGGTCGGGCCGGTGCCGGGAATCGCACCGAACAGCGTGCCCACCAGCGTGCCGCGCAGCATCGGCAGCAAGGAGCGCCTGAGCTCGTCGCGGGTCGGGCGCATGTCCCGCATGGACATGCGCGCGTGCTCGGTCACCACCCGCTCACGGTTCACGGTGACCAGGAAGTCGGCGATGGCGAACAGTCCCATGCACAGCGCGCCCAGTTCCACGCCGTCGCTGAGCGAAGGCATGCCGAAGGTCAGACGCAGCACGCCGGTGTTGACGTCGGTGCCCACCACGCCGCACATCATGCCGAACAGGGTCATGGCCACGCCCTTGAGCGGCGAGCCGCGCGACATCGTGGCACCCGCGAGTAGGCCCAGCAGCATGATGGAGCTGACCTCGGCGGGGCCGAACTTGAAGGCGATGCGCACCAGGTAGGGCGACAGGAAGATCATCACCACGATGCCCACAGAGGCGGCGAAGAAGGAGGCCAGCATGGTCACGCCCAGCGCCGCTCCGCCGCGCCCGGCGCGGGTCATGGGATAGCCGTCCAGGCAGGTCACCGCATGCGGCGGATGGCTGGGCAGGTTGAGCAGGATGGCGCCGATCGCCCCGCCGTACTGCGAGCCGTAGAAGATGCCGGCGAGCATGAGGATGGCCGGCACCGGAGCCATCGCATAGGTCAGTGGGAGCAGCATGGAAATGGTGGTCAGCGCCCCCAGACCCGGCAGCACCCCCACCATGTTGCCCAGCAGCACACCCACCACCGCCCACAGCAGGTGCGCCGGCTGCAGCGCGACGCCGAAGCCGTACCAGAGATCGAGCAGGCTGTGTTCCATGGACGCTCTCTCAGCCCCACTGGAAGGGGTTGAACTGCAACTGCAGGCCCAGGCCGAACACCAGATAGCCCAGCGCGGTGGCCGCGGCGGCCAGCAGCAGCGCGTCGCGCAGGCGGTTGCCGCGGTCGGCCAGCGCGGCCAGGAACACGCAGGCGAAGGTCGCGGGCACCATGCCCCCGTAGCGCCCGAAGACGATGAAGGATCCGATGGACAGCAACAGCAGGGCGGCGCCGCGCGGGTCGGCGCCGTGGCGCCGCTGCAGCCGCGGGTCGCGCGGCGCGGCGCCCGGGGCGCGCCGCGCCAGCGTGCCCAGTCCCAGCAACAGGCCGACGCCGATGCTCAGCAGGCCCAGCAGCATGGGAAAGTAGCCCGCGCCCATGCGGGTGAGGCTGCCCACGCCGTAGACATGCCCGCTCCACGCCACGCCGGCGCCCAGCGCCAGCAGCAGCAGTGCGGCCATGCGGTCTTTCGTGCGCGGGGACGCCGGCGCCATGCATGTCTCCCAGTTTGTCCTTCCCGCGGTCGTGCCGGGGTTGCATGGAACTGTAGAGCGCGCGGGGGCGCCGTCGCATGTGGAGATTACGTACCGGGCTCGCTCCGATCATCTCCCCGCGCCGAGTTCGCGCAGCCGGTTGGCCAGTTCCACCGCCGAGCGCACGCCCATCTTGTCGAACACCCGCGAGCGATGGACCTCCACGGTGCGCACGCTGATGTCCAGGTCGCGTGCGATCTGCTTGTTCGAATCGCCGCGGGCGATGAGATCCAGGATCTGGCGCTCCCGTTCGGTCAGGTCGCGCAGGCGTTGCTGCAGCGCGGCATGCTGTTGGCGCGCGCGGATCACCGTCTCGCTGGCGTGCAGCGCCTGCTCCACGCGGTCCACCAGGGCGTTGTTGGAGAACGGCTTCTCCACGAAATCGAAGGCTCCGCGCTTGAGCGCCGCCACCGCCGTGGGAACGTCCCCGTGACCGGTGAGGAAGATGACCGGCATCGCCTCGCACAGCCCGCGCCGCGCCAGGTCCTCGAACAGGACCAGGCCGCTGGTGCCGGGCATGCGGATGTCCAGCAGCAGACAGCAAGGCGCCCGCGGCCACGCGGCATCCTGCGCCAGCGCGGCGTCGAGCATGGACTGGAAGGAGCCGGCGTCGGCATGGGCCTCGCACAGCAGGCGCCGCGAGCGCAGCAGCCAGGCGAGCGCGTCGCGCACCACCGGCTCGTCATCCACCAGGTAGACCGTGGGAAGGCCCAGGGGCAGGTGTGCGGCCGGCGAGTCAGACATCTTTGGAGTCCTGAGCGCTGGCCCGGGCCCGCCCGCGCGGGGCGGCCGGCAGCGTGAAGCGAAAACGCGCGCCGATCACGCGCCCGGCCGCGTCACGCAGGTTGTCGAAGTCCAGGGATCCGCCGTGCTGCTCGATGACGGTGCGGCACAGGCTCAGGCCCAGGCCCATGCCCTCCTCGCGGGTGGTGAAGAACGGGGTGAAGATCTGCGCGCGCACCTCCTCGCCCACCCCCGGTCCGCGGTCGACCACGGCGAACTCCACCAGCCCCTCGCCCAGTGCGCGCACCTCGATGCGCAGCAGCGGCTCGGGTTCCTGCACGCATGCCTCCATGGCCTGGATGCCGTTGCGCGCGAGGTTGATCAGCACCTGCTCGATCATGGTCCGGTCGCACAGCACGCGCGGCGCCGGCTGCGCCACGTGCACTTCGACACGCGCGGCACTGCGCCGCGCCTGCATGCGCACCAGGGGCAGGATGGCCTCGACCAGCAGGTCCGCATCGATGGACAGGCGCTCGTGCTCGCGGCGACGCACGAAGTCCTGCACGCTGCGGATGATGCGTCCGGCACGCTCGGACTGCTCGGCGATGCGCTCCATCGCCTGCAGCAACAGCGAAGGCTCGGGCGCCGCCTGCCGATCGTTCATCAGGTTGATCGAACCGGCGGCGAAGCTTGCAATGGCGGACAGCGGCTGGTTGAGTTCGTGGCTGAGCAGCGAAGCCATCTCCCCGACCGTGGCCAGCCGGGCCGTGGCCTGCAGCCGCTCCTGCTGGAGCCTCGAAACGTCCTCGATGCGGCGCTGGGTGCTCAGGTCCAGCGCGGTGCAGATCCATCCCGTCTGGCGGCCGTGCGCATCCAGCAGCGGGGATTCGTGGATCATCACCGGGAAGCGCCTGCCGCCGCTGGAGACGAATTCGGCTTCGCGTCCCTGCGAGGCGGGGCGCTCGCCCGCCGCGGTCGCCGCCTCCGGCCAGTAGCGCTGCTCGCCGCGCCCCAGCAGCTGGGACGGCGCGTAGCCCACCATGTCGCAGAAGGCCTGGTTGGCGAAGGTGACGCGCCCCTGCAGGTCGCGCACGCGCAGTCCCGCCAGCACCGAATCCTCCATCGCCTTGCGAAAGGCCAGGGACTCGCCGAGCGCCCGTTCGGCCCGCGAGCGGCGGCGCATGTCGTGGGCGAGCACCAGCGCCACGCCGAACAGCAGCAGCGACAGCCCGAGCACCAGCGCCGTGCTCAGGTTGGGGATCACCCCCGGGCGGCCGGAGGCGCTGTCCACATGCAGCTGCAGGCTGTGCCCGGGAACGCCCACCACCCGGTCGGCCACGAACACGCCCGCGCCGTGCGGCGAGCCCGTGCGTACGATGCGCGTGCCGTCACCTTCGACGAAGGAGATCTCGTAGTTGCGCGCGAGATCGGGACTCTCGACGCTCTCCAGCAGTGCACCCAGCGAGATCGAACCCACCAGATAACCGATGAGGTGCGCGTCGGCGATCTGCGCCGCGCACAGATCCATCACCTCCTCGCCCAGGCCGTTGCCCAGGGGCACGAAATAGCTCTGCGAGTACTGCGGTTCGCCGGCGCGGCGTGCCGCGATGCAGGCGCTTTGCGTGGCGAAATCGAGCTGGTCGCGCGGGAGCACCGAGAACAGGGGTTTGTGCAAGGGGTTGTCGACCGCCGTGCTCACCCGCGACGAAGCGTCGCGGCGCTCCACGCGCAGCAATTCGCGTTGCGACAGCAACAGCGCCGCGGCCTCCCGCCGCCATTCGGCGGGCGCCTGCGTGGAGTCGGCCAGCGCGGCCACGCGCTGCGTGTCGATGAACAGGCGGTGACGCAGCTGGGCCGCCAGCTCGGCCGTGACCGCGTCCACGCGCTGCTGCTGGCGCGTGGCCTGGAAATCCATGGTCAGCCATACGAGCCAGGTCTGCGCCACCGCGATGAGCGCGACCAGCATGGCCCACCACAGCCAGCGCCGGGGCGGGGCCGAAAGGCTCGGGATGGGAAGGGTCGGAGTGCTCATCGGAGCGCGGCGGCGCGTGGCGACCCCGGCAATCTAGCAGGCCGCGAGCCCCTACCCGGGGCGGCCGGGCCAGGCATCCGACCAGGCGGACGTTGCGCCACCGATGCGCTGGTGCAATTCCCGGAGCTCCTCGCAGATTCGCCTCGCCGGACCGAGCACCGCCTGCCCCTGCGGTGTCGGCGCCACGCCGCGGAAGCTGCGCACCAGCAGCGGCGCGCCGAGCTCCACCTCGAGCTCGTGCAACAGCTTGCTCAGCCCCGGCTGCGAAAGCCCGAGCATGCGCGCTGCCCGGCGCACGCTTCCGAGCTGGGCCGCCAGCACCAGACCCTGCAGGGCATCCGGCCGCAGGTGCAGGCGCGACACCCGCGCCTGCGCCTGCGTGCCCGTGACCACCACCTTGCGGGCAGGGGTCATGGCGTCCCGCGGGGCCGGCGCCTTCACGGCTTCGCGGCAGCGTAGACTGACTCGCCGGTGGTCGAGAGCACGGCGCGACGCTGCGCGGAGTCGAGTCCCTCGGTGGCCACCAGCGCGGCCTGCACCATGCGGGGATACGGCAGCATGGTGTTGCCCATGTCCGAACCCCACATCACGTGGTCGGCGCCGAACACGTGCACGGCGCGCTGCACGAGCTCCTGCATGGCCCGGGGCCTGAAGTGCGCGTGCTCGAGGTTCTCGGTCGTGAACTTCCAGTACACGTTGCGCGCCGATGCCAGCGTCTCGAAGGGTGCGCCGATGCCGTAGTCGGGAGCGGGTCCGGCCATAGCCCAGGCCAGATGGTCGAGCACGATCTTCGCATGGGGATAGCGCGCCGCCAGTTCGCCGACGTCGTGCAGGAAGCGAGGATCCGGCGCACGCGGATACGCCATCAGCTCGACCACCAGGCCGTGTTCGTCGGCCGCCTTCCACAGCGCCAGCATGCCGGGAGTGCGCAACCAGGGGTAGCCGCCATCGGGTGCGCGGTGCCCGAGCTTGCGAAACCCCGCCACGTCATGGTCGCGCGCGAGCTTGACCAGCATGTCGGCCGCCCCGGGTGCCTCCGGGTTCAGGATCACCAGCGGCCTGATCTTCGCCGGAAAGCGGGACGCCACGGACAGCAGGTAGCGATTGTCCGCGCCGTAGGCCGCGCCATACTGGATCCCCACCCCCGAGCCCACGCCCTCGGCCTTCCAATCGGCGAACACGCGGCGCGGAAGCGTCGGATGTTCGGCCGCACGCCGGGTCATCACGGCCTGGCCCATGTAGGCGTGCTCGTCGTGCAGGGGAAATTTCGCGAAGTCGTCGCTGTAGAAGTGCACCTGGGTGTCGAACAGCGCGAAGCCGGGATCCGCCGCCTGGGCCGCCAGCGTGCCGGCGCCCAGCAGCAAGCCGGCCAGAGTGAGTCGAAGGGCTTTCATCGTCGGCTCCCGGTTCAGAAGGAATGGCGCAGGCCGAGGTCGAGTCCGTTGGCGGACTGGCCGTAGCTGCCGGCGAAGGTGTTGCTGGCGTCGTGCACCCCGTAGGCCGCGGCGCTGCCGTTGGAGATGTGGCTCAGCCCGCCGTACAGCATGGTCGACTTGGACAGCGAGTACTGGTAGCCCGCGCCGATCATGCTGGCGTTGCTGTCGGCCACTTCCTGGTTGTCGGCATGGGAATACGACAGATTGAACTGCCCGCGCCCGGCCGGCACCGCGGCGCCCACCATCCAGAAGCGGTTGTCCATGCGCGCCGTGGAGGCCTTGACCGGCGTGAAGCCCGATCCGGGAAAGCCGCTGGTGTAGGTCTGGAACATCGCGCTGAGCACGACCACGTGCAGGTCGTAATGCCCGAACAGCTGGGTCACGTGCGTGGAGGCGGTGGCGCCCACCGGGATCTTCCCCGACTCCAGCGCGGTGCCGGTGCGGTAGTCGTTGTACAGGTAGGCGGCTCCCAGGTACAGCGGCCCATGCTGGTAATGCACGCTCAGGTTGGCCAGGCTGCCGGCCTGCACCGAGCCGGCCACGCCGCCGAAGCCGTACACCAGCTGCGCGCTGAAGCCCTCGAGCGTGGGCGTGGCGTACTCCACCAGCTGGGACTCGCGCAGGTAGTTGAAGGCAGACACCGCGCGGTTCAGGCTGGTGATGGACGCCGTGGTGCCGTTGCGGAAGGGATCGATGGACACCGCGTTGGTGTAGACGGGCATCAGGAAGCGCCCGGCGATCACCTTGCCGAAATGCCCCTTCACCCCCAGCAGCGAGGTGCGCTGCATGAAGCCGCCGCCGGTGCAGTAGCCGTTGGAGGGCAGGCTGCTGGCCCCGGTGCCGTTGGCGAAGTCGCCGGTGCCGCAAAAGCCGGTGGCCAGGTCGTAGATCACCGAGTTGCCGCCGCCCAGCGCCTCGCTGCCGCGAAAGCCGATCTGGTCGGGAAAATCGTTGCCCGCGGTCAGCTCGGTGAGCGAGCCGCCGGGCGTGCCGGTGGCGTGGGTGATGCCCACGTCGATGTTGCCGTACACGGTGGGGCCTGCGCCGGCGCGCGCGTTCAGCGCGCAGGCGGCGGCCACGGCGCAGCTCAGGGCCAGCAGCTTGGGGGTGTTCATGGTGGATCTCCTCCGGGGTTCGTGATGGTTCTTCGGGGTGCACTCGGCCCGGCCCGTCCCGCCTGTCCGGTCGGGGGGCCTGGCGCGGCGATGTCCGCGCTTCAGTTCATCAGGTTGTGCCGCGTGGGCGTGGCCCAGGCCGCCAGCAGGTAGGCCACGGCCAGCATCGCGGTGGAAATGGCCAGCGCCACGCTCAGGCCGCTGGAGGCCTTGGCGATCAGCGACACCACCACCGGCATGGAGCCGCCGAGGGCGAAGCCGATGTTCCACGACACCGCGGTGCCGCTGGAGCGGATGGACGTGGGGAAGCGCTCGTTGAGCACGATGAGCAGCGGCGCGTAGCAGAAGGTGCCCACGGCGCTGAGCAGCACCGAGTACAGCCCGATCTCGCGCAGCGACGAGGCCTGCGCGAGGCCGTGGTACATCAGCGGGATCGCCACCAGCGAGACGACGCCGTAGACCAGCATGGCCGGCTTGCGCCCGACGATGTCGGTGAGCCAGCCCGACACCACCGACGAGGCGATCACGGCCAGCGCCGACAGGCTGAGGATCTGCCCCAGGTCCTTGGGCTTGACGTGGTTCACCAGCTTCATGAACGTGGGCAGGTAGCCGGAGGTCAGGTACGACAGGCCGCCGCCGCAGGTGGTGAGCACGATGCACAGCAGCACCACCGGCAGGAAGGCTCCCAGGCGCGCCGTGGGTGCGACGGGCGCCGCGCGCTTCGCCTCCCCGGGCTGCGCACGCTGCAGCGCCTCCCACAGCGGCGACTCGTGCAGGCGGCTGAACACGAAAAGCCCCAGCAGCGAACTGAGCAGGCCGCTGAAGAACATGAAGCGCCAGCCCCATTGCACGAAGGCGGGCCCCGGAAACAGCGCGGTCACGGCCAGGAATACCAGCGAGGCCATCAGCTTGCCCACGCCGGAGCCGCCTCCGGAGATGATCCCCGAGGCCAGGCCGCGGCGCGCCGGCGCGATGGATTCGGTGCCCAGGGTATGGGTGGAGGCCACCATGCCGCCCATGAACACGCCCTGCACCAGGCGCAGGCCGAGGAACAGCGCGGGCGCCAGCAGGCCGATGGACTGCACGGTGGGCAGCGCTCCCATCAGCGCGGTGGACAGGCCGACGCCGACCGCGGCGACCACCATGGCACGCCGACGCCCGCGTCGGTCGGCGAAGCGCCCGAAGACCCAACCTCCCGCCGGGCGCATGATCAGCGTAGCGGTAAATGCGGCGTAGACCCCGGCCAACGACAACATCTGCTGGCCCGAGGGAAAGAACACCTTGGCCAGCACCGGTGCGACATACAGCAGGATGAACAGGTCGAACAGGTCGAAGGCCCAGCCCAGCGCGGAAAAGGCGATGGCCGCGGTGACCTGGCCCTGGGTCAGCGCACTGCTCGCTGCCTCGGCTCGTGAAGCTTGCACGGAAATGTCCCCTTCTTATGGAAAACGGCTGGCGCGCGCCTGCACGCCCCGCCCAGCCTGCATACTCCGCCGGATCGGCGCTGCGCACCAGCAGGTGCACGCTCTAGCAGCTATGCGCAATCTATATAAGCAGTAGTACGTATCGTTCCGTTTCGGCTATGTCCGCGGGCGCGCACGATGCGCCTGCCGCCACAGCAGCAGCAGGCCGAGCACCGCAAGCACGCTGCCCATGGCCAGGTAGCCGTTGCCCACGCGTCCGGTCATCGAGGCCACCGCGGCGAAGGCCGAGGGCCCCGCGAAGGCCCCGCAAAAAGTGAAGAACAGCGTGCCTCCGGTGAGCACCCCGGCCATGCCCGGCGGCGCCAGGCGCGCCACTTCGGCCAGGTACACCCCGTTCCAGCCGGTGGCGGTGGCGCCGAACAGCAGGGCCAGCAGCAGCAGCGCCGGCCGCGGCCAGGCCGGCGTGAGCAGGCCGGCGAGCAGCGCACACAGGCCCATCGCCAGCGCCAGGAAGGCGAGCATGCGCGAAGGGCGCACCCAGTGGTCGCTGATCCAGCCCCAGACGATGCGTCCGACCACGCCGGCCGCCTGCGCGGCGGCCAGCAGCAGCCCCGCGCGAACCGCATCGAGTCGCGCGCCCACATGCGCCTGCGCCACGAGATAGGTGGCCAGGCTGCCTTGCATCGCCGCGAAGAAGAAGGTGGACACGGCCAGCTCGCGCATCGGCGCGTGCGTCCACACCGCGCGCAAGGTGCTCAGCGAGCCCGCGGCGCCGACGCGCCGCCCGGGCTCGCGATGGCGGTCGAAGCGAGCGCGCATCGGCTGCAGCGCCAGCGAACAGGCCACGCAGGCCAGGGCCATCAGCCCCAGCGCCGCGCGCCAGCCGATGCGCTGATCCGCGGCCGGAAGCAAGGCCCCCGCGAGCATGCCGCCGAGCGGAACCCCGGTCTGCTTGATGGAGAACACCAGCCCGCGCCAGCGCGGCGGCACCTCGTAGGCGAACAGATGGGAGCTTGCCGGCGTCGACGACCCGTAGCCCAGTCCGACCAGCGCGGCGCCGGGAAGCAGCAAGCCATGAACGGCACTGGCCACCAGCAGCATGCCGCAGGCGGCGACCACCAGGCAAAGCTGCGCCGTGCGCACGGCCCCCAGCCGGACCACCGGGCCGCCGGCGTTGATTGCCGACAGCATCGCGCCCACGTACAAGGCGCCGCTGAACACGCCGACCGCGCTGAGCGGAAGTCCGGTGGCGGCCGCCACCGCGGGCGCCATCGCCGGCACCGCCAGCGCCCCCATCGACACCAGCGTCTGCACGGCCAGCATGCTGGACAGCGCCAGCCCCGGGAAGGCTCCCCCGGGCGATGGCGGCGGCGCGGACGGGCGCGGAAGCGGTGAAGAGCTCAAGCCTCGCGCACCGCCTGTGCGATCGCGTCGCCCATGCCGCTGGTCGTGCCGGTGCCGCCCAGATCCGGGGTCAGCGCGCGACGCTCCGCGATCACGCGTTCCACCGCGCGCTCGATGCGCGCGGCGGCGGCGATCGCCGCCGCGTCGCCGCGGCGCCGCCCGAGCCAGTCCAGCAGCATCTTGCCCGACATGATCATGGCGTAGGGGTTGGCGATGTTGCGCCCGGAGATGTCCGGCGCCGAGCCGTGCGTGGCCTGCGCCATCGCATGGCTCGGCCCCGCGCACAGGCCGGGTGCCATGCCCAGGCCGCCGACCAGGCCCGCGGCTTCGTCGGTGAGGATGTCTCCGAACATGTTGGTCGTCACCACGACATCGTAGCGCTGCGGGGTCATCACCAGACGCATCGCGAAGGTGTCGACGATCGCCTCGTCGAGGCGCACGTCGGGAAACTCGGCGGCCAGCTTGCGGCATTCCTCGACGAACATGCCGCAGCCCAGCTTGAACACCGTGTCCTTGTGCACCACGGTCAGGTGGCCGCGGCGCGCGCGCGCCAGTTCGAAGGCGGCGCGCGCCACCTTGGACGATCCGGCCCGCGTGATCACGCGCACCGAGATGGTCACGTCGTGGGTGGGGCGGAACTCGCCGCTGCCGGCCACCACGTTGCGGTCCGGCTGGAAGCCTTCGTTGTTCTCGCGCACGATCACCAGATCCACGTCCTGATGCACGCTGGGCAGCGTGGGGTAGGACTTCACGGGCCGGATGTTGGCGAACAGGTCGAAGTGCTTGCGCAGAATCGGATGCGGGTTCGGGGCCTCGGGCACCTTGGGATAGGCCATGTGCCCAATGGGCCCCAGGATCCATCCATCCAGGGCGCCCAGGCGCTGCAGCGTGTCGCCGGGCATGGTCGTGCCCAGGGTGTCGTAGGCGGCGCGCCCGATCGGGATGGGCTCCCAATCGATGCGCACCCCGGCGACCTGCGCCGCGGCCTGCAGGACCTTGACGGTCTCGGGGACGATCTCGTGGCCGATGTCGTCGCCGTTCAGAATCCCGATTCTCATGTGTGCTTACCTCGTCGAAGGGATGAAATGCCTCAGGGAGAAAGGACTTCCAGACTGCGCCCGTTGGTGCGCGGCCCGAACACGCCCACGCTGATGACGATGGCCGCCATGGCGGCGCCGATCATGGCGAACACCCCCGGCGGGCCGAAACCGGCCAGCAGTGCGGCGGCCCAGTAGCTGACGAAAATCGAGCTCACGCGACTCCAGGAGAAGGTGAATCCGACGGCCCGCGCCCGGATGCGCGTGGGAAACAGCTCGGCCGCGTACGGGTGGAAGATGGCGATCATCCAGTTGTTGCCGAGTGCGATCAGTGCGCCGCACGCCAGCACCATGGCGGCGCTGTGGCCGCTGGCGAAGCCGACCCCGCCGACGCCGATGAGAATGGCCGTGCCGACCAGTTGCCACTTGCGCTCGATGCGCTCGGAGAAGAAGCTGGCGCAGGCCGCACCGATGGGCGCCAGCAGCACGATCAGCGCCGTGTACTCCAGCGAGTGCACGATGTTGAAGCCCTGCTTGATCAGCAACTGCGGCACGAAGGCGGTGAAGCCGAACACCGCCACGGTCTGCGCGAACTGGAAGATCGAAATCATGATCGTGCGCGGCAGGTAGAAGGCCGAGAACATCTCGCTCCAGCTTCCGGTATTCGCCTCCGCCTCCGGCACGTCGTCCGCGGGGGCCGGCAGCGGCCGCCCGAGTTCGGCCTGCACCCGTGCCTCGATGCCCGCGACCACGCGCTCGGCCTCGTCCAGCCGCCCGTGCACCTCCAGCCAGCGCGGTGATTCCGGCAGGCCCTTCTGCACGAACAGCACCACGATGCCGCTGGTGGCGCCGATGGCCACCACCCAGCGCCAGCCCGCGATGCCCAGCGGGGCATGCGGAACCAGCAGCGCCGCCAGCAGCGCCGAGACCGGTATGGCCGTGAGGATGAAGATGAAGGACATCGACATGTACTGGCCGCGGCGCGCGCGCGGGACCAGCTCGGTCACGTAGCTGTCGTTGTTGATCAACTGCATGCCCACGGCGAGTCCCGCGACGAAGCGCGCGACGTTGATCCACAGCGGGTCGCTGAGCAGCGCGATGGCCAGTTGCGCGACGGAGTACACGATCATGGAGCGCGCGAAGATCGCGCGCCGCCCCGAACCGTCGGAAATGAAGCTGAACACCGAGGTGCTGACCAGCATGCCCAGGAAGAAGGACGCCAGGAAGCTCGCGAACAGATGCGGGTCGAACATGCTGCCCGCGCCGAACTTGTAGATGCCCGACTTGACCAGCCCGACGGCGATGAAGCCGGGCATGAACAACTCGTAGAACTCGAACCAGCCGCCGGACGCGATGCGTCCGACCAGACCGACGAGATAGCGCGAGGGCGGCAGCCGGTCGATGCGCGCCAACACGTTCGGGCCCGAGCGCCGAGGCTCGATGCTTGCAGCATTCATGGGGTCGTCTCCTGTCGTTGTGGGTTCAAGTCCGCGCGCGGCTTCTACGTCCGCGCGGCCGCGGCGATGGCCGCGACGTCTTCCAGATGCTCGACGCTCCAGCAGGCGTCGAGCAGGCGCCGGGCGCGCGCCCGGCCGAGCACCTCGTCCGCGAGGCCGAGGAACTTGCGCTCCAGGTCCGCATGGCCCATGGGGCGGTGCTTGCTGCCGATGGCGTGCTCCACGTGCAGTTCCAGCCTGCGCCCGTCGACCAGTTCGATGTCGACGCGCGCCGCGTCGGCCTCCAGGGCGTCGTCGATGCTGGCGCTCACCTTGCGCCGCAGCGCCACCACCGCCGGATCGAGCACGGCGCGGTCGCTGAACTGGCGCTCGCCGCCGTCGCCTTCGCGCAGCGCCACGGCGGCCGCGTGGAACACGCTGAACTTGCCCTCCAGGCCGCTGCGCGGCTCGGTCTTGCCGGTGAGCTCGAGCACCAGAGGATGCACGCGCAGGCGCACCGCACGCACGGCATCGAGCTCGAAGTTCTCGCGCTCGCGCAGTTGCAGGCAGGCGTCGATCACCGGATGGATCACGATGCCGCAGGCAAAGGGCTTGTAGCTGTTGACCGAAATCTCGTAGGTCTCGCCCAGGCCTTGGGTGATGGCGCTCGCATCGTGACGGACGCTGAGCACGTTGAGCCAGCCGCGCCGCGCCTCCAGCGCCTGCTCGGAGCTGGTGTAGCCCCGCGACGCCAGCAGGGCGGCGGTCATGCCGTTCTGCGCGGCGCGCCCCGGATGGAAGCTCTTGGTCATCGAGCCGAACATCTCGCGCAGACCCACCGGCTGGGTCGCCGCCAGGCCCAGCGCCCAGGCCATGCCCCGTGCATCCAGTCCCAGCAGTTTGCCCACCGCGGCGGCCGCGCCGAACACGCCGGCGCTGCCGGTGATGTGCCAACCGATGTCATAGTGGGCCGGAAACACCGCGTTGCCGATGCGGCACTCCACCTCCACGCCCAGCACCAGGGCATGGAGAAAGTCCTCGCCGCGCACCGGCCGGTGCTCGGCGAAGGCGAGCAGCGCGCTGGCCACCGGACCGGCGGGATGGATCACCGTGCGCAGGTGGGTGTCGTCGAAGTCGAACACGTGCGAGCTGATGCCGTTGAGCAGCGCGGCCAGCAGGGGGTCGACGCGCTCCGCGCGCCCCAGCAGGCTGGCACGCGGCGGCCCCGAGAACGGCCCGAGCGCGGCCAGCCCCGCCTCCACCGCCTCGTGACGCGAGCCGCCCACGGCGCAACCAACCCAGTTGACGAAGGTGCGCACCGCCTCCTCCCGCACGGCCGTGGGCAGCTCCTCGGGCCTGGCTTGCACCAGATAGTTCGCCAGCGTGGCGGTGACGGGTTCGGCTTGATCGGACATGGGCGGCCCTCCTGCGGTGCAATTTGTCGATTGTCGACAATCCTACATGAACATCCGACCAGGGTCGAGTGCCTTCACGCTATGCCTTCACGCTACGATTCGCACACCTGCGGGAACGGCCCGCCGGACCTCGAGGAAGTGCATGACCACGGCTCTCAGCAATCTCCAGATCCTCCAGACGCGCTCGGTTTCCGACCTGGTGCACGAGGAGATCCTGCGCCTGATCAAGACCGGAGAGCTGGCCGCGGGAGACAAGCTCAACGAGCTGAGCTTCGCGCAGCACTTCAAGGTCAGCCGGGCCCCCATCCGCGAGGCCTTCCGGGGCCTGGAGGCCGCCGGACTGGTGAAGCTGGAGAAGAACCGCGGGGTGTTCGTGCGCGAGATCGGCGAGACCGAGGCGCGCGAACTCTACGAACTTCGCGCCGCGCTGGACGAGGCCACCGGGCGCCTGCTGGCGCCGCGCATCACCGAGGCGCAGCTCAAGGAACTGCGTACCCTGCTCAAGCGCCTCGACGATGCCGCCGGGCGCGGCGACATGACCTCCTACTTCTCGCTGAACATCGACTTCCACGACCGCGTGGTGCAAATGACCGGCAACGCCACCTTGCTGGAGTTCTACCGCCGCGTGATCGACCGCATGCACCTGCTGCGCCGGCGCTACTTCTCCGTCACCCATGAAAGCCATGCCTCGCAGGACGAGCACCGTGCGATCGTCGATGCGCTGGCCACGCGCGAACCCGAGCGCGCGGCGCAGACCATGCGCGCCCACGTCGGACGCGGCTACCAGCGCCTGGTGGCCGTGACCGCGCCGTGATGCACGACGCGATCCCCGGGGCGCAGGGGCAGGCCACGATCGCCGGGCGCGGCGTCGAGGACTGGCTGCGCAGCCATCCGCTGCTGCGCGAGTTGATGGCGCTGCGCGAGACCACCTGGTTCAACCCTGCCCTGCAACCGGCCACGTCGGCGCTGGCCGGCTGCGCCCTGGGCGAGGCCGACGTGGACGAGGCGGCCCGGCGGCTGCAGCGTTTCGCGCCGTGGGTGGCGCGGGTGTTTCCCGAGACGGCGCCGCGGCAAGGGCTGATCGAATCGCCGCTGCGGCGACTTCCCGCCATGCGCGAGGCGCTGCGCCAACGCCACGGCGCGCCGCACCACGGGGATCTGTGGGTCAAGCTGGACAGCCATCTGCCCATCTCCGGCTCGATCAAGGCGCGCGGCGGCATCCACGAGGTGCTGCAGCAGGCGGAAAGCCTGGCGCTGGCCGCGGGCCTGCTGCGCCCGGACGACGACTACGCCCGACTGGCCGATGCTCCCGCGCGTGAGCTGTTCGCCGCGCACCGCATCGCGGTGGCCTCCACCGGCAACCTGGGGCTTTCCATCGGCATCGTCGGCGCCGCGCTGGGCTTTCAGGTCAGCGTGCACATGTCGGCCGATGCGCGGGAATGGAAAAAGCGCCTGCTGCGCGAACGCGGCGTGCGCGTGGTGGAGCATGCCGGCGACTACGGTGCCGCCGTGCGCGAGGGCCGCGACGAGGCCGCCGCCGACCCGCGCTGCCACTTCGTCGACGACGAGAACTCGCGCCAGCTGTTCCTCGGCTACGCGGTCGCCGCACGGCGCCTGCGCGACCAGCTCGACGAGGCGGGAGTGCGCGTGGACGCCGAGCACCCGCTGTGGGTGCACCTGCCCTGCGGGGTCGGCGGCGCGCCGGGCGGCGTGGCCTTCGGGCTGAAGCTCGCCTTCGGCGACGCCGTGCACTGCCTGTTCGCCGAACCCACGCATTCACCCTGCATGCTGCTGGGCGTGTACACCGGGCTGCACGACGCGGTGTCGGTGCAGGATTTCGGCATCGACAACCGCACCATCGCCGATGGGCTTGCCGTGGGCCGCGCCTCGGCTCTCGTCGGACGCACCGTGCAGCACCTGGTGGACGGCTACTGCACGGTGGACGACGCGGAGTTGCTGGGCTTGCTGGCGCTGCTGGATCGCAGCGAAGGCCTGCGCCTGGAACCCTCGGCGCTGGCCGGCTTCGCCGCCTGCACGCGCGTGCCCGAATCCGCGCGCGCGGCGACCCACCTGGCGTGGGCGACCGGCGGCGGCATGGTGCCCGAGGCCGAGATGCGGGCTTACCTGGATGCCGCGAACCAGCCGCGGCCCAGGCCGGCCAGGGCGCGGTAGAGCTGCTGCAGGCTTTCCAGGTTGGTGCGTTCGAGGATCCCGCGGATATGGGTGCGTATGGTGGCGATCGAACGACCGCAATGCCTGGCGACCTCTTCCGGGGAAAGACCGCGTGACAGCGCGGCGGCCACGCGTGCCTGGGCGCCGGTCAGGCCCAGCCAATGGCTCAGCGCCGTCTCGTCCAGCGGGCCGCGCTCGCCGAATGGCTCCAGGATCAGGACGCGCTGGCGCACGCGCCCGAGTTCCTCGATGCAGGCCGTGACGGCAAAGGCCTGCGCGGCCGCTCCGGTCCCGCCCGCCACGCGTGCCGGCCCCTGCAACGCGAAGAACTGGGGGCGCCCGGTCTGGTCCAGTCGCGCCAGGGCTTCGAACACATAGCGCCCGGCCGCACCGGTCGCCACCAAGCGCCCTTGACGAAGGCGCAACGGACCACCGAGCCCCAGACAGGATCGGGCGACCTCGTTGGCGTAGAGCAGTCGGCCCCCGTTGCCCAGAGCCATCACCCCCAGTCCGGCATGGCGGACCGCCGCCGCGAGCGCGATCGCGGCATCCATGCAAAGGCCCGCGTCACCCGCGGCCACCGCGCGCGAGCCCGTCCAGGGGGTTTCCGGAGCGCGGGGTCGGGAAATCGATCGGGGAGCGAACATATCGACGCGAATGAATCACTCCGGGCAACCATGATTCGTGCCTCGCGAGTACGGACGATTATTCCGGAAAGTCCGTCGAAAGAATTGTAATGCCGCGTGTTCGCTGGTAATCAAATGATACCTTCGAAGCCACTTGCAAGTTCCTTGCGATTCAAGTCTCGATTATGTAAGGAATATGCAAGAAACCGTGAATAGGGGCGCCCGAACCGCGGCTTCGCCAGGGTTCCGCCCTCGGGGCCAAACCCCATGGGGCATCGGCAAACTTGATGATGTCATTCCCCGAGATCGGCGGAAAACACGGCCGCCCCGGGAGGACTCCCGAAGTCCGGCGCAAATGCCTTGACGCCTGGATGCGACAAATCCGGCGGTCGCCGCGCCACCCCCTTGATCGAGGGGTTCATGCTCAATATTGATGAACGCGTCGGCGGAAAACCTGCCTCTAATTCTCAGGGAGGCGCCGCGGGGTTGCCGCGGCCGATGCACCCTTCGGATCACCATGCCCAGATCGACCCTTCGCGGCCTCGCCGCCGCCCTCAGCCTGTACGCCCTGCAAGCCCTCGCCCACGGGGCACCCACTCCCCTTCAGCGTTCCCAGCTGGACGCGCACCAACGCCACCTGCTCGGCGTGGGCGTGCTGGTGCTGAGCCACGGGGAGGAATCGGCGGACGTCGCCGCGCTGATGCATTCGCGCTCCGCCCGCTACGCATTGCGCCGCTTCGACCTCGTGGTGCTGCGCCCGCGCACCGGCCAGGGCTATCGCGTGGAACGCCTTGCCGGGGAATGCGACGGAATCGAACCTTGCGCCCAGGACGAGTTCCGCCTGGGAGTGGATGCGGCGCAGGCGCGCACGCTGGCCCAGGGCCATCTGGACCGCCCGATGTTCGTCGTGTACTCCGCCAACGGCGATCCCCGCCCGAGCGGAGTGGCTTTCGGCTTCGACAACCTGGACAGCATCGTTCGCTTCGCACGCGCGGTACGCAACGGCTCGCCGGGAAAGCCGGCGCTGTACGAGGATCGCCAGCTGCTGTCGGCCGCCCCTTGACGGGGCAAGGCGCCCGGTCGCCCGGGCGCTGGCGCATCACTTGCCGTAGCTGATCAACTTCCAGTCGCCGCCGCGGATCTCGGCGACCGCGACCGCGCGTTCATCCAGCCCGTTGTGGTTGCTCGGGCTCATGTCGTAGACGCCCTGCGCACCCGCCACGCCGTGCAGGCCCTCCAGCGCATCGCGCAAGGCCTTGCGGAAGGCCGGCAGATCCTTCGGGCTCGCGTGTTGGAGGGCCACCGGAATCGCCTGTTCCATCATCACGCCCGCATCCCAGGCACCCACGCTGAACTGCGACAGGGTATGGCGCCCGTAGGCGCCCTCGTACGCCTGGGCGTAGCGCATCGCCGAGGCCTTGACCGGGCTCGTCGCCGGCAGCTGGCGCGCCACGACCCCGGGCGACAGGGACAGCAGCGTGCCGTCGCAGTCGGCGCCGCACACGCGCAGGAAGTCCGGGTTGGCCACGCCATGGGTCTGGTAGATCTGCCCCTTGTAGCCCACCTTCTTCAGCTCGCGCTGCGGCAGCGCGGCCGGAGTTCCCGACGCGGCGATCAGTACCGCCTGGGGCTTGGCGGCCAGGATGTGCAGCACCTCGCCGGTGACCGAGGTGGCGGTGGGCTCGAAGCGCTCCACGTCGACGATGTCGATGCCCTGCTTCTTCGCCTCGGTGCCGAAATTCTGCAACCAGTCCTCGCCGAGCGCGTTGGCGAAGCCGATGAAGGCCACCTTGTGCACGCCGTGCTGGGCCATGTACTGGGCGGTGGAATGCGCCATCAGCGCGGTGGTCTGCACCGAGTTGAACACGTACTCCCGGTTGCCCTGCACCGGGAACACGATGCTCTTGCCCGAGGCCAGCGAGATGTTGGGCACCGCCGCCTGCCCCACCACGTCCACCATGGCCAGCGAGCTGGGCGTGGTGGACGCGCCGATGACCAGCGCGACCTTGTCCACGTCGATCAGCTGGCGCGTGTCCTTCACGGCCTCGGTGGGATCGGAGCGATCGTCGAGCACCGTGTAGTCGATCTTCTGGCCGGCGATCTCCTTGGGCAGCAGATCCAGGGTCTTCTTCTCGGGAATGCCCAGCGAGGCCGCGGGGCCGGTGAGCGACAGCACCAGACCGACGTGCACGTCGGCCAGCGCCGGGGATGCGACCGCGGCGCACAGGGTTGCGCCAAGCGCGAGACGAGCGAAGGGTTTCAACGGGATCTCCTCGAATGAATGTGCGGGGCGCGCGGCGCCTGGCGCCTGCGCGCGACTTTCGCGTAAATTGTCTACGCGGTGCGTAATTCGTGGCGCCGGGATTACCCTGAACACGGCGCCGTGGGCTATAAAGGCGCCCACCATGCCCCGTGCTCCCGCCTCTCCCAAAGCCGTCTGCCCTCCGGCTCCAACGCCGGCCAAGCCTCGCCGCCAGCGCGTGCAGGCGGCTGCCACCGGGGTGGCGGTGCTCAAGGCGCTGGCCCGCCTGGGCGGGCGCGCCGGGCTCAGCGCGCTGGCCGCCGAGGTGGGGGAGCACCCCGCCAAGGTGCATCGCTACCTGGCCAGTTTCGTCGAGGAGGGCCTGGTGTGCCAGGACGCGGCCTCGCAGCAGTACTACCTGGGGCCCGAGGCGATCCTGATCGGCGTGACGGCAATGCGCCAGGCCGACCCGGTGCGCATCGGCGAGCCCGCGCTGGCGCGCCTGCGCGAGCAACTGGGGCTGACCTGCTTCCTGGCCGTCATGGGCAACAAGGGGCCCACCATCGTGCGCTTCGAGGAACCGGTGCTGCCGGTCACCGTGAACGTGCGCGTGGGCTCGGTGATGTCGCTGCTGTGGTCGGCCACCGGGCGCGTGTTCCTGGGCCTGCGCGACGATGCCGCGATGCTGGCGCAGGCGCGCGCCGAACTGGCGCGCTCCAGCTCCGAGCGCCGCGCCACGCTCGACGCGAAGGATCCGATGGGCGAGTTGCGCCGCGAGGTGCGCGCGCATCGCATGGCGGTGATCCGCGACGTCTATCTGCCGGGTATCAGCGCGGTGTCGGCGCCTTTGTTCGACGTCAACGGTGCCGTGTGCGCGGTGCTCACCGTGCTGGGCGCCAGCGGCGGCTTCGACGCCTCGCCCGACGGCGCCGTGGCGCAAGCCTTGCGCCGCGAAGCCGAGGCCTGCAGCACCTTGCTGGGCCACGGCGCGGGCGCCACCTCGCGCCGCGCCTGAGTTCGCGCGACCGGATCCTCGCGCCCGGGCCGGCGTGTCCGCGCGGCACGGGTTTGCCCGCGTGTGCATTACGCTTTGCGTACTAGACTTACGCCATACGCGGAGTCAGCCCATGAATCCTTCCTCCCCGGCAGCCGCGGGCTGCCCGATGCACGGCGCCGCCGGCGCCTGTCCCGCCGTAGGCGCCGAGCGCTTCGATCCCTTCTCCAGCGGCTACCACGACGACCCGGCTCGATATCTGCGCTGGGCGCGCGAGCAACTGCCGGTGTTCTACAGCGAGGCCCTGGGCTACTGGGTGGTCACGCGCTACGAGGACGTCAAGGGCGTGTTCCGCAACCACCGCGACTTCAGCCCGTCCAACGCGCTGGAAAAGCTCACCCCGCCCAGCGAGCAGGCGCAGGCCGTCATGGCCTCCTACGGCTACGCGATGAACCGCACCCTGGTCAACGAGGACGAACCGGCGCACATGGCGCGCAGGCGCCTGCTGCTGGGCCCGTTCACGCCCGAGGCGGTGCGCGAGCACGAACCCATGGCGCGCCGCCTGGCGCGCGAGTACGTGGACCGGTTCATCGACTCCGGCCGCGTCGACCTGGTCGACGCCATGCTGTGGGAGGTTCCGCTGACCATCGCGCTGCACTTCCTGGGCATAGACGAAGAGGATATGCCCCAGCTGCGGCGTTATTCCATCGCCCATACCGTCAACACCTGGGGACGCCCGAGCCCGGACCAGCAACTGGAAGTCGCCCACGCGGTGGGCAACTTCTGGGCCCTGGCCGGGCGCATCCTCGACAAGATGCGCGCCGACCCTTCGGGCCCGGGCTGGATGAAATTCGGCATCCGCATGCAGGCCGAGCATCCGGACGTGGTCACCGACTCCTACCTGCATTCGATGATGATGGCCGGCATCGTCGCCGCCCACGAAACCACCGCCAACGCCACCGCCAACGCCCTGCGCCTGCTGCTGGAGCACCCCAGCGCATGGCGCGAGATCTGCGAGGACCCCTCGCTGATCCCCAACGCGGTCGAGGAATGCCTGCGCATGTCGGGTTCGATCGTCGCCTGGCGCCGCGTGGCCCTGAACGACGTGCGGGTCGGCGGCGTGGATCTTCCGGCCGGCTCGCGCCTGCTGATCGTGATGACCTCGGGCAACCACGACGACGCGCGCTTCACCGACGCCGACCTGCTCGACATCCACCGCGACAACGCCGGGGAGCACCTGTCCTTCGGCTACGGCGCGCATCAATGCATGGGCAAGAACCTGGCGCGCCTGGAACTGCAGGTGTTCCTGGAGGAACTGTCCCGGCGCCTGCCGCACATGCGCCTGGCCGAGCAGCGTTTCAGCTACGTGCCCAACATCTCCTTCCGCGGCCCCGAACACCTGTGGGTCGAGTGGGACCCCCGCGACAACCCCGAGCGCCGCGATCCCGCGCTGCTCGACGCGCGCCAGCCGGTGCGCATCGGCGAGTCCACGCGCGCGACCGGCGCGCGGCTGGTGCGCGTGGCGGCGCTGCGCCCCGTGGCCGAGCGCGTGCTGGAAATCGAACTGGAGCCCGACGACCAGCGCGCGCTGCCGCGCTGGAGCCCCGGCGCCCACGTGGACCTGGAATGCGGCGACACCGGCCTGTCGCGCCAGTACTCGCTGTGCGGCGACCCCGACGACACGCGCCGCCTGCGCCTGGCCGTGCTGCACGAACCCGAGGGCCGCGGCGGCTCGCACTGGATCCACACCCGACTGCGCGTGGGCGACCGCCTGCGTCTGCGCGGACCGCGCAACCATTTCGGCTTCGACGAGAACGCGCCGAGCCTGGTGTTCGTCGCCGGCGGCATCGGCATCACGCCCATCGCGGCGATGGCGCTGCGCGCGCGCCGCCTGGGCATGGACTACGTGCTGCACTACAGCGGCCACGCCCGCGCCGGCATGGCCTACGTGGACGAACTGCGCGCGCTGCACGGCGAGCGCCTGCGCCTGCACGCGGCCGACCAGGGCGCGCGCGCCGATTACGCGCGCGAACTGCGCGACCTGCCCGCGGGCTGCGGCGTCTACGCCTGCGGCCCGCAGCGCCTGCTCGACGCGCTGCAGGAACTGTCGGCCGCCTGGCCGCCGGGCACGCTGCGCGTGGAGCGCTTCCAGGGCGGCGCCGGCGCGCTCGACCCCACGAAGGAGCATGCCTTCGACGTGGAGCTCAGCGACAGCGGCCAGCGCATCCGCGTGGGCGCCGACCAGACCCTGCTGCAGGCGCTGCGCGCCGCCAACATCGACCTGCCCAGCGACTGCTGCGAGGGACTGTGCGGTTCCTGCGAGGTGCGGGTGCTGGAAGGCGAGGTCGACCACCGCGACGTGGTGCTCACCCCGACGGAGCGCGCCCGCCACGACAAGATGATGAGCTGCTGCTCGCGCGCCGTGGGCACGCGTCTGGTGCTCGAGCTCTGAGCCTGCCGGTGATGCACCCCGGTCGTCGCGCTGCCGAAGCGCCCGCTCGCCATCGGGCGCCCTGCGCGGGCCACGAAGGGACCGGAGAAACCTACCGGGACGAGGTCGTCATCAGTGTCCGAACACCTCCACGCAGCCGCGCTTGCAGCCTGGGTCGCCGGCAGCCACGGGGACGAAGGCGCGGCCGTTGACCGGGTCCGCGGCCACCGAATGCGCATGGGCGCCGGTCCGCAGGTTGCGCAGCCAGCGGCCGTTGAGCGCATCGATCACACCCAGCACCGAGCCGCCCGGCTCGGCCACCGCCGCCAGCAGGAAGCGGCCCCACGCCGGGTCGTACCAGACCTCGTCGGAGCCGCCGACCTGGCCGTAGGTGCGCAGCAGCTTGCCGTTCGTCGGGTCGAGCAGCAGCGAGCGGGCGCCGAAACCGGCCGCCACAGCGTCGTCGCTGCAACCGACCAGCAGATTGCCGCCAGGGCCCAGGGCCAACCCGGCGGGCATGCAACGCGCCACTTCCCGCGTACCCACCAGGCTGCGCGTGCGCGGGTCGATCACCGCCACGCCGCCCAGCGCCGGCAGGCCGTCGAGTTCGGGCACCGACACGTAGACCCTGCCGCTGCGCGGATCCCACAGCGGCTGCTCCAGTCCGTGCGTGGCACGCTCCAGCACCACGCGGCCGAGCACGCGGTACGGCGGTCGGGTGGAGATGAAACTGAGAAAGGGCGGCTTGTCGGCGTTGTTGGCGGCGATCACCAGATGATCGCGCGCATCCAGGGCCATCTCGTCGACCCGCTTGACCCCGCCGGTGGACACGGTGGCGACGATGCGCCGCGTGGCCAGGTCGGCGATGCGCACGCGGCTGCCGCCGTCGCCGGCCCAGACCTGGCGCGTGCCCACCAGCAGCACCCCGTTGGGGCCGCCCTGGTCGGCGGCGCGCGCGCCGGCGAAGCCGTCGATGCGCCCCAGGAAGCGCAGGCTGCGGGTGTCGATCAGGTCCACGCCGGCGTTGGAGCGGTCGGCGAAGGCGTACAGCCCGTCGCGCGCGAAGCCGATGTCGAAACTGCGCAAGGCGTGGCCGGGTATGTCGATGCGCTGGATCACCCGCGGAACGGGCGCGGCGTGGACGGGACCGGCTGCGCACAGCAGCGCCAGGCCCAGCGCGCCAAGGCAGGCGGGCAAGCGGAATCGATGGGAGCGGGAATTGCGAGACATGCGGGACATGGCACGAGCCAGGGATGGACGGGGCTGCGCGCCGCGATGGGGCGCGTACGGCCGCATTCGAACCCGGCCGCATGACAAGCCTATGTCCGGGGACTTAGCCCCGCCTGAGGGCCCTGCCCCGCCAGCGCGCCTGTCGCGCTAGCGCGACTGCTCGGCGGTACGCCGCAGCGCCGCACGCTGGTCGGCGCGCTGGATCACCCGATGCAGCACCAGCACCAGCCACACGCAGGCCATGCCGAACACCAGCGTGGCCAGGGCCCAGCCCCAGATCACGCGGTCGCCCTGGGAGGCGCTGAGGGAGCCCAGCGGATGCCCCGACATCGGCACCAGCATCCAGGCGGAGACCGCGGCGCCCACGAGCACGAAGACTCCCACGGCGGTGATGAACAGGTTTCGTCGCATGCCGCGCATGCTACGCGCCTCGCCGCATGCGCGCAGCCAAGACCCTACGCGACATTGACAGCGCGCAGATCGTCCGACTCGCGCAGATGGGCCTCGGCGCGCTCGACCACGCGCGCGAACTCCGCCGCCGGCACCGCCTCGCTGAACAGGAAACCCTGCGCCTGGTCGCAATGCAACTGCTTGAGATAGTCCTGCTGCGCCGGCGTCTCCACGCCCTCGGCCACCACCCGCAGTTGCAGGCGCTGGGCCAGCGCGACGATGGCCGAGACGATGGCGGCGTCGTCCGCGTCGTGCTGCACGTCGCGGATGAAGCCGCGGTCCACCTTGAGTTCGGTGGCCGGCAGGCGCTTGAGATACAGCAGGCTGGAGTAGCCGGTGCCGAAATCGTCGATGGACACCCCCACGCCCATGGCCTCGAACTGCTTGAGGATCGCCATGCTGGCCTCGACGTTGCGCATCGCCGTCGACTCGGTCACCTCCAGCACCAGCGCACGCGGCGGAAGCGAATGCCGGCGCAAGGCGTCGCGCACGGATTGCACCAGGCCCGGGTGGTCGAACTGCAGCGCCGACAGGTTCACCGCCACGCTCCAGTGTGCGTGCCCCGCGGCGCGCCAGGCCGCGGCCTGGCGGCAGGCCTCGTCGAGCACCCAGTCGCCGATGGGCACGATCAGCCCGGCCTGCTCGGCCAGTTCCAGGAAACGGTCGGGAGGCACGTTGCCGCGCGTCGGGCTGGCCCAGCGCAGCAGGGCCTCGGCCCCCACCGCGCGCCCGCTGCGCAGGTCCAGCTTGGGCTGGTAGTGCAGGCGGAACTCGCCGCGCGCCAGCGCGCCGCGCAGGTCCGCCAGCAGTTGCAGGTTCTCCTGCGCGTTGACCAGCATCGACGGATCGAAGAAGTGGTGCGCGTCGCGCCCTCCGGCCTTGGCCCGGTACATCGCGGCGTCGGCGTGGCTGATGAGTTCCTGCGCCGAACGACCGTCCTCGGGGTACAGCGCGATGCCGATGCTGGCGGAAATGCGCAGATGGTGGCCGTCGACCTCGAACTCCTGCCGCAGCGCCGAGCCCAGGCGCGCCGCCAGGGCATCGGCATCCTCGCGCCGCACGCCCTCGGCCACCACGACGAACTCGTCGCCGCCGATGCGCGCGGCGGTATCGCCCGGGCGCATGGTCTCGCGCAGGCACTGCCCGATCAGGCCCAGCAGGCGGTCGCCGGCCTGGTGACCGAAGGCATCGTTGACCGCCTTGAACCCGTCGAGATCGACGAACAGCACCGCGCAGGCGCGCGCGCTGCGGCGGCTCTCGCGCATGGCCTGGTCCAGGCGGCGCTCCAGTTGCAGCCGGTTGGGCAACTTGGTCAGCGCGTCGTGCAGCGCCAGGAAGGCGATTTCGCCGTGCGCCTGCGACAGGGACGACTGCAGCAGGTCGCTGCGGGATTCGAAGCGCCGGTCGAGCATGGACAGCACGATGGCTGCCGCCAGCACGGCCACCGCGGCGGTGATCACCATGGGCGCCAGGCCCTGGCCGCTCCAGCCGCCGGGCAGCACGCCGCACAGGCTTCCGTCCGGGAAGCCTGCGGCCGCCATGCCGGTGTAGTGCATGCCGGCGATGGCCACGCCCATGACACTGGCCGAGCCCGCACGCAGACGAAGAATGTGGTGGGTACGCCCCCGCAGGCGAAAGGCGATCCACAGCGCCGTGCCCGATGCGCCGATGGCGATGACGACGGACAGCAACACCAGCCACGGGTCGTAGGCGATGAAGGGGCTCATGCGCATGGCCGCCATGCCCGTGTAGTGCATGGCGGCGACGCCGCCGCCCATGCCCAGCGCCCCGATCCCCAGACGCGCGCGCGTCAGGTCGGCGCCGCTGACCAGATACAGCGCGAAGCCCGAGGCGGCGATGGCGATGAGCAGCGACAGCAGGGTCAGGCCCGGGTCGTACGCCACCGGCACCGGCAGCGTGGCGGCCAGCATGCCGACGAAGTGCATGGACCAGATGCCCACGCCCATGCACAGTGCGCCGCCGCCCAGCCACCAGGCGCGCGCCTGCGTGGAACGGGCCGTGGAAATGCGTGCCGCGAGGTCGAGCGCGGTATAGGCCGCCAGGACCGCCACGAGCAGGGATGCCAGCACCAGCGGCCAGGCGTAGGAGACGTGATACATGAAGGGATTCCGTTGCGGCCGCGCAAGCGCGGGCCGGAGTGCTCGCACGCGGGTTCCGCCGCCGCGCGCGGATCCATGGGAGACATTTTCCGGGGAAACCCTCGTCGCAGGGCTGTCGCGCATGCAAGATTCGTGATGCAATCGCGCATTAGTTCACGATCGGGCCGCACGAAGGTCCACGGCATGGAAAGGGGGGACAGCTTGGCCAGGAGATGGGGAGCGGCGGGCATCGCCGCGGCATGCGCATGGCTCCTGCTCGGCATGGGGGCGGCGCGCGCCAACGTACCCCCGCGCGACGAGGCGGCGGCGGGGTCCGGATCGCAGGTGATCCGCCTTTGGCAACGCGATCCGCTGCTGCTGCACGCCGCGTCGGCCATCGTCGTCGACGCCGACAGTCAGCGCGTGCTGTTGCGCAAGAACGCCGACGTGGTGCGCCCGATCGCGTCGCTGACCAAGTTGATGACCGCCATGGTCGTGCTGGACGCGCACCAGTCCATGGATCGCATGATCACCATCACGCGGGCCGACATCGACACCCTGAAGTGGAGCGAGTCGCGCCTGCGCCCCGGCATGCGTTTCACGCGGGCGCGTCTGCTGCAACTGGCGCTGATGTCCTCCGAGAACCGGGCCGCGCATGCGCTGGCGCGGCACTATCCCGGCGGGCTGGCCGCCTGCATCCGCGCGATGAACCGCAAGGCGCGCATGCTGGGCATGGACCACACCCGTTACGTGGACCCCACCGGCCTGTGGCCCGGCAACCGCTCCGACGCGCACGACCTGGCGCTGCTGGTGCGGGCGGCCACGGGCTACGCCACGATCCGGCGCGACACCACCCACGTGGGCACCGTGGTGCATGCCGACGGCGAGCGCCTGGTCTACCGCAACAGCGATCACCTGCTGTACGGCGGCGGCTGGCACATGGTGGTGTCCAAGACCGGGTTCATCAACGAGGCCGGCCACTGCCTGGCCTTCGACGCCAGGTTGCGCGGGCGCCCCGTGATCGTCGTGCTGCTCGACACCTGGGGGGCCTACAACGACTTCGTCGACGCCATGCAGATCCGCGACTGGCTGCGCGAGCAGAGCCCCGAGCAGTGGGCCCGCCTGCCCGAGCGGGCGCCGCCGCTGAACTGATCGCCCCGGCGGCGGCACGCCCGCCGTCACGGCGCCCCGCGACGACCCCGGCGACCCGGCTCGGCCCTGCCCGGGCTACGCCCGCGGCGCCTTGTCGAAGTCCGACGCGTCGTGGCGCTCGGGCAACTGCAGCGCCGGGTCGCCGAAGGTCCGGTTGACCCGCCGCCCGCGCTGAACCGGCACCCGCTGCGCGAGTTCCTTGGCCCAGCGCTGCACGTGCCGGTACTCCTGCACCTGCAGGAATTCCGCCGCGCCGTACAGGTCGCCCAGCACGAGTTGCCCGTACCAGGGCCAGATGGCCATGTCGGCGATGGTGTAGGCGTCGCCGGCCACGAAGGGCGACTGCGCCAGGCGACGGTCCAGCACGTCGAGCTGGCGCTTGGACTCCATCGCGTAGCGGTCGATCGCGTACTCGATCTTCACCGGCGCGTAGGTGTAGAAGTGTCCGAAGCCGCCGCCGAGAAACGGCGCGCTGCCCATTTGCCAGAACAGCCAGGAAAGGCATTCGGCACGCCGCGCCGGATCGGTGGGCACGAAGGCGCCGAACTTCTCGGCCAGGTACAGCAGGATCGCGCCCGACTCGAACACGCGGATCGGTTCGGGGCCGCTGCGGTCGACCAGCGCCGGGATCTTCGAGTTGGGGTTGACCTCGACGAATCCGCTGCCGAACTGGTCGCCCTCGCCGATGCGGATCAGCCAGGCGTCGTACTCGGCTCCGGCATGGCCGGCGGCCAGCAGTTCCTCCAGCATCACCGTCACCTTCACGCCGTTGGGCGTGCCCAGCGAATACAGCTGCAGCGGATGGCGTCCGACCGGAAGTTCCTTGTCGTGCGTGGCACCCGCGACGGGACGGTTGATGGAAGCGAAATGCCCGCCGTTGGCGGACTTCCAGGTCCACACGCGGGGCGGGGTGTAGGTGTCTTGTTCACTCATGCACGGTTCTCCAGGGCGAATGCACCATGAACCATAGCGCTCGCTCGGAAACTCTGCAGGACGCGCCTCAGGCCGGGAGCTGCGCCACGTCCACCCAGCGGGCCTCGGTGATGCGCGCCAGGCGCTCCGGCTCGATGCGCAAGGCCGAGTGGATGGAGCCGGCCGCCGGCAACACCAGGTCGAAGCGCCGCAGCGACACGTCGGCGAACACCGGCAGCGGGTGCGCCAGTCCGAAGGGGCACACGCCGCCGACCGGATGCCCGGTCCAGTGCACCACCTCCTGCGCGTCGAGCATCTTCGCCTTGGCGCCGAAGTGCTCCTTGAACTTGCGGTTGTCCAGGCGCGCATCGCCGCCCAGCACCACCAGCACCGCCTGGTCGCGCAGCCACAGGGAAAGAGTCTTGGCGATCTGCCCCGGCAGCACGCCGTGCGCGGCCGCCGCCGCGGCCACCGTGGCGGTGGGCTCGGCGCTCTCCAGCACCTCGATGTCCGGCGCGTGCAGGCCCAGGAAGTCCCGTACCGATTGCAGGCTCATCGCCGCCCCCTTCCCATCGCGCGCGATGCCCCGGCAAGACCCGACGCGTCGCGTCCGCCGGCGTGCGCGGCGCTCATGCCGCCATGCCCCCGCGCGCGCCCAGCCCCGCCACGAACTCCGCCAGGCGCCGCAGGCCTTCGCGCAGCTGTTCGCGCGAGGCGGCGTAGGACAGGCGCACGTGGCGACCCGCGCCGCAAGCGCCGAAATCGTGGCCCGGCGTCAGCGCCACGCCGGCCTCGTCCAGCGCGCGCTCGCAAAAGCGCATCGAGTCCAGGCCTGTGGAGCCGACGTCGATGTACACGTAGAAGGCGCCGTCGGGCTCCACCGGCACCGACAAGCCGGCCTCGCGCAGACCGTCCAGCACCAGGCGCCGTCGCGCGGCGAATTCGGCCCGGCGCTGCTCGCACACCGCGATCGCCTCGGGCGTGAAACAGGCCAGCGCGGCATGCTGCGCGAGGGTCGACGGGCAGATGTAGTAGTTCTGCGCCAGGCGCTCGACCACCGGCACCATGTCCGGCGGCACCACGCACCAGCCCAGGCGCCAGCCGGTCATGCCGAAGTACTTGGAGAAGCTGTTGATCACCACCGCCTGGTCGTCGCAGGCCAGCACGCTGGGCGCGGGGCGTCCGCTGGCGTCGCCGTCGGCCAGGTCGAGATAGATCTCGTCCACCACGCGCCAGGCGTCGCGCTCGCGCGCGAAGCCGCACATGGCGCGCAACGAATCCGGCGGCGCCGAGGTGCCCGTGGGATTCGACGGCGTGGCGATCATCAAGCCGCGGGTGCGCGGGCTCCAGTGCCGGCGCACCAGGTGCTCGTCGAGCTGGAAACGCGTGGAGGCGTCGGTGGGCACCAGGCGCACGTCGGCGCCGAAGCCGGCCAGGAACTGGCGGTTGCAGGGGTAGGAAGGGTCGCCCACCAGCACCTCGTCGCCGGGGTCGACCAGCGCCGCGGTCACCAGCAGCAAGGCCGCCGAGGCTCCGGCGGTGACCACCACCCGCGCGGGATCCACGCGCACGCCGTGCGCACGCAGGTAAAAGCGGGCGATCGCCTCGCGCAGTTGCGGCAGGCCGAGCGCGGCGGTGTAGGTCAGGCGCGTGCCGCGCGCCGCCTCGGCCGCGGCCTCCAGCACCTGGGGAGGCGCTCCGAAATCCGGCTCGCCGATGTTGAGTCGCACCACGGAGCGCCCCGCGGCCTCCAGTTCGGCGGCACGTTTGCCGAACTCCATGGCGAGAAAGGGGGTGATGGCCTGGGCGCGTGCGGAAAATTTCATGATGGTTCGAAAAAGGGTTCGGGCGGGCGCGGATGTGCCGCGACGCTACGCCGGCTGCGCCAGTCGTCGGCGCTGGGCCGGCCGCGCCACCGCCAGGTAGGTGAGCAAGGCGCTCGCGCAACACAGCACCATGGTCAGGCTCATCGAGTGCGCGCTGCGCCCGTCGTCGAACCAGGCCACCATCGCCGACGCCGCGGCACCGATGGCCATCTGCACGAATCCCAGCGAGGCCCCGGCGACCCCGGCGATGTGGGGCATGGGGTGCAGCGCCCCATGGACCGCGTTGGGGGAGATCAGTCCGTAGGAGAAGGTGCCCAGCAGCAGCAACGGCAGGTAGGCGGCCAGCCCGGCCTGCGGCAGCCAGCCCAGCACGACCAGCATGCACGCGGCGACCAGGGCCATGCACAGGCCCACGGCCAGGGGCCGGTGGCCCGGCACGTGCCGATGCCCCAGGTACTTGCTGGTGCTGGCGCCGCCCACGATGCCCAGCGCGGTGCAGGCGAACACGATGCCGTACTGCGCCGGGCTCAGGCCCAGCACGCGGGTCATCAGCAGCGGCGAGCCGGCGACATAGGCGAACAGGCTGCCGAAGGCCAGCGCGTTGACCATGGCATGGCCGAAGGCCTCGGGGTGCGCCAGCATGTCGCGGTAGTTCGCTGCCAGGCGTCGCAGGCGCAGCGCATGCGCATCCGGCTGGCGCAGGCTCTCGCCCAGGCCGCGCCAGGCCATCAGCGTGACCAGCAGCCCGAAGCCGGTGAGCAGGGCGTAGATGCCGCGCCACGAGGACACGCGCAGCACCCAGGCGCCGATGGATGGCGCGACGATGGGCGCGATGGCGCGAATCAGGTTCAGGGTCGACAGGTGGCTGCGCGCCCGCGCGCCCTCGAACAGATCGCGCACCACCGCCAGCACCACCACCATGCCCGCGCCCGCGCCGCAGCCGGCGAGCAGGCGCGCCGCCAGCAGCGTGGGCATGCCCGGCGCGAGCGTGCACGCCAAGCTGCCCAGGCTGAACAGCACGCATCCGGCGAGCAGGGTCGGACGCCTGCCGAAGCGGTCCGACAGCGGTCCGAATCCGAGCTGCGCCAGGGCGAAGCCGGCCAGGAACAGGCTGAGCGTGAGCGCGCCGTCGCGTTGCGGTGCGTGCAGCGCGGTCGCCAGCCCCGGCAGCGCCGGCAGACCCATGTCGATGGACAGGGACACCATGGCGCTCAATGCGCCCAGCAGCACGAGCAGACGCGGGGAATCGGCGGGAATCGGACGCATCCGCAGAATTCTAGGAGCCTGGGTGACGACGCGCTGGCTACACTTCGTCTTGACCAGGCTCGGGGCCGACCCGCGCTTGCTCGACCCCCGGCGCCCGGGATCTCCCGCCCCGGGGCGCTCCGAAGCCGCCTTCCGTCCCATGTCGTCGCCATCTCCCGCTTCCGCCCCGTCCCTGCTCAGCGCCCGCGGGCGCTTCGAGGCCGCGCGCCGGCTGCCCCGGCTCCCCAGCGGCCATCGGGAGCATGGGCTGCACGGCCACGGCTTCGTGCTGCGCGCCCATGTGCCCGCGTCGGCGCTGGGCTCGCCGGCGGGCGGCGAGGTCCAAGCCATGCGCGAGCATCTGGCGAGGGCGCTGCAACCGCTGGCCTACACCGATCTCAACGGCCTGCTCGACCACCCCGACGACGCGAGCCTGGTCGCGTGGCTGGCCGGGCGCCTGCGCGTCGGGTCGGTGCCGGCCGCGCTGGAGCTGCGCAGCACGCCCTTCCAGGGCGTGCGCACCGACGCGCAGGGCAAGGCGCTGAGCCTGCGGCGTTATCGCTTCCAGGCCGCGCATTTCCTGCCCAGGGTTCCCGCGGGGCACAAATGCGGTCGCATGCACGGTCACGGCTTCGAGGTGGAACTGTGCGCGGCCCAGATCGACCACGACACCCTCGACGCGCACTGGGCCCCGCTGGCCGCGCGCCTCGACCACGTGCTGCTCAACGACATCGAGGGCCTGGACAATCCCACCAGCGAAGTGCTCGCGGCCTGGATCTGGGAACGCCTGCGCCCGTCGCTGGATACCCTGCGCAGCGTGTCGGTGTTCGAGACCGGCTCCTCCGGCGCGCGCTACGACGGCCAGGACTACCGCATCTGGAAGGAATTCAGCCTGGACAGCGCGGTACGCGTGCGCCGCGCGCCGGACGGCAGCGCGCAGGCGCGCCTGCACGGCCAGACCTTCCGCCTGCGCCTGGGTCTGAGCGCGCCGCTGGATCGGGTGCTGGGCTGGGTGGTCGACTTCGGCGACGTCAAGACCCTGTTCCGCCCGTTGTTCGAACGCCTGGACCACCAGCCGCTGTACGAGATCGACGGGCTGGAAGACACCGACACCCAGACCCTGGCACACTGGATCCTGCGCGCCTGCCAGCCGCAGTTGGCGGCCATCGATGCCGTGCGCCTGCTCGAGGCCGACGGCTGCGGCGTCGTGGCGGGCCGCGCGTTCTGAGCAAGCCGGCGCTCCACCCTCCCGACCCGCGATGAAAACCTCCGACCCCACGCCGCTGCCGCCGGATCTTCCTCAGAGCCCCTGCGTGGGCATCTGCTCGGCCTGCTTCGACGACGTGTGCCGCGGTTGCGGCCGTACGCTGACGGAGATCTCCAACTGGCTGTTCATGAGCGATGGCGAGCGCCAGGTCATCTGGCGCCGCGTGCTCGCGCAGGGATGGCAGCCGCGCCAGAACGGGCGTCGCGCCTGAGCCACCCGCCATGTCCTCGCCATCCGCCACGCCCTCGCCATCCGCCACATCCTCGCCCCCCGCGATGGACCCGGCCACCGTCGATTTCCTGCGCCGCACGCGCACCCGCGGACGCCAGCCCCTGAGCGGGCTCAGCGTGGAGCAGGCACGCCGCTTCCCGAGCTGGTTCGAACTGCTGTTCGGCCCGGCGCCGAAGCTCGCCACCCTGCGCGACGTGCGCATCCCCGTCCCCGACGGCACCACGCTGCGGGCCCGGCTGTACGCCGACGATCCCGCGCCCGACGTCCTGGTGGTGTACTTCCACGGCGGCGGCTGGGTGCTCGGATCGGTGGCGGCCTTCGAACCCTACACGGCCCTGCTGGCGCAGCGCACCGGCACCGCGGTGCTCTCGGTGGACTACCGCCTGGCCCCCGAGCATCCCTTTCCCACTCCGGTGGACGATGCCGAGGCCGCGCTGCGCTTCGGCGCCGAGCAGGGCCAGCGCCTGCTGGGTCGTCCGCTGCGCCGCCTGGTCGTCATGGGCGACAGCGCCGGCGCCACGCTGGCCACGGTGGCGGCCCGCCGCCTGGCGGCCACGCCGGACCGGCGCGGGGCCGACCTCCAGGTGCTGGTCTACCCGGTCACCGACGCCGGCTTCGACACGCCGAGCTACCGGGACTATGCCGAGGGTTACCTGCTCACGGCCGACGACATGCGCTGGTTCTGGAACCACTATTGCGCCGATCACGCGCTGCGCCTGGACCCGGACGTGTCGCCGCTGCGCGCCGACGACCTGGGCGTGCTGCCGCCGACCCTGCTGTTCAGCGCCGAGCTGGACCCGCTACGCGACGAAGGCGAGCGCTACGCCGAGCGCCTGCGCGCGGCCGGCGTGGACTGCGAGATGCTGCGTTGCCCCGGCGTGCTGCACAGTTTCCTGGCCATGGCCAACACCCTGCCGGCCGCGCGCGAGGCCTTCGACCGGATTTGTCGCGGCATGCGCGAGCGTCTGGCGTGAAATAGATCACGGGAAAGGCATTTTTCCCGGCCTCGCGCCGCCCTGGGGTCGGCCGCGCGAACGACAATCCGCGCCAGGGACAGGCTCCGGCAGTCGCCGCGTGCCCGCCGCCCGCCCGCCTCGGGGGAACGCCACGATGGAGACCTTGCTCGATTTCCTGCAGCTCAGCGCGGAGGAAACGCGCGCGCTGCGCGAGCATGCCCCCGCGCTGCTGGCGCGTGCCGATGTCGCCGCGAAGTCCTTCGAGGCGCAAGCCCGCGCGCTGCTCGCTCGCGGCGAGATGCTCGAGGCGCTGGGAGAGGACGCCCTGGCCTCGCTGCTCGAGTTGCACGGCGCCCACTACCGCGAACTTCTGGCGCCGCACTACACGCCTGAACTGCAGCAACGCATGCTCGAGACCGGCAAGCTGTTTCACGCCTGGGGGCTGGGTCCGCTGTGGATCATGACCATGTCGTCGGGATTCGCAGCCGATTTCGAGCTCTTCGCCGCCGGCATGTCGCTGCAGCAGCGCCGCCCGCTGATGGGCGCGCTGTACAAGCGCCTGCGCCGCGACGAGGCCTGGCAGCTCGAGGGCTACCGCCAGGCGGGCGACGGCTTGCGCAGGCGCCTGGAGCAAAGCCCGCTGCGTGACGACCTGACGGGCCTGCTCAACCGCGCCGCGCTGGACGAGATGCTCCCTCTGGCGCTGGAGCGCAGCCGGCGCAACGGACGGCTCCTGGCCTTGGCGGTGCTGGACTTCGACGCCTTCGAGGAACTCAACCTGGCCCACGGACGCGCCGCCGGCGACGCGGTGCTGCGCCAGTTCTCGCAGCGCCTGCTGCGCGCGTTGCGCAAGACCGACCTGGTCGCGCGCAGCGACGGAGACGAATTCGTCCTGGTGCTCGAAGGCATCCAGGGCATGCACAACATCGCGCCCCTGCTCGAGCGACTGCAACTGGACTTCGACGTGCCCTACGCCCTGTCGGACGCGCTGTTCTGGCAATGCCCGATCAGCATGGGCGTGACCCTGTTCCCCGACGATGCCGGCGACGCCGCCGACCTGGTGCTGCACGCCAGGTGCGCGATGCAACAGGTCAAGGCGACCAAGGCGCAACGCGAATTCTTCTGGGCTTTCTACCGCCCCTGACAGCGCACCACCGAAGTTGCGCCGGCGCATCCTGGCGGCCGGCGAAGACCCGTCGCGCGTGCGACGGGTGAGTACACTGGCTCCACGGCGCATCCGGCGCCGTCCACGACCAAAACGACGGCTACGCCCGATGTTGCGGTGCACACCGCGCAGCGCGGCCATGCCGAACACGGAGCCAGCCAACCCATGAATGCCATTCCTCAGGCCAGCGCGCCGGGCCCGGTGCCCGATTACGTGCGCAACGCCAAACTCATCGCCTGGGTCGCCCGCATCGCCCACCTGACGCAAGCCGACAAGGTGCACTGGTGCGACGGCAGCCAGGAGGAATACGACCGCCTTTGCCAGCAACTGGTGGACGCCGGCACCTTCCGGCGTCTCGATCCGATGCGGCGCCCGAACAGCTACCTGGCCTGTTCGGACCCCTCCGACGTGGCCCGCGTGGAGGACCGCACCTTCATCTGCAGCGTGCGCCGCGAGGACGCGGGCCCCACCAACAACTGGGTGGACCCGGCCGAGATGCGCGCGCTGCTGCAAAGCGGCGACAAGGCGCTGTTCCGCGGCTGCATGCGCGGGCGCACCCTGTACGTGGTGCCCTTCAGCATGGGGCCGCTGGGCTCGCCGATCTCCCACATCGGCGTCGAACTGTCCGATTCGCCCTACGTGGCGGTGAACATGCGCCTGATGACCCGCATGGGCCGCGCGGTGGTGGAACTGCTGGGCACCGATGGCGATTTCGTGCCCTGCGTGCACAGCGTGGGCGCGCCGCTGCAGCCCGGCCAGGCCGACGTGCCCTGGCCCTGCAACGCCGAGCACAAGTACATCGTGCACTACCCCGAGACCTCGGAGATCTGGTCCTACGGCTCGGGATACGGCGGCAACGCGCTGCTGGGCAAGAAATGCTTCGCGCTGCGCATCGCCTCGCGCATGGGGCGCGACCAGGGCTGGCTGGCCGAGCACATGCTGATCCTCGGCGTGACCACGCCGGCCGGACGCAAGTACCACGTCGCCGCGGCCTTCCCCAGCGCCTGCGGCAAGACCAACTTCGCGATGCTGATCCCGCCGGCCGCGATGCCCGGCTGGACCATCACCACCATCGGCGACGACATCGCATGGATCAAGCCGCGCGCCGACGGGCGCATGGTGGCGATCAACCCGGAGGCCGGCTATTTCGGCGTGGCTCCGGGCACCAACTTCGAGACCAATCCCAACTGCATGCGCAGCCTGGAGCGCGACGTGATCTTCACCAACGTCGCGCTGACCGACGACGGCGACGTCTGGTGGGAAGGCATGGGCCCGGCGCCGCGCCACGCCATCGACTGGCAGGGACGCGACTGGACGCCGGAAATCGCCGCGGCCACCGGCGCGAAGGCGGCGCATCCCAACGCGCGTTTCACGGTGGCGGCCACCAACAACCCGGCGCTGGATCCGGCATGGGACGATCCCGCCGGGGTGCCTATCGACGCCTTCGTGTTCGGCGGGCGCCGCTCCGACACGGTGCCGCTGGTGACCGAGGCCCGCAACTGGCTGGAAGGCGTGTACATGGCCGCCACCATGGGCTCGGAGACCACCGCCGCGGCGGCCGGCAAGCAGGGCGTGGTGCGCCGCGACCCCTTCGCCATGCTGCCCTTCTGCGGCTACAACATGGGCGATTATTTCCGCCATTGGGTGGACGTCGAGCACAAGCTGCAGGGCGAGTCGTCCACGCTGCCTCACATCTTCTGCGTCAACTGGTTCCGCAAGGGGGCCGACGGGCGCTTCGTGTGGCCGGGCTACGGCGAGAACGCCCGCGTGCTCAAGTGGATGATCGAGCGCATCGAAGGCAAGGCCCAGGGACGGGATCACTTCTTCGGGGTCAGCCCGCGCCGGGAGGACCTGGATTGGACCGGGCTCGACTTCGGCGCCGAGGACTTCGACCGCGTGATCGACGCGCCCGCTTCCGACTGGCGCAGGGAACTCGCGCTGCACGACGAACTGTTCGCCAGGCTGGCGCCGCGGGTTCCCGACGAACTGCTGGCGGTGCGCCAGGCGCTGCAGTCCGCGCTCGAGGACTGATCCCGCGCGCCCGCGCGTCCGCGCGTTGATCGCGGCGCCCGCAGCGGGCGCGCGGTCGACGCGCCTCAGCGCGCGCGCGGCGCGGGCGCGAGTTCCAGGTCGGCCGTCGCGTCGGTCCTGCCGCAGCTCAGCAGCAGGCTGCCCACACGCACGCCGAACTTGCGCATCTCGATGCGGTTGAGCACCAGCGCGTCGCCGACCAGGTACATGCGATCGTCCATGCGCAGGCGCACCCGCAGGCGCCCGAGCGGAACATCCAGCACATAGCTCCAGCGCATCTCGTTGCCCTGCGCCCGCCCGCGCGCGGTACCGACCACGTCGGCCGCCGTGGCCTCGTAGCGCCGCACGCCGTCGTGCCCGGGAAAGCGCCGCAGGCTCCAGGTCCGTTGCTGGCGCTCGCCGTCGTCGAACACATAGGACTCCTGCAGGCGCCCCCAGTCGCCCTCCCACAGGGCTTGCATGTCGATGCGCAGGCGCCTGCGCACGCGTCCGCGGCGGTCGCACAGCACGCCTTCGGCCCACAGGCGTCCGTTGAAGAATTCCTCCAGGCGCAGTTCGCGCTCGGCCAGCGCGGGCTCGCCCAGTTGCTCGGGAGCAAGCTCCGGCTGCGCGGGCGTCGCCTGGGCGTCGCCGTAAGGCGCGTCGCCCAGGGTGTCGACGACCGTATCGGGAGGCAGTTCGAAACTGGCGGGTCTGCGCTGGATCATGGCGGGAATTCCGGACAAACACAGGGGGCACCGGCACCAGCGCCCGGGCGTGCGACCTGCGCAAACCCCCGATGGTAATGCGCCGGTCCGTCGCCCCCTCCGGAAAGCGTGGGGCGAGGGCCTCGATTCCATCAAAATGTCCAGGACAATCCAGAGGGCGCGCGCAGTCGGGCGGCCGTGCCCCTTATCATCGGGTCCTGCCATGGCCCAGCCCCCGATCACCTCGAAAAACAACATGCCTCCGGACGAGCCGAGCTCCGAGGACGCGCGCGGCCTGAGTATCGCCGCGGTGGAACGCGACACCGGATTGTCGAAGGACACCCTGCGCATGTGGGAGCGCCGCTACGGCTTTCCGGCCCCGCTGCGCAACGCGGCCGACGAGCGCCTGTACCCGGCCGAGCAGGTGTACAAGCTGCAATTGCTGCGACGCCTGATGATGCAGGGCCACCGCCCGGGGCGCATCGTGGCGCTGCCGCGCGAGCAACTCGAGGCCATGGCGCCGCGCACGCCGTCTCCCGCAGGAGCGGCAGGCGCACCGGACGCCAGGCTGGAACACTGGCTCGCGCTGTTGCGTGGCCATGACGCCGAGCGCCTGCGGCGCGAACTGCAGCAGGCGCAGATCCGCCTGGGCCTGGAGCGCTTCGTGACCGAACTCGTCGCGCCGCTGACCACCGCGGTGGGCGAGTCCTGGATGCGCGGGGAACTGCAGGTGTTCGAGGAGCACCTGTATTCCGAGACGGTGCACCGCGTGCTGCGCGGGGCCATCGCCGCGTTGAGCGCGGCCGAGTCCTCGCCCCTCGAGCGTCCGCGGGTGCTGCTCACCACCATGGCCCAGGAGCCGCACGGCCTGGGATTGCTGATGGCCGAGGCCATGATGGCCCTGGAAGGCTGCCACTGCGTGTCCCTGGGGGTGCAGACTCCCGTGGCCGACATGCTGCTGGCCGTGACCGCGCACCACACCGACGTCCTGGCGCTGAGTTTCAGCGCCCAACCCGCGAGGGCGCAGGTGCGCGACACGCTCACCGCGCTGCGTTCGGCCTTGCCCGCCCGGGTGGAGATCTGGGCCGGGGGCTCCTCGCCCGCCCTGTCGAGGCCGCCGACAGGCGTGCAGGTCCTGCGCAGCCTGCAGGCGCTGCCGCGCCGGGTGGCGGAGTGGCGCGCCGCGCACGCGGCGGCCTGAGTCCCCGGCTTGGCGTCGAGCGCGAGGGCTTCCTATACTGGACGCGCAGCCATCGCGTCGCCGGGCGCAACGCCCGGCGCCAGGTCCCGCCCCCGAACAGGAGAACGACGTGTTTCCCGAATATCGCGACCTGATTTCCCAGCTCAAGACCGTCGATGCCCATTTCGCCAAGCTGTTCGAACGCCACAATGAACTGGATCAGCGCATCCGCAACCTCGAGGAAGGCATCGAGACGGGCGACGATCGGACCATCGAGACCCTGAAAAAGCAGAAGCTCAAGCTCAAGGACGAGCTGTACCTGATGCTGCGAAAGGCCGCGGCCTAAGTGAAGTTCCTGATCCAGGATCGCCGGGCCGGCCTGGGAGCGGCCCAGGGCGCGATCAACCAGCTCAGTCGCGTCGTCTTCAGCCGCTACTTCACCAGCGGGCTGATTTCCGCCACCGGCACGCTCGCGCTGAGCTTCGTCGGCTACGCGATCGGAGGCATGAGCGCCGCGCTCAGCCTGGGCACCGGCGCGCTGATGGTGTCCTTCGCCGACAACCCGGCTCCGGTCGGGCTCAAGGCGGTGGAACTGTTGTTCGCCTCCTTCGCCGGAACCCTGTGCTTCGCCGCGGTGTGGGCCAGCGTGGCCCACCCGTGGATGCAACTGGCGGTGGTGCCGCTGCTGGGCTTCGGCGCCGGGCTGGTCAGCCTGTGGGGCAAGCGCGCGGTGGCGGTGGCCTTCTGCCTGCTGTTCATCACCATCATCACCCTGGGCATCCCGGCGCCGCGCAACCTCGGGGAGTTCGCCGCGGGCACCGGACTGTTGCTGGCGGGCGCGCTGGCCTACACGGTCTACGCGCTGCTGCTCGGGCGATGGCTGCGCTCGCGCGTGAAGCAGCAGGCCCTGGCCGAGCTGATCGACAGCATGAGCGCCTATACGCGCTGGCAGGGCTCGGTGTACCTGCGTCAGGCCGCGCGCCCCGCGGCGCCCGGCGAGGGCGACGCCTACGCCCAGGCTGCCGCGCTGCAGGGCGCCGTCAACGACGCGCTGCAATCGGCCCGCGACCTGGTGCTGCGCGAAGGCCATGGCCCGCGCGACGCGGTGTGGACCCACATGCTGCTGATCGCGCTGGATCTGTTCGAGGCCCAGTTGGCCGCGCAGATCGACGCGGCACCGCTGCGCGAGACCTTCGACGGCAGCGACGTGCTGGACGCACTGGGCCACGGCATGCAGCGCAGCGCCGACGCGCTGGGCGCGCTCGCGCTGGCGCTGCTGTACGACCGCGAGACGCCCGAGCCCCCGCCCGACCCGCGGCGCTGGGACGGCGTGCAGCAGCGCGCCGACGCATGGCTGGGCGCTCGCGAGGACGCCGAGCTGCGCGACGCCCGCGAACAACTCCACGCGCAATTGCAGACCCTGCGCCAGGCCGACCGCCTGATCGCGGCAATCGACCAGGCGTACGCGATGCGCAACGCGCCGCCCGCCACGCCCGACCTGCCCGACGTGCGCCTGTTCGTCAGCGCCTGGCGCTACGACCCGAAGCGAGTGCCGGCGCATCTGCGCCTGGGCTCCCCGATCTTCCGCCACGCGGTGCGTCTGGCCCTGGCGCTGGGACTTTCGCTGCTGGTGTCGCGTCTGCTGTTCTCGCACCAGACCCACGACTACTGGATCGCGCTGACCATCGCGGTGATCCTGCGCCCCAACTACGGAGTGACCCGCCAGCGCATCCGCGACCGCCTGTTCGGCACCATCGCCGGCTGCCTGCTGGTGGCGCTGTTCGTGGCGCTGAACCCGGGCCTCGACTGGCTGCTGGCTGCGCTGTTCCTGGCCATGGCGCTGGCGCGCACCTTCGTCACCACCCACTACCGCTTCACGGCCATGGCAGGCAGCGTGCTGGCGCTGCTGCTGGCGCAGCTGCTGCAGGAGAACACGCACATCCTGGTCCAGCAGCGCCTGCTGGACACGGCCATCGGGGCCGCGCTGGCGTGGGCCGCGAGCCATGTACTGCCGCGCTGGGAATACCTGGATGCGCCGCGCCAGCTTCGCGATCTGCTGGCCGCGCTCGGCCGCTACGCGCAGGTGGTGCTGGCGCATGAAGCGCACGAGGAGCGCGAATTCCGGGTCGCGCGCAAGCAGCTGTTCGACAGCCTCGCGGCGATCACCGGCCTGTACGGGCGCATGCTCGAGGAGCCGCAGGCCCAGCGCCGGGCCCCGCAGGACCTGGCCCAGATCATCACCCACGCCTACCTGCTGGCATCGCAACTGGCCTCGCTGCGCCTGCTGCGCGCCCAGTTGACCCCCCAGGGACGCATCGACGCGCACGCGCTGCAGTGGATCGACCTCTGTCGCGAGCGCGTGCTGCGCCGCCTGGCACCCTCGGCCAGCGCCGAGGCGGGCCCACCCGAGGACTGGCTGGCCAGCGACGATCCGCTGCTGGCGAGACTGTCGCGCATCGGCCTGGAGGCCGCCCGCATCGGCCAGATCCGCCAGCGCCTGCAACGCGAGATGCGGGCCGCCGAGGCCCAGGCGCGGGGCGCCGGACCGACTCCCGCATGAGCCTTGCGGGCCGACTCCGCGCGGGTTGCCGGGCCGGGGCCGTCGTGCTGTGTCTGCTGGGCTGCGCGGGGCGACCGCCGGCGGCGGCGGCCGCTCCCCTGCCCGGCGCATCCGCGGCGGCTCGGCAGGATGCATCGCAGGAACTGTCGCGCCAGCTGGTCGGCGGCCTCTCGGAGCATTGCGTGCGCGCCGGCGACACCCTGCTGGCGATCGCCGCGCGCTACGGCGAGCCGCTGGCCCGCCTGCTGCGCGACAACGGCCTGGATGCGCGCGCGCGCCTGCGCCCGGGGCAGTGCCTGCGCATCGACAACCCGCAGGTGGTCCCGCCGGGGCCGGCCGACGGCGTGCTGATCAACCTGCCGCAACGCATGCTGTTCCTGCGCCGCGACGGTCGCCTCGAGGCCGCGTGGCCGGTGGCGGTGGGGCGCGCCGACTGGCCCACCCCGCTGGGGCGCTTTCGCGTCACCCAGATGCGCCGCGACCCGGTGTGGCACGTGCCCGCCTCCATCCAGGAGGAAATGCGCCGCGAGGGCAAGCCGGTGCTGCACGAGGTGCCCAGCGGCCCGGACAACCCGCTGGGCCACGCATGGATCGGCCTGGACGCCGTCGGCTATGGCATTCACGGCACCAATGCGCCCGCCAGCATCCACAGCTTTCGCACCCACGGCTGCGTGCGCCTCGACGACGACCATGCCACGCAGCTGTTCCAGGCCGTGCACCCCGGCGTGCCCGTGCACATCGTCTACAGGACCTGGCTGCTCGCCGAGCTGCCCGACGGACAGCTGTGGCTGCAGGCCAATCCCGACCCCTACCACCGCAGCAGTCCGCGCGACGAACTGCGCGACCTGCGCGCGCTGGCCGCAAGCCAAGGACTGCAGGGCCGCGTCGACTGGCCGCTGGCGCAAAGCCTGCTGGAAGCGCCCACGGGATTGGCCGCGCGCATTGACCACACCGGCAGCTCGTGAGTTACATCGCGTAGCATGTGCGCTCGTTGCACCCGCTCGCGCCATGGAACCGAAGTCATTGCCCTGCCCCACGCGGCGCCGCCTGCTGGCCGGCGCGGCCAGCACCGCGCTGTACGCGCTGCCGCGCCGCCGCGCCCTCGCCTCGACCGGAGCCGTGCGCAGCCTGGCCTTCGAGAGCCTGCATACCGGCGAAACCCTTCGCACCGTCTATTGGGAGCAGGGGCAGTACCTCGCGCAGCCCCTGCTCGACATCCAGCACCTGCTGCGCGACTACCACAACGACCAGACGCACGCCATCGACCTCGGTCTGCTCGACCTGCTGTCCACGATGCGCGAACGCCTCGGCTGCTCGCGTCCCATCCAGCTGATCAGCGGCTACCGCTCGCCGGCCACGAACGCGGCCCTGCACGCGCGCAGCAGCCAGGTCGCGAGCGGCAGCCTGCACATGCAGGGCATGGCGGCGGACATCCGCATCCCGGGCTGCGCGCTGCCGCAGCTGCGCGCGCTGGCGCTGTCGCTGCGGGGCGGAGGCGTGGGCTATTACCCGCGCTCGGATTTCGTGCACGTCGACGTCGGGCGGGTGCGCCAGTGGGCGGGTACCTGATACGCCACCGGCGGCGTTGACAGCGCGCGAGCGCTCCCCGTATGTTCGTGCGCCAGGCCGGGCGAGCGCCGAAGGCGGCACGCGCGGTCATGGCGCATGCCATCGCGCCGGTCCCGCTTTTCCCGCCCCGCCCCGCGCCCGTCCATGGAGTCTCGCGAAAGGCACCTGCCGTCCCGGCAAAGCATCGCCTACGTACTGGCCATCGTGCTGCCGCTGGCGGCGCTGAGCCTGCGCGAGGCGCTGGCGGGCGTGTACGGCGAGCGTCCCCTGCTGGTGCTGTTCATGGTGCCGGTCACCGCGTGCGCACTGCTCGGCGGGCTCGGCCCGGGACTGCTGTGCACCGCGCTCAGCGGGCTGATCACCGCAGTGGGCCTGGCGCAACTGCCCGGGCATTTCTCCATCGTCCATCCGCGCGACCTGCTGCAGTGGAGCCTGCTGGTCGGCAACGGCGTACTGGCCAGCGTGCTGGCATGGTTCGTCGAGCGCGCCCAACGCGCCGAGGGCCGCGCGCGCGCCCTGCAGGCCGACACCGCCTCGTGGTATCGCGCCGTGGTGGAAAGCTCGGACGACGCCATCATCGGCACCGACCTGGACGGCATGATCATGGGCTGGAACCACGGCGCGCAGGCCATGTTCGGCTACACGCCGCAGCAGGCCATCGGCCGCAGCCTGGGCATGTTGTTCCATCCCGACGACGACCTCGAGCGCCAGCGCCTGCTCGAAAGCGTGCGCCGAGGCGAAGCCGTGCAGCATCACGAGGCCCGGCGCGTGCGCAGCGACGGCAGCGCGCTCACCGTGTTCGTGTCCGTCTCCCCCATCCTCGACGAGGCCGGCCACCCGGTGGGCTCGGCGCGCATCCTGCGCGACGTCACGCATCTGCGCAGGGCCCAGCAACAGCTGCGCGAGCAGGTCCTGCAACTCAACGCGGACCTGGAGCGCCGCGTGGCCGAGCGTACCGCCGAGCTCAGCGGGGCCAATCGCGAGCTCGACGCCTTCGCCTACGCCGTGTCCCACGACCTGCGCGCTCCGCTGCGCGCGATGAGCGGCTTCAGCCAGGCGCTGCTGGAGGACTACTCGGACGAACTGCCCGAGCAGGGGCGCCTGTACCTGCGCCAGATCGACATCGCCAGCCACAAGATGGGCGAACTCATCGAGGGCATCCTCGCCTTGTCCCGCAGCACCCGCGGCGAAGTGCGACGGGATCCGGTGGACCTGTCCGCGCTGGGCGAGCAACTGCTGGGGGAACTCGCGCGCGGGGACCCTGCGCGACAGGTGCAATGCGAGGTCGAGCCCGGCCTGCGGGCGCAGGCCGACCCGCGCATGGTTGAGGCCGTGCTGCGCAACCTGCTGGGCAACGCGTGGAAATACACCGCCAGGACCGCGTCGCCGCGCATCCGGCTTTGCGCCGCCGAACTCGACGGCGCAGCCGGGTTCGCGGTCGAGGACAACGGCGCGGGCTTCGACATGGCCCATGCCGCCCGCCTGTTCCGGCCCTTCCAGCGCCTGCACCGGCAGGACGAATTCCCCGGCCTGGGCATCGGCCTGGCCACCGCGCAGCGCATCGTCACCCGCCACGGCGGCACCATTCGCGCACAGGGCGCGCCCTCGCAGGGCGCGCGTTTCGAATTCACCCTGGCACCCGACGCGGCGCCAGCATCCGCTCCCGCCGGGTCCCAGGCCGCGGCAGGCACCGTCACCACGAGCTCAGAGGCTTCGCGTCCATGAATCCACCGTCGGTATTGCTGGTCGAGGACAACCCGCAGGACGAAATGCTGATCCTGCGATCCCTGCGCAAGATCCATCTTGCCAACAAGGTCGAGGTCATGCGCGACGGCCAGCAGGCGGTCGACTTCCTGATGGCCGAGGGCGAATTCGCCGCGCGCGATCGCACCCAGCTCCCCGCCGTGGTGCTGCTCGACATCGGCCTGCCGAGGCTGTCGGGCATCGAGGTGCTGCAGCGCCTGCGCGACTGCGAACACACCCGGCTGCTGCCGGTGGTCATGCTGACCTCCTCCGACGAGGACATGGATCGCCTGCGCAGCTACGAGTGCGGCGCCAACAGCTTCGTGCGCAAGCCGCTGGATTTCGGGGAATTCGCCGAAACGGTGGCCAGTCTCGGCGCCTACTGGCTGCTCACCAACCGGCCGCCGCCCGAAGGCGCCTGAGACGCAACGCGGCGGCGGCCAGGGCCTTGTCCACCGCGCGCGACTTCGGCTATGATGTCGAGCTTTCGGGGGTATAGCTCAGTTGGTAGAGCAGCTGACTCTTAATCAGTAGGTCCAAGGTTCGAATCCTTGTGCCCCCACCAGATTCATGCACCAAGCCGGCCCGCGATGCGCGCCGGCTTTGTTTTTTCCGGCAGCGATGGCGCATCGTGCCACGCCTTGCGTAGGATGTCGGAGGCCTGCCCTCTCGTGCCGGCACCTTCCCAAAAGCATACTGATGACCGACCCCATCCTCGTGACCGGCGGCGCCGGCTATATCGGTTCGCACACCTGCGTGGCCTTGATCGAGGCCGGCTACACGCCGCTGGTACTCGACAACCTGTGCAACAGCAGCGCCGAGTCGCTGGCCCGGGTCGGGCGCATCTGCGGGGTGCGCCCGGCGTTGATCGAAGGCGACATCCGCGATCTCGCGCTGCTCGAACGCGTGCTGGCCGAGCACCGCCCGCAGGCGGTGATCCACTTCGCGGGCCTGAAGGCCGTGGGCGAGTCGGTGCACAAGCCGCTCGAGTACTACGACAACAACCTCGGCGGAACCACCACCCTGCTGCGGGCGATGCAGGGCGCGGGGCTGCGCAACATCATCTTTTCCTCGTCCGCGACGGTCTACGGGGATCCGGCCTCGGTGCCGATCCGCGAGGACTTCCCGCGCAGCGCGACCAATCCCTACGGTCGCAGCAAGCTGGTGATCGAGGACATGCTGGCCGACCTGCAGCGGGCCGACGCACGCTGGCGCATCGCCCGCCTGCGCTACTTCAACCCGGTGGGCGCGCATCCCAGCGGGCTGATCGGCGAGGATCCCCGCGGCGTGCCCAACAACCTGCTGCCCTACATCACCCAGGTGGCGGTCGGACGCCTGCCGCGCCTGCGCGTGTTCGGCGGCGACTGGCCCACGCCGGACGGCAGCGGCGTGCGCGACTTCATCCACGTCATGGATCTGGCCGAGGGCCACGTGGCGGCGCTGCGCCATCTGCTGGAGCACGAGGGCATGTTCACCGTCAACCTGGGCACCGGCCAGGGCTGTTCGGTGCTCCAGCTGCTGCGGGCGATGCAGCGCGCCAGCGGTCGCGAGCTGCCCCACGAGATCGCCCCGCGCCGCGACGGGGACATCGCCGAGTGCTGGGCCGACCCCACCGCCGCGCGCGAGCTGCTGGGCTGGAAGGCCGTGCGCGACCTCGACACCATCTGCGCCGACGCCTGGCGCTGGCAGCAGTCCAACCCCGAGGGCTTCGGCGCCGCCTGAGCGTGCGGGCGGGCGGCGGCCCGCCGGCCGCCGCGACACCGCGCCGGACTCAGCTGCCCGGCGAGTACACCGGGAAGGCGTCGGCGAGTTCGCGCACCTGGGCGCGCACGCGCTCGAGCACCGCGGTGTCCTCCGGCGCTTCCAGCACGTCGGCGATCAGGTTGGCCGTGCGCACCACCTCGGCCTCGCGGAAACCGCGCGTGGTCATCGCCGGGGTGCCCACCCGGATGCCCGAGGTCACCATGGGCTTCTGGGGATCGTTCGGGATGGCGTTCTTGTTCACCGTGATGTGGGCCTGGCCCAGCAGGGCCTCGGCCAGCTTGCCGGTGATGTTCTTCGCGCGCAGGTCCACCAGCATCAGGTGACTCTGGGTGCCGCCGGAGACGATGCGCAGGCCGCGCGCGGTCAGTGCATCCGACATGGCGCGGGCGTTGGCCACCACCTGCTGCTGGTAGACCTTGAATTCCGGCGCCAGGGCTTCGCGGAAGGCCACCGCCTTGGCCGCGATGACGTGCATCAGCGGACCGCCCTGCAAGCCCGGGAAGATGGCCGAGTTGATGGCCTTCTCATGCTGGGATTTCATCAGGATGATGCCGCCGCGCGGGCCGCGCAGGGTCTTGTGGGTGGTCGAGGTGACCACGTCCGCATGGGGCACCGGGTTGGGATAGACGCCGGCGGCGATCAGCCCCGCGTAGTGCGCCATGTCGACCATGAAAATGGCCCCGACTTCGCGCGCGATGCTCGCGCAGCGCTCGAAATCGATGTGCAGGCTGTACGCCGAGGCCCCCGCGATCAGCAGCTTGGGGCGATGCTCCAGCGCCAGGCGGTGCATCTGCTCGTAGTCGATGCGCTCCTGGGCATCCAGGCCGTAGGGAACGACCTTGAACCACTTGCCGCTCATGTTCAGCGACATGCCGTGGGTCAGGTGCCCGCCTTCGGCCAGGCTCAGGCCCATGATGGTGTCGCCGGGGTTGAGGAAGGCCAGGAATACCGCTTCGTTGGCCTGCGCGCCCGAATGCGGCTGCACGTTGGCGGCCTCGGCGCCGAACAGTTGCTTGACCCGCTCGATGGCCAGGCTCTCGGCCACGTCCACGTATTCGCAACCGCCGTAGTAGCGGCGCCCGGGATAGCCCTCGGCGTACTTGTTGGTCAGCTGCGTGCCCTGCGCCTGCATGACCGCGGGCGAGGCGTAGTTCTCGGAGGCGATGAGTTCCAGATGCTCGTGCTGGCGGCGATTCTCGTTCTGGATGGCGGCCCAAAGCTCGGGGTCGGCCTGGGCGATGGCGATGGAGCGGTCGAACATGGAGGTTTTCCGGGAGGCGAAGCGCCCGCAAGGGCACGGAAGGGCCGCCGCGGCGCGCAAGGCGACCCGGCGGCATGGTGGAGCCCAGGCGAACGGCGGCAACGGTTGCGCTTCCCGGTGGTCCGTCCCACCTCGGCCCGTCGCGGCTGCGCCTGCGCCGGCCCGGAGGGCCGTTTCAGGCGTTGCCGGGCCTCATCGCCAGTCGCGCAACACGCATATGGTAACCGAGGCACGACGGGTCGCGGGCACGCAAGGCACGCTGCCGACAGGGTCTGCCCGCCCCCGTCGGGGCCCGCCGATCAGGTGGCCGAGGATCGGCGCACCGGCTCGCTGCTGGCCGTCTGCACCCGCACGGCCACGGTGCGTGGCTTCACCGAGGCGACGACCTGCTGGAGCCGAGCCTGCTCGGCCAGCACCTTGGTCGCATAGCCGCCCTCGCTGGCGACCGAGCTGGCGCCCACGTACATGCGCAACCCGGCCTGCAGCGAACCACCGCGCTGGATCGCGTCGCGCAGCACCACCGCTCCCACGCGCAGGTTGGTCAGCGGATCCAGGCTGGCCCGCGCGCCGCCATAGGGGGCGAACTTGTCGCGGTGCACGCTGGCCATCACCTGCATCAGCCCGGTTGCCCCGACCGCGCTTTGCGCGTAGGGGTTGAAGGACGACTCCACCGCCATCACGGCCAGGATCAACGTCGGGTCGAGATGTTCCTCGCGCCCCACCGCCCAGGCGCCGGCCACCAGTTCGCGCATCGCCGCCGGGGCGATGCTGTAGCGCCGCGCCAGCCAGTCGGCCACCGCCATCTGGGCCGGCGGCAGCGATGGCAGGGGCTGGGGCTCGAGCACCGCCGCGTCGGCGGTGGAGATGCCCGAACCCATGTCCGAGGCGCGCTGGCCCAGGGACTGCAGTTCCTGCATGGCCACCTTGCGCGCGGACACCCATTGCACGACGTTCTGTTCCAGCGACAGAACCGATTTCGGGTGCAGATAAAGGTAGGCACCCGCCGCAACCACGAAAAAACCCACCATCATCAGCGTGTTGTGGGTCCACTGAAGGACCTCCGCGCCGACGCTTCGCCAGCTGGGAAGCCGGACTTGCGAGTCTTGCGACATCGTCTTCTCCTGTGTCGATTGGCGAGGCATGCGGTGCCGACTCGCGGCGCCGCGCATGCCCCTGCCGGGCACAGATCCGGAACCGGCGCATAAAAGCGGGCGTGCCTGGCCTACGATGCTGCTGGCACGTCGTCACCGGGCTCGGGGCCGGGACGGTTCCGGGGCGATTCCTCCGCACGCCCCGCGCGAGGCGAAGCCCGTGGGCCGCTGCGTAGGCCCTGACCCCAAGCGAGCAGGGCACACCGGTGGTGCGAGAACAGGCGCCATTTTAGAGCTTGCTTATATCCTGTCAATTCACAAGCCTTTTGCATTCCAAACTTTCCGTTATATGAAATACCGCGATCTAAGGGATTTCCTGGATGTCCTGAGAGGCCACGGCGACCTCGTCGACGTCGCGCAAACCGTGGACCCGCGCCTGGAAATGACCGCGGTGTGCGATGCCATGTTGCAACGCGGCGGCCCCGCGCTGTTGTTCCGGCACCCCGGCGGCCACGACATGCCGGTGCTGGGCAACCTGTTCGGGACCACGCGGCGCGTGGCTCTCGGCATGGGCGCACAGGAGGTCGGCGAACTGCGGCGCATCGGCGAGGTGCTGGCGGCGCTGCGCCAGCCCGAGCCGCCGCGCGGACTCAAGGACGCCGGCGAACTGTTCCATCTGGTGCGCGCCGTCTGGGACATGCGCCCGAGCACCGTGCGCCGCCCCGCCTGTCAGCAGGAATGCCTGGAAGGCGACGCGGTGGACCTGCACGCGCTGCCCCTGCAGACCTGCTGGCCCGGCGACGCGGCCCCGCTGCTGACCTGGGGCCTGGTCGTCACCCGCGGCCCGCGCAAGCCGCGCCAGAACCTGGGCATCTACCGCCAGCAACGCATCGGCCGGCGCCAGCTGATCATGCGCTGGCTGTCCCACCGCGGAGGAGCGCTGGACTTCCGCGACCATGCGGCGATGCATCCGGGCCAGCCCTTTCCCATCGCCGTGGCGCTGGGGGCCGATCCGGCGACCATCCTCGGAGCCGTCACCCCGGTGCCGGATTCGCTGTCGGAATTCCAGTTCGCGGGGCTGCTGCGCGGCGCGCGCACCGAGGTGGCCGACTGCGTGGGACTGCCGCTGCAGGTGCCGGCGAACGCGGAGATCGTGCTCGAGGGCCACATTCCCCCGGCCGCGCCCGGCTTCCAGGGGCACAGCGACGACGGCGTGCCGCTGAAGGAGATCGGCGGCTGGCTGCATGCGCTGGAAGGCCCGTTCGGGGACCACACCGGCTACTACAACGAGCAGGAATGGTTCCCGGTGTTCGAGGTGCAACGCCTCACCCGGCGCACCGACGCCATCTACCACTCCACCTATACCGGCAAGCCCCCCGACGAGCCGGCCGTGCTGGGCGCCGCGCTGGGCGAGGTGTTCGTGCCCCTGCTGCGCCAGCAGTTCCCCGAGATCACCGATGTGTACCTGCCCCCGGAGGGGTGTTCGTACCGCCTCGCGGTGGTGTCGATGCGCAAGCAATACGCGGGGCACGGCAAGCGGGTCATGATGGGCCTGTGGAGCTTCCTGCGCCAGTTCCTGTACACCAAGTTCATCATCGTCACCGACGACGACGTGAACATCCGCGACTGGCGCGACGTGATCTGGGCCATCACCACGCGCATGGATCCGGTACGCGACACCACCTTGATCGACAACACCCCGATCGACTACCTGGATTTCGCGTCGCCGCAGGCGGGACTGGGCGGCAAGATGGGCATGGACGCCACCCACAAGTGGCCCGGCGAGACCTCGCGCGAGTGGGGTCGTCCGATCGTGCCCGACGCCCAGGCGCAGCGCCGCGCCGAGGATCTGGTGGAGCAACTGTGGCCGGCCGGTCGCTCCAGCGGACGACCGATCTGAAAGGCCTGGACTTGCGCTGAACCCACAATTTTTCCGTGGGTTTTGTTCATAATGCGGGGATCATGCCGCCCCAAGTCCCGTCCTACGCCCGTACGTCCCTGCGCTGGTCGCTGCGCGTCCTGGCCGTTCTCGCGCTGCTCGTGGTGTTGCTGCTGGCCGTGTCCCCCTGGGCCGTGCCCTCGCTGCTGCGCCGCGAGATCCCCCGCCTGGGCCAGCAGCAACTGGGGCGGGTGGTCCGTGTCGGCGAACTGAGTTTCAACCCCCTCCTGCTGCGCCTGCGTCTGCAGGACCTGCAGGTGCTCGACGCCGCCGGGCACGCGGACGCGCTGCGCCTGAAGCAAGGCAGCGTGCGCCTGGACTGGACGTCGCTGTGGGGCCTGCACCCGCGCATCGGCGAGGTGCGCCTGCTGGGCCTTCATGTGCGCGTCGTGCGCGACGCCGCGGGGCAACTGGACTTCGAGGACATCCTGCGCCGCCTGGCCTCCCACCCCTCGAAGTCCTCCGGAGGAACCCCGGGTTTCTCGCTGGACGATTTCGAGCTCGCCGACGGCAGCGTGCTCTACGAGGACGAGGGCAGCGGCCTGCGCACGAACATGCGCAACCTGCACCTGCAACTCACCGACCTGTCCACGCTGGGCAGCGCGGACGGCTCGCTGCATGCCAGCGCCAAGGGCCTGCTCGACGGCGCGCCGCTGAGCCTGCGCTTCGGCGGCACGGTGTTCGGCGCCAAACCCCTGCTGCGTGTGGACCTGCGCCTGGACAAGCTGGCGCTGGCCCCCTGGAGCGCGTTGCAGCCCAAGAACCTGCCGGTGCGCCTGACCCAGGGCACGCTGGACACCACCTTGCACCTGCAGTGGCCGCTGCGCAGCCCGGTCGGCCCGGACATCTCGGGGCAGCTGCGCCTGCGGGACGTCGCGCTGGAGCGCGCGGGACAGCCCCTGGCGCAGGTGCACGACGCCAGCCTGGCCCTGGTCTCGGTGCTTCCGCTGCAGCGCGACGTGCGCCTGGGCCAGTTGACCATCGATGGCGTCCAGGCCCGGCTCGATCGCGCGGGCTTGAGCGCCCCGGCCGCGGCCGCGCCGGCACAGCCCCCGGACTCCGGCGCCGCCGCCCCCGCATCGGGCGCGAGCGCCGCCTCCCGCGCCGGCGAACCCACCGTGTCCGTCCGGCCCGAGCGAGCCGCGGCCCCGGCCAAGGGCGCCGCGAAGCCGGCCCCGGCGCCGTGGAAGCTGCAGCTGGCCGGGGCCAGGCTGCAGGACGCGCAGTTCCAGTGGCACGACGCCACCGTCCATCCTCAGGTGGACTGGGCCTTGCGCATGCCCCGGCTGACGGTGGGGCCGGTGCAATGGCCCTTGCCGGCCGCCGGCGCGGCCCATCCGGTGCGTGCCAGCGCCGAACTGCAAGGCCCGCGGGGCCTGAGCCTGCAGCTGCAGGCCAGCGCCGATGCCGCCGGAGTCGACGTCGGCGTGGACCTGCAGGGCCTGGACCCGCGGCTTGCGCAGCCCTACGTCGAACCCTGGCTGCATGGCGGGCCGCTGCCCTCCGGAACCCTTCAGGCACGCGCCCATGTGGGCTGGAAGGACCAGGCATTGCGCGTCGCGCTGAACGAGGCGCAGTGGAAGGACTTCAGCTGGCAACCCACCGGGGCCGACGCCGGCCAGGGACCGCGCGCCAAGGCCGTCGTGCTGCGCGACGCCAGCCTGACCTGGAGCCGCCGACCCTCCGCGCTGCGCATCGGCGCCGGCTCCCTCGATGTCGAGCAGCCTTCCATCGGCGGCCCGGCCGGCATGCACGCGGCCGCCCTGCAGTTGCGCGACGCCAGACTGGACCTGGACGCGCACAGCCTGCGCCTGGGCAGCGCCGCGCTGCTGCAGCCGCAGGCGGCCATCACGCGGGACTCCAGCGGTGCGTGGTCGCTGCAGCACATCCTGCCCGCGGGACTGCTGCCGACGGCGACCGGGCCCGCATCGACTCCACGCGCCGGCGGCGGCAATCGCGCCGGGCCAGCGGCGCGCGGCGCCGGCGCCTCGCCACCGTGGACGGTGCAGGTGGCCGACGCGAGCGTTCGCGGCGGTACCGTGGGCTTCGCCGACACCCGCGCCGCGCGCCCGGTGGTGCTGTATTTCAGCGCCATCGATGCCGAGGTGCACCATGCCGCGTGGCCGATGCACGACGCCGCCGACCTGAGCCTGCAGGCTCGGGTGGTGGATGCACGCCAGGCCCCGATACCCTCGGGCCGCGCGGGAGACAAGACGCCCGGGGGCGCGCTGCTGAGCCTGCAGGGCCAGCTGCGTTCCGCGCCCTGGAGGCTGCACGGGCGCCTGCGTGCGCAGGGCCTGCCGGCCCAGGTGGCGGGCGACTACCTGCCGCGCGTGAACGCCCAGGTGGTACGCGGTACCGCCGACGCCGACGGCAGCGTCGACGTATCGCTGCCCGCGGCGGGCCCGCGACTGGCCTTCGACGGCAACGTGGCGCTGCGCGGCTTCGCGGTGAACACCCTGCAACCCGACGCGAACCTGCTCGGCTGGCGCTCCCTGCAACTGCAATCGATGCGCGTGCGCGTGGATCCGTCCGCGAGCCCGGCCACGCGCCTGGACATCGGCCAGGTGCTGCTGAACAACTTCCAGGCCCGGCTCGTCCTGAGCCCGCAGGCCCGCCTGAACGTGGCCGAAGTGCTGCGCCCCGCCTCCGCCGCCTCCGCCGCATCGCCCACCGCACCCGCACCTTCCGCCCCCGCGAAGGGGGCGGGCGGCCCCGCCAAGGCGCCCGCGCTGAGCCTGCGCATCGGCGGCATCACGCTGGACGGCGGGCGCATCGACTGGGCCGATCACTTCGTGCAGCCCAATTACTCGGCCAGCCTGAGCGAGGTGCATGGCAGCATCGGAGCCTTCGCCTCGGCCTCGCCGCAGCAGGCCTCGGTGGATCTGCGCGCGGTGGCCGAGGGAACCGCGCCCGTGACCCTGACGGGCAAGGCCAACCCGCTGCTCAGTCCGCCGCAACTCGACGTGCACGGCCGCGTGGACAACCTGCAACTGGCGCCCCTGTCGCCCTACTCGACCCGGTACGCGGGATACGGCATCGAGCGCGGCCTGCTGTCCATGGACGTGCATTACGACATCGACGCCGGCGGCAAGCTGGAAGCCGAGAACAAGCTGGTGCTGCGCCAACTGACCTTCGGCCCCCACGTCGACAACCCGACGGCGACCAAGCTGCCGGTGCTGCTGGCGGTGAACCTCCTGAAGGACCCGAACGGCAACATCAACCTGGACATCCCGGTCTCCGGCTCGCTCAACGACCCCCACTTCAGCCTGGGCGCGGTGATCGCGCAGGCCATCGGCAAGCTCCTGCTGCGCGCCATCACCTCACCGTTCTCGCTGATGGCCCACATGTTCTCGGGCTCCGCACCGCCGCCGCAACTCAACGTGGTTCCCTTCGACGCCGGTCAGGCACGCCTGGGCGATGCCGACAACCAGCGGCTGGCCGACATCGCCAGGCTGCTGAAGGCCAAGCCCGAGCTGGTGGTCACCATCACCGGCGCGAGCTGCGGCGCCGCCGAGGCGCAGGCCTTGCGCCACGCCGTGCTCGAACGCCGGCTGCTGCAGGCCTGGCGCGGCGAGTTGCCGCGCGCCGAGGCCTATGCCCACGCGAAGGACACCCAGGTCCCGGCCAAGGACCGCGACCAGGCACTGGCGCAGCTCTATCGCTCCACCTCGCTGCCCGACAAGCCGCGCAACGCCCTGGGGCTGGCCAAGGAGGTACCGCCCGCGACCATGCAGGAGCTGCTGCTGCGCTCCATCCCGGACGGAGCCGACCAGTTGCAGGCGCTGGCGATGCGCCGTGCCATCGCGCTGCGCGACGCGCTGAGCAAACTCGGGGTGCCGGCGACGCGCCAGTTCATCGCCGCGCCGGAGGTGCTCGGGGCAGGCCAGGCCAAGTGCTCGCCCAGCGCGCGCCTGAGCGTCAGCCTGCCCTGAGGGACGATGCCGCGCGGCGCCGAAAATGCCCTGATTTTTTTCGCTCATGCTCTTGACGCTGGGCCGGCGCAGGCCTAGATTTGGAGCCGTCGCGGAGGTTTGAGCCGCCACGACCGCCGGCCCGGGTGCAGCCTGGGCCGAGCAAGCCAAGCCCGGCACTCGGTGCCGGTTGCGGTGTCCGGCAACACACCCGGGTACCGCGCCATGCAAGGCCGCGTCGCCGCTTCAGGCGCGCGGCCTTCTCGTTTGTGGCTCCCCGCTGCGCCTTGCATGGTGCCGGCTCCCGGGTGCCGGCACGCAAGCCGGCAACGGCGTATCTTTCGAGCCCAGGAGCACTTTGCCAGGAGTACCCCCAGCATGACGACCCCGAACGGCACGATGTCCGGCGCGCCCGCGCCGACCCTGGAGACCATCACGCTGGCCGGCGGCTGCTTCTGGTGCGTCGAGGCCGCCGTGCTGGCCCTGGACGGCGTGCTCGAGGCCACCAGCGGCTACGCACAGGGGCATGTCGAGCAGCCCAGCTACGAACAGGTGTGCGGCGGACGCACCGGACATGCCGAAGCCGTCAGGGTGCGCTTCGACCCGCAGCGCCTGAGCCTGCAGCGCCTGCTCGACGTGTTCTTCACCATCCATGACCCCACCACCCCGAACCGCCAGGGCGCGGACGTCGGGCCGCAATACCGCTCGGGCATCTACCTCGAGCAGCCCTCGCACGAGGCGGCGGTACGCGAGTACGTGCGAGGCCTGGAGAAGTCCGGCCGCTACGGCTCGCAGCCGATCGTCACCGAGATCGAGCCGCTGCGCGTGTTCTGGCCGGCAGAGGCCTATCACCAGCGCTACTTCGAGCAGCACCCCGAGCAGGGCTACTGCCAGGTGGTGATCGCGCCCAAGATGGCCAAGGTGCAGCGCGAGTTCGCCGCGCAGCTCGCGCGCAGGGACTGAACCCCGCGCCTCAGGCCAGGTCCGCGATCAGGGCGCGCAGCTGGGCGTCGGACGGGACGCCGACGAACATGTCGGCCTTCCCGTCGCGGCGCTTCCACAGCAGCACCGGCACGCCGAACAGCTTCTGGCTTCGATAGATGTCCAGGTTGCGCTGCAGCTGCTGGCGCGTGCGCGGCTCGATGGTCGCGGCCGGCTCGATGCCTCCGCCGGGCTGTCCGTTGGCGGCGAAGTCGTAGTCGTGCTCGTTGGTCTCGAAGGCCTTGAGCCGGTCCGGCGCCTGCAGGATGGCCGCGGCCTTCGGCAGGCTGCTGGCGGTGAGCATGCCCAGCGCCACCCAGTGCACCTGCAGCTGGTCCTTGGCCAGCAGCGGCCCCAGTTTCAGGTACAGCTGGTGGCAGTAGGGACAGTTGGGGTCGAAGAACACGTACAGGCTGTGCCTGCCGCTGCCCTGACGGATGCTCGTGGCCTGGCCCATCGCCGCGAGCAGGGCCGCGGCTTGCGACGAGCCTGCGGCCCAGGCCGCGGGCAGCCCCCAAGTCGCCAGCACCGCGGCCAGCGCGGCGCCGCCCAGCAGGCGGCGGCGCGTCGAAGTCGAAGCTTCGTGACTCATCGAATGCACTCCCCGGGGTGTTTCGCTGCGTGATTGTGACACCATGCGCCGCGCCGTGCATCCTGCTCGCGGGAACGTCCCTGCTCAGGGCGCCAGGCGCTGCCGACTCCAGGCCCCGTCGGCGCTCGGGCGGTAGGCCAGGCGATCGTGCAGTCGCGAGGGCCGGCCTTGCCAGAACTCCCAGGCGTCGGGGATCAGCCGAAAGCCACCCCAGTGCGGCGGCCTGGGCGGCTGCAAGCCGAACTTCAGCCCGTAGGAGGCCGCGCGCCGGACCAGCACCGTGCGGTCGGCGATGGGCTGGCTCTGCTCGGAGGCCCAGGCGCCGATGCGCGAAGCCAGCGGGCGGCTGGCGAAGTAGGCATCCGACTCCTCGTCGGACACCTTTTCCACGCGTCCCTCGATGCGCACCACGCGTTCGAGCTCCACCCAGTGGAACTGCAGGGCCGCGAACGGGTGCGCCTGCAATTCGCGCCCCTTGCGACTGAGGTAGTTCGTGTACCAGACAATCCCCCGCGCATCCACGCCCTTGATGAGCACCACGCGGGTCGACGGGCGTCCGCCCTCGCCCACGGTGGCAAGGGTCATGGCGTTGGGCTCGGGCACGCGGGCCTGTACGGCCTCGGCGAGCCAGCGTTCGAATTGTCGGGTGGGGTCGGGATCGGCATGCGCCTCGTCCAGCTCGGCACGGGCGTAGTCCTTGCGAAGATCGGCCAGATTGTCCATCGACCCAGTATAGGAAAAGCGTCCTCGCCCTGTCCGGTGGCGCCTTGGCCCCTGGCAAGGGGCGGGAAAAGGGAACTTCGGGACCGGTGCGGTGTCAGAGCCAGCATGCGGTCGCTCGCGCCGCGCCCATGCCAAGGAGACATCCCCGATGACACCACGCCGCCCAGGCTGGCTCCAAGCCGCCTCCGTCCTGCTGCTGGCCACGCTGTTCGCCGCATCTCGCCCCAGCCACGCGCAGGGCGAGACGCCCAACGCGCACCGGACCGAGTCCGCCGCGGTCCCTTCGCCGATCTTCTGCGCCCCCACTGGGGAGCGCGACTACGACCGCGATCTCTGGACCGACACGGACCTCGACAAATCCCCGGGTACGCAACTGATGGAGCTCAAGTGGATTCCCGCGCGCGATGATGAGCAGGTGGGAACCATCGACTGCGTCTACGCGCCCAGCATCTCGCGAATCCCCTACCCGACGCTGCACAGCCGCTTCGCGGTCGAGCGCCCGGTCACGCCGGGCTGGATGCGCCCGAGTCCGACGGTGGACTGGCTGCTGTGCAGCGGCGCCACGATGACCCATTTCGACGCCAGGCAATGCCCCTTCGTGCCGGCCGAGCCCCTGCCGGGCCCGGACCGCAAGCGCTCGCCCTTCGGAACGGGCTGAGGCATCGGGCGAGCCGGGAAGGCCGCCCGCGAGCATCTCAGCGCGGCAACTCCGTCGAGCCCATGAGGAAGCGGTCGACCTCGCGGGCGGCCTGGCGGCCTTCCCGCCAAGCAGCCCGGTCGGGCTGCGCTCGTCACCACCCCTCGCCTTTGGGCGAGCCGGGAAGGCCGCCCGCGAGAATCTCAGCGTGGCAACTCCGTCGAGCCCATGAGGAAGCGGTCGACCTCGCGGGCGGCCTGGCGGCCTTCTCGGATCGCCCACACCACCAGGCTCTGTCCGCGGCGCATGTCGCCGGCGGCGAACACCTTGGGCACGTTGGTCGCGTAGCCGCCCGCGTCCTCGGTGGTCGCGCCCGCGTTGCCGCGCGCGTCGCGCTGCACCCCGAAGGCTTCGAGCACGGAGGCCACCGGATGCACGAAGCCCATGGCCAGCAGCACCAGGTCGGCCTGCAGCATGAACTCGCTGCCCGGCACTTCCTGCATGCGCCCGTCCTTCCACTCCACGCGGCAGGCCTGCACCTGCCTGACCTTGCCCTTGTCCTTGCCGGTGCCCGGCACGAAGGCCTTGGTGGCCACCGACCAGTCGCGCGAGCAGCCCTCTTCGTGGCTGCTGGAGGTGCGCAGCTTGATCGGCCAGTAGGGCCACACCAGGGGCTTGTTCTCCTGCTCCGGCGGCTGCGGCAGCAGCTCGAACTGGGTCACGCTGGCCGCGCCGTGGCGGTTGCTGGTGCCCACGCAGTCGCTGCCGGTGTCGCCGCCGCCGATCACCACCACGTGCTTGCCCGTGGCGAGGATCTGGCCCTTGACCTTGTCGCCGGCGTTCACGCGGTTCTGCTGGGGCAGGAATTCCATCGCGTAATGCACCCCGTCGAGCTCGCGCCCCGGCACCGGCAGGTCGCGCGGCTGCTCGGAGCCGCCGGTCAGCAGCACGGCGTCGAACTCGCCCAGCAATTGCTCGGCGCTGCGATGCTGGACGGCCAGGTTGGTCACCGTCGCGCCGGGGCCCTCGCTGGGCATGTCGCCCACCAGGACGCCGGTCTCGAAGCGCACGCCCTCGGCGCGCATCTGCTCGACGCGGCGGTCCACATGGCTCTTTTCCAGCTTGAAGTCGGGAATGCCGTAGCGCAGCAGGCCGCCGATGCGGTCGTTCTTCTCGAACACCGTCACGTCATGCCCGGCGCGCGCGAGCTGCTGCGCGGCGGCCAGGCCGGCAGGACCGGAGCCGACCACCGCGACGCGCTTGCCGCTGCGCTGCGCGGCCGGCTGCGGCTGCACCCAACCCATCTCCCAGCCTTTGTCGATGATCGCGTGCTCGATCGACTTGATGCCCACCGGGGCGGCGTTGATGCCCAGCGTGCAGGCGGTCTCGCACGGCGCCGGGCAGATGCGCCCGGTGAACTCGGGGAAGTTGTTGGTCGAGTGCAGCACGTCCAGCGCCTCGCGCCATTGCCCTCGCCACACCAGGTCGTTGAAGTCCGGGATCACGTTGTTGACCGGACAACCGTTGTTGCAGAACGGAATGCCGCAATCCATGCAACGCCCCGACTGCAGCTTGGCCTTGTCGTCGGGCAACTGGTGCACGAACTCCTTCCAGTTCTTCAGGCGCACCGCGGGAGCCTCGTAGCTCTCCTCCTGGCGCTCGAATTCCATGAACCCGGTGGTCTTTCCCATCTCGATTCCCTCGATGCTGTGCGCTGCGCGGACCGGCGCCCGGCCGGTCCGCCACGGATTTACTTGGCCTCGACTTGCGCCGACTCGGCTGCCTTGCGCGTGGCGGCCGCCGCCTCGCGGCGCGCCCCCATCTCGCCCAGCGCCCGCTTGTACTCGTGCGGGAACACCTTGACGAAGCGGCCGCGCGCGATCTCCCACTGGTCCAGCAGCTCGCGTGCGCGCAGGCTGCCGGTCCAGCGGTGATGCGCCTGCAGCAGCGCGCGCAGCTGTTCCTCGTCGCTGCGCCCGCGGTGCCACAGCGCCTCGCCCATGGTGGCGCGCTGCTCGGCCTCCGGCAGCACGCGCTCGAGCGCCACCATCGAGGTGTTGCAACGGCGCGCGAACTGCGCGTCGGGGTCGTACACGTAGGCCACGCCGCCGCTCATGCCGGCGGCGAAATTGCGCCCGGTCTCGCCCAGCACGACCACGGTGCCGCCGGTCATGTACTCGCAGCCGTGGTCGCCGGTGCCCTCGACCACCGCGGTGGCTCCCGAGTTGCGCACCGCGAAGCGCTCGCCGGCCACGCCGCGGAAGAAGGCCTCGCCTTCCAGCGCGCCGTACAGCACGGTGTTGCCCACGATGATGTTGTGGGTCGCGTCGCCGCGGAACTCGATGCTCGGGCGCACCGCGATGCGTCCGCCCGACAGGCCCTTGCCGGTGTAGTCGTTGGCGTCGCCGATCAGGTACAGCGTGATGCCGCGGGCCAGGAAGGCGCCGTAGCTCTGGCCGCCGGTACCTTCCATCTGGATGTGGATGGTGTCGTCCGGCAGGCCCTCGTGGCCGTAGCGCCGCGCCACCTCGCCCGACAGCATGGCGCCGACGGTGCGGTTGACGTTGCGCACGTTGTGGATGAACTGCACCTTCTCGCCGCGCTCCAGCGCGGGGCGCGCGCGCTCGATGAGCTGGTGGTCCAGGGCCTTGTGCAGGCCGTGGTCCTGCTCCTCGACCTGGCGCACCGCCACGTCCTCGCCCAGCGCGGGGCGGTGGAACACGCGCGAGAAGTCCAGGCCCTGGGCCTTCCAGTGCTGGATGCCGGCGCGCATGTCGAGCAGGTCGGCGCGGCCCACCAGGTCGTCGAAGCGCCGCACGCCCAGCTGGGCCATGATGGAGCGCACTTCCTCGGCGATGAAGAAGAAGTAGTTGACCACGTGCTCGGGCTTGCCCTGGAAGCGCCGGCGCAGCTCGGGGTCCTGCGTGGCCACGCCCACCGGGCAGGTGTTGAGGTGGCACTTGCGCATCATGATGCAGCCCTCGACCACCAGCGGCGCGGTGGCGAAGCCGAACTCGTCGGCTCCCAGCAGCGCGCCGATGACCACGTCGCGCCCGGTCTTGATCTGCCCGTCCACCTGCACGCGGATGCGTCCGCGCAGGCGATTGAGCACCAGGGTCTGCTGGGTCTCGGCCAGTCCGATCTCCCACGGCGAGCCGGCGTGCTTGATGCTCGACAGCGGCGAAGCGCCCGTGCCGCCGTCGTGGCCGGCGATCACCACGTGGTCGGCCTTGGCCTTGGCCACGCCCGCGGCCACCGTGCCCACGCCCGACTCGGACACCAGCTTGACGCTGATGGAGGCGCGGGGGTTGGCGTTCTTCAGGTCGTGGATCAGCTGCGCCAGATCCTCGATGGAGTAGATGTCGTGGTGCGGCGGCGGCGAGATCAGGCCCACGCCGGGCACCGAATAGCGCAGCATGCCGATGTACTCGGAGACCTTGCCGCCGGGCAGCTGGCCGCCTTCGCCGGGCTTGGCGCCCTGCGCCATCTTGATCTGGATCTGGTCGGCGCTGGCCAGGTACTCGGCGCTGACGCCGAAGCGCCCCGAGGCCACCTGCTTGATGCGCGAGCGCAGCGAATCGCCGGCCTTGAGCGCAATGTCGCTGACCACGCGCTGCGGGCCCAGCACGCTGGCCAGCGTGGCGCCGTCGCCGATGCCCGAGCTGCCGCTGCGCATTTCCTCGCGGTAGCGCAGCGGATCCTCGCCGCCCTCGCCGGTGTTGCTCTTGCCGCCGATGCGGTTCATGGCCACGGCCAGCGTGGCATGCGCCTCGGTGGAGATGGAGCCCAGCGACATGGCGCCGGTGGCGAAGCGCTTGACGATCTCCACGGCCGGCTCGACCTCGTCCAGCGGGATGGCGCGCGCCGGGTCGACGCGGAACTCGAACAGCCCGCGCAGCGTGAGCATGCGCCGCGACTGGTCGTTGATGATCTGCGCGTATTCCTTGTAGGTCTGGTAGTTGTTCGAGCGCGTCGAGTGCTGCAGCTTGGCGATCGCGTCGGGGGTCCACATATGCTGCTCGCCCCGCGTGCGCCAGGCGTACTCGCCGCCGGCGTCGAGCATGCCGGCCAGCAGCGGGTTGTCGCCGAAGGCGTCGCGGTGCAGGCGCAGCGCCTCCTGCGCCACCTCGAACACGCCGATGCCGCCGATCTGCGAGGAGGTGCCGGTGAAGTACTTGTCCACCAGGTCGGAAGACAGGCCCACGGCCTCGAAGATCTGCGCGCCGCAGTAGCTCATGTAGGTCGAGATGCCCATCTTGGACATGACCTTGAGCAGGCCCTTGCCGACGGCCTTGATGTAGTTCTTGACCGCCTTGTCGGCACCCAGCTCGGGCGGCAGCTCGCGCGCCAGGTCGACGATGGTGTCGAGCGCCAGGTAGGGGTGCACGGCCTCGGCACCGTAGCCGGCGAGCACGGCCATGTGGTGGGTCTCGCGCGCGCTGCCGGTTTCCACCACCAGGCCGGTCTGCGTGCGCAGGCCGAGCTGGATCAGGTGCTGGTGCACGGCGCTGGTGGCCAGCAGCGCGGGAATGGCCACGCGCTCGGCGCTCAGTCGCCGGTCGGTGACGATGAGGATGTTGTGGCCGCTGCGCAGCGCGTCCACCGCCTCGGCGCAGATCGAGGCCAGGCGCGCCTCGATGCCCTCGTGCCCCCAGGCCACGGGGTAGCAGATGTCGATCTCGTAGCTGCGGAACTTGCCGCTGGTATGGGCGGCGATGTTGCGCAGCTTGGCCATGTCGTCGAAGTCGAGCACCGGCTGGCTGACTTCCAGGCGCATGGGCGGGTTGACCTGGTTGATGTCCAGCAGGTTCGGGCGCGGGCCGATGAAGGACACCAGGGACATCACCATGTTCTCGCGGATCGAGTCGATCGGCGGGTTGGTGACCTGCGCGAACAGCTGCTTGAAGTAGTTGTACAGGGTCTTCGGGCGGTCCGACAGCACGGCCAGCGCGGCGTCGTTGCCCATCGAGCCCACCGCCTCGTCGGCGTTGGCGGCCATCGGCGCCAGCAGGAACTTCAGGTCCTCCTGGGTGTAGCCGAAGGCCTGCTGGCGGTCCAGCAGGGCCAGTTCGCCCGCCGGTTCATCGTTGCAATGCTCGATGTCGTCGATGCGGATGCGCAGGTTCTCGATCCACTGGCGATAGGGACGCGCGGCGGAGAGCTGGTCCTTGATCTCCTTGTCGTCGACGATGCGCCCGGCCTCCATGTCGATGAGGAACATCTTGCCCGGCTGCAGGCGCCACTTCTTGACGATCTGGCTCTCGGGGACCGGCAGCACGCCGGCCTCGGAGGCCATGATCACCAGGTCGTCGGAGGTGACCACGTAGCGCGCGGGGCGCAGGCCGTTGCGGTCCAGCGTGGCGCCGATCTGGCGCCCATCGGTGAAGGCGATGGCCGCCGGGCCGTCCCAGGGCTCCATCATCGCGGCGTGGTACTCGTAGAAGGCGCGCCGGCGCTCGTCCATCAGGGTGTGCTGCTCCCACGCCTCGGGAATCATCATCATCATGGCGTGCGACAGCGGGTAGCCCGCCATCAGCAACAGTTCCAGGCAGTTGTCGAAACTGGCGGTGTCGCTCTGCCCCGCGTAGATCAGCGGCCACAGCTTGCGCAGGTCCTCGCCCAGCACCGGCGAACTCACCGCGCCCTCACGCGCGCGCATCCAGTTGTAGTTGCCCTTGACGGTGTTGATCTCGCCGTTGTGGGCCACCATGCGATAGGGGTGCGCCAGCGGCCACTCCGGGAAGGTGTTGGTGGAAAAGCGCTGGTGCACCAGCGCCAGCGCCGAGACCACGCGCGGGTCCTGCAGGTCGCGGAAGTACTCGCCCACCTGGTCGGCCAGCAGCAGGCCCTTGTAGACCACGGTACGCGCCGACATCGAGGGCACGAAGTACTCGCGGCCGTGACGCAGGTTCAGGCGCTGGATGGCGTGGCTGGCGACGCGGCGGATCACGAACAGCTTGCGCTCCAGCGCATCGGTGACCATCACGTCGGGACCGCGGCCGATGAAGATCTGGCGGATCACCGGCTCCTTCGCGCGCACGGTGGGCGACATGGGCATGTCGCGGTCCACCGGCACGTCGCGCCAGCCCAGCACCTGCTGCCCCTCGGCGCGCACCGCGCGCTCGATCTCCTGCTCGCAGGCCAGGCGCGAGGCCGACTCGCGCGGCAGGAAGATCATGCCCACGCCGTATTCCCCGGGCGGAGGCAGTTCCACGCCCTGCACGGCCATCTCGGCGCGGTAGTAGGCATCGGGGATCTGCAGCAGGATGCCGGCGCCGTCGCCCATCAGCTTGTCGGCCCCGACCGCGCCGCGGTGATCCAGGTTCTTCAGGATCAGCAGCCCGTTGCGCACGATGTCGTGCGACTTGTGACCCTTGATGTGGGCGACGAAGCCGACGCCGCAGGCATCGTGCTCCTGCGTCGGGTCGTACAGGCCATCCCGGGCCAGGGCCTGGATCTCGGATTGCTCGGGCTGCTGATGCATGGTCTGCTCCACGACAAAAAACACAAGACTGCGAGGGGAGCATGGACTCTACTGCAATGCCGCAATGCGGGCAAGGAATGTTTCTCTTATCCGTCCCTAATTACCGGACCCCATCATCCGGTCCAAGCAAAAATAGGGACAGATCATATCGGCAGCACCGCAGCCCGCGGCCTGCCGCGCGACCGCGTGCGCAACTTGCGCCCCAGTTGTTGCTCGGCCCAGGCCACGTAGTCGGGATCGCCCAGCGCCGCGGCGGCACGCAGCGCGCGTTCCAGCGCCTCGCCATGCTGCTTCGCAACATCGGTGAGCAGCAGCGCGGCGTAGGCCGCCTCGCGCGCATAGGGGGTGTTGCCCAGCTCCCAGTAGGGCGGGACCTCCCGCAACCAGCCGCTGGGCTGGCGTCCGGTGTGGTGGCCCAGGCTGCTCCACGGCCAAGCCGCCGCCTCGGCGCACAGGCCCTCGGCCTGCGCCGCCAGGTCCACCGCGCATAGCGCGGGCAGCAGCCAGGTGCCCTGCTGGAGCAGCGCGCTGCGGTAGCGCCCCTGCCACAACCCCGCGCCCTCGCCGCGTCGGCGGCTGGCGCAGCGTGCAAGGGTCTGCATCAGCGAGGACAGTCCGGCGCAGTCGGCCGGCGTGAGCACCAGCCACACGGCCCGCGGCAACAGCGCGTAGCCGTGCACCTGCACCCCCGCGCGCTGCGCGGTATGCGCCAGGCGCTGCAGGTAGTCCTCGTAGTCGGCTGCCTCGCGGAATACGTCGGCACTCGCGCGCTGCAACACCAGATGCGCCTGCCCGGGCAGGCAAAGTCGGGCTTGACGGGCCATGTCGTCATTGTGCACCCGTGCCGGCGCGATGCGTGGTGCTCGCCGACGCCCGGCGCTTCAGGCCTGCGCTTCAGGCCGGGGCTTCAGGCGGCCGCGTCCGGGCCCGCGCGCTCGCCGCGAGCCACGCGTTCGCGCCACTGCAGCGCCGCGCGCGCGATGGCCTGCCCCTCGCGCACGGCCGCGGCCGTGTCGCCCGCCCCCACGATCGCGCTGACCACCGCGAATCCGTCCAGCCCGCAATCCATCGCGGCGGCGGCTCGCTCCAGGCTGATGCCCCCGATGCCCACGAGGGGATACAGGGGCTTGCAACGCATGCTCAGCTCGCGCAGCCGCGCCAGACCCACCGGCGCCTGGGGCATCTGCTTGACCGTCGTCGGCCACACCGCTCCGATCGCCAGGTAGCTGGGCCGCAGCGCGTGCGCACGGGCCATTTCCCCCGCATCGTGGGTGCTCAATCCGAGACGCAGGCCGCCGGCGCGCATCGCCTCCAGATCGCCGGCGCGCAGCTCCTGCAGGTCCTCCTGTCCCAGGTGGACGCCCCAGGCCCCGGCGTCCAGGGCCTCGCGCCAGTGATCGTTGACGAACAACTGGGCCCCGCGCGCCCGCGCCGCCTCGGCCGCGGTTCGCACCTGGGCGCGCAGCTCGGCGCTCGCCAGCCCCTTGGCGCGCAACTGCACGGTGTCGACCCCGAGATCCAGCAGGCGCAGCACCCAGTCCGCGTCGGGCACGACCGGGTACAGGCCCGGCGCACGCAACAGGGGCGCGAAGGCCTCGCGCTCGACCGGTTCGCCTTCGTGCAGCGCGGGGAAGTCACCGCTGTCGGGCACGGCCGCCGCATGCGCCATGGCACGCCCGCCGGGCGAAACCCAGGCCTGCGCGATCGCCGCATGGGTGCGCCACTGCGCCTCCGCCGCGGCCTGCACCAGGTCGGCGCCCTGCGCCAGCATGCCGGCCAGCGCCGAGGCATACACGCAACCGGTACCGTGCACGCGCCCACCCGGACCGGCCGGCAGGCGCGGCACGGCCAGCGCCAGCAGCGAATCCGCCGTGCACAGCCAGTCCACGCTGCTCGCGCCCCGGGCATGCCCGCCCTTGAGCACCACCGCGCGCGTGCGCCCGTCCCGCAGCCACTGCTCGCGCAGCGCGCGCAGCCAGGCCTGGGGCGGCGAGCCCTCGCCTTCCCAGGGCTCCACATCCAGCAATTGCGCCGCCTCGACCCGGTTGGGGGTGATCACCGTGCTGGCGCGCGCCAGCCGGCGCAGCGTGTCGGCTTCGGCGCGCAACAGCGGCAGCCCCCCGGCGGCCGCGCCGAGCACGGTATCCCAGACCACCGGCACCTCCACCGACTCGCAGAAGGCGGCCACCTCGGCGGCCACCTCCGCGCCGCCCAGCATACCCAGCTTGACCGCCGCCGGGCGCAACTCGCGCCGCGCCGCCGCCAGCGCGCCGCGCAGCACCGGCAACGGCGTGGCCTGCACATCGCGCACGCCCCCGGCATCCTGCACGGTCAGTGCCGTGCACACGCTGGAGCTGCGCAGGCCCATGGCCTGCCACACGGCCAGGTCGGTGCCGATGCCGGCGCCGCCGCTGGGGTCGTGCCCGGCAATGCTCAGCAGCGCCGCCCTGGAGGCGCTCAAGACGCTCCCCCGCTGCGCGCCGGCGCGTCGGCACGCGCCTCGTGCCAGAAAGGCACGCCCACCGTGGGCGTGGAGGCCTGCGCGGTATCGCGCTCGGGCATGATGCCGCCGAGGAAGCCGTCGCGCCCGGCGCGCACCGCGGCCCCGAAGGCCGAGGCCATGCGCACCGGGTCGGCAGCCTCGGCCACCGCGGTATTCAGCAGCACGGCGTCGAAGCCGATCTCCATCACCTGCGCGGCGTGCGAGGGTCGGCCCAGACCGGCGTCGCACACCAGCACGGCATCGGGCAGGCGTTCGCGCAGCGTGCGCAGCGCCTGCAGGTTCTGCGGGCCGCGCCCGGAGCCGATCGGCGCCGCCCACGGCATCACGGCGACCACGCCGGCGTCCAGCAGGCGCCGCGCCAGCACCAGGTCGTCGGTGGTGTAGGCGAACACCGAGAAACCCTCCGCCGCCAGCACGCTCGCGGCTTCCAGCGTGCCGAAGGGGTCGGGCTGCAAGGTGTAGTCGTCGCCGATCACCTCCAGCTTGATCCAGTCGGTGCCGAACAACTCGCGGGCCATGCGCGCCAGGTTCACCGCCTGTTGCGCGCCGTGGCAGCCCGCGGTGTTGGGAAGCAGGTGCCCGCCGAGTTCGCGGATGCGCCGCCAGAAGGCGTTGCCGCCGCCGCTCTCGGGTTGCAGCCGGCGCAGCCCGACGGTGAACACCTGCGCGCCGGAAGCCCGCGCCGCCTGGGTCAGCACCTCCGGGCTGGGGTAGTGGGACGTGCCCAGGAACAGACGCGAACCCAGGGTCGCGCCGGCCACGCTCCAGCTGTCGCCGGGCTCGGCGGCCGACGCCGCGGGAACGGCCGGAGCCCGCGCATGCGCGGCAGCCAAGGGCGCTCCGGCCGGGGCGAGGAAAGCTTCGGGGGCGGTGATCTCGGTTTCCATGAGGGCTCCAGGGGGCTCCAAGAGGTTGTGCGCTGCGAGCCGGGCCGGCCGCGGGCTCCCGTGCGCGACTCAGCCGCCCACCACGGGGGCGACCACGTCCACGCAATCGCCGTCGGCCAGGCGCCGCGCGGCCCACTGCGCGCGCGGCACGAAACATCCATTGACGGCACAGGCGAATTCGCCGCGCGCGGGGTCGAAGCCGCGCTCGGCCAGCAGTTCGTGCAGCGAGCCCGCGGCACTGCGCAGGCTCTGGCCGTTGACCGACAGCGCCAGCGTCGCCGCCTGCGCGCCCGGCGAGGCCATGGCTTCAGGCGGCATCGCGCAACTCCTCGTCCACGGCCGGCGGCAGGCCCAGCGCCTCGGCGATGCCTTGCTCGGCCTCGCCCACCACCGCGGGAGCGATCAGGTAACCATGGCGGAACAGGCCGTTGATGCGCCACACCCCCTGCGCGTCGGGCGCGGCCACCGGCTGCCGGTCGGGCAGCGCCGGGCGCAACGCGGCGGCCAGGCGCAACACGCGCGCCTCGCCGAAATCCGGATGCAGGCTGTACAGCGCGCTGCCCAGTTCCAGCGTGGAACGCAGCGTGATGGGCCCGGCGTCCTCGCTGTCCAGCTCGGTGGCGCCGACGATGAAACGCCCGCCGGGGCGCGGCGCCACGTACAGGGCGTAGCGCGGATGGATCAGGCGCACGGGCCGGCGCAGTTCGACTCCGGGCGCGGCCACCGTGAGCACCTCGCCGCGCACCCCGTGCAGGCCCGCCAGATCCCCGCGCGCACCCACGCCGCGGCAGTCCACGGCCAGCTCGAAGGCGTGGCGCGTGCCGTCGCGGGTCAGCAGGCCACGCGCCTGCACCGACTCCACGGCGCAGCGCTCGTGCCAGGTGGCCGCGCCGGCGCCCTGTGCCGCGTCCAGCGCCGCGGCCAGTGCCTCGTACAACTGGTCGTTGGCCAGCTGGCCTTCCCGCGGCAGGAACAGGCCGTCGGCGAAGCGCCCGGCCAGCAGGGGCTCGAGCGCGCCGATGCGCTGGGCGTCGGCCGGCTGCACCGAATCCGAGGCTTCGGCCGCCGGCACATGCGCGCGCAACAGCGAGGCGTAGTGGGCCAGCGAGGCACGATCCGGCGCGTGCGCCACCACCAGCGTGCCCTCGCGCCGGAAATACACCTCGCGCCCGGTCTGCGCATGCAAGGTCCGCAGCCACCGCTCCCACAGGTCCAGCGAACGCGTACCGAGTTCATGGATGCGCGCATCGGCCACCGCCAGCTCGGCGGTGGGCGACAACATGGCGGCCGCGGTCGGCCCCGCGCTGCCGCGGTCGTCGCGCGCGCCGGCGTCGAACAGGCTCACGCGCGCGCCGCGGCGAAGCAGACGCCAGGCCAGCAGGCGCCCGGCCAGTCCGGCGCCGGCGATGCCGACGTGCGGCGCGGCGCCCGGCCGCTGCGCAGCAGCGATCACTGGTAGATCTCCCCTCCCGACTTGCGGAATTCGGCCGCCTTGCGCGCCAGCTCGTCGCGCAGCGCACCGGCGTCGGTGGCCTGCTTGGGCCCGGCGGCGGCGGCGTTGCGGATGTCCTGGCTGATTTTCATGGAGCAGAACTTGGGACCGCACATGGAGCAGAAATGCGCCGTCTTGGCCGCCTGCTTGGGCAGCGTGGCGTCGTGGAAGGCGCGCGCGGTGTCGGGGTCCAGCGCGAGCCGGAACTGATCCTCCCAGCGGAACTCGAAGCGGGCACGGGAGATCGCGTTGTCCCACAGCTGCGCGCCGGGGTAGCCCTTGGCCAGGTCGGATGCGTGGGCCGAGATGCGGTAGGCGATCAGGCCCTGCTTCACGTCCTCGCGGTCGGGCAGGCCCAGGTGCTCCTTGGGGGTCACGTAGCACAGCATGGCGGTGCCGGCCCAGCCGATGTTGGCGGCGCCGATGGCGCTGGTGATGTGGTCGTAGCCCGGCGCGATGTCGGTGGTCAGCGGCCCGAGGGTGTAGAACGGCGCCTCGTAGCAGTGCTTGAGTTCTTCCTCGACGTTCACCGCCACCATGTGCAGCGGCACGTGGCCGGGGCCCTCGATCATCACCTGCACGTCGTGCTTCCAGGCGATCTGCGTGAGCTCGCCCAGCGTGTGCAGCTCGCTGAACTGGGCCTCGTCGTTGGCATCGGCGATGGAGCCCGGGCGCAGGCCGTCGCCCAGCGAGAAGGTCACATCGTAGGCCTTCATGATCTCGCAGATTTCCTCGAAATGGGTGTAGAGGAAATTCTCGCGATGGTGCGCCAGGCACCACTTGGCCATGATCGAGCCGCCGCGCGACACGATGCCCGTGACCCGCGAGGCCGTCATGGGCACGTAGCGCAGCAGCACGCCGGCGTGGATGGTGAAGTAGTCCACCCCCTGCTCGGCCTGCTCGACCAGGGTGTCGCGGAACAGTTCCCAGGTCAGGTCCTCGGCCACGCCGCCCACCTTCTCCAGCGCCTGGTAGATGGGCACGGTGCCGATGGGCACGGGGCTGTTGCGCACGATCCATTCGCGGGTCTCGTGGATGTGCTTGCCGGTGGACAGGTCCATCACCGTGTCGGCGCCCCAGCGGATCGCCCACACCATCTTGTCGACCTCGTCCTCGATGTCGGAGGTCACGGCCGAGTTGCCGATATTGGCGTTGACCTTGGTGAGGAAATTGCGGCCGATGATCATCGGCTCGATCTCGGGATGGTTGATGTTGGCCGGGATCACCGCGCGCCCCGCCGCCACCTCGGCGCGCACGAACTCGGCGTCGATCGGACGCTGCGCCTGGAACCAGCTTCCGCGATGCTGGCCGCCGTTCTGCTGCAGCGCCTCGGGCAGTTGCGCGCGCTGCAGGTTCTCGCGCAGCGCGATGAATTCCATCTCGGGGGTGATGATGCCGCGCCGTGCCAGGTGCATCTGGGTCACGTTGGCGCCGTCGCGCGCGCGGCGCGGTTGCGGCGGCGACGTGAAGCGCAGCGCCGCGGTCTCGGGGTCGTTCTGGCGCGCGCGTCCGTATTCGCTGCTCGGGCCGTCCAGGCGCTGCATGTCGTCGCGCGCGTCCAGCCAGGGGCCGCGCAGCGCGGGCAGGCCGGCGCGCACGTCGATGGCGGCCTTCGGGTCGGTGTAGGGGCCGGAGGTGTCGTACACCCTCAGCGGCGCGTTCTTCTGCAGCTGGGTGACGCCGGGCGCGGTTTCCAGCAGGGTGTCCGACAAGGCGATCTCGCGCCAGGGCACGGGCACGCCGGCGACCTCGTCGAGGTAGACCTTGCGCGATCCCGGGAAGGGGCTGCGGGTGATGCGGCTGGAAAGGCGCGCCGGATCGACGCTGCGGCGAACTTCGGACATGGCTGGTCTCCTGGAGTGTGAGGCCTGCCGAAGCGCTGGGGCGACTTGGTTTCCTACGCGGGAACGACCCCGATCAGGTTCTGCGGATTCCGCCCGGGGGCGGTCTCAGCCGGCACGCTGCACGCGCCCGGCACTCCGACAAGCATGGTTCAGTATAGACCCGTTGCGCCCGCGCCGGAACGCCGCGTCGCAAAAACCGCGCTGTCCCCTCTGCGGCCGGCGCGATGCGACCGCGGCGGCGCCGGATCGCCGTTCAAGCCCGCGGGTGCCCCGACCCAGCCCGGCGCGCCTGACGGCGCGGATACAGCCGCGCCGCCACCAAGCTGCCGGCGAACACCGCCATCAGCGTGCCCAGCAGCACGCCCGCGCGCGCGGCGTCGAAGGCTTGCACGCCGTCGGGCCAGGCCAGGTCGGCGATGAACAGCGACATCGTGAACCCCACGCCGCAAAAACCCGCCAGCGCCAGCATCAGGCGCCAGCTGTAGCCCGCCGGCAGGCCGCCGCCCGCGCGCGCGGCCGCGAACACGCCGCCCAGGATGCCCGCCGGCTTGCCCAGCAGCAGGCCCAGCGCCACGCCCCAGGTGACGGGGCTGCGCAGCAGCTCGCCCAGCGAGCCCCGCAGCTCGATGCCGGCGTTGGCCAACGCGAACAGCGGCAGCACGATCCAGGTGACGAAGGGCGCCATCGCCCGCTCCACGCGCCGTCCGGCGCCGCCGTCGCGCTGCTGGGGCAGCAGCACGCCGGTGAGCACCCCGGCCACCGTCGGGTGCACGCCCGAATGCAGCACCCACCACCACAGCAGCAGGCCCAGGCCCAGGTAGGGCCAGGCGCGGCGCACGCCGAAACTGGCCAGCAGCGCCATCGCGATCACCGTGGCGACGGCCAGGCCGAGCATCGGCCCCGACAGTTCCGCGGTATAGAAGGCGGCGATGATCATCACCGCGCCGAGGTCGTCCAGCACCGCCACCGCGGTGAGGAACACCCTGGCGCGCGCCGGCAGGCCGCGCGCGAACAAGGCCATCAGGCCCAGCGCGAAGGCGATGTCGGTGGCCGCCGGGACCGCCCAGCCGGACAGGTCGGCCGGGTGCCGGGCATTGATCGCCACGAACACCAGCGCCGGCACCAGCATGCCGCCCAGCGCGGCCGCCACCGGCAGCACGCGGGCCCGGCGGTCGGCCAGCGCGCCGAACAACCATTCGCGCTTGATCTCGATGCCCACCTGCAGGAAGAACAACGCCATCAGCGCGTCGTTGATCCAGCGCAGGGTGCTCTCCGCCAGCTGCACCGGCCCCAGCGAGAAGCCCCAGCGGGCGTTCAGCAGCGCATGCCAGGACGCGGCCAGCGCGCTGTTGCTGAGCAGCATGCCCAGCAGCGCCGCGGCAGCCAGTACCAAGCCGGCGCGCACCCCGTCGTCGACGGGGCCCTCTGCGCCGTGTGCCTGGGTCATGCGCAGCGATTCATGCGCGGCGAATCGCGGCGCTCAGCCGCGGTCGACCTGCGAGTAGCGCTGGGCGCTGGCGTTGATCTCGGCGCGCGCGGCGTCGGTGCCCGCCCAGCCCTCGGTCTTCACCCACTTGCCGGCCTCGAGGTCCTTGTAGTGGTTGAAGAAATGCTCGATCTGGCGCAGCAGCTCCGGCGCCAGGTCCTCCGGGGTGCGGATGTTGCGGTACACCGGCAGCAGCTTCTCCACCGGCACCGCGATCAGCTTGGCGTCGGGCCCGGCCTCGTCGGTCATCTTGAGCATGCCCACCGGGCGGCAGCGCACCACGCAGCCGTGCACCAGCGGAATCGGCGTGACCACCAGCACGTCCACCGGATCGCCGTCCTCGGACAGGGTCTGGGGGATGTAGCCGTAGTTGCAGGGGTAGTGCATCGCCGTGGCCATGAAGCGGTCCACGAACAGCGCACCGCTGGCCTTGTCGACCTCGTACTTGACCGGCGGCGCGCCGGCGGGGATCTCGATCACGACGTTGAAATCGTCGGGCAGGCTCTTGCCGGCGTTCACTTGGAGCAGACTCATCGGAGTTCGACCTCTGGTTGGGAAAAGACGTCCCACACCCGCGCTGCCCGGCATGCCCGGGGCTCGTCACGAGCCCCGGCCGCCTCGCCCCCTTCAGGGCTTGGCGGGCTGCACCGGCGCGGAACCGGGCGGGGTGATCGGAGTCTGCGAGGTGTTCTGGTACTGGGTTTGCAGCTGCTGGGGGGTAATCATAGTGAACAGCGTCACCACCTTCTTGACGCCGGACACCTTCGATGCGTCGTCCGCCGCGCGCTGGGCCTCGGCCGGCGTGACGATGCCCTGCAGGTACACGACCCCGCCCGAGGTGGTGATCTGGAAGGCCTGCGAGTACAGCTGCGAGTCGTCGATGAAGGTGGCGCGCACCTTGGAGGTGATGTAGGTGTCGTTGGCCTGCTGGCTCAGCGAGGAATTCGGTCCGACCACCAGTTGGTTGGCCACCGACTTCACGTTCGGGATCGCGGCGACGATGTTCTGCGCCTGCTGCTTGGCCGCCTGCGTGGGCACCTGGCCCGTCAGCAGCACCTGCTGGTTGTAGCAGTCCACGTTGACGTTGCCGGCACCGCCCAGCAGGTCGCTGATGCGTCCGGAGGCGGTGAGCTGGATGTTCTTGTCCTCCAGCTGCGAGCCGGCCGTGCGCCGGTCGGTGGCCACCATCGCGGTGCCGCCGACGGCGGCCGCGCCGAGCACGAAACAGCCTTGCAACTGGGTGGCGGCCAGCACGGTGACCAGCACCCAGCCGGCGCGGCGTGCCGCCACCCGGCCGCGGCTGTCGGGTTGGCGCGGGGTGCTGCGATTGGCTTGGCTACTTTGCATCATGTCGATTCCTCCGGGTTACCCATCAAGGTCCAGTCAACGCCGTCGCAGATGCAGTGCAACAGCAACAGATGCACCTCCTGGATGCGAGCGGTGCGGTCATGCGGTACGCACAGGTGCACGTCGACGTCGCTGAGCAAGGCGCTCAGCTTGCCTCCCCCCTTTCCACTCAGCGCGACGACCAGCATGTCGCGCTCCTGGGCCGCTCGAACGGCCTCGATGACGTTGGGCGAGCTGCCGCTGGTGGTGATGGCCAGCAGCACGTCGCCGGGTTGGCCGAGCGCGCGCACCTGGCGCGCGAACACCTGCTCGAAACCGTAGTCGTTGCCCACCGCGGTGAGGATGGAGCTGTCGGTGGTCAGCGCCACCGCGGCCAGTTCGGGCCGCTCGCGCTCGAAGCGCCCCACCAGTTCGGCGGAGAAATGCTGCGCGTCGGCGGCCGAGCCGCCGTTGCCGCATGCGAGGATCTTGGCGCCGTTGCTCAGCGCGTTGGAAATGGCACCGATGGCCTGTGCGACGGGCTCGGCGAGCAACTCGGCGGCGCGCAATTTCAGCTGCGCGCTCTCCTCGAATTGTTGGCGGATTCTGGACTCGAGCATCTGGGGAGTTCCGTGACGGGTGGTTTCGGGCCGTGGGCGGGGCTGTCGGGAGCGGCCGCACGCCCGCGGCGCGCAGCCGACCCGGCGCGACGCCGGGGTCAGCCAGATGGACGCATTTTTCCACGTTTCCGTCCCCATACTCATGACAGACCGGCGCGAAGCCGCCGCGGCCGGCCTAGACACGCCCCTGCGCGTCGAAGGCGTCGCGGATCCAGCGCAGGCGCGCACCGTCGATGGCCACCACGTCGAAACGGCAGGCCGGCGCGGCCGACGCGCCACCGGCGCAGGCCAGGTAATGCCGGGCGGCGAGCACGATGCGCGCACGCTTGCGCGCGTCCACGCTGGCCGCCGCGCCGCCCCACGCCGCATGGCGCCGGCTGCGCACCTCGACGAACACCAGCGCGTCGCCGTCGCCGGCGACGATGTCCACCTCGCCGCCCCGCACGCGATAATTGCGCCGCAGGATGCGCAGGCCGGCACGCCGCAGGTGCTCGCACGCTGCATCCTCGGCCTGTTGTCCGCGCTGTTGTCCGCGCTGGCGTGGCGCAGCGAGCTGCGCGCAAGGATCGGGCCCCGCCCGCGTATCGCCGTCTCCGCACCCCATCGCTGCATCCCCTTCCTCCGTCGCTGCCCGAGCGCTTGCACGATGTCCGAACCCACGCCCCCCGAATCGCCGGATTCCGCGCAATCCCCCGCTACGCCCGGTCCGCTCGGTACCGCCGACGCGACGCGCATGGCGTTGGCGGCGGCCCGTGCATTGTGTGCCACCCAGCAAATCCCCACGGCGTGCCTGCTCATGGTGGCCACGCCCATCGGCAACCTCGCCGACGTGGGCCTGCGCACGCTGGCGCTGCTGCAGCGCTGCGACGTGGTCGCCGCCGAGGACACGCGCGCCGCGCAGCGCCTGCTGCGCGCCTGGGGCCTGGAGCTGCCGCTGCTGCGCGCCGACCGGCACCGCGAACAGGCCGCCGCGCAACAGGTGCTGCAACACCTGCGGGCCGGGCGCCGCGTCGCCTTCGTCAGCGACGCCGGCACGCCGGCCATCCGCGACCCCGGCGCCGCGCTGGCGCGTGCCGCGCGCGCCGCCGGACACGCGGTGCTCGCCCTGCCCGGCCCCAGCGCCGTGACCACGGCGCTGAGCGCCTGCGGGCTGGAGCTGGACGACGGCTATGTGTTCGCCGGCTACGTGCCGGCCACGCAGGGCCAGCGCGCCGACTTCTACGCCCGCCAGCTCGGCAGCGCGCGCGCCGTCGTGTGCTTCGAGACACCCCACCGCATCCATGCCAGCCTGGCCGCGCTCGGAGAGCTGGCGCCGCAGCGCCGCCTGGTGCTGGCCAAGGAACTGACCAAGCAGTTCGAGACCTTCGTCGAAGGCAGCGCAGAGGATCTGCTGCAATGGCTGGACGCCGACCCCCATCACGCCCAGGGCGAGTTCGTGCTCATCCTGGAGCCCGCCCCCGCCGATGCCGCCGGCACGCTGCCCGAGCAGGCGCTGCAATGGGCCCTGCGCCTGGCGCGCGAGCTGCCCGCCTCGCGCGCCTGCGCGGTGGTCGCCGAGATGACCGGCGCCGACCGCCGAGCCCTGTACCGCTGGCTGCTCGAGCAACCCGGCCGCGGCGATGCCCAGGAGCCCGCGCCGGAGGACGGAAAGCCATGAAGTGCCAGCGCGCATGGATCAGCGGCCGGGTGCAGGGCGTGGCCTTCCGCGCCCACACCCGCGCCCGGGCCGAGGCCCTGGGCCTGCGCGGCTACGCCCGCAACCTGCCCGACGGACGCGTCGAGGTGCTGGCCTGCGGCGAGGAGCAGGCGCTGCAGGCCCTGCTGCGCTGGCTGCACGTCGGTCCGCCCGCGGCACGGGTGGACTCGGTACGCACGGAGGATGCCGGCGCGGAGGACTGCGCGCCGGGCTTTCGCGTCGACTGAAACCGTGCGGAGCGCCGTCGCGTCCCGGCGCGTTCGAACCGCCTTGCGTGCACGAGCCCGGAGCCCTTTCTCGGCCAGCGCTCCAGCGGCGAGCACGCCGCGGTGTTCGTCGGTGCCGCCTCCAGGGGCCAGGAAGTGACCATGTCCCTGGGCGAGGCCTGTGCGCTCAAGGCCGGGGTCAAGCGCGATGTGCCCAGCGCCTCCGAGAGCCTTCTCTCCGACTACCGCCACCACGGCAAGGAGCACGGCATCGCGCTGGCTCCGATCCTCTTCACCCTGACCCCCTGCGGCTCGGCGAAGACCCTGCAATTCATGAAATGGCTGGGCATCAGCATCTCCGCTGGCTGGAAAGCCCGACCTGGGTCGAAGCCGGGTCGGGGGCAAAATGGGTGGACTGATGGGCCCTGGCCAAGTTCCGGATCATCCAAATGAAACCGACTGACCTTCTTCTGTACGTTGATAGGCAATTCGCAAGTCCATACGCCATGTCGGCGTTCGTGGCACTACAGGAGAAGGACCTTTCGTTCGAGATCAACGGTATCGATCTTGCTGCCAACGCAAACCACGATCCGCGCTACGCGGCGATTTCGCTGTCTCGACGTGTTCCGACTTTGGTGCACAAGGGCTTCGCCCTCTCGGAGTCCTCGGCGATTACCGAGTACATCAATGAGGTCTTTGCTGGGGCCCCGCTCTACCCGGCCGAACCACATGCCAGAGCGAGAGCACGTCAAGTGCAGGCTTGGCTTCGCAGTGATCTCCTGCCCATCCGGCAGGAGCGATCCACAGAAGTCGTCTTTTATGGTGCGGTGAAGCCCCCACTGTCCCCCGAGGCGCAGGTCGCAGTTGAGAAACTGTTCGCCGCGGCCGAGTCGCTGCTGCCCATCGACGCCGAGAACCTGTTTGGGCAATGGTGCATCGCCGACGTCGATCTCGCACTCATGCTCAATCGCCTGGTCATCCACGGTGATGTCGTGCCCGCAAGGCTAGCTGCTTATGCGCGGCGGCAATGGCAGCGGCCCTCCGTGCAGCTTTGGGTCAATCGAGAACGCCCGCCAGATTGATGCGGCTGAGACCCTCCATGGAGTCACCATTGGCGCGATAGCGCCGACAGATTGACGTAGGGCGACAGTCAGCCTATTCCGAATACCGATGGACCAGGCACTTGGACGGATGCACAGCTGCGCCGGCGATTCCGGGATCATCGGTCGATCGCGGTGCAGGCCTCCGCGCGGAGGGAGCGTAGCCGCGCAAGTGCACGCGCGCGGCCCCGCGCGGCGGCTGTTCGCGCGACCATCAGGAGACTCGGCCCAGGACTCGCAGCTCCAAGGCAGAGCGGGACTGCGACGACCATCCATTCCGCGACAGTTTGCACAGGCACCTCCCGGAAGTTGACCCCGATCGAATGCCGTCGCATTGGCCCAGCTACGGTCGACGTCGGAGGTGGCCGCCGCACGGCTTCATGGCAACTCAAGCGCAAGGAATCCGCCCCGTGCTGGTGTCCAGGTCGTCCCCGGTCACCGCCCGCGCGCACTCATACAACTCTCCTCCCGGGACTCCACTGCAGGATCCCGATACCGCTGAGCAACAAGGCCGCGCCGACGCCCCCCATCCAGTGCATGCGCTCGTGCAAGAGCACGACTGCGAGCAAGGTTGCCACCAGCGGCTCCAGCAGGCTCGCAATCGCGCCGCCGACGGCGCCGGTACCCTGGAGTCCGATGAGGAACAGGGTCTGCGCAATCGCAGTAGGCACCGCGGCGACGTACACCAGCATCGCCCAGGTTCCCGGGGAAGGACTGATATGCAAGCCTTCGCCCCAGGCGATGGGCAGCAAGGCCAGCGCGCCGATCCCGAAGGCGATCCCACCGGCGTGCATGGGCCCGCAGACCTTGCTCGAGGCTTGCGCTGCGAGCACGTACAAGGCCTGGCAAAGAGCGCAGGCGACGGCGAGCGCGACTCCGATCTCGAATCGATGAACATGGCCGCTGACCATCGACGGCAGACCTACCATCAGCACCGTCCCCGCGATGGCCGTCGTCAGGGCGGCCACGGTTCTTGCGCGCAGATGATCACCGAGCCAGACCACGGAGATCAGTGCGACGAAGATCGGCGCGCCGCAGATGCTGATGAGTACCGCGATGGCGACCCCCACGCGCTCCAGGGCCAACACGTAAGTAAGCTGATACGCGGCCATCGCCAGGCCCACGGCGCTGAGGGTCGCGACACCGCGCGCGGTCAGCGCAGCGAGCCAAACCCCCGTACGTGCCCGTGCCATGGCCAAAAGGAAGGGCACGGATAGTGCAAGGCGCAGAAAGCCGATGGACGCAGCGTTGGAGCCGCCTGAGCCGCCCAGCGCATGGAACACGATGCCGGTCGTACCCCAAAGCGAGGCCGCGAGGAGGACCGCGGCCCAGCCCGCCCCTGGAGACGGGGCAGCCACCTGACCTTGGGAACGGGCGTTTCGCTGGGGCTTGGCAATGGCCATGGTTCTTCCTTGCGCGAGGGATGGCCTTCGCTACGTGGATCCATGGATCGCGCGCAAAGGGCGCCTTGGGTTTCGCAATGACGACAACGTTATCATATATGTCAACGTTGACAATCATGACAACTTTCAGGGAGGCCAGGAAAGCCATGGTCATGACCAGGCAGTTCAACGAGGCGACCGTGCTCGACAAGGTGCTGGATGTGTTCTGGTCCCAAGGATGGGTGGCGACCTCCATGGCCGATCTGGCCGAGGCCGCCGATGTGCAGCGGGGCTCCCTGTACCACGCGTACGCGAGCAAGGAGCACCTTTTCGAGTTGGCCTTCGATCGCTACGCCGAGCGGGTCCTTGCCGACTCTCGGCAGGCGCTTGACGCTCCCACCGCTCGGCTTGCGCTGCAGCGCTTCTTCGAGACGTCGATCACCAGCATGACGGCGGATGTGCCGCCTCGGGGATGCTTCACGACCAAGACAGCCGTCGAGAGCGCCGCGATCGGTGACTCGGCACTTCGCCGCGTGCGTGATCTCGTGGCACAACTGGAGGTTGTGATCGCCGATGCGCTATCGCGGGACGCCCTGAGAGACTCACTGCGCATGTCCCCAGATCAAACGGCCCGGGCCGTCATGATCTTTACGCGAGGTCTTGCCGTCATGGAGCGCATCCATGCCGAGCCAGGCAGTTTGCGCGAGATGGCGGCGCTGCAGATCACGCTCCTTCTAGGGTCCGAGGAGAGCACGCGGACGTAGTCGGAAAGGCCGCTTGGGCTCAGCCGGGTCCGAGATGCGGCGCAGAAGGATCTGTCGTACTTTGCAGGCAGCGTCCGATCCTGCCCCAACTGAGATCACGGCATGCAATCCCCGCTGCTCAGGTTCGTCCTGCCGAGCCACGCCGCCCACGCGCAGCGATGAAGGTCGGGCTCGCGGGGCGGCCCCGGCGCAAGGAGGCGCCGGATCCGCTGTCGCCTCGCTCCGTGGCCCTGGAGCACGGAGCGAGTGTCTCTCCGGCGCTGGGATGCTCAGGCTTTCAGGTCAGCGCCCCTGGTCTCGGGCGAAGCCAGGATGGCGAGAATCGCAAGCACCGCGTACAGCATCACCAGCATGCCGATGTACATCCACGCCTTGTGAATGCCGGAGGCATGCAGGATCACACCGGCGATGATCGGGATGACGCCGCCGCCGTAGACCTGCGAGATCTGGTAGGCGGCACTGGCCCCGGACGCACGAAACCGTGTCGGAAAGCTTTCGGTGTAGAAGGCCGGAATCGCCCCGTAACCGAAACCGAACACGAAGCCGAAACCAATCACCTCGGCCAGGACAGCCAGCCAGAAGATGTGCAGGTTGAGCAGGTAGAAGTACGGCAGGGCCCACACCAGGAACACCACTGCCGACACCAGCAGCACCGCGCGCCGGTTCAGCCGGTCCGCCAACTTGGCGCCGACGTACATGAACACCAGCATGGAGGCCGCCGCGATCAGCCCGATGGTCTCCGCCTGGGTCCCGGTGAAGCCCACCGCCTTCATGTAGCCCGTGCCGAAGACGAAGCTGAGGAAGAACGCCCCCCCGAACATCGCGTTGACCAGCGACGCGCGCAGGATCCGCAGCGGCATTTCCTTCCACACCTGCACCGCGGGACTTGCCAGCACGTGGCGTTCCATCTGGAAGCGCTCGAACACGAAGCTGTCCACCGAGCGCGCGCGAATGACGATGCCGACGATGGCGACCGCGAAGCCGATGAAGAAGAAGATGCGCCAGCCCCAGGCCAGGTAGTCCGCCGGACTCATCGAGGAGCGCACGACGATCACCGAGCCGAAGCCCAACAGCAGCCCGATGGGAATCGCGAATCCCACCCAGGCCCCCCAAAAGGCACGATCCTTGGATTCCGCGGCCTGTTCGACCACCCAGGTCGCCGCGGTGCCGAATTCGGCCCCGAAGCTGATGCCCTGGGCAAGCCGGAACACGATCAGCAACAGCGGGGCCGCCGTGCCGATGCTGTCGTAGGTCGGCGTGAGACCGATCAACAAGGTACTCACACCCATCAGCAGCAAGGCCCACACCATCGCGTCCTTGCGGCCGTAGCGATCTGCGATGTTGCCGAAGATGAATGCCCCGACCGGCCGGATGATGATTCCGAGCCCGTACACGGCAATGGCCGCCGCGATGGCGGCCAGGCTAGGCAACTTGAAAAACACGCCGCCCCACACGGTGGCGGCGATGATGCCGGTGACCAGAAAGTCATACTGCTCGATGACCGAGCCGATGATGCTCGCCAGCGCCACTCGGCGGATGGCGTCCCGCGTAGGTACGGGCACGTCAACTGCTGTGTTACTCATACAAAGTCTCCATGTCGGCACATTGCCGTTTTGAATTTGGTCCGGAATTCTTCACGAATGATGCTTCGGTCACCCCCATAAAACGCCTTGCAAGACCCTCCTCTCAGCTCCCGTGCTCGCCCTGGATTTCCGGCACGAACAGGTCTGTCCATCTCGTCGGCTTCACCTGGATCTCGCCGACCCTGCTCATGAAGCGCGCGAAATCCATCACGCCCACCGGCGTGGTCGAGAATTTCATCGACGGATCGGCCAGCATTCGCTCGACCATGCCGACGCTCAGTTTCGAGTGCGAAACCCTCACATACAGTTCGGCGGCAGCGCGAGGGTTCTGCTCGATATAGGCATCGGCCTGTCTCTGCGCGGCGAGAAATGCGGTGATCAACCTGGGATTCTTTTCCACGAAATGCTTCGCGGCGAAGACCACGTCCAGCGTCGCATGCCCCAGCACATCGGTCGAATCCAGGATCCGATGCACTCTTGGGTTCTGCAACTCCTCATACGAAAACGGCGGCGAGGCGAAATGCGCGTCGATTCGGCTCCCGGGCGAAAGCAGTGCCCCGACCGCCTTCGGATGAGGCATGCTGACCGTCAGCGAATCCAGCCTGTCGTAGTGCTCCACGCCAAAGACCTTGGCCGCAGCCATTTCCAGCGCGACCGATTCCAGCGAGGTCCTGACACCCGGTATCGCAATCCTGTCGCCTCGCCGGAAATCGGCCAAGTTCCTGATGCGAGACCGGTTCGTGTCCAGGGACAGCGCAGCACTGCTCAAGGCGCTGATTCCCACGACCTCGGAGCGAGGAATGCCCCGCGCCTTGGACCACAGGGTCAGAAACCCAGGTACCCCGATCCCGGCGACGTCGAGATTTCCGGCGAGCATCGCGTCGCTGATGAGATTGCCCCCATCGAGCACGGTCCACCGCACCCGCACATCCGGAACGCCCATCGCCCTCGCCTGCTTCTCGATCAGGCCCTGAGACTGCATGACCATCAAGGGCAGATAGAGCAGGCCATACCCATGGGAGACCCGAATGGTCTCGGGGGGGCTTCCGCCCGTGAAATGCGCGAATGCCGCCAGCAGCGCCGCCAGCCAGCGCGCGGTGACGCGGGTTGCCGTCATGCTCGGTGTGACAATGAAAGCCTTGAAGCCGATGCGGCGCCAGCGACGGATTCATGCGCGTCCGGCGCCCAGTCGACCCGCACCCGGCCGCCGCGATCATGCCTCTCGGTCCTGCGCCAGGACGCGGGCTCCCTGCTCATGCATCGTCTCCATGGATCGTTTTGTGACCGTAGACTAGGCGCATCACCTGTTGCGAACCTGACCGAATGCGCATCCTGCTCGTCGAAGACACCATCGATCTGGGAGAGGGTGTCGTCATGCACCTGCGCCATGCGGGCCACACGGTCGACTGGGAAACCGACGGCGTGACGGCCCGTGAACTTGCGTTGCACGGCGACTACGATCTGCTGATCCTCGACATCACGCTGCCCGGACTCGACGGCCTGACGCTGCTGCGCACTTTGCGACAGGCCGGGGTATCTTCGCCCGTCCTGATGCTCACGGCTCGGGTGGAGATCGATGCGCGCGTGGATGCGCTCGACCTGGGCGCCGACGACTACCTGATCAAGCCCTTTTCCTTTCTGGAGTTGTCGGCACGCGCGCGAGCGCTGCTGCGCCGCCGCACGGGGGACGCCACCAACCTGCTGCGTTGCGGAGCGCTTTCGCTGGACCGCAAGACGCGCAGTGTCACGCTGCACGGCGAGCCCATGGCGTTGAAGCGGCGCGAAGTCACGCTGCTGGAAATCCTCGCTGCGCGTCCCGGACGCATCTTCAGCAAGGATGAACTGATGGACCGCCTGTTCAGCATCGACGATGCACCGACCTCGAATGCCGTCGAGCAGGTCGTCGCCCGTCTGCGCCGCGGCCTCGAGGGCACCGGCGTGGAGGTCAAGACGCTGCGTGGCCTGGGTTATCAGCTGGTCGTGCGCTCGGGATGAGGCTGCATCCACGCTCGCTGTACACGCGGCTGATGATCGCGCTGCTCGTCGTGCTGGCCCTGGCCGGCTCGGGGCTGATCGTCGCTGCGTGGTTCTACTCCGGCGTTGCAGCGGACAGCGCGTACGACCAGGTCCTGATCAGCGGCGCATTGCAGATCGCGGAGAACTGCTGGATGCACGATGGCGTGCTGAACGTCGACGTCCCGCTGGCGCCATTCTCGGTGCTTTCGACGCAGGACCGGGTGTTCTACAAGGTCACCGATCCCGCTCACCGCGTGGTCGCCGGCGATCCATCCCTGCGGGTCGATGTGCCTCTGGACGAGATCCGCCGCGGGCCTGTGGTGCGAAGCGCTCGCTTTCACGGGCATGAGGTGCGGGTCGCGATCGTCGGCCGGCATGTCGTGGAGTCCGACCCGAACGGCTGGGCCGTGGTCGTGCTGGCCGAGACCCTGGTGGCCCGCCACGCCCTGGCCGCGAATCTCACGAGAAAGGCGCTCTGGATCGTCTCGTTCATGGGTCTGATCACGATCGTCGCGGTGATGCTTGCCGCCCAGCGAGCGCTCAAGCCGCTGCGGGACGTTGCACGGGCCGTGGCCGCTCGCGACGCCGATTCGCGCGAAGCCTTGCACGTCGACGCCCCCGCCGAGGCGGAGGTGCTGGTGCGAACGATCAACGACTTCATCGACCGCCTGAATGCGCGAATCGCTCTCATGCGGCGCGTCATCGGCGACGTGTCGCACCAGATTCGAACTCCGCTGACCGCCATTTCCTCTCAGTTGGAGATGTGGGAACGCACGGACAGTGAACCGGCCCGGCGAGTGCTCGCCGACCGCATCAAGCACCGACTCTGGGAGGTGGGCCATCTCTCGAACCAGTTGTTGAGCCACGCGATGGTGTTGCATCGCTCGGAGGAACAGCGCTTGCAGGCGATCAATGTCACGCCGCTTGTACGCCTCGAGCTGATGCGCCTGCTGGAACAGCGCGCGTCCGCGGAATGGAGCGTGAGCTTCGACGCGCCCGATGCGCCCGTGGTCGTGCCATGCGATGCGGTCACGCTGAAGGAAGCCTTGCGCAACGTGTTCGTCAACGCCCTGGACTATGGAGTTCGGCGGCAGCTTGCCGTGAGCATCGTCCCCTGCGATGGCGTCGTCGACATTCGCGTCGAGGACGATGGGCCCGGCATCCCGGAGGCGCGGCAACGCGCGTTGCGAACGCCCTTCACGCCGCGTGACGGGGGCCGCGATGGCGCCAGCCTCGGCCTCGCCATCGTCGAGGAAGTCTTGCGTGCACACCATGGCGAGCTTCGGTTCGAGCGGACAGGCCAGGGACATTTTTGCGTCGTCCTTTCGCTGCCGCTCCAGGGCGCCGCGACTGCGCCCCTCCGTGCCGAGACAGGGCCGGCCCAGAGGTCGCCCAAGGCGGTCAAGGGCCGCGACCCGGGCTCCATCGAGCACTGAACGCCGTCGCCGCATACCCCACAAGATTCCCATGGCGGGCCCACCGCGGGCCTGCGAGTCGCTCCGCTGCAAGCGATCACCCGAAGGAGCGTGACGACTTGGCTCGCCGGGCTGCCTGGTTGTCGGGTGTCGCGCCCACACGCTGTCCGCCCCCAAGACGCACGGCCAGGGCCAGCAGGCTGGCCAAGGCCATCACGCCGACCACGGCCATCCAGCCGAACGCCGCCAGCAAGGCACTCCCCAGCATCGAGCCCAGCGCCATCGCCACGAACATTCCGACGAACAGCACCGCGTTGAGCCGGCTGCGCGCGGCCGGATCGAGGCCGTAAATGATGGTCTGATGGGCGATCAGGGTTCCCTGCAGGCCGAAGTCGAAGCCGATGGCACTGGCGCCGAGAATCCACAGATAGGCTGTGCCCGACACCCAGGGGAAGACGAACAGCAGGGCGAACGACAGCGTGACCACGGCGGCCCCGATGCGCGTCACGCCTTCCGGGCCCCCGGAATCGGCCGACCGCCCGGCCAGCGGAGCCGCGAGCGCGCCGGCGGCCCCCGCCAGCCCGTACGCCCCGGCGGCCGCGCTGCCCAGGTGGAACGGCGCCCCCTGCAGAAAGACCGCCAGGGTCGACCAGAAGGCGCCGAAGGCCAGCGCCAGCAAGCCCTGCGCCAGCGTGGCGCGGCGCAGCGCGGGGTGCTCCAGCCACAGCCCCCCGAGCGAGCGCAGCAACGCGCCGTAGGGCAGATCCGTGGTGGCCTCGAAGCTCGGCAACTGCCGCCAGGCGACCGACACCAGCAGCGCAATGCTGACCCCGGCGGCGAGGAACATGACCCGCCACCCCCATTGCGCCGCGACCACGCCGCTGATCACCCGCGACAGCAGGATGCCCAGCAGCAGCCCGGTCATCACCTTGCCGACCACGCGGCCGCGATTCGCATCGGCGGCCAGGGTCGCCGCCGCCGGAACGATATCCTGCGCCAGGGTCGCGAAAACCCCGACCGCGAGACTGGCCAGGGCCAGCACGGTGATGGACGGCGCCGTGCCCGCCACCAGCAGTGCGGCGAGCAAGGCCAAACCCTTCAGCGCGATCACGACGCGCCGGTCGTGACGGTCGCCGAGGGGCGCAAGCAGCAGGATGCCCAGGGCATAACCCAATTGCGTCAAGGTCGGCACCCAAGCGACCGACGGCGCCGAGGCCCCCAGCCCGGCGCCGATGACAGCCAGCATCGGTTGGTTGTAGTACAGGGTGGCGACCGCCAGGCCGCAGCCGACCGCGAACAGCAGGATCAGTCGGCCGGGCACGTCGCCGGACATTGTCTTATTCTTCACACGCATGGCTCTCATCAGATGGCTCCGTGGTTCTCGAACTGGAGCGCAATGATTCTCCCAATGACGGCGGCGCGGTAGCCGGACGGATCGAATACTTCTTATACGCATAACGCATGACCAACACCGAGAGGTCTGAAGGGGCGGATCGCATCGAGTTGCTGCGCACCTTCGTGCGCGTCGTGGAGGCGGGCAGCTTTTCCGCCGTTGCGGCACAGACCGGGACGACCCAGCCGACCATCAGCCGGCGGCTCAAGGCGCTGGAGAAGGAATTCGGCCTGCCCCTGCTGCACCGTTCCACCCATGCCTTGCACCTGACGGCCGACGGCGAACGCTGCCTGGATCGGGCCCGCGAACTGCTGGCCGGATGGGACGCGCTACGCGCGGACGTGCGCGGCGGGGACGAGGAGGTGGAAGGCGTGCTGCGTGTCGTCGTACCCCACGCCTTCGGCCAGGATTATTTCGTGCGGGTGCTCGCGGACTTTCTCCAGGCGAACCCCAAGGTCCATGTCGAGTGGATGCTGCACGACGATCGCAGCATGCACGACTACATCTCGGCGGGGATCGATTGCGCGATTCAGATCGGCGAGGTCCGGGCTCTGGGCGTGGTCGCGATCAAGCTTTCGGAAGTTCCGCGCGTAGCCGCCGCCGCGCCGGAGCTTCTCGTCGGCCGATCCATCCCGCGGACGCCAGCCGACATGCAGGCCCTGCCGTGGCTGGCCCTGCATACCTTCTATCGCAACGAGATCGAACTGCGGCACGAGACGAGCGGGGCCGTCGAGCGGGTCACGTTCCGCCCGCGCTTCTCGACCGACAGTCTCTACGCGCTTCGAAGCGCCGCCTTGCGCGGCCTGGGGGTCTGCGTAGGCTCGTCCTGGTTGCTCGAGCGCGACATCGCCGCGGGCAAACTGCTGCGAGTCGCACCGCAGTGGCAGGCGGCAGCGCTGCCCATCTACCTCATCCATCCCTACGCCCGCTTCTACCCCGCGCGGCTGCGCCGCTTCGTCGAAGCGATAAGAGCCGCGATGCCCCGGGCGATCGAGCGCGTCGACGATTGCGACAACGGCGCCCGCATGGCGGCCACGGATTGACGATGCCGCACGATCCATGCCGGTCCGCGCGCCCGTCCGTCCACTTTGCGGGGCCTTGTGTCCCCACGCCTGCACGGGCATGCGGGCGGGCACAGTCTGGCGGGCAGCGCATCCGGCGCCGCCCGCCATGCCCAAGCACCTCAAATTCGAACTCGTGACCGTGCGCGGCGGCTACGGCAAGCCGCAGCAAGTCCGCTGCAGCTGCGACGACTTCTGGAGCGTCGCCCAGCAGCGCGCGCTGCTCGAGCTGTACCCCCGCAAGGTGAAGTACGAGCCGAAGCTCATCCACCTCTCGCGCGAAGACATCCGCATCATCCCGATGCCGCCGGAGGCCCCACCGCTGGCCGAGGGTCAACGCCTGCTGTTGCTGGCACGCCAGCACGCCCGCTTCATGGGCGCGAAACCGGGGCAGTCCCTGGGCCCGCCGCCTGATCCCATGAAGAGCGCAGAGCTGAGTCCGGCGGCCATCGAGCGATACCAGCGCGGTGCCTTGCGCTGCGCGACGCGCGCCCGGCTCATCGCCCGCGCCTACGCGTGCACTGTGCCCCGAGTCGGTCGATCTGTGCGCCAAGGAGCGCGACGCGCGCAATCTGCACCCGACGGTGCCGAGCAACTTCCGATCCCAGGAATGGGCGAAGGAAGTCATTCCCTGCGTACCCTGGGAGATCGACGAGCAGACCCGAACCGTCGGCAAACCCATCGGGCAGTTCCGCGTCGCCCCGCTGATGAGCAAGGCCATCGAAGGGTGGAAGCGCATCGAGGCCGAGTCGAAGCCGGATAAGCGACGCGGGCGCTGTATGGAGCACCTCTGGGTCATGGCCCGCCACGAGCAAGGCGAAGTGCTGCAAGGCCTGGTCTACAGCGACGGCGACTTCGTCAAGGACCTCGAAAGAGCCCGGCTGTTCCGCGACGGCATGAACCTGGACAAGCACTTCTACCTGTTCAAGCTCCAGCTCAGTTTCAGCGCCGAGGAAACCACCGACGACGACGAATTCCGCTCCGAGGCGCCACGGGGAATCTCCCTCGAGTGCTACAAGCAGCGCATGGATTGGATCAAGAACACCGCGCAGCAATACGACGACCTCATGTACGGCAAGAAGAGAGCGCCCCCAGGGCCGGGCTGCGCCCAGCCCGCCCCCCGTGGGGGTCGAGAAAACTTGGGGCGGCCCTGCGTTTTCTCGGGAACGCCCCCAGGGCCAGGCCCCGGGAGCGAGTCAACGACCGGGCTTCGTCGTGGCCTTCGGAGTCCGGATGGGATGGATCGCTTCTCCGCGTGCCAGCATGTCGACGAAATTCGCGATGCGCCTGGCGCGCGTCTCGGCCCGTCTGGCCTGGTGGACCCGGTAGATGATGGCGTATCGGTTGGCACGGTCCAGGGTTTCGAAAAACCGCCTGGCGGCCTCGTTCGACGCGAGCGCGACGGCGAGATCTTCCGGCACTTGCGCCGTGGCTTGCGAGGCGTAGGCTGCCTCCCAGCGTCCATCGGCCTTGGCCGCCTCGATCGCTGCCAGCCCGGCGGGCCGAAGTCGGCCGGCCTGCGCGAGGCGCTCCGCGGTGGCGCGATTGTTCGCCGACCACGGGCTCCCTGGCCGACGCGGCGTCATGCGAACCAGGAAATGGTGCTCATCGAGCCTGGCGAGTTGCCCGTCGATCCAGCCGCAGCAAAGCGCCACCTCGATCGCCTCTTTCCTGCCCACGGTCGCGATGGGTGCCCCGACCTTGGCAAGCTTGAGCCAGAACGCGGCGACTTCCACGGATGCGCCGGCTGCGGCGCACAGATGAGCTTCGAGTTCTTGCGCCCTGGCGAACGTCAGGATCGGCTCGTTCCTGTGCATGGGTGAAGACATGATGGTCCAGACGTCGCGTCGAGGTGCCCGGGATCGTGGCGGGAAGGAGTCGCCGAGGCAACACGCATTGTCCGCCCGACCCCTTGGCAACAGCTATCCTCGGCCCGTCCTCGGTCGCCCCGCAGCCGGATGGGACGTGGCGTGCGGTAGGTTCCCTCAGGACCCCGCCTCGCCGCCGACTAGCAGCGGCAGCACCACCTGCTGCAGCCGCCGGGGCGTCCAGCTCGGGTGGGCGTCGTTCCAGCCGTCGTCGGCCAGGCGGCCCTGGCGGTCGATGGTGAAGCTCACCGGGATGCGCCAGATGCGCCCATAGGCTCCCGCGTAGGCGCTGCCGAGCAGACCGACCGGGAAGCGCAGGCTGGCCGCGACCTCGCGGACCGAGGCCAGTGCGTCGGGCGTGTCCAGGCTGAAACCCAGCACTTCGAGGCCCTGCGTGCGATGGCGTTCCTGAAAAGCCGAGAGCAAGGGCAGTTCCTCGCGGCAGGGTCCGCACCAGGTGGCCCAGAAGGTCGCGATCACCACCTTTCCGAGCAGATCGCGGGTCGCGATGCTGCGGCCGTCGAGGGTGTGCAGCACCAGCGGCGGGGCCGGGGATCCGACGCGCAGCGCGTCGTCCGCGAAGGCGCTCGGCGCGGCCGCTCCGAGCAGGGTGAAGGCGGCGGCGCGCCGCAGAAGTTCGCGACGCGTCGCCAGGGGGGAGTTCGTTTCCTGCATCGGGGCTTGCCGGGATCTCGGGCGCCTTGGGACAGGTGTGCGCCGCGAAGTCTGGATCCTAGTGTCCTGTCCCGGGCCGTGGCGCCTTGCCGTCGCGCAAGGTTGCGGTCGCCGCGGTCGCGCGCGCGGCTTCGATGCCCGGGCGCCCACTATGATGCCCCTTGTGCCCTTGTCGAGTCCATGAACGTCTTCGCGCGCCTGCGTTCGTCGAGCCGCGGCATCCTCGTGTGGATGCTGCTGGCCGCCTACGCGTGCTCGCCGCTGGCGGCATGGGCACAGCCCGGAGCGCAGGCGCTGGTCGTTCCCTACTGCACCGGACAGACGTCGACCAAGGCGGGGTCGTCTGTGCCGCGTCGCATCGTCCTGCGTTTCAGCGGCCATCCGCAAGTCGCGGCGAGCGTCGTCCAGTTCGCGCTCCCGGCCTCGGGCACGCAAGCCTTCGGCATGCCGAGGATGCCCCGTTTCGCCGCGCCGTCGGGTGGCGAAACGGTCGCGCCGCCTCCGCTGGCCTGGCGCCCGCCGCCACGCGCTCCTCCCTCCCGCTGGGTCCGCATCTGAACCCAGTTCCCCGTCGCGCCTGAGGCTTGCCGGCCCGCGCGATCCGGGCCATCACACGCACCGTCGCCGCTCCCCGAGCGGGACGCGGCCGTGCCACGGGAGTCTTGACCATGCTTTGCCGAAAACGTGCCTCGGCACGCGCGTTGGCGCTGTGCTGCGCCGCCCTTGCCCCCGCCCTTGCACCCACTCGCGCCTTCGCCTGCGCCACCTGCGGCTGCTCGCTGTCGTCCGACGCCGCCATGGGCTACGGCACCAGCGCGGGCTGGCGCATCAGCCTGCAATACGACTACATCGACCAGAGCCAGCTGCGCTCGGGAACCTCCGCCGTCTCCCCCTCCCGGGTCGCGGCCATCAACGACGCGGGAGGCAACCAGGAGGTCGAGCGCCAGACCATCAACCGCTACTGGACACTGGGCCTGGCCTACAGTCCGAGCGCGGACTGGAGCTTCAGCCTGCTGGTGCCCTACATCGATCGCAGTCACACGACCTACGGTGCGGCGGGCAATCCCCTGTCTTCCGCGGACGTCAGCGGCGCCACGGTCACGGGGATGGGCGATCTCAAGCTGCTCGCCGCCTGGCAGGGGCTGCTGCCCACCCACGCGCTGGGCCTGCAACTGGGCGTGAAGCTGCCCACCGGTGCCTACGGCGGGCCGAACGCCGCGGGCACCGGGGTCGTGGGGCGCGACCCCGCGGCCTTTTCCACCGGGCCCAATGCACGCCAGGCGTCGCCGGGCAACCTGCTCGACACCAGTCTGCAGGCCGGCAACGGCAGCACCGACCTGATCGTGGGGGCCTACTACTACCAGGCGGTGAGCCAGAACTTCGATGCCTTCGTCAGCGGCCAGTTCCAGGCATCGGTGATGCACCGACTGGACCAGCCCGGGCAGGACTACCGACCCGGCAACCAGGAGAACCTCAGCGTCGGGCTGCGCTACGAGAAGAACCCAGACTGGGTACCGCAGCTGCAGGTCAACCTGACCCACAAGAGCTCCGACCAGGGAGCCCTGGCCGACGCAGCCGACACGGCAGGAACCGTGGCCTACCTGAGCCCCGGGCTGAGCGTGGCGCTGGCGCGCGGCGTCGTCGCCTACGGCTTCGTGCAACTGCCGGCCTACAGCAGGCTGCAGGGCGATCAGTTGTTCCCGCGCTGGACGGCGTCCGCCGGTCTGAGCTATTCGTTCTGAGCCCGGCGCCGGTCTCTCACCCGAGGAAATTCCATGAACCTTCCGAACCACCGGCCCCGGATCCTCCGGGCCTTCGTGCCCCTTGCCCTCGCCCTCGGCGTCGGACTCGCCGTCGCGCTGGGCGGCTGCGGCAGGAAGCAGCACTGGGACATGAGCGACGTGCACATGGTGCTGGCCGACCTGCACCTGTTTCACATGATCTCCGCCGACACCGGCAAGCCGATGCGCGCCGCCGACTTGCGCGGCAAGGTGGTGGTGCTGTACTTCGGCTACACGCACTGCCCCGACGTGTGCCCCTTGACCATGTCGCACCTTGCCACCGCGATCGACGATCTCGGGCCCCAGGGCAAGGAGGTGCGGATCCTGTTCGTCTCGGTGGATCCGGCGCGCGACACCCTGCCGATCCTCAAGGCCTACACCCAGGCGTTCAGCGCGCAGGCCATCGGACTGCGCGGCACCATGGCGCAGGTCGTCGACGCGACCAAGCTCTACCACGTGGCCTTCCAATTCGGGAACAAGGACAAGTACGGCAACTACGTGGTCGACCACAGCTCCTCCATCTACGTGTTCGACCGCCAGGGCAGGAGCATGTTGATCGGCTCGGACCTGACCCAGCCAGCGGCCATCGCGCATGACCTGCGCCAGTTGATCCAGGGCTGAACAGGAAGCGGGAGCGCCTGCACGCATCGCCCCGCGCGGCGTCGGGCGCCCGCTTGCGCGCGGGGTCGCACAATGCGGGAACGAAGGAGACCCTCCGATGAAACGTTTACCCAGGCCGTGAACGATTCGTGCCGTCCGGATCCGGCCCCGGCGCTCCTGCGCCGGCTGCTGCGTGCCAGGGACCGCATCGATGCCGCGTCCCAGGAAGACTGGCCCATCCAGCGCCTGGCCCGGGTCAGCGGCGTCTCGCAGGCCCATTTCGCGCGCTCGTTCAAGCAGGCCTTCGGCCTGCCGCCGCACCGCTACCTGCTGACCCGGCGCATCGAACAGGCCCTGGGCCTGCTGCGCGACACCGGGCTGAGCATCACCGAGATCGCCCTGGCCACCGGCTGGTCGAGCCAGGGAAGCTTCGGGCGCATTTTTCGCGACATCACGGGCCACAGCCCGGGCGAGGCACGATCGCTGCTCCGCGCTCAGGCGGATTCACTGGGCAAGGTCCCCGCCTGCATCCTGAGGGCGGCGCTTCGACCCGAGCTCAACATCGCAGTTTTGGAGAAGCGCCGCCGCGCGCCGAAGCCTAGAGTTCCTCCATCGCCAGACGCTTGAGACACCGGAGGAACCACGATGAGTCAGGGAATCACCATGATGGGCGTGTATGTCGACGACCAGGATGAGGCGCTCGCCTTCTACGTCGACAAGCTGGGCCTGCGGGTGCAGGCGGACGTGCGCAACGGCAGCTACCGCTGGCTCACGGTCCAGCACCCCGAGCAGCCCGGCTTCGAACTCGGCCTGATCATGCCCGGACCGCCCACCCACGACGAGGCCACCGCGCGCACCCTGCGAGCCATGGTGGCGAAGGGCGCGATGCCGCCGCTGATCCTGTCGGTGGCCGACTGCCGGGCCAGCCATGCGCGCATGCGGGCGCTGGGCGTGGAGTTCACCCAGGAGCCCATCGAACGCTTCGGCACGGTCGATGCGGGGTTCCGCGACCCCTTCGGAAATGGCTGGAAGATGATCCAGCTGCGCGCCACGAAACCCTGAGCGGCTGTCAGCGAGCGCTCCCTTCGCCGGGAGACGAAGCCGGCGCGCGCCGGTCGTCGTGGCCGGGCAGGCAGCCCAGGCCCGACAGCGAGGCTCGCACCGCCTGCTCCAGCGGCGTGTGCGGCTCCTCGCCGAGCACCTCGATCAGCCGGTGGTTGAGCATGCGCAGGGGCTGGCGCCACAGGTAGCGCATTTCCTGGAGTTCGCGCAGGGTGGTCACGAAGGGCGCGGCCAGGCGGAACCATCCCCAGGGCACGGCGCGGATCCGGGGCTCGGTCCCCGTGCTCCGCGCCACGACCCGGCGGATCGCATCGGCCATGCGCATGCCGTTGTCGTCCCAGTGCCCGGCCATGTGGAAGCGCTCGAAGGCCGCCAGGGTGTCGCGCCTGTCCAGCAGCTCGACCATGGTTCGGGCCACGTCGGGCAGGTAGGCCCATTGGTGGCCGACGCCGGGGCTGGCCGGGTTGGCGATGGATCCCACCCGGCGCCCGGGCTTGACCATGGCCAGGGAGAACCAGTTGTTTCCCGGCCTCGGGCCGAAGAAGTCCCCGGCGCGCACCACGATCACCCTGGCGCCGCGCCGGCTCGCCTGCTCCAGGCGCTGCTCCAGCGCGACGCGGATCGCGCCCTTGCGGGTGACCGGGTGCTGCGGCGAATCCTCGGCCAGCAGGGGCCAGGCGTCGGGACCGAAGTTGTAGACCGTGCCGGGCAGCACGATGGTGGCCCCGAGCGCGGCCGCGGCGGCCACGGTGTTGTCGACCATGGGCAGCACCAGCTCGTCCCAGGCGCGGTATCCGGGAGGGTTGACGGCATGCACGATCACCGAACAGCCTTCGGCGGCGCGCATCACGTCCTCGCGGTTCATCGCGTCGCCGCGCAGCCAGGTCAGTCCGTCGCGCGCATCACCGGCGGCCGCGCCGCGCCGCAGCGCGCGCACCGTCCAGCCCCGGGCCCGCAGAAGGCGCGCGACTTCGCCGCCGATTCCGCCCGTGGCGCCGAGCACCAGGGCCGTGTTGCCGCGATGTTCCATGTCAGACTCCCCGCCGGATCCGGCTCCATCCGACCGCCTCGTGCGGCGATCCATGAGCGGGATTGTGCGAGGGGGCAGGCTCCAATGGAATTGCGCAAAGCTTGATGGCGGCTATACATTTTCGTATGGACAAGACGGGCATCGACTGGGAGCTCTACCGCTCCTTCCTCGGCGTGCTGACCGAGGGATCGCTATCGGGCGCGGCACGCGCGCTGGGCACCACCCAGCCCACCGTCGGGCGCCATGTCGAGGCCCTGGAGAAGGCCCTCGGAACGACCCTGTTCACGCGCTCCCCAACGGGATTGCAGCCCACCGACGCCGCGCAGGAGCTGCGTCCCTTCGCGCAGGCGATGCACAGCCATGCCGCGGCCCTGGAGCGCGCCGCGGCGAAACTGGGCGACGCCGGAGACATCCAGGGCGTGGTGCGCGTGAGCTGCAGCGACGTCGTCGGGGTCGAGGTGCTGCCTCCCGTCATCGCGCAACTGTGCGCGGCCCATCCGGGGCTCCGGATCGAACTCGTGCTCACCGACCGCCTGCAGGACCTGCTGCAGCGCGAAGCCGACATCGCCGTTCGCATGGCGCGCCCCGTGCAGGAGCAGTTGCTGGCCCGGCGTGTCGGTCCCATCGAGGTGGGCCTGCACGCGCGGCGCGACTATCTGCGCACGCGCGGCACGCCGCGCAGCCTGGAGCAACTCGCGGACCACGCGGTGATCGGCTATGACCAGGCCACGGAATTCATCCGCAAGGCCGCAACAACCCTGCAAGGCTTCAGCCGCGAGCTGTTCACGATGCGCAGCGACAGCAACCTGGCGCAGCTGGCCCTGATCCGCGCCGGGGCCGGCATCGGCATGTGCCAGGTCGCGCTGGCCCGGCGCGACCCGGAACTGGTGCGCGTGTTGCCCAAGCGGGTGGCCTTCCCGCTCGAATGCTGGATCACCATGCACGAGGATCTGCGCCGACAGATGCCGTACCGGGTCACCTTCGATGCGCTGGTGCGCGCGATGCTGGCCCACGCCGGCGCGTGAATCCGTGCCATCATCGCTCGCCCTTCCCCGAGACCGCCCTTGTCACGCGCCGAACGCCTGCTCCAGCTGCTGCAGATCCTGCGCCGTCACCGCGTTCCGGTGACGGCCCGCGCGCTGGCGGCCGACGCCGGCGTGAGCCTGCGCACCCTGTACCGCGACGTGGCCGCGCTGCGGGCGCAAGGCGCGTGCATCGAGGGCGAGGCGGGGGTGGGCTATGTGCTGCGGCCGGGTTTCGTACTGCCGCCGCTGATGTTCTCGGCCGAGGAGATCGAGGCCCTGGTGCTGGGCTTTCGCTGGGTCGCCGGGAGGGCGGATCCGGCGCTGGCCGCCGCCGCACGGGACGCGCTGGCGAAGGTGGAAGCGGTGCTGCCGCCGCGCTCACGCCTGGAACTGCAGAGCGCCTCGGCGATGGTGGGGCCCGGGAGCGTGGTGGCCGGAGGCAACGCCGAACTGGCGCGCATCCGCGGCGCCATTCGGGGCGAGCGCAAGGTGGAACTGCACTACCGCGACGAGGACGGCCGCGACTCGACCCGGACCGTCTGGCCCTTCGCGGTCGGCTATTTCGACCAGGTGCGCATGCTGGCGGCGTGGTGCGAGCTGCGTGCGGATTTCCGACATTTCCGCACCGACCGCATCGTCGGCCTGCGAACGCTCGACGAACGCTACCCGCGCCGCCGCCAGGTACTGCTGGCCGAGTGGCGCGAGCGCATGGGTACGCGGCGCCCGGACTGAGCCCGGCAAGACACGCTGCTGCCAGAAGCTGACAGCAGGCCTGCCGAGAATGGCTCATCCCCGTTCGCCGGGCCGATGGGCGGCCCGCCGCAGGGGGCGATCCCACCTCCAGGAGCCGTCATGCCTCACCCCGACCACGTCATCTTCTACGTTTCCGATCCGGCGGCAAGCAGCGCGTTCTATGAGCGCCAGCTGGGCGGGCCGCCGGTGCAGAGTTCCCCGGGTTTCGTGCTGTTCGCGCTGGAATCCGGCATGCAACTGGGCCTGTGGAAGCTGCAGGCGGTCGAGCCCGCGCCGCGCCACGGCGCCGGCAGCGCGGAACTGGCCCTCGTGGTCGAGACGGACGCCGAGGTGGACGCCTGGCACGCGCGCTGGCGCACGGACGGGCTGCCGGTGCTGCAGTCGCCGACCCGCATGGGCTTCGGCTACACCTGCGTCGCCGCCGATCCGGACGGGCACCGCCTGCGGGTGTTCTCTCTCAGCGCGTAGCCGGCCCGCGCCGTTCAGGGCGCCGCTTCGGGCTCCGGCGCCGCGGCCTCGGCCGTGCCCAGGCGCTTGCGCATGGCCTGCAGGCGCGCCAGGGCCTGCGCGCGGCCGTCGGTCTTGGGCAGCTCGGCGCGCAACTCGGACAGGAAGCGGCTGGGCTCGTAGGTCTTGCCGCCGCGTCCGGCCGCGCGGCGCTTGCGGCAGTGGCTCAGGGTCAGGGTCTGGCGCGCGCGGGTCACGCCCACGTACATCAGGCGCCGCTCCTCCTCCAGGCCGCTGTCGGTGAGGGGCCGGTCGTCGGTGTACATGGGCAACAGCCCCTCGTCGCAGCCCGCCAGCCACACGTGGGGCCACTCCAGGCCCTTGGCGGCGTGCAGCGTGGACAGGGTCACGGCGTCCTGCTGCCTGCCCCGCTCGGCCAGCTGGGTGATCAGCGCCACGGTCTGCGCGATGCGCTTGAGGCCCACGTTGTCCTCCTGCGCCTTGCGGGCGATCCAGTCGCAGAAGTCGTTCACGTTGCTCATGCGCTGGGTGGCCTCGCGCTCGTTGTCGGAGTTGTCGCGCAGGTAGGCCTCGAAGCCGATGCTCTCCAGCAGCTCGCGCAGCAGTTCCCCGGCCGGGGCCGTGCGCTCGCGCCAGTCGATGTCGTGCATCAGGCGCGCGAACTCGCGCAGCGAATCGGCCTGGCGCGCACCGACCGCGGCGACCACGGCGTCGCGGAACAGGGCCTCGAACATGGAGACCTTCCACTGCGAGGCGAAGGCGCCCAGGCTTTTCAGGGTGGCGGCGCCGATGCCCCGCTTGGGGGTGCTGACCGCGCGCAGGAAGGCCGGGTCGTCGTCCGGGTTGGCCAGCAGGCGCAGGTAGGAGCACACGTCCTTGATCTCGGCGCGCTCGAAAAAGCTCTGGCCTCCGCTGACCGAGTAGGGAATGTTGGCCCGGCGCAGCGCCTGCTCGATGGGGCGCGACTGGTGATTGGCCCGGTACAGCACGGCCACGTCGGACCATTGGCAGCCGCGCCCGCCGCGTAGCGCCTGCAGACGGGCGACGATGCGCTCGGCCTCGTCCTCGTCGCTGTCGGCCTCGCGCACTTCCACCGGATCGCCCTCCCCGTGCTCGCTCCACAGGCGCTTGGGGTAGATCTTGGGGTTGGAGGCGATGACCGCGTTGGCGGCACGCAGGATGGCGTTGGTGGAGCGGTAGTTCTGCTCCAGCTTGATGATCTCCAGGTTCGGGTAGTCCTCGGGAAGCCGGCGAAGGTTGTCCAGCGTGGCGCCTCGCCAACCGTAGATGCTCTGGTCGTCGTCGCCCACGGCCGTGAAGCGGCCGTTGTTCCCCACGAGCAGGCGCAGCAGCTGGTACTGGGCGTCGCTGGTGTCCTGGTATTCGTCCACGAGCACGTAGCGCAGGCGCTGGTTCCAGCGCTCGCGCACGGCGTCGTGTTCGCGCAGCAGGCGCAGCGGCAGCACCATGAGGTCGTCGAAATCCACCGCCTGATAGGCATTCAAGGCCTCGTTGTAGCGCTCCCACACCTTCGCCGCCTGCACGTCCTCGGGGTCACGGGCCTGCGCGGCCGCCTGGCGCGGGTCCAGCAGCGCGCTTTTCCACTGGCTGATGCGCCAGGCCCAGGCCCTGGCCTGCTTGATCTCGGTGGTGCCGCCGGCCTCGCGCAGCAGCGAGGCCACGTCGTCGCTGTCCAGGATGGAGAACTGGGACTTCAGGCCCAGCGCCTCGCCGTCCTCGCGCAGGATGCGCACGCCCAGCGCGTGGAAAGTGGAGATCACCAGTTGCTTGGCGGCCTTGGCATCGTCGAGCAGGTCGCGCGCGCGCTCGCGCATCTCGGCCGCGGCCTTGTTGGTGAAGGTGATGGCGGCGATCTGGGAGGGCTCGTAGCCGGCGCGCAGCAGGCGCGCGATCTTGTGGGTGATCACCCGGGTCTTGCCGCTGCCGGCTCCGGCGATCACCAGGCAGGGACCGCCGAGATGGGCCACGGCGCGTTCCTGGGCGGCATTGAGCATGTTGGGAAGTCTCGGAAAACGAATAAAGCCTGCCAGGGCGCCCGCGGGAGCGCCCGGCCGGATCGGTACGGGGAAGGCGGCGCCGGCCTCAGCGCCCGGCGTGGCTGCGCAGCGCCGAGTATTCGGCCTGGGGCCCCAGGTGGCGCAGCCACGCCGGGGCCAGGGCCTCGGCGCTGGCCGGATGCGCCACGCCGAGTTCCGGCGCGAAACCGGCAAGCTTGCCGTCCGGAACGCTGGGCACGCGCATCGAGTCCAGGTTGTCGCGGCTCATCAGCGGACCGCCGGGGGCGAACTCCAGCAGGGTCGCCAGCGCCACCGCCAGCGGATGCGGCAGGCCCAGCACGGGACGGCCGCGTCCCTGGTTCACGCCGGCCCATACGCCGGCCTTGTGCACCAGTTCGCGCAGCGTGAACACCTGCGGTCCGCCGAGTTCGTAGATGCGCCCCAGCGTGGCGGGAGCCCGGGGGCCGATGAGCGAGCTCACCACGGCCTGCGCGAGGTCGCCGACGTACACGGGCGCGAAGCGCTGCGAAGCCGCGCCCAGAAGCACGACGGGCACATGGCGTTGCAGGCGGGCGAACAGGTTGAGGAAGTCGTCGTCCTCGCCGAACACCACCGACGGCCGCAGGATGGTCCACTGCAGGCCGGCCTCCTCGGCGCGCACGGCGGCCTCGCCGTCGCCCTTGGAGCGCAGGTACATCGACGGGCCGTGGCTGTCGGCGCCGAGCGCGCTCATGTGCACGAAACGCCGAACTCCGGTCGCGGCGCAGGCCTCGGCCAGTTTCTGGGGCAGGCGCACGTGGGCGCGAGCGAAATCGGCGCCATAGGGGCGGCCGCGGCGTCCGTGCAGGATGCCCACGAGGTTGACCACCGCGTCGCGCCCGTGCACCAGGCGCCGCAGCGTGGCGCTGTCGAAGGTGTCGATCTGCACCAGGTCCACCGTGGGCAGGGGGAGCAGGTGCTTGGCGCGTTCGCGCCGCCGCGTGGGCACCAGCACGCGGCAGCCCGCCGCGCTCAGGCGCGCCACCACCTGCGTGCCGATGAATCCCGAACCACCGAATACGACGATGTCTTGCATACCTGGAACTCGTTGCTGTAGGGCCGGGCCACCGCCGGAGGCTCCAGCGGGCTGCCGGGCCTCAGGGCATCGGCTGCGAGGTCGACGTACGCGCCGGCGCAGCCAGGGCCAGACGCGATTCTAGGGATTGGCGCTCGCCTCCGAGCAGTGCGGAATACACCGTGGCGTTGGCCAGCACCCGCTTGACGTAGTCGCGGGTCTGTTCCACGGGAATGCTTTCGGTGAAGATCGCGCCATCGAGCGAGGCCTTGTCCGGCAGGGGCATGCCGCGCCAGCGCGCCGAGCGCCCGGGCCCGGCGTTGTATCCGGCCGCGGCCATGGCCTGCGAGCCGTCGAAGCGTTGCAACAGCAGGTCCAGGTAGGCCGAGCCGAGGGTGAGGTTGGTGGCCACGTCGTTCACCTGCTCGGCCTGGAACCCGTCGAGTCCGATCTTGCGCGCCACCCAGCGCGCGGTGGCCGGCATGAGTTGCATCAGGCCGTTCGCGCCGGCCCACGAGCGGATGCCGGGCGCGAAGCGCGATTCCTGGCGCATGATGCCGTAGAGGAAGGCCTGGCCCACCCCGGTGCTGCGCGAGGCCTGCGCCACCTGCTGGCGGAAAGGCATGACGTAGCGTTGGGTCCAGTCGACGCCGGTCTGCATGCGCTCGCTGGCGGAAATGCACAACAGCCAGGCCTGCTGGTCGCAGGCCAGCTGGGCGGCCGCGTGCAATTGCGCGTCGTCGGCGTCGTCCAGCGCGGCGCGCCACTGCCAGGCCGCCGGGGCATAGGCCTGCACGCGGTACAGCAGCAGCGCCTCGCGCACTCCGTCGCGTGCCGCCTCCTGATAGACCAGGCGCATGTCGGGCGGCGTCGGCACCTGCGCCGGCACGCGAACCTTGCGTCCCAGGGCCTCGGTGGCCAGCTGTCCGTAATAGCTCCAGGGTTCGGCGATGTCGCTCCACAGGGCGCGCGCCTTGGCCGGCTGGCCGGTGGCGCGAAGGGCCACCCCGCGCCAGTAGCTGGCCTCGGCGACGTCCCCGGGCTTCCCATCGTGCAGCAGCGCCCACGTGGCCTGTTTCACCAGGCCCCAGCGCGACTCGCGCAGCGCGGCGCGCAGACACCATTTCCAGGTGTCGGGATCGGGCTGCCAGGCGGGATCGATGCGCTGCGCCTGCTCGAACAACTCCGCCGCGCCGGGCAGCAGTTGCACGGAGGCGGAGCGCGCCGCGCGCCAGGCGACGCCCGCGCGCAGGTCGGCGCGCAAGGCTCGCAGGCTGCCGCCGAGCAGGCGCATGGTCTGCTGCGGATCCTGCTGGGCCATGTTGAACAGCGCGAGCACCAGCACGCGCCGCTTCAGGGTGTCGGTCGGCACGCCGTCGCGCGCGGCATCGAGCATCAGGCCCAGCGGATCCTGGGCGGCCCGGCGCACCGCCTTCGCCTCCGGCGCCGGCAGCGCGGACAGGAATTGCAGCGCGGTGCGCACCTGGCCGTCGGCGAAAAAGCCGCGCAGGCGGGCCCACAGCGCCTCGTCGCCGATCAGCCCCGCAGCCAGCAGCGCCTTGGCCGCGCTGTTGCAACCCGCGCCCCCCGAGGGTTCTCGCGCCCACAGCGCCAGCACCTGGGCCGCGGTGTCGGTCGCGGCGGTCTCGAACTTCGCCTGGGCCTGCAGGCATTGCAACTGCGGGTCGTCGCCGTCGTAAGCGGAATAGGCGGCGAGGTAGCCCGCCCAGTCCTTGCGGTGGGCCAGCTGCAGCAGCCACTGCGAACGCAGGCGCTTGAGCGGCAGGCTGCCCGGCCAGGCCTTGGCGAACGCATCGATGTCTTCCTGCGAGGCGCCTTGCAGCCGCGGCTGGAGCGCCCAGTAGGCGACCCACGGCTCCAGCAGGGTGCCGCGCAGCGCGGGCAGCGCCGCCGAGGCCGGCTGCGGATCATCGCGCTGGAATCCCAGCCAGGCCTGGGTGGCCAGGTCGGCCGCGCCCGCGTCCAGCGGCGGAGGCGGCGGCGGCACCAGCGGTGCAGGTGCGGCGGCGGAAGCGGCGAGCGGGCGCGGCGCCCGCACGGAAGGAAGCGCCACCACCGCGGAGGCGACCGAAGCGGGAACGACCGAAACGGGGGGCGTCCGCGAAGGCTTCGAAACGGCCGGGACAGGCCCCGCGGCCGCGCACGCGACACCCGACGAAGCCCCGGCCAGTCCGCACAGCAGCAGACCCGGGCCCCAGGCCCGCGACAGGAAGCGCGGCACGTGCCCCGGCCATCGCCGCCAGGGGCTCCTGATCGTTGCGAGCACAATATGCGCAACCCGTTCGACGGACTTCATAACCCCAAGCTTAGCGTGAGCATGGTCTTTGCGACACCCTCTGCACATGTCGCCGCGGGCAGCACGCGCGCGCAGTTGCGCGAGGCGCTGCGACGCAAGCGAGACGATCTGCCGCAACGCGCGCAACGCGAGGCCGCGCTGGACGCCGCGCTGGAGCGAGAATTGCGCGCATTGCGCACCCACTGCATCGGCGCCTATTGCGCCAGCCGCAACGAGTACGACGCGCTGCGCGTACTGACCCACGTGGGCGCGGAGCTGCGCTGGCCCTGGCGCATCGCCCTGCCCGTGGTGCAGCCCGAGTTGCGCGGCATGCGCTTTTGCGCCTGGGCGCCGGGACAGGCCTTGCGCGCGGGCCCCTACGGCATCGAGCAGCCGGTCGACTGCGAGCTGGAGATCGAGCCCGAGGTGCTGCTGGTGCCCTGTGTCGGATTCGCCGAGGACGGCCTGCGCCTGGGCTACGGTGGCGGCTACTACGACCGCTATCTGCAACACCGTGCGCGCGTGCTGACCATCGGGCTGGCCTTCGACGCCTGCCGGGTCGAGGGCCTGGCCGCGCAACCCCATGATCGCCCGCTGGACATCGTGCTCACCGAGAGCCGCCGCTACCTGCGCCCCGCGCAAGCGCCGCGCCTCCGGGGGGACGCGTGAGCGCGGAACCGGCGGTCCGCGCCGAAGCCCTGCACCGAGGCGCGAACGGCGAGGCCTACAGCGAGCGTTACGGCGACGTCTACGCCAGTCGCGCCGGTGCGGCCGGGCAGGCGCGCGAGGTGTTCCTGCGCGGATGCGGACTGCTCGGGGAACAGGCGCGCTGGCGCGACCGGCGTCAATTCGTGGTGCTGGAGACCGGCTTCGGGCTGGGCAGCAATTTCCTCGCCACCTGGCAGGCCTGGCGCGACGATCCGCGACGCCCCGAGCTCCTGCACTATGTGGCGCTGGAGCTGCACCCGCTGCCGGCCGGGGAACTGCTGCGCGAGTGCGCCGATGCGAGGTGGCTGGAGCTGGCACGCGAGCTGGCCGCCCACTGGCCGCCGGCCGTGCAGGGCCTGCACCCGGTCTTGCTGGACGGTGGCCGCGTGCGCCTGCTGCTGGCCTTCGGCGATGCGCCGAGCATGCTGGCGCGACTCGAACTGGGCGCGGACGCCGTCTATCTCGATGGCTTCGCGCCATCGCGCAACCCGCGCATGTGGAGCCCCGAATTGCTCGCGCGGGTCGCGGCCCGCTGCCGGCCCGGAGCCCTCGCGGCCACCTACACGGTGGCGAGCGCGGTACGCGAAGCCCTGCGCGATGCCGGGTTCGAGGTGCGCAGGGCCCCCGGCTACGGCGGCAAGGCGCAGCGCCTGGAGGCCGAGTTCAAGCCGCAGGACGCTCCCCGGGATCGGGCCGCGCCGAGCGCGGGGGGCGCGCGGCCCGGACGCGCGCGGGCCGACAGCGCCCTCGTGATCGGCGCCGGCCTGGCCGGCGCGGCCTGCGCGCGGGCGCTGGCCGGGCGCGGCTGGCGGGTGCGCGTGCTGGATGCGCGCGGGCCGGCCGCCGGCGCCTCCGGGCTGCCCGCGGGACTGGCGCACCTGCGCCCTGCCGCCCCCGACGAGAAGCTCGCGCGCCTGACCCGCGCCGGACTCGCCTGGCTGCGCGGTGCGCTGGCCGAACAGGCGGCCGACCTGCAAGCCGGCGACGGCGTGTGGATGGCGGCCGGGCATGCCCGGCTGTCCCAGCTGGCCGAGCATGGCGACGCATGGCCGCGAGAGCTGCTGCGCTTCGGTGACGCCGAAGCCTGCGCCGAAGCGGCGGGATTGCCCGCGGCGCCGCCGGCCTGGTGGACGGCCGGCACCGCGGTGGCCGCGGGCGCGCTGTGCGCCGCCTGGCTGCGCCAGCCCGGGATCGAGCTGCGCGCGCCGCTGCCCGTGCATGCGCTGCGCTTCGATGCCGAGGCTTCGTGCTGGCTGGCGCTGGACGCGCAGGGCCGGGTGCTGGAACAGGCTCCCGTGTGCGTGCTGGCCTGCGCGGAGGACGGCGAGCGCCTGCTGCGCGCCAGCGGCCTGCTCGACCAGGCGCGGACTCCCCTGCTGCGCACCCAGTCCGGCCAGGGCTTCCTGGTCGCGGAACGCGACCTTGCCGCGCTGCGGGGCTTGCGTTGCGGCGTGATGGGTGCGGCCTACGCGCTGCCGTTGCCGCCGGCGGCGGTCGCCGCGCGCGGGCTGGACACGGCCCAGCGCTGGCTGTTCGTGGGCGCCACCCACGAACACGCCGGCAAGCCGGCGTGGACCGCGGCCCAGGCCTGGGAACATGTGGGCGCCGGCCTGCGCGAGTGGTGCGCGGACCGACCCTGGCCCGCGACCGTGCCCGAGGGCGCGCCGGGCTTTCGCTCGCAGCGTACCGGGGGCGCGGATCGGCTGCCCCTGGTGGGCCGATGGACCGGGGAGCCGGGGCAGGCGCTGGCGGGCCTCTACCTATGCCTGGGCATGGGCTCGCGGGGCTTGCTGCTGTCCTCGCTGGCGGCCCAGATCATCGCCGGCGAGCTGGAGGGTGAACCGGCGCCGCTGGAGCGCGATCTGCTGGACGCGCTGGACCCGCAGCGCCCGTCGCTGCAGCCCCGTCCGCGACAGCCGGCGCGCCCGGCACGCGGCTGAAACCCGCGGCGACCGGCGCGAGCGAGTGCTCAGGCCGCGCCCAGGCCGGGCACCAGCGACCCGGGAGCCTGCGCCGTCTTGTGGGACGCGGTGAAATCGAGCATGCGCTGCACCGAACGCCGCGCCCGCGCGCCGAGCTCCGGGTCGAGGCGGATCTCGCCGCTGCCGCTGAGCAGGGCGTGCTCCAGGCCGCGCAGGCCGTTCATGGCCATCCAGGGGCAATGGGCGCAGCTCTTGCAGGTCGCTCCGTTGCCCGCGGTCGGCGCGGCGATGAAGGTCTTGTGCGGGTTCTGCTGCTGCAAGGCGTGGAACATCCCGGTGTCGGTCGCCACGATCATGGTGCCCCGGTCGGTTTCGCGCGCGGCCTTGAGAATCTGCGAAGTGGAGCCCACGACGTCGGCCAGGGCGATCACCCCGGCCGGGCTCTCGGGATGCACCAGCACCAGCGCGCCGGGATACTGCTCGCGCAGCAATTCGAGCTCCAGCGCCTTGAACTCCTCGTGCACGATGCAGGCACCCTGCCACAGCAGCATGTCGGCGCCGGTCTCGCGCTGGATATAGCCGCCCAGGTGGCGATCGGGCGCCCACAGGATCTTGCGCCCCTGGCGGTGCAGGTCGGAGACGATGTCCAGCGCGCAGCTGGAGGTGACCACCCAGTCGGCGCGTGCCTTCACGGCAGCGCTGGTGTTGGCGTAGACGACCACGGTGCGATCCGGATGGGCATCGCACCAGGCGGAGAACTCGGGGGCCGGGCAGCCCAGGTCGAGCGAGCAGGTGGCGTCGAGCTCGGGCATCAGCACGCGCTTGTCGGGCGACAGCATCTTGGCCGTCTCGCCCATGAAGCGCACGCCCGCGACCACCAGCGTGGAGGCCTTCTGCGCGGCTCCGAAGCGTGCCATTTCCAGCGAATCCGCGACCATGCCGCCGGTCTGCTGCGCCAGGTCCTGCAGATCGGGGTGCACGTAGTAGTGGGCCACCAGCACCGCGTCGCGCTCGGCGAGCAGGCGCCGGCAGCGCTCCAGCAGCGCGGCGCGCTCGTCGGGCGTCGGGTCCTCGGCCACGCGGGCCCAGGCTTCCTGGGTTCCGCACACGGGGCTTTCGACCTGGATCGAGATGGTCTGGTTCATGCTCAAGCTCCGGCAAAACGCATCGAATAGTCGGTGGCGACCACATCCTTGGTCAGCTTCCCGATGGATATGCGGTCGACCCCGGTGCGCGCAAGGTCGCCGACCGTGTCCAGGTCGACGCCGCCCGAAACTTCCAGTTCGGCGCGCCCGGCATTGAGCCGCACCGCCTCGCGCAACTGTTCCAGGTCCATGTTGTCCAGCAGCACCATGCGCGCACCGACGGCCAGGGCCTCGCCCAACTGCTCCAGGGTCTCCACCTCGATCTGCACGAACACCCCGGGCGGCGCGATGGCGTGCGCGCGCTCCAGCACGGCGGCGATGCCGCCGGCCGCCGCGATGTGGTTCTCCTTGATCAGGATGCCGTCGTACAAGCCCATGCGGTGGTTCGCCCCGCCGCCCACGCGCACCGCGTATTTCTGCGCGACCCGCAGCCCCGGAAGGGTCTTGCGGGTATCGACGATGCGCGCGCGGGTGCCCTGCACCGCCTGCACGTACTGCGCGGTGCGCGTCGCCACGCCCGACAGGAGTTGCAGGAAATTCAGCATGCTGCGCTCGGCCGTCAGCAAGGTGCGCGCGCTGCCCGCGACCCGCAGTACCACGTCGTCGGCGCGCACCCGGGCCCCCTCGGGCACCTGCCACTCGATGCGCAGCGCCGGATCGAGCTGATGCAGCACGGCCTCCACCCAGGGGCGCCCGCAGACGATGGCCGGCTCGCGCACCAGCACGCGCGCCTGGGTGCGCGTGGAAGCGGCGATCAGCGAAGCGGTGAGGTCGCCGCTGCCTACGTCCTCGGCGAGAGCGTTGCGCGCGTCCTGCGCGGCGATGGTTTGCAGACTGGGGCCGTTCATGACCACGGGGCTCGCTGGCTGGGTGGAAACCCCCCAGTTTAGGCCGCCGGACGCCTGCATGAGGGCGGGTCAATCTTCGGCTCGCCGGGGCGGGTTTCCCCGGAGTTGTTTCCGGGGATTACCGCCTTGACAATCGTATATTAGTAAACGCTAATATTGAGCATCCTCAAGGGAAGGAACGGGCATGGACCAAGCGGTTGATTTTTCTCGAATCCCATTGGCTGCGCGGGCATCGGCCGGGCGGTCATCCGTCCCGGTCACCGTGCCCATCGTGGCCACGCCGCCGGCGCCCGGCAGCTGCGCGGGCAAGCGCGTCGGCGCCAGCGAAGTCGGCAGCGCCTGGCGCGGTGCCTCCGACTGCCGCAACTGCGGCGTGCGGCGCATCGCCCTGTTCGGCGCGCTCGGCGTGGACGACTTCCAGGAGATCCATCAGGTCATCGACGACATGCAGTTCTCCTCCGGGCAGAACCTGTTCGCCGAGGGCCAGCTGGGCCAGTACCTCTACACGGTCAAGACCGGGTTCGTGAAACTCGAGCGGGTGCTGCCCGACGGGACCCGACGCATCACCCGGGTGGCGCGCCGCGGCGACCTGATCGGGCTGGAGGCGTTCATCCAGCAACCGTACATGCACCATGCCTCGGCCATCGGGACGGTGCGCGTGTGCCGCATCCCGGTGGAGGTGATCCGCAACCTGGAGGAGCGCATTCCCAACCTGCGCCACGAATTCCTGGAACGCTGGCACCGCGCGGTGCGCGAAACCGACGAGTGGGCGCTGCTGCTGGGCTCGGGCACGATTCCGTCGCGCATGGCCAGGCTGCTGCTGCGTCTGGCGGAGCCCGAACTCAACGACACCATCGTGTTGCCCAAGCGCAGCGACCTCGGCGCCATGCTGGGCGTGGCCCTGGAGACGGCCAGCCGCGTGATCGCCCAGTTCGAACGCGACGGACTGGTGGAGCATGTCGGCCCCCGCCTGTTCCGCATCAATCGCGCCGGCATGCAGGAACTGATCAGCCCGACGCCGCGCCTGGCGGCCTGAGCGGCGCCCCGTCGCGCCGCGCCTGCGGCGAGCGAAGCGAGCGTGGGGGGCGTCGACTCAGGCGGCGACGTGGACCAGCGAGCGAAGCGAGCCTGGGGGCCCTCCCCCGCTCACTCGGCGTCGGCCCAGGCGGTGATGGCCTGCCACTGCTGCAGATCGCGCTCGACCTGCGCGGGACGCAGGTCCCACAGGGTCAGCCCGTGCGCGGCCATGTGGGCGTAGTTGGTGGTGGGACGAAGCATGCCCAGCGTGGGGTACGGCAGGCCGTGCAGGAATTCGCGCAACTGCTCGGCCGCGCGCGTGCGCTCGTCCACGCGCACCCCGACCAGCCCGATGCGCAGCCCCTTGAGCTTGCGCTCCCCTGCCACGCGATCGAGGAATTCCTTCGCGGCGTAGATGTCGAACACCGAGGCCTGCACCGGCACCAGCAGGCGGTCGGCGGCGCCGAGCACCTCGTCGAAACGACGACCGTGAAGCCCGGCGGGGGTATCGATGACCACGTGGCTGGTGCCCTGCGGCGGGCGCGCCACCCCGTCGGAGCCGATTTTCCAGCTGCCGATCTCCGGCAGCCCGGCCGGACGCAACGACAGCCACAGGCGCGAGGACTGCTGGCGGTCCGCATCGCCCAGCATGACCTTGTGGCCACGCCAGGCCCAGTACCCGGCCATTTGGGTGGAAAGCGTGGACTTGCCCGCGCCCCCCTTGGGATTGGCGACCACCAGCACCGGCATGAGCGTCTCCCGCGCCGCCGAAGCTGGCGGCCTGCCTCGCAAGCTTAGCAGTCCGCCCGCCGCCGGGGGAGCCGGCGCACCCGCGCCGCGCGTCCGGGGCAAAATGGCGCCTGCGCGCGGCCCCCTGCGGCGTTTCCACAGTCTGCCAGTCCTCAAGCCCTCCCGATGTTCAATCCCAGCAAGGACGAAGTTCGAAATTTTTTCATCGATGCCTGGCGCCGGCGCGATACCGGCGTGTTGACTCCGCTGGAGATCCTGGCGGTGGGCTGGATGGAGCAGCATCCCGAATACCACGAGGATCTGTCGGCGCCCGATGCGCTGGAGCGGGACTACGGCGTGGAGGCCGGGCGCAGCAATCCCTTCCTGCACCTTTCGATGCACCTCTCGATCACCGAGCAGGTGTCCATCGACCAGCCCCCGGGCATCCGCCAGGCCTGCCAGTTGCTGGTCGCGCGCCGCGGCGAACACGAGGCCCATCACGCCATCATGGAATGCCTGGGTCAGATGCTGTGGACGGCTCAGCGCAGCGGCCTGCCGCCGGACGGCGACGCCTACGTCGACTGCGTGCGTCGCGCGGCGACGCGGGACTGAGGGCCGCAACGGCGCCGGCCGCCGTTTCCCGCGAAAGCCAAAGTCGATCAAGCTGCTGGGGTCGCGCGCCGGCAGGACTGCGCCACACGCCCACGCTGCCTAGGATGGGCGCATGTCTCGCAGCCACACGCCCGGATTGCTATCGCGCGGCCTGCTCGCCACCTGCCTGGGCCTGAGTCTGGCCTGGGCTGGCTGCCTGCCAGCTCTCGCCGGCGACACCCCCGACACGACGCGCCCAAGCCTTGCGAGCGACGAACCCGGCGCGTCCGGCGCGGCAGGCGCGTCCGGTGCCCCGCTGCTGCGAGGCCGGCTCGGTTTCGCCTCCCCCGAGCACGAGTACCTCGGATCGCTCGTGACACTGCGCATGCCAGAAGGGCGCGGCGGTCCTGGCGATCGCGTGGTGCTGTTGAACGCGCGCACCTCCGACGGAAGCGAGGTGCCGCTGAGCTATGCCGACGTACTGTATCTGGCCGGCGACTTCTACGCCGTGCCCTACGCCAGGGTGGGGGACGGAATGCCTTTCGACTCCGCCTGGTCGGCACGCTCGGAAGCGGCGACGGTGGCCTTCCGGCGCGACCTGCTCACCCTGTTCCACGATGCCTACGTGGACGACCTGCCCCGCCTGCGCGAACTGGAACGCGCACTGATGCAGCGCTTTCGCGAAGCGCGCGAACAGGGCCGAGCGCTCGACTACACCCTCGCCGACGAGTGCGCGTTCATGCGCGCCACCGGCGCCGACGCCTGCATCGAGAGCGTCTCCGACCTGCCTCGCCTCAACAGCTATCTCGGCCGCTACCTGGAACTCGCCAGCCGCGGGCAGGATCACTTCGAGCAAAACGCGCAGACCACCTTCCTGGTGGGGCAGCGGCTGGCGCTGCAGCAGGCGCTGCGCGCGCGCGACGAAGCCGACCTGACACGCGCGTACCTGACGGCCGCCTACGCTGCGCACTTCGGCAGCGACGCCTTCGCCGCCGGCCACGTGCGCACCGACAAGCAGGCGATCGACACCTATTGTTCCGGACGTTTCGTCGAAGCCCCTCTGGGGGGGTACGTGGCCCAGTTGCTCAGCGGGGTGCTGGTCAAGCACATGCACGACCAGGAGAACCGCGACGGCCTCACGCTGGTCGGACGCGACGGACGGCGCTGGACCGCGCACGGCGACAACTACCTGTCGCTGCCCGGAAACGAAGCCGAGATCCAGGCCATCGTGCGAACCCTGCAACTCGCGGCGGACCAGGTGTTCGACGCCTATCAGCGGCGCGGTCGGGTGGACGAGACCGCCTACGTGGAGCAAAGCCTCGCCGCGTTGCGCGCAACCCTGCCCGACATCGTCGCCACGCGCGATGTCGCCTCGGGCAACCCACCGCCGCTGTTCGACGCGAGCCGGGGCGGGGTGATCTGGAACGACCCTCAGGGGGCCAGCGCGCCGCTGGACTGCGACGCCGCGCTGTGGCGCTATGCGGGCGAGCTCCGGAACGCGGCTCCCCCGGCGTCGGCCCCGGCGAGCCCGGCCGCCGCCGAGGCAGGCGGCGCCGCCGCGCGCTCCATCGACGTCACGGTCAGCCTGGCCGAGTCGAGCTACGGGGCGGCATCGTCGCAGCAGCGCCGCATGACCTGCGACTGGGGGCGCATCGACCACGGCGACTTCCCCGCGAGCGGTGGACACTTCACGTCGGAGGTCAGCGCCCACCTGGAGAGCAACGGAACCGCAACCGGCGCCGAGGGCGATCTGAACTGCCTGGTCATGACCCCGGACCTGCGCGGCGTGAGTTGCCAGTTCTCCGTGCACTACGACAACCCCTTCGTGGGATCCGACGCGCAGTCGCTGACGCGACGCAGCGGCGCGTGCACGGTCGAGCTCGACGATGCCGGTCGCGGCGACAACTGGCACCCGCGCGTGCTGGTGCGAACCACGCAAGCGACGTCCGCAAACGATTCTTGATGCCTCGCATGGATCCGCACGCCTAGGCGGCTTCATACTCCATCCGTGTATCGCGTCGTAACCGATCCCGAACGGGATCGACCAAGCACGGGCGGAGACGAACATGAACGACCATCCCAGGAATCACAGGCGGGCAACCGGCTTGGGCGCGCGGTTGGCCCTGCTTTCGAGCCTCGTGCTCGCGGGTTGTGGCGGCGGGGGCGGCACTTCGCTCCCCCCGGCCGGGACCACCTTTCCGCTGCAAAGCGCCATGGCGGCCTTGCTGACGGCCGGCGCCGCCAGAACCGCCAGCGTATCGGGCACCGCGCTGTATCAGGGCGTGAGCGTGCCCATCGGGGGCAGCGTGACCCTGAGCATTCTTCCGCTGTCCCAGGCGACCACACCGTTCAATGCCCAACCCGCCCTGTTCGCGACCCTGGGCGTGACCGGCACGGTGAGCGTGGCCAGCCAGACCCTGAGCATCGCATCGAGCCAGCAGAGCTATTTCAACACCGCGCTGCAGCCGCTGGGCTACGCGAGTTCCCAGGCCTATTGCGTGGCGAGGACTCCAGGCATCTACCCGGCGACGGTCCAGCTCGGCGACAGCGGCGGCATCGTCGACTACGACTGCTACAGCGACAGCACGATGGCCGTGCCGATCGGCTCCGAGACCCTGAGCTTCCAGGTGGGCCCCGGCACGTCGAGTTCGACGGTCACGGTCTCGCTGATCGACACCGCCACCACCAGCGGCGGACAGACGAGTTCCAGCGAGACGGACAACTACCTGCTGGGCACCGACGGCACCTTCAGCCTGAGTTCGGCCAGCCTGAGCATGACGGATTCGGGCGTCTTGCTGAACATGCAGCTGACCATCTAGCTCGCGCGCAAGCGCGATGGCGTGGCGCCGGGAGGCGCCACGCCGCGTCGGATCCGCGCCGCGCTTACTGCAGGCCCTTGTCGAACACCTTCTGGAAGGTGCCCGAGGCGATTTCCAGATGCAGCCACTGGTCGACGAAATTCTGGAACGGCAGGTCGTCGCGCGGGATCAGGTAGCCCTTCTCGCCATACGTGAACGGATGCCGCGGATGCACGGCGCACAGCTGGGGATGCAACTTGTGCTGCAGCAGCGTCTCGGTGCCGTCGGTGATCATGACGTCGGCCTTGCCGTCGACCAGTTGCTGGAAGATCGTGTTGTTGTCGGGATACACGATCACCTTCGCGTGGTGGATGTGGGCCTGCACGAACTTGAAGTTGGTGCCACCGGGGTTGGTGATCACCCGCACCGAGGGCTGGTCGATCTCGGCCAGGGTCTGGTACTTGTCGACGTCGCCGCAGCGCACGATGGGCGTCTTGCCGTCGACCAGGTAGTGGATGCTGAAGGCGGCGGTCTTCATGCGCGCCAGGGTCACCGAGATGCCCCCCATGGCGATGTCGCACTTGCCGGCGTCGAAATCCTTCATCAGGGTCGGCCAGGTGGTCTTGACGAACTGCACCTTCACGCCGAGCGCCTCGGCCAGACTGTGGGCCTGGTCGATGTCGATGCCCACGTAGCTTCCATCGGGCTGCAGATAGGTGAAGGGCCGGTAGTCGCCCGTCGTGCAGACCCGCAATACGCCTGACTGCATCACCCGGTCCAGCGTCGAGCCGGCTTGCTCGGCATGGGCCGGAGCCCATGCCATGGTCGTCGCGGTGGCCGCGCACAGGGCCGCGCGGCGCAGCCAATTCCAGGTCTGGTTCATGTCGTCTCCCCTTGGTTGGTATCGTGGCGACCGTCGCTCGCGACGGACGCGAGGCAGACTATACGCAGGAAGCCGCCGCCGCGCACCGGCGCGTGGGCCGGGGCATTCACGGCGCTACATTCTCGAATCCTCGCATCGCGATTTGTGCATACCATGCGGGTTTCGCAGGGCCACCTCCTCTATGCTGAAGAAAATCCGGCCAGATCAAATACGGCACGGCATGTATGTCGCCAAGATCGAAGGATCCTGGATGCAGCACGGCTTCTGGCGCGGCGCGTTCCTGGTACGCGATGACCAGCAGGTGCGCGCGCTGGCCGCTCCGGGGATCAGCGCCCTGTGGATCGACACCGAGCGCGGCGGCGACCTCGATCCCGACGCCCCGCGGCCCGAAGCCGCGCAACCCGAGCGAGTCCAGCTGATCGACGACATTTCCGTCGACGCCACGCAGGCCCCGCAAGCGATTGCCGAGCCGGGCAGGGAACCCGCCGACGCAACCGAGCCGCCGAGGCGCGCGTTGCGCGAGGAACTGTCGCGCGCGCGGCGGGTGTTCCTGCGCTCCAAGCCCATGCTGGAAAGCATGTTCGCCCAGGCTCGGCTCGGGCGCTCCGTGGACACCGCACGCGCCCACGAATTCGTGGAGGAGATGTCCGAGTCGCTGCGCGACAACCCCTGGGCCCTGCTCAGCGTGGTGCGCATCAAGCGCGCGGACGACTACACCTACCTGCATTCGGCCGCGGTGGGTGCGCTGATGATCGCGCTCGCCCGGCAGCTCGGCCTGGACCGCGAGCAGACCCGGATCGCCGGGCTGGCGGGCATGCTGCACGACATCGGCAAGGCGTCGATTCCCCACGACATCCTGAACAAGCCCGACACACTGAGCGAGGCCGAGTTCGAGGTGATCAAGACCCACCCGCGGCGCGGCCACGAGCTGCTGCAGCGCACGGGCGACGTGCATGCCACGGCCGTCGACGTATGCCTGCATCACCACGAACGCATCGACGGCACCGGCTACCCCGACGGACTCGCCGGCGAGCAGATCAGCCGCATCTGCCGCATGGCGACCATTTGCGACATCTACGACGCGACCACCTCCAATCGCCCGTACAAGGCGGGCTGGGATCCGGCCGAGTCCCTGCAGCGCATGGCGCGCTGGGCGCCCGCGCATATCGACCAGGAGATCTTTCACCATTTCGTCAAGGTCATAGGCATCTACCCGGTGGGCAGTTTCGTGCGCCTCGACTCGGGCCTGCTCGGAGTGGTGGTCGACCAGAACCACGGCGAACTGCTGCGCCCGAAGGTGCGTGCCGTGTACTGCACGCACAAGCAGGACTTCGTGCAACCGCGGCTGCTCGACCTCGGCGGCGACGCTCGCGACCAACGCATCACCGGGCCGGAGCGCGCGGCCCGCTGGGGCATCGCGGACGCCTCCGTGTACCTGCGCGAAGCCTGACGGGGCATCTCGGGTCGTCGCGCGCGGACTCGCCGCGGGCCCGCCACTGCTCCATCCATGGGGATTTCCTAAGTCGCGGCTAAGTCCTTGCGCATAGGCTGTCGCAAACCGGAATGATTCCGGATTGCGTGCCGGCCCCGGCCGGCCACCTCGCCATGCCCCAAGTCCCGAACCCTGCTCCGGCCACGCCGCCGCGCCCGCCCGCGCTGCCCGCGCTTGCCGCATTCGTCACCCAGCTGCGCGGACAGCGCGGCCGGGCGCGGCGCCTGAGCCAGGCTGCCAGCCTGGCCGCCGTGCTGCTGGTGCTGGGCGGCTGCGCCTCCTACGCACCGCACCCGCTGGCCGACCGCCCCGACTCGCTGCATCAGTTGCGATCGCTGCGCGTGGACACGGCAAGCATCGCGCTTCCCCGCCTGGCCGCCCAGCACGTCGATCCGGACCTGCCCCTGCCCATGGGCGCGGTGGCCGCGCTGGCCGTGCTTGACAACCCGCAACTGCGCATGGCGCGCGACCGGCTGGGCGTGGCGCAGGCCCAGGCCTTCGCGGCCGGACTACTGCCCGACCCCCAGTTCTCCACCTCGCGCGACTTCCCGCGCCACGGCTCGGGCGCCACCAGCACGGCCTACAGCTACGGCCTGAATTTCGACCTCGGCGCCCTGCTCACCCGCCCCGCCGCCGAAGCCGCGGCGCGCCAGCACCTGCGCAGCGTGAACCTGGACCTGCTGTGGCAGGAGTGGCAGACCGCCTCGCAGGCGCAACTGCTGTATGTGCGCCTGACCGCGCTGCAGGCTCGCCGCGGCCTGCTGCGGCGCGAACTGGCGCTGGTCGGGCAGGCGCTGCGGCGTACCCGGGAAGCCGTGGCGCGCGGCGAGCTGCCGCGCGCCGACTCCGACGCCCAGCTGCTGCGCCTGCAGTCCCTGCGCCAGCGCCTGGCGGCCGACGAGCATGCCCGCCTGCGCCTGCAGGCCGGCCTGCACTCGCTGCTCGGGCTCGCGCCAGGTGTGCCGCTGCGCCTGGCGGGACTACCCGAAGTCACCCCGGAGAGTGCGGCACGCGCGCGCGCCGCACTCGCACACGTGGCCGACATCCGTCCCGACCTGCTCGCGCTGCGGGCCGGCTACGCCAGCCAGGAACAGTCCCTGCGTGAAGCCGTGCTGCAGCAGTTTCCCTCGATCAGCGTGGGCCTGACCCGGGCACGCGATACCAGCGACGTGAACACCGTGGGCTTCGGGGTCAGCTTCAGCCTTCCCCTGTTCAACGGCTCGCGCGGACGCATCGCCGTGGCCCGGGCCACGCGCCGCGAGCTGCGCGACGCCTACCAGCTGCGCCTGAACCAGACCCAGGCCGACGTCGAGCAGGCGCTGGCCAACCAGCGCCTGCTGCGCCGCCAGCAGGCCGCGCTGCGTGCCGACCTGCCGGCGCTGCAGGCGGCCGCGGACGCCGCCCGGCAGGCCCTGGCCGACGGCAGCTACACGCTGCCGCAGGCGCAGTCCCAGCAGCTGGCGCTGCTGGACCAGCGCCTGGCGCTGCTCACGGTCGAGCAACAGCAGGCCGAGCAGGCCGTGAGCCTGGACCTGCTCACCGGTGCCGGCCTGTATCGCGTCGCTGCCGCCAGGCCCGGCACCGTCACCCCCGATCACCCATCGTCCACATCATGAGTCCCTACGACGTCTGCGTCGCCGCCACCTCGCGGCACCCCGGCCCCACGCCGCGCAACGCCGGCCGCGCGCTGAGCGCGGGCTGCCTGCTTGCCGCGCTCGCCGTGGCCGCCGCGATCTGCCATCCCGCCTTCGCCGACACGGCGCCCAGCGCGCTCGTGCGCACCGCCGCGCTGCAACGCGGCACGCTCACGCAGAGCCTCGATGCGGTGGGCACCGTACGCACGGCCAGCGGCGGCACGCTGAGCGTGGACTTCGCGCGTCCGGTACGGGTGCGTCGCGTGCTGGTGCGCGCCGGCCAGAGCGTGCATCGCGGCCAGGCCCTGCTCGAGGTCGACAACACCGCCTCCGGCGACGCCGCCTATGCACAGGCGCGCGAGGCGCTGCGCTTCGCCAAGGCCGAACTCCAGCGGCAGCTGCGCCTGCAGCAGCAGCAATTGGCCACGCAATCGCAGGTGGACGCGGCGCGCCGCAGCCTGGCCGACGCGCGGGCCACGCTGGCCGCGCAGCAGGCGCAGGGGATGGGCCGCGCGCAGGAGATGCTGCGTGCCCCCTTCGACGGCGTCGTGCAGGTGGTGCAGGCGACCTCCGGCATGCGACTGGCGGCCAGCGCCACGGCGCTGAGCCTGGCGCCGCGCGAGGGCCTGCAGGCCGTCGTCGGCGTCGACCCTCGGGACGCCTCGGAACTGCGTCCCGGCACCGCGGCGCGCCTGCGCTCGGTGTTCGATCCCGAGCAGAGCGTGAAGGCCACGGTGCTCGACGTGGCCGGTCGAGTCGATCCGGCCAGCGGGCGCGTGGAAGTGCGCCTCGCGCTGGGCGCGGCGCCGCGCTGGCTGCTGCCCGGCCTGGCCGTGCAGGCCCGCCTGCCGCTGCATGCCTGGAGCGGCTGGCTGGTGCCGCGCCAGGCCGTGCTGCGCAACGCCGACGGCCAGGCCTATGTGTTCCAGGACGATCACGGCCATGCGCGGCGGGTGACCGTGCAGGTGCAGGGCAACCAGGGCGAGCGCAGTGCCATCTCCGGCGCGCTGGCGCCGTCGCAGCCGCTGGTTGTGCTGGGCAACTACGAACTGAAGGATGGCATGGCCCTGCGCAGCAGCGCCGGCACGGCCGCGGGGCAAAGCCGATGAACGCGTCGCTCTGGCTGCAGCGGCACCGTCGCTCGGTGCTGTTCCTGGTGCTGCTGCTGGCGGCCGGCGGCATCCTGGCCGCCTTCAAGTTGCCGGTGGGCCTGTTCCCCAACGTGAGCTTCCCGCGGGTCGTGGTCTCGGTGGACGCCGGGGAGCGCCCGACGCGCCAGATGGTGCTGCAGGTCACGCAGCCGCTGGAGGAGGCCATCCGGCGCGTGCCCGGCGTGGTCACGGTGCGCTCGGAGACCAGCCGCGGCTCGGCCGACATCTACGTCACCTTCCACTGGGGCGGCAACATGGGCCTGGCCGCGGTGCAGGTCAACGAGGCCGCCAACCAGGTGCTGCCCATGCTGCCGCCCGGAACCACCATCCGCTCCAAGCGCATGGACCCGACGGTGGACCCCATCATCGCCTACAGCCTCACCTCCGACACGCTGAGCCCGGTGCAGTTGTACGACCTGGCGCAGCTCGAACTGCGCCCGCTGCTGTCGGGCGTGGGCGGCGTCGGGCGCGTGCAGGTGCAGGGAGGCCGGCAGGAGGAATACCACGTGATCGTGGACCCGGCGCGCCTGCAGGCCCTGAACCTCAGCCTGGGCGATGTCGAACGCACCCTGTCGGGGGGCAACGGGGTCAAGGCCCTGGGCCACCTGGAGGACCGCTACAAGCTGCTGCTGGCGCTGGCCGACTCGCGCCTGCACGACGCCCGGCAGATCGGCGACCTGGTGGTGCGGGCCACGCCCGCCGGCGTGGTGCGTCTGCGCGACGTGGCCTCCGTGGTACGCAGCACCCTGCCCCAGTGGACCACCGTGACCGCCGACGGCAAGCCCGCGGTGCTGCTCAACATCTACCAGCAGCCCGGCGGCAACAGCGTGAAGATCGCCCGCGACGTGCGCCAGCTGCTGGCCTCCACCAAGCTTCCGGCCGGCGTGCACCTGGCCAACTGGTACGACCAGAGCCAGCTGGTCATCGACTCGGCGCTGAGCGTGCGCGACGCCATCCTGATCGGCGTGGTGCTGGCCGGTCTGGTGCTGCTGCTGTTCCTGCGCAGCCTGAAGATCACCCTGATCGCCATGGTCACGGTGCCGGCGGTGCTCGCGGCCACCGTGGTGCTGCTGTACACGCTGGGCATGAGTTTCAACATCATGACCCTGGGCGGCATGGCCGCGGCGGTCGGCCTGGTGATCGACGACGCCATCGTGATGAGCGAGCACATCGTGCGCCGCCTGGGGGAAGGTGGAGGCGCCGCCGCCCCGGGCGAGCCGGCGCGCCACGGCGGGGTGATGCGCGCGGCGATGGAATATTTCCGGCCGCTGTCCGGCTCCAGCGCGTCCACCGTGGTGATCTTCATCCCCCTGGCCTTCCTGTCGGGCATCACGGGGGCCTTTTTCAAGGCGCTGGCGCTGACCATGGCCGCGGCGCTGGTGATCTCCTTCTTCGTCTCCTGGCTGGCCGTGCCCCTGCTGGCCGACCGGCTGCTGAGCGCGCGGGACATCGAACGCGAACACCGGCGCGAGCATGGACGCGTGCTCGGCGCCTTCCAGCGCGGCTATGCGCGGCTGCTGCCGGCGCTGCTGCGCAAACCCTGGCTGGTGTTGTTCGGCTTCGTTCCGCTGCTGGCAGCCGGCTGGATCGCCTACCACGCGGTGGGCAGCGGCTTCCTGCCGCGCATGGACGAAGGCGGCTTCGTGCTGGACTACGTGACGCCGCCCGGCACCTCGCTGGCCGAGACCGACCGGCTGCTGAGCCAGATCGAGGGCATCCTGCGCTCCACGCCGCAGGTGCAGACCTTCTCGCGCCGCACCGGACTGCAACTCGGCGGCGGCATCACCCACGCCAACGAGGGCGACTTCTTCGTGCGCTTGAAGCCGCTGCCGCGCGAGCCCATCTGGCAGGTGGAAAAGCAGGTGCGCGCGCGCATCCACGCCCAGGTGCCGGGCATCGACATCGACACCGCGCAGCTCATGCAGGACCTGATCGGAGATCTCACCGCGGTGCCGCAGCCGGTGGAGATCAAGATCTTCGACGACAATTCGACCCAACTGGCGAAGCTAGCCCACAAGACCGCGGCGGCGATCTCCAAGGTGCAGGGCATCGTCGAGGTGCGCAGCGGCATCATCGTCGCCGGCGACGCGCTGGACATCCGCCTCGACCCCACGCGCCTGGCGCTGCAGGGGGTGGACGCGCGCCAGGTGCAGACCCAGCTGGCGGCGCTGATCGGCGGCAGCGTGGCCACGCAACTCGAACAGGGTCCGAAGATGGTGGGAGTGCGGGTATGGGATTCGTCCGACCTGCGGCGCACGCCGCAGGACGTCGCCGCGCTGCCGCTGCGCGCGCCCGACGGGCACGTATTCCGCGTGGGTGACGTGGCGAGGATCTCGGTGCTGACCGGCCAGCCGGAGATCATCCGCGAGAACCTCAAGCGCATGGCGGCGGTCACCGCGCGCATCAGCGGGCGCGATCTGGGCTCCACGGTGGCCGCCGTGAAAAAGGTCATCGGCACGCCGGGCTTCTACCCCACCGGGGTCTACATCCGCCTCGGCGGCCTGTACAAGCAGCAGCAGATCGCCTTCAAGGGACTGCTGCAGGTGCTGGCCGCGGCCGTGCTGCTGGTGTTCCTGCTGCTGCTGTTCCTGTACGAGCGCATGCGCGTGGCGCTGTCCATCCTGGCCATGCCGCTGTGCGCGCTGCCCGCGGTGTTCGTGGGCCTGTGGATCGCCGGCATCGAGCTCAACATCTCGGCCATGATGGGCATGACCATGATCGTGGGCATCGTGACCGAAGTGGCGATCTTCTACTTCAGCGAGGTGCAGGAGCTGCAGCAGGCGCATCCCGACATGAACCTGCACGAGGCCCTGGTGCAGGCCGGGGTGAACCGCATGCGCCCGATCGCCATGACCACCATCGCGGCCATCCTGACCCTGCTGCCGCTGGCGCTGGCCATCGGCCAGGGCTCGGCGATGCAGCAGCCGCTGGCGGTGGCCATCATCGCCGGGCTGGCCGTTCAGCTGCCACTGGTCCTGCTGCTCATGCCCACGCTGTTCGCGCTGCTGCGCGGCAGCCTGGCGCACGAGACCGGCGCGGGCGGGCACGCGGGCGACTCCGATGCGCATCCTGCTGGTTGAGGACGACCGCATGCTGGGCGCCGCCACGCAGCAGGCGCTGCGCGACGCCGCCCACGCCGTGGACTGGGTGCTCGACGGCGACGCTGCGCTGCTGGCCATGCGCACCGCGCCCTACGAGGCCATGCTGCTGGACCTGGGACTGCCCAGGCGCGACGGCCTGGGCGTGCTGCAGGCGGCGCGGCGCTCGGGCTACAACCTGCCGGTGATCATCGTCACCGCGCGCGACGGCGTGGACGACCGCATCCGCGGCCTGGACCTGGGGGCCGACGACTATCTGATCAAGCCCTTCGAGACCGGCGAGCTGTTGGCGCGCCTGCGCGCGGTGGCGCGGCGCAAGGGCGGGCAGGCGCAGGCCCTGCTGGGCAACGGCGTGGTCACGCTGGACCCCGCCACCCGCCAGGCCGGTTTCGGCGCGACCAGCGCGCGCCTGTCGGCGCGAGAATACGCGCTGCTGCACGCCCTGCTGCTGCGCCCGGGCGCCGTGCTGTCGCGCGACGACCTGGAGAACCTGATCTACGGCTGGAACGAAGAGGTGGAGAGCAACGCCGTGGAATACCTGATCCACAGCATCCGCAAGAAGCTCGGTGCCGGCGCCATCAAGAACGTGCGCGGCGTGGGCTGGGTGGTCGACCGCGAGGGCGGCGACGCCGCCGACGCGGGCGCGGCGCCCGACGCGCCGGCATGAAGCCCGTCCAGGCGCTGCGCCATTGGGCGGGGCAGTCCCTGCTGCGGCGCCTTTGGCTGTCGACCACGCTGATGGTGGCGCTGGTCGGGGTGTGCACCGGCGCGGTGTCCTACGTGCTGGGCTACGTGGAGGCCAACCGCCTGCAGGACGTGCAGTTGCGCCAGGTGGCGGCGCTGGTGCATGCCGGCGGCCAGATGCCCGACGCCACGCTGCTGGCGCGCGCCGCCGAGGTCGATCAGGACGCGCGCATCGTCGTGCAGCGCCTGGGCACGCCCGGCGGCCTGCCGCTGCCGGCCGACCTCGCGCCGGGCATGCACGTGGTGCGCGCGGCCGGCCAGGAGTGGCGCGTGTTCGTGCGCCGCGATCCAGGGGGCATGATCGCCGCCGCGCAGCGCACCGATCTGCGCTCCGACGCCGCCACCGACAGCGCGCAACGCACCCTGTACCCGCTGCTGGCGCTGATTCCCCTGCTGGCGCTGCTGGCGACCCTGGTGCTGCGCCGCGCGCTGCGCCCGGTGCTGAGCCTGGCCGCGCAGGTGGATGCGCGCAGCGAACTTCGCCTGGAGCCGCTGCCCGTGGTGGAGGTGCCGCGCGAACTCCGGCCCTTCGTGGCCTCCATCAACGGCCTGCTCGAGCGCGTGCGCATGCTGCGCGATCGCGAGCGACGCTTCCTCGCCGACGCCGCCCACGAACTGCGCACGCCGATTGCCGCGCTAACCCTGCAGGCCGAGAACCTCGACCACGTGGAGCTGCCGCGCGAGGCACGCGAGCGCCTGCGCGGCATGCTCGCCGGCCTGGCGCGCACCCGCGCCGTGGTGGAGCAGCTGCTCAGCCTGGCGCGGGCGCAGTCGGGTCCCGCCGGGCAACCCCGCGCGGTCGAGCCGCTGGGGGTGCTGCGCCACGTGCTGGAGGACCTGCTGCCGCTGGCGCGCCAGCGGGGCATCGACATCGGCATCGAGCATGACGAGCAGGCTCCGAAGGCCGCGCCCATCCTGGCCGACCCCACCCAGCTCTACACCCTGTTGCGCAATGCCGTGGACAACGCGCTGCGCTACGCCCGCCCCGGCGGCCGCGTGGACCTGAGCTGCTTCACCGAGACCGCGCCGGACGGCGTCGCCTGGACCCACGTGGTCATCGACGACGATGGCCCGGGCATTCCCGAGGAACTGCTGCCGCAGGCCTTCGAGGCCTTCAACCGGCTGCACCGCGACGGCGAGCAAGGCGGCAGCGGCCTGGGCCTGGCCATCATGAGCAGCATCGCCGCCAACCTGGGGGGCGAGGTGGGCCTGAGCAACCGGCCGCGCGGCGGCCTGCGCGTGCGCTACAGCCAGCGCAGCGCGGCGGCGCATCCCGTGCCCGCCGCCGGGCACGGCAGGCCCTGACCGGGTGCGCGGTCCCAGGCACAATCGCGCGATCCGCGATCACGTCCCGACGAAAGGCTTTCTCGATGGCATCCCACCAGCTGACCATGACCGTGCTGATGACTCCGGGCATGGCGAATTTCTCGGGCAAGGTGCACGGCGGCGCGGTGCTCAAGCTGCTCGACGAAGTGGCCTACGCCTGCGCCGCGCAATACAGCGGGCGCTACGTGGTCACGCTGAGCGTGGATCAGGTAACCTTCCTGCAACCCATCCTGGTGGGCGAACTGCTCAGCTTCCTGGCCAGCGTGAATCACACCGGAAGTTCCTCGATGGAGGTGGGCATCAAGGTGGTGGCGCAGGACATCCGCACGCAGACCCAGCGCCACGTGAACAGCTGCTTTTTCACCATGGTCGCGGTGGGCGACGACGGGCGTCCGGTGACGGTGACGCCGCTGCAACCGTCCACGCCCGACGAGATCCGCCGCTTCGAGGCCGCCAAGCTGCGCAAGGAACTGCGCCGCGAACTCGCCGCGCGCTTTCGCGAGGCGGCGCGCAAGGATTGACAGCCAGGCAGCGACGGGTCAGGCAGCGACGGATCAGGCGGCCTGGGCACGCGGAGCCACGCGCCGCAGCGCGACCAGCATGGCCAGCGACAGCACGCAGCCGACCATCCCCGCCAGCGACAGCCGGACGAACAGGTCCAGGTACAGCGGCAGGGTCTGCTCGGCGCTGAGGTGCGCGTCCACCGGGACGCGCGCCAGGTTCGCCACCAGGCCCCCGAGGTACATGGCGACGCCCACCACCCCGAAGTACACCCCCATCAGGAACCCCGACAGGCGCTCGGGCACGTAGCGCGCGATCACCGCCAGCCCCAGGCCGCTGACCAGCAGCTCGCCGAGCGAGATCAGCGCGTAGCCGGCGACGACGAACCACGCCGAGACCCGTCCGTCGACGGCGCCCAGGCCGCTGGTGGCGAACACCGCGAAGCCGGCACCGACGGCGGCGAAGCCGAGCGCGAATTTCAACCCCAGGGGCAGGTCCCCGGGGCCGCGCGCCAGGCGCGCGTACAGCCAGGCCAGCGGCGGGCTGAACACCATGATGCAGATGGGGTTGATGGCCTGGAACTGCGCCGGCAACACCGGCAGCGCGAACAGCCCGGGAAGGCGCAGCTCCAGTTCGACGTTGCGCAGCGCGAACAGGGTCAGCGAGGTGGACATCTGCTGGTAGAAGATCATGAACAGGCCCACTTCGAGCACGAGCATGCCCGCGCTGAGCAGCCCCGGGCGTTCGTGCGCGCGCGCCCTGCGCAGCACCACCGTGTAGCTGGCGAGCACGCCCGCGCCCACCAGCGCCACGCACAGGTCGGCCAGCTGGACCTCGGCCAGCAGGAACACGCCGAGCGCGATGCCCAGCGCGATCGCGCCGAGCAGCATCGCGGCTCGGCGCATGTCGAGCGGCGCGGCATCGGCGGGACTGCCCACCCATTGCAGCGCGTCGCGCATCCAGCGGTAGTTGGCCAGGCCCAGCAGCAGACCCGCGCAGCAAACCGCGAAGGCGGCGTGCCAGCCCCACAGCTCGCGGACCCACGGCGTGGCGAGCATGGACACCGTGGAGCCGACGTTGACGGCCATGTAATACACGGTGAACGCGCTGTCGATGCGCGCAGGCTGGTTCTCGTAGATGCGCCGCACCAGGTTGGCCGCATTGGGCTTGAACAGCCCGTTGCCCACCGCCACCAGCGCAAGCGAGACGTACAACGGCGCCAGCCCGCGCAAGGGCAGCGCGAGCAGCCCGTAGCCGAACACCAGCACCACGGCGCCCACCAGCATGCAGCGCCGGGTGCCCAGCCAGCGGTCGCCGGCCCACCCCCCGAATACCGGCAGCGCATAGACCAGGGCGCTCAAGGCGCCCCAACTCAGGTTGGCGCGGTCATCGGAATAGCCCAGGCCCTGCACCATGTACAGGACCATCAGCGCGGCCATGCCGTAGAAGCCGAAACGCTCCCACAGCTCGATCATGAACACGGCCGTGAAGGCGCGGCGCTGCGCGGCGGCGGACGGCTCGGGCGCCGATGGGGAAGGCGCAGGGGATGGTGGAAGGGACGACGCGGCGGACGACGGGCCTTGGGGCTGCGAGTTCATGGGCGTGGCGCGCCGGGCAGGGCCGCGCGGTGAAGGTCATGCCCCTTGGATACCCTCGCAGCGCCGAAGTTCCTGCGCCCGTGACAAGACCCTCAGCCCTGGTAGATCTTGATCAGCGCCTGCGTGCCGTCGCGCCCCAGGCCCTTGTCCGCCATGCGCTGGTACAGGCTGCGCGCCAGCGCCAGACCGGGAAGCTCCAGGCCCATCTGCTCGGCCTCGCCCAGCGCGATGCCCAGGTCCTTGAGGAAGTGCTCGATGAAAAAGCCCGGCGCGAAATCCCCGCCGATGATGCGCGGGCCCAGCACGTTGAGCTGGAAACCCGAGGCCGCGCCGCCGCCGATGGCCTGCAGCACGGTGGCCGGGTCGAGCCCGGCGCGTTGCGCATAGAGCAGGCCCTCGGTGACCCCGACGATGGTCGAGGCGATGACGATCTGGTTGCACATCTTGGTGTGCTGCCCGGTGCCGGGCCCGCCGAGCAGCACGATATTCGTGCCCATCAACGCCAGCACGGGTCTGGCGCGCTCGAAATCCCCCGCATCGCCCCCGACCATGATGGACAGCCTGGCCTCGCGCGCGCCGACGTCGCCGCCCGAGACCGGGGCGTCCAGCGCGCCGCAGCCGCGCTCGCGCGCGGCCTGGGCGATGCGCCGCGCCAGCGAGGGGCTGGAGGTCGTCATGTCCACCAGCAGCGTGCCCGGGGCCGCCCGCTCCACGATGCCGCCGGCGCCCAGGTAGATGTGCTCCACGTCGGCGGGGTAACCCACCATGGTGATCACCATCTCCGAGCCCGCCGCCACCTCGCCCGGACTGTCGCACCAGCGGGCGCCGCGGGCCACGAGTTCGTCGGCCTTGTCGCGCGAGCGGTTGTACACGCGCAGCTCGTGGCCGGCCGCCAGCAGGTGCCCGGCCATGCTGCGCCCCATGATGCCCAGGCCGACGAAGCCGATGCGCAGGGGTTGAACCGAGGTGGTCATTCGTGGAGCTCCTTGGTGTTCTCAGGCTCAGCGCGCATCGCCGAGATGGCGCGCATGGTGTTCGAAATGATCGCCCAGGAAACTGGCGACGAAGTAGTAGCTGTGGTCGTAGCCGGGGTGCACCCGGAGTTCCAGCGCGTGCCCGGAGGCCTCGCAGGCCTCGCGCAGCAGTTGCGGGCGCAATTGCTCGTCCAGGAAGGGATCGTCGCCGCCCTGGTCGACCAACAGCGGCAGACGCTGCGTGGCATGCGCGACCAGCTCGACCGCGTCCCACGCGCGCCACCGCTCCGCGTCGGAGCCGAGATAGGCCGTGAAGGCCTTGCGGCCCCAGGGCACCCGCGACGGCGCGACGATCGGAGCGAAGGCGGAGACGCTGCGATAGCGCCCGGGGTTGCGCAGCGCCGTCACCAGCGCGCCGTGCCCGCCCATCGAATGCCCGCTGATGCCCCGCGCGTCGGTGGTCGGGAAATGCGCCTCGACCCAGGCCGGAAGCTCCTGCGCCACGTAGGACTGCATGCGGTAATGCGCGGACCACGGCGCCTCGGTGGCGTCGACGTAGAACCCGGCCCCCTGGCCCAGGTCGTAGGCGGGATCGTCGGCCACGCCCAGGCTCGCGTCCGGGTCGCGCGGACTCGTGTCGGGCGCCACCACGATCAGCCCGTGGCGCGCCGCGTGCTGCTGCGCCCCCGCCTTGGTGATGAAGTTCTGCTCGGTGCAGCTCAGGCCCGACAGCCAGTACAGCACGCCGCAGCGGCGGCCCCGCAGCGCCGCCGGCGGCAGGTACACGCCGACGTTCATGTCGCAGCCCAGGCTGGCCGCCGCGTGGCGCCAGACTTCCTGCCTGCCGCCGAAGCAGGCGTGGTGTTCGATGCGTTCCATCCTGCCCAGCGTCAGAAGTGGATCACGCTGCGGATGGACTTGCCTTCGTGCATCAGATCGAAGGCCTCGTTGATCCCCTCCAGCCCCATCGTGTGGGTGACGAAGGGCGCCAGCTTGATGGTGCCGCGCATCGCGTCCTCCACCATGCCGGGCAGCTGGCTGCGCCCCTTCACGCCGCCGAAGGCGGTGCCCTTCCAGGTGCGTCCCGTCACCAGCTGGAAGGGGCGCGTGGAGATCTCCTGGCCCGCGCCGGCCACGCCGATGATGATCGACTGGCCCCAGCCGCGGTGCGCGCACTCCAGCGCGGCGCGCATGACCTGCACGTTGCCGATGCATTCGAAGGAATGGTCCACGCCCCAGCCGGTCATGTCCACCACGACCTGCTGGATCGGCTTGTCGTGATCCTTGGGGTTGACGCAGTCGGTGGCCCCGAACAGGCGCGCTAGCTCGAACTTGTCCGGGTTGGTGTCGATGGCGATGATGCGCCCGGCCTTGGCCAGCTGCGCGCCGTGCACCACGGCCAGCCCGATGCCCCCGAGACCGAACACCGCCACGCTGTCGCCGGGCTGCACCTTGGCGGTGTTGGACACCGCGCCCAGCCCGGTGGTCACGCCGCAGCCCAGCAGGCAGGTCTGCTCGGGATCGGCGCGCGCGTCGACCTTGGCCAGAGAGACCTCGGCCACCACCGTGTATTCGCTGAAGGTGGAACAGCCCATGTAGTGGTGGACAGGCTGCCCCTCGTAGGAAAAGCGCGTCGTGCCGTCGGGCATCAGCCCCTTGCCCTGGGTGGCGCGAACGGCCACGCACAGATTGGTCTTGCCCGACTTGCAGAACAGGCATTCGCCGCACTCGGCGGTGTACAGCGGGATCACGCGGTCCCCCGGACGCACGCTGGTGACGCCCTCTCCCACCTCCACCACCACGCCCGAGCCTTCATGGCCGAGCACCGCGGGGAACACGCCCTCGGGATCGGCTCCGGACAGCGTGAACGCATCCGTGTGGCACACCCCGGTATGGGTGATGCGCACCAGCACCTCGCCCCTGCGCGGAGGGGCCACGTCGATCTCGACGATTTCGAGGGGTTTGCCGGGGGCGAAGGCGACGGCGGCGCGGGATTTCATGGCCATGGCTTCCTGGGTGGACGGATCGGGCGAGGCTTCGATGCGGCGACGCGAGCGAGCCAGTTTAGTCGCCCTGCCCGGCTTCGCGCGCAGGCATGCGCTCCAGCGCGAAGGGCTGTGCCAGAGCCAGCGACGGCAGCCATGTCGACAGTCCGGCGTACAGCAGCAAGGCCCCGTAAAGCGTGTCGTCGATGCCGAAACGCTCGCGCAGCAGCACGGCCAGCACCAGGGTGAACACCAGCGTCGGAGTCAGCGCCGTGGCCACGCGCAGGCTGCCGCGCAGGCTCTCGCCGGGGATGAACAGACGCTGCAGCCAGACCACGCCGATGCGCAGGGGCAGCGCCACCGCCGTGATGGCCAGGCCCAGACCCAGCGCGCGCAGGCTCAACGACTGCGCCGGCACGTGCAGCCCGCTGTCGAAAAAGTAGAAGGGCACAAAAAAGGAGGCGAACATCTCGATGGCGTGCAGGTTGCGCTCCGAGGCCATGCCCGGAAGCCGCCCGCGCAGCATGCGCGCCGCGAACCCGGCAAGAAAGGCGCCGAGCAGGTACTCCACGCCGAGCGCGAACGTGACGTAGGCGGCCACCACCCCCACCATCACCAGCAGGGAGAACTCGGAGCCGGGGGCGAAGGCGATGACGTAGCGCCCGAGCAGAAGCAGCACCAGGGGCAGCGCCACCATCAGCGCCAGCAGCGCCGCCGTGGACAGGCTCAGCGCCTGCCACGAGTGCGATTCCAGCACCACGAACATCACCGCCAGCGCCAGCAGTTCCCCCGCCACCGCCTTGATGGTGACCCAGTAGCGCTCATCTTCGCGCAGTCCGAAGCTGGGCAAGGCGTTGAGGATGAAGCCGGTGGACGGGGTGAGCAGGGCCAGCGCCAGCAGCGCCGCCACCTGCCAGCGCATCTGCAGGTAGCGCACGGCCGCCCACGAGACGGCGGCCAGCGCCAGCGCGTTGACCACGAGGTTGCCCAGCAGCGGCCAGCGACCGCGACGGAAGTCGGCCGGTTCGAGATCCACGCCGGCGAACAGGAACACGGCGGAGATGCCCAGGGTCGCCAGCACGTGGAGCACCTTGCCCGAGACCAGTTGCGGAAGCGCCAGCGCCCCCAGCAGGCCCATCGCGAAGGCGCCCAGCGGCGCCGGAATGCGCCAGCGCTGGAGCATCCTCGGAATCACCATGAGGGAGACGATCAGGCCGAGGAACAGGACTTGTTCGGTGGTCGAGGACATGGGAGGTTGCGGATGGCGAGGACGGAGGGCATCACACGGGGCCTGCCGGGCGCGTCGGGCGCAAGGCCCGCCGGGAGCCTTCGAGCAGATGTTCCAGGCGCTCCACGCGGTGGCGGTGGGTGGTGGTGATGGCGTAGAAGTGTTCCTGCAATTGCTCCGAGCGTCCCACCTTCACCAGGGTTCCGGCGCGCAGTTCGTCCTGCACCACCACCTCGGGCAACACGGTGAGCCAGCCGCTGTCGCGGGCGATCAGGCGCAGCATGGCCATGTCATCGACCTCGGCGCGCAGCCGCGGCCGGACGTCGGCGGCGATGCACAGGGCATCGAACTGACCGCGCAGCGCATGGCGCGGGCCTGGCACCGCCAGGTCCCGGCCTTGCAGGTCCTCGGGCATGCGCAGGCGACGGTGCTTCCAGGCGCCGGCCGAGCCGACCAGCGAGATCGCCTGGCTGCCCAGGAAGCGGCAGTGGAAGGGACGATCCGTGTCCGGCGGCACGGCCTCGTTGGACAACACCACGTCCAGGCGATGCTGCAGCAGGCGCTCCAGCAGGTCCTCCAGCATGCCCGACTCCAGGGTCAAGGCCACCGTGGGGTCGCCGAGCAGGGGGCGGATCCAGTTCTCCTGGTAGTTGCGCGACAGCGTGGCCACGCTGCCCACGCGCAGGCGCAGCATGCCCTCGGCGCGGCCGCCCAGGCGGCCGAGCATTTCCTGGCCCAGCCCGAAGATGTTCTCCGCGTAGGACAGCACGATCTGGCCGGCCTCGGTGAGCGCGAGGCGCCGGCCCTCGCGCTCGAACAGCGGCTCGCCCAGGCGATCCTCCAGCTGGCGGATCTGCGTGGACAGCGCCGACTGCGCGACGTGCAGCTCCTGGGCGGCGCGCGTGAGATGCCCGATGCGAGCCACGCGCCAGAAGTACAGCAGGTGATGGAAGTTCAGGCGGTCGAGGTCCATGTTCTGTTTTCAAGAACGTTACGTTCCTGACAATGAATTTTACAGAACGCTATGCGCCAAGCAACATATCGTCCCATGAACCCGCACACTCTCGCACCCCTTGCTCCCGACATGTTGCGCGCCGCGGCACTGGCCCCGGCGTGGCTGATGGCAGCCGCGGCGGCCGCCAGCGCGGCGATGCCCCGCGCCGACGACGCGACGCTGTGGCGTCGATGGATCGCCTGTTGCGCCACCGCCCTGGGCTTCGCGGTCATGGCGCTCGCCGCCAGCCTGGCCGGCGTCGACACGCGGCAGGGCACGCCCTGGACGGCGCTTGCCCCCGGGCTGGCCATGAGCCGGCTCGGCGCGTGGATGGCGCTGCTGGTGCAGTTCCTGGGCACCGTGATCGGAGCCTTTTCCGCGCGCTACCTGCAGGGCGAGCCGCGGCAACGGCGCTACGCGGCCGCGCTGGCCGGCGTGCTGGCGGGCGTGCAGGTGCTGCTGCTGGCCGACCATTGGCTGGTGCTGATCGGGGCCTGGTACTTGATCGGAGCCGCGCTGCATCGCCTGCTGTGCTTCTACCCCGAGCGCCCCTTCGCACGCCTGGCGGCGCACAAGAAACGCATCGCCGACCGCCTGGCCGACCTGCTGCTGCTGGGCGCCGCGGCGCTGGCCTGGCACCAGGTCGGCAGCGGTTCGCTGAGCGTGCTGTTGCGTCAGGTGCAGGCCGGGGACGCCGCGCCCGCCCTGCGGTTCGCCGCCTTGCTGCTGGTGCTGGCGGTGATGGTGCGCACGGCGCTGTTGCCGGTGCACGGCTGGCTGATCCAGGTGATGGAAGCGCCGACGCCGGTGTCCGCGCTGCTGCATGCCGGCGTGGTGAACCTGGGTGGATTCGTGCTCATCCGCTTCGCGCCGCTGCTGGGCGCGGCCGAGGGCGCACGCGCCGTGCTGGTGGCCGGCGGGCTGGCCAGCGCCTTGCTGGCCGGCATGGTCAGCCTGACGCGTGTGAGCATCAAGGTGCGCCTGGCCTGGTCCACGGTGGCCCAGATGGGGTTCATGATGCTCGAGTGCGGCCTCGGCCTGTACGAGCTGGCCGCGCTGCACCTGCTGGGCCACTCCCTGTACAAGGCGCATGCGTTCCTGTCGGCCTCGGGGGTGGTGCGCGAGGCCGGGCTGCGCGCGCTGCGCGACCTTCGTCCCGACTCGGCCGCCAGCGTGCTGGCCGCTCCCTGGCTGGCGACCGGCGTGCTGCTGGTGCTCGGCCGCCTGGCCGGCGGCGCGCCCTGGCCCTGGTGGTGGACCGGAGTGCTGGCGGCGGCCTGGGCTCCGTTGCTGTGGTGGCCCGCGTGGCGACCCGGTGAAACCGGCCTGGCGGGCTGGCGCGTCGCGACCGGCGTCGCACTGGTCGCCGCGCTGGGCGCGGCCGCCACCGTCGCGCATCTTCTGCCCCTGGGCACGCGCGACGTGCCCTGGCAGGCGGCAGGCCCCGTCGCATGCCTCGGCATGGCCGGGCTCTACCTGATGCTGGCCGCGCTGCAACTCGACGCGCGGCGCCTGGAGACCGTGCGCCGCTGGAGCTACGCCGGCTTCTACGTGGACGAGCTCTACACCCGCGCGGCGCTGCGCCTGTGGCCCGCGCGTTGGGGCGGGCCGCAGCGCCACGACTCGGCGGGGCAACGCCTCGTCGCCAACTGGAGCACACCATGAAGCCCCTCGAGCCCTTGGTCCTGCACGAGACGCACCCTGCCCCCGAGGGCCGTGCCGCGCAGGCGGCCACGCGGGCCGGCATCGACGCCGCCTGCGACCTCGCCTGCGGCGCGATCGCCCCCGCCTGGCCGCTGGATCGATCCATCGCCGTCAACCCGCACTGGCAGCGCATCGAGCGCCCGCTGCGCGAGGTGGCCGCGCGCATGGCGCTGCTGGCGGGCATTCGCGTGTTCCCGGCGCGCGAGAGCCTGCGCCGCGACTGGGAGAGCCGGCGCATCCGCGCACAGGACCTGAGCGCCGCACTGGAGCGCCTGCCGCAGGCTGCCGCGGCGGGCTGGAATCCCGAGCGCTGCGTCGCGGCCCTGCACGAGCCCCTGAAGCTGCCGCGGCTCGCGCTGCTGATCGACCTGCTCGACGACCAGCCGCAGCGCCATGCCAGGCTGCCGTGGCGCGACGCGGTCACCCACCAGATCAGCCAGACCTGCGCCGCCTATTTCGACTGCAGGCAGGCCGACTGGCAGCCCGAGCGCGCCGGGGGCCTGTACGCCTTCTGGCGCGACACCATCGATCACGACCACGGCATCTCGGTGCTGATGGGTCTGCCCGGCCTGCCGCGCGGCCTGCACGCCCTGCCCCCGACGCGCGAGGATGCCGAGGCCTGGGCACTGCGCCGCCTGGGGTTGCCCGAGGCCGTCTGGGCCGATTATCTGGAAGCGGTGCTGCTGAGCCTGCAGGGCTGGGCCTCCTGGTGCGCCTACCTGGGATGGCAGGCGCGTCTGGAAGGCCGGGCGGACCCGCACCTGCGCGAACTGCTGGCCATCCGCCTGGCCTGGGGCGTGCTGCTGCTCGAATGCTCGGCCGAAGCCTCCGCGCGCAGGGCCTTCTCCGAGGTGCAGGCGGCGTGGAACTCGGCCGGCGCCGCGCTGGAGCAGGCGAGCCGGGAACTGCTGCCCGACGAGGTCTGGCAACTGGCGCTGGACATCGGCTACCAGCGCGAACTGCTGGCGCGCCTGCCGGGCGCCGCGACCGCTCGCGCCGCCGCCGCCGAGGTGCAGGCGGTGTTCTGCATCGACGTGCGCAGTGAACCGCTGCGCCGGGCCCTCGAGTCCGTATGGCCCGGTGTCAGCACCCACGGCTTCGCGGGCTTCTTCGGACTGCCCGCGGCCTACACGCCGCTGGCGACCGAAGCGCGACGCCCGCAGCTTCCGGGTCTGCTGGCACCGAGCGTGGAGTTGTCCGAGCTGGTCGTCGCCACACCCGACCCCGAAGCGGTATCCGCGGACGGCTCGGCCGATGGCGTGTCCGCTGGCACGCCGGGTGCCGGGCCGCGCACCGAAGCGGACGCCGCGCTGGACCGCCGCGTGCGCGCAGCGCGCCGACGCAGCCTGGCCGCGTCGCGCCAGCGCGACGGCGCCAGCCGCTGGCCGGGGGCCGCCTTTTCCTACGTGGAGGCCGCCGGCTTGAGCTACCTGGCCGGGCTGAGCCGCTGGCTCGTGCCGCGCACCGGCGCCCGCGGCAACGACGACCTGGCGGGAATCGCCCCGCGCTACCGCGCGGTGTGCCGTCCGCGGCTGCTCGGCCTGGACCGGACGGCCAGGATCGATCTGGCCGCGCGCGTGCTGGGCGCCATGGGACTGCGGCGCGATTTCGCGCCCCTGGTGCTGCTGGTGGCTCACGCCAGCCAGACCACCAACAACGCGCACGCCGCGGCGCTGGACTGCGGAGCCTGCTGCGGCAACAGCGGCGAGGCGAACGCGCGGGCGCTGGCCCAGCTTCTCAACGAAGCCGAGGTGCGCGCCGGACTGCTCGACCGCGGCATCGACATCCCGGCACGCACCGTGTTCGCGGCTGCGCTGCACAACACGACCACCGACGAGGTCGAGGGCTTCGACCTCGACCTGCTGCCCGCGCACGCCCGTGCGCGCTGGGAGCGGCTGCGCACGGCCCTCGACCACGCCTGCGACCAGGTGCGCCGGGAGCGCGCGCCCTGGCTCGGGCTGGATGCCCGCCTGCCGCATGACGATCTGCTGCGTGCCCTGCGCCGACGCGCCAACGACGGCGCGCAGACCCGGCCCGAATGGGGCCTGGCGGGCAACGCGGCGCTGATCCTTGCGCCGCGCGCGCGCTCGCGCGGCGCGGTGCTCGATGGACGTTGCTTCCTGCACGACTACGACCAGGCCGACGACCCCGACGGCAGCCTGCTCGAGGCCCTGATGACCGCGCCGCTGCTGGTGGCCCACTGGATCAACTGGCAATACCACGCGTCCACCTGCGACCCCGAGCGCCTGGGCAGCGGCAACAAGCTGCTGCACAACGTGGTGGGCGCGAACCTCGGGGTGTTCGAGGGCAACGGCGGAGATCTTCGCATCGGGCTGGCGCGCCAGTCCCTGCACGACGGCGAGCGCTGGATCCACGAACCCTTGCGTCTGAGCGCGCTGATCGAGGCGCCCGAGGCCTCGATCGAAGCCGTGCTGCAGCGTCACGCCGTACTACGCCAGCTGGCGGACAACGGATGGCTGCACCTGATGCGTGTCGACCCACACGGCACGGCCTGGTATCGCGCGGGCCCGGGTCGCTGGCTCGCGTGGGAAGGCTCGGCCTCGGGCCGGCGCGCGGGCGCCTGATCGACGTGCGCGGCGCGCGGGCGCGGCTTCAGGCCGGCTCGAGCCCGTGCTCGCGCTTGGCCTGCGCGGTTTCGGGCGAGGCCATGTAGGCGATCAGCGCCCGTGCCTCGTCCCGGCGCGTCGAGGCGGCGCACACCGCGGCCGTGAACCGGGTGACGATCTCGCAGCCGGCCGGCAGTTCGCCCAGCACGCGCACGCCCGCCAGGCCCACCAGCTCGCTGGTCTGCTGGAAACCCAGCGTCGCCTTGCCCTCGGCGAGCAGGCGTCCCACCGGAACTCCGGCCGGCGCCTGCACCAGCCTGTCACGCACCGCGTCGAGCATGCCCCAACGTTGCAGCAGATCCAGCACGGCGGTTCCGCTGGGGCCCGTCGAATGTCCGATGGCCGAGGCCGCCAGCACCGCCTGGCGCAGCGCCTGCTCGGTGCCCACGTCCACGGCCGGGGCCCCTTCGGGCACCGCCACCACGGTCTTCGACACCACCAGGTCGACGCGGCTGTCGGCCAGCGCGTGCCCGGAGGCGATGAGCTTGTCGATCGCATTGGCCGCCAGCACCACGATGTCGAAGGCCTCGCCCTGGGCCACGCGGCGCGCGGCGTCGACGCCGCCGACGGATTCGAAGTGCACGTCGATGCCGCGATCGCGGTGGCTGCCGTCGGCCAGCTGGGCCAGCAGGGCCCGCGTGGCCATCGAGGAAATTCCTTGCAGGGGCGTGTTGTCAGGGTTCACGGAGGGTTCCATGCGGGCTTGTGTCCCGGAAAATGATACGGTCGGGAAGGTCAGGACGGCTGGCTGCTGATTCGCTCTGTCATATTTCTCCCTTCTTCATGCCCCGTGCGCCCAGGTCACCGCTCGCACGATGGCGATACCACGTCACGGCGCTACCGCGTCAGGGTCAGCCTTGACCACGCGCTGCCGACCCCTCACGATCCCGCGCGACACGGCCCTCTCGGTGTTCTCGCCTTTGGAGCGAATGCCCCGCCGAGGGGTTCCTGGTTTCTCCTGTCCTTCATGCAGGTTCGGCATCTCCCTCAAGCCTTCGGCTCGAGCCGTGGGAAGGCGGTCCAGTCCGACTCATTGATTTCATCCTGGTCTCGACCATGAGGAGCATCGAATCGGTCTCGACCACGAAGTCAGGGATGTACGCCGGCTGCTCCCATCGGACTCCGGTTCGTCCGAATCAAGGACCGCGTGCGCTTACGGTCCAGTCTGTGCCCCTGGCTGCTCAAAGGTGCCGGGCGTTGCGTGCTTTGGTTGTACGTCTGGCCTGCCCCGACGTACAGCACGTGCCGGGAGCCAAAACGACCTCGATTGGCTGGGCCATTCCGGGGCCATCGAAGGCCAAGCTGGACTCCGAATCGTCATTCCTGCCGATCCAAAGCAAAAAAGCCCAAGTGACTGATGCACTTGGGCTTTTTCATTCTTGTCTGGTCGGGGTGAGAGGATTCGAACCTCCGGCCTCTACGTCCCGAACGTAGCGCTCTACCAGGCTAAGCTACACCCCGAAATTCCGTGCTTCATCGATGCTGCGTCGTTTCCGCGCATCAGCCTTGGCCGACGCGCGAAAGCCTTGCAGTCTAGCAGACCGCGCGAACGCGTGGCAAGGCGCGGCGGCGCGCTCAGGCGTTGCGCTGCAGGCTGTAGTCGCACAGCGCCAGCAGGGAGTCGCGGTACTCGCCGGCCGGCATCGCCTGCGCCAGGCCGCGCGCCTTGTTCAGTTCGGTGCGCGCCACCGCGTAGACCTCCTCCAGCGCGTTGCAGGCGCGCACCACCTCCAGGATGCTCGGCAGGCTGTCGGTGTCGCCTTCGCGGATCGCGCGCTGGATGAGTTCGCGCTGCTCGCCCTGGGCGCGCTGCATGGCCACGATCAGCGGCAGCGTGGGCTTGCCCTCGCGCAGGTCGTCGCCGACGTTCTTGCCCATTTCCTCGGCGTTGCCGTTGTAGTCCAGCGCATCGTCGATGAGCTGGAAGGCCAGGCCGATGGCGCGCCCGTAGCCGGCCGCCCCTTCCTCGGCGGCGGCGTCGCAGCCGGCGAGCACCGCGCCGATGCGCGCGGCGGCCTCGAACAGCGCGGCGGTCTTGTCGTGGATCACCCGCATGTACTGCTCGCCGGTGATATCCGGGTCGTGCATGTTCATCAACTGCAGCACTTCGCCCTCGGCGATCACGTTGGTCGCGTCGGCCAGGATCCGCAGGATGCGCATCTCGCCCGCGGCCACCATCATCTGGAAGGAGCGCGAGTACAGGAAATCCCCCGACAGCACGCTGGCCGCGTTGCCGTAGGCCGCGTTGCTGGTCTGGCGGCCGCGGCGCAGTTCGGACTCGTCGACCACATCGTCGTGCAGCAACGTGGCCGTGTGGATCATTTCCACCACGGCGGCCAGGTCGTGCAGGTGCTCGCCCGCGTAGCCGTGGGCGCGCGCCACCAGCAGCAGCAGCGCCGGGCGCAGGCGCTTGCCGCCGGCGCCCACGATATAGGTGCCGATGGCGCTGATCAGCGGCACCTCGGACGCCAGGGCCCGCCGGATCGACGCGTCGACCTGCAGCATGTCCTGGGAGATGGGGGCGAGGATGGTCGTAATCGAGGCGGAGGAGGTCACGAACGGCGTGCGGGTTGGCGGAGCGACACGATGGGATGGCAAAAACCAGGAAATTCTAATAAGCACGGGCCGGAATGGCCCGGCTGCGTCCCGCGGCCGGCTGCGCCCGGGCAATTTTGGGCATTTGCCCCGGTTCTGCTATGATGACGGGTTCGTCACCCTGCCCGGCACAAGAGCATGTCATGCTTGCCCGGACGGGGCCCGAGACTCGGCGCGCGACGCCGGGCACCCGGCGCGCGGCAGCAATGTACGCCGGACCCGTCGTCGACGTCATTCCTTCAGGAGTTTGTCCCATGTATGCGGTCATAAAAACCGGCGGCAAGCAGTACAAGGTCGCTGCCGGCGACAAGATCAAGGTAGAACAGATTGCCGCAGACGTTGGCCAGGACATCGTGCTCGACCAGGTGCTCGCCGTTTTCGACGGCGCCGACACCCGGCTCGGGACCCCGCTGCTTGCGGGGGCCGCGGTGAAGGCCAAGGTTCTGGCGCACGGTCGTGGCGAGAAGGTTCGCATCTTCAAGATGCGCCGTCGCAAGCACTATCAGAAGCACCAGGGCCACCGGCAGAATTTCACCGAGTTGCACATCGAGAGCATCGCTGCTTGAGGAGCATAGGAAATGGCACAGAAAAAGGGCGGCGGCTCCACGCGTAACGGCCGCGATTCCGAGGCCAAGCGACTGGGCGTGAAGGTGTTCGGCGGCCAGGACATCTCGGCCGGTTCGATCATCGTGCGCCAGCGCGGCACGCGCTTCCACGCGGGCACCAACGTCGGCGTGGGCAAGGACCACACGCTGTTCGCGCTGGTGGACGGCAAGGTGAGCTTCGCGCGCAAGGGCGCCTTCGACCGTCACTACGTGAACGTCGCGCCGCAGGCCGAGCAGGCCTGAAGTCGGCAGCGTGCCGGCGGCGCGCGAGCGCTCCGCCGGCACCGTTTTCCCTCCCGTTCGAATCCCAGCGCCAGCCTGCCGTGAAATTCGTAGACGAAGCGCACATCGAGGTATTCGCGGGCAACGGCGGCAACGGCTGCATGTCGTTCCGTCGCGAGAAGTTCATCCCCTTCGGCGGACCCGACGGGGGTGACGGGGGCCGTGGCGGCCATATCTACGCCGAGGCCGACCCGAACCTCAACACCCTGATCGACTTCCGCTATCAGCGCCTGCATCGCGCCCGCAACGGCGAACACGGTCGCGGCGCGGACCAGTTCGGTGCCGCCGGCGAAGACATGGTGCTGCGCGTACCCGTGGGCACGCTGGTGCGGGACGAAACCACCGGCGAACTGCTGGCCGATCTGGCCGAGGCGGGGCAGCGCGTGGTGCTGGCGCAGGGCGGCAACGGCGGCCTGGGCAACCTGCGCTTCAAGTCGAGCACCAACCGCGCGCCGCGCCAGAGCACCCCGGGGCAACCGGGCGAGCAGCGGCGCCTGCAGCTCGAGCTCAAGGTGCTGGCCGACGTCGGGCTGCTGGGCCTGCCCAATGCCGGCAAGAGCACCTTCATCGCGTCGGTGTCGAATGCCCGCCCGAAGATCGCCGATTACCCTTTCACCACGCTGCATCCGCAGCTCGGCGTGGTGCGCGTGGGGCCCGGTCGCAGCTTCGTCGTGGCCGATATCCCCGGGCTGATCGAGGGCGCCGCCGAGGGCGCGGGACTGGGCCACCAGTTCCTGCGCCACCTGCAACGCACGCGATTGCTGCTGCATCTGGTGGACGTGGCTCCGCCCGACCCCGAGGCCGACCCGGTGCGCGACGCGCGCAGCGTGGTGGCCGAATTGAAAAAGTACGACCCCGAACTCGCCGCCAAGCCACGCTGGCTGGTGCTCAACAAGCTCGACATGCTCGACGAGCAGCAGCGCGCCGAGCGCGTCGCGGAGATCCGCCGCCGCCTGCGCTACAAAGGGCCGATGTACGCGATTTCCGCGCTCACCCGCGAGGGACTGGAGCCGCTGCTGCGCGACATCGACCAGACCCTGCGCCCGCAGACGCAGGACGGCGAGGCGACGGTCGACCCGAACGATCCGCGCTTTGCCGTCCATGATCCATCCGACGAATCCTGAGACTTCCGGTGTGATCGCCCAGGCGCGCCGCCTGGTGGTCAAGGTGGGCTCCAGCCTGGTGACCGACGAGGGGCGGGGCATCGACCACGCGGCGGTGGCCCGCTGGGTGGAGCAGATCGACGGACTGCACGCGCTGGGCAAGGAAGTCATCCTGGTGTCCAGCGGCGCCATCGCCGAGGGCATGAAGCGCCTGGGCTGGAGCCGCCGACCGAACGAGATCCCGCAGTTGCAGGCGGCCGCCGCGGTGGGCCAGATGGGCCTGGCGCAGGCCTACGAAACCGCCTTCAGCGCGCGCGGCCGGCATTGCGCGCAGATCCTGCTCACCCACGCGGACCTGGCCAACCGGCGGCGCTACCTGAACGCGCGCAGCGCCCTTCTGACCCTGCTGGCGCATCAGGTGGTGCCGGTGATCAACGAGAACGACACCGTGGTCACCGACGAAATCAAGGTCGGCGACAACGACACCCTGGGCGCGCTGGTCACCAACCTGGTCGAGGCCGACGCGCTGGTCATTCTCACCGACCAGAGCGGCCTGTACTCGGCCGACCCGCGCAAGGATCCCGGGGCGACGCTGGTGCGCGACGCGCGCGCCGACGACCCCGCGCTGCCGGCGATGGCCGGCGGCGCCGGCAGCGCCATCGGCAAGGGCGGCATGCTGACCAAGGTGCTGGCTGCCCAACGCGCGGCGCGCAGCGGCGCGCACACGGTGATCGCCAGCGGGCGCGAACCGCGCGTGCTGCTGCGCCTGGCCGATGGCGAGGCCATCGGCAGTTGCCTGCACGCGGGCGCCGGCAAGCTGGCGGCGCGCAAGCAGTGGATGGCCGACCACCTGCAGGTCAGCGGCCGCGTCACCGTCGACGACGGCGCCGCGCGGCGCCTGCGCGAAGGCGGCGCCAGCCTGCTGCCGGTGGGCGTGGTGGACGTGGCCGGCGAATTCGAGCGCGGCGACGTGATCGCGGTGCTCGACCAGCAGGGCGTGGAAGTGGCGCGCGGCCTGAGCAACTACGCGGCGGCCGAGGCGCGCCTGATCCGTCGCGCGCCGACGGCGCAGATCGCCTCCATTCTCGGGTTCATCGAACAGCCCGAGCTGATCCACCGCGACAACCTGGTGCTGCGCCAGGCGCAGGGCTGAAGAGGCTCCTGCACGGGGGCAGGCCGGATCCCGGCCGCGACCCCGGCGCCCCGCCTCAACGGGGGACGAAATACGGCTGCAGGCCGCTGCGCAGACGCTTCATCAACTGCCCGGGGTCCCCTGCGGCCAGCGCGCCGTCGCACCAGTAGTTGCGGTCGAGCACGCCGTGCACGTCGGAGTTGGACACCGCGTTGGCGCGGATCCAGGTGGTGTCGCCGTTGGCGACCCAGCGCTTCGACGTCGCATCCCAGGTGGCGTAGATGTGCCAGGTGTTGTCGGCGCAGTTCAGGCCTTCGTAGCTGACGTTGCGATACCCCGAGCGACTGCGCGCGACCAGCAGGTAGCGCACCAGCGCGGGTTCCGGCCGGCTGACGCTGGCCGGATCGATCATGAACCGGATTTCCCCCGAGGCCGAGGGCAGCGGTACGTCGACCAGCCCGGAATCGCCGGCGGGAACCTGCGCCGGGAAGTGCACGATGGCGCCGGGCTTGGGCTGCTGCGCCTGCGCCGGAAGACCCTCGATGGCGCCGGGGGCCTGCTGCGCGGCCGCGGGCAGCAGCGCACCCAGCGCGCAAGCCAGCGCCGCGCAGTACCGCGCGCCCTTCGCCGCGGCGGTCATTCGCCGCCGGCCTCGGCCGGCACCGCGGCCGGCAACGCCTGGTGACGCTGGTGGCGTACATGCGCCCGCAGATACCGCGTGCGCGGCTCCATGCGCGGCAACAGGTGCGCCAGTTCGCTCAGCGCCTGCTGGTACACGTCGCGCTTGAATTCGATCACGCTGTCCAGCGCGACCCAGTAATCGTTCCAACGCCATGCATCGAACTCGGGATGGTCGGTGGCGCGCAAGCAGACGTCGCTGTCGCGCCCGGTCAGGCGGAGCAGAAACCAGATCTGCTTCTGCCCCTTGTAGATGCCGCGATGATCGCGGCGCAGATACTGCTGCGGGACCTCGTAGCGCAACCAGTTGCGGGTGCGGCCCAGCACATGCACGTGGCAGGGGCGCAGCCCCACCTCCTCGAACAACTCGCGGTACATGGCCTGTTCCGGGTTCTCGCCGGCGTGGATTCCGCCCTGCGGGAACTGCCACGAATGGCCGCTGATGCGCTTGCCCCAGAACACCTGGTTCCTGGGGTTCAGCAGGATGATGCCGACGTTGGGACGATAACCCTCTCGATCCAACATGGCCAGTGCCCCCGTTCTTCTAGAATGTGCTTCGATTATAGGCAAGCCGCGGCCCGCGGAGTACACGCCGCAGGGTATCGGCCCTTCAGCGTCCGAGGCGCCCGAGGGGCGCGGATGCCGGCTTCGCGACCGCCCCTCCCACATCCACTCCCGCCGATTTCATGCGCGCATCCCGATTCTTCATCTCCACCCAGAAGGAAGCCCCGGCCGACGCCGACGTGGCGAGCCAGGCGCTGATGCTGCGCGCCGGCATGATCCGCAAGCTCGCCGCCGGCCTGTACACCTACATGCCGCTGGGGCTGCGCAGCCTGCGCAAGGTGGAGGCGATCGTGCGCGAGGAGATGAACCGCGCCGGCGCCATCGAACTGCTGATGCCGGTGGTGCAGCCGGCCGAGCTGTGGCAGGAATCGGGGCGCTGGGACAAGTTCGGCCCCGAGTTGCTGCGCATGAAGGACCGGCACCAGCGCGATTTCGTGATGCAGCCCACGTCGGAAGAGGTCATCACCGACATCGCCCGCGCCGAATTGCGCTCGTGGCGCCAGCTGCCGGTGAACTTCTACCACATCCAGACCAAGTTCCGCGACGAGCGCCGGCCGCGCTTCGGGGTGATGCGCGCGCGCGAGTTCACGATGAAGGACGCCTACTCCTTCGACCGCGACCGCGACTCCGCGCAGCGCAGCTATGAGGCGATGTACGAGGCCTACCGGCGCATCTTCGAGCGTTTCGGCTTCGAGTTCCGCGCCGTGGCGGCCGACTCGGGCGCCATCGGCGGATCCCTCAGCCACGAGTTCCACGTCATCGCCGACACCGGCGAGGACGCCATCGCCTACAGCCCCGAATCCGACTACGCGGCCAACGTGGAGAAGGCCGAGGCGCTGCCCTTGCTGACCCACCGCGCGGCGCCGGGCAAAGCGCTCGAACGCACCCCGACACCGGCCGCCGGCAAGTGCGAGGAAGTGGCCGAGCTCCTGCGCATTCCCCTGCAGAGCACGGTCAAGTCGGTGGTGCTGGCCACCGAGGGCGACGCCGGCACGCAACTGGTCCTGCTGCTGGTGCGCGGCGACCACGCCGTGAACGAGGTGAAGGTGGGCAAGCTGGCCGGCATGGGCGATGCTCGCATGGCCACCGAGGAGGAGATCGTCGAGTGGTTCGGCTGCCGCCCGGGCTTCATCGGCCCCATCGGCACCCGCCGGCCGCTGCGCGTGATCGCCGACCGCACGGTGGCGAACATGCACGATTTCGTGGTCGGCGCCAACCAGCCGGACTTCCACTACACCGGAGTCAACTGGGGCCGCGACCTGCCCGCGCCGGAGGTGGCCGACATCCGCAACGTGGTCGAGGGCGACCCCAGCCCGGATGGCCGCGGGCGCCTGGCCATGTGCCGCGGCATCGAGGTGGGTCACGTGTTCTATCTGGGCACCAAGTACTCCGAGGCGCTGCAGGCGAACTACATCGACGAGTCCGGCAAGTCCCAGCCGCTGGAAATGGGCTGCTACGGCATCGGCATCACCCGCATCCTGGGCGCCTGCATCGAGCAGAACCACGACGCGCGCGGCATGATCTGGCCCGACGCCCTGGCCCCCTTCGAAGTGGTGGTGTGTCCCATCGGCATGGACCGCAGCGAGGCCGTTCGCGACGCGGCCGAATCGCTGCTGGCGGAACTGCAGGGCGCCGGCTTCGACGCCATCCTCGACGACCGCGGCCTGCGCCCCGGTGCCATGTTCGCCGACTGGGAACTCATCGGCGTGCCGCACCGCCTGGTGGTGTCCGACCGCGGGCTGGCCGCGCAGACCCTGGAATACCAGCATCGCCGCGATGAAGCCCCCACCGGCGTCGCGCGCGGCGAGGTGCTGCAATGGCTGCGCTCGCGCTCGGGGCGCTGAGCCGGCCGGCGTCGCCGTGAGCTGGAGGCGCCTGGCGAGCGGCGTGCCGTCCCGGCGCCTGGCGCGCCGCGCGGTCGCCGCGCTGCTGTTGCTTGCGCAACTGAGCCTGGGGACGGCCTGGGCCGGGGCGCAGCGCGAGGAGGCGCTGTCCGACGCCGTTCGCCTGGCCCTGGCGGCGCAGATCTCGGACGACGCGTCGCCGGTCCCGCATTTCCGCGACCCGCGCAAGCTGGTGCGCTATCTGTTGTGGCTGGCCACCGAGTCCTCGCGCCTGCGCAAGCGCATTCCGGACAGGGATGCCCGGCAGGCGCTGCTGCGCACCATCTGGTACGAGGCCACGCGCGCCGGCCTGCAGCCCTCGCTGGTGCTGGGACTGATCCAGGTGGAAAGCGGATTCAACAAATACGCGATCTCGCCCGCCGGCGCGCTGGGGCTGATGCAGGTCATGCCTTTCTGGACCCGCCAGATCGGCGACAGTGACAAGATGGCGCTGTTTCGCATGCGGGTGAACCTGCGCTACGGTTGCGTGATCCTGCGCCATTACCTGGACGAGGAACACGGCAACCTGTTCTACGCGCTGGGGCGCTACAACGGTTCGCGCGGACGCGCCGCCTATCCGGACGCCGTGCTCGCGGCCAGCCGGCAATGGCAGGTGCGCGAGCCGCTGCTGGCGCAGACCCTGCCGGCCCACTCGGCGCACCCCGCCCGCTGATCCCCGGGGCCTCGGAGCCCGCGACGCGCGCCGGCTCAGCGGCGCATCAGCCCGCCGGCGCCGCCCATGCGCTGCATCATCTTGAACATCTTCGCGCCCTTCATCTTTTTCATCATGTCGCGCATCTGTTCGTACTGACCGAGCAGGCGGTTGACTTCCTGCACGGCCACCCCGGCACCGGTGGCGATGCGCCGCTTGCGCGAGGCCTTGATCAGGTCGGGCTTGCGCCGTTCCAGCGCGGTCATGGAGCAGATGATGCCCTGCATGCGCCGGACGTCGCGCGCGGCCTTGTCCATGTCGGCCTGGCCCGCGCGCGCCTGCATCTCGGCCGGCAGCTTGTCGAGCATGCCCTGCAGTCCGCCCATCTTGTTCATCTGCTGCAGTTGCATCAGAAAGTCGTCGAGATCGAACTGTTCGCCCGACTTGACCTTCTTCGCCAGCTTCTCGGCCGCCTGCACGTCGACGTGGCGCTGCGCCTGCTCCACCAGCGCCAGCACGTCGCCCATGCCGAGGATGCGGTCGGCCATGCGCTGGGGGTCGAAGGCTTCCAGCCCGTCGATCTTCTCCGACACGCCGGCGAACTTGATCGGCGCGCCGGTGACGTGGTGCACCGACAAGGCCGCGCCGCCGCGCGCGTCGCCGTCGAGCTTGGTCAGCACCACGCCGGTCAGCGGCAAGGCGTCGTGGAACGCGCGCGCGGTGGTCAACGCGTCCTGGCCCTGCATCGCATCGACCACGAACAGGGTTTCCACCGGATCCAGCGCCTGGTGCAGTTCCCGGATCTCGCGCATCATCTGCTCGTCCACCGCCAGACGGCCGGCGGTATCGACCAGCAGCACGTCCATGTGGTGGGCGCGCGCATAGGCCAGCGCCCGCGTGGCGATGTCCAGGGGCTTTTCCTGGGGCGAGGACTCGAGGAACTCGGCCCCCGCCTGGGCGGTGACGCTGCGCAACTGCTCGATGGCCGCCGGCCGGTACACGTCGGCCGAAACCGTCAGCACCTTCTTGCGCTGGCGCTCGACCAGCCACTTGGCCAGCTTGGCCGTGGTGGTGGTCTTGCCCGCACCCTGCAGGCCCGCCATCAGCACCACCGCCGGCGGCTGCACCGCCAGGTTCAGCGCCGCGTTGCCACTGCCCATCAACGCGGCCAGTTCCTTGTGCACCACACCCACCAGCGCCTGGCCCGGGCTGAGCGAGCCCACGACCTCCTGGCCCAGCGCGCGCTCCTTCACGTGCTGCGTGAACTCGCGCACGACGGGCAAGGCCACGTCCGCCTCGAGCAGCGCCAGGCGCACCTCGCGCAACATGTCGGCGACGTTGGATTCGGTGATGCGGGCCTGGCCCCGGACGGTCTTCACGACCTGGGACAGGCGTTGGGTAAGGTTGTTCAGCATGAGAAGGGGGGCCCTGTGGTTGCCATGCGGCGCCCTGCGGGGCCGCGAAGCCGGAGCCGGAGCCAACCCGGCTTGCTCCCGGGAGTGCTCGGGTAAACTTCAAACATGTGGATTTTAGTCAACGGCCTGGCCTTCGCACTGTACCTGTTGGCGGCGTTCCTGGGCCGTCCGCGGGTGCTGCCCGTGCAACGCGCGTCCCGCCCCCTGCCCGGGCGCGATTTGTCGTCCCTGGCCATGCTGCTGGCCTGGGTGGCTCACGCCGGTACCTTCGCGCTGGTGCTCGAGGGCATGCACGAACCCGATTTCGGCTTCGCCCCCGCGCTGTCGCTGACCTTCTGGCTGGTCGCCGCCGTGTACTGGGTGGAAAGCCTGTACTACCCGCTGCAGGGGCTGCGCTCGTGGATCTGCCTGCTGGCGGCCATCTCGCTGATGCTGACCTGGTTCTTCCCGCCCTATCGGCTGGCCCCGCCGGGCGCCGGAATCGCCTTTTCCCTGCACTGGGCCATGGGTATCGCCGCCTACGGGCTGTTCGGCGCCGCGGTGCTGCACGGCGCGATGCTGTGGTCGGCCGAGCGCGCGCTGCATCAGCGGCGGCCGGGGCTGGCGGGCCTGGGCCCGGCGCTGCCGCTGCTGACCCTGGAAAAGCTCACCTACCGCCTGGCCGCACTGGGTTTCGTGCTGCTCACCGCCGCGCTGGTCTTCGCCGCGCTGTTCAGCACGCGCCTGTTCGGCAAGCCCTTCGAGTTGAACCACCAGACGGTGTTCGGGGTGGCGTCCTGGCTGCTGTTCGCCGTGCTGCTGACCGGGCGCAGGGTGCTGGGCTGGCGCGGGCGCAGTGCGCTGCGCTGGCTGTTCTCCGGATCGGCGCTGCTGCTGCTGAGCTACGTGGGCTCGCGTTTCGTGCTCCAGGTCATCCTGCATCGCTGAGTGGGCGCCATGAAATATCTCCTGCTGTTCGTCGTGGTGATCGTGGTGCTGATGTTGCACAAGAAGAACCGTGCTTCGCAGCAATCCGTGCAGGAACGAGCCAAAACGCAACGCCTGAGCGCGCCGGAGCCGATGCACGCCTGCACGCGTTGCGGGGTCAACGTGCCGGCGAGCCGCTGCGTGTGGGACGCGCAGCAGCGCCCCTACTGCTGCGCCGAACATGCCCGGCAGGGCTGAACAGGCGGCCGGCCCGGACAGCGGCTTCGCCTTCGAGCGCCGCCAGAGCCTCGCGCCCGACTCTCTCGCCTCGCGTCTGATCGCCGGCAGCACGCCGTCGCGCGAGCGTGTGCGCTCGTTCCGCGTGCTGGGGGCGGCGCGCCTGCTCATGGGCAGCATCCTGCTCGGCTGGTTCATCCTGAACGTGATGGGCGAGCACCGCGGAAGCATCGGCATGGCGGTGGCCGCGCTGTACGTGCTCGGCGTGCTGGTCCAATGGCTGCTCAGCCTGCTGACCACGCGGGGTTTCGCCTGGCAGGTGATGTCGGCCGTGCTGTTCGACCTGCTGGCCTACACACTGCTCCAGTGGCTGGCCGGGCCCACCGCGCACGAGCTGGTGCTGAGCTACACGCTGCCGGTGCTGGCCGCCGGGGTGTGGGGCACGTTGCGATTCACGCTGGCCACCGCGGCCGCGGTCAGCCTGCTGCTGCTGGGCCAGGCGCTGGCGGGTCTGCAGGGATGGCACACCGGGGGCGAACTGCAGCTGTTCGCGGCCGGATTCGTCGGCGCCGCGTATTTCGCCATGGGCACGCTGGCATGGCAGCTCTCCCGCCGCCTGGTGCGCCAGGAGCAGCGAGCGCGCAGCAGCGAGATCCGCGCCGGGCGCCAACTGGCCATCAACCGCCACGTGCTGCTGGAACACCCGGACGGCGTGCTGGTGGTCGACGCCCGCATGCGGGTGGAGGCCGCCAACCCGGCCGCGGCGAACCTGCTGGGCATGCCGGGCACGCCGGAGGAACTGGCGCCCGGCGCCTGGGACTTCGCCGATCCGGCGCTGGCGGCGCTGGGCGAGCGCCTGCGCGAGATCGCCGGAAGCGGCCGCGCGCTCGCGCCCCTGCAGTTCGAGAGCGTCGACGGAGTGCGCCTGCGCGCACGCGTGCAACCTCTGCGCCACCTGCCGGGCGGGCCGGCCTACGTCGTGTTCGTGCAGGACATGCGCGACATCGGCAACCAGATCCAGCAGGACAAGCTGGCCGCGCTGGGACGCCTGGTGGCGGCGCTGGCGCACGAGATCCGCAATCCGCTGGGTGCCATCGCCCACGCCAACGAACTGGCCGCCGAGCATGGGCTGAGCGAGACCCAGCGCATGCGCATGTCCGAACTGATCTCGCAGAACGTCGACCGCCTCAATCGCATCGTCGAGGACGTGCTCGACCTGGGACGCTCGGGCGCGCGCTCGCCCGTGCTGCTGCAGCCCATGCGCATGTTGCGCGAACTGGTGGCGGAGTTCGATGCCGACACGCCGGGGCGCATCGTGGTGGATGCGCAGGACCCCCAGGCCACGCTCGAATTCGACCCTCAGCAGTTGCGTCGGGTGATCGTCAATCTGCTCAACAACGCCCAGCGCTTCGCCAGCGGGGCCCCGGGTTCGATCCGCATCGCGCTGCGCGGCGGGCCGCGGCTGCGCGAACTGGCGGTGGCCAACGACGGGCCGGTGGTGGCCCCCACGCTGCGCACCCAGATCTTCGAACCCTTTTTCACCACGGACAGCCGCGGCACGGGCCTGGGGCTCTATATTTGTCAGGAGCTCTGCTCGCGCTACGGTACCCGGCTGTTCTACCGCGTGGTGCACGAGGGCGGCACGCGGGGCGAATTCGTCATCGGCGTGACGACCCCCGCCCCCGGAGCCTGAGCCAGTCCGTCGCCGAATCCTCACGATGTCCGACACCGCCTCCCCGATCCGCATGCTCGTCGTGGACGACGAGCCCGACCTGCGCGAGCTGTACGTGCTCACGCTGCTGCGCGAGGGCTGGCAGGCCGACGAGGCAGGCAGCGTCGCGCAGGCCCTGGAATGCATGACGCGCCGCGAATACGAGGTGGCGATCGTGGACATGCGCCTGCCCGACGGCGAGGGCACGGACATCCTGGCCTGGGCGCAGACCCAGCGGCGCGCCGAGCGCATCATCGTGGCCACCGCCTACGGCAGCGCGGCCAGCGCCGTGCAGGCCCTGAAGATGGGCGCCTTCGACTACCTGACCAAGCCGGTGGAACTGTCGCAACTGCGCCAGGTGGTGCGTTCCGCGCTGGGTCATCGGGACAGCCCGGCGCCGCTGCCCACCACGGCAGCGCTGCAGGCGATGGTGGGCGAATCCGCGCCGATGGCGGCGGTCAAGCAGACACTGCGGCGTTGCGCGCGGGGCATGGCGCCGGTGTTGATCCAGGGAGAGTCCGGAACCGGCAAGGAACTGGCCGCGCGCGCGCTGCACGAGCTGAGCAGCCGCGCCGCCGGCCCCTTCGTCGCCGTCAATTGCAGCGCGATCCCCGAACACCTGCTGGAAGCTGAGTTCTTCGGCTACCGCAAGGGTGCGTTCACCGGCGCCACCAGCGCGCACGACGGCTTCTTCGCGGCGGCCGCGGGCGGCACCCTGTTCCTCGACGAGATCGGCGAACTTCCGTTGTCGATGCAGGCCAAGCTGCTGCGCGCGGTGCAGGAGCGCAAGATCCGGGCCATCGGGGAGACCACCGAGATGCCGGTGGACGTGCGTCTGGTCAGCGCCACGCATCGCGATCTCCAGCGCTGCGTGTCCGACGGCAGCTTTCGCCAGGATCTGTATTACCGGCTCAACGTGATCGCGGTGACCATGCCGCCGCTGCGCGAACGCCTGGACGACCTGCCCTTGCTGGTGGAGGCGCTGCTGGCGCGCATCCGCCACGAGCACGAGCGACCGGGATTGCGCCTGGACGCGGCCGCGCTGGAGCGCCTGCGCGACTTCGGCTTCGCCGGCAACGTGCGCGAACTGGAGAACCTGCTGCACCGGGCTGCGGCCATGGCCGCCAGCGACCTGATCGGCGCGGCGGACCTGGAACCCGACGGCGACCGCCCGGCGCCGCCGGCCCGACCGCCGCAGCCTCCCGCGCCGCACGGCCAGGAGCGCGAGGCGGCGATCGCTTCCGCGCCCGCGCAGACACCGCGTGTCGAGGCCGCTGCGTCGCCGGCGGACGACGATCGGGAGATCGAGCGCCTGGCGGGCTGCCTGGACGACATCGAACGCGACACGCTGCGCCAGGCGCTGCTGGACAGCGGCAGCGACCTGGAGGTCGCGGCGCGCAAGCTGGGCCTGCCGCCGCGGCAGTTGCAATGGCGCCTGCGGCGCCTGCGGCTCGATGCGAACTGATCCGCCCCGCGCGAGCGCCGCCGCGCTGTTCGAGGCCGGCTGGTACCGCCATGCCCTGCGCCGCGACTCGCCGCACTTCGACCCCCGGCCGGCCGGCTCGGCGGTCGAACTCATCGTGCTGCACGGCATCTCGTTGCCCGAGGGCGCGTTCGGCACGGAGCACGTCGACGCCCTGTTCATGGGCCGGCTCGATCCCGGCGCGCATGCGGACTTCGAGGCGCTGCGCGGCCTGCGGGTGTCCTCCCACTTCCTCATTCGCCGTGACGGCGAACTGACCCAGTACGTCTCCTGCGAGCAGCGCGCCTGGCACGCCGGGGTCTCGAGCCTGTGGGGGCGCGAGCGCTGCAACGACTTCAGCGTGGGCATCGAACTCGAGGGCTGCGACGCGCTGGCCTATGCGGCGCCCCAGTACGAGAGCCTGGGCGCGCTGCTGGGCGCGCTGCTCGAGGCCTACCCCGTACGTGCGATCGCCGGGCACAGCGACATCGCACCCGGACGCAAGACCGACCCGGGGCCGCATTTCGACTGGGACTTCGTGCGCCGCGCCAGCGCCCTGCCCGACGCGGCGCTTCCGCCCTTCGCCTGAACCCGCGCTCGCCGGCGTTCCCCGCGCGCAACAGCGCCCGACCGGCGCCCAGGGATGCATCAAGTCAGGCGCGGGAGCCGCGGCGCGGTGCGCAATCGCAGGTCGGCCTGTGGAAAAGCCTGTGCATAGCCGGTGCCCAGCCTGTGCGGGAGCCTGGCGCTAGCTATAGGGTATTGCGCCGGGGTCCAACGCTAGATATAGTGCCCACACGATCGCTTTCGGCACCACGGGCATGTGCCGCGAGCACCCGATCCCAGCCACATCGGCGCGGCGCCTCGAAGAGGCCGCGGCCGACACCGCCCATCCCCCCGGACGCACGCGCGTGAGCGTCCGCGGCGGGCACCGCATCCGTGCCGCGCGCCGTGGAACCCGAGGCTGCGCGGCCCGTTTTTCAGGAGACCCTGCGTGAATCTGAGCACCGACATTCCCAAGACCCAGGCCGCCATGCCCGCGCCGCGCACTCCCGCCGAGGACGCCGCGGGCCAGGCCTACAGCGACTACAAGATCATCCGGCGCAACGGCGCGGTCGTCGGTTTCGAACCGGCGAAGATCCAGATCGCGCTGACCAAGGCCTTTCTCGCCGTGCAGGGCGGCTCGAGCGCGGCCTCCGCCAGCATGCGCGAACAGGTCGAGGAGCTGACCCAGTCGGTGCTGCGCGCGCTGATGCGCAGCCGGCCCGGCGGCGGCACCTTCCACATCGAGGACATCCAGGACCATGCCGAGCTGGCGCTGATGCGCGCCGGCCACCACGAAGTGGCGCGGGCCTACGTGCTGTACCGCGAGCGTCGCGCGCAGGAGCGGGCGCGCAACCGCGAGGAGTCTGCCCCGCAGCAACAGGAGTTGCAGGTCACCGACGGCGGCGTGCGCCGTCCGCTGGACCTGGCGGCGCTGCAGGACCTGATCCGCTCGGCCTGCGCCGATCTCGGTGCCGACGTGCGCCCCGACCCCATCCTGTCCGAGACCCAGCGCAACCTGTACGACGGCGTGCCGATGGACGAGGTGTACAAGGCCGCGATCCTGGCCGCGCGCACGCTCATCGAAAGCGACCCCGGCTACGCCACGGCCACCGCTCGCCTGCTGCTGCACACCATCCGCAGGGACGTGCTGGGCGAGGAGGTGACCCAGGCGCAGATGGGTCAGCGCTACGCCGAGTATTTCCCCCTCTTCGTGCGCGAGGGCATCGAGCTGGAACTGCTCGACGAGCGCCTGGGCCAGTTCGACCTGGCCCGCCTGGGTGCGGCCCTGAAGCCCGAGCGCGACCTGGAATTCGACTATCTGGGCCTGCAGACCCTGTACGACCGCTATTTCCTGACCAACCGCGCCGACACCCGTCACAACAAGGACGGCCGACGCATCGAACTGCCGCAGGCGTTCTTCATGCGCGTGGCCATGGGCCTGTCGCTGAACGAAATCGACCGCGAGGCGCGCGCCATCGAGTTCTACGAAGTGCTGTCGCGCTTCGATTTCATGGCCAGCACGCCCACGCTGTTCAACTCAGGCACCCGGCGCTCGCAGCTTTCGAGCTGCTACCTGACCACGGTGGCCGACGATCTGGACGGCATCTACGAGGCGATCAAGGAAAACGCGCTGCTGTCCAAGTTCGCCGGCGGCCTGGGCAACGACTGGACCCGCGTGCGCGCCCTGGGCAGCCACATCAAGGGCACCAACGGCAAGTCGCAGGGCGTGGTGCCGTTCCTGAAGGTGGTCAACGACACCGCGGTGGCGGTCAACCAGGGCGGCAAGCGCAAGGGCGCGGTGTGCGCGTACCTGGAAGCCTGGCACCTGGACATCGAGGAATTCCTGGAGCTGCGCAAGAACACCGGCGACGACCGTCGGCGCACCCACGACATGAACACCGCCAACTGGATCCCCGACCTGTTCATGAAGCGGGTCATGGAAGGCGGCAACTGGACCCTGTTCTCGCCCTCGGACGTGCCCGACCTGCACGACCGCTTCGGCCAGGACTTCGAGCAGGCCTACCTGCGCTACGAGCAGCGCGCCGCCAGCGGCGAGCTCAAGCTGCACAAGACCATCCCGGCCTCGCAGCTGTGGCGCAAGATGCTCACCATGCTGTTCGAGACCGGGCATCCCTGGATCACCTTCAAGGACGCCTGCAACGTGCGCAGCCCGCAGCAGCACGCCGGCGTGGTGCATTCGAGCAACCTGTGCACCGAGATCACCCTGAACACCAGCGGCAGCGAGATCGCGGTGTGCAACCTGGGCTCGGTCAACCTGGTGGCGCACCTGCACCAGGACGCGCAGGGCCAGTGGGGTCTCGACCACGCCAAGCTCAAGCGCACCGTCTCCACGGCGATGCGCATGCTCGACAACGTGATCGACATCAATTACTACGCGGTGGGCAAGGCCCGCAACTCCAACCTGCGCCATCGCCCGGTGGGCCTGGGCATCATGGGCTTCCAGGACTGCCTGCACCTGGCGCGCATCCCCTACGGATCGCAACAGGCCGTGGAGTTCGCGGACCGCTCGATGGAAGCGGTGTGCTATCAGGCCTACTGGGCCTCCACGGAACTGGCCGCCGAACGCGGGCGCTACAGCAGCTACACCGGCTCGCTGTGGGACCGCGGCATCCTGCCCCACGACACGCTCAAGCTGCTGGCCGAGCAACGCGGCGGCTACGTGGAGGTGGACGATTCCGCCAGCCTGGACTGGGACGCGCTGCGTCAGCGCGTGCGCGAGCATGGCATGCGCAATTCCAATTGCGTGGCCATCGCGCCGACGGCGACCATCTCCAACATCATCGGCGTCGACGCCTGCATCGAGCCGACCTTCCAGAACCTGTACGTGAAGTCCAACCTGTCGGGCGAATTCACGGTGATCAACCAGTACCTGGTGCGCGACCTGAAGGCGCGCGGGCTGTGGGACCAGGTCATGGTGGCCGACCTGAAGTACTTCGACGGCAGCGTGCAGCCCATCGACCGCATCCCCGCCGACCTGAAGGAGCTGTACGCGACGGCCTTCGAGATCGACACCGCGTGGATCATCGAAGCCGCGGCGCGGCGCAGCAAGTGGATCGACCAGGCGCAGTCGCTGAACATCTACATGGCCGGCGCGTCGGGCAAGAAGCTCGACGAGACCTACAAGCTGGCATGGCTGCGCGGCCTGAAGACCACGTACTACCTGCGCACCACCAGCGCCACGCATGTCGAGAAGTCCACGGTGCGCGGGGGACGCCTCAACGCGGTGCCGCAGGTCGAGACCGCGCCGGCGCAAGCCGCGCATGCCGAGGCCGTGTTGCCGCCGAGCGCCGGCAGCGACATCAAGTTCTGCGCCATCGACGATCCGACCTGCGAGGCCTGCCAGTGATCCTTCGTTGGATTTTGGCATCAAAGTAATGTGTGCAATCGATGTGTTTGGATTGCATGAGACCCTATCGTGTTGATGCTTTGTCATGAACACCTGATAATTGAACGAAGGGAAAGACATGCTCCATTGGGACGACAACACCGCAAACACCAGCGGACCTGCAGCCGGCCGCATGCCGGACGTTTCGCCCTCGGTTTCGCCGACGGTTTCGTCATCCGCGCGGACCGCGGCAGCCGCGTCCACGATGTCCTCCGCGTCGCCCACTTCGCTGGCGTCGCAGCCCGATGAGTCCTACAGCCAGCGCGCGGCATCCGAGGCGCGGGTGCGCGCCGAGGACAAGCGCATCATCAACTGCCGCGCCGACGTCAACCAGCTCGTGCCCTTCAAGTACAAGTGGGCTTGGGACAAGTACCTGTCCTCCTGCGCCAATCACTGGATGCCGCAGGAAGTCAACATGTCGCGCGACATCGCGTTGTGGAAGGATCCGCACGCGCTGAGCGACGACGAGCGCCGCATCGTCAAGCGCAACCTGGGCTTTTTCGTCACCGCCGATTCGCTGGCGGCGAACAACATCGTGCTGGGCACGTATCGCCACATCACGAACCCCGAATGCCGCCAGTTCCTGCTGCGCCAGGCCTTCGAGGAAGCCATCCACACCCACGCCTACCAGTACATCGTCGAATCCCTCGGCCTGGACGAAGGCGAGATCTTCAACGCCTACCACGAGGTCAAGTCGATCCGCGACAAGGATGAGTTCCTCATCCCGTTCATCGACATCCTGACCAATCCGTCCTTCCGCACCTCGGCCTTCGGCGGCACCGAGCGCAACGATCAGGAGTTGCTGCGCTCGATCATCGTGTTCGCCTGCCTGATGGAAGGCCTGTTCTTCTACGTGGGCTTCACCCAGATCCTGGCCATGGGACGGCAGAACAAGATGACCGGTGCTGCCGAGCAGTACCAGTACATCCTGCGCGACGAGTCGATGCACTGCAATTTCGGCATCGACCTGGTGAACCAGATCAAGCTCGAGAATCCGCATCTGTGGACTCGCGAGTTCAAGGAGGAAATCACCGCGCTGTTCCAGCGCGCGGTGCAGCTCGAGTACGCCTACGCCGAGGACACGATGCCTCGCGGCGTGCTGGGACTGAACGCCTCGATGTTCAAGGGGTACTTGCGTTTCATCGCCAACCGGCGGGCACAGCAGATCGGTCTCGATCCGATGTTCCCGAACGAGGAGAACCCCTTCCCGTGGATGAGTGAAATGATCGACCTGAAGAAGGAACGGAATTTCTTCGAAACCCGGGTCATCGAGTACCAATCGGGCGGAGCCCTGTCCTGGGAATGATGCGCCAGTCGCCCATCCCAGCCTGCGCTGCCGCCGTGGCCGTGTGGTTGCCGGCCCTCGTTTGTTTTTCAGGATCACCTCGTTGAAGTTTCGCCGCTCGTCCCGCCTCGCAGTACCCGCCCAGCATGGCCGCGCCCCCGCGCGAACGCCTGCCGGCCGCGGTACCGCCGGCGCGACGCAGCCGCGAGTCGCCGTTCGCGCGCAGGCCCCCGTCGCCCGCGCGACCCGCGACCACCCCACATTCACGGTGCCGGCCGCATGGCCCGCCGCGGATGGCCCTGTCCGTGCCAGCGCTGGTGCGGTCGGGGTTTTGCCCATTGGCGCATTTGCAAATGACCCGTATCGGAGACCGCCGGGAGGCGGGGCCATGAGGAGCTTTGGATGCGACCGATGAGGTTGGACCTCTAAAACACGTGAACTAGGAGAATCAACATGGCAACTGCAACCAAGAAACCGGCCGCCAAGAAGGCCGCCGCGAAGAAGGCCCCGGCGAAGAAGGCTGTGGCGAAGAAGGCCGCGCCGGCGAAGAAGGCCGTCGCCAAGAAGGCCGCCCCGGCGAAGAAGGTCGTCGCCAAGAAGGCCGCGCCGGCGAAGAAGGCCGCCGCGAAGAAGGCCCCGGCGAAGAAGGTCGTCGCCAAGAAGGCCGCGCCGGCGAAGAAGGCCGCCGCCAAGAAGGCTCCGGCGAAGAAGGTCGTCGCCAAGAAGGCCGCGCCGGCGAAGAAGGCCGTCGCCAAGAAGGCCGCCCCGGCGAAGAAGGCCGTCGCCAAGAAGGCCCCGGCGAAGAAGGCCGCGGCGAAGAAGGCTCCGGCGAAGAAGGCCGCGGCGAAGAAGCCCGCGCCCGCCAAGAAGCCTGCCCCCGCGCCCAAGGAAGCCGCGCCCGCCGCGAAGACCGCGCTGAGCCCGGCCGCCGCGTGGCCGTTCCCGACCGGCGACCGTCCCTGAGACGAGCTGATCGTGCGTGACCGAGCCTGGGCCGAGAGGCCCAGGCTTTTTTGTGCATGACAGGCACGCCGCTCCCGCCCTGGCTGCTGGCGCATCGCGACGGTTGCGTCGTGCTGGTCAGCGCGCAGCCCGGCGCCAGGCGCAGCGAGCTTGCCGGCTTGCACGACGGCACCCTGCGCGTGCGCGTGGCCGCTCCGGCGCTGGAGGGCCGCGCCAACGAAGCGCTGCGCGAATGGCTGGCCGCGCGCCTGCAGTGCGCCACCAGCCGCGTGCGCCTGCTGCGCGGCGACAAGTCCCGACGCAAGCAGTTGCTGGTGGATCTGACGCCGGAACAGGTCCTCGCGCGCATCGGGCCCTTGCTCATGCAGGCACAATGAGCCCCCGTCACCCTACCGACCGAACACCATGAGCATCAAATCCGACCGCTGGATCCGGCGCATGGCGCAGGAGCACGGCATGATCGAGCCCTTCGAGCCGGGGCAGGTCCGCCAGGCTCCCGACGGGCACCGCATCGTCAGCTACGGCACCAGCAGCTACGGCTACGACATCCGCTGCGCGAACGAGTTCAAGGTCTTCACCAACGTGCACAGCACGGTGGTCGACCCGAAAAACTTCGATCCCCGCAGTTTCGTCGACATCCAGTCGGACGTGTGCATCATTCCGCCCAACAGTTTCGCGCTGGCGCGCACCGTCGAGTACTTCCGCATTCCGCGCAACGTGCTGACGATCTGCCTGGGCAAGAGCACCTATGCGCGCTGCGGCATCATCGTCAACGTCACGCCCTTCGAACCCGAGTGGGAAGGCTACGTGACCCTCGAATTCAGCAACACCACCCCGCTGCCGGCCAAGATCTACGCCGGCGAGGGCTGCGCCCAGGTGCTGTTCTTCGAGAGCGACGAGGTCTGCGAGACCAGCTACCTGGACCGCGGCGGCAAGTACCAGGGCCAGCGCGGAGTCACGCTGCCGCGCACCTGAGCGACGGCGGCGGCGCGCGCCCGGCTCAGCCGAGTTCGGCGCGCAGTCGAGCCACCTGCTCGCGCACCTGGCGCGGCGCGGTGCCCCCGGGCAGGTCGCGCGAGGCCACCGAGCCCTCCAGGCGCAGCACCTCGGCGACGTCGGCCTGCACCGCCGGATGCAGGCGCTGCAACTCGGCCAGCGACAACTCGCCGAGGTCGCGCCCGCTGGCCGCGCATTCGCGCACGGCCAGCGCCACCGCCTCGTGCGCGTCGCGGAATGGCAGGCCTTTTTTCACCAGGTAATCGGCCAGGTCGGTGGCCGTGGCGTGGCCCTTGAGCGCGCTGCGCCGCATGGCCTGCGCGTCCACCTCCAGTCCGGCCATCATGTCGGCGAACAGGCTCAGGGTGTCGAGCAGCGTGTCCGCGGTGTCGAACAGGGGTTCCTTGTCCTCCTGGTTGTCCTTGTTGTAGGCCAGGGGCTGCCCCTTCATCAGCACCAGCAGCGCGCTCAGATGCCCGATCACCCGCCCCGACTTGCCCCGCGCCAGTTCCGGCACGTCCGGGTTCTTCTTCTGGGGCATGATGCTCGATCCGGTGCAGTAGCGGTCGGGCAGCCGGATGAACCCGAAGGCCTGGCTCATCCACAACACCAGTTCCTCGCTCAGGCGCGACACGTGCACCATGATCAGGCTGGCGGCAGCGCAGAACTCGATGGCGAAATCGCGGTCGCTGACCGCGTCCAGGGAATTGCGGCCGATGGCCTCGAAGCCCAGTTCGCGCGCCACCATCTCGCGGTCCAGCGGGTAGCTGGTGCCGGCCAGCGCGGCGGCGCCCAGCGGCAGGCGGTTGATGCGCCGGCGCGCATCGGCCAGGCGCTCGGCGTCGCGGCCGAACATCTCCACGTAGGCCAGCAGGTGGTGGCCGAAGCTCACCGGCTGCGCCACCTGCAGGTGCGTGAACCCGGGCATGATGGTGTCGGCATGGCGCTCGGCCAGGTCCACCAGCGCCAGGCGCAGCGCGCGAAGCGCGACCTGGATGCGGTCGACGGCGTCGCGCAGCCACAGGCGGATGTCGGTGGCGACCTGATCGTTGCGGCTGCGCCCGGTATGCAGGCGCTTGCCGGCGTCGCCCACGAGCTGGGTCAGGCGCGCCTCGACGTTCAGGTGCACGTCCTCCAGCTCCAGCTTCCACTCGAAGCGCCCCTGCTCGATTTCCTCGCGTACCTGCGCCATGCCGCGTTCGATGTCGGCCAGATCCTGCGCGCCGATGATGCCGCGCGAGGCGAGCATGCGCGCATGCGCCAGCGAGGCCTGGATGTCGAAGGGGGCCAGGCGCTTGTCAAAACCGACCGAGGCCGTGTAGCGTTGCACCACGGCGTCGACCGGTTCGGAAAATAGCGCCGACCAGGCCTGGCTCTTGCGGTCGAGGGAGGAACTCATGGGATCACGGGAATCGAACTATCGGGAAGGCACGGCCGGCACGACATGCCGCGCCGCCAACGCATGGATCAAGCTGGCATTGTATTGACCCCTTCCCGGGGCGACGCGCGCGCCGCGGCGGACCTGTGCAGCGCGGGCGCGGCACTGCGCGCCTTCGCGTTGGCCAACCTGAGCGCGCTGGCGGTGGGCCTCGCGGCCGGCGCCTCGCCGACCGCCTGGTCGCCCCCCCTGCTGCATGAACTCGCGGTCGCCCAGCCGGCCGTCGCGCTGTGGCTGCTGCTGCTGTGCGGCGGCGCGCGCCTGTGGCGCGACGCGCGGCTCCAGGCGGTGGTCGCCGTCAGCTGGGGAGCCGCCGCTCCGTGGCTGGTGGAGGCGGCGCTGGCATGGGCGCTGGGCGGTTTGCCGCACCCGAGTACCCTGCCCGACTGGCGCGGCGCGGCGCTGGGCGCCCTGCTCGCCGCGGCGCTGGTGCAGCACCAGCGGCTGCGCGCGCAGGCGCTCGACCCCGCGCACATGCGGGCGCGCCTGGACGAACTGCAGGCCCGCATCCGCCCGCACTTCCTGTACAACGCGCTCAACGCGGCGTCCGCCCTGGTGCACGAACAACCCGAGCGCGCCGAACAGGTGCTGGACGACCTGGCCGCGCTGTTCCGAGCCAGCGTCGGGCGGGGCGGCCAGCTCAGCAGCGTGCGCGAGGAGATCGAGCTGGCGCGACGCTACCTGGACATCGAGGATGTGCGATTCGGTCCGCGCATGCGCCTGGCCTGGGACGTCGACGACGCCTGCCTGGACTTGCGCATGCCCACGCTGACCCTGCAGCCGTTGCTGGAGAATGCGGTGCGTCACGGCGTGGAGTCGAGTTCGCGCCCCTGCGGCATCGACGTGGCCATTCGGCGCCGGGGCGCCCATCTGGAGATCGACGTGCGCAACGATTACACGCCGCGCGCGCCCGCGGCGCGCCACAGCGGCACCGGCGTGGCGCTGGCCAACATCGGCCAGCGGCTGCGCCTGCTGTACGACCTCGAGGCGGAGATCCGCCACGGGCCGCTGCGCGCCAGCGAGCAGGGCGCCGAACGCTGGCGCGTACGCCTGCGCCTGCCCCTGGGCACCCACACGCCATGAACGTTCTGCTGGTCGACGACGAGGCCCTCGCGCGCGCGCGGCTGCGACGCCTGCTGGCGCGCCTGGAGCAGCCGGCGGTCGCGCGCGTCGACGAGGCGCCCGATGCCGCCGGAGCGCGCGCCCTGATGGCGGGCCGGCGCTACGACGTGGTGCTGCTGGACATCCAGATGCCGGGCGACAGCGGCCTGCATCTCGCCGCGGAGCTCGAAACCCGGTGCGGCGCACCCGCGGTGGTGTTCGTCACGGCGCACGACGAGCACGCGTTGAGCGCCTTCGAGCACGGCGCCTACGACTACCTGACCAAGCCCGTCGGGCTCGAGCGCCTGCGGCAGGCGCTGTCGCGCGTGACGCAACGCCGAGCCGCGCCGACGCCCGTCGACGCCGCGCCGGATACCGGCCTGGCCATCGTCGAGCGCGGCGCCTTGCTGCGAGTGCCCCTGGCGGAAGTACTGTATTTCCGCGCCCAGGACAAATACACCGTCGTGCGCACCGCCTCGCGCAGCTACCTGGCCGACGTTGCGCTGGGCGAACTCGAGCAGCGCCACGGCGCACGCTTCGTGCGCGCGCACCGCAGCGTGCTGGTGGCCGTTCAGGCCATCGCCAGCCTGGAGCGCGCCGACGGCTTCGAAGTCGCCGAGGGCGCCGACTGGCTGCTTCGCCTGCGCGCAGTGCCCGAGTTCCTGCCGGTCAGCCGGCGCCAGCTCCCCTTGCTGCGCGCGCTGCTGCGCCAGGACTGAGCCGGCGCCTCAGCGCCCCAGCAGCAGCGCCAGCGCGCCGAACAGCAGGCAATACACGCCGAAGGGCCGCAGGGCGCGGATCTCATGCCCGCGGAACCAGCGCATCAGGAACCAGGTCGACAGCCAGGCGCACACGCCCGACAACACGCCGGCGATCAGCACCACGCCGAGCATGCCGGGAGGCATCGCGGCGTGCAGCAGCTTGGGGACCTCCAGCACTCCGGCGGCGGCGATGATCGGCGTGGCCAGCAGGAAGGACATGCGCGCGGCGGCCTCGTACTCCAGGCCCGCGCCCAGACCGGCCACCAGGGTCGCCCCGGAGCGCGAGAAGCCGGGAATCAGGGCCAGCGCCTGCGCGGCGCCGATGAACAGCGCGCGCCCGAAGCCCAGGCCGGCCAGGCTGCCGCTGGCGTTGCGGTTCTTCAGGCGGTCGCCGACGATGAGCAGCACGCCGTTGAGCATCAGCGCGACGGCGGCGAAGGCGAAGCCTCCGAACAGGTCGCGGATGCGGTGCGCCAGCAACAGGCCGAGGATGCCGGCCGGGATCGTGCCCACGACCAGCAGCCACAGCGTGCGCGCCTGTTCGTTGCCGGTGCCGCCGCGCGCGCGCAGCCAGCCGCCGATCAGGCGCGTCCAGTCGCGATGGAAATACAGCAGCAGCGCCACGGCCGTGCCCAGGTGCAGCACGACCACGAACGGCAGGAACCAGTCGGCCTCGCGGTCGATGGGCCAGTGCGCCAGCGCCGGCACCAGAATGCTGTGGCCCAGGCTGGAGATGGGAAACAGCTCGGTCACGCCCTGCAGCGCCGCCATGGCCAGCAGGTAGAGGTGGGAATGCATTCGGACTCCGTCGAGAATCGCGCCGGCACCGGAACCGCCCGGCCGCGCGCATGACGCATTCTTGCAGCTTTGCCGCGACACCCGGGAACCCGGGCCGGCTGCGCGGCGTCAAAATGCGATGCGATCCAGCCGTGCCGGCGGCCTGCCACCCGCCGCCCCCTGGGACGGCTCCCTATAATCCGGGAGATTCGGTCGCCTGCGGCCCGCCGCCGGGCTGCCGCCTTCGTCCAACCATAACCGAGCCAAGCCCGCGATGAAACAGCTGATCTTTGCCGTCACGCTCCTGCTTGCTGCCGGTGCCCAAGCCCAGACCATCCAGGGCAATGCGGCCGCCGGCAAGCAGGACGTGTTCATGTGTGAGGGTTGCCACAACTCCACCGGCTACCGCGTAGCGTTCCCCGAGGTCTACGAGGTGCCGATGCTCAACGGCCAGAGCGCCGGCTACATCGCGCAGGCCCTGCAGGAATACCGCAGCGGGCAGCGTCGCAACCAGACCATGCGCGCGATCGCCAGTTCGCTGACCGACCAGGAAATCGCCGACATCGCGGCCTACTACTCCCAGCCCAAGGCTGGCGGCACCCATTGAGGAACCCCCGATGAACCAACTGTTCGCTCGAATGTCCCTGCTGGGCGTGGCCGCCGCGCTGGCCGCGCTGGGCACCGCGCACGCCGCCGACCTGAAGAAAGGCGAGGACCTGGTGAACCAGGGCGGTTGCATCGCCTGCCACGGCGCGGGCCTGGACAAGCCGGTGGCCCCGACCTACCCGATCATCGCCGGTCAGCCGGAGTCGTACCTGTTCCACGCGATGCAGCAGTACCAGGCCAAGCACCAGACGCCGCTGTACGGCCGGGACAACCCGATCATGGCCGGCATGGTGGCGCGCTTCGACGCGCAGCAACTGCACGACATCGCGGCCTACGTATCCAGCCTGAAGAGTCCGCTGTACGAGCCGGACAAGGCGCGCGATCCGCGCCCCTGAAGGCCTCGCCCGCGACGAACCGCCCCCAGGGGCGGTTTTTTGTTTCCGCAAGACCCGTGAAACAAAGGGGGGTTTGGCACGTAGGGGTGATTTCCCCGCGTCCCATGGACGACGCCCGCCGATGATCGAATGAGGAGACCACGATCCCCTCGACCAACGATCACGGAGACAAGCATGGAACAAGCGGAAATCGGGATGAAGCGCAGCATCGGACCCTGGGCCCTGATGCTGACGGGACTGGGCTCGATGATCGGATCGGGCTGGCTGTTCGGGGCGTGGCACGCCGCCGAGTTGTCGGGTCCGGCCGCGATCTTCTCCTGGGTGATCGGCGCGGGCATCATCCTCGCGATCGCGCTGACCTACGTGGAACTCGGCGCCCTGTTTCCCGAATCGGGGGGCATGGTGCGCTACGCGCGCTATTCCCATGGATCGCTGGTGGGATTCATCAGCGCCTGGGCCAACTGGATCTCCATCGTCTCGGTGATCCCCATCGAGGCGATCGCCTCGGTGCAATACATGGCCTCCTGGCCCTACCCCTGGGCCCAGGCGATGTATTCGGGCTCGGAGCTGACCCGCTCGGGACTCGTCGCCGCCGGCGCGCTGGTCATCGTGTACTTCCTGCTCAACTACTGGGGAGTGAAGCTGTTCGTGCGCAGCAACACGGCGATCACCCTGTTCAAGTTCGCCATTCCGTCGCTGACCATCGCGGGCCTGATGCTCAGCGATTTCCACGTCGGCAACCTGGCGCTGGACCGGCCCGGCGGCTTCGCGCCCTACGGCTGGTCGGCCGTGTTCACCGCGGTCGCGACCAGCGGCATCGTGTTCAGCTACAACGGGTTCCAGAGCCCCGTCAGCCTGGCTGGCGAGGCGCGCCACCCGGCACGCAGCATCCCCGTCGCGGTGATCGGCGCGGTGCTCATCGCGCTGGTCCTGTACGTGCTGCTGCAGATCGCCTTCGTCGGCGCCGTCAACCCGCGGGACATCGCGGACGGCTGGCATGCGCTGAATTTCACGTCGCCGTTCGCGGAACTCGCGCTGGCGGTGAACCTGAACTGGCTCGCCGTGGTGCTGTACATCGACGCCTTCGTCAGCCCTTCGGGCACCGGTTCCATCTACACCGCGACCACGGCGCGCATGATCCACGCGATGGTGCGCAACAACACGATGCCGGAAATGTTCGGGCGCATCCACCCGCTGTTCGGCGTGCCGCGCCAGGCCATGTGGCTGAACCTGGTCGTTTCCTTCATCTTCATGCTGCTGTTCCGCGGATGGGGCGCACTGGTGGGCGTCATCTCGGTGGCCACGATCATCTCCTACCTCACCGGCCCGATCAGCGTCATGGCGCTGCGACTGAAGGCTCCGGAATACCACCGGCCGGTGCGCATCGCGGGCATGGGCCTGGTGGCTCCGCTGGCCTTCCTGCTGGGCTCGCTGGTGCTGTACTGGGCCCGCTGGCCCCTCACCGGGCAGCTGATGCTGCTGATGCTCGCCTCGCTGCCCATCTTTTTCTATTACCAGTTCAAGGCCGGCTGGCACGACTTCGGGGCGGAACTGGCTTCGGCCTGGTGGTTCATGCTGTACCTTCCGACCATGGCGCTGTTGTCCTACCTGGGAAGCTCGAATTTCGGCGGCAGGGGATTCATCCCCAGCGGCTGGGACAATGGGGTCGTCGCATTGGCGGCGCTGGGCTTTTACGTCTGGGGCGTGCGCAGCGGTCGCCGCACGCGCTACCTCGACGAGGCGGCGGCGGCGACCGGCTGAGCGGCGTGCGGGGATAATGGGTCCAATCGTCGTTTTTGCACAACCGAGGACCCGCTCCATGCCATCCATTCGCGTAGATATGTTCGAGGGGCGCACCCCCGAGATGAAGAAGCAACTGGTCGAGGCCATCACGCAGGCGGTCGTCGACACCCTGAAATGCTCCCCGGAAGCGGTCGACATCATCCTCAACGAGGTCTCGCGCTCGCACTGGGCCACCGGCGGCAGGTTGTGGAGCGAGCGATGAAAGCGCGCGCGCGCCGGGGCGCGGCCCGCGCCGCGTCGACCGCCGGCCTGCTGGCGCTGGCCCTCGTGCAGGCGCAGGCGGCGCCGACGAGCGCGCAGCAGCCGCTGGCCGTCGCCGTGCAGCGCCTGAGCCTGGACGCGGCCCTGAAGGCGGCGCAGGCCGCCATGGCCAGGTGCCGCTCCGAGGGACTGCAGGTCGGCGTCACCGTGGTGGACCGCGACGGACTGCCGCAGGTGATGCTGCGCGATGTGCTCGCGCCCGAGCTGAGCCTGCGCGTGAGCCGGCTCAAGGCCTACACCGCGGCATCCTTCGACACCCCCACGTCGAGCCTGCAGGCGCGGGGCAACAGCGGTCTGGCCCATGTGCCGGGCCTGTTGTTCGAGGCCGGCGCGGTGCCCATCAGCGCGGCCGGCACCTTGTACGGAGCCATCGGCGTCAGCGGCGCGCCATCCGGGACGACCGACGAGGCCTGCGCCCGCGCCGGCGCCGAATCCTTGCAGGAGGATCTGGAAATGCGCCAGCCATGAGCCCCGGGATTTCGGGCTCATCCCGCGGCAAAATGGGGAGTTCTTGCGATCCTGCGACATAATTTGAGGAATCGATCCGCTGGAGGAGTGGCCGGATTTACAAGCCGGACGCCAGCCAGCATCATGTGAGGGTCGCCCCTACTGCGCCATGTCCACCGTACTTCAAGCCTCGCCTCCCAGCAGCCGATCGCCCCTGCAACTGTCGGGGCTGGCCAATGCCCTGGTGCAATCCGGGCATCTGGCGCGGGCCGGGGCCGAGCAGATCCAGAAGCGCGCGGTCGAGAACCGCAGCAGTTTCATCGCCGAACTGGTCGGCAGCGGGGGCATGGGAGCCTCGGAGCTGGCCCACTGGATCAGCCGGACCTTCGCGCTTCCGCTGCTCGACCTCGATGCCTTCGATCCGGCGCGGGTTCCCGCCGGGCTGATCGACACCAAGATCGTCAAGGCCTACAAGGTGATGCCGCTGATCAAGCGCGGCAACAAGCTGGTCGTGGCCACCGCCGATCCGGCCGACCACGAGGCCGAGGACAAGATCAAGTTCCAGTCGCAGTCGGCGGTCGACCTGGTGGTGGTCGAGTACGACAAGCTGCAGCGCTGGATCGACCAGAACACGCAAAGCGCCAGTTCGCAGATCGCGGCGCTGGCCGGCGACGACTTCGACCTCGCCGACCTGGACGACGGCACCGAATCGGCGGCCGAGAAGGACAACGCGGCCGACGTCGACGACGCCCCGGTCGTGCGCTTCCTGCAGAAGATGCTGGTGGATGCGGTGAACATGCGCGCCTCCGACCTGCATTTCGAGCCCTTCGAGGGCTTCTACCGCATCCGCTTCCGCGTCGACGGGGAACTGCGCGAGATCGCGCAGCCGCCGGTGGCCATCAAGGAGAAGCTGGCTTCGCGCATCAAGGTGATCTCCCGCCTGGACATCGCCGAGCGCCGGGTGCCGCAGGACGGGCGCATGAAGTTGCGTTTCGGTCCCGACCGGGCGATCGACTTCCGGGTCAGCACGCTGCCGACCCTGCACGGCGAGAAGATCGTGATCCGTATCCTGGACTCCTCGCTGGCCAAGATGGGCATCGACAGCCTGGGCTACGAGGCGGACGAGAAGGAGCGGGTGATGCACGCCATCCGCCGCCCCTATGGCATGGTGCTGGTCACCGGCCCGACCGGCAGCGGCAAGACCGTGTCGCTGTATTCGTACCTGAACCTGCTGAACCAGCCCGGCGTGAACATCTCCACCGCCGAGGATCCGGCGGAAATCAACCTGCCGGGCATCAACCAGGTCAACGTGAACGAGAAGGCGGGGCTGAACTTCGCCACCGCGCTGCGCGCCTTCCTGCGCCAGGATCCGGACATCATCATGGTGGGCGAGATCCGCGACCTGGAAACCGCCGACATCGCCATCAAGGCCGCGCAGACCGGCCACATGGTGTTCTCCACGCTGCACACCAACGACGCACCGACCACGCTGACCCGGCTGATGAACATGGGCGTGCCCGCGTTCAACATCGCCTCCAGCGTGATCCTGATCACCGCGCAGCGCCTGGCGCGCAAGCTGTGCCAGCAGTGCCGCACGCCGGCCGACATCCCGGCGGCGGCGCTGCTCGAGGCCGGCTTCGCCGAATCCGATCTCGACGGCAGCTGGAAGCCCTACAAGCCGGGCAAGTGCAGCGCCTGCGGCGGCAGCGGCTACAAGGGGCGCCTGGGCATCTACCAGGCCATGCCGATCAGCGAGGAGATCCAGCGCATCATCCTGAACCATGGAACCGCGTTGGACATCGCCGCGCAGGCCAAGGCCGAGGGGGTGCGCACCCTGCGCGAATCCGGGCTGGTGAAGGTGCGCCTGGGCATGACCTCCCTGGAGGAGGTGCTCGCGGTGACCAATGAATAACGTGACGCGGGCCACGCGCCGCTGGGGGGAACGATGAGCACGACTGCCGCGGTGCGTAGCGCCAAGGAATTCCTCTACGTCTGGGAGGGCAAGGATCGCCAGGGGCGCGTCCAGCGCGGCGAGATGCGCGCCGGCAGCGAGAACATCGTCAACGCCTCGCTGCGCCGCCAGGGCATCCTGGTGACCAAGCTCAAGAAGCGCAAGGTCGGCGGCGGGCGCTCGATCAAGTCCAAGGACCTGACCACCTTCACGCGCCAGCTGGCCACGATGCTGCGCGCCGGCGTTCCGCTGCTGCAGTCCTTCGACATCGTCGCGCGCAGCCACCCCAACCCCTCGATGGCGCGCCTGGTCACCGACATCCGCAACGACGTGGAAACCGGCACCAGCCTTTCGGCGGCCTTCCGCAAGTACCCCAAATACTTCGACCACCTGTACTGCAACCTGGTCGAGGCCGGCGAGGAAGCGGGCATGCTCGAGCTGATCCTCGATCGCCTGGCGACCTACCAGGAGAAGACCCTGGCGATCAAGGGGAAGATCAAGTCGGCGCTGACCTACCCGATCGCGGTGATGATCGTGGCCATGATCGTGGTCACCATCATCATGCTGTTCGTGGTGCCGACCTTCAAGGACGTGTTCGCGCAGTTCGGCGCCCAGTTGCCGGGCCCGACGCTGATCGTCATCGCGATGTCGAATTTCTTCGTGCACTACTGGTACGTGATGGGGGCCATCCTGATCCTGGGAGGCTATTTCGGCTACCAGTCCTGGAAGCGCTCGGAGCGGGTGCAGGAATTCGTCGACCGCGCGCTGCTGCGCCTGCCGGTGTTCGGCCAGCTGGTGCTCAAGGGGGCGCTGGCGCGCTGGACGCGCACGCTGTCGACCATGTTCGGCGCCGGCGTGCCGCTGGTGGAGGCGCTGGACTCGGTGGCCGGAGCCTCGGGCAACATCGTCTTCCAGCGCGCCACCGAGAAGATCCAGCAGGAGGTGTCCACCGGCACCAGCCTGACCCTGTCGATGCAGAACAGCCGCGTATTCCCGCCGCTGGTGCTGCAGATGGCCTCGATCGGCGAGGAGTCCGGCTCGCTGGACTCGATGCTCGGCAAGGTCGCCGACATCTACGAGGCGGAGGTCGACGAACTGGTCAAGGCCCTGTCCAGCCTGCTCGAGCCGATCATCATCGTCGTTCTGGGCATCCTGATCGGCGGCCTGGTGATCGCCATGTACCTGCCCATCTTCAACCTCGGCAAGGTGGTGGGGTGAACGCGGGTTTCGCGATCTTCGTCGCCGCGCTGCTGGGGCTGCTGGTCGGCTCCTTCCTGAACGTCCTGATCCTTCGTCTGCCCGTGATGCTCGAGCGCGGCTGGCGCGACGAGGCGCGCGCCACGCTGGAGCTCGAGCCCGAGGAATCCGAAGCCTTCGATCTGGTGCGCCCGCGTTCGCGCTGCGGCGCCTGCGGGCATGCGATCGCCTGGTGGGAGAACATCCCGGTGCTCAGCTGGCTGCTGCTGCGCGGGCGCTGTTCGGCCTGCGGCACGCGCATCTCGCCGCGCTATCCGCTGGTGGAGATCGCCGGGGCCGTGCTGGCCGCGGCGCTGGTCGCGCAACACGGCGTATCGGCGTGGACCGCCGGCACCGTGGTGCTGGCCTGGGGACTGCTGGCGCTGGCACTGATCGACTTCGACACCACGTTGCTGCCCGACGGCATCACGCTGCCGCTGCTGTGGCTCGGGTTGCTGCTGCACGCCTGGCTGGACCCGGGCTTCCTGCCCCAGGCGGTGGCCGGCGCGGCCATCGGCTACGCCAGCCTGTGGTGCGTGTACCAGGGGTTCCGGCTGCTGACCGGCAAGGAAGGCATGGGCTTCGGGGATTTCAAGTTGTTCGCGGTGCTGGGAGCCTGGTTCGGCGCGATGGCCCTGCTTCCCATCATCCTGCTGTCGGCCATCTGCGGGGCCGTGATCGGGATCGCGCTGCAAGCCACCGGGGCCCTGCAGCGCGGCCGCCCGATGCCCTTCGGCCCCTTCCTGGCCGCCGCCGGATTGCTCGCCCTGTTCCTCGGCCCGCAGCGCCTGGTGGGCTGGGTGCTCGGCGGTGTCTGAGCCCGGCACGCGGACGCCGCCTGCGCGGCGCCCGTGCATCGGCCTGACCGGCGGGATCGGATCGGGCAAGACCGCGGTGGCGGACATGTTGGGCGACTGGGGCGCCGCGGTGATCGACGCCGACGCCGTCGCGCATGCGCTGACGGCGCCCGGAGGCGAGGCGATCGAGGCGATCCGGGAGGCCTTCGGCGAGACCGTGATCGGCGCCGACGGCGCGCTCGAGCGCTCGCGCATGCGCGAGCTCGCCTTCGCCGACCCGGCGCAGCGCGCACGCCTGGAGTCCATCCTGCACCCGCTGATCGGCGCGCGTCTGCGCGAACTGGCCGACTCGCTGCCCGGCCCCTATGTCGTGCTCGTGGTGCCGTTGCTGGTGGAATCGCTGCAGCGCTGGCGCGAACGCGTGGACCGCATCGTGGTGGTCGACTGCGCGCCCGAACTGCAGGTGCGGCGCGTGATGCAGCGCTCCGGGCTCACGGCCCAGCAGGTGCAGCGCATCCTGCAGGCGCAGGCCACGCGCGAGCAGCGCCTGGCCGCCGCGGACGAGGTGATCGACAACTCGACCGACCTGGAATCGCTGCGCCGCCAGGCGCTGGAACTGCACCGACGCATGCTGGAACAGGCGCGGGGCATTTGAATTCCCGCGGCACATGCGTGACAATGGCCCGCGGCGGGCGAGCCCGTCCTCGCCGAGCCGGCGCCCGCAGGGCGCCACGGCGGCGCGATTCGCCACTATCCTGACTGCTGCTTTCGCCGCACCCTGCCCGGCCGCATGCCGGGCCCCAACTCGTCCTGGCCCGTGATCCTGTACGAATATCCGCTGAACGAGCGTGTTCGCACCCTGCTCAGGCTCGAATACCTGCTGCGCCGAAATGCCTTCCTGATGCAAAGGGGCCACCCCTTCGATCACCACCATGCGCTGCTGTCCATGTTCGAGATCATGGACGTCACCTCGCGCCAGGATCTCAAGAGCGACATCCTCAAGGACCTCGAGCGCCAGCGACAGCAGTACCTGAGCTACCGCGGCAATCCGGCGGTATCCGAGGTCACCCTGGAAGAGGTTCTGGCCGAGATCGACGCGTCCTTCCAGCGCCTCAGCCAGCAACTGGGCAAGCCGGGCCAGACCCTGCTGGACAACGAATGGCTGATGTCCATTCGCAGCCGGGCGGGGATTCCCGGCGGCACCTGCGAATTCGACCTGCCCGCCTATTACGCCTGGCAGCATCTGCCCGAGGAGCAGCGCCGCGAGGACCTGATGCGCTGGATGGAGGTGTTCGGTCCGGTCTCCATGGCCGTGGAGGTGCTGTTGCGCATGCTGCGCGACGGCGGCATGCCCCACAAGAGCGTGGCCCAGAGCGGCAGCTACCAGCAGAACCTGGGGGGACGCAGCTACCAGTTGATGCGCCTGCGCGTGGACGGGAATCTGGGTGTGATCCCGGAAATCACCGGCCACCGCTTGATGGTCTCGGTGCGCTTCATGCGCCCGGACTCGGAGTGGAAGCTCAAGCCGGTCGACGGCGACGTGCAGTTCGAGCTGGCGCTATGTCCGTGAATTCGCAGCCTCCCGGCCCCGCCTCGCGCATCGTGCCCTGCCCGGGCTGCGGCGAGCCCACGCGCTACTGCGCCGACAACCCCTGGCGCCCCTTCTGCTCGGAGCGCTGCCGCAATGGCGACCTCGGGGCCTGGTCCAGCGAGAGCTACCGGGTGGTCGCCAAGCCCGCCGAGGCCGACGACGACATTCCCGAGCAAGCGCAGGCGCGCCAGGGCGCTCCCCGGCACTGAGGCCGGACCGCGGCGCCGCGCCGCGCGTTCACTCGCGGTGCGTGGGCCCCGTGTGACGCCGTTCGTCGGCCAGCCAGCGCAATACCGGAATGGTGCCCGGCAGCACCGGCTCCACCTGCACCGGCAGGTCCTGCCAGGCCAATTGCTGGCCCTCGCAGGCACGCGGCTCGCCGCTCCAGCGGCGCACCTTGCAAAAGCGCAGGTCCACCCGCGCGTGCGGGTAGTCGACGATGCAGGATTTCCAGAACTCGGCATCGGCGATGTCGATGGCGAGTTCCTCGCGCAACTCGCGGCGCAAGGCCTGCACCAGGGTCTCGCCCGGTTCGATCTTGCCTCCCGGGAATTCCCAATAGCCGGCCCAGGGCTTGCCTTCGGGGCGACTGCCCAGCAGGAAGCTGCCGTCGTCGCGCAGCAATACTCCCACGGCGACCGGCACCAGCGCGCGCTCGGCCTCGGCGTCGGGCGGCGTGTTCACTTGCGGCGCCGCCCGCAGTAGTCGCGCGCGAACTGCCAGGCGATGCGCCCCGAGCGCGAGCCGCGCTCCAGCGCCCACAGCAAGGCCTCGGCGTGCGCCGCCCGTGCCTGCTGCTCGCTCAGCCCGAACACCTGCAACCAGTGCTCGGCGATGCGCAGGTAGTGCTCCTGGTCGAAGGGATAGAAACTCAGCCACAGGCCGAATCGGTCCGACAGCGAAACCTTCTCCTCCGTGCCCTCGCCCGGATGCACCTCGCCGCTTTCGCTGTGCGTGGCCTCCAGGTTCTCGTGCATGTACTCGGGCAGCAGGTGGCGCCGGTTGGAGGTGGCGTAGATCAGCAGGTTGTCGGCCGTCCCCGCCACCGAGCCGTCGAGTACCGACTTCAGCGCCTTGTAGCCCGGCTCTCCCTGGTCGAAGGACAGGTCGTCGGAAAACACGACGAAACGCTCGCGGCGAGCGCGCACCATGTCGACCAGTTCGGGCAGATCCACCAGGTCGGCCTTGTCCATCTCGATCAGGCGCAGCCCCTTGGGCGCGAAGGCGTGCAGGCAGGCCTTCACCAGGGAGCTCTTGCCCGTGCCGCGCGCGCCGGTGAGCAGCGCATTGTTGGCCGGGCGTCCGGCGACGAACTGACGGGTATTGCGCTCCAGGCGGGCCTTCTGTTCGTCGATGCCCTGCAGGTCGGTGAAACGCATCACCGCCGGCTGCGGCACCGGCTGCAGCCAGGCCTGGGAGCCCCGACGGCGCCAGCGGAAAGCGCTCGCGGCGTCCCAGTCCGGCGTGGCGAGGCCGGGCGCCAGGGTCTGTTCCAGGCGGCCCAGCACCCGCTCGGCCTGGTCCAGCAGGCCGGCCAGGCGGGCCATCGGATCCAAGGGCGACGACGCGGCGGGCAAGGCCGCCGCGGCAGCTTTGCGCGCCATGCTCAGCTCCGGTAGTCGGCGTTGATGGACACGTAGTCGTGCGACAGGTCGCAGGTCCACAGCGTGGCCGCATGGTCCCCGCGCCCCAGCACGATGCGCACCAGGATCTCCGGCTTGGCCATCACGCGCTGTCCGTCCGCTTCCCGGTACTCCGGATGACGGCCGCCGCGCGTGGCCACGTGCACCTCGTCGAGGAACAGTTCCACGCCGTCGACGTCCAGATCGTCCACGCCGGCATAACCCACCGCCGCCAGGATGCGTCCCAGGTTGGGGTCGCTGGCGAAAAAAGCCGTCTTCACCAGCGGTGAATGGGCCACCGCGTAGCCCACGCGGCGCGCCTCGGCCACGTTGCGCGCGCCCTGCACCTGGATGGTGATGAACTTGGTGGCGCCCTCGCCGTCGCGCACGATGGCCTGTGCCAGGCGCTGCGCCACGCGCAGCAGCGCGGCGTGCAGCGCGCGCGCCTGGGGCGACGCGGCATCGACGATCTCGGGCAGGCCGCAGGCGCCCGTCGCGGCGAGCACCAGCGAATCGTTGGTGGAGGTGTCGCCGTCCACCGTGACGCAGTTGAAGGAGCCGTCGGCCACCTCGCGCACCAGGCGCGCCAGCAGCTGCGGCGCCACCGCCGCGTCGGTGGCGATGAATCCGAGCATGGTCGCCATGTCGGGGCGGATCATGCCCGCGCCCTTGGCGATGCCGGTGACGTGCACCGCCACGCCGTCGATGAGCACGCGTTCGCTGGCGGCCTTGGGCACCGTGTCGGTGGTCATGATGGCCGCGGCCGCGTCGGCCCAGGCATCGGCACGCAGATCGGCCTGCGCGAGCGGCAGCCCGTCGCGCAGGCGCGCGAGCGGCAGCGGCTCGAGGATCACCCCGGTGGAGAACGGCAGCACCTGGCGCGCGGACACGCCCAGCAGTCGGGCCACCGCCTCGCAACTCTCGCGCGCGTCGGCCAGCCCCTGCGCGCCGGTGCCGGCGTTCGCGCATCCGGTGTTGACCACCATCGCGCGCACCTCGGCGCAGCGCGCGTCGCCCAGGTGCTCGCGGCATACCTGCACCGGAGCCGCGCAGAAGCGATTGCGCGTGAACACTCCGGCCACGCGGGTGCCGGCATCGAAGGCCAGCAGGGTCAGGTCGCGCCGCCCGGCCTTGCGGATGCCGGCCTCGGCCACGCCGATACGCACACCGGCCACCGCGTGCAGCGAGGCCGGATCGGGTGCCTGCAGATTCACGGCCATCGCCGTCCCTCCGTGCAAAGCTGGATGATGGGCTCGCTCACGATAACCTGCCGTGGCATTGCTTGTACTTCTTGCCGCTGCCGCAGGGGCAGGGATCGTTGCGCCCCACCTTGGGCAGCGCGTTCACCACCTGCTGCACCCCGGGCGCGGCCGCCGCGGCGATCGCCGCCTCGGCCTGGGCCTGCGCGTCGGCCTCGTCGGCCTCCAGCATGCCGCCCATCGCCTCCGGGTGCTGGAAGGCCAGGTTGTGCAGGCTCTGCGCGCGCTGCTCGATGGTCTCGGCGGCGCTTTGCGCCTGCTCCTGGGTCTGCACCTGCACGGTCATCAGGGTGTGCGTGACCTCGTTCTTCACCGCGTCGAGCATCTGCCCGAACAGTTCGAAGGCCTCGCGCTTGTATTCCTGCTTGGGCTGCTTTTGCGCGTAGCCCCGCAGATGGATGCCCTGGCGCAGGTAGTCCAGCGCGGCCAGGTGCTCGCGCCAGTGCTGGTCCAGCGACTGCAGCAGCACCATGCGCTCGAAACCGGCGAAATTGGGGGCGCCCACCAGATCGACCTTGGCCTGGTAGCGCGCGTTCACCTCGCCCAGCACGCGCTCCAGCACGTTCTCGTCGGTGACCGTCTGATCGGCCTCGATCCAGGCCTTGAGCTCGACGTCGATCTGCAGTTCCTCGCGCAGCGCGCGCTCCAGCGCCGGCACGTCCCACTGCTCCTCCATGCTTTGCTCGGGCACGTAGGTGTGGACCAGGTCGGTCACGCTGCCGACGCGCAGGTCGGCCACCTGCTCGGCGACCTCCTGGCTGTCCAGGATGGCATTGCGCTGCTGGTACAGGATCTTGCGCTGCTCGTTGGCGACGTCGTCGTACTCCAGCAGCTGCTTGCGGATGTCGAAATTGCGCGCTTCCACCTTGCGCTGCGCCGACTCGATCGCGCGCGTGACCATGCCCGCCTCGATCGCCTCGCCCTCGGGCATCTTCAGGCGCTCCATGATGCCGCGCACGCGGTCGCCCGCGAAAATGCGCATCAGCGGGTCGTCCAGCGACAGGTAAAAGCGCGAGGAACCCGGGTCGCCCTGGCGCCCCGAGCGGCCGCGCAGCTGGTTGTCCACGCGGCGCGATTCGCTGCGCTCGGTACCGACGATATGCAGCCCGCCCTGCGCGATCGCGTGGTCGTGCAGCGACTGCCATTCGGAGCGCAGCGCGGTCACTCGGCGCTGCTTCTCCTCGTCGTCCAGGTTCTCGTCGGCGACGATGAACTCGCACTGCTTCTCGACGTTGCCGCCGAGCACGATGTCGGTACCGCGGCCCGCCATGTTGGTGGCGATGGTGATCATGCCCGGGCGCCCCGCCTGCGCGACGATCTCGGCCTCGCGTGCGTGCTGCTTGGCGTTGAGCACCTGGTGCGGAAGCTTCTCGCGGGTCAGCATTTGCGCCAGGTGCTCGCTGGCCTCGATGGAGCCGGTCCCCACCAGCACCGGCTGACCGCGGGAATAGCAGTCCTTGATGTCCTCGACCACCGCGCGGTCGCGCTCGGCGGCGCTCTTGTACACCTTGTCCTGGTGGTCCTTGCGCTGGCTCGGGCGGTTGGTCGGGATGACCACGGTCTCCAGGTTGTAGATCTCCTGGAATTCGTAGGCCTCGGTGTCGGCCGTGCCGGTCATGCCCGCCAGCTTGGCGTACATGCGGAAATAGTTCTGGAAGGTGATCGACGCCAGCGTCTGGTTCTCGCTCTGCACCGCCACGCCTTCCTTGGCCTCCACCGCCTGGTGCAGGCCGTCCGACCAGCGCCGCCCGGCCATGATGCGCCCGGTGAACTCGTCGACGATCACCACCTCGCCGCCCTGCACCACGTAGTGCTGGTCGCGGTGGTACAGGTTGTGCGCGCGCAGCGCCGCGTACAGGTGGTGCACCAGCGCGATGTTGGCCGCGTCGTACAGGGTGCTGCCGGGCGGGATCAGGCCCATGCGGCCGAGAATCTCCTCGGCCTTCTCGTGGCCCGACTCGGTCAGGTAGACCTGGTGGCTCTTCTCGTCCACCGTGAAATCGCCCGGCTTTTCCACGCCCTGGCCGGTGATCGGGTCTTCCTCGCCGATCTGGCGGTCCAGCAGCGGCACGACCCCGTTGAGCTTGACGTACAGCTCGGTGTTGTCCTCGGCCTGGCCGGAGATGATCAGCGGGGTGCGCGCCTCGTCGATCAGAATCGAATCGACCTCGTCGATCAGCGCGTAGTTGAGCCCGCGCTGCACGCGCTCGACCGGCTCGAACACCATGTTGTCGCGCAGGTAGTCGAAGCCGTATTCGTTGTTGGTGCCGTAGGTGACGTCGGCCGCGTAGGCCGCCTGCTTGTCCTCGCGGGACAGATTGGGCAGGTTGATACCCACGCTCAGCCCGAGGAAGCGGTACAGACGCCCCATCCATTCGGCGTCGCGCTGCGCCAGGTAGTCGTTCACCGTGACCACGTGCACGCCCTTGCCGGACAGCGCGTTCAGGTATACGGCCAGGGTTCCCACCAGGGTCTTGCCCTCGCCGGTGCGCATCTCGGCGATCTTGCCCGCGTGCAGCGCCATGCCACCGATCATCTGCACGTCGAAGTGGCGCATTTTCAGCGCCCGCTTGCCGCCCTCGCGCACCACGGCGAAGGCTTCGCACAGGATTTCGTCCAGGCCGGTGCCGGCGGCCACGCGCTCGCGGAACTCGACCGTCTTGGCCCGCAACTGCTCGTCGCTGAGCTTCTCGAATTGCGGCTCCAGCGCATTGATGCGCTGCACGTTGCGCCGATACTGGCGCAGCAGGCGTTCATTGCGGCTGCCGAACAGGCGGGTCAGGAAGGTGGCGGGCATGGATCTGGACATGGGCGGCCACGCAGGGCGGCGACCGCCTCGCGCCAGGGGCTCGGACCCCTACGGCCTGGACGCAAAACAGCCATTCTAGTCGCCAGCGCCGCATGCCCGTCGCCACGGCCGATCGAGCGACAATACCGCCTACAGGCTGTTGAAATACCGGAGGGGGTCGCGTTGGCGCAGAATCGGGATGATGGGCGTGCGCCGGATCGCAGCGCGGGCTGGGCGCCCGCGCAAGATCCGGGGTGCGGCCAGGGCACGATTCCGCGCCAACCCTTCGGGCGCAGGCGCTGCGGGCGATCCGCGGCGTTGCCCAAGCAGGCCAGGCGTCCAGCCTGGCCTTGGCTTGGGCGCCTTGCAGCTCATCCCGCAGCGCCTGCGCGCGGCCCCCTCCGGTCCTTCAACAGCCTGCTAAATGGCCAGTGAACCGATTCCCGGCAAGCCCCCCATCCGACGCCCCGCCAGCGGACGTCGCGTCGCGCCCGGCGGCCCCGGGCGAAGCGCCACGGTGCATCAATGGATGCAGCGCACGCCGCTGTTGCTCGGCCTGCAGCAGCAGGCGCTGGATTCGCGCCGAATGGGTGAGGAACTGGCGCGGGCCCTGGGGCCGGAGATGGCCGGCGCGGTGCAGCCGGGGCGCTTCGCCGAGGGCTGCTGGACCCTCAGCGCCAGTTCGCCGGCGGTGGCCGCCAAGCTCAAATTGCACGTTCCGCTGCTGCTGCGCCGCCTGCAGCAGGCCGGCTGGGCGCTGCAGCGCATCCAGGTGCGCGTGGTGATGGCCCAGGGCCTCGGCGCCCCGGGGCGCGCCGAGGCGCCCGTGCAACCGAGCACCGCGCCGCTCGCGGTACGCGAGCGCCTGCGCGCGCTGCGCGGCCGGTTCTGAGGGTCAGGCGCGGCCTGGCCCTGGGGGCCGCCTCAAGTCATCGCAGGGCCGTCCCAAGATGACTTGACCCCCTCGGGGGGCGGGTCAGGCGCAGCCTGGCCCTGGGGGCTGTAAACGTCAATACAACAGGCTGCGCGCCGACGCGCGGAAGCCCGCCGGAGCGTCGGCCTCGTCGTCGAAAACCACCATCTCGAAGGCCTCGGGGTCGTTGCCCAGCGCGCGCAGCAGCGCGTTGTTGAGCGCGTGGCCGCTGCGGTAGGCGCTGTAGGCGCCCAGGATGGGGTGCCCGATCACGTACAGGTCGCCGATGGCGTCGAGCATCTTGTGCTTGACGAATTCGGCGTCGAAGCGCAGTCCGCCCTGGTTCAGGATGCGCGACTCGTCCATGACGATGGCGTTCTCCAGGCTTCCGCCCTGGGCCAGACCGATTTCGCGCAGGGCGTCCACGTCGCGCACGAAGCCGAAGGTGCGCGCGCGCGCGATCTCCCGCACGTATTCGGGCATCGAGAATTCGAACCGGAAGTCCTGCGCGGTGCGGTCGATGGCCGGATGGCCGAATTCGATGGCGAAATCCAGCCGGAAGCCGTCGTGCGGTTCCAGGCGAGCCCATTTCTCGCCGTCCCGTTCCTGGGTGCGCACTTCCACGGGCTTGAGCACGCGCACGAAACGCCGCGGCCGGTCCTGGTCCTGCAGGCCCGCCGATTGCAGCAGATAGACGAAGGACGAGGCCGAACCGTCGAGGATGGGGATTTCCTCCGCGTCGACCTCGATCACCAGATTGTCCACGCCGAGGCCGCAGCAGGCCGACAGCAGATGCTCGACCGTGTGCACCTTGGCTCCGCCGGCGCCCAGCGTGGTGGCCATGCGCGTGTCCACCACGGCCTGCGGGCTCAGCGGGATGCTTACCGGCTGCGGCAAGTCGACGCGGCGCACCACGATGCCGCTGTCCGGCGGGGCCGGCAACAGACTGAGTTCCACGCGCTCGCTGCTGTGCAGGCCCACGCCGACGGCGCGAGTGGCGGAACGGATCGAGCGCTGGGCGAGCATCGACGGGCCTCTGGGATCTGATTTTTTCAATCGAAAATTGCTTTCTTATTGTTATCGTTTATTGTAACCACAGGCCCGGCAACTTGCCGGCATGGCGCCGACGCCGACGCCCCCGTTGCGCGCAGGAGGCAATGCGCGCGCCGGGGGCGCGGATTCCGGCGCGTCGGCGACGCACCGGCTGGGCCACGGGGAGAGGCCCTGCCGGCACGCCGCGCGACGCGCCGCGGCGGAGGAGACGCTAACTCATGGACAACCGCCCCACGTTCGCAGCGGCGAGCTCAGTCGGCGCAGGGCCGCCCCAAGCCGACTGACCCCCTCGGGGGGCAGCGAGCGCAGCGAGCGGTGGGGGCCGTCGCTCAGTCGGCGCAGGGCCGCCCCAAGCCGACTGACCCCCTCGGGGGGCAGCGAGCGCAGCGAGCGGTGCGGGTCGTCCATCAATCTGCTTGCTTGCGCAGGAAGGCGGGGATTTCCATTTCCTCCATGCCGCCCTGCATCAGCGCGTTGACGTGCGCGGACGGCGCGTTGCCGCGCGGATTGCGCCAGATCGCCGGGATCTGGCTGCTGTCCACGCCGACGCCGCCGAGCGCCGCGCCCATGCTCACCGGCGCCGCGTCGGTGCCGGTGCGCAGCACGGTCAGCGTGGGAGCCGCCTTCGCGGCGGCCTTGGCGCGCGACAGGCCCGTGGCCAGCACGGTCACGCGCAGCGAGTCGCCCATCGAAGGGTCGTTGACGGTACCGAAGATGATGTGGGCTTCCGGCGACGCGTAGGCGCGGATGGCGTTCATCGCCTCGCGGGTCTCGCTCAGCTTGAGCGAGTCGTCGGCGGTGATGTTGACCAGCACGCCCTTGGCGCCCGACAGGTCCACGCCGTCGAGCAGCGGGCACACGACGGCCTGCTCGGCCGCCAGGCGCGCGCGGTCGGCGCCGCTGGCGACGGCGGTGCCCATCATCGCCTTGCCCGGCTCGCCCATCACCGTCTTCACGTCCTCGAAGTCGGCGTTGATCATGCCCGGCACGTTGATGATCTCGGCGATGCCGCCGGTGGCGTTCTTCAGCACGTCGTTGGCCTTGGCGAAGGCTTCCTTCTGCGAGATGTCATCGCCGTAGACCTCGAGCAGCTTCTCGTTGAGCACCACGATCAGCGAATCGACGTTCTTCTCCAGCTCCTCCAGCCCGCTCTCGGCGTGACCCAGGCGCTTGGTGCCCTCGAACTCGAAGGGCTTGGTCACCACGGCCACCGTCAGGATGCCCATCTCGCGCGCGATGCGCGCCACCACCGGCGCCGCGCCGGTGCCGGTGCCGCCGCCCATGCCCGCGGTGATGAACAGCATGTGCGCGCCGCTCAGGGTCTCGCGGATCTGCGCCTGCGCCTGCTCGGCGGCGTCGCGCCCGACCTGCGGCTTGCCGCCGGCGCCCAGGCCCGTGCGGCCGAGCTGGATGAAGCGCTGCGAGCTCGAGCTCTTGAGCGCCTGCGCGTCGGTGTTGGCGCAGATGAACTCCACGCCCTTGACGCCGCTTGCGATCATGTGCTCGACGGCGTTGCCGCCGCCGCCGCCCACGCCGATCACCTTGATGTTGGTTCCATTGTTGAAACCGCTGTCGCCAACGTCCTCGATCATTTCAAAACCCATGATGCACCTCCGTCCGGAATAGAAAAGACTTCACCTGCCTGCTGCCAATCGCCCGCCGCGAACGACGGGCCCCCGTGAAACGATCACGATTCAGAAGTTCCCCGCGAACCAATCGCGTACGCGGGTGAAAAGCCCCCCGGCGCTGCCCGACTTGGTTCCCGCCGCACGGGCGCCGCGCTGGCGCTGCGTGAGCGCCTCCAGCAACAGGCCCATGGCGGTGGAATTGCGCGGGCTGCGCGCCATGTCCGCCAGCGGGCCGCTGTACTGCGGCAGCCCCAGGCGGACCGGTTTGAGAAAAATGTCCTCGCCCAGCTCGACCATGCCGGGCATCAGCGACGCGCCTCCGGTCAGCACCACGCCGGAGGACAGCACCTCCTCGTAGCCGGATTCGCGCACCACCTGCTGCACGAGGGAGAAGATCTCCTCCACGCGCGGCTCGATGACCCCGGCCAGCGCCTGCCGCGACAGCATGCGCGGGCCGCGGTCGCCCAGGCCGGGAACCTCCAGGCGTTCGTCCACGCCGGCCAGCAGCTGCTTGGCCACACCGTGCTCGATCTTGATGTCCTCGGCGTCCTTGGTGGGGGTGCGCAGCGCCATCGCGATGTCGCTGGTGATGAGCTCGCCGGCGATGGGGATGATCGCGGTGTGCCGGATCGATCCGCCGGTGTAGATGGCCACGTCGGTGACCCCGGCGCCGATGTCCACCAGCACCACGCCGAGTTCCTTCTCGTCGGGGGTCAGCACGGCGTGGCTGGAGGCCAGCGGGTGCAGCACCAGCGCGTCCACCTCCAGGCCGCAGCGCCGCACGCACTTGATCACGTTCTCCGCGGCGGTCTGCGCGCCGGTGACGATGTGCACCTTGGTCTCGAGGCGAATGCCGCTCATGCCCACCGGCTGGCGCACCTCCTGGCCGTCGATGATGAACTCCTGGGGCTCCACCAGCAGCAGGCGCTGGTCGGCCGGGATGTTCACCGCCTTGGCGGTCTCGATCACGCGCATGACGTCGTTGGGCGCCACCTCGCGGTCCTTGATGGCCACCATGCCGGCGGAGTTCTGGCCGCGGATGTGGCTCCCGGTGATGCCGGTGATGACCCGCGTGATGCGGCAGTCGGCCATCAGCTCGGCTTCCTTGAGCGCGGACTGGATGGACTGCACCAGCGCCTCGATGTCGACCACCACGCCGCGGCGCATGCCGGCCGTCGAGGCCTGTCCCATGCCGACGATCTTCAGGGTGCCGGCGGCCTGATCCTGCCCCGGCAGGATCTCCCCGACCATCGCCGACACCTTGGACGTGCCGATGTCCAGGCCGACCACCAGGTCCTTGTACTCCTTCGCCATTTACCGAGCTCCCCTCGACTTGCCCTTGCTGCCCGTGCCACGCGATGCGCCGCGGGCTCCATGCGCGGCCTTCGCCGCGTCGTTGTCGTCCTTCGCCAGCTTCACCGCGAAGCCGTTGGCATAGCGCAGGTCGGCCGACACCACGGCGCGGCCGTAGTGGGCGGCCACGCCGGGCTCCAGGCGCACGAAGCGCTGCAGCCGCTCGGCGAAGGCCTGCGCGTCGTTGTCGTTGCCCAGATCGATGCTCGGGCCCTGCGCGATCTGCACCTGCCAGTCGCCCTGCGCGCCCAGGCCCAGCCTGGCGATGCGCCAGCGCAGCGGCGCGAAGCGCTGTTGCAGGTCGCGGTACATGGCGGCCACCTGTTGCTGGCTGGCGGGCGGACCGAAGAAGCGCGGCAGGCCCAGGTCCTGCACCTCGCCGAGGTTCGCCTCGAAACTCTCGCCCTGCGCGTTGACCAGGCCCACCGCGTTGCCCGTCGCGTCCAGCCACAAGGCCAGCGGCTGCTGCTCCTGCAGACGCACCAGCAGCGACAGCGGCCACACGCGCTGCACCACCGCCTTGCGCACCCAGGGCACCTGTTCGAAGGCCTGCTGCACCGCGCCCAGGCTGACCGTGAACCAGTTGCCCTGCACCCGCGGCAGCGCCTGGCTGCGCAGCGAGGTGGCGCTGACATGCTGCAAGGTGCCTTCCACGCGCACGCTGCGAATGGACCACCAAGGGCGCTGCAGCAGCCAGTTGCCGGCCGCCGCCAGCGCGCCGAGCACGAACAGCCACACCAGCGCCCGGCTGGTGAAATTCATCAGCCGGATGTCCAGCGGCAGATCCTGGCGCAGCGTGCCGTTCACGAGCGTTCTCCCCCCGCGCGCGGCGCCTGGTCGAGGCGCGCCGCGGCCAGGATGCGCAGGCACAGATCCTCGTAGTCGATGCCGGCGGCGCGCGCGGCCATCGGCACCAGCGAGTGGCCGGTCATGCCGGGGCTGGTGTTCATCTCCAGCAGGAAGGGCCTGCGGTCGGTGGCGCGGATCATGATGTCGGCGCGCGCCCAGCCGCGGCAGCCCAGCGCGCGATAGCTGCGCAGCACCAGGTCGGCGATGGCCGCTTCCTCGCCCTCGGGGAGCTGCGCCGGGCACAGGTAGCGGGTGTCGTCGCTGTAGTACTTGTGCTCGAAGTCGTAGTTGCCTCCGGGCGCCTGGATGCGCACCAGGGGCAGCGCATGCGCCTGCTCGCCCTCGCCAAGCACCGCGCAGGTGACCTCGTCGCCCGTGATGAAGCTTTCGGCCAGCACCGCGCTGTCGTAGCGCGCGGCCTCGGCGTAGGCGTCGTCCACCTGCTCGGGCGTGTCGGCGCGGGCCAGGCCCAGCGTGGAGCCTTCGTGGCTGGCCTTGAAGATCAGCGGCAGGCCCAGCGCCAGCGCGGCCTCGCGCGCCTGCTCCAGGTTGCCCACGAGGCGCCATTGCGGGGTCGACAGGCCCTCGCAGTGCCACAGGCGCTTGGTCATGTGCTTGTCGATGGCCAGCGCCGAGGCCAGCACGCCCGAGCCGGTGTAGGGAAGCCCCAGCAGCTCGAGCGCACCCTGCACCGTGCCGTCCTCGCCGAAGCGCCCGTGCAGCGCGATGAACACGCGCTGCGCGCCCAAGCCCACCAGGCGCTCCAGCGGCTGCTCGGCGGGATCGAAGCCGAAGGCGTCGACGCCGCGGCCGCGCAGCGCCTGCAGCACGCGCTCGCCCGACATGAGCGAGACCTCGCGCTCGGCCGAACGCCCGCCGAACAGGACGGCGACGCGACCGAAGTCGCGTGCGTCGAAGGCATTCGAAGCAGTGTTCACGCCTGCTCCTCCCGGGGCTGCGCGGCCTGGGCCGCGATCTGACCGGCCACCGCGCCGATCGAGCCGGCGCCCATGCACAGCACGACGTCGCCGTCGCGCGCGAAATCGGCGATGGCCTGGGGCAGCGCGCGCACGTCCTCCACGAACACCGGTTCGATACGCCCGGCCACGCGCAGCGCGCGCGCCAGACCGCGGCCGTCGGCGGCCACGATGGGCGCCTCGCCGGCGGCGTAGACCTCGGTCAGCAGCACGGCGTCGGCGCTGCCCAGCACGCTGACGAAGTCCTCGAACAGGTCGCGGGTGCGGGTGTAGCGGTGCGGCTGGAAGGCCAGCACGATGCGCCGCCCCGGATAGGCGCCGCGCGCAGCCGCCAGCGTGGCGGCCATTTCCACCGGATGGTGCCCGTAGTCGTCGATCAGGGTGTAGCTGCCGCCGGCGGCCGCCGGCATCTCGCCCAGGCGCTGGAAGCGCCGGCCGACGCCGCGGAACTCGGCCAGTGCCTTGCACACCGCGGCGTCGTCCACGCCGAGCTCGGCGGCCACCGCCACCGCCGCCAGCGCGTTGCGCACGTTGTGCAGCCCGGGCAGGTTCAGGCGCACCTGCAGCGGCGGCAGCACCACGCCGTTGCGCCGCAGCACGGTGAACTCCATGCCGGTGCCCACCGCGCGCACGTCCACCGCGCGCACCTGCGCGTCCTCGCCCAGGCCGTAGGGCGTCACCGGCTTGGACACGAAGGGCAGGATGGCGCGCACCCCGGGGTCGTCGATGCACAGCACGGCGGCGCCGTAGAAGGGCAGGCGGCCGAGGAACTCGACGAAGGTCTGGCGCAGCCGGGCCATGTCGTGGCCGTAGGTGTCCATGTGGTCGGCGTCGATGTTCGTGACCACCGCCATCACCGGCAGCAGGTTGAGGAAGGAAGCGTCGGATTCGTCGGCCTCCACCACGATGTACTCGCCGCCGCCCAGCTTGGCATGGGTGCCGGCGCTGTTCAGGCGCCCGCCGATGACGAAGGTGGGATCGAGCCCGCCCTCGGCCAGCACGCTGGCCACGAGGCTGGTGGTGGTGGTCTTGCCGTGGGTGCCGGCGATGGCGATGCCGCGCTTGAGGCGCATCAGCTCGGCCAGCATGACCGCGCGCGGCACCACGGGGATGCGGCGCGCGCGCGCCGCGCGCACCTCGGGGTTGTCGGCGCCCACCGCGGTGGACACCACCACGGCGTCGGCTCCGGCCACGTGCGCCTCGTCATGCCCGATGGACACCTTGGCGCCGGCCTCGCGCAAGTGGCGCACGGCGGCGCTGTCGCCGAGGTCGCTGCCGCTGATCTGGTAGCCCAGGTTGAGCAGCACCTCGGCGATGCCGCTCATGCCGGCACCCCCGATGCCGACGAAATGGATGTGATGGATGGCGTGCTTCATGTCGGGGTATCCAGCGCTTCGCAAACGGCCACGATGCGTTCGACGGCGTCGCTGCGCGCCAGCTCGCGCGCCTTGCAGGCCATGTCCAGCAGGCTCTCGCGCCGCAGCGCGCGCAATTGCGCGGCCAGGCGCGGCGCGTCGAGCTCGGCCTGCTGCACCAGCAGGGCAGCGCCCGGGCCCGCCAGGTAGCGGGCATTGGCGCTCTGGTGGTCGTCCACCGCGAAGGGAAAGGGAACGAACAGCGCGGCCACGCCGGCGCACGCCACTTCGGTGACGGTGGAGGCGCCGGCGCGGCACACCACCAGGTCGGCCTGGGCATAGGCCTCGGCCATGTCGTCGATGAACTCGCGGCAGTCGGCCTCGACGCCGGCCTCGGCGTAGGCCTGGCGCAGCGCCTGCAGCCGCCCGCGCCCGCTCTGGTGCAGCACGCGCGGGCGCTCGGCCGGCTCGATCAGGGCCAGCGCGCGCGGCAGCATGTCGTTGAGGGCGAGCGCGCCCAGGCTTCCGCCCACCACCAGCAGGCGCAGCGGACCGCTGCGCGCGGCGTAGCGCTGGCGCGGATCGGCCAGTTCGCGGATGGCGCGGCGCACCGGATTGCCCACCCATTCGGCGCCCGGCAAGGCGCCGGGAAAGGCGCACAGCGCGCGTGCCGCCAGGCGCGCCAGCAGGCGGTTGCTCAGGCCGGCCACGGCGTTCTGCTCGTGCAGCACCAGGCGCGCGCCATACACGCGGGCCAGCAGGCCGCCCGGCACGGTGATGTAGCCGCCCATGCCCAGCACCACGCGCGGGCGCTCCTCGCGCAGCGCGCGCGCCGCCTGCGCCAGCGCGCGCAGCAGTTGCGCGGGCAGGCGCAGCCAGCGCGCCGCGCCCTTGCCGCGCACGCCGCCGAAGTCGACCCAGCGCATGCGGTAGCCCTGCGCCGGGACCAGGCGCGATTCCATGCCCCCGGGCGCGCCCATCCAGGCCACGTCCCAGCCGGCCGCGCGCAGGCCCTCGCCCACCGCCAGGCCGGGAAAGATGTGGCCGCCGGTACCGCCGGCCATGATCAGCACGCGCTTCATCGCGGAGCCGGGCGTCATACGTGCCCCCCGCGCATGAGCACGCGGTTCTCGTAGTCCACGCGCAGCAGCAGGGCCAGCGCGATCAGCGAGACCAGCGTGGCCGAGCCGCCGTAGCTGAGCAACGGCAGGGTCAGGCCCTTGGTGGGCAGCAGCCCGAGGTTGACCCCGATGTTGATGAAGGCCTGGCCGCCGATGAGCACGCCGATGGCCTGCGCCACGAGGGCCGAGAACATGCGGTCGGCGGCCAGCGCCTGGCGTCCGATGTCGAAGGCGCGCTTGGTCAGCCAGGCGAACACCCCGATGAGCACGATGACCCCGGCGAAACCGAGTTCCTCGCCGACGATGGCCAGCAGGAAGTCGGTCTGCGGCTCCGGCAGGTAGTGCAGCTTTTCCACGCTGCCGCCCAGGCCGACGCCGAACCAGTGTCCGCGCCCGACGGCGATCAGCGCATGCGCGAGCTGGTAGGCGCTGCCTTCGGCGTTCACCTGCGCCCACGGATTGAGGTAGGCGAAGATGCGGTCCCGCCTCCAGGGCGACAGCACGATCATGAGCACGAAGGCGCCGATGACCACCACCGACAGCGCGGCGAACATGCGCCCGTTCACGCCGCCGAGGTACAGGATCACCATCGCCACCGAGGCGATGACCAGGAAGGCGCCCATGTCGGGCTCGGCCAGCAGCAGCAGTCCGATGAAGGCCAGCGCCGCGGCCATCGGCCCGAAGGCCTTGGTGGGACTTTGCTTGACCTGCTGCTTGCGCACCATGAAGTCGGCCGCGTACAGCACCATGGTCAGCTTCACCAGCTCCGAGGGCTGGAAGTTCAGCACCCCCAGCGGGATCCAGCGCCGCGAGCCGTTGACTCCCTTGCCGATGAAGGGAATCAGCACCGCGAACAGCCCGACCAGGGAAATGATGAACAGATAGGGTGCCCAGCGCTGCCAGAAGGTCATGGGGAACTGGAAGGCCACCCAGCCGGCGACCAGCCCGAGCGCGATGGCCGCCAGGTCGCGCCAGAAGAAGTGGAACTGGCTCCAGCTCGCGTAGTGCGGATCCTCGGGAATGGCGATGGTGGCCGAATAGACCATGACCAACCCGAAGGCCAGCAGCAGCACGATCACCCACAGCAGGTTCTGGTCGTAGTCCAGCATGCGCGACGCGCTGGGGCCGACGTAGCCCACGCGCACCGGCATGGGCATCTGCGAGGCCCCCGCCTTGGCCCTGCCGGGCAGCGCGAACCACTTCATGGCGCGCCCTCCAGCAGCGCGCCGTGCTCGGCGGCCAGCTCCGTGAGTTCCTGCGCGAACACCTGCGCGCGGTGCTTGTAGTCGCGGAACATGTCCAGGCTGGCGCAGGCCGGCGAAAGCAGCACCACCTCGCCGGAACGCGCCAGTTCGGCGGCGCGGCGCACCGCCGCGCGCAGGTCGGGAAGCGACTCGCATTCGACGCCTGCGCCCAGCGCCTGCTGCAATGCCGGCGCGTCGCGCCCGATGAGCAGCGCGCAGCGCACCCGCCCTGCCGCCGCCTGCGCGAGCGGCGCGAAGTCCTGCCCCTTGCCGTCGCCGCCGGCGATCAGGATCACCGGGCGGTCCAGGCCGCGCAGCGCGGCCACGGTGGCGCCCACGTTGGTGCCCTTGCTGTCCTCGATCCACTCCACGCCGTCGAGCACACCCAGGCTTTGCATGCGGTGCGGCTCGCCGCGGTACTCGCGCAGCGCGTGCAGCATCGGCGCCAGCGCCGCGCCGGTGGAGCCGGCCAGTGCCAGCGCGGCCAGCGCGTTGGCCTGGTTGTGACGCCCGCGGATGCGCAGCGCGTCGGCCGGCATCAGCGCCTGCACCTGCACGTCCACCGGCGCGGCCGGAGCCGAGGCGCGGCCGCGGCGCGCCGCCGGCCGCGGCTCGGAGTCGTCGGCGCGGGCGCGCGCCAGCCAGTCCATGCCGTGCTCGCGCACGATGCCCCAGTCGCCGTCGGCGCGCGGTGCGTCCAGCCCGAAGCTGCCCACTCGGCGGCCTTCGCGGCGCATGGCCATGACCGCCGCGTCGTCGCGATTGAGCAGCATCCAGCCCGGCGCGCCGGGCAGATTCCAGGGTTGCGGCCCGAACACGCGGGCCTTGTCGGCCGCGTAGGCCTGCATGTCGCCGTGCCAGTCCAGGTGATCCTGGGTGAGGTTCAGCACGGTGGCGGCGCTGGCCGCGAAATCATCCACCCCGTGCAGCTGGAAGCTGGACAGCTCGAGCACCCAGGCCTGCGGCAGGCGTTGCTCCAGCAGGCGCCGCGCCAGCACGTCCAGCATGGCCGGGCCGATGTTGCCGGCCGCCACGGCATCCCGTCCCGCGGCCTGCAGCAGCAGCGCGGTCAGGGTGGTGACGGTGGTCTTGCCGTTGGTGCCGGTGATGCCGATCAGCGCAGGCGCATAGCCCTGCGCGTCGTGCAGTTCGCGCAACGCCTGCGCGAACAGCGACAGCTCGCCGCACAGGTCGATGCCGCGCTCGCGCGCCGCGCGCAGCAGCGGGCCGAACACGGCATCGTCGGGCGCGATGCCGGGGCTCAGGCACACCAGGTCGACCCCGTCGAGCATCTCCAGGGCCCCGGCGTCCGCGCCCGCGCGCACCTGGGCCTGCGGCAGCTCCTCGCGCACCGTCGCCAGCCCCGGCGGCGCGCCGCGGCTGTCGGCGGCGCGCACGCGCGCGCCCTGGCCGGCGCACCAGCGCAGCATCGCCAGCCCCGAGATTCCGAGGCCGAGCACGAGGACGGTCTTGTCGCGCAACGCGTTCATCGCAGTTTGAGGCTGGCGAGGCCGGCCAGACACAGCATCATGCTGACGATCCAGAAGCGGATCACCACCTGCGACTCCTTCACGCCGAGTTGCTCGAAGTGGTGATGCAGCGGCGCCATCTTGAAAATGCGCCGGCCCTGGCCGTACTTCTTCTTGGTGTATTTGAAGTAGCTCACCTGCACCATCACCGAGACCGTCTCGGCGACGAACACCCCGCCCATGATGAACAGCACGATCTCCTGGCGCACGATCACGGCGATGGTGCCGAGCGCGGCGCCCAGCGCCAGCGCGCCCACGTCGCCCATGAACACCTGCGCCGGATAGGCGTTGAACCAGAGGAAGGCCAGGCCGGCACCGACCATGGCCCCGATGAAGATCAGCAGCTCGCCGCTGCCGGCGATGTAGGGGAACAGCAGGTAGCGCGAGAACACGGCATTGCCGCTGACGTAGGCGAACACGCCCAGCGATCCGCCCACCATCACCGTGGGCATGATGGCCAGACCGTCGGCGCCGTCGGTCAGGTTCACCGCGTTGCTGGAGCCGACGATCACCAGGTAGGTCAGCACGATGAAGCCGGTGATGCCCAGCGGATAGCTCACGGTCTTGAAAAACGGCACGATGAGGTCGGCCGCCGGGGGCAGCGGCATGGTCAGTCCGCTGCGCAGCCAGGACACGAACAGATGCCAGACCTGCACATTGCCGGCACCCGAGACCGCGAAGGCCAGGTAGAAGGCGGCCACCACCCCGATCAGCGATTGCCAGAAATACTTCTCGCGCGAGCGCATGCCGTTCGGGTCGCGGTGCACCACCTTGCGGTAGTCGTCCACCCAGCCGATCGCCCCGAATCCCAGGGTGACGATCAGCACCAGCCAGACGAAGCGGTTGGACAGATCCATCCACAGCAGCGAGGACGCGGTGATGGACAGCAGGATCAGCACCCCGCCCATGGTCGGCGTGCCGGTCTTGATCAGGTGGGTCTGCGGGCCGTCGGTGCGCACCGCCTGCCCCACCTTCATCGCGGTGAGCTTGCGGATCAGCGCCGGGCCTGCCGCCAGGCCGATCAGCAGCGAGGTCAGGGTGCTCATCACCGCACGGAAGGTGATGTAGTTGAACACCCGGAAAAAGCGCAGGTCGGGCGAGCTCTGCATCAACCACAAGGCCAGGCTATGCAGCATGTTCGGCTCTCCCTCGGCTCGCGCCGTCCTTGTCCCGCGGCTCGGCGCTCCAGCGCTCGCGCAGCGCCCCGACCACGCGTTCCATGCGCATGAAGCGCGAGCCTTTGACCAGCACCACGTCGGCCGGGTCGGCGGCGAGTGCGTCCAGGTCCATCTGCTCGAAGCTCTCGGCATGCCGCGCCGCCAGGCCCGCGGCCGTGGCGGCCTCGGCGGCCGCGCGTGCGGATGTGCCCAGGGTCCACAGGCCCTGCAGCCCGCGCTGCGCGGCGGCGTGCCCCACCTCGGCATGAAACTGCGCGCCCTGGTCGCCCACCTCGCCCATGTCGCCCAGCACCAGCAGGCGGCGCCCCGGCAGCGCGGCCAGGCCGTCGATGGCGGCGCGCACCGAATCCGGGTTGGCGTTGTACGTGTCGTCGATCAGCAGCACGCGTGTGCCGTCGGCGCGCCGCAACGTGCTGCGCTGCATGCGCCCCTGCACCGGCTCGAAGGCCTCCAGGCCGCGCACCACGGCATCCATCGGCGCCCCCGCGGCCAGCGAGGCGGCGGCCGCGGCCAGCGCGTTGTGGGCGTTGTGGCGGCCGAGCAGGCGCAGGCGCAGGTTCGCCTGGCCCGCGGCGCAGCGCAGCAGCAGTTGCATGACCGGCTGCCCGGCTTGCGCGGCATCCGCGGCTTGCGGCGCATCGAGCACCCAGCCTTCGAGCTCGGCGGCGGGCACCGTCCCGCCGACGGCGTCCCCCGGTTGGCCGTCGCGCAGGGCGAAGCGCAGCAGGCGCCGCGGAGCGCTCAGTTCGCTCCAGAGTCCGGCATAGGCGTCCGTCGCCGGGAACACGGCCACGCCCTGCGCCGGCAGCGCCTGCAGCACCTGCGCGTTCTCGCGCGCCACCGCCTCGACGCTGTGCATGAATTCCAGGTGCTCGCGCTGGGCGTTGTTCACCAGCGCCACGTCGGGCACCGCGATGTCCGCCAGGTGCGCGATCTCTCCCGGATGGTTCATGCCCATCTCGACCACGGCCGCCTGGTGTTGCGGACGCAGGCGCAGCAGGGTCAGCGGCACGCCTACGTCGTTGTTGAAATTGCCCTGGGTGGCCAGGCGACCGTCCTCGCCGAGCCAGGCGGCGAGGATGCTGGAGATCATCTGCGTGACCGTGGTCTTGCCGTTGCTGCCGGCCACCGCGATCAGGGGCATCGCCGGCTGCTGCGCGCGCCAGGCCCGCGCCAGGCGGCCAAGGGCGATCCGCGTGTCGGCCACGCGCACCCCGGGCAGCCCGCTGGCGTCGAGCCCGCGCTCGGCCAGCACCGCGCCGGCGCCGGCGGCCGCGGCCTGGGGAAGGAAGTCGTGGGCGTCGAAACGTTCGCCGCGCAAGGCCACGAACAATTCGCCCGCGCCGATGCGCCGGCTGTCGGTGCTCACGCCGGACAGCGCACGCCCGCCGTCGCCGTGCAGCTCGCCGCCGCTCCAGTCGGCCGCCTCGCGCAGGCACAGCCAACCGCCGTCGCGCGCCGCCAGCGCGGCGCGCGCGTGGAAGGCGTCGCTGAAGGCGATGCGCCGACCGCGCAGCTCCTGCGTGGCCTCGTGCCCCTTGCCCGCCAGCAGCACGACGTCGCGCGCTTCGGCGTGCGCCACGGTCTGCGCGATGGCCTGCGCGCGCTCGGCCAGCACCAGCACGCTCGCCGGCGCCGCGGCGCCCGCGAGCAGTTGATCGAGAATGTCCTGCGGGGCCTCGCTGCGCGGGTTGTCGCTGGTCAGCACCACGCGGTCGGCGCCGGCCTCGGCGGCGGCGGTCATCGGCGCGCGCTTGGCGCGGTCGCGGTCGCCGCCGGCGCCGAACAGGCACCACAGCTTGCCGCCGCGACGCCGCGCCACACCGCGCAGCGCCTGCAAGGCCTTGGCCAGCGCATCCGGCGTGTGGGCGTAGTCGACCACCACCAGCGGTGCGCCGATGCCGCCCAGCGCCTGCATGCGCCCCGGCGGCGCCTGCACCGCGGACAGCGCGCGGATGAGCTGCTCGAAGCCCAGATCGCAGCTTTCCAGCAGGCCGCACACCAGCAACAGATTGGAGGCGTTGAACTCGCCCAGCAGCGGCAGCTCGAGCTCGGCGCGGGCGCCGTCGCGCAGCAGCTCCAGGCGCATGCCGGCGGCAGCGTCGCTCGGGCCCCGGGCCTGCCACTCGGCGCCCGGCGCGCCGGCCAGCGAGACCCGCAGGGTGCGCAGCCCGCGCTGGCGGCAGTGCCGCGCCAGTTCGACGCCGAAGGGGTCGTCCGCGTTGAGCACGGCGGCCTGCAGTTGCGGCCAGTCGAACAGCCGGCGCTTGGCGGCCGCGTAGGCGCGCATGTCGCCGTGGTAGTCCAGGTGGTCCTGGCTCAGGTTGCTGAAGGCTGCCGCGTGGATGCGCAGACCCGCCAGGCGCTGCTCCTCCAGGCCGATCGAGGACGCCTCGATGGCGCAGTGGCGCACCCCGGCGCGCAACATCGCGGCGAGTTCGGCGTGCAGGCGCACCGGGTCGGGGGTGGTGAGTCCGGTGGCGCGAAGCGCACCCGGCAGCCCGGCACCCAACGTGCCGATGACCCCGCAGGGTAGCCCCGCCGCCTGCAGGGCCTGGGCCGTCCATAGCGCCACCGAGGTCTTGCCGTTGGTTCCGGTCACCGCCAGCACGCGCATGTCGCGCGAGGGATGGCCGAACCAGGCGTCGGCGATCTCGCCGGCCAGCGCCTTCAGGCCGCGCACCCGGATCGCCTGCGGCGGCAGCGCGAAGGCCTCGGCGCCGTCGTGCTCGACCAGCGCGGCGCAGGCTCCGCGCGCCAGCGCGTCGGCGACGTGGCGCCGCGCGTCGGCGGCGGCGCCGGGCCAGGCCACGAACACGTCACCGGCGCGCAGCGCGCGCGAATCCGTGCCCAGCGCGGCCTGCGCGCCGGCCACCGCGCGCAGCGCGTGCAGCACGCCCGCGGTGGAGTCGAGCACGCCGCGATTCATGCGCCGGCCCCCGGCCCCGCCCTCGCCACCGTCGATTGGGCGGGGGGAACTTCGGGTTGCACGGGCAGGTCGGGCGGCACGCCGAGCATGCGCAGGGCCTGGCCCACCACTTCGGAGAACACGGGGGCGGCGACCTGGCCGCCGAAGTGCATTTTCGCGTCGGGCTGGTTCACCGAAACCGCCATCACCAGGCGCGGATGGTCGATCGGCGCCATGCCCACGAACTGGGCGCGGAATTCATGCTTGTCGTAGGCCTTGCCGCGCCAGATGTAGGCCGTGCCGGTCTTGCCCCCGGTGGAATAGCCGGGGATGCGGGCCGCGTTGGCGGTACCCTGGCGCGAGGTCACCAGGGCCAGCATCGAGCGCACGTCGGCGGCCACGCGGGCCGAGATCACGCGTACCGCGGGCGTGGGCTGGGCGGTCTTGAACAGCGTGGCCGGGCGGATCATGCCGTCGTCGGCGAACACCAGGTAGGCATGCGCCAGCTGGAAGGTCGACACCGCCAGACCGTAGCCGAAGCCCTGCGTGACGGCGTCGATGGGGCGCCAGCGCTTCCAGGGACGCAGGCGTCCGCTGGCCTGCCCGGGAAAGGGCAGCTGCGGACGCTGGCCCAGGCCGACCGCGGTGTACATGTCCCACTGCTCCTGGGGCTTCATGCGCATGACGATCTGGCCCGTCGCCACGTTGCTCGAGTACTGGATCACCTGCGGCAGCCCGATGGTGCCGTTGTCCGAGTCGTCGCAGATTCGGTTGCCGTACATGAGCATGCATCCCGGCGCCGTCTGGAAGGTGCTGCGCATGGTGACCACGCCGTCCTGCAGGGCCGCGGCGATGGTCAGCGGCTTGATCACCGAGCCTGGTTCGTAGATGTCCGTGAGCGCGTAGTTGCGCATGTCGGCGTTCGTGTAGCCGGTGCGCTTGTTGGGGTCGAAGCTGGGATAGTTGGCCATCGCCAGGACCTCGCCGGTGGCCGCGTCCAGCACCACCGCGCTGGCGTTCTTGGCGTGGCTGGCCTTCACGGCCTTCTCCAGCGCCTGGTAGGTCAGGTCCTGGATCTTGCTGTCGATGGACAGCTGCACGTCCTCGCCGTTGACCGGCGGCGTGCCGCCCTCGACGTCCTCGATCACGTTGCCCAGGCGATCGCGCATGACCTTGCGCGTGCCGGCGTGCCCGGCCAGCACGTGCTGGAACTCCAGTTCCAGGCCGCCGCGACCCTGGTTCTCGATGTCGGTGAAGCCCAGCAACTGCGCCGCCGCCGCGCCTTCGGTGTAGAAGCGGCGGTAGCTGGGCGACATGTACACGCCCTTGATGTGCAGGGCCGCCACCTTGCGCGCGGTGTCCACGTCGACCTGGCGCTTGATGTAGACGAACTGAAGCTTGTCCTGCGCGAAGCGCTGGCGCAGCGTGCCCGGGTCGATCTGCAGCAGCGAGGCCAGCTCGGCCACCTGCCGCGGATCGGCCTGCAGGGTCTGGGGATCGGCCCAGATGGTCTTGACCGGAATGCTCGAGGCCAGGATGTTGCCGTGGCGGTCGAGGATGCGCCCGCGCATCGCGGGCAGCTCGATGGTGCGCACGAAGCGCAGGTCGCCCTGGCGCTGGTAGAAGCCGGTGGTGATGCCCTGGATCCACAGCGCGCGCAGCGCCAGCGCGGCGAAGGCCAGGAACATCAGGCCCTTGATCAGCCAGGCGCGTCCGGGCGGCAGTCGCAGGTGCAGCAGGTGGCTGTTGCGGCGCTGGGCGGGGATGGCGAAGGGGCGCGATGCGAGTCTCATGATGCGCGTCATCGCGTGGGAATGCTCGGCGGCAGGCCGGGCAGCTGCGCGGCGCTGACGTAGTCGCTGCGCGCCGGGGTGATGGGCACCATGCCAAGCTGGCCGCGGGCCAGGGATTCGATGCGCGAGGGCACGGACAAGGCCCGCACCTCGACCTGCAGACGGTCATGGTCGAGCGCGAGCTGGGTGGCGCGCTGCTGCGCGGCGTCCAGCGCGGCGAAGCTGCGGCGCGCCTCGTACTGGGCGCGCACCAGGCTCATCGCGCAGGCCACGGCCAGCACGAGCAGGAGCAGGTTGACGCGGATCACGCCGCCGCTCCCGCTTGCGCCAGACGTTCGGCCACGCGCATCACGGCCGAGCGGCTGCGCGGGTTGTCGCGCACCTCGGCGTCGTCCGGGCGCACGCGCGCGAGCGCGCGCAAGCCCGGCACGAATTCGGTGCTCGGCAGCGGCAGCCGCCTTTGCTGCGGCGTCAGCGCGGGCGCGCGCGCGTGCGCCTGCACGAACTGCTTGACGATGCGGTCCTCGAGGGAGTGGAAGCTGATGACCACGAGTCGGCCTCCCGCAGCCAATCGGTCCATCACTTGCGCGAGCGCCGCCTCGAGCTCGGCGAGTTCGGCATTGACGTGAATCCGAAGAGCCTGAAAGGTGCGGGTGGCCGGGTCCTGGCCCGGCTCGCGACTGCGCACCGCTTGCGCAACGAGGGCGGCAAGCTCGCCGGTGCGGGTGATGGGCTGGCCCCGTTCGCGGCCAGCCACAATCGCCTTTGCAATCGCGAAAGCAGCCCGTTCGTCCCCATAGTCCCGCAGCACCCTAGTGATCTCATCGACGTCGGCCTCGCCCAGGAATTGCGCCGCCGTGAAGCCGCGCGTGGTGTCCATGCGCATGTCCAGCGGCGCGTCGCCGCGAAAGCTGAAACCGCGCTCGGTCTCGTCGAGCTGGGGCGAGGAAACCCCCAGGTCCAGCAGCAGGCCCTGGATGCTGGCGATGCCCAGCCGGTCCAGCACCTCGCCCCACTGCGAGAACGCGGCGTGCACCAGCTGCAGCCGCGGCTCGCCCCGCGCGAGTTCCGCGCCCGCCTCGATGGCCTGCGGATCGCGGTCCAGCGCCACCACGCGGCCCTGGGGCTGCAGGCGCGCCAGCAGCGCGCGCGTATGCCCGCCACGCCCGAAGGTGGCGTCGACGTAGGTACCGCGCGGGTCGACCGCCAGCCAGTCGACGGCCTCCTGCAGCAACACGGTGCGATGCTGCAGCGCGGCTGCAGCGCGGTGGGACGGGGCGGGCATCGGGAGGCACCTTCACACCACGATGTCGCGTACGGCATCGGGCATTCCCGCCTCGATCACCGCCGCTTCGCGCGCCTGATGCGTGGCGCGATCCCAGACTTCGAAATGCGAACCCATGCCGATGAGGTCGATCTCACGCTCGATGTGCGCCGCCACCCGAAGCTCGGGGGGAATCAGCACCCTGCCGCTGGCGTCGATCTCGGTCTCGGTGGCGTGGCCCAGGTAGATGCGCTTCCAACCCTGCGCCGACATGGGCAGCGCGGCGATCTTGGCGCGGAAGTCCTGCCATTGCTGGTCGCCGAACATGAGCAGGCAACCCTCGGGGCTCTTGGTCAGGGTCAGCCGTCCGGCCGCCTGCGCGAGCAGCATGTCGCGGTGACGGGCAGGCACGGTCATCCGACCTTTGCCGTCCAGCGTCAATGCCGATATGCCGATGAACACGCGCTTCTCCGATTCCGCCTGGTGCCGGGTGGTGCCGCTGCACTTTCACCCACTTTTCTGCACTTGGCTGCACTGTATGGGGCAAACAGGGGCCCGTCAATAGCAGGCCGAAAATTTCGCTTACCAAACAATGACTTAGCGCGTTTCTCATGCTGGTTATTTAACCAGCCTGATGAGAAAAAAGTCTCTTGAAATCAGCACTTGAAGATCAGGCTGAAAGTAACGGTTTGACATGGCGAGCGCGCGCCGTGAGCGACCCAAGCGGAAGCAGGCGCCTGGAGTCATCCAGAGCGCCTGCGAAGGTCTTCGGGGGATATGGGGCGAAGCAGGCTTATAGGCCGGATTCTGTGCATCGGTTGCCCGACGTGGCAGTCATTCCTCTGGGCCGCCCGTTACCGGTTCGGCTCGGTGCCACCTACCCGCAGGCTCGCGCGGGCCGCGCTCCCGGCGCCTCGCGGCGCCCTCGCCTGCCTATTTGGTGTTGCTCCGGGTGGAGGTTGCCGCGTTTCACGTCCGCGCGGCTTGCGCCGCGCATACTCGTCTCTGTGGCCCTGTTCGTCGCGTCGCCGCGCACGGCCGTTAGCCGTCACCCTGCCCTGTGGAGTCCGGACCTTCCTCGCCGCTCGCGCGGCGCGACTGCCCAGCCTGCTTCGCCGGCGCGCATTATGCCTGTTGTCGCGCCGCCTAACAGGCTGTTGAAGTACCGGAGGGGACCACGAGGCGCCAGCCGAGGCGCTCGCCGGCGTCGACCGGGACGATCTCGCCGTCCAGGTACTCCAGGCTTCGGGGCACCTCCCACACCTCGCGGCGCAATTCGACGCTTCCGATATTGCGCGAAAGGCCGTAGAAATCGGCCCCGAAATGGCTGGCGAAGCCCTCCAGCCGGCCCAGGCAGCCCGCCCGCTCGAAGGCCTCGGCATACAACTCCAGCGCGTGCAGTGCGCTGAAACAGCCGGCGCAGCCGCAATCGGACTCCTTCGCGCCGCGGGCATGGGGCGCCGAATCGGTCCCCAGGAAAAACCGCGGGTCCCCGCTGCAGGCGGCCTCCACCAGGCGCTGGCGATGCGACTCGCGCTTGAGCACCGGCAGGCAGTAGTAATGCGGACGCAGCCCGCCGCGGAACATCGCGTTGCGGCTGTGCAGCAGGTGGTGCGCGGTGAGGGTGGCACCCAGCAGCGGCGCGCCGCGCGCATCGCGCGCGTCGTGCGCCAGCACGAAGTCCACCGCCTGCGCGGTGGTGATGTGCTCCAGCACGATCTTCAGCCCCGGGAAATCCCGCCGGATGGGCGTCAGGTGGCGCTCCAGGAACACCGCCTCGCGGTCGAACACGTCGACCTCGGGATCGGTGACCTCCCCGTGCACCAGCAGGGGCAGGCCCTCGCGCTGCATGGCCTCGAGCACGCGATGCACGTGACGCAGGTCGGTGACGCCGCTGTCGGAGTTCGTGGTGGCGCCGGCCGGATACAGCTTGACGCCGAACACCGCGCCGCTGGCGCAGGCGCGCGCGATCTCGGCGGGCTCGGTGCGGTCGGTCAGGTACAGGGTCATCAGCGGCCGGAAGTTCGAGCCCGCCGGCCGCGCCGCCAGCACCCGCTCGCGGTAGGCCAGCGCCTGGGCGGTGTCCACCACCGGCGGCTTCAGGTTGGGCATGACGATGGCGCGCGCGAACTGCGCTGCGCTCCACGGCACCGTCCAGCGCAGCGCGTCGCCGTCGCGCAGATGCAGGTGCCAGTCGTCGGGGCGGGTGATGCGCAGGGTGGCGCCGGGGGAATCGAGGGAATCGGAAGCTTGCATGGCTCGGGGAGGAAATCGCGGAGCCCATGGTACCGGCCCCCGGGGCCGCACGCGTGCGCGCCGCGCAGGCGCAGCCTCCGGCGCTTGCTCCATGCTCAACTCCCCTGCGTCTGTCCCAGCGCGAGGATCGGCGGGTCGCGGTAGTTCTCGTCGATCACGTAGCCCTGCCTGCGCAGCGCGGCTTCCTTGCCGGGACGCGTGGCGGCCACGCGTGCCAGTTCGGCCGGCACCAGTTCCTTCCAGCGCCGCATGTCCTCGACCTTGTCGAAATAGGGCCAGAAATGAGGCGCCTCGCTCTCCAGGGTGATGGAGAACATGTAGACACCATCCACCGCCGGGTCGCGCAGCGCCGGCTCGTCGACGACCTGCACACTCAGGTACACCCCGTCGGCCCAGAAGCACCAATAGGGCAGATGCTCGTTGAGCTTCATCCACTGCTCCATCGTGGGCAGGTAGGACCCATCGAGGTACACAAGGCCCCCTTCCTGCAGCAGATGCCGAACAGCCTGCGCGCCGAACAGCCGCGGGTCGCCGACTTCGACGAAGGGGCGCCAACCGACCATCAGCATGTCCCGGAACATGCCGAACAGGCGGTTGCGAGCGAGTTCGTGGGACACCCTTGGCTCTTGCATGGCGAAAGCCGTGACGTGCCACGAATAGATGCCCTGCTCGGGCTCCTCGGGGTCGGCGGAACCCATCACGCCCGAAACCCAGGGGATGTCGAAGCTGCGGCGCCCCTGCAGGTAGCGCACGCTGCCCAGGGCCTTCATCGGCCAATTGCGCTCGTAGAAGTGCATGCCCACCGGCTGGCGGTCGACGCCCGCGCCCGGCGCGCGCAGATCGAAATTCTTCGGATCGCCGAGGGCGATCGTCGCGGGAGTATCGGCCATGGTTGCCTGGTCTGCAATGGTGGAAGATCGACTGCGGCGCACCCAGGAAATCATGGGCGGGAGTGCAGCGAAGCAGCACGCCGCGGCACTCGCGAACAACAGGCGCCGACGGTTCAGGGGCCCGGGCATGTCAACCCTCGTAGGCGGCCAGGATGCGCAATTCCGCCAACATGCGCTGCCGACACTTCCCGTTCATGAGTTGGTGGTACTTCAGCGCCGCCTTGTCGATCCACTCCATGCGCTGCTTGTAATCCTCGACGCGGATGCCCGGCGGCGCGTCGGAGCGCCACTCGGGGTCCTCCACGTACTCCTTCGCGCTGAAGCTGAGCTGGAACTTGAACATCAGGGCCTTCTCGGAGACCCCGAAACCCCGGTCGAGGGCCCGGGTCAGATAGAGGTCCCGACGGAACATCAGGCCCCCATAAGTGAAGCCCTGCAGTACCTCGCCCTGCTCGTGGCGCGCCATGTCCCGCAGATGAGCCAGCGCCAGCTTGGGCTTTCGGCTCTCGTTGGTTTCGGCAGCCAGCGCCTCCCAGCCGTCGATCGCCTTGCCCAGCAGCGGCGCCCATTTCAGATGCCCGATGGGCTTGCCCAGCTTGGAGGTCTTGTCGTCGAAGTTCCAGGGCACACAGCACACCGCGAACAAGGCCCACTCCTGCCAGCACAGGTTGTCCAGCACCACGGGATGCATGGTCATCACGTCGCGCTCGCGCGCGCACTTGCGCACGGACTTCGGACACAGCGCCCACGCGTAATGCCACGGCAGCGCGTCGTTGTACAGCCACAGGTTGCCCCTGCCCAGGGCAGCGATGGTGCTGGGGGCGAACACCTGCACCAGCGTGTACTTGAGCGTGAACGCGACCTGCTTGGAGGCGAAGGCCGCCAGGCCCGCCCAGTAGAAGCGGCCGAGCAGCGCGGGATTGCCGTGCTCGAAATCCTCCAGATACATTCGCGCGTACGCCCCCGCGATGCGCAAGGCGCGGTTGGAGTAGCGGCTCACGCCGGTCAGGTAGCTGTTCCAGATGATCTTCCCGCGCAAATCGACCATCTCGCCGTCGGCGCCCCTGACCCGCGGCGCCGGGCACCCAAGGTCGGGCGCCGGGTGGGGAGGAACGATGCGCCGATCCGGGCGGCGCAGCGTGATCTCGTTGGACACCTGCTTGACGTCGACGGCGTAGAGCTGAAGCATCGCGAACTGCTGGGCCACGCTCCAGAAGTCGTCGCCGCTGCAGATGATCTTCACCGGCTCCTTGGGGTCGCGCACGGTGGTCAGCAGGAAATTCAGGTGATTGGGCATGGCGGAGGCAGCGGCTTGCGCGAGCGGCTCGCGCGGCCGCTGGGCGCAAGACTAAGGCCCTCGTGCATGCCCGCGCAGGCGTGGGGATGCAAGCCCTGAATGCCCCACACCGCCGTGGGGTCGAGGCCTGGCGTGCGCCGCCGCCGCGGCGGGCCCGCGCGGCGCTTGCTCAGGCCACCACGCGCAGCGTCGCTTCCTGCCCGGAGGGGGCGGCGGCGTCGCCGCTCTGGCCCTGTTGCTGCAGTTCCCACATGCGGGCGTACAGACCGCCGGCGGCGAGCAACTCGGCGTGGGTGCCGCGCTCCTGGATGCGTCCGTCGGCCAGCACCAGGATCTGGTGCGCATCGACCACGGTGGACAGGCGGTGGGCGATGATCAGCGTGGTGCGGTCGCGCGAGGCGTCGCGGATCTCGGCCTGGATCGCACGCTCGTTGGCCGAGTCCAGCTGCGAGGTGGCCTCGTCGAACATCAGCACCGGCGGGTTCTTCAGCAGGGCGCGGGCGATGGCCACGCGCTGCTTCTCTCCGCCGGACAGCTTGAGCCCGCGCTCTCCCACCTGGGTCTCGTAGCCCGCCGGCTGGCGCACGATGAACTCGTGGATCTGCGCGGCCCGGGCCACGCGCTCGACCTGCTCCTGCGAGGCGCCGGGCTGTCCGTAGGCGATGTTGTAGGCGACGGTGTCGTTGAACAGCACCGTGTCCTGGGGCACCAGGCCGAGAGCCGCGCGCAGGCTGGCCTGGGTGACCCCGGCGATGTCCTGGCCGTCGATCAGGATGCGTCCCGACTGGGGATCGTAGAACCGGAACAGCAGACGCGACAGCGTGGATTTGCCCGCGCCCGAGGGGCCGACCACGGCCACGGTGTGCCCGCCGGGAACCTCGAAACTCAGCCCCTTGAGCACCTCGTGCCCGGGCAGGTAGGCGAAATGCACGTCCTCGAAGCGCACCGTGCCGGCACCCACGCGCAGCTCCACCGCGCCCGGCGCGTCGGCCACCTCGCGGTCCTGATGCAGGATGGTGAACATGCGCTCCAGGTCGGTCAGGGCCTGGCGCAGCTCGCGGTAGATCACGCCCAGGAAGTTGAGCGGCGCGTACAACTGGATCATGAAGGCGTTGACCAGCACCAGGTCGCCCAGGCTCATGGTGCCGTCGACCACGCCCACGGTGGCGCGCCACACCAGCAGCGTGACCGCGGTGGCGATGATCATGCTCTGGCCCAGGTTGAGCACCGACAGCGAGTTCTGCGACAGCACGGCCGCTTGCATCCAGCGCTCGAGGTTGGCGTCGTAACGCCGGGCCTCCCACGCCTCGTTGCCGAAGATCTTCACCGTCTCGTAGTTCAGCAAGGCGTCCACCGCGCGCTGGTTGGCGCGCGAGTCCTGCTCGTTCATGGTGCGGCGCAGCCCGGTGCGCCATTCGGTGACCACGATGGTGAAACTGATGTACAGCACCAGGGCTCCGAGCGCCACCGCGGCGAACCACCAGTCGTAGCGCACCACCAGGATGCCGATGACCAGGCCCATTTCCACCAGCGTGGGCAGGATGCTGTAGAGGGTGAAGGAGACCAGGCTGGACACCGCGCGGGTGCCGCGCTCGATGTCGCGCGACATGCCGCCGGTCTGGCGCTGCAGGTGGTAGCGCAGGGACAGCGAGAACAGGTGGTCGAACACCTGCAGCGCGATGCGCCGCACCGCACCCTGCGTGACCCGGGAGAACACCACCTCGCGCAGTTCGGTGAACAGCGACACGCCCACCCGCAGCGCTCCGTAGGCCACCACCAGGGCCACCGGCACGACCAGCACGGCGCGCGGATCCCCGGGGCGCAGTTGCAGGTCGTCGACGATGTGCTTGAGCACGAGGGGCACGCCCACGTTGGCCACCTTGGCCGCCACCAGCATGACCAGGGCCAGCATCACCCGGCCGCGGTAGTGCCACAGGTAGGGGGCGAGCTCGCGCAGCGCGGCCCAGCGCGCGCCGGGCGGCGAGGCGGAGGCCCCTTCGGGCGCCGGGGAGGAACGGGAATGGTCTCTCATGAAGGAAGTCGGACTTGCGCCATTTGGTGCATTATTCGGGTTTGCCCTGTTTCATGCACGGGCGTTCGCATTTGCGTGCGAGTTCCATCCAGGTTTCATGCAAGTTCCATCCCATTTCCATCCAAGCGGGGATCCGATGTCCAGTCTTCCCACCCAACCCGAGCCGATCCTGCGCATCCAGCCGATGCCATCCGACGTGAACATGCACGGGGACATTTTCGGCGGCTGGATCATGGCCCAGGTCGATATCGCCGGAGGCGTGGCCGCGGCGCGGCGCGCCAAGGGCCGCGTGGCCACGGTGGCGGTCAACGAGTTCGTGTTCAAGCACCCGGTGCTGGTCGGCGACCTGCTGTCGCTGTACGCCAAGGTGGTGCGTGTGGGCCGCACCTCGATCACCGTGGCGGTGGAGGTCTACGCCGAGCGCGGCATTCCCGACACCCAGGTGTTCCGGGTCACCGAGGCCACGCTGACCTACGTGTGCGTGGGCGAGGACCGCAGGCCGCGCCCGGTGCCGGCGGAGTAGTCCGCGGCAGGATCGCGCATCGGCGCGAATCGGCGCGAATCGGCGCGATTCCCACCGACACGCGCCAGCGAAAACGCCGCCCGAGGGCGGCGTTTTCGTTGCGGGCGATGCCCCGGCCTCAGGACGCGGCAGGAGCGGCACCCTCGGCAGGCGCGGCTTCCTCGGAAGCTTCGCCGCCCTTGCTCAGCACGGAGGCGATCGCCGGGTTCTCGGCGCCATGGGTGACCACGGACACGCCCGCGGGCAGCTTCAGGTCGCTGGCGTGCAGCGAATGGCCCTTGCTCAGGCCGCTGAGGTCCACCTCGATGAACTCGGGCAGGTCTCCGGGCAGGCAGGACACCTCGATCTCGTTGAGCACGTGGGTGATCATCGCGCCTTCGAGCTTGACCGCGGGGGATTCCTCGGCGCCCTTGAAGTGCAGCGGCACCTTCATCGAGATCTTGCGATCCGCGGCCACGCGCATGAAGTCCACGTGCAGCACCAGCGGACGGAACGGGTGCACCTGGTAGGCCTTGAGCAGCACCTTGGTCTGCTGCTCGCCCACCGTCAGGTCGAGGATCGACGAGTGGAACTGTTCCTTCTTGAGCGCGTGATACAGCGCGTTGTGATCGAGCTCGATCAGCTGCGGCTTTTGTTCACCGCCATAGACGATGCCGGGAACCTTGCCGGCGTTGCGCATGCGGCGGCTCGCACCGGTACCTTGCGCCTGACGTTCAAATGCGACGACTTTCATGTCGACTCCGAGAAATGAGGCCCATCGGACCCCGGGATGAAGGCGCCCCGCTCGCGACCAGCGCGGCGCCGGGATGCCGCGACCGTCGGGCCGCGGCGCAGAAGACTTCAGAACAGGGTTTCCTGCTCGTTGAACAGTTGAAGCACCGAGCCGCCCTGGGCGATGCGCATCATGGTCTGCGCGATCAGCTGGGCGGCCGAGAGCTGGCGGATCTTGGCGCTGTTGAGCGCGGGCTCGCGCAGCGGAATGGTGTTGGTCACCACCACCTCGTCCAGGTCGCTGGCGTTGATGCGCTCGATCGCCGGGCCGGAGAACACGGGATGGGTGCAATAGGCCACGACGCGCTTGGCGCCGCGCTCCTTGAGCACCTCGGCCGCCTTGGTCAAGGTGCCCGCGGTGTCCACCATGTCGTCCATGATGATGCAGTTGCGCCCGTCGATCTCGCCGATCACGTTCATCACCTCGGACACGTTCGGCTTGGGGCGACGCTTGTCGATGATGGCCAGGTCGCAGTCCATCAGCTTGGCCAGCGCGCGCGCGCGCACCACGCCGCCGATGTCCGGCGAGACCACGATCAGGTCCTTGTAGTTCTTCGCGCGCAGGTCGCCCAGCAGGATCGGCGATGCGTAGATATTGTCCACCGGGATGTCGAAGAAACCCTGGATCTGGTCGGCGTGCAGGTCCATGGTGACCACGCGCGCGATGCCCACGGCCTGCAGCATGTTGGCCACCACCTTGGCGGTGATCGGCACGCGCGACGAACGCGGGCGGCGATCCTGGCGGGCGTAGCCGAAATAGGGAATGACCGCGGTGATGCGCTCGGCCGACGCGCGCTTGAGGGCGTCGGCCATCACCAGCAGTTCCATCAGGCTGTCGTTGGTCGGCGCGCAGGTGGACTGCAGGATGAACACCTCGCGCGCCCGCACGTTCTGCTGGATCTCGACCGTCACCTCGCCGTCGGAGAAGCGCCCGACGTAGGCCTGTCCGAGCCCGATGCCCAGCTGCTCCACCACTTGTTGCGCCAGCGCCGGGTTGGCGTTTCCGGTGAATACGACGAAATCGGCCGCGTGGGTGGTCATGATGGCACTGCGCTAGCGCTGCGGGAGTGTCGAGGCCGCCGGTGACTGCCACGCAGCGAACAGCGGCAGCACATGCCTCTGCAAGGCGGGCAGGCCCTCAAAGGGGGCTGGGGAGGAAGGATTCGAACCCTCGAATGCCGGAATCAAAATCCGGTGCCTTAACCAACTTGGCGACTCCCCAACATCTCGACTCGACCCGGGACGAATCCCGGGCCACCGAGGCATGTCGCGATGCCCCGCGGGCTCGTAACCCGCGACACCTGCGACAACCTCGAACATTCTACGCATTCCCGCGACCGTGACGACACTCGCGCGGCAGCAGCGTGGCTGTCCTGCAAAGCCTCTCAATCCGGCGCCCAGTGCCGCAGCGGATGTTCCGACAGCGACCGGCACGCACGCACCGACCAACCGGCGGGAACCTCCCCCGCGAAAACCGTGCCCGACTTGCCGCCTGCCTCGTCGCCCGCCGTCGGCCACGGCGTGAACATCGCCGAACCCGAACCGCTCATGCGCACGAAACCGCCGCCGGACCCACCGCCCTGCCGCTGCAGCCAGTCTTGCAGGCCGCGCAGGCTCGGCAGCAACTCCAACGCGGCGGCTTGCAGGTCGTTGGCCCCGAAACCCAGGAGATCGCGCATGGTTCGCGCATCGATCGCCGCGGTTTCCGCAAGCTTCCCGGCAAGCCTCGTTTTGAGGTGCTCACAAAAGCCCTCTATTGTGCAGGCGGGCGTGTCCCTTGTCAATAACGGACTCGCGAACACCTGGGGCGTGGAAAGGCCCGCGCCGGGCCATGCGACCAGCATGTTCCATTGCGGCAGGCGCAACGCCTGCAAGCGCTCGCCCACGCCCTGCGCGAAGGCATCGCGTCCGAACACGAACACCGGCACGTCGGCGCCCAGGCGCGCGCCGAGCTGCTGCAGTTCGCCCCGGCGCAGCCCCAGGCCCCACAGCAGGTTGAGCGCCAGCAGCACGCTGGCCGCGTCCGAACTCCCCCCGCCCAGGCCCGCCTGCGTCGGGATGCGCTTGCGCAGGCGCATGTGCACCCCCGCCGCGCAACCCGCATGGGCTTGCAGCATGCGGGCCGCGCGCACGCACAGATCCTCCTCGGGCAGGCCGGGCCCTCCTTCGCGGGAGATCCGGCCGTCGTCGCGCAGCTCGAAATCCAGCTCGTCGCACCAGTCGATGAACTGGAACACCGTCTGCAGTTCATGCATGCCGTCGGCCCGGCGGCCCAGCACGTGCAGGAACCAGTTCAGCTTGGCCGGAGCCGGCACGCCGTACAGGGCGCGCAGGCCGCGACTCAAGGCGAAACCCCGGGCGCGTCGCAGCCCGGCGCGGGCAGGCTGGCGCGGTCGACCACCAGGCTGAGCTGTTCCGACTCGTCGCCCTGGCTGCGCGACAGGCGCAGCAGGTGCACGCGTCCGTCGGCGCGCCGCACCCGCACCTGCCAGCCGAGCTGCTCGAAGCCTTCCCCATCGAGGGTACGGTAGGGCAACTGCGCGGCTGGACGCCCGCGTACCCAGTCCTGCAGCGCGGCGCGCGGCAGGCGCAGGCCCAGCGTGGCCTCGGTCATGTCCTCGAAGGAGTCGAATCCGCGCCCCTGGCGACCGTTGCTGACGCTGGCGGAATCGGCGCTCCAGCTGGCGCGCGCCAGCATCTGGCCCAGCGGCGAGCCGAGCTCGAGCCAACCCCGCGCGCCTTCCAGATGCAGTTCGAAGGAGCCGTACAGGTTGTAGGGGCGCGCTCCCTGTTCGACCACCGAGATGCGTCCCGCGTACTCCAGCGCGCAGCCCGGCGGCTGCGGCCTCGCGCGCTGCGGCGCGGCGCAGGCGCCGAGCAGGGCCAGCAGCGCCGCGCCCGCCAGCATGCGCGCGCCACGGACCGGCGAACGAGAGACGCGCGGCGGCGGCGCCGAGCGCGTCCCGGCCCGGGCGGGGCTCAAAACGTCAATCCCATGCGGTGCATCGCCGCCCGCACTCCGGCGTCCTGCGGCGCGGCCTTCCAGCACTCGCGCAGCAACTCGGTGGCTCGCTGGTGCTGACCGCGACGCCACAGCACCTCGGCCAGGTGGGCGCCGATCTCGGGATCCCGACGACCGGCATAGGCCTGCTCCAGCACCTTCTGCGCACGCGCCAGGCGACCCTGGCGGAACTCCACCCAACCCAGGCTGTCCATCACGAAGGGGTTGCCGGGACTCAGGCGCAGCGCGTGCTCGACCAGCCGCCGCGCGAGATCCAGCTCGCGGCCCTGGTCGGCCAGCGAGTAGCCCAGCGCATTCAGGGCCGGCTGGTACTCGGGGTGCTGCTTCACGATGCCCCGCAACTGGGCCAGCATCTGCTTGGTCTGCCCGGCCTGCTGCGCGGCCATCGCGGTTTCGTAGGCATAGTCAGGATCGCTCCCCCAGACCCGCAGGCCCTCGCGCAAGGCGGCATACGCGCGCTTGGGCTCGTGCATCGCGCGCAGCAGATCCGAGATCGCGACCAGGCGCCGGCGGCGCTGCACGCTGCTGCCGCGCGGCAACGCGCGCACCTGCTCCAGGGCCTGGAGGGAGCGACCCTGCGCGGCCAGCACCTTGGCCTGCTGCAGCACCACCGCCGGATTGCGCTGCGCCGGCGCGATGCGTTGCAGCCATTGTTCGGCGCGCGCGTCGGCCCCCTGGTGCAGCGCCATGCTGGACAAGGCCAGGTAGACCTGCGCCAGTTCCTCCGGCGGCACCGGCGGTGCCGCCTCTTGCGCCTGGGCATGCGCCGGCTCGGCGTCCGCGGCGCCGGAGGCCGCCGCAGCCGGAGCCTCGGTCGCGGAAGCCGAGGCCGCCGGAGCGGACGCGACCGCAGGGGCAGGAGCCGATGCGGCCGGTGTCGACGCAGCAGGCGAAGCCAACGGCGGCAGGCCGGGCAGCGAAGCCCCCGGCACGCTGATGGAAAGGAAGCGCGCCAGCGAGTGCTCGCCTTGCGCGAACTGGCCCATTTGCTGCTGCAGCGAACCCAGGATCAGCCAAACCTGCGCCAATTCCGGTTTGCGCCGCGCCAGCACCTCGCACTGCGCCAGCGCGACACTGTCGCGCTGCTGCTGGGTGGCCGCGTCGATCCAGCCCATGCGCAAGGTGTCGTCCTCGGGGCGCGCGGCCAGGTAGGCGGCCAGCCGGGCGTCAGCCCGTGCCGGATCGGCCTTGTAATGCTGCAACAGCAGCAACGCCGCCGGGCGCAGCGTGGGGTCCGCCTTGAGAGCGCGCGCGGCACGCGCCAGACCGGCGGTCAGCTCCCCGGCCTGCACCTGCAGCTGGGCCAGCACCGCCTGGGTCTGGGGCAAGGCCGCGTAGGGCGCAAGACTTCGGCGCGCCAGCGCCAGCGCCCGCTGCGCATCCTGCATGCCGAGGAACATCCCGCCCAGCGCCAGCACGGTCTCGGGACGCTGCGGCTGCGGCGCGGCGGATATCAGGCGCTGGATGGCCGGCGCCGCCTCGGCGTCGCGCCCCAGCCCGAGCAAGAGCTGCACGCGCCAGGCCTGCGCGCGTTCCGAGCCGGGTTGCCGCTCCAGCCACGAGCCCACGGCCGACAGCGCCAGCTCCGGCTGGCGCGCGTTCAGCGCCACCTGCACGGCCTGTTCGAACAGCGTGGCCGAATCCATGTCCCGCGCGGCGCGCAGCAATTCCGCGTAGGCAACGTCCGGGTGCCCGGTGCGCGCGGCGATCTCGCCGGTCAGCGTGGAATAGAACCAGCGGGCCTGTTGCTCGGCATCGTCGCGCGAGGTCTGCGACGGCGCGACCCGGGTGATGGCTGCGACCTGGGGCGGCACCTCGGCGGCGGCCTGCCGCGCCCAGGGCACGGAGGCCAGCGCTGCCAGCAGCGAGGCTGCGAAAACGGCTTGACGCATGAGGGAGTGAAGGGCGTGGCGGCTGGGTCCTCCAGTGTAGTGGCCGCCGCGGCCCCTGGCTGCGCCAGCAGCGCGCGCCCAATCCCCCGGTCGCCCGCAGGGCGAAAACCCCCTGCTTGACGCACAATGCCGTCATGCCCGAACTCCCCGAAGTCGAAGTCACGCGCCGCGCCTTGCTGGAGCCGCTGCACGGCAGGGTCGTTCGCGGCGCCACGCTGGGCAAGCCGCTGCGCTGGCCCCTGCAATGCGAGCCGGACAGCCTGGCCGGCCAACGGGTCGAGCGCCTGGACCGGCGGGGCAAGTACCTGCTGCTGGGCCTGCAACGCGGCCAGTTGATCGTGCACCTCGGCATGTCGGGCTCGCTGCGCTGGCTGCAAGGAGCGGAGGAGGATCTGCCGCCGCCCGGCCCGCACGAGCATTTCCGCTTGCTGACCGATCGCGGCGAACTGCGCATGAACGATCCGCGCCGCTTCGGCGCGGTGATCTGGCAGACGCTGCCCGGCCCGCCGCACCCGCTGCTGCGCCACCTGGGCCCGGAGCCGCTGGACGACGACTTCGACGGCGAGCGCCTGTGGCGCGCGGTGCACGACCGGCGCGCCGCGATCAAGTTGCTGCTGCTCGACCAGTCCGTGGTGGCCGGCGTGGGCAACATCTACGCCTGCGAGGCGCTGTTCCGGGCCGGCATCGACCCGCGCGCGCCCGGTCGGCGGCTCTCGCGCCAGCGCTGCGCGCAACTGGCCGCCGAGCTGCGCGCGACCCTGCAACAGGCCGTGCGAGCCGGCGGCAGCACGCTGCGCGATTTCTGCTCCAGCGACGGCACCCAGGGGCACTTCCAGCTGGAAGCGCTGGTGTACGGTCGCGCCGGCCAGCCCTGCCGGCGCTGCGCGCGCCCGCTGGCGCATGTCGCGCAGGGCCAACGCAGCACCTATTTCTGTCGTTCCTGCCAGCGGCGTTGAGTTCGCCCGTATCGCGCGCGAGCGCGAAGGGGTACGCTATGAGTGTCCTGCACCCGCCGCGCCGGTGCGGCGCTTCGCCCCTGTCCCGCTGCCGATGAACCAGCCCATCCGCCCCCCCGCGCAAGCTCCCGCCTGGAGCCGTTTCGGCGCCTGGCGCGACCAGCGCCTGGCGCGCCTGGCCGCCCTCGCCGGCTGGCTGGCCGACAGTTCGCTCGACCCCTCGCTGTGGCAGGAGCCCTTGTCGGAGCTGGAGCGGCGCCTGCAGCGCGACCAGGTGCAGCTGGCATTCGTGGCCGAGCTCTCGCGGGGCAAGTCCGAACTGGTCAACGCGCTGTTCTTCGGAACCACCGGCCAGCGCGTGCTGCCCGCCGGGGTCGGGCGCACCACCATGTGCCCGGTGGAGATCTTCAGCGACCCGAGCCAGCCCATCTCGCTGCGCCTGCTGCCCATCGAGACCCGCGCCGAGTCGCGCCTGCTCGGCGACTGGAAGTCGCGTCCGCAGGAATGGCAGGAACACCGATTCGAACCCGGCGACGCGGTGACCATGAGCCGGGCGCTGCAGCGCCTGTGCGACACGGTGCAGGTGCCCCTGGAGCGCGCGCGCGAACTGGGTTTTCATCTGCCGGAGGACGGCGAGGCCGAGGCGGTGCCCGCGGCTGGCGAGCCGAAGCCCGCGCAGGATGTCGAGATTCCGCGCTGGCGCCATGCGCTGCTGAACATCGAACACCCGCTGCTGGCCCAGGGCATCAGCGTGCTGGACACTCCGGGCCTGAACGCTCTGGGCGCCGAGCCGGAGCTGACCCTGTCGCTGATCCCCTCCGCCGCCGCCGTGGTGTTCCTGCTGTCGGCCGACGCCGGGGTCACGCGCAGCGACCTCCAGCTGTGGACCGAGCATGTCGGCGCGGCCGGACGCGCGCGCAGCTTCGTGGTGCTGAACAAGATCGACATGCTGTGGGATCCGCTGCGCAGCGGCACCGAGGTGCAGGCGCAGATCCGCCAGCAATGCGACTCCGTGGCCCAGGTGTTGCAGGTTCCGACCTCGCGGGTTTTCGCGCTCAGCGCCCACAAGGGCCTGCTGGCGCGCATCCAGGGCGACGACACGCTGCTGCAACGCTCGGGCCTGCCCCAGCTCGAAGCGGCGCTGGGCGACTGCGCGGACCGCGAGCGCCGCGACTGGCTCGAGGGCAGCTGGCGCGCCACGCTCCTGGACACGCGCCAGCGCCTGGAACGCGACCTCGACGCCCGGCTGCGCCTAGCCGACGAGCAACGCATGGAACTCGAGGCCCTGCAGGGCAAGAGCAAACACGCCGCGGCCGCGCTGTTGCAACGGGCGGAATCGGAACGCCAGGAATTCGACGCCGCGGTGGGCCTGGTGCAGGCGGTCCAGGCCGTCAACGCCCGCCAGATGGTGAGGGTGGCGGAATTGCTGGACGCCAGCCGCGCGCTGCAACGCCTGGAGAGTCTGCGGCGCCAGTTGCGCTCGGCCCTGCTCAAGACCGGCCTGCGCGCGGCGCTGGCCGACGCCTGCGACGAGCTCGGCCTGAGCATGAACCGGGCCGAATCGCTGCTGGAGGAAAACCAGTCCATGCTCGCCGGGGCCTGCGTGCGCCTGAACAACGAATTTGCCTTTTCCATGCCCCTGCCCAAGGCGCTGCGCCTGGACGGAGCGCGCCTGGATCTGGAGGCCATGCGCTCCGACTACCTGCGCTTCGCCGGCGCCGTGCAATGGCTGCGCCTGCAGAGCAGTGCCTACGTCGACCGCGTGCTGCTGTCGGCGCAGGCTCGCCTGCGCAGCATCCAGGAACGCGGCATCGCCGATGCCCAGCACTGGAACCGCGCCGCCATGGCCAGCCTGCAGGCGCAGACCCGCGAACGCCGCCGCTCGCTGCACCGGCGCCTGAGCAACCTGCAGCAGGTGGCGCAGGCCGACGGCGAACTCGCGGAGCGCATCGGACAGCTGCGCCAGCGCGCGGAGCAACTGCGCGATCTGCGCCAGCAACTCGCCAACCGATTCGAGCTCGCGCTGCCCGGCGCCGAGGCGCTGGCCGCCGCCGCATGACGGCAGTGCAAGGGCCTGATCGCATCGTTCCCGCCGCGCCCGGCGGGGCAGGCACGCGCGCCGCGTAGAGATGACCGGCGGCGGCATCGACCCCGGCAGCTTCGCGCCGCGCCTGGTGGCGTGGCAGCGCACGCACGGGCGCCACGACCTGCCCTGGCAGCTCAGCCGCGACCCCTACCGCGTCTGGGTCTCGGAGATCATGCTGCAGCAGACGCGGGTCGACACCGTGCTGCGCTACTACGAGCCCTTCCTGCGGCGCTTTCCCGACGTGCGCGCGCTGGCCGCCGCCGAGCTCGACCAGGTGCTGGCGCAGTGGAGCGGACTGGGCTACTACCGCCGCGCGCGCAACCTGCACGGCTGCGCGCGCCAGGTCTGCGAACTCCACGGCGGCGAATTCCCGCGCAGCCGCGAAGGACTGGAGCAACTCGCCGGCATCGGCCGCTCCACCGCGGCGGCCATCGCCGCCTTCTGCTTCGGCCAGCGCGAGGCCATCCTGGACGCCAACGTGCAGCGCGTGCTGGCGCGGGCCTTCGCGATGCCGCGCCCGCGCGACGCCGCCTCGCTGCGGGCGATGTGGGAGCTCGCCGAATCGCTGCTGCCCGATACCGCGCTGGACGCCTACACGCAGGGCCTGATGGACCTGGGCGCCACGCTGTGCAAGCCGACCCAACCCGACTGCCTGCTCTGCCCCTTCGCCGCCGACTGCCCTCGCGATGAAGCCGTAATGCCCTCCGCTGCCGCGAAAACCCCTCGGCGGGCCGCTCGGCGCACGCTGGAGTGGGTGCTGCTGTGGGCACGCAGCGACGAACCGGCCGGCCCGCGCGTGTGGCTGCAGCGTCGGGATCCGCAGGGCATCTGGCCCGGCCTGTGGAGCCTGCCGGGCCATGACGACGAAGCCCAGGCGCTGCAACAGGCCGCTCAGCTCGGCGAGGTGCTGCGCCAGAGCGCGCGCGCGCCGCTGCGCCACGTGCTCACCCACATGGACCTGCTGCTGCGCCCGCTGGAGATCTGGCTGCGCGCCCACGAGCGCGTGGCCGACGCCGACGCGGGCGGAGCCTGGTTCACGCTGGAGCAGGCGCTCGCGCTGGGGCTTCCCGCGCCGGTGCGCAAGCTGCTCGCCGCGGATCGGGTCGGGGATCGGATCGAAGCCGCGGACGCGGACGAGCGGGGCTGAGAGGCAGCCGGCTTTGGCGACGCGCCCGTGCCGCCTCCGGCGACGGCCTCAGCGGCCCGGGCCGCCGACCGCGTCGAGCTCGCGGTGGCGCACCAGCACGCGGTGCTGCTGCCCGAAGTGCCTTCCCAGCTCCTCGGCCAGGAACACCGAGCGGTGCTGGCCTCCGGTGCAGCCGATGGCCACCACCACGTAGCTGCGCTGGTCCTCGGCCATCGCGGGAAGCCAATGTTCCAGGAAGCCCCGCAGGTCGCCCAGCATGCGCATGACCGCGGGTTGGGCGCGCAGGAAATCCGCCACCGGCGCGTCGCGCCCGTTGAGCGGGCGCAGCTGCGGGTCGTAATGCGGATTGGGCAGCATGCGCACGTCGAACACGAAATCCGCGTCCAGCGCCACGCCGTGCTTGAAGGCGAAGGATTCGAACAACAACGTCAGGCGCGAGGCCTCCAGTTGCACGGTCTGGCGCACCCAGGCGCGCAGTTGCGCCGGGCGCAGTCCACTGGTGTCGATGTGCAGGCCCAGCCCCGCCACGGGCGCCAGCAGCTCGCGCTCCAGCTCGATGGCCTCGACCAGTGCCGGCGCGGAAGCCGGCGCCGGCTGGCCCGGCGCGATGCGCGCCTGCTCGCCGCGGCGGGCGGTCAGCGGGTGCGCGCGCCGCGTTTCGGAGAAGCGCTGCACCAGGGTGTCGGTGCTGCAGTCGAGGTAGATGAAATGCAGATCGCAATGCGCGCGCAGGCGCCGCACCAGATCGGGCAGCAGGCCCAGCCCCTCGGGAGCGCGGGCGTCCATCGCGATGGCCAGGCGCCGGTAGCCCGCCTGCTGCGACACCTCCAGCAACTGGTCCACCAACTGCGGGGGCAGGTTGTCCACGCAGTAGTAGCCGGCGTCCTCCAGCGAATTCAGCGCGATGGTCTTGCCCGAGCCGGACACGCCCGACAACAGCACCACGCGCAGCGCTCGCGCCTCGTGCTGCGCCGCGTCGGAGGAATCCTGGGTCCCCGTGGTCATGGAACGGCCCTCCCGGCTACGCCCGGCTTCCCGGGGGAGTCGAAGTCTCCCTCGGTGCGCCCGCACGGGCTCGCCGCGCGCGCGGCGCCGCCTCCGGCATGGCGCCCTGCAGCATTTCCCGCGCATGCGCCAGCGCCGCCTCGGAGGAGGCGTCACCGCCCAGCATGCGCGCGATCTCCAGCACCCGCGCCGGCGCATCCAGTGCGCGCACGCTGCTGAAGGTCCGACCCTCGCGGCTGGCCTTGTCCACCTGCAGGTGGCGCGACGCGGCCGCGGCCACCTGCGCCAGGTGGGTGACCGCCAGCACCTGGCGATCCGCGCCCAGTGCGCCCAGCAGACGGCCCACCGTGTGCGCCACCGCGCCGCCGATGCCGGCGTCGACCTCGTCGAACAGCAAGGTGCCCACCGGCTGCTGCGCCGCCGTGGTGGCCGCCAGCGCCAGCGCGATGCGCGAGAGTTCGCCGCCCGAGGCCACGCGCGCCAGCGGACGCAGTTCGGCCCCGGCATGCCCGGCCACCAGCAGTTCCACGGACTCCGCGCCGGCGGACTGGATCTGCGGCAGATCGCGCAGCGCGACCGAGAAATCCCCTCCCTGCATGCCGAGGTCCTGCATCAGCGCGCGCACGCCCTGCGCCAGGCGCGTGCAGGCCTGCGCGCGTCGCTCGCTCAGTCGCGCCGCGGCCTCGCGCAGCCGCGCGTGCGCGCCGCGCTCGCGCGCCGCCAGCGCCTCCAGGTCGGCGCCCTGCTCCAGTTGCTGCTGGCGGTCCCGCAATTGCCGCCACTGCGCGGGCAGTTGCTCGGGGGTCACGCGTTGGCGCCGCGCCTGCCCCATCCACGCCGACAGCCGGGCGTCCACCTCGGCCAGGCGCTGCGGGTCGACGTCGGCCTGGCGCAGGCGCGCCGCCAGCTCGTGGCCCAGCTCGGCGCCCAGGGTATGCAACTGATCGAGCTGCTCCAGCACCGGCTGCAGCCCCGGGTCGATCGCCGCCGCGGGCTGCAGGGCCTGCTGCGCGCGCGCCAGCATGCGCAACGCGCCGCTCTCCTCGTCGTCCAGCCAGGCGCAGGCCCCCTGCAACTGTTCGATGAGCTCGGCCGCGTGCGCCAGGCGCCGGTGCTCGGCATTCAGCGGCTCCCACTCGTCGGCCTTCGGCGCCAGGCGGTCGAGTTCGGCGAGCTCCACCTGCAGGCTCTCGCGCTCGCGCTGCAGCTGCCCGGCGTCCTGGCGCGCCGCCTGCAACTGCTGCTCGGCGTCGCGCCAGACCCGCCAGGCCTGCGCGCAGGCCTCGCGCTCGGAGCCCGCGCCGGCGTAGGCATCGAGCAGATCGCGCGCCGATTCGCTGCGCGCCAGGCTCTGCCACGCATGCTGACCGTGGATGTCGACCAGCGCGTCGCCCGCCTCGCGCATTTGCGCCAGCGTGGCGGGGCTGCCGTTGAGGTAGCCGCGCGAACGGCCCTGGGCGTCGATGACCCGGCGCAGCAGCAGCGTCTCGCCAGGCTCGAAACCCTGTTCGTCGAGCCAGCCGGCGAGCTGCGGCGGCGTGTCGAACTCGGCCGAGATTTCCGCGCGCGCGGCCCCCGGCAGCAGCACCGAGGCGTCGCCGCGCTCGCCCAGCGCCAGCTTGAGCGCGTCGATCAGGATGGACTTGCCGGCGCCGGTCTCGCCGGTCAGGGCCGTGAAGCCGGGGCCGAACTCGAGTTCGAGTTCGTCCACCAGCACGAAATGACGAATATGCAGTCGGCGCAACATGCTCGGGGCCGCGGGGTTGGCTGGTTGCAGGGCTTCAGTCGTCCACGCCGAGGATCTCGTGCCAGCGCAGCTTCTTGCGCAGGGTCGAGAAATAGTTCCACCCCGGCGGGTGCAGGAAGACCGCGCGGTAGGGCGCGATCTGCAGGTGGATGCGGTCGCCGCCCAGCAGATCCGCGAAATGCTGCATGTCGAAATTCAGCACCACGTCGCTGCGCGAGGCCACCTCGATGTCGATGCGCACATGGTCGGGCAGCACGATGGGACGGTTCGACAGCGTGTGCGCGGCGATCGGCACCAGCACCAGCCCCGGCAGGCTGGGGTGCAGGATCGGGCCGCCGGCCGACATCGCGTAGGCGGTGGAGCCGGTGGGCGTGGCCACGATCAGCCCGTCGGCGCGCTGCGCGTACATGGCGCAGCCGTCCACGTCCACGCGCAACTCGACCAGCCCGGTCGCGCCGCTGCGATTGACCACGATGTCGTTGATGGCGATGCCGGTGAAAATGGTCTCGCCGTCGCGCTGGACCCGCCCGGCCAGCACCGCGCGCTGCTCGCGCTCGAAATGACCCTGCAGCATGGCCCCCAGGGCCTCGCGCCAGCGCGCCTCGACGATGTCGGTGATGAACCCCAGGCGCCCGGCGTTGATGCCCATCAGGGGCACGCCCGACGGCGACAGCTGGCGCGCGGCGCCCAGCATGGTGCCGTCGCCGCCGACCACGATGCCCACCAGACTGCGCGCCTCGTCGTGTCCGATGTCGCGCAAGGCCACCGCGCGATGTCCCGGAAGTTCGCAGCGCTGGGCCGTCTCCAGCTCGATCAGCGGCTCCACGCCGCTGGCGGCCAGCCACGACGCGATCTCCTCCAGCGTGCGGCCGACGCCGGCTGCCTCGGGCTTGCCGATCAGGATGGCGTGCTGGAATACGGGTGCGGACATGGGCTGAGAGGCGGATGAACGCGCGCAATGGGGCACGCTGGCAGGGCACGCCGGGGGGTACCTTTGTGGCATTACAGCACAGGCAGGCGGCGGGTGACCCGCGGCGCCCCCATGCCGGAGCGCGAGAATTTAAAATGCGCGTCATGGACGACCGAGCTCGCCTTCTTCTGAAAGCCCTGATCGAGCGCTACATCGCCGACGGACAACCCGTGGGATCGCGCACGCTTTCGCGCGCCTCCGGCCTGGAACTGTCCGCCGCGACCATCCGCAACGTGATGGCCGACCTGGAGGAGCTGGGCCTGATCGCGAGCCCCCACACCTCGGCGGGGCGCATCCCCACGCCGCGCGGCTACCGGGTGTTCGTGGACACCATGCTCACCGCGCGCGGCGAAGGCGACCACCAGGAGTTCGAGCAGCGATTCCGCTCCGAGCTGACCAGCGTGGAGCCGCAGAAAGTCATCGTGAACGCCGCGCGGCTGCTGTCCGACCTGTCGCACTTCGTCGGCGTGGTGATGAGCCCGCGGCGCGACGCGGCGTTCCGCCACATCGAGTTCCTGCGCCTGTCGGAACAGCGCATCCTGGTCATCCTGGTCGATGCTGGCGGCGACGTGCAGAACCGCATCATCGTCTCCAGCCACCCCTACACCCAGGCCCAGCTGACCGAGGCCGCCAACTATCTCAACGCGCATTGCAGCGGGCTGGACTTCGAGCAGATGTCGGCCCGTCTTCGCGGCGAGATGGAGAACATCCGCGGGGAGATCGTCGCCCTCATGCAGGCGGCGGTGGTCGCCGCCGGGCAGGCCGCGGCCGAGCGCCAGGAAGAGGTGGTGATCTCCGGGCAGAAGCAATTGCTGGAGGTGGACGACCTCGCCGGGGACCTGGCCGGCCTGCGGCGCCTGTTCGACCTGTTCGAGCAGAAGTCCCTGCTGCTGCGCCTGCTGGAGAGCTCGCAACGCTCCGAGGGCGTGCGCATCTACATCGGCGGTGACAGCGAGGTGGTTCCCTACGAGGAACTTTCGGTCATCACCTCCCCTTACGAGGTGGACGGCCGCGTGGTCGGCACACTGGGCGTGATCGGCCCCACCCGCATGGCCTACGACCGCATGATCCGCATCGTCGACATCACCGCCAAACTGGTCGGCAACGCCCTCAGCCAGCGCTGAACCACCGCGGATCCGCCCCTGTCCCGGCGCGTCAGTGCGGCGGCGGGCAGTCCACCGCGGCGGAGCGCAGGCGTCCGGCCGCCGACATCACGAATTCGCGCCCCGCGCCGCCGCCTTGCGGACACACGCGCCAGCGCCCCATCAGCAGGGCACCGCCGGGCCGCCGCGGCCAGCCCCCGGCATCGAAGCCGGCGCCCTGCGCCAGCGCCGCGTCGCCGTCGATGCGCACCCCGGGCCATGCCGGTCCGACGCCGAGAACCGGCGCCTCGCCGCTGCCCGCAACGGGCTCGCCCAGCAGCACCCAGCCCTGCTCCCAGCGCCCGGCGCGCCGGCAATCGCCGGCCTCGCCACCGGGGCACATGCGCACGAAACTCCCGCGCCGCAACGCGTGCAACCTGGCCTGGCGCAAGCCGTCCTCCAGGGCCTCGCCGGCGGCGCGCACCTGCTGGGCCCGCAACGCGTCGCGCCAGGCGGGCAGCGCCAGGCCCGCGCAGATGGCGATCAACGCCATCACGACCAGGCACTCCACCAACGTGACTCCGATGCAGCGCGTTCCCATCGACGCATTGTCCGCAGCGCCGGGCGTGCACGCCGCAGGCCGGCGCGAAGCCCCGCGGGCCGCCGGTAGAATCCGCCGCTCGGCCCCGGGCGCCCTGCCCGCACGCGCCGCGGGCCCTTAGCTCAATGGTTAGAGCAGCGGACTCATAATCCGTTGGTTGCGGGTTCGAGCCCCGCAGGGCCCACCAGGATCCGACCCGAATAGCCGGCGCGCGCCGCTCACCCAGATCGTCCAGCCGGCCGCGCAAGGCGCGAGGCAGTGCGAACGAAGTTCACGCGGACCGCGCGGCGTCCCGCACCTGGCGGCAGGCGAGCAGGAATTCGCGGGCCAGGGGTACCGGCAGGCCTTCGAGAGCGGCGCGCTCCGGCTGGAACAGCGTGGCAACGTAGAAGGGGTGGCCGTCCAGTTCCACAGCGCGCACCTCGCCGGCGGCGTCCCAGGCGCTGGCGCGCAAGGGGCCACCCAGCAGATGCTCGCGGAACCCGGGGTTCAGGCCGTAGCGGCAGCGATAGGCCTCGAAGGCCTCCTGCGCGCCGTAGGCCCGCGCGATGCGCGATCCGACTTGCAGACGCACGGGCTCGGCGATCTCCACCAGCGAACACTCCAGCGCGGTGACCACGGCGCGCCGCGCCTGGGGAGCGGTCTCCGCGTGCTCGGCGTCCTCCCAGCCGAGCACATTGCGCGCGTACTCGACGATGGCGTGCTGGAAGCCGCCGCAGGTTCCCAGGAAAGGCCGCTTCGCGCTCCGGGCATGGCGTATCGCGATGAGCGCGCCGTCCATGCTGCGATACGGCGAGCCCGGCACACACCACAGGCCGTCGAAGTCGCGAAGCGGTTCCTCCGAATGAATGCTCGACGTGGGAACCCACTGCGCGTCGACACGCTCGCCCAGCAGCCGCGCCGCTGCCTGCAAGGCCGGAGGAATGGCTTCGTGCGCGGGGACACGAGGGTCTCGGTCACCGATGAGCGCGACCATCAGGCCGGTGCTTGACATGTGCGGAACCTGTTCCGAATGCTCGTGCGCCCAGTGTAGCCAGCCACTCCGCCGCGGCACCGTCCCCGGGCCCGGCGCCCGGCGACCTTCGGCGTGCCGTGAGCAGCGTCAGGCCGTGCGTCCCACGGTGCTCGACAGCCATTGCTCCAGCGCCGGCAGCACGCGCTGCGCGGGTTGGAATCCGTGGGTGAGCAGCATGTAGTCCCTCGCGCCGCCGCTGCCGGCGATCAGCGTGGGAAAGCCGCGCACCCCCGATCGCGCGGCCAGCTCGAAGTCGGCCCGGGTCTCGTGCACCAGCGTGACGTCGTCGAGCCCGGCGCGGAATTCGCGCGGCTCGAAGTCGAGCTCGCCCGCCAGTTCGGCGAGCTGGTCGAGATCGGTGACGTCGCGCCCCTCGGCATAAAAGGCGCGCTGCAGGCGGCGCAGCCCGGCCAGCGCCTCGGCCGGGCCGCGACGGCGCATCAGGACCACCGCGCGGCTGGCGGGTTCGGTGTCGTAGACGAAGCCCTCGCGGTCGAAGAAGCTCCAATCGAAGGGTTGGCCGCTGGCCTCGTGCACGTGTCTCCAGTGCCCGCGCGTCTCGATGCGCGCCTGCTCGTCCATCGGCTCGACGTTGCCGGGGCGCAGGCCGCCGAGCACCAGGCGTATGGGCAACTGCTCGCCGAAGCGTTCGCCGATGGCCTCGATCACTGGAGAAAAGCCCCAGCACCAGGAACACATCGGGTCGGCGAAATACACCAGGTGGGGTCCCTCGGTTCGATCCATGTCGCGCGCCTCCGTCGCCGGCGCCGCAAACGCGGCTCTCGGCGGATTTGAATTGAAACGAACGTTCCATTAAAGTACTTCGGATTCCATCGCGCAACAAGCGGATCATCCATGCCCAGAGGCCGCAACCTTTCCGACGATGTCGTGCTCGAGCGCGCCATGCAGGTGTTCTGGCGTCGTGGCTACGCCGACACCTCGCTGCGCGAGCTCACGGCGGCCACCGGCCTGGGCAGTGCCGCGCTGTACCACCGCTACGCCGACAAGCAGGGGCTGTTCGTGCGCGTGCTGGGGCGCTACGCGGAGCGCGGCCTGGCCGTGCGCATCGCGCGCCTGGCCACTCACCCGGAGCCGCTGGAGGCGATCCGGCGCTTCTTCGACGAACTGGTCGACGCCTCGCTGGCCGACCCCGAGCGGCGCGGTTGCCTGCTGGTCAACAGCGCACTCGACGGCGCCGACATGGGCGAGGCCGCGCGCGCCACCGTGCGTGCCCGCCTGGGCGAGGTGGAGGCCTTTTTCGCCGCGCGCCTGGCCTGCGCCGTGGCCGCGGGCGCGCTGCCCGCGCACACCGACGTGGCCGCGCAGGCCGCGGCGCTGCTGGGCGGCGTGTTCTCCATTCGCGTGGCGGCTCGCCTGTACGGCGAGCCGGCGCGCCTGCGCACCCTGGCGACGCATGCGCTGCGCGCGCTGGAGCCGGCCGGCGTACCCGACCCAACCACCCCACCCACCCGCCGCGTCGCGCGCATCGCGCGAACGCGCACCCCCTGAGACCTTGCGATGACCCAGGATCCCCCGCTGCGACTTTTCGACCTGGCCGGAGCCGACGAACATCGGCGCTTCAGCCCCTATTGCTGGCGCATCCGGCTGGCATTGGCCCACAAGGGGCTGCCGGTACGCACCGTGGCCTGGCGGTTCACCGACAAGCAGGCCATCGCCGCGACCGGCCAGGGCAAGGTGCCGGTGCTGGTGGACGGGGACCGCTGGATCCACGACAGCTGGGCCATCGCCGAATACCTGGAGGACACCTACACGGACACTCCGTCGCTGTTCGGCCCGGGCGCGGGACGCGCCCTCGCGCGCTTCCTGAACCAGTGGGCGGCCGAGACCCTGCAGCCGGCGATCGCCCGCGTGGTGGTTCCCGACATCCCGGCGATCCTGCACGCCCAGGACCAGGACTATTTCCGCAGCAGTCGGGAGGCGGCCTTCGGGCAGAGCTTCGAGGCCCTCGCGGCGCAGCGCCCGCAGGCGCTGGACAACGTGCGCCGCCTGCTCGCGCCGCTGCGCAGCACCCTGGGCGCCCAACCCTATCTAGCCGGTGCGCGGCCGCTGTACGCGGACCATGCGGTGTTCGGCGCCTTCCAGTGGGCGCGCATGGTCAGCCCGGTGGCGCTGCTGGAGCCGGGGGACCCCGTCGAAGCTTGGGTCGAGCGCATGCTCGACGCCTACGGTGGCCTGGCGCGCGGCGCGGCGCCGGCGCCCGCGGTGGGAGCCGCGTCATGAACCAACTCACCGGCATCCGTGCCTGCGTGTTCGACGCCTACGGCACCATTTTCGACTTCGCCTCGGCAGCGGCGCGCTGCCCCGAGCTTCCCGAGCACAAGCGCGCGGCACTGACGTCGACCTGGCGCGACAAGCAGTTGCAGTACACGTGGCTGCGCTCGCTGCAGGGGCGTTACGCCGACTTCTGGCAGGTCACGGGCGACGCGCTGGATTTCGCGCTGGACAGCCTGGGCCTGCTCGAACCCGGGCTGCGCGCCAGGCTGATGGATCTGTACCTGAACCTGACGGCCTTTCCCGAGGTTCCCGCCACGCTGCGGGCGCTGCGCGATGCCGGCTTCGTCACGGCGATCCTGTCCAACGGGACTCCGACCATGCTGGAAGCGGCCGTGCGCTCGGCCGGGCTGAACGATCTGTTCGACGCGGTGTTGTCGGCGCACGCGGTGCAGGTGTTCAAGACCGACTCCCGCGTGTACTCCTACGGGCTGCGCCAGCTGGGCCTGGGCGCCGACCAGGTGTGCTTCCTGTCGTCCAATTCCTGGGATGCCTTCGGCGCGAAGGCCTTCGGCATGCGCGTGGTCTGGTGCAACCGCTACGGCCAGCGCCCGGAGCGCCTGCCCGGCCGTCCGGACCACGAGATCCGCTGCCTGGACCAGTTGCCGGCGCTGCTGCGCCCGCCGGGCTGAGCGCCTCAGCGCGAGCGCAGGTCGGCGCTTCTGCGCTTGTACTCGTCGGCGTCGATCTCGCCTCGCGCGTAGCGCTCGTCCAGGATGTCCTGCGCCGCCGAGCCCCGCCCCCTTAGCGCGCCGTGCCTGGCGTGCGAGGCGCCGAACAGGTCGCGCAGCAGGCCCACGACCAGCGCGACGACGACGATGAACAGCAGCAGCATGAACACCCCGCCGAAGCCGCCCATCATCCCGTAACCCCATCCCCATCCGCCCGGTTGTCCGTACCACACGATCGTGCTCCTTGGTGACCCTTTGCATGCAACGTTAGATCACGGCGGCCGCGACGGGCTTGACCTGGGGCAAGGCGGGCCAGCGGACGGCCGTGCCCGGCGCGCCCCGGCCGCGCGAGGGCCGCGTATCCGCGCGACGATGCCCTGGATCAAAGCCGGCGCGCGCCGGGGGGGCTAAGGTTCGTGCATGCCCGCAAAGCGCCCGACCGACCAAAAGGAATCCCGATGAAACGCCGTCTCGCCCTGATCGCAACCCTGTCCGTGCTGGCCCTCGCGCCCCTGACGGCGCGCGCCGCGGCGCCTTTCCAGAAGGGCAGCGGCTACCAGGTGCTGCAAGCGCGCCAGCCCGTGGGGCACCCGGGCAAGGTCGTGGTCACGGAGTTCTTCTGGTACAACTGCCCGCACTGCAACGCGCTGGAGCCCGAGTTCGACGCCTGGGTGCGCAGGCAGCCGTCGTACGTGGTGGTCGAACGTGTCCCGGTGGCCTTCACCGCACAGTTCGTGCCCCAGCAGAAGCTCTACTACACGCTGCTGGCCCTGGGCAAGGCGGATGCGCTGCAAGGCCCGATCTTCCAGGCCATCCACCAACAGCACATCGTGCTGAACACGCCCGAGCAGATGGCCACGTGGCTGGCCGCCCACGGCGTTCCCAGGCAGTCCTTCCTGTCCACCTTCAACTCCTTCGGCGTGGCCATGCAGGCGCGGCGCGCCTCGCAGATGACCAAGGACTACGGCATCGACGGAGTGCCCACGGTGGCGGTGCAAGGCACCTACGAGGTCTCGGCGGATCTTCCGCAGACTCCCGACGACGCGAGCATCCTGCGCGCGGTGGACTACCTGGTCGCCCAGGTGCACGACGGCGGGGCCGCGGCCCGCTAACAGGCTGTTGAAGTACCGCAGGGGGCCGCGCTCAACCGGCCAGCAGCGCGCGGCGCAGCGCGAAGGCGGCCAGCACGATGAACAGCACGGCGGCGACGGCGTGGATCCAGCGCGCCGGCAGCCGGTCGGCGAAGCGGTGGCCGAACAGCACCGCCGGAACGTTCGCCAGCAGCATGCCCAGCGTGGTGCCGGCCACCACCGGCAGCCATTCGCCGAAGCGCGCTCCCAACGCGACCGTGGCCACCTGGGTCTTGTCGCCCATCTCGGCGACAAAGAAGGTCAGCAGGGTGGTGACGAAAATGCCCCGCGCTCCGCGCTCGCGCAACTCGCCGTCGTCGAGCTTGTCGGGCACCAGGATCCACAGCCCCATGATGCCGAAGGACGCCACCACCGCCCAGTCCAGCACCGCCGGATTCAAGGCGCGGGCGAGCAGGTCCCCGGCGCCGGCGGCCAGAGCGTGGTTGGCCAGCGTGGCGACCAGGATTCCCAGCACGATGGGAACGGGGGCGCGGTAGCGCGCTGCCAGGAACAGCGACAGCAACTGGGTCTTGTCGCCGATCTCGGCCAGCGCCACCAGCGCGGTGGATACCAGGAAGGGGTGCATGCGCGGGGAGGCTCTCTCGCGGGGAAACCCCTACTGTAGACCAGGTGCCGGAGCGGCCGGCTGCGTGCGGCGCGCAAGGCCCGTCGCGCTCGGAAGTCGCTCGTTATCGCCATAAGAATCGTTCGCATTTACACTGGCGATGCGAACATGTAGCATTTGCGTCAACGAAAGCACCCAGCTTTCGTGCCTTGCCGTTTTCGTGCAACCGGGAGTCGTTCGATGCCATCCACGGGAATCCTGCGCGGTGCCGCCGCCGCGCTGGCCGCCGTCATGCTGCCTTGCGCGGCCCTCGCCGCCGAGGCCGCGCCGACGCTGACCATCCACGCCCAGGCCTTTCAGCCGGGCAGCATCACGATCGCCGCGGGACAGCGGACCAAGATCGTGGTGGACAACAAGGACGCCCTGCCGGCCGAGTTCGAGAGCAACGACTTCAGCGTGGAGCAGGTCATCCCCGGAGGCACGGCGCTGCCGGTCTACATCCCGCCCCTGAAGCCCGGAAGCTACAAGTTCTTCAACGATTTCCATCCGTCGAGCACCGGCACGCTGATCGTGCGGGCTCGCTGAAGGCACCGGAGTCCACCATGCTGGCCACCGCCATCATCATGTTCCGCGAGGTCCTCGAGGCCGCGCTGGTCGTCTCCATCGTGCTGGCCGCCGCCAAGGGCGTGGCCGGGCGCGGCCGCTGGGTGAGCCTGGGCGTGCTGCTGGGCGTGGCCGGCGCCTGCGTGGTGGCGGGCTTCGCCGGCGCCATCGCCACCGCCATGCAGGGCCGCGGCCAGCAATTGCTCAACGCCGCGGTGCTGCTGCTCGCGGTGGCCATGCTGGGCTGGCACAACATCTGGATGAGCCGCCACGGCAAGGAACTGGCGCAGACCATGCGCGCGGTCGGGCACGACGTCGCGGTGGGCGACAAGCCCTTGTCGGTGCTCATGGTCGTGGTGATGATGGCGGTGCTGCGCGAGGGTTCGGAGGCGGTGCTGTTCGGCTACGGCATCTACGCCAGCGGCGCCGGTGCCGGCTCCATGCTGGCGGGCGCGCTGATCGGCGTGGCCGGCGGCGTCGCGGCGGGCACCCTGCTGTACAAGGGATTGCTGCGCATTCCCACCCGCCACCTGTTCACCGTCACCGGCTGGATGATCCTGCTGCTGGCCGCCGGCATGGCCACCGACGCCGCCGGCATGCTGACCCAGGCGGGCGTGCTGCCCGCCATTCAGGAAGGGGTATGGAACAGCTCGTGGCTGCTGAGCCAGCAGTCGATGGCCGGGCGCCTGATGCACATCCTCGTGGGCTACACGCAACGCCCCTCGGCCCTGCAGTTGATCTTCTACGTGGTGACCCTGCTGGGCATCGGAGGCCTGATGTGGCTGGTCAACCGCCCGCGCCCGAACCCGGCCGGGAGCCTGTCGTGACCGGCGGTGGCGCCGGCCCGCGCCCCTTCCCCATCCCGGTGCGCACCGAGGCGGCCCGCGACTGGCGCCGGCGCAGCCCCTGGGTGGCTCGCGTGGAAGCCTTCGCGTCGCGCCATCGCGACCGCCTGGCCTGGGTGCACGTGGCCATGTTCTTCGGCTTCATGGGGCTGATGATCGTCCCCCTGTTCCTGCCGGAACCCGGTGACCACGCGGGGATCCTGAACAACTTCACCTTGCTGGCCAACTTTGTCATCTGGGGCCTGTGGTTCCCGCTGGTGTTCGTGTCGGTGATCTTCACCGGACGCAGCTGGTGCGGCATCCTGTGCCCGCTGGGCGCGAGCTCGGAGTGGGCCAACCGGTTCGGACTCAAGCGCCCGGTTCCGCGCTGGGTGCGCTGGGAAGGCACGCCGGTGGTCAGCTTCGTGGTCATCACGGTGCTGGCGCAAACGGTGGACGCGCGCGGCTTCCCCCAGGGCATCGCGGTGGTGTTCGGCCTGGCCTTCGCCTGCGCCGTGGTGCTGGGTTTCGTCTACGGCCAGGGCCGCAACAAGCGCCCGTGGTGCCGCCACATGTGCCCGATCGGGCTGATGCTGGGGGTGTTCTCGCGCATCGGCGCGGTGCAGTTCACGCCCAAGCAGCCGCGCCCGGGCGGCGACGCCTACGCGGACAAGGGCGTGTGCCCGACCATGATCGACATCAAGCGCAAGGAGGAGTCGCGCCACTGCATCGAGTGCTTCCGCTGCGTCAATCCGCGCGGCCGCGGCGGGCTGGCGCTAATGCTGCGACGCCCCGGGCGTGAAGTGGCCGACATCCGCCACCACAACCCCAATCCCGCCGAGATCTGGTTCCTGTTCCTGGCCACCGGGCTGGCGCTGGGTGGGTTCCTGTGGCTCATCGTGCCCCAGTACGGGCATATGCGCCAGGCGCTGGGAGTGTGGGCCATCGACCGCGGCTGGGACTGGATCGGCACGCCGGGACCCTGGTGGCTGATGTCGGTGCACCGCCAGGGCCGCGAGGTCTACACCTGGCTGGACTTCTTCACCATCACGGGCTTCATGCTGGGTTGCGCACTGGCGCTGACCGCGGTGCTGGGTCTGCTGACCGCCGCGTCGAGCTGGATCGCCGGGCGCCTGGGCGGAGATCTGGACCTGCGCCGGCGCTTCGTCGAACAGGCCTATGCCTACATGCCGGTGGCCATGGTTTCGCTGGTCGTCGGCCTGGGCGGCGAGTTGTTCGACGCGCTGGTCGCCGCGGGCCTGCCCGCGCATGCGGTGGCGCTGCTCAAGCTGGCGCTGTTCGCGCTGGGCATGCTGTGGAGCGTGGCGCTGGGCCTGCGGCTGCTCGGCGCCCAACGCCTGCGCGGAGCGCGCCGCCTGGCGGCGCTCACCCCGCTGCTGGCCGGCGTGGCGTTTCTCGGGCTGGCCTGGTGGCCGGCGATCTTCGGGCTGTGAACACGGCCCAGACCCCGGCTGCGGCCGGACTCCTCGGACTGAAAGGGACTTTCCAGATGCGCATGCAGCACCTTGCGACCGCGGTCGCGCTGACCGTGGCGGCCGCGGCCGCCGTGCCGGCCTCGGCGGCGGAACATTCGATGGGCAACCCGGTGGTGACCGACGGCATGATCCTGCACCCCGTGTACCTGCAGCCGGTGGACATGGCGCCGATGCTGCCCGGGATGGACGCGGCGAAGGCCGACGCCCACCTGGAGATCGACATCCACGCCGACAAGAACAATCCCCAGGGCTTTCCCCCCGGGGCATGGATGCCCTACCTGACCGTCAGCTACCAGATCCAGAAACTCGGCACCAACTGGTCGACCTTCGGCACGCTGATGGTGATGGAAGCCAACGACGGCCCGCACTACGGCGCCAACATCCGCTTCGACGGCCCCGGCAAGTACCGCGCGAGTTTTCGCATCGAACCCCCGCCTTACGCGGCCTTCTTCCGCCACATGGACAAGGAGACCGGCGTGCCCGACTGGTGGGCTCCCTTCGTGAAGAGCTGGGACTTCACCTACGTGGGCGGAGTCGGGCACAAGGGCGGGTACTGAGCATCGCGGCGGCGCCCCGGCGGGCGCCGCCGGACCCTACCACCGTCCCCGGGGGCCGGACTCGCTCAGTTCCTGGCGCTGCTTGGGCGTCAGCACGGCCTGGAACTGCTGCAGGCTTTCCAGGCGGTTGCGCAACATCTGCAAGCGCAGGTCGGACAGCGCCTTGGCGCGCTTCATCACCGCGTCCACATCGAGCTTGGCGCCCCGCTCCGCGCCGAAGCCCTGCAGCATGGTCTCGTGCATCGCCTGCATCAGCGGCCATTGCTTGTCGAACAGGGCCTTCTGGATGTCGCCGATCTTCCGGACCTGCGCCTGGCTGAGGTCGAGGCCTTCGCCCCAGGCACCGAAGCCGTAGCCCATCATGCCCGGACCCATGCCCCAGCCGCCGCGCATGCCGGGGCCGTAGCCGTAGCCGCCGCCCATCATGCCCGGGCCGTAGCCATGGCCGCCGCCCATCATGCCGGGACCGTAGCCATAGCCGCCGCCCATCATGCCGGGACCGTAGCCATGGGCGTAGCCGGGCCCGTAAGCTCCGCCGCAGCCACCGTCCGGGCCCCAGCCGGGCCCGTAGCCGCCGCGGTGGTAGGCCCCCCCGCCGTAGCCGGGGCCGTAGCCTCGCATCATGCCGGGGCCGTATCCGCCGCCGGGGCCGTAACCCGGGCCGGGCGCGGTCGCCGCGGGCTCACTGGCCGCGGGTGCCGCATGCACGCTCGCCGTCGCGGCGGCGACGAACAACAGGGGTGCCGCGGCGAGCACGCAGGCGCCGCGCTGGATTCGCAGTTTCATCATGTTCTCCTGGATCGGAAACACGCCCCACCTTAGGCCCGGGCGCGCGCGGCGGCGTTGATCTGCCACAAGCTCGCGGCCCGTCTTGCCCGGCGCACGCAACGACGCTGCGCCACGGCAGATCCCGACGCGGCGCGCTAAGCTTTCGACTGGTGCGCGGCCCGTCGCGCCGCGCCGCGACCCTGGGCATACGATGACTTCGATTGGTTACGTTTGGACGCCTCCCGAACCCGCCTCCGTGGCCGTGCAGGGCAGCGACCAGCGGCTGCCGGTGCAGCGCCTGTTCTTCGTCGGCCGCAACTACCACGCGCATGCGGTGGAGATGGGCCGCCCGGTGGACGCGCAACGCGATCGCCCCTTCTACTTCACCAAGTCGCACTCCGCGCTGCTGCCTTCCGGCTCCAGCGCGCCCTACCCGCAGGCCACGTCGAACTACCACTACGAGATGGAGCTGGTGGTCGCGCTGCGCTCGGGTGGGGCCGACATCGCCGCCGAGGCGGCGCATCAGCACATCTACGGCTACGGCTGCGGCCTGGACATGACCCGCCGCGACCTGCAATTCGCGGCGCGCGACCAGGGCAAGCCCTGGGATACCGCGAAGGACTGCGAGAACTCGGCCGTGATCTCCCCCATCGTGCCGATGCCGGGCCACGTGATCGAGCGCGGGCGCATCGAACTGCGGGTGGACGCACAGCAACGCCAGGACTCGGACATGTCGAACATGATCTGGGGCGTGCGGGACCTGATCGCCGACCTCTCGCGCATGTACCACCTGCGCGCCGGCGACCTGATCTACACCGGCACGCCCGAGGGCGTGGGCCCGGTGCAGGCCGGGCAGCGCCTGGACGGCAGCATCGAAGGCGTGGGCACGATCTCCCTGCAGCTGCTGGCGCCCGGCGCATGAAGCTCTACAACTACTTTCGCAGCGGCACCTCGCACCGCCTGCGCATCGCGCTGGCCCTGAAGGGCCTGCATCCCGACTACGTGCCCGTGGACCTGCTGCACGGCGAGCAGTCGGGCGCGGCGTACCGCGCGCTCAACCCGCAGGGCCTGGTGCCCGCGCTGGAGGTCGACGGCCAGGTGCTGATCCAGTCCCCGGCCATCATCGAGTGGCTGGACGAAACCCATCCCGAGCCGCCGCTGCTGCCGCGCGATCCGCTGCAGCGCGCGCGCGTGCGGGCGCTCGCGGCGGTCGTGGGCTGCGACATGCATCCGCTGAACAACCGGCGCGTGCTGGAGTACCTGCGCGGCCAGTTCGGCTGCGACGCCGCCGCCGTCGACGCCTGGTGCGGAACCTGGATGAGCGCCGGCTTCGAGGCGCTGGACGCCCTGCTGGCCGCCGACCCGTCGCGCGGGCGCTTTTGCCACGGCGACGCGCCCAGCGTGGCCGACGTGTATCTGGTGCCGCAGATGACCACGGCGCGGCGCTTTCACCTGGATCTGGCGCGCTGGCCGCGCCTGCTCGAGGTCGAGGCGGCCTGCCTGGAGCTGAAGGCTTTTCGCGAGGCCGCGCCCGCGGCGCAGCCGGACGCCCCGAAGCCATGATGCCCGTCTCCGCGCTGGGCCTGTTCGCCGGATTCGCGGTGGTGGCCTCCTTCACGCCCGGGCCCGCGGTGATGCTGGCGGTGAACAACGCCATGCATTTCGGCTGGCGCCGCGCCCTTTGGTCCTCGCTGGGCAACATCAGCGGCCTGCTGATGCTCAGCATGCTCAGCGCGCTGGGCATCAACGCGGTGCTGCAGGCCTCGGCGACCGCGTTCACGCTGCTCAAGACCGCCGGCGCGCTGTACCTGATCTGGCTGGGCGTGCAGCAGTGGCGCCGGGCGGGGGCGATGCGCCGCGCCGCGCGCGCGGCGCATGCGGCGCCCGCCCCGGGTGGCGTCGAGCCGGCCGCGGCCGGCGCGCCGACGTCCCCCTCCCTGGTCACGCAGGCGCGAGCGCGGGTCCTGTATCGCCGCGGGCTGGGCGTGGCGCTGACCAACCCCAAGGCCATCGCGTTCATCGCCGCGCTGTTCCCGCAGTTCCTGCGGGCCGGTCACGCGACGCTGCCGCAGTACGCCGTGCTGACCGGCACCTTCATGGCCATGTCGCTGCTGGCGCTGAGCAGTTACGCGGCGCTGGCCGTGCTGGCGCGCCGCCCGCTGCGCCGCTGGTTCGAGGCGGGCTGGCCGCAACGCGCGAGCGCCGGCGTATTCTGCGCCTTCGGCATCGCCATGCTGCGGCTGCATCGGCAGTGAACCGGCGCGAGCATTCGAGTTACCTTTGTTTACCTTCGTGTCGATCCGATACGCTCTCGCGGTCAACTGCGCAGGCAGGCATCGCGTTTCCGTGTGGGGAGTCTTATGCTCGCGAGGGGGCTCGTTCGCGCAAGCATCTTCGACCAGGCCTCCTTCCCGCCGAATCGACGCTCGGTTTTTCGAATCGGCCCTGCTTGTCGTCCCGCATACCTGACCATTTATTCCTAAAAAGGGGATTGTGATGAAGCGTCACCTGTTGTCCACCGTGCCGGCTGCGCTGGCCCTGGCCGTGCTCGGCACCCTGGGCGGCTGCGCCTCGAGCAGCAAGCCGACGGCGCCTGTGCAGGCCGCCGCCCCGGCGCCTGCGAACAATTCGGCGCAGAGCAGCGTCGCCGCCGTGCAGGCACCCGCCGCGGAAAACCTCGGCCCGGCGCCGAACGTGCCGCGCAGCGTGTTCTTCGCCTTCGACAAGTACAACGTCGAGAACAAGTACCGTCCGGTGGTCGAGGACAACGCCCAGTACCTGATCGCCCACCCGGCCGCCCACGTGCAGCTGCAAGGCAACACCGATGCCCGCGGCAGCCGCGAGTACAACCTGGCCCTGGGCCAGAAGCGTGCCGACGCCGTGATGAACGCGATGGAACTGCTGGGTGCCAAGCCGGCCCAGATGGAAGCCATCAGCTTCGGCAAGGAAAAGCCCAAGGCCATGGGCACGACGGCGGCCGATTACGCCGAGAACCGTCGCGTGGACATCGTCTACCAGCGCTGAGCCCGCGCGTGCCCGCGCTCGGCGGGCCGCATCGACCCGCGCCGGCCCTGGCGGCCCGCGCGGGTTTTTCGTGCCCGGCGCGCGGGCTTGCTGCGACGCACAAGCCGTCCGTGGGATAATGCGGCCTGCTTGCCATCAGCAGCACGTCATCGATGACCTATTCGGTCAAGGAAATCTTCTATACCCTGCAGGGCGAGGGAGCGCAGGCGGGCATGCCCGCGGTGTTCTGCCGCTTCGCCGGCTGCAACCTGTGGAACGGGCGCGAACAGGACCGCGAACAGGCGATCTGTCGTTTTTGCGACACGGACTTCGTCGGCACCGATGGTGACGGCGGGGGCCGTTTCGCCGACGCGCAGGCGCTGGCGGACGCTGTGGCTGCGCGTTGGCCGCGGGAAGCCGCGGGCGGCCTGTGCGTACTCACCGGCGGCGAGCCCTTGCTGCAGGTGGACGAGGCTCTGGTCGATGCGCTGCACGCGCGCGGCCTGCGCATCGCGGTCGAGACCAACGGCAGCCTGCCGGCGCCGCGCGGCATCGACTGGATCTGCGTGAGCCCGAAGGCCGGAGCGCCGCTGGTACAGCGCAACGGCCAGGAGATCAAGGTGGTGGTGCCGCAGCCCGGGCTCGACCTCGATGAACTGGCCGGGCTGGATTTCGGGCAACGCCTGCTGCAGCCCATGGACGGACCGCTGCAGCGACAGAACACCGAATGGGCGCTGCGCCAGTGCCTGCGCGACCCGCGCTGGCGTCTGAGCCTGCAGACCCACAAGCTGCTGGGCATTCGCTGAACGCGCCGGCAGCGCACGGGCTCGCCCCCGCCCGTGCGACATCTTCCGGGGGCGCCGATTTGCGATCCAAGCAGGAACCCAAGCCCATGAACGAAGCCCCCTCCACCGAAGCAAGCACCATCGAGACCCCGGCCGTGCAGCGCTACAGCGACCTCGCGCTGGACTCGAGGCTGCTGCGCGCGGTGGCCGACATGGGCTACGAGAACCTCACCCCCATCCAGCAGCGCGCGATTCCGGTGGTGCTGTCCGGACGCGACATGATGGGCGCCGCGCAGACCGGCACCGGCAAGACCGCGGCCTTCACGCTGCCCATCCTGCAGCAACTCCTGCCGCTGGCCAGTACCAGCGTGTCGCCGGCGCGCCACCCGGTGCGCGCGCTGATGCTGGCGCCCACGCGCGAACTGGCCGACCAGGTGTTCGTCAACGTGCAGGCGTATGCGCGCCACACCCCGCTGCGCAGCGCATGCGTGTTCGGCGGCATGGACATGGCGCCGCAGACCGCGGCGTTGCGCCAGGGGGTGGAGATCGTGGTGGCCACGCCGGGTCGCCTGCTCGACCACCTGGAAGCCAAGACGGTGAACCTGTCGCAGGTGCAGTTCGTCGTGCTCGACGAAGCGGACCGCATGCTCGACATCGGCTTCCTGCCCGATCTGCAACGCATCCTGGCCTTCCTGCCGTCGCAGCGCACCACGCTGCTGTTCTCGGCCACCTTCTCGCCCGAGATCCGGCGCCTGGCGCAGAGCTACCTGCGCGATCCCGTGACCGTCGAGGTCGCGCGGCCCAACGCCACCGCGACCAACGTCGAGCAGATCCTCTACAAGGTCGCGGAGGACCTCAAGCACGCGGCGCTGCTGCAGGTGCTGCGCGACCATGAACTGCGCCAGACCATCGTGTTCGTCAACAGCCGCCTGGGCGCCGGGCGCCTGGCCCGCATGCTGCAACGCGACGGGCTCAAGGCCCAGGCCATGCACGGCGACAAGTCGCAGGCCGAACGCCTGGCCACGCTGGATGCCTTCAAGCGCAACGAGGTGGAGGTCCTGGTGGCCACCGACGTGGCGGCCCGCGGCCTGGACATCGCCGAACTGCCCGGGGTGATCAACTACGACGTGCCCTTCAACGCCGAGGACTACGTGCACCGCATCGGGCGCACCGGGCGCGCGGGGGCCTCGGGCCTGGCCATCACGCTGGTGTGCGAACGCGACACCCGCTCGCTGGGCGACATCGAGAAACTCATCAAGCGCAAGATCGAGCTTCGCGAACTGGATGTGCACCCGCAGCGGCGCATGCCCCGCGCACCTCGCGACTCCGGCCTGGGCACCACGCTGGAGCGCACCGCCGCATCGCGCGGGCCGGCTCGGGACCCCTGGTTCGACAAGCCCTACGAAGCGGATCCGAAGGCCCAGCCTGCCTGGGAACAGGCCCCCGCGGCGGGCGCCGCGCGCGGCAGCGCCACGGGCAACATCCGCTCGCGTCGCAAGGTGCCGATGCTGCTGGGGGGCAAGCCCCCCGCGCCGAGCAAGTAAGCGCGCGAGGCCGGCGCACGAAGCGGCGCCTGCTCCTCAGGCGCTGCCGGTGCCCGCCGCGCGCGCATCGGCGGCCCGCGCATCCTCGACTCCTCCGCCGTCCGGCCGCGCGCTTTCCCAGCGCGCACGCAGCCGCGGCCACCCGCGCAACGCCGACTCCAGCACCTCGCCGACCGTGGCGCCGCGGACGTGCAAGCCGAGCACGGCCGCCGCGTCGCGCAACGCCGGGACGCCCGGCACGACGCCCTCGGCATGCCCGGACTTGGACAATTTGCGCCCCTGGGCATCGCGCAGCAGGGGCAGATGCAGATAGCGCGGCGTGGGCAGGCCCAGCGCACGCTGCAGCAGGATCTGGCGCGCGGTGGAACCGGCCAGGTCCTCGCCGCGCACCACGTCGCTGACCTGCTGCGCGGCGTCGTCCACGACCACGGCGAGCTGGTAGGCCCAGTCGCCGTCGGCGCGCCGCAGCACGAAATCTCCCACGGTACGGTCCACGCATTCGCGCTGCTCGCCCAGGCGCGCGCAATGCCAGCGCACGCAGGCGGCATCCCCCGACGGCACGCGCAGGCGCCAGGCGCGCGCGGGGCCCCGGGGGCCTGTGCGACAGGTGCCCGGATAGATGCGCTCGCCCCCCGGGCCCAGCGGCGCGCCGGAGCGTTGCAGGTCGCGGCGGGAGCAGCTGCAGGGGTAGGTCGTGCCGGCGCGCAGCAGCATGTCCAGCGCCCGCGCGTAGGCCTCGCCGCGTCGCGACTGCCACCACACGGGCTCGTCGGAGCGCAGGCCGCAGGCCTCCAGCTGCTGCAGGATGCGCCGATCCGCACCGGGCACGCGACGCTGGGTGTCGACGTCCTCGATGCGCACCAGCCAGCGCCCGCCACGTGCCCGCGCGTCCAGCCACGAACCCAGCGCGGCCACCAGCGAGCCCGCATGCAGGGGCCCGCTGGGCGAGGGAGCGAAGCGTCCGACCGGGGTACTCACGGCCCGCGCACGCCAGGCGGCCTCAGAACCGCAGGTAGTGGTCCACCAGCATGGCCGCGAACAGCAGCGACAGGTAAATGATGGAATAGCGGAACATGGCCCGCGCCAGCGCATCGCTGTATTCGCGCAGCAGCTTCCAGGCGTAGGCGATGAACACCCCGCCCAGCACGAGCGCGGCGAGCGCGTAGATCAGGCCGGCCGTGTGCATGGCCCAGGGCATCAGGCTCACCACCGTCAGCAACAGGGTGTAGAGCAAGGCCTGCAGCCTGGTGTAGCGCGAACCGTGGGTGACCGGCAGCATGGGCAGGCCGGACTTGCGGTAGTCCTCGGTGCGGTACAGCGCCAGGGCCCAGAAATGCGGCGGGGTCCACAGGAAGATGATCAGGAACAGGATCAGCGCCTGCGCCGACACCGAGTTGGTCATCGCCGCCCAGCCCAGAACCGGCGGCATGGCGCCGGAGGCGCCGCCGATGACGATGTTCTGCGGCGTGGCCGGCTTGAGCAGCACGGTGTAGATCACCGCGTAGCCGATGAAGGTGCCGAAGGTCAGCCACATGGTCAACGGGTTGACCAGGGTGTACAGCAGCACCATGCCGGCGCCGCACAGAAGCCCGGAGAAGGCGAGGATCGGGCCCGTGCCCAGCTCGCCGGTCGCCGACGGGCGCCAGGAGGTGCGGCGCATGACCGCGTCGATCTTCTGTTCCACCAGGCAGTTGAAGGCCGCGGCGGCGCCCGCCACCATCCAGATGCCGACGGTCGCGGCCAGCAGCGGGCGCCAGTCGGGCAGCCCGGGCTGGGACAGGAACATGCCGATGACGGCGCAGAACACGATCAGTTGCACCACCCGCGGCTTGGTCAGGGCGTACAACTGCGCCGCGACGCGCATCGCGCTCGGGCCTTGGGAAAGAGAGCTGGTCTTCATGATGGGTCCCGCACGTGTTGCATGGCCGCCGGCGGCGCGACGGCCTGGCGGGCCCGGCGCGCACCCGAGGTGCGCCAGGCCGCCGTGGTCAATAGCAGCACCAGCAGTGCCGCCCCTCCATTGTGAGCCACCGCGGGCACCAGCGGGCGCTGCAGCAGCACCACGCTGACTCCCAGCCCGATCTGCGCCAGCAGCGCCAGCACCAGCCAGCCCGCCAGGCGGCGCAACTCGCGCACGCGCGCCAGCAGGCCCGCGGTCGCAAGAATCAGCACCGACGCCACTACCGCGAACAGCCGATGCGCCCAGTGGATGGCGATCAGAGCCTGCACCGTGATGGCCGAGCCGTCGGGCATGCGTCCGAGGTCGCGCCACATGGTGAAGCCGGCGCTCCAGTCGGCCGGCGGGTTCCAGCTGCCGTTGCAGGTGGGGAAGCCGCTGCAGGCCAGATCGGCGTAGTTCGTGCTCACCCAGCCGCCGAGGAAGATCTGCACCAGCAGCGCCAGCAATGCGGCGCGGGTGAGCCAGCGCGCGGCGGCTCCCGCGTCCAGCGGCTGCATGTCGTCACGGTTGCGCATCCAGAACCATGCCGCCAGCAGCAGCAGCACGATGCCCCCCATCAGATGCAGGGTGACGATCAGGGGCTTGAGCAGCAGCGTGACCGTCCAGGCGCCGAACATTCCCTGCACGACCACCCACCCGAACAACAGCAGGGGAAGGCCCACGCGCACGGCCTGCCCCTTGCGGCGCGCCCACAGCGCGCGCGCGGCCATGACCGTGATCAGCGCACCGATGATGGTGGCCACGTAGCGGTGGATCATCTCCACCCAGGCCTTGAAGGGACTGACGTTGCCCTGCGTGCCGCCTTCCTGCTGCACCGCCTGGTGGATCTGCACGTGGGCCTGCGCCGGGGTCAGGCGTCCGTAGCAGCCGGGCCAGTCGGGGCATCCCAGTCCGGCGTCGGTCAGGCGCACGAAGGCCCCGAACATGACCAGGTCCATGGTCAGGAACACCAGCAGGGCCACCAGGCGGGCCCAGCGCATGCGCATGCCCGCCCACACCACCAGCAGCAGCCCGAGCAGCCACATGCCGGCCTGCAGCCAGTGCAGCGAGAACAGCCAGACGGTGGGGACCGCCTGGTACAGGTTGTGCACCAGGTTGGACGGAAGGGACGGACTCATCATGACCGGGTTCCCGGGCTCGTCGAGGAAGCGCCCGCGGGAGGGCTTGCCGGAGCGATCGGCAGGGCCTCGAGCTTGCGTGCCTTCCACGACTGGGTGTTGTAGAGCAGCTTGCTGAACACGCTCAGTGCGCGCACCGGATCGAAGTGGGCGGGGAAGCGCAGCATCAGGTTGCCCAGCGGATCCACCAGCCACATCGGCCCCTGCAGGCCCTCGCCCTGCGCCAGAGGCAGCCAGCCGCGCAGCTGCGAGGCATCCGCGCGCAGGATCACCGTGCCCTCGGCCGGTGCCAGCACGCCGGGGTTGATCGGCGCGTCGTCGGTGACCAGCCAGACGCGCGCCACGCGATACTGATCGTTGCCGGCGGCCAGGTAGAACTGGCGCATGTCGAACAGCAGATGCTGGCAGGCCGCATCGCAGGCGCCCGGCGCGGCGACCAGCATCAGCCAGTAGCCGTTGAGCCTGCGCAGATCGAAGGGCTTGCCGTCAAGGGTGTGCAGGGTCAGCGCCGGTACCGGGCGCTGGGGCTGCACGAGTTCACCGTAGGCGGGCTTGCCCCCGCGGTGCTCGACCAGGCCGACGTACAGCGTGGCCAGCAGCGGCAGCAGCACCACGGCCGCGAGCAACCACAGCGCGAGGCGCCTGCGCGGGACACCCGGACGACCGGCGGGTACCGGACGGGTCTGCAGGGCGTTCACCGGGCACCTCCGGCCGCGGCGCGCCTGCGGCGCAGCGTGCGCGTGGTGAAAAACACGAGCAGGCCCATGCAGGTCGCGCTCATCGCGAACCACTGGAAGGCGTAGCCGTAATTGGTGTGCATGCCGAGATCCGGGGCGGGCCAGTCGCGCACCAGGCCGTCGCCGTCCGGACCCAGTTGCTGGATCACGTAGGGCAGCAGGCGAATGTGGTGGTAGTCGGCGAACTGGGGAAGTTGGACATTCTGACGCACCATGGCGCCAGGAGGGTCTTTAGCGAAGGAAAACCATTGCGACGGTGCGGGCGCGATGCGCCCGCGCACTTCCACCGTGCCCGGCGGGCTGGGAATGGGCGGCACCAGCATCGGTGCCCTGGGGTCCGGGCCGGCCCAGCCGCGCTCGACCATCACGTAGGTGTCCGAGCCCGCCAGGCGCAGGGGGGTGAACACCCAGAATCCGCTGACCCCGCGGTACTGGCGGTTCTGCAGGTACACGGTCAGCTTGCCGGCCCAGCTGCCGCTGGCATGCACGGGACGCCACTCCGTGCTGGCGAAGTCCACGCCCTGCGGACCCAGTTCCAGGCCCGGCATGCGTTCGCGACTGGCGATGGCGGCGGCCAGCGCCTGCTTGTAGTGCGCGCGGTGCAGCTGCCACACGCCCAGGCGCGCCAGCAGCGCGACCAGCGCCAGCGAGGCGATCACGGTCAAGATTTCCCGCGGTCGCAAGCCTGGCGCCGCGCCTTGCGGCGCCACAGGTGGGACAATCGACTTCGACATCAGCCTCTACACCCAAGCGGGAGCCAACCCTTGCGCATCATCGTCCTCATCGCCTTCGTGCTCATCCTGGGCAGCCTGTTCTCCGGGCTGTACTTCGTGATGAAGGACAAGGGCAAGTCCAATCGCGCGGTCAACGCCCTGACGTTCCGGATCGGGTTCTCGATCCTGTTGTTCCTGTTCATCCTGCTGAGCTACAGGATGGGGTGGATCCACCCCAGCGGAATTCCGCTGACTTCGCGCTGAGCCCGCGCGGGATTTCCGGGGCGGCCTCGCCGCGCGAGGCCGCCGCCTGCCGGGCGCCGCCGCGCGGCGCCCCGGGTCTTCACAGCCAGTACACCAGCACGTACAGCAACAGCCACACCACGTCGACGAAGTGCCAGTACCACGCGGCGCCTTCGAAGGCGAAGTGGTGATCGGCCGTGAAGTCGCCGCGGACCAGACGATACAGCACCACGGAGAGCATGGTCGCGCCGAGGAACACGTGGAAACCGTGGAACCCGGTCAGCATGAAGAAGGTCGCGCCATAGATGCCCGACGACAGCTTCAGGCCCATCTCGGTGTACGCGTGGTGGTACTCGAAGCCCTGCATGAACAGGAAGGTGAAGCCCAGCGCGATGGTCAGCGACAGCCAGAAGATGGCCTTGCGGCGATGATCGGCGCGCAGCGCGTGGTGGGAGATGGTCAGCGTCAGGCCGGAGGTCAGCAGCAGCGCGGTGTTGATGGTCGGGATGGGCCACGGATCCATCGCGTGCACCGCCGGGATCAACCCGCCGGGGCCGACGCTGGGCCAGGCAGCCTGGAAATGCGGCCACAGCACCTGGTTGTGCAGCGCGGCCAGGTCGGGCAGCGCCCACACCCGCGCGTAGTACAGAGCCCCGAAGAACGAGGCGAAGAACATCACCTCGGAAAAGATGAACCAGCTCATGCTCCAGCGGAAGGACGAGTCCACCGCCTGGTTGTGCTTGCCGCCCTCGCTTTCCGAGATGGCGCGGCCGAACCACTTGTACAGCGTGCCCAGGAAGCCCAGCAGGCCCACCAGCAGCAGCCATTGGGCATGCGGCACGCCGTTGAACCACAGGCCGGCGCCGAAGGCCATCGCCACCAGGCAGGTGGCCGCCATCACCGGGAACGGCGATGGACTCGGAACGAAATAACCCGAGGGTTGGCTGGATGACGACATATTGTCTTCCTCGACGTTAGGAATGAGGGTTGGAAACGACCCAATGCACGATGATCATCAGCAGGCCCACGAACAATGCGGCTCCGACCAGGCCTGCGATGACGATATGGACGATGTTCAGGTTGGCGAAATCGCGCTCGCGGTCCTTCGACTTGCGCACGCCCAGGAAGGCCCAGAAGATGGCCCGGAAGGCACTGAGAAAGGAGCCCATGGCGTGCGAGGCGATCAGCGGTTGCCGCGAGGAGGCGCGCTCACAGCAGGGTCCAGCGCAGGATGAACCCGACGAGCAGCACGACGGCGATGCTCAGCGTGATCAGGGCCAGGCGCAGGTTGCTGCGGCGCTTGTCGGCGGGAAGTCGGGACATGACCGGGTAGCGGGAGAAGGCGCCGCGAACGTCGGCTCAGCTGACCGCGCCGGAAGGCGGGAAGGACCCGCCGTCCTTCTTCAGCTCGGCCCGGGTCGACTGCACCCACGCCTTGTACTCGTCCAGCGGCAGCACCTTGACCACGATGGGCATGAAGGCGTGGCCCTTGCCGCAGATCTGCGCGCACTGGCCGTAGTAGGTGCCGGGCTTGTCCACCTTGAACCAGGTCTCGCGCGTGGCGCCGGGAATGGCGTCCATCTGCACGCCGAAGGCCGGCACGTACCAGCCGTGCAGCACGTCGGCCGAGGTGGTCAGGATGCGCACCTTCTCGTTCACCGGCACGACCAGCGGATGGTCGACCTGCAGCAGGTAGTTGTCGGACTTGGGCGCCTTGCCGTAGACCTCGGCCATCGGCGTGGTCAGCGTGGAGTAGAAGCCGATGCCCTTGCCCGGGCCGTCGAGGTAGTCGTAGCCCCACTTCCACTGGTAGCCGGTGACCTTGACGGTCATGAAGGAGTGGGCCACGTCCTCCTGCGCCAGCACGACCTTCGTGGCCGGGATCACCATGGCGATCACGATGATCAGCGGAATGACGGTCCAGATCACCTCCACGGTGGTGCTTTCGTGGAACTTGGCGGGCACGGCGCCCTTGGACTTGCGGTGCTTGAACACCGAATAGAACATCACGCCGAACACCAGCACGCCGATGGCCAGGCAGATCAGCATGACCATGTAGTTCAGCCAGCGCTGGTCGAAGGCGATGCTGGTGACAGGCTGCTGGAAGTCGATTCCGTTGACCTGCGGTCCCCCGGGCAGGCTCTTCGCGGCGAACGCCGTGGAGACGAACAAGGCCGAAGCCAGGGTCGCATAGTGCTTCAGTTTCATCTTCGATGTCACCTTATGGAAAGATTTCACTCAGGCCGCAATCAACGCGCGCCGCAGTTCGCGCGCCAGCTTCTCGCGGCGCTCGGCCCGCGTGTACCGACCGGCGAAGGCCTGCGCCTGCCCCGCCTTGAACACGATCAGGCCGTTGTCGTGCAACAGGATGCGGGTCTGGCGGGTCGGCAGCTCGCAACGCTCGATGCGTCCGGCGCATTCCCATTCCACGACCACGCGATCCGGGCCGAATTCCACGCGCTCCCGGTCGGCCGCATGGCGTGCGTAGGCCAGCAGCGCGCCGGCCATGGCCAGCAATTCCAGCAGCGTGAACGGAGTCACCAGCTTGGCTCCGCTCACCCAGCACAGCCCCGCCACCATCAGGCTCAGCAGGCTCAGGGACACGAAAAAGCCGAGCAGCTGGCGCGGACTGATGGAACAGTTGCGCCTGGAAACCCATTCCCGCGCGCGACCGGATTCCTCCGGCGCACGGAAATCGAGGGAGTCCATCCACTGCGCAGACATGTCGGCTGTCCCGTCTCCATTGCCGCACGCGCCCCGGCGTGCCGCTGATTGCAAGAATTCCTCGGGCGAGGTCCGACCGAGCGCGCCGCGACCACCCCACGGGCACGCCCCGTACGCCTGTCGCCAGCGGCGACGCCCGTAACCCCCACATTATAGGGACGCACCCGGGTCAGGACGATGCGAGACGCCCCATCGGCGGCCATTTTGCGTCGGGTCAACATGCCCCGCCACGAATGGTGCTCCGCCGCGCCGCGCGCGATCACCCGGGCGAGCGGTGGCGGCCGCGTCCGCCGATCTGCTCCAGGCCGATGCTGGCCACGCCCGCCTCGGCGCGGCTGGTGGCCGGCTTGAAGGCGTGGCCGTAGACCAACTCGAAACTCAGCTCGACCTGGCCGTGGGGGCTGGCCGCGGCGCGCGCCTGCAACACATCGAGCAGGCGGCGCCATTGGCGGGGCGTGCGCAGGCCCGTCCAGGCGGCGGCGTGCGGCGGGCGCCCCAGTTGCGCGAGCTCGCGCAGCGCGGCATCGGCGTCGGCCCAGCGCAGGCGCAGCAGTTCCATGTCCATCACCGGCGAGGCGAAGCCCTGCTCCACCAGCAGATCGCCCAGATCGTGCATGTCCGGCCACTGCGGCGCCCCGGCGCCGAGAGCGGCCGCCTCGGGATCGCGCAACTCGCGCAGCGTGTCGGGTCCGAAGGTCGTGAACATCAGCACGCCGTCGGGACGCAGCACCCGGTTCCAGGCCGCGAACAGCGTCCCCGGCTCGGGGCACCAGCCCAGCGCCAGGTTCGACCACACCAGCTGCGCGGCGCCCTGCTCCACCGGCGGTGCCTGCAACTCGGCCTGCACCACCTCGGTGAGCCCGCCGGCGCGCAGGCGTCGCAACCAGCCCCCGCCCTGCTCCCGCCGTGCCCGCGCGGCCAGCGCGGCCGAGGGTTCCGCGCCCAGCAGCCGCGCCCGCGGATACTGGGCGCGCAGCAGGGCCAGCCCGTCGCCCCAGGCGCAGCCGACGTCGAGCGCCAGCTCGGGGCTCAGGCGCAGCAGGGGCAGACGCTCGGCCATGCGCCGCGCCGCCTCGCTCCACAGGAAGGGCGCGCCGTGACGGGCCAGTCGGTCGCGCGCGAGGCGCACGCTGGCACTGGCGGGGGGCGTCGTCTGGGACATGGCGGAAGGCGGTCGCTGCGGCGTGGATTCGTCGCGCGGGCGCTCCTGTGCGCCCGCGTGGTCTTGGCGCGCGCGCCCGGCTGGGCGAGGCCAAGCAGGGCACTATAGCGGCATGTCCGCCCGCGTGCCGCCACCGCCTCGAAACCAGTTCGCCGCGCTGCTTCGGGCCCTGCTGCCCGACGGGCGCTGCCGCCTGTGCGGGCTGCCCAGCCGCGCTCCGTTGTGCAGCGCCTGCCAGTGCGAGCGGCCGGCGCATTGGCGCTGCCCGCGCTGCGCCCTGGCACTGGGCGGCCCGGCCGCCTTGTGCGGCAACTGCGCGCTGCGCCGCCCCGCCTTCGCCGGCACGCTGGCCTGGGGCGACTACGCGGCGCCATGGGATCGGCTGGTCGCGCAGTTCAAGTTCGGCGACGACGCCGCGCTGGCGCGCTGGCTGGGCATGCTGCTCGGCCAGTGCCTGCGCGCCGAACGCCCGGGATGGGCGCCGCCGCGCTGCGTGGTGCCGGTGCCGCTGAGTGCCGCGCGGCTGCGTCGGCGCGGCTACAACCAGGCCTGGGAGCTGGCCCGCGGCCTGGCCGGCGAACTCGGCTGGCCCTGCGACTGCACGCTGCTGCAGCGCCGGCGCGAAGGCCCGGCGCAAAGCGAGCTGCGCCTGGTCCAGCGCGCGGCCAACGTGCGCGGCGCCTTCGTCGCGGCGCCGCTGGCGCGCGGCGCGCGCCTGCTGCTGGTGGACGACGTGATGACCAGCGGCAACACCGCCGAGCATGCCTGCCGGGCGCTGCTGCGCGCCGGCGCCGACGACGTGCGCGTGGCCGTGCTGCTGCGCACCCCGGCGTCCACGCCGCGTTGAGGGCCGACGCCGCGCGGCAGGGCGCAATTAGACTTGCCGCCCATCATGTTCCACATCGTGCTCGTGCAGCCGGAGATTCCCCCGAATACCGGCAATGTCATCCGGCTGGCCGCCAACACCGGCTGCTCGCTGCATCTGGTGCGCCCGCTGGGCTTCGAACTCGACGACGCGCGCATGCGCCGCGCCGGGCTGGACTACCACGAGTGGACGCGCCTGCAGGTGCACGAGGACTGGCCCGCGCTGCGCGCGCAGGCCCAGGCGCAGGGCGGCGCGCTGTGGGCCTTCACGACCCGCGGCGCGCAGCCCCTGCAGCAAACGCGCCTGGGGCGCGGCGACTGGCTGGTGTTCGGCGCCGAGACCAGCGGCCTGCCCGACACGGTGCTGGAGGACTTCGACCCGCCCCGGCGCGTGCGCCTGCCCATGCGCGCGGGCCAGCGCAGCCTGAACCTGTCCAACGCGGTGGCGGTGTCCGTGTTCGAGGCGTGGCGCCAGAACGGCTGGGAAGGCGCGGTCTGACGCGCCCGATCAGAGCTTGGAGAAGTCCGGCTTGCGCTTGCCCAGGAAGGCGCTGAAGGCCTCCTTCGCGGCCGGCCCCTGCAGCATGCGCGCGAAATGCCAGGCCTCGTCGGCCAGGGTGGCGTGCACCAGCTCGCGCTGGCCCTTGCGCAGCAGCTCCTTGGTCAGCGCCAGCGAGGCCGCGGGCTTGGCCGCCAGCTTGCGCGCCTGCGCCTGCGCGTAGTCGCGCAGCTCCTCGGGCGGCAGCACGCGGTTGACCAGGCCCACCGCGAGCGCGTCGTCGGCCCCGAAGGGCTCGCCGAACATCAGCAGCTCGGCGGCCGCGGCCGGTCCCACGCGCAGCGGCAGCAACAGGCTGGAGGCGGCCTCGGGCGACAGGCCCAGGTTCACGAAGGGCAGCGAGAACAGCGCGTTGTCGCCGCAATACACGAGGTCGCAGTGCAGCAGCAGCGTGGTGCCGATGCCCACCGCGGGCCCGCCCACCGCCGCGATCACCGGCTTGGGGAAGTCCGCCAGCGAGCGCAGGAAGTCGAACACCGGCGTGTCCAGCCCGCCCGGCGGGCGCTGCAGGAACTCGGTGACGTCGTTGCCGGAGGTGAACAGGTCCTGCTGGCCCTGCAGCACCACCACGCGCACCGCGTCGTCGGCGACGGCCGCCTGCAGCTCGCGGTGCAGCAGCGCGTACATCTCCTGGGTGATGGCGTTCTTCTTCTCGACCCGGTTGAAGGTCAGGGTCAGTACGCCGGCGTCACGCAGTGCGAGGATCGGATCCATGGCTCAGACCCGCTCGAAGATGCCGGCCGCGCCCTGCCCCGTGCCCACGCACATGGTGACCATGCCGTACTTGAGCTGGCGCCGGCGCATGCCGTAGATGGTGGTGCAGGCGCGGATGGCCCCGGTGGCGCCCAGCGGATGGCCCAGCGCGATGGCGCCCCCCAGCGGATTGACCCGCGCCGGGTCCAGCCCGCAGGTGTCGATCACCGCCAGGGACTGCGCGGCGAAGGCCTCGTTGAGCTCGATCCAGCCCATGTCGTCGAGCTTGAGCCCGGCCACCTTCAGCGCCGCGGGGATGGCCTCGATGGGGCCGATGCCCATGATCTCCGGCGGCACGCCGCGCGAGGCGAAGCCGACGAAGCGCGCCAGCGGCTGCAGCCCGAAGCGCTTGATCGCCGATTCGGAGGCCAGCAGCAGCGCGCCGGCGCCGTCGGAGGTCTGCGAGCTGTTGCCGGCGGTCACCGTGCCCAACCCCGTGGCCTTGCCGGTCGGATCCTTGGGCGAGGCGAACACCGGGCGCAGCTTGCCCAGCGCGGCCAGCGAGGTGTCGGCGCGCGGGCCTTCGTCGACACCGACGCTGCGCCGGGTCTCGCGCAGCGTGCCGGCCGCCAGGTCGGCACCGCGGTCGATCACGTCCACCGGCGCGATCTCGTCGGCGAACTCGCCGGCGGCGATGCCGGCCAGCGCGCGCTGGTGGCTCTGCAGCGCGAACTCGTCCTGGCGCTCGCGCGAGACCTTCCAGCGCTGCGCCACCTTCTCGGCCGTCAGGCCCATGCCGTAGGCGATGCCGATGTTCTCGTCGCGCTCGAAGATGCGCGGGTTGAACG
>JAJZUV010000028.1 GCA_021848345.1 Pseudomonadota bacterium | reverse complement strand
GCTGGACAACGAGCACTACGTGCGGGTGTACATGGGGCGCCTGCGCCACAAGCTGGAGGACCAGCCCGCGCGGCCCCGGCACCTGCTCACGGAAAGCGGCGCGGGCTACCGCCTGGTGCCGTGAAGCTTGCGCGCGCGCCGGAGATAATGGACCATGCACATCCTCGCCGTCGCCGGCAGCCTGCGGGCCGCCTCGATCAACGCCGCGTTCTGTCGTGCCGCCTCTCGGCTGGCGCCGGCCGATGCGCCGATCGCCGTCTACGACCGTCTGGGCGAACTGCCCTTGTTCAACCCGGACCGCGAGGGCGATGCTCCCGAGTCGGCGCGGCACTGGCGGCGCAGCGTGGGAGCGGCCGACGCCCTGCTGATCGCCAGTCCCGAGTACGCCCACGGCGTATCCGGGGTGATGAAGAACGCGCTGGACTGGCTGGTCGGCGAGCAGTCCTTCGTGGGCAAGCCGGTGGCGGTGGTCAACACCTCGCCGCGGGCGCATCACGCCCACGACGCGCTGCTCGAGATCCTGCGCACCATGTCGGCCGACGTGGTGGAGGGCGCGTCGTCGAGCGTCGCCCTGCTCGGCGTGTGCACCGGCGAGGCCGAGATGCTGGCCAGCGAGCCGGTCCGCGACCGCATCCGGCAGGTGGTCGCGGGCTTGCGCGGGCATCTGCTCGACCCTCGAGCCTCGGGGCCGCGCATGGGGCTTTGACGGGGCGCGCGAACCCGGGGCGTCGTCGTAGTTGAGGTGGGTCAAGCCCGACCGGGCCGTTGGGCTTCTACAGTGATCCCCAGGGTCCGCGGGTCGGTTCGCCGAGGCTTCGCGGGCCGCATCGGGAGATCGCGTCATGCAGGCAATTCGCGTGTTGCTGGCGGCCCTGGGCTGCGCCGCGTTCGCGCTGGCCCACGCGGCCGCGCCGACCTTCACGGAAGGCAAGGACATTTTCATCGAGACGGGGGTGGAGGCGCCGGATCGCGCGCCCACCTGGTATGCCTCGATGGTGAACAGGCCCTATGCGCCGACCTTCGAGATGCTGGCCACGCAGGGAACCCAGGGGCGCTACTACCCCTACACCTACCCGGTGACCCTGAAGGACCTGATCCGGTTCCACGGTCACGACTGCGAGGGCACGGTGCACGTGGCCAACGCGGCCTGGGTGGCTTTTCGCATCCTGTTCCCCGACGGCATCATCGACCGCAGCGTGCTGTGGGGGATCAGCGGGGATTCGCCTTGCTGGTCGGACGGCGTGGCCTTCCTCACGGGGGCCAGGGTGCAATACGGCAACCTGGGCTTTTTCCGGGACAAGCGCTACAGCCACGCCATCGTGCTGTATCGGGAGGACACCAAGGTCGCCGTGCTCGCCACCTGGAAGGAGGGCATCAACAACATTCCGGGCGAGCCGGTGATGCTGCCCGGCAGGATCGACTGGAAGCCCAAGGTGAGCATGCGCGAGATCGAGGCCTTGAAGGCCGTGGTGAAGTCCGCCGGGGGCGAGCCGACGCCCTATCAGGTGGACCGGATGCGCTACCAGCAATGGGAGCAGGTCAACGATATCCTGGATCATCCGCTGACCGAGAGCTACAGCGCGCAAGTCATCCCGGACTTCCAGTGGGCGCAGTGGATCGATCCGGCGAAGTCCATGCCGAAGACCATCACCCGCAGCGACGTGCGCCTGAAGAACTACCCCTATCGTCAGCGCCCCGTGGACCCCGGGCCCTGAGGCGACGCGGTCCGCGCCTCGGCGAGGCCGCGCAGGTCGCGTGCCACCTCGGCGATCACGCGGCTCCAGTCCTCGCCCGGGCCTTGCCGGTACAGGCGCATCACGCCCGGGTACCAGGGCGAATCGGGGCGCTGTTCCAGCCAGCGCCAGTCGGTCCTGTGATGGGGCAGCAGCACCCAGCAGGGGCGCGCCAGCGCGCCGGCCAGATGCGCGACGGCCGTGTCCACGCTGATCAGCAGGTCGAGTCCCTCGAGCACGGCGGCCGTGTCGGCGAAGTCGTGCAGGCCAGGGCCCAGCGGGCGCATGCGCGGCAGCGCCTGTTCGTCCCGCGGGTCGGCGGAGTCGACGTCGCCGACATGCTTTTGCAGGCTGAACAGCCGTACGCCCGGCACCTGGCCCAGCGGCGCCAGCACACGCGGGCCGGGTAGCGAACGTTCGCGGTCATTGGCGAAGCGCGGGTTGCCCTTCCACACCAGTCCGACACGCAGGCCGGGGCCTTCGTCGAGGCTGCGCTCCCAGACCGCGACGCGCGCGGGGTCCGCGTGCAGATAGGGAACATCGGCGGGAATCGACTCCAGTCGCGTCGCGCACAGCGCGGGCAGACTCTGCGCCGGACACCACAGGTCCCAGGCCACGTCGGGAACCCGTCCGCCGCCTTCGGGTCCCACGGCGATCGCGTGGTCGATGCCGTCGGCTCGCTGCAGCAGGGCCTGCAGCCCGGGGTGGCACAGCACGCCCACGACCGAGGCGCCTCGCCGCTTGAGTTCGACGGCGTAACGGCAGAACTGGATCATGTCGCCCTGGCCGCCTTCGACCCCGATCAGCAGGGCGCGGCCGTGCAGCGGGCCGCCGTCCCAGCGGGCAATCCCCACGCGTGCCGCGAAATCCTTCGACCCCTCGCGCGCCTCGAAGTGCCGCCAGGCCTCGTCCAGCCGCCCCTGGCGCAGCAGGCATTCGGCGAGGTTCACCGAAGCGTGCGGCCAGTGCGGCGCCAGCGCCACGGCGCGGCGATGCGCGTGTTCGGCCTCCGCCGTGCGTCGCAGGATGTCGAGCAGCACGCCCAGGTTGCTCCAGGCGGGAGCGCTGGCCGGGTCGATGCGCAGCGCCTCGCGGTAGGCCCGCTCGGCCTGGGCGTAGTCCTTTCGGCGCTCCAGGAAGGCGCCGTAGTTGCACCAGGCGGTGTCCTGGCCCGGCGCGAGGGCGAGAGCGCGCCGGTAATGGGCGAGGGCGGACTCGTCCTCGCCCATCCGGTCCAGCGCCAGCGCGAGGTTGGCATGCGCCTCGGCCAGGCCGGGCTGCAGCGCCACCGCGGCTCGCAACGCGGTCGCGGCTTCGGCCGGGCGCCCCTGCTGCAGCAGGCTGGTGCCCTGCTGAAACAGATCCGGGGGCATGCGGGGCCCGTGTCGCCGAAGCCGCCGTGTCGCGTCCGTCTCTCAGCCCACCTTGGCGGCGAGCGCGGCCAGCGCCTTGAGCTGGGTGGCGATGAACTCGCGGGTGGCGGCATCGCTCAGTTCCAGCGTGTCGCCGTTGACCTTGGCGGCCGCCTGGCCGACCATGACCTCGGGCTTGTTGAGCACGTGGGCGTCCAGGAACACCAGGCTCTGGCGCAGGTGGTACTGGGCACGGGCGCCGCCCAGCAGGCCCGGCGAGGCGGTCTGGATCGCCACCGCCTTGCCGGCGAAGGGCTGAGGCGTCAGGCGCGACAGCCAGTCGATGGCGTTTTTCAGCGCCCCCGGCACCGAGTAGTTGTATTCGGGGGTGACGATGATCACGCCGTCGGCGGCGCGGATCTGCTCGGCCATCGCCTGCACGGGCGCCGGAAAGCCGCCCGCCTGCAGGTCGGCGTCGTAGTGCGGAAACTCGGAGACGGAGCCGAGCGCGGCGACGGTCACGCCAGCCGGCGCCAGCGCCGGCAGGGCACGCGCGATGGCCGCGTTGAGCGAGCCCTTGCGCAGGCTGCCCAGCAAGGTCACGAAATGCAGCGGTCTGGATTCGGTCATCTTGGAATTCCCCTGTTGTTGGTAGCGCTATTTCAGCAGATCGCGCGCCGCCGTGCCCGGGACCGCGCGCCGGCTTTCAGCCGCCGAGGTGAGGGGAGTACTCCAGCAGGCGCCAGCGGCGGGACAGGGCCGCGGGGCGATGGATCACCTGCTCGACGTGCAGCAGCACCGCGCGCTCGGCGCCTCCGAGCGCCGCCGCCGCCGCCGCGCCGTCCAGAATCTCGGCGCGCCCCGCCACGTGCACGAGGTCGCCGCTGGCGAAGTCCGGGAACACGAGCCCGGCGCGCGGTTCCAGCAGCAGGTTGCCCAGGGTGTTGAAGTAGCGATTGCCGGGGAACTCGGCCCAGGCCAGCCGGGCACCCTCGGCATCGACCTGCACGAAACCGGATCGGCCGCCGCGATGCGACGCGTCGGCGCCCGCGCCCACGCCCACGCCCGACTGGCCTCTCGCGACGTGCGTGGCGATGAACAAGGTGTCGGCGCGGCGTACCAGCGCGGCCGCCTCGCCCTGCAGGCGCGCGGCGCGAAGCGGCGGTCGGGCTTCGAGGGGCGAGTCTTGCGTGCGCGGCTCGCGCAACTGGATATAGCGAGGGCAATTGCCGAAGCTTTGCTCGACCCGCACGCCAAAGCCCTTGGCATCGAGTTCGAGCACCTGGCCGTTGACCCGGTTGCGACGGCGGGTGTCGAGCTCGATGCCCAGCATGCCCACGTCGGCGTGCGGGCGCAGGCAGGCGCCCAGCGGATCGTCGGCGCCGGGCAGCGCGTCCACGCGCAGGCTGCTCGCCTCGGGAGCGTGCACGAAACCGGGCGCGCCTTCGAGCAACCCGCACCAGGGCTGCCCCCGGGCGTCGGCGGCACCGAGCACGAGCAAGGGAAGCTGGGCGAAAAACGCCTGGTGCGCCTCGGGCAGCGCGTCTCGCACGATGCGCGCGCCGAGGCGCGCCAGGTGTTCGCGCGAGCCGTCTTGTCGCTGCAGCGCCTGCTCGCCGGCATGGAACACGGTGTCGTCGGGGGTGTCCGGCATGGCTGCGCTCCTGCTTCAAGCGATGGCGGAGGCCGGCATGGGGATGAAGCCGGGCAGGGCCCGCACGCGGGCCAGCCAGGCCAGCACGCGCGGGTAGGCCTCCAGCGCGACGCCGCCCTCGGGGGCGTGCGCGGTGTAGGTGTACATCGCCAGGTCGGCGATGGTGGGCGAGTCGCCCGCCAGGAAGGGCGCGCCGTCCAGCATCTGCTCCATGCGCGCCAACAGTGCCCCCGCGGTCGCGATGGGCTCGGACGGGTCCGCCGAGCGCCCGAACACGCGGATCGCGCGCGCCCGCGCGGCCCCGTACGCCAGCGGACCCGCGGCCAGCGAAAGCCAGCGCTGCACCCGCGCCGCGCCGAGTGCATCGCGCGGCAGCCACGAGGGCGGTGCGTAGCGCAGCGCCAGGTACGCCAGGATCGCGTTCGAGTCGCTCAGCACGGTGCCGTCGTCGTCGATCACCGGAACCTGCCCCAGCACGTTCAAGGCAAGAAAGGCCGGCTGGCGCTGCTCGCCCGCGAGCAGGTCGACGTCGCGGGTCTCGTACGGCAGATCCAGCATGCGCAGGAACATCTCCACGCGGTGGCAATGGCCGGAAAGAGGGTGGCGGTACAGCACGATGGGGCGCGCGGCCGGCATGGCGGGTTCTCCAGGTTCGCGATCGATGGTGTCATTGTGGCGCCGAGCGCAAATGCAATAAAGGGCCGACGGAGCAATTGACTGCACCGAAATTCGGCGTAATCATGGGCGCGAATCATCCACCCTCCGGCCCTCGTGGCCCCGCCATGGACAAACTGCGCGCGCTTCGCGGACTGGTCGCCATCGCCGAACACGGCAGTCTCAGCGCGGCGGCGCGAGCACAGGGCAGTTCGCTGTCGGCCACCGTGCGCCTGCTGGCGGCGCTGGAGGAAGAGCTGGGCGTGCGCCTGCTCAACCGCACCACCCGGCGGCTTTCGCTCACCGAGGACGGCCGCCAGTACCTGGAACGGGCGCGGCGCATCCTGGCCGACCTCGACGAGGCCGATCGCATGGTGGGCGACGCCCGCGCCGAGCCCGCCGGGGCGCTGGGCATCACCGCGCCGGTGTTGTTCGGCCAATACCACGTGGCCCCGGCGGTGACGCGGTTCCTGGCACGCCATCCGCGGGTGCAGGTGCGCATGTTGCTGCTGGACCGCGTGGTCAACCTGGTCGAGGAAGGGCTGGACGTGGGCGTGCGCATCGGCCACCTGCAGGACTCGACCCTGATCGCGCTTCGCGTGGGAAGGGTGCGCAGGGTGGTGCTGGCCAGCCGCGCATTCCTGGAACGGCACGGGGTTCCAAGGGACCCGCGCGATCTCGCCGGGCTGCCGTGCCTGTGTTCCGACAACGCCGACTCGGCGGCCTGGAGCTTCCGCGACCCGGCCCAGGGACGCGATTTCAAGGTCTCGGTGCAGGGGCCTCTGCAGTGCAATCTGGTCTCCGCCAGACTGCAGTCCTGCGCCGAGGGCCTGGGCTTGTGCCAGGTGCTGTCCTACCAGGCCGCGCCGCTGCTGGCGCAGGGACTTCTGCGCACCGTGCTGGAGGACTTCGAGGTGGAGCCCTGGCCGGTCAGCATCACCTATCCGGGCACGCGCTGGCTGCCGACCCGTACACGCGCCTTCGTGGATCACATGGCGGAGGAATTGCGTCGGGTGTTGTGAACTATCTCACACCCAAGCGTCACTTCGGGCTTTCTCGCAAGGCAACTCGGATCGCCGGATGTATCCTCTGGCATCCCGTGCGTGCACGCGCGCAGGCCCAGGCCGACGCGCATGCACGCTTGTCACGCCACGGCCGGGCCCGTCGGCGCCAAATTTCTCATACAAGCGAGACCCATGCTCCAAAAACTTCGCATCGGACCGCGGCTCACCCTGGCTTTCGGGATCCTCGTGCTCCTGCTGTTGGCGACCAGTGCCTTCGGAATCGTGCAACTCTCGCGTATCGATTCCACGCTCAAGGAAATCATCACGGTTCGCGTGGAGGCCGAACGTGAGGCCAACACGGCGTTCAGCAATTTCCAGGGCACCACGCGCGTGACCCTGCTGTGCCTGCTGCAGTACAACTGCGCGGAAACCAACGTCAAGGCGATTCACGCCAACCAGGTGTCGACCAACGCCGCGGTGACCAAGCTGTCGCACATGGTGCTGGACCCGAAGGCGACGGCGGATGTGCAGGGCCTGAAGGCCGCGCTGCACGCCAGCCGGGGCGCCGAGCAGACCGTGCTGGCGAAGATGAACGCCGGGGACTTCGCCGGCGCCACGCAGGCCTACCTGCAGAACTCGCTGCCCAAGATCACCGGCCTGCAGCACGCGATGCAGACCCTGCTCGCCGATCAGAAGGCCGACATCGACGCCATGTACGCGGCCAGCCAGGCCAGCTATCACGCCACGGTCAAGCTAAGCATCGCGGCCGGCCTGCTCGCGGCGGTGGTGGCCGTGGTGCTGGCGCTGCTGATCACCCGATCGATCGCTCGGCCGCTGGACCAGGCCGTGAAGGTCGCGCAGGCGGTGGCCGCCGGCGACCTGACGGTGCAGGTGGAGAGCACCGCGCGCGATGAGACGGGAGCCTTGCTGCGGGCCATGCAGGACATGGTCGACCGGCTGGGCACGGTGATCGGATCGGTGCGCCAGTCGGCCTCGCAGCTGCTGGCGGCCTCGGCCCAGGTTTCGTCGACCTCGCAGAGTCTGTCGCAGTCGGCGTCGGAGCAGGCGGCGTCGGTCGAGGAGACCTCGGCGACCCTGGAAGAAGCCAGTGCGTCGATTCGCCAGAACGCCGACAACGCGCGCCTGACCGATACCACGGCCCAACAGGCCGCCAAGCAGGCGCAGGAAGGGGGCTCGGCGGTGCAGGGCACGGTCAGCGCCATGCAGCAGATCGCGGAGCGCATCTCCATCGTCGACGACATTGCCTACCAGACCAACATGCTCGCGCTGAACGCGGCCATCGAGGCGGCGCGTGCCGGCGAGCACGGCAAGGGCTTCGCGGTGGTGGCCGCCGAGGTGCGCAAGCTGGCCGAGAAGAGCCAGGCCGCGGCGAAGGAGATCAGCGACCTGGCATCTTCCTCGGTGAAACAGGCCGACCGCGCCGGCAAGCTGCTCGCCGAGGTGCTGCCGGCGATCGGCAAGACCTCCGATCTGGTGCAGGAGATCAACGCCGCCTCCGAGGAACAGGCGACGAGCATCCAGCAGATCAACCAGGCGGTGGCGCAGTTGTCGGCGGTGACCCAGCAGAACGCCTCGGCCTCCGAGGAACTGGCCGCGAGCGCCGAGCAGATGAACGGCCAGGCTGCCGCGCTGCAGGACTCGGCCGCGCAATTCCGCATGCGCGGCGAGGACGCGCCGTCGGTTGAACCGGCGAGTGTCTCGACCCGCGCGCACGAGCGCGGGGTGCAGACCTTCGCCGAACCCGCGCCGCTGCCCGAGGCGAAGCCGGCGGCTGCCACCGAAGGCGACGGTTTCGTGAAGTTCTGAGTCCGCCCCGGCCGCCGCGTGGCGGCCGGCGGGCCCCAGGCCTCAGGCGGGCGTGCGTGTCGCCGACGCCCGCAGCAGGTCCAGCAACTCGCGGGTCGTGGCGGTCTCGCCCAGACGCGGGAAGATGCGCTGCACGCTGTTCGTGTGGGCCTCTCCGCTGACGTCGGTCATGGCGTCGACCGCGAGAGCCACGTTGAAGCCGAGTTCGTGCGCCTGGCGCGCGGTGGACTCGACGCCGATGCTGGTGGCGATGCCGCACACCACCACCTGGGTGACGCCCCAGCGGCGCAGGTAGTCCTCGAGGTCGGTGCCGGTGAAGGCGCCCCAGGTGCGCTTGGTCACCAGGTGGTCTCCGGCCTGCGCGCCGAGTTCGGACAGCAGGGTCGACCAGTTGGGGTCCTGCGGCGCGCTGCGCCGGGGCTGCTCGTTGCGCCCGGGGGCGAAACCGGCGACGTTGACCAGCACCACGGGCAGGCCACGGGCGCGGAAGGCGTTCGCCAGGCGGGCGGCGTGCGCCACCACGGTCGGCACCGGGTGGGCCGTGGGCAGCACGGCGACGCCTTGTTGCAGGTCGATGACGATCAGGGCGGTCTTGGGGTCGAGGGTGCTCAGGCTCATCGTTGCCAGGGAGAAGTGGATGAATGAGGGGCGCGGCAGCCGTCGCCGTCCGCGGCGGTCGCCGCGGGCACGCCGGGGGCCGCTCGCGACGCCTGTTCCAGGCCGCGCAGGATGCCGCATTCGCCGGAGTGGCTGGGGCTCACGCAGCGTCCGCGCAGTTCGCGCAGCCATTGTTGCAGCATGCGCAGATCGCGCAGTCTCTGCGACACCTGCGCGAGATGTTCGTCCAGCAGGGCGTTGACGTCGCCGCAGTCCTGCCCGGGCGTGTCGCGCAGACGCAGCAGCAGGCGCACCTCGTCCAGCGACATGTCGAGCCCCCGGCAGAAGCGGATGAATTGCAGGCGCTCGCGATGCCCGGCGTGGTAGATCCGGAAGTTCCCCGACGTGCGCGCGGGCGTGTCGAGCAGGCCCTCGCGTTCGTAATAGCGAATGGTCTCGACGGAGGTCGAGGTCGTCCTGGAGAGTTCGCCGATGCGCATGTCCCGGGCCCTTGAATGGTCTCTGAGTGTAGTCCCTTGACTCTGTAGTCGCTTCAGGGATTCCAATGTCCCTTCGAGACGATCGGGAGCCCGCCATGAGCCATTCCACCCACACCCACGAGGCGCCGCGCGAAGCGCGCGAGGCCACCTGCGGCCACGACTGCTGCGGCGAGGTGCCGCTGTCGGCGCCGGCCGCCGAGGAGTCGGTCGGGGATTCGGCCTGGGAGTCCCGGCGCGTGCGCTGGCTGCGCCTGCTGGGCGCGCTCGCGCTGGCCGTGCTGGCCGAGGTCCTGGCGAACCTGACCCCGCCGGGCGCCGCGTGGCGGGCGCTGGGCATGGGCGCCGCGGTCGCCGCGGTGGGCTTGTCGGGGCTGTCGGTGATCCGCGAGGGTTTCGCCGCGCTGATCCGGGGGCGGCTCGACATCGGCGCCCTGATGGTCGTCGCGGTGAGCGGGGCCTTCGCGCTCGGCCAATGGCCCGAGGCGGCGATGGTGATGACCCTGTTCGCGTTGGCCGAGCACATCGAGGCGCGTTCGGTGGAGCGGGCGCGCGACGCCATCCGCGGCCTGCTCGCACTGTCGCCGGCGCGCGTGGAACTGCGTCAGCCCGACGGTTCGTGGCGCATCGTGGAGGCCCGTGAGGCCGCGCTCGGCGCGCTCGCCCGGGCACGCCCCGGCGAGCGCTTCGCGCTGGACGGCAAGGTGCGCGCCGGCCGCGGCGCGGTGGACGAATCCCCGATCACCGGCGAGAGCCTGCCGCTGGACAAGTCCCCGGGCGACGAGGTGTTCGCCGGCAGCATCAACCTCGACGGCTCGCTGGAATACGAGGTCACCCGTCCCGCCGGCGACACCGTGCTGGCCCACATCATCCAGGCGGTCGAGCAGGCGCAGGCGCGCCGCGCCCCGACCCAGCGTTTCGTGGAGCGCTTCGCGCGCTGGTACACGCCGGCCGTGTTCGGCCTGGCGGTGGCGCTGGGCGTGGGCGCGCCCCTGCTGTTGGGCTGGCAATGGCATGTCGCGGTCTACCGGGCGCTCGTGCTGCTGGTCATCGCCTGTCCCTGCGCGCTGGTGATCTCCACTCCGGTGACGGTGGTCAGCGCGCTGGCCTTCGCCGCGCGGCGCGGCATCCTGCTCAAGGGCGGCGTGTACCTGGAGCAGGCGCGGCGCATCCGCACCGTCGCGCTGGACAAGACGGGAACCCTGACCCAGGGGCGCGCCCTGTTGACCGCCTACGGCGCGCTGGACGGGCGCATGTCGGCGCAGCGCGGTTTCGTGCTGGCGCGCGCCCTCGCGCTGCGCTCGGACCACCCGGTGGCGGTTGCCGTGGCGCAGGGACTGGCGGACGAGGCGGACGAGGCGGGCGGGGCAGGCGCGGCCGCGCCGGAGGTGCTGGCCTTCGGCGCGCAACCGGGGCGCGGCGTGCACGGCGACATCGACGGCGTGGCCTACGTGCTGGGGAGCCATCGCTGGATGGCCGAACGCGACCAGTGCACGCCGCAATTGGAGGCCTGCCTGGCCGGCCAGGAGGCGCAGGGGCGCAGCGTGAGCGTGCTGGCCGACGCCAGCGGGCCGCTGGCCTGGTTCGCGGTGGCCGATGCGCCGCGTCCTCAAAGCCGCGAGGCCGTGCGCGCGCTGCGCGAGTTGGGGGTGCGCACGATGATGCTGACCGGGGACAACGCGGCCACCGCGGAGGCCATCGCGCGCGACCTCGACATCGACGAGGTGCATGCGGGCCTGCTGCCGCAGGACAAGCTGGCGCTGGTGCAGCGCCTGTCGGCGGCCGGGCCGACGGCGATGGTGGGCGACGGCATCAACGACGCGCCCGCGCTGAGCGCTGCCGACATCGGCTTCGCGATGGGCGGCGCGGGCACCGACGTGGCGACCGAGGCGGCCGACGTGGTGATCATGGGGGAGGATCCGCGGCGGGTCGCGCAGACCATCCGGTTGTCCCGGCGCGCCCATCGCGTGCTGTGGCAGAACATCACGCTGGCGCTGGGCATCAAGCTGGTGTTTCTCGCGCTGGCCCTGGCGGGCGACGCGACTATGTGGATGGCCGTGTTCGCCGACACGGGCGCCAGTCTGCTGGTGGTGTTCAACGGCCTGCGCCTGACCCGCGAGCCGGCATTCGGGACGTCGGGGCTGCCCGGGCGGGTCGTTCCGGCCTGAGCGGGGCAGCGCGCCGGGTTCCGGGCGCTGCCGGGCGGCCCGCGGCGGGCCGCCCTCCGGTCACTGGAAGGAGTACAGGTACTCGGCGTAGACCGCGTTGACGGATACGGACGGGTTCTGCTCGTTCCAGGGCAGCACGCCGGTCGCCGTATAGCCCATCATCTGCGCCAGGTACATGTAATCGTTGACGTCGTAGCGGGCATGCAGGTAGCCGAAGTGCACGGCGCTCTGCTTGGTCAGCTTGTACTTGCCCGACAGATCCAGACGGGTGATCTTGGTCTTCAGATCGGGCACGCTGCCGCAGGTATAGCCGCTGAGGCCCGGCGTGGCGCAGCTCACCGCGGTGGCGGCGGCCTTGCTGCCGCTTCCGGCCACGACGGCGGTGTTCTCGCTGTTCGTGTCCTCCGAGTAGGAGATGCGAGCCATCACCGTCAGCTTGTTGTCCATCAGCCCCGCCTGCTTGAACGCCGCGCCCAGGGTCAGCGCCTGATCCCGCAGTCCGGTCACCCAGTCGTAGGTGGCGCCGCTGGCGGCCGACACGCCGTCGCTGGTCTGGCGCTGCCAGGTCGCGAACAGACTGGCCGAGCGCTGGTTGCCGAGCTGGTAGTCGCCTTCCAGGTCGACCGTGGCATCGTGGCCGCTCTGGCGTCCCAGCGGCGTGTCTCCGTACTGGTCGTTGCCAAGTGCCCCGTCCAGGCTCAGCGTGAACTCGCTGTTGGCCATCCAGCTGACCCCGAAGTGGCCTTGCAGCTGTTTGCGCGAGGCGTCGAAGAAGGCCACCCAGCCGGGCATGTCGGCCTCGCCGCTGTTCACGTCGGTGATCGGGTTGTAGTAGGCGTCGTTCAACGTCGCCTTGCGGTTGGCCCACTTCACTCCGGCACGGAAGTTCAGGCTGTCCCTGGGGCGCAGGAAGTAGTCGAGCTTGACCGTGTTCTCGCGACTTTGCGGAACCGCGGCGCAGCCGGTGGGCGACACCCCGGCCCCGGTGTACAGGTCGTTCGGCATCACCAGGTTGGCCATGTAGGCGGTGCTGTCGCACCAGCGCTCGACGCGCTCGTTCTGCAGGGCCAGATGCAGGCGCTGGCCGGGCAGGAAGCGCCAGTCGCCGCCCAGCCGGGTCTGCAGGTGGCTGTTGCTCATCGGGATGTTGTACAGACTGAACCAGTCGGTACCGGGGCCGCTGTCCGGCGCCTCGAAGTTGTACAGGTTCGACGGCGTCTGGTTGTCGCGCTTGCTGTAGATCATGCCCGCCGACAGGGTGATGGCCTTGGTCGTCTGGTGGGTCAGGCTCCAGTTCGCGTGCTGGGTGACCACCAGGCCGTCCAGCGAACCCACCGGCAGCCCGCCCAGGCTGGTCGGGCCGGTTCCGATCTGCGCCGGCTCGTAGGCGTAGCTCATGTTCTGCGTGTTGCGGCCGTAGGAATATCCGGCGACCAGCTGGGTCTTCGGATCGATGTGGTAGCCGCCGCTGAACTGCAGCTCGTTGTCGGTGTTGCTCGGCGGGGTCGATTCCACGTCCATCGGGTAGGTGCTGCCGACAGCGGCGCCGGTTGCGACGTTGGTGCGGTAGGGGTTGGGGAACCACACACCGCTGTAGTCGTCGTGGAATATCGAGCCGTAGTAGGCCCCGGTGAAGAAGCCCTTCTCGCCCGCCCAGTTCAAGGCCAGCCGGAAGTTGTTGGTCTTGTACTGGGTCGGATAGGGCAGGCCCAGGTTCTTCTGTCCGCCGAGGTTGGACGTGAAGCGGGTTCCCGACGCGGTGATGATGCCTCCGGTCACCGAGTCGGTGATCGCGGATGCCAGGATGGAGCCGCTTTCGCGGATGCTGGTCCAGTGGAAGGTGATGTCCCAGCCCATCTTCAGCTGATGGCTGGCGTCGAGCCTGGTCGTGTCGCGCTGAACGTACAGATGGTCGGTATGGAAGAACTGCTGCTGGTCCGCGGTGAGACCCTGCGTGCCGGTTCCGCTCGCGCTGATGTAGCCGAAGGTGGACGGCAGCGTGTACACGTTGCCGCCCGGGGCACCGTTCAGCGGGGTCTGAAACGACCCCGGGGCCGTGGTCAGCGAGTCTCCGCCGTAGTTGCGCAACTGGTCGAAGCTCAGGCCCAGGCTCCAGGTGCCCTGGTTGGCGATCCCGCCGGACAGCGAGCGAGAGGTCGTGCCCAGGTTGTTGCCCTGCACGAACCAGGTGTTCGCGCCGGGCTTCTGGCCGTAGCCGTCGCCTCCGCGCAGGCTGAAGTCCCCGAGCAGGGTGGGGCCCGAGTTCTCCAGTCCGTTGTACTGGCCGAAGAGGTCCGAGTCCTGGTTGATGTAGATGCCTCCGACGCCGATGGTGTTGGTCGGCTGGATCAGCTTGTCGAGGGCCGCGTCGGCCATGGCCGGCGGGGCGATCGCGGCCACGGCCAGGGTGGCCAGGGCGGCGCGCAGGGCGACGGTGAGGGGCCGGGCGCGCAGCACGGTCTTGCGATGTGTCATCTCGTGCTCCTTGGATCGATCTCTAGCGCTGAAGGAACGCGCCGGCGGGGTTGTTCGAGCCGTGAACCATGATGTGGCAGTTCATGCAGCCCTCGCCCACGCCACCCGATGCCGGGCTTCCGGGGATTGCGCTGAATCCGGTCGCGGTCGACGGGCCGGCGACGCCGGGGCCGAACATGTTCTTGCTCTGGTGCGGGCCGTCATGGCATTCCTGGCACAGGAACGGCGGGCGAGCCTTGAGCAGCGGCGCGATGTTCGAGCCGTGCGGGTTGTGGCAGTTGGTGCACTTCTCGGTGACCGGCTCGTGTTCCCACAGGAAGGGCCCGCGCTTGTCGGCATGGCAGGTCCAGCAGGTCTCGTTGATGGTCGCCTTCTTCATCAGGAAGGGGCCGACCGAGCCGTGGGGATTGTGGCAATCCGAGCACAGCATCTTGCCCTCGGGGACCGGGTGGTGCGAGATCTTCATGAAGTCCGCGCGGCGATCCTTGTGGCAGGTGTAGCAGACGGTCTGCTGCAGCCCCTTGGTGCGCACCGGATCCACCGCGGCATGCACCTTGTGGCAGTCGTTGCAGGCCAGGCCGTTGACCTGGTGCGCGCTGCCGTCCCAGTGGGTGCGTTGGGTCCCCGAGTGGCAGGCCAGGCAGGCCTGGGCGCGGCTGTCCGCGCTGGACTCGGAGTAGGGGCCGCTGCGGTTGAACACCACGTCCGGGGGCGCGATCTTGCCGTTGACCGGTCCGCGCAGGTGCGCCAGGCTCGGGCCGTGGCAGCTCTCGCAGGTCGGCGTGCGCGGATCGCCGGTGACGCCCATCGGGGTCTGGAAGAAGGCCAGTACCGGCTTGGATTCGTTTTCGTCGTGGCAGCGCGTGCACTTGGCGTCCTGCGCCAGGTGCTCCCTGGAACTCTGGGCCGCCGAGACGGGCTCCTGCTGCGAGGCGCCCAGCGCGGGCAGCCGGATCGGGTCCGCGGCATGCGCCGCGACGGCCCAGCTGCCGAGCAGGACTGCGGCAGCCACGAGCAATTTCTGAGTGATCTTCACCATGTGCTCCCTGGAGGCGGTCGATGGGATGGCTGGCTCGCGACTACTTCTTGAGACTCAGGATCCAGTCGGCGATCTGGTCGAGTTCGGCCTGGCTCAACGTCGGGTTGGGGGGCATGGGGGTTCCCTGAACCCCGGCGTGCACGTCCTGATCGAGAGCCTTCTCGGCCTTGTCCTCGCCCATCGCGGCGAACTTGGTGGCCAGGTCGGTGAAGCTCGGGCCGACCTTGGTTCCCTCGATGGCGTGGCAGGTGAAGCAGGCGTGTTGCTGCACCAGAGCGCGGCCGGCGGAGACGTCGGCCTTCTCCGAGGCATGGGCCGCCGGCACGGCGAGCATGAAGGTGGCGGCAAGCGCGGCGAGCAGGTGGATCCGAGGTGTTTTCATGATGATCATCCGATGCGAGGAAGTGCGTGCATGGGGGTGGCTTGCGCCACCGGTGGTTCATGCAGGTCATTCTTCTCGGGGATAACCCTGGGGCGCCATCGGCGCAGGCTCAAAATGCCCATCGGAAAATTCCGATCCCGCATCGGAATCCGGGCGGCGCCGCGCACGGCTGCGCCGAGCGCGGTGGCGCTCCGGAGCTCGTGGTGAACGGGTGGCGACTACGCGGTGGAACTCAGTCCATCGTCGCGTCGATCAGCCCATGCTGCAGCGCGTAGCGCACGAGATCCACCTCGTGCTCGACGCCCATCTTGTCGAGGATGTGCGACTTGTGGGTGCTGATGGTCTTGACGCTCAGGCTCAGCTCGCCGGCGATGTCGGTCAGGCTGCGGCCGTCGACGATGCGCTGGAAGATCTCGAATTCCCGATTCGACAACAGCGTGTGCGCCGGCACGTCCCGCGGGCGCGAGACGTCGGTGGCCAGCAGTTCGGCCAGCTTGGGGCTGACATACACGCCGCCGCGCGCCACCTTGCGGATCGCCGCCAGCAGCACGTCGCCGTCGACTTCCTTGGTCAGGTAGCCGGAGGCCCCGGCGCGCATCGCACGCACCGCGTACTGTTCCTCCTGGTGCATCGTGAACACCAGGACCGGAAGCTGCGGGCGCTCGGCCTTGACCAGCCGGATCAGGTCCAGCCCGTTGCGGCCGGGCATCGAAAGATCCAGGATGAGCAGGCTCCAGTCGCGCCGCCGCACGAGATCGAGCAGGGCATGGCCGTTGTCGGCCTCGCCGGCGCAACGCAGGTCGTCGGTGTCGTCCAGGATGTTGCGCAGGCCGTTGCGGATGATGGCGTGGTCGTCGGCCAGCAGGACCTCGTGGCGGTTCATGTCGGGACTCCTTCGGCCTCGTGGCCGTGCAGGGGCATTTCCAGTTCCACCAGGGTGCCGCCGCCCTGCGCGGCGACGATGCTCAGGCGGGCGCCAAGCGCCGTGGCGCGCTCGCGCATGCTCAGCAGGCCCACGCCCGAGCCGATCCGGCGCGGATCGATGCCGAGGCCGTTGTCCCACACCTTCAGACGCAGCGCTCCGTCGGTCTCGAGCAGGTCGATGCGTACCAGAGTGGCCTGGGCGTGGCGCGCGACGTTGGTGAGCGACTCCTGCACGATGCGGAAAAGCCCGGTCGACGCCGCATCGCCCCGCACGTGGTTCGCCGCCGGCAGGTTCAGCCGGACTTCGATCGCACTGCGGCGGCCGAACTCCCCCGCCAGCCAGGTCAAGGCCTCGCCGAAACTGAGGTCATCGAGCATGCGCGGACGCAATTCGGTGGAGATGCGGCGCACCGAGGCCATCGCGCCCTCGAGCAGTTCACGCATCGAGTCGAAGGTCTGCGGGGTCAGCGGGCGTCCGTCGCGCGAGCGCGCGATCAGGCGCGACACGTCGAGCTTGATTCCGGTGAGCAACTGACCGAGATCATCGTGCAGTTCGCGCGATATGCGCGCGCGCTCCTCCTCGCGCACCGACTGCTGGGCCGCGGACAAGCGGCGCAACTCGCGGTTCATCTGTTCGAGCTCGGCCTGTCGCCGGCGCCGCTCCGTGACGTCGCGCAGCACGGCGGTGAACTGCAGCGCGCCGTCGATACGCGTCTGCGACACGGCCGACTCCACCGGGAACTCGCTTCCGTCCGCGCGCAGACCCACGACTTCGCGGTTCGGCGCCATGTCCATCGAGCGCGTCCCCGAGCGCGAGAACGTCCGCATGTGCTCGCCATGCGCGTGCTGCAGGCGCGGCGGGATCAAAAGGTCCAGCGGCTTGCCCAGCGCCTCGCCGGCGGGAATTCCGAACATGCGCTCGGCCGCCGGGTTGAACAGGATGATGCGGTGGTCGGAGTCGACCGAGACCATCGCGTCCATCACCGAATCGATGGTGCGTCGGTAGCGATCGTCGGCGTCGCGCAGCGCCTGGTCGAGCCTTTGCTCGCGCTGCAGTTCGTAGCCCAGGAGCAGTCCGGCCGCGCCGAGAAAGGCGCACACCAGCAGCGCGCCGAGAGCCACCGGCGCGGCCAGTTCGCGCCACGAGGCCAGGGTCTGCGCGCGAGTCTCCTCGACGCCCACGAGCAGGGGTTGGCCCGGAACCCTGGACAGGCTCAGGAGCTGGTCTGCGTCGCCGCGCAGCACGTCGGCGTGCAACAGGTTTCCGGGAGCCGGCAGCGTCAGCCCGGCGAGTTCCGGCGCACGCTGGTCGAGCAGCGCGTCGCGTCGGGGAAGGCTGGCCAGCAAGCGGCCGTCGTCGAGGTACAGCGCGACCGGGCGGCCGAAGTCCTGCAGCACGTAGCGGTACAACGACTCCAGTTGGTCGCGCGCGATTCCGGCCACCAGCACGCCGCGCAGGGATCCGTCGGGGTTGCGCAGCGCGCGCGCCAGATGCACGGTCCAGTCGGCGCTGACGCGGCTGCTCACCGGACCGCCGATGTACAGCCCGTGCGCGCCCCCGCGGGCGAAGGCCGTGTAATAGCCGCGGTCGGCGACCGTGACGGCCGGTGCAGGGTATTGGCGGGTTGTGTTCACCACCCGTCCGTGGGCATCCACGATGAACAGCGTGCCGTCCTCGCCGAGCCCATGGGCATGCGCCGCCAGCAGCAGATGCACCGGCAGGCTGTCGAGCCCGAGGCGTCCGATGAAGGACGAATCCAGCCGGTCGGCGACCGCGCGCAGGGTGCTGTCGCTACGCGCGAAGTCCTGCGCCGTCTGCTGCGCCAGCAGGCGGGTCAGGGTGTCGGTGCGCTGCGAGTCGCGCGTCAACGCGCGCTCCCGCAGGCCCCAGAGCAGGGCCAGCACGGACACGGAGACCGCCAGGATGGCCAGGACCGCGAAAAGGCCGACCACCCGCACGGGCTGGATTCGCATCGACATCTTGATGAGCAGCGGCAGCGGCAGCGCCGACAGGGCCTGCCCGCGGCGATCCTAGGAGCAGCGCGGGCGGGGCCGGTTTGCGCTCGATCAAGCGGACCCGCATTCCCACCCCGATTCCCATGGTTTTTGTCGGAATGTGTATTTGCTTGATTCGGAGCAAACGAGCCCGGCTTCGTACTACCTATCGTTCAGTCTCGATGCCGACAAGGCGCTCGGCCCGCCAGACGCGGGCCCCTATTGAAGCTTGCCATGCATGTCCTACCCGAGCACGAACTGCGTGCCACTGCGGTGAGTTGCCGCCGCGGCAGCCGGGCATTGTTCGCAGGCGTCGAGTTCTCCCTGCGGCCAGGGCAATGGCTGCACGTGCGGGGGGCCAACGGCTCCGGCAAGACCAGTCTGCTGCGCCTGCTCGGCGGGCTTGCGCGCCCGGACACCGGAACCATCGCCTGGAACGGCGTCGATCTGGCTCGTGCGGGAGAGGACTATCGGGATGCCCTGGCGTACTTCGGGCATCGCCACGCCGTCAAGGATGACCTGAGCGCGCTGGAGAACCTGCGCCTGGCCGCGGCCCTGGACGGGCGTGCGATGAGTCTTCGCGCGGGCCTTGCTGCGCTGTGGCGCGTGGGGCTGCGCGGGCGCGAATCGCTGCCCGTGCGCGTGTTGTCGCAGGGACAGCGCCGGCGCGCGCTGCTGGCGCGGGTGCTGTCGCGGGACGCGACGGTGTGGATTCTCGACGAGCCCTTCGCGGCGCTCGACACCGATGGCGTGGACATGGTGTGCTCCCTCGTGCGCGATCACCTGCGCCGTGGCGGAAGCGCGGTGCTGACCAGCCATCAGGCGATCTCTCTGCAGGGCGGATCCAGCGTGGACCTCGGGTCATGAAGCCCTTGACCGAAGCCATCCCGCCCAGCGCGGCGCAGCCGTCCCGATTCGGCCGTGTCGACGCCGCCGACCGGGCCGAGCCCTTGCCGCGGCGGGCGAGCCCGCTGCTGGGCATGCTGCGGCGGGAATGGCTGCTGACCATGCGCAGGCGCAGCGAGGTGGCCACGATGCTGGTCTTCTTCATGCTGGTCGCCAGCCTGTTTCCGCTGGCCATCGGGCCGGAACCCGAGCGCCTGCGGGTCATCGGCCCCGGCGTGTTGTGGGTCGGTGCCTTGCTATCGACCTTGCTCGGCCTGCCGCGCATGTTCGGCGACGACTTCGCCGACGGCACGCTGGAGCAGATGGTGCTGTCGCCCACTCCCTTCGCCTGGCTCGTGGCGGGCAAGATCGTCGCCCACTGGCTGGTGGCCGGACTGCCGCTGGTGGTGCTGGCGCCGCTGCTTGGATTGCAGTTCGGAATGGATCCACGGGCCTTGGGCCTGTTGGTGGTGGCCCTGCTGCTGGGCACGCCGCTGTTGTCGCTGCTCGGCGCCATCGGCGCCGCGCTGACCCTGGGCGCGCGCGGCGGAGGCGCCTTGCTCGCCTTGTTGTTGCTGCCCCTGTACGTGCCCGCGCTGGTGTTCGGCGCCGGCGCGCTCACCGCCCAGGCCGCCGGCCTGGACTACACGGGATACCTCGCGCTGCTGGGGGCCATGCTGGTGGTCGCGATGTTCCTCGCACCGGCCGCCGCGGCCGCCGCCGTCAGGATCGCCATCGAATGAAAACTCTCAACCATCGCCTGTACAGGTACGCCAGTCCCGCCATGTTCTACGGCCCGGCGGGACGCATGGTGCCGTGGTTCGCGGGCGCCGCGCTGCTGCTGGCCGTCGCCGGCGCCTGGGTCGGCTTTTTCGTCGCGCCTGCCGATGCCGCCCAGGGCGACGGCTACCGCATCATCTTCCTGCACGTTCCTGCGTCCTGGATGTCCATGTTCATCTACGTGGTGATGGCCGGCTGGGCCGCCGTGGGGCTGGCCTTCAACACCCGTCTGTCGGGAATGATGGCGGCGGCGCTGGTGCCCACCGGGGCGGTGTTCACGGCACTCGCGCTGGTCACCGGTTCGCTGTGGGGCAAGCCGATGTGGGGAACCTGGTGGGTGTGGGACGCGCGGCTGACCTCCGAGCTGATCCTGCTGTTCCTGTATCTCGGGCAGATCGCGCTGCGCGCGGCCATCGACGACGCGCGGCGCGCGGACAAGGCCTGCGGGGTGCTGGCGGTGGTCGGCGTGGTGAACGTCCCGGTGATCTATTTCTCCGTGCAGTGGTGGAACACCCTGCACCAGGGCGCCTCCATCTCCTTCACCCACGCGCCGTCGATGGCCCTGACCATGCTCGTGGGCATGCTGTTGATGACCGGCGCCGCATGGATGTACTCGATCGCGACGACCCTGGCACGCCTCAGGGTCATCATTCTCGAGCGCGAGCACGACAGCTCGTGGCTCGGACACCTGATGGAGGCTTCATCATGATCTGGCATTCCGCGGGGCAGTTCTTCGCCATGGGCGGCTATGCACTGTATGTGTGGGGCAGCGTGGCGGCCTGTGTGGTGGCCATCGCCGCCGAGTTGATCGCGCTCGGGCAGCGTCGCCGCGCCGCCATGCGCATGTTGCGGCAGCAGGGCGCCGTGCGGCGGATCGAGCGTGCCGAGCGCGGGCTCGCCGCCGAACGCGACCTCGCGGTCCCTCTGCAACGGGAGGCGGCATGAACGCCCGTCGTCGACGCGCGGCGCTGATCGCGGCCGGGCTGGCGGGGCTGGGGTTGGCCACCGCGCTGGTGCTGCACGCCCTGAACGGCGCCATCGAGCTGTACGTGACTCCGACGCAGATCGTCGACGGGCAGGTTCCGCGCGCCGGACTGTTCCGGCTGGGCGGACTGGTCGAGAAGGGCAGCCTGCAGCGCACCGGCACGACGGTGCGCTTCCTGGTCACCGATACCGCGCGGCAGGTCGCAGTGGTCTACAGCGGCATCCTGCCCGACCTGTTCGCACCCGGCCGCGGGGTGGTCGTGCAGGGCCGGCTGGGGCCGCACGGCACCTTCCATGCCACGCAGGTGCTGGCCAAGCACAGCGCCAACTACATGCCGCCCGAGGCGCGCAACGCCCTCGAGCAGGCGCGGCAGACCTCCAGGACCCTTCAGCCATGATTCCCGAACTCGGACATTTCGCCTTGCTGCTGGCCTTGCCGGTGGCGCTGGTGCAGGGCCTGCTTCCGCTGCTGGGGGCATGGAGAGGCCAGCGCGTCTGGATCGCGCTGGCGAGGCCGGCGACGCGTGCCACCTTCGTGCTCGTGGCCTTCGCCTTCGGCTGCCTGCTGTGGGCCTTGCTGCATGACGATTTCTCGGTGCTCTACGTGGCCGAGAACTCCAACAGTCTGTTGCCCACCGTCTACAAGATCGGGGCCGCCTGGGGCGGCCACGAGGGCTCGTTCCTGTTGTGGCTCCTGATGCTCAGCGGATGGTCGCTGGCGGTGTCGGTGTTCTCGCGCAGCCTGCCCGACGAAATGGTCGCGCGGGTGCTGGGCGTGCTCGGGCTGATCGCCTTCGGTTTCCTGGTCTACATCAACCTGGCCTCCGATCCCTTCCAGCGTCTGCTGCCGGCCGCGATGAACGGTCGCTCGCTCAACCCCCTGCTGCAGGATCCCGGCATGATGGGCCATCCGCCGATGCTCTACATGGGCTACGTGGGCTTCGCGGTGGCGTTCGCGTTCGCCATCTCCGCGCTGCTGGCCGGACGCCTGGATACCGCCTGGGCGCGCTGGTCCCGGCCGTGGACCATCGCCGCCTGGGTGTCGCTGACCCTGGGCATCGCGCTGGGCTCGTACTGGTCGTACTACGAACTGGGGTGGGGCGGCTGGTGGTTCTGGGATCCGGTGGAAAACGCATCCTTCATGCCCTGGCTGGTGGGCACGGCGCTGATCCACTCGCTGGCCGTGACGGAAAAGCGTGGCAGCTTCCGCAACTGGACGGTGCTGCTGGCCATCGGGGCCTTCGGGCTGTCGCTGCTGGGCACGTTCCTGGTGCGTTCGGGCGTGCTGTCCTCGGTGCACGCATTCACCACCGATCCGCGCCGAGGCATGATGATCCTCGTCCTGTTCACGCTGTACGTCGGCGGCTCGCTGCTGCTGTTCGCGCTGCGCGCGCCGGGACGCGGACCGGGGGGCAGTTTCGATCTGGTCTCGCGCGAGAGCCTGCTGCTGGGCAACAACGTGCTGCTGGTGGTCGCCGCCGCGAGCGTGCTGCTGGGCACCTTGTATCCGCTCGTCGTGGAGGCGCTGAACCTGGGCAAGTTGTCGGTCGGGCCGCCGTATTTCAACAGCGTGTTCGTTCCCGTGGTCGTCCCGCTGTTCCTGCTCGCCGCCGTCGGCCCGCTCGCGCGCTGGCGCAGCGATCGCATCGCCGGGCTGGCGCGCTCGATGCGCGTGCCCGCGTTGTTCGCCCTGCTGGCGGCGATCGGCCTGCCGCTGGCGCTGGGCCGCTGGAACGCCGGCGCCGCGCTGGGCAGCTTCTGCGCGCTGTGGCTGGGCACGGCGGTGGTGCTGCAGTTGCGCAGGCGCCTGCGCAGCGGCATGCCCCCGGGCGGGTACTGGGGCATGCAACTGGCGCACCTCGGGCTCGCGGTGAGCATCGTGGGGGTCGCGCTGGTCAGCCATTACCAGGCCGAGCGGGGCCTGCGCATGCAGCCCGGCGACTACACCCGGCTGGCCGGCTACACCGTCACCTTCCAGGGCGTGACGACGGTTCCCGGCCCCGACTACACCGCGCAGCAGGGCGTGTTCGAGTTGTCGCGCGACGGCAAGCCGGTCGCCGTGCTGCGTCCCGAGAAGCGCGACTACTTCAGCTCGCAGATGGAAATGACCGATACCGCCATCGACACGGGTCCGCTGCGTGACATCTACGTCTCCCTGGGCGCGCGCCTGGGCCAGGGCGCGTGGGCGGTGCGGGTGTACTACAAGCCCTTCGTGATCTGGATCTGGTGCGGCGCGCTCCTGATGGCGCTGGGAGGTGTCGCCGCGGCCGCGGATCGGCGCTACCGCACCCTCAGCCGCCGCGCGGCGCAGGCCCTGGAGGCCGTCGCATCATGAACCGCGCCTGGAGAATCTCGCTCATCGTGCTGGTGTTCGCGGGCCTGCTTGCGCTGCTCGACATCGGCTTGCACCACGATCCCCACCGGATTCCGTCGCCGCTGATCGGCAAGCCGGCGCCGGGCTTCGTGGCGCCCCTGCTCATGCCCACGTCGGGAGACTTCTCCCCGCGGCAGCTGAAGGGCAAGGTGTGGCTGCTCAACGTCTGGGCCTCGTGGTGCACTTCGTGCCGCGAGGAACATCCCCTGCTGCTGAGCTTCGCGCACGGTCGGCACATTCCCCTGGTGGGCCTGGACTACAAGGACGACCCGGTCGCGGCGCGCCACTGGCTTGCGCAGGCCGGGGACCCGTACGACCTCGTGGCCAGCGACGGCAACGGACACATCGGCATCGACTACGGCGTCTACGGAGTGCCCGAGACCTACCTGATCGACGCTCAGGGCCGCATCGTCTACAAGCAGATCGGCCCCCTGACGGTACGTGTCCTGCAGGACAAGGTGCTGCCGCTGATCCGGAGGCTGTCGCAATGAAACGCCTTTTGATGCTGATCCTTCTGGCTGTCGCGGCGTCCTCGGCCTGGGCCGGACTGGCGCGCCCGCTGGCGCACGACGAGGCTGCCGAGCAGCGCATGCTGGCCATCACGCGCAACCTGCGCTGCCTGGTGTGCCAGGACGAATCCCTGGCCGCCTCCCAGGCCGGGCTGGCGCGCGACCTGCGGGCCGAGGTGCGCAAGCTCATCGAGCGCGGTTACACCAACCAGCAGGTGATCGATTACCTGGTGGCGCGCTACGGCAACTATGTGCGATTCCGCCCGCCCTTCGATGCCGAGACCTGGGCGCTGTGGCTGGGCCCCTACCTGCTGCTGTTCGTCGGCCTGGGCGCACTGGGCCTCACCATCCGGGCGCGCCGGAGGCGCCGCGAGGCCCCGCTCGACGAAGCCGAGCTTGCCCGCGCGCAGGCCTTGCTGGCGCGCCATGGAGAACTCGAATGACCCCGTTCCTGCTATCGGCCGCGCTGTTGACCGCCGCGGTCCTGTCGATCCTGCTGCTGCCCCTGTCGGGGCGCCGCTCGCGGGCCGGAGTCGATCGTGCCGCGGTGAACGCGCGCCTGTTGCGCGAGGATCTGGCCGCGCTGGATCTCGAACGGGCATCCCTCGGAGAGGAGCGCTACGCACAAGCGAGGGAGGAGCTGGCGCGGCGGGTCCTGGCCGACGCGGCGCCGATGCCGGGTGCGCGGGCCGCGACCAGCGCACTGCCCACCGTCGCCGCGCTGCTGCTCGGGCTGCCGATCTGCGGCGGACTGCTGTACGTCCTGATGGGCACCCCCGCGGCACTGCCGGCCCACGCGAGCATCGCGGCCACGGCCAAGCAGGCCGCCGCGCCGACGGCACCGACCCAGGTGCAGAAGATGGTCGATTCGCTGGCCGCGAAGCTGCAGGCGCAGCCGGACGATCCAGCCGGCTGGGCCATGCTCGGCCGTTCCTACGCCGTGCTCGGCGAGTTCGGCAAGGCGGCCGCCGCGTACGCTCGGGTCGGGCCGCAGTTGCAGCGCCACGCGCGCTGGCTGGCCGAATACGCCGACGCGCTGGCGATGACCGCCAACGGCAGCCCGCTGGGCAAGCCGGAGCGTCTGGCCGCGCGCGCACTGGCCATCAATCCGGACAACCTGCTGGCGCTCATGCTCGCCGGCTACGCCCACGCCTTGCGAGGGGACAACCGCGGCGCCTTGCCGCTGCTCGAGCATGCCAGCCGCGAAGTCGTGGCCGGTTCCGAGGACGCCGCCTTTCTCGATCACGTGATCGCGCAGGTGCGTCGTCGCATGGGCCTGAGCGCCGCCGAGGGCGCGACGCCGCGTGCCGCGGGTGGCGGCGCCGCGTCGGACACGCCCGCCGCACCGACAGGGCAGTCCCTCGCGGTGGTTGCCCCGAAGGCCGGGGCGCGACAGGCGCCGCGGGCTCCGGTGCAGGTGCAGGTGAGCATCGCGCCCTCGCTGCGCGCGCAGGCGCCAGGGCGCACGCTGTTCGTGATCGCGCGGGTGCCCGGGCAGCGCATGCCGCTGGCGGCCGTCAAGCGGGTCGGCGTCACGCTGCCGTTGCGGGTTTCCCTGAGCGACGCGGACTCGATGAGTCCCTCGCAGCCCTTGTCGAGCGCTTCGAGGGTGCAGATCGAGGCCCGGCTGTCCGCCACCGGGGATGCCATGCCGGCCAGCGGCGACCTCTACGGCACGGCCAGCGTGGCGCGTGGCGGCAGCGTCGACGTGCTCATCGACCAGCGGCGGCCGTGAGGGCGCGGCCCTCGGGAGGGCGGGGCGCCTTGCTGGCGGGGGCGGCCCGGCTGCCGGGGTACACTGCGCCGGCCCGGAACCTGGCCCGCGACTGCGGCGGGTCGGCGGGCTGCGCATCGCCGTGAATCCTGCACCCTCCGAAACTCCCTACGCCGACCTCGGCCCCGAGGCCGTGCTCGACGCCGTGGAAAGCGTCGGGCCGCGCTGCGACGGCCGCCTGCTGCAACTCAACAGTTTCGAGAACCGCGTGTTCCAGCTCGGGCTGGAGGACGGCGGAAGTTGCATCGCCAAGTTCTACCGCCCCGGGCGCTGGAGCGATCCGGCCATCCTGGAGGAGCATGCCTTCTGCCTGGAGCTCGCGGCGCGCGAGATTCCCGTGGTGCCCCCGCGGGTGCTGCATGGCGCCACGTTGCATCGCCACGGCAAGCACCGCTTCGCGCTGTTCGACCGCCAGGGCGGTCGCACGCCGGAGATCGAGCAGGAGGCGGTGCTGGAGCGCATCGGGCGCTTCCTCGGGCGCATCCACGCGGTGGGCGCCGAAGCCGGCTATGCGCACCGGCCGCCCCTCGAGCCGGGCGTATTCGGCGACGACTCGCGCGACTTCCTGCTGCAGGGCGACTGGATTCCCCTCGAGTTGCGCGAGGCCTGGAGCGCCGTGGCCGACCTGGCGCTGCAGGGCGTGCACCGGGCCTGGGACGGCGCCGGCGAGATCCGCATGCTGCGCGTGCATGCCGACTGCCACGCGGGCAACCTCCTGTGGACCGACGAGGGGCCGCATTTCGTCGATTTCGACGACAGTCGCTGCGCGCCCGCGGTGCAGGACCTGTGGATGCTGCTGGGCGGCGATCCCCAGGACATGCGCCGCCAGCTCGACGCGCTGCTGCGCGGCTACGAGATGTTCCGGGAATTCGACCCCCGCGAGCTGCGCCTGGTGGAGGCGCTGCGCACATTGCGCCTGTTGCACTACAGCGCCTGGATCGCCTGGCGCTGGCACGATCCGGCGTTTCCGGCGGCCTTTCCCTGGTTCGGCGGCGCGCGCTACTGGCAGGACCGCATCCTGGAGTTGCGCGAGCAGGTGGCGTTGATGCAGGACCCTCCGCTGGCGGGGGCGTGAGGCGCCCGGGGGCGCGCGACGGCCTCTCATTTGGTAACAGCTTGCGCCGGGCGGAAAACTAGAATCCGCCCAGCGCCATGTACTCCATCATCCTTTCCACGCTCGCCTATCCCATCCTCGCCTGGTGGCTGCACCGGCGCCTGGAGGATTGGCTCGAGCCCGGCATGGTGCGCAAGATGCTGGTGTTCCTGCTCGCCAGCATCGCCTGCTGGATGCTGGGAAGCGCCATCGACTGGATGTTCCCCGCGCAGGCCATCCACCTGCTCTGACACCTCCGCGCTGACCTGGGTCAACGCGCGCCGGCGAGCGCGGAGCTAGAAATGGGTATGTGCAATCGCGGGAGCTCCCCGTGTCCGCTTCGCCTGCTCGATCGCCGCGCACCCCGCGGGCTCGCGCGCGCCTGCTGCGCATGGCCGCGGCCCTCGCCGCGCTCGTGCTGGCGGGCGCGCTGGGCCTGGCCTGGTGGCTAGCCCGGCGCCCGCCCGCGGTGCGTTACCTGACGGCGCCGGTCACCCGTGGCGACGTGACGCGCAGCATCCACGCCACCGGCACCGTCAACCCGGTGCTCACCGTCATCGTCGGTTCCTACGTCTCGGGGGTGATCCAGTCCCAGTCCTGCGACTTCAACACCCGGGTGCACAAGGGGCAGCTGTGCGCGCGCATCGACCCGCGGCCCTACCAGACCGTGGTGGACGAGAACCTGGCGCAACTCGCGGTGGCACGCGCCCAGCTGGACAAGGACCGTGCGGCGCTGGACTACGCGCGCATCAACGAGCGTCGCCAGGCCTCGCTGATCGGGCGCGGCGTGGTGTCGCAGGACGTGGTGGATGCCGCGCGCAACGCTCTCGAGCAGGCGCGCGCGCAGCTGAACCTGGACCAGGCCACGGTGCGCGAGCGCGAGGCCGCGCTGGAGGCCGCGCGGGTCAACCTGGGCTACACCAGCATCGTCTCGCCGGTGGACGGCATCGTGGTGTCGCGCAACGTGACCATCGGACAGACGGTGGCGGCCAGCTTCCAGACACCGACGCTGTTCCTGATCGCGACCGATCTGACCCGCATGCAGGTGGACACCAACGTCAGCGAAAGCGACATCGGCAGCGTGCGCGACGGCAACCCTGCCGGGTTCACCGTGGAAGCCTACCCGGGCAAGCCCTTCGAAGCCCGCGTCGTGCAGGTGCGACAGGCGCCGCAATCGGTGCAGAACGTCATCACCTACGACGTGGTGCTCGGCGTCGACAATGCCGCATTGCTGCTCAAGCCGGGCATGACGGCCACCGTGGACATCGTCACCGCGCAGCGCCGCGACGTGCTGCGCGTGCCCGATCAGGCGCTGCGCTTCCGGCCGGAAGCGAACGGCGCGCCGACGGCGCCGGCCCGCAAGCCGGGCGCGGCGTCACAGGTCTGGGTTTTGCGCGACGGCAAGCCCGTGGAGCTGCCGCTGCGCATCGGCCTGGACGACGATACCTACGCCGAGGTGCTGGGCGGGGCGCTGCGCCAGGGCGACGCGGTGATCGTCGGCGAGCAGCGCGACGCCGCGACCGCCGGCGCGCGCGCCGGCACGCCGTTGCGCCTGGGAATGTAGAGGCGCGGGGCGGCGATGGGCGAGGCGGCGATGGGCGAGCCCGTGATCGACCTGCGCGGGGTGTCGCGGGTGTACGTGGCCGGCGATACCGAGGTGCGCGCGCTGGACGGCGTGGACCTGCGGGTCGAGCGGGGCGAATTCGTCGCCATCATGGGCTCCTCGGGTTCGGGCAAGTCGACCCTGATGCATCTGTGCGGCTGCCTGGACCGTCCCAGTTCGGGGAGCTACCTGCTCGAAGGGGTGGACGTGGCGCGTCTGGACGAGCCACGCCTGGCACGCATCCGCGGCGAGCGCATCGGCTTCGTGTTCCAGAGCTTCAACCTGCTGGCGCGCACCAGCGCGCTGGACAACGTGGCCCTGCCGCTGCTGTACGGTACCGCGGGACCGGCGCGGCGCGCCGAACGCCTGCGGCGCGCGCGCGAATCCCTCGCGCGCATGGGGCTCGGCGGGCGCGAGGCCAACACGCCCGGGCAGCTCTCCGGCGGTCAGCAGCAACGCGTGGCCATCGCGCGCGCGCTGATCAACCGCCCCGCGCTGCTGCTGGCCGACGAGCCCACGGGCAACCTGGACACGCGCACCTCCCACGAAATCATGCGCACTCTGCGGCGGCTCAATGCCGAGCAGGGGGTGACGGTGATCGTCGTGACCCACGAGACCGACGTGGCCGCATACGCCGGGCGCATCATCACCATGCGCGACGGGCGCATCGTCGACGATCGCGTCAACCCCGAGCCCAGCGAGATCGCAGAGGCCGGCGCGGCGGGCGATGTCCCGACGCCTGCCGCGCAAGCCGGCGAGGGCTCGCCGGCATCCGCGTTCGCCGGAGCCGGCTTCGCCGGCATGATCGTGGCGGCGGCGGCGCAGGCCATCGCGCGCAACAAGATGCGCTCGGCGCTGACCATGCTCGGGGTGTTCATCGGCGTGGCCGCGTTGATCGTGATGGTGGCGGTGGGGCAGGGCGCGAACGCCGCGGTGCGCAAGCAGATCGAGAGCCTGGGCACCAACCTGCTGGTGGTCATGCCCGGCGCGACCACGCGCGCCGGGGTGCGCGCCGGCTTCGGCAGCGCCTCCACGCTGACCGAGGCCGACGCGCGCGCGCTGCGCCGCGACGCCCCGGCGGTGGCGCTCACCGCCTACATGATCCGGCAGGTCGGCCAGGTGCAGTACGGCGGCAACAACTGGAGCACCAGCATCCAGGGCGTCACCCCCGCCTATCTGGGAATGACCAACTGGCGCATCCAGCGCGGTCGCGCGCTGGAGGAGGCCGATCAGAACTCGGCCGCGATGGTGGCGGTGATCGGGCAGACGGTCGCGCGCGAACTCTTCGGCTCTCATGCGAACCCGATCGGCGCCAACATCCTGGTCAAGGGCTTCAGCGTGCGCGTGGTCGGGCTGCTCGAGCCCAAGGGACAGACCCCCTACGGCCAGGACCAGGACGACCTGGTCATGCTGCCTTTCAGCGCCGCGCAACGCAAGGTGCTGGGCGTGGCCGCCCCGAGCCAGGCGCAGACGGTGGCGGTGACCGCGCTGGGCGGCGCCAGCGTGCCGGTGAACAACACGGCGGCGGCGTTTCCGGCGCCGCCCAATCCCTTCAACATCCCGCCGCGCCTGAGCGGCTACGTGAACGTGATCTTCGTGCAGGCGGCCAGCCCCGAACGGGTGGACGCGGCGATGCGCCAGGTCACCCAGATCCTGCGTCGAAGGCATCACGTGGGCGCCACCGACACCGCGGATTTCTCGGTGCGCAACCTCAGCCAGATCGCCGAGACCGCGCAAAGCTCCTCCGCGGTGATGGCCCTGCTGCTCGCGGTGGTGGCGTCGATTTCCCTGCTGGTGGGGGGCATCGGCATCATGAACATCCTGCTGGTGTCGGTGACCGAGCGCACGCGCGAGATCGGCTTGCGCATGGCCATCGGCGCGCGCCGCCTGCACGTACTGCTGCAGTTTCTCACCGAGGCCACCTTTCTCAGCGCCACCGGCGGAATCGCCGGCATCGTCTGTGGAGTGGGCGTATCGACGGCGGTGTCGGCGCTGGCTCACTGGCCCACCCTGCTGTCGCCCGCGGCCATGGCCGGAGGATTCGGTTTCGCCGCCGCGGTCGGGGTGTTTTTCGGCTTCTATCCGGCGCGCAAGGCCTCGCGCCTGGACCCCATCCAGGCCTTGCGCTATGAGTAGCCCTCGATCCGCGCGCGTCGGGCTGGTCGCAAGCCTGCTGCTGGGCGGCTGCACCGTGGGGCCCGATTTCCACCCGCCGAGTGCGCCCGTCGAGGCCGCGTACACGCCGCGGCCGGTCCTGTTGGCGCCGGCCGGGTCCGCGCCGGCGCAGCGCCTGCTGGCGACCGAGGTCGCGCCTGCACGCTGGTGGGAGGCCTTCGGCAGCAGCAGCCTCGACGCCACCGTGCGCCTGGCGCTGGCCGACAGCCCCACGCTGGCCCAGGCGCGGGCCGCGCTGGCGCAGGCACGCGAGCAGGTGCTGGTGGCGCGCGGCGCCGCGCTGCCATGGGTCGATGCGCAGGCCGCGGGCTCGCGCGGCAGCGCCCAGGTCGGGGCGGCCGTGGCCGAGCAGTACAGCGCCGGGCCCCTGGTGAGCTACGCGCCCGACGTGTTCGGCGGCACGCGCCGCCTGGTCGAACAGCAGCAGGCGCTGGCCGAGGTGCAGGCGGCGCAGCTCGATGCCGTGCGCCTGGCCCTGAGCGGCCAGGTGGTGGGCCAGGCCGTGGCCGCCGCCTCGGCGCGCGAACAACTGCTGGCCGTGCGCGAGATCGTCGCCTCCGACCGCGACAACCTGGAGCTGGTGGAGCTGGCCCGCGGCGCAGGCCGCGCTTCCGGGGCGGACGTGGCCGCGGCGCGCGCCCAGTTGGCCGCGGATCAGGCGATCGAGCCGGCGCTGCGCCAGCAGCTGGCCGTGGCGCGGGACGCACTGGCCCTGCTGGTCGGCCGCGGTGCCGGCACGTGGCAGGCGCCGGAGTTCGAGCTGGCCGGCCTGCGCCTGCCCGAGGAGCTGGCCATGGTGGTGCCATCGAGCCTGGTGCGCAGGCGCCCGGACATCCGCGCCGCCGAGGCGCAGCTGCACGCGGCCAGCGCCGCCATCGGGGTGGCCGAGGCGGAGCTGTATCCCCGCATCGCGCTGGATGCGAGCTGGACCGCGCAGTCCGCCAGCCTGGGTACGCTGTTCTCGGGCGGGCAGGCCTGGAGCCTGTCCGCGGCGCTCGGCGCGCCGCTGTGGCACGGGGGTGCGCTGCGGGCGCAGCGGCGCGCCGCGCAACAGGCCTATGAAGGCCAGCTGCAGCTGTACCGCCAGACCGTGCTGCAGGCCTTCGCGCAGGTCGCCGACGTGCTGCAGGCCTTGCAGCACGATGCGCAGGCGGTGGCGGCGCAGCGCCTGGCGCTGGACAGCGCCGCCGAATCGCTGCGCATGGCGCGCGACGCCTACGCGGCGGGCGCCGGCAGCGTGCTGCAGGTGCTGGCCGCCCAGCGCGCCTTCGCGCAGGCCCGCATCGGCGACACCCAGGCCCGCGCGCGGCAGCTGGCGGACACCGCGCAATGGTTCACCGCCATGGGCGCGGGGCCGCGCTGAGCACCGTGGTTGCCCGCGGCATGGCATCATCGGGTGTCGCCGCGCTGCCGCGGTCCTTGCAGGAGCCGCAACGTGCCCACCCGAAGTTCCGCGCCCTTCCAGCCCGACGGCCGCCCGCGCTGTGCGTGGGCGCTGGGCAGCCCGAGCCTGTGCGCCTATCACGATGCCGAATGGGGCGTGCCCCAGCACGATTCGCGCATGCTGTGGGAGATGCTGATGCTCGAGGGCTTTCAGGCCGGCCTGTCCTGGGATGTGGTGTTGCGCAAGCGCGAGGCCTTTCGGCGGGCCTTCGAGGGCTTCGATCCGGAGCGCGTGGCTGGCTTCGGCGAAGCCGACGTGCAGCGCCTGCTCGGCGATGCCGGCATCGTGCGTTCGCGCGCCAAGATCCAGGCCACCATCGACGGCGCGCGGGTGTGGTGCGCGATGCGCGAGCGGGGCGAGGACTTCGCCGCCTGGTGCTGGGACTTCGTCGGCGGCCGGCCGTTGCGCGGCGACGGCGTGCACGTGGCCGCGAGCACGCCGCTGAGCGAGCGCGTGTCGGCCGAGCTCAAGCGCCGGGGCTTTCGCTTCGTCGGCCCGACCATCGTCCATGCCTGGATGCAGGCGGTGGGCATGGTGGACGATCACGCGGTCGATTGCGCCTGGCGCCGTGAGAGTGTCGCCTGAGAGTGTCGCAAAACAGGAAAATTTGACCTCGCACGGGAATTTTCCGGGATCGGGCCGCGCGAATGCCTCTGCCGGAAGTATGCTGTTTGTTTGTCCACGGGCGCTGCGCGCGCCCGTATCCGCAGGGACCTATTCCACGACATGAATCAGAAGGTGGGCTTCGCGGCGCAGGCCGAGGACGCAGTAGCCGCACGGCAGTACATGCAGCGCGTCGGCGACGGCCTGGCGGCGGTGGAGCGTCTGCGCGGCAAGGTGGCGCAACTGCTGCTGGCGCAAAGCCTGGACGCGTCCTGGCTGGAGCGCATCGGGCAGGCCGTCGATGACCTGTTGCTGCTGGCGCGCGAATGCCCGGACCTCACGCTGTACTTCCTGCTCAACGAGAAGGTCAACAACCCCGCGCAGTACAGCGCCTTGCACTCGGTGTGCTGCGCGACCATGGTCGTGCTCGGCGCCACCTGGCTGGGCTGGCCGCAGGAGGAGGTGCACGGCGTGGCGGGCGCCGCCCTGACCATGAACGTGGCGATGGGCGAGTTGCAGGACCGGCTCGCGCGCCAGCTCGACCCGCCCACGATGGGCCAGCGCGAGATCATTCGCCACCATGCCGAGCGCGGCGCCGACGCGCTGGAGAAGATCGGGGTCACGGACGCGCTGTGGCTGCAGGCCGTGCGCGAGCACCATACCGTGCACGACGACGGCGATGCCGATTCGCTGGAGCCGGGCCAACGCGCCGCCGAACTGCTGCGGCGTGTCGACGTGTACGCGGCCAAGCTGAGTTCGCGGCGCACCCGCCAGGCCCTCACGCCGGCGCTGGCGGCCCGCGGCGCCCTGATGGGCCCGGCCGACCACCCCGACGCCATGGGGGCGACCCTGCTGCGCGTGCTGGGCCTGTATCCCCCGGGCACCTACGTGGAACTGGCCAATGGCGACCTCGGCGTGGTGATCGAGCGAGGCACCCGGGCGCACACGCCGCTGGTGGCCAGCCTGCGCCGCGGCGACGGGCGGGTGCTGCTGGTGCCCCAGGCGCGCGACAGCGCCTCGCGGGGATACGCGGTGCGCCGCGGCGTGGATGCGGCCGCCGTGCACGTTCGCCCCGGCCACCAGCTGGTATTGAAAACCCGGCTCCAACTCGGGATTCCCGCGGCCGCGGCCGGCGTCACCGCCACGCCCGCCGACCCTGCGGATCCCGCGTTCGACGACGACATCCCCCCCCTGCCGACGGATACCCGCGCCGCGGGCGACGCGCAGGCGCTGGGGGATGGAGCCGAGGCGCACTTGGATTCCCTGCCTTAGCGGGCTGTCGGAGTACCGGAGGGGGCCGCGCGCAGGCGCGGAACCGGGCGCCGGCACGGCGGCGGCTTCGCTAACATGCCGCGCCGAAATCCCAGGAGATGCCGTTGAACACCCAGGAATCCTCCGCCGCGACCGCGGCGCCCGTGCTGGTCGAGCGCCACGGACGCGTCGGGCTGCTTACCCTCAACCGTCCGCAGGCGCTGAACGCGCTGGACCTGCAGGGCGTGCGCCTGCTGGACTCCGCGCTGCGCCGGTGGGCCGCCGACCCCGAGGTGGTGGGCGTGGTGCTGCGCGGGGCTTCCCGCGAAGGGCGGCCCGTCGCGCTGTGCGCGGGCGGCGACCTCAAGTTCTTCCATCGCGCGGCACTCGCCGGCGACGCCGAGCTCGACGCCTTTTTCACCGAGGAGTACGCGCTCAACCACCTGATCCACCGCTACCCCAAGCCCTACGTGGCGCTGATGGACGGCATCGTCATGGGCGGCGGCATGGGCATCAGCCAGGGAGCGGCACTGCGCGTGCTCACCGAGCGTTCGGTGCTGGCGATGCCCGAGACCAACATCGGCCTGTTCCCCGACGTGGGCGGCGGCTGGTTCCTGGCGCGCTGCCCGGGCCGCCTGGGCGAATACCTGGCGCTCAGCGGCCACACCCTGCACGCGCCGGACGCCATCGCCTGCGGGCTGGGCGACGTGCTGGTCGACTCCGCGGACCTGGCCGGGCTGTGCGAGCGCCTGCTGCAGGCGCGCGAAGGCGGCGAACTGCAGGACATCGTCGCCGCTGCCGCGCGTCCGGTGCCGGCCTCGGCGCTGCTGGAGCAGCGCGAGGCCATCGACCGTCACTTCTCGCTGCCCGATCTGTCCGCGGTGGCGGCGTCGCTGCGGGCCGACGAGGCGGAGTTCGCGCAGCGCACGCTGCGCGCCCTGGGCCACCATTCGCCGATGATGATGGCGGTGTCGCTGGAACTGGTGCGCCGTGCGCGCGGCATGGCACTGGCCGACGAACTGCGCATGGAGCGCGACATCATGCACCACTGCTTCCACCCCGCCGGCGGCGGCCATGGCGACGCGGTCGAAGGCATCCGCGCGCTGGTCATCGACAAGGACCGCCGGCCGCGCTGGAACCCGGCGGGCATCGACGAGGTGGAGGAGGATGCGGTGCGGGCCTGCTTCGTCAGCCCCTGGACGGCCGCCACCCACCCGCTGGCCGCGCTGCGAGGGTGACGGCGCCCCCTGGGGGGCGCGAAAGCGTTCAGGCCGGCGCGCGCCGGCGCATGACCAGGTGCAGGCCGCCGGCGGCCAGCGCCATGCCCAGCCAGGCCAGCGGGGCCACGCGCTCGCCCAGCGCCCCCCAGGCGATCAGCGCGGTGGCCGGCGGCACCAGGAAGAACAGCGCCGAGACGCGCGAGGCCTCGCCGTGGCGGATCATGGCCAGCAGCAGCGTGATGCCGACGATGGAATTGGCCACCACCAGGTAGGCCAGCGACAGCAGCATCTGCGGGGCCCAGCGCAGGTGCATGGGCTCGAGCCACCAGGCCAGCGGCGCCACCACGGCCAGCCCCACGGTGTACTGGATCAGGTTCGCCGCCAGCGGGTGCGTGGGCGTGCCGTAGCGCTTCTCCCACAGCGTGGCCGAGGTCATGGCCAGCAGCGCGGTCAGCGCGAAAAGCAGCGCCAACGGGGACCGCATGTGGATGCCCGAGCGCGACACGATCACCAGCATGGCTCCGCACACCCCCAGCGCCAGGCCCAGCCAGCGCACGCGGTCCACGCGCTCACCGGCGACGGCCGGCGCCAGCAGCCCGATGAGAATGGGTTGCTGCGAGGTGATCAGCGCCAGCGCGCCGGCCGACATGCCGTGCTTGAGGCTCAGGTAGGTGGAGCAGAAATAGCCCGCCTGCAGCAGCAGGCCGATCATGGCCAGGTGGCCCCACTGGCGCGCCTCGCGCGGAAAGCGCGGGCGCATCCATGCGCAGGCCCCACCCAGCAGCGCGACCACGCAGGCATAGCGCAAGGCCAGGAAGGTCAGCGGGTCGGCGTAGCGCAGGCCCAGGGCCAGGAACACGAAGCCGCTGGACCACAGCACCAGGAACAGGCCCGGCGCGACGCGAAGCCACGGCGGGGCGGGAGAGGCGGACGAGGCGACGCTGGGAGAGGACATGCCCGCATGCTAGTGTCCTGTCCCGCTAATAACTGTCATTTCGCTGGGCCGTATCGGGGCGCAGGCAAGGCGCGGGCGCGGGTCCAGGCTGAGCGCCTGGCCCCGTGGCCGCAACGCCGCAT
>JAJZUV010000027.1 GCA_021848345.1 Pseudomonadota bacterium | reverse complement strand
CTCACCGTGCTGAACAACGCCTCGTTGTACGCATCCGCTCCTCGCATCTCTCGCCTCTCACCGTTGCTCGTCGCTGCTCGACATCCTCGTCGATCACGGCGCAGCGCGCCAGTATTTCAACGGCCTGTTAGTGGGCTTTCACCGCCAGACATCTCAGAACTTGCGGACAGCTCTGCACATCAGGCTGTCTCATGTACGTCCACAAATCTTGAGAACGTACCACACATGCTCGTGTTTGCAGCAGCTGATTAACTTTTCAGTAGTTCTGAGAACGTACCGCATAGAGAAAGTCCATCGTTCTACGGATTTCAGGTTCAGCCAAAGGGGCCTTCTGTCCAGCTTTTTCTAGCCTCTCTCAGAACCTACACCCTCACACATCAATATTCGCCGCCCTCAACGCATTCGTCTCGATGAAGTCGCGGCGCGGTTCGACGTCGTCGCCCATCAGCATCGTGAACACGCGGTCGGCTTCGATGGCGTCGTCGATCTGCACGCGCAGCAGGCGGCGCACCTGGGGGTCCATGGTGGTTTCCCAGAGCTGCTCGGGGTTCATCTCGCCCAGGCCCTTGTAGCGCTGGCGCGAGACGCTGGCTTCGGCCAGGCGCAGCAGCCATTGCATGGCTTCGCGGAAATCGCTCGCGGTGCCCTGCTTGGCGTTGTCGCCGGTGCCCTTGCTGACCGTGGCGCCGTCGGTGAGCAGGCCGCCGAAGGTCTGCGCGGCCTGGGCCAGCACGGCGTAGTCGGCGCCGTGGCAGAAGTCCTCGGTGATCACGCTGGAACGCACGTTGCCGTGGTGGTGGCGGCTGATGCGCAGCAGTTGCTTGTCGGTGCGCGGGTCGGTCTCGGCACTGACGCTGGGCACCACGCCGGAGCTGTGCTGCGCCAGCAGCGCCTGCTGCAGGCGATCGGCCGATGCTTGCGCCTGCTCGGGGGTGTCGAGTTCGAGGTTCACGCCGCCGGCGATGGCGCGCAGCGCCGATTCGTCCATGAAGGCGGCCAGGCGCTCGATGACGCCCTCGGTGAGCATGTACTGGCGCGCGAGTTGCTGCAGGCTCTCGCCGGACAGCACGCGGGCGTCGGGCTGGCCGCTGGTGGTGATCTGCGCGTCGCGCAGCGCCACCTGCAGCACGTAGCCGTCGAGCTCGTGGCCGTCCTTGAGGTACTGCTCGTCCTTGCCGTGCTTGACCTTGTACAGCGGCGGCTGTGCGATGTAGATGTGGCCGCGCTCGACCAGCTCGGGCATCTGGCGGTACAGGAAGGTCAGCAGCAGGGTGCGGATGTGCGCGCCGTCGACGTCGGCATCGGTCATGATGATGATGCGGTGGTAGCGCAGCTTGGAGGCGTCGAAGTCGTCCTTGCCGATGCCGGTGCCCAGCGCGGTGATCAGGGTGAGGATTTCATTGCTGCTGAGCAGCTTCTCGTAGCGCGCCTTCTCGACGTTGAGGATCTTGCCCCGCAGCGGCAGGATGGCCTGAAACTTGCGATCGCGTCCCTGCTTGGCGCTGCCGCCCGCGGAGTCGCCCTCGACGATGTAGATCTCGCACAGCGCGGGGTCCTTCTCCTGGCAGTCGGCGAGCTTGCCGGGCAGGCCCATGCCGTCGAGCACGCCCTTGCGGCGGGTGAGCTCGCGCGCCTTGCGCGCGGCCTCGCGGGCACGCGCGGCCTCGACGATCTTGCCGCAGATGATCTTGGCGTCGTTGGGGTTCTCGAGCAGGAAGTCGGTCAGGCTCTTGGCCACGACTTCCTCCACCGGAGCGCGCACCTCGCTGGACACCAGCTTGTCCTTGGTCTGGCTGGAGAACTTGGGGTCGGGCACCTTCACCGACAGCACGCAGCTCAGGCCTTCGCGCATGTCGTCGCCGCTGATCTCGACCTTGGCCTTCTTGGCCAGTTCGTTGTCCTCGATGTACTTGTTGATCACGCGGGTCATCGCCGCGCGCAGCCCGGTCAGGTGGGTGCCGCCGTCGCGCTGCGGGATGTTGTTCGTGTAGCACAACACGTTCTCGGCGTAGCCCTCGTTCCACTGCATGGCCACTTCGGAGACGATGCTGGCGCCGGCCTCGGTGGCCTTCTCGCCGGTGGCGTAGAACACGTTGGGGTGCAGCACGGTCTTGCCGCGGTTGATGTATTCGACGTAGCCCTTGACCCCGCCGGTGTAGGCGAAGTTGTCCTCCTTGCCCTGGCGTTCGTCGACCAGGCGGATCTTCACGCCGTTGTTGAGGAAGGACAGTTCGCGCAAGCGCCGAGCCAGCACGTCGTAGTGGAAGTCCACGCCCTCGAAGATCTCGTCGTCGGGCAGGAAGTGCACCTCGGTGCCGCGCTTGTCGGTCTTGCCCTGCACGCGCATCGGGGAGATCTCGACCCCGTCGTGCATTTCGAGGCGGCGGTTCTGCACCACGCCGCGCGCGAACTCGAGCACGTGCGTTTCGCCGTCGCGGCGCACGGTCAGGCGCAGCCAGCGCGACAGCGCGTTCACGCAACTCACGCCGACGCCGTGCAGGCCGCCCGAGACCTTGTAGCTGTTCTGGTTGAACTTGCCACCGGCGTGCAGTTCGGTCAGCGCGATTTCCGCGGCACTGCGCTTGGGCTCGTGCTTGTCGTCGAACTTGACCCCGATGGGGATGCCGCGGCCGTTGTCGGTGACGCTGATCGAGTTGTCGCTGTGGATGGTCACCACGATGTCGTCGCAGTAGCCGGCCAGCGCCTCGTCGATGGAGTTGTCCACGACTTCGAACACCAGGTGGTGCAGCCCGGTGCCGTCGGAGGTGTCGCCGATGTACATGCCGGGTCGCTTGCGCACGGCTTCCAGGCCTTCGAGGATCTGGATCGAGGCTTCGCTGTAGGAGGACGGATTGCTGGAAGGTTCGCTCATGGCCTGGCGGTGGGTACGACGAAGGTGCTGCGAAAGGGGCTGCGGTCTCAGATGCGCATGGGCATGACGACGTACTTGAAGGAGGCGTCGTCGGGCATGGTGATGAGCACGCTGGAGTTACCGTCCTGCAGTTCCAGGCGCACGTTCTCGCCCGGCACGTTGGACAGCACGTCGATCAGGTAGGCGACGTTGAAGCCGATCTCGATGGTGTCGCCGGTGTAGTCGACGTCGAGTTCCTCCAGCGCCTCTTCCTGCTCGGCGTTGCTGGACGAGATGCGCAGCGCGCCGGCCTCGAGCTGCAGGCGCACGCCCTTGAACTTGTCGCTGGTAAGAATGGCCACGCGCTGCAGCGCGCCCAGCAGCGCGGCGCGGCCGATCTGCAGGTGGTTGCGGTGGCCCTTGGGCACCACGCGCTGGTAGTCGGGGAACTTGCCTTCGACCAGCTTGCTGACCAGTTCCATGTCACCGAAGGACACGCGCACCTGGTTGGAGGCGAAGCGCAGTTGCACCGGCTCGGCGCTGTCGCCGAGCAGGCGGCTGAGTTCCATCACCGTCTTGCGCGGAAGGATGACCTCGCGCTTGTCGCTGGGGCCCTGGGTGGAGGCGGCGACCAGCGCCAGGCGGTGGCCGTCGGTGGCCACCAGGGTGAGCTGCGAGCCTTCGGCCACCAGCAGCAGGCCGTTGAGGTAGTAGCGGATGTCGTGCTGGGCCATGGCGAAGTGCACCAGCCCGAGCATGCGCTTGAGCTGGCCCTGTTCCAGGCTCAGCCCGTGCTCGCTGTAGTCGGCGGCTTCCTTGACCAGCGGGAAGTCCTCGGCCGGCAGGGTCTGCAGCGAGAAGCGCGACTTGCCGCACTTGACCTGGAACTTGCCGTCGGCCCATTCCATCGCTGCCTGCTCGCCGGGGGCGGCGCGCAGGATGTCCATGAGCTTGCGCGCGTTCACCGTGGTGGCTTGCAGCTGGCCGACGTCGGCGTCTTCGCCGAGGCCGCAGCGCATGCGGATCTGGATCTCCATGTCGCTGGTGGTCAGGGCGAGTTCCTGGCCTTCCGGCTGCATCAACACATTGGCCAGCACCGGCAGTGTCTGGCGACGTTCCACGATGCCGGCAACCCCCCCGAGACCCTTGAGCAGGGCTTCACGCGACATGCTCAGTCTGTTCATTATGATTCTTCCTTCTCAACATAGGAGTGGTAACAGGAGACGCCGAAATTCGCGGATAAGTCTGTTTCCCGTTTCCAATCAATCACTTGGCAAGTTTTGAACCTGGGGACAAGCAGTCCAGTTTAGGACAGGAACATGGAACAACTTCCGAACCCGCACGGCTTGGGCCGAGTTGTTCAGAATCGATCCACAGTCATCGCACAGTGTTGTTCCGTTTCGGGGGCTTCGGATCAGCCCTTGAGGGTCTGTTCCAGCACGTGCAGCTGCTGGTTGAGTTCCTGCAGCCGGGTGCGTTCCTGGGCCACCTTGCGTACCGCGTGCAGCACCGTGGTGTGGTCGCGGCCGCCGAACAGCTCGCCGATCTCGGGCAGGCTCTTCTGGGTGAGTTCCTTGGCCAGGTACATGGCGATCTGGCGCGGGCGCGCGATGGAGGCGGGGCGGCGCTTGGAGTACATCTCGCCGACCTTGATCTTGTAGAAGTCGGCCACGGTCTTCTGGATGTTCTCCACCGAGATCTGGCGGTTCTGCAGCGACAGCAGATCCTTCAGCGCCTCGCGCGCCAGGCCGATGGAGATGGGCTCGCCGGAGAAGCGCGCGTAGGCCAGGATCTTGCGCAGCGCGCCCTCGAGCTCGCGCACGTTGGAGCGCACGTTCTTGGCCACGAAGAAGGCCACGTCCTCGCCCAGGGTGACGAGTTCGGCGTCGGCCTTGCGCAGCAGGATGGCCACGCGCATTTCCAGCTCGGGCGGCTCGATGGCCACGGTCAGCCCGGAGTCGAAGCGCGAGGTCAGGCGCGCGTCCATCTCCTGTAGCTCCTTGGGGTAGGTGTCGCTGGTGAGGATGATCTGCGAGCGCTTGGCGGTCAGCGCCTCGAAGGTGTAGAAGAACTCCTCCTGGGTCTTTTCCTTGCCGGCGAAGAACTGCACGTCGTCGATCAACAGCAGGTCCAGCGCGTGGTAGTAGCGCTTGAACTCGTCGAAGGTCTTGCGCTGGTAGGCGCGCACGACCTCGCTGACGAACTGCTCGGCCTGCAGGTAGCGGATGCGCGCGCCGGGGCGGGCCGCCAGCAGCGCGTTGCCCACCGCCTGCACCAGGTGGGTCTTGCCCAGGCCGACGCCGCCGTACAGGAACAGCGGGTTGTAGGACTTGCCGGGGTTCTCGGCCACCTGCAGCGCGGCGGCGCGGGCGAGCTGGTTCGCCTTGCCGGCGACCAGGCTGTCGAAGGTCAGGCCGGGGTTCAGGCGCGAGCGCTCCAGCGCCTCGCTGGCAGCGCTGTCCGCCGCCGACGCCTGCGCCGCGGCGTCAACCAGAGCCTGCGCGGCGGCGCCCTGCGGGTTCGTGGCGGTGGCGACGGCGCCCGCGTCGTCCGCGGCGCGTGGCGTGGGGCGGGGTGCCGAGGCCTTGTGGATGGCGAATTCCAGTTGCACCGGGCGTCCGGCGACGGCGGCCAGGGTCTGGCAGATGCGTTCGGCGTATTGCGAGCGCAGCCAGTCCATCTTGAAACGGTTCGGAACCGACAACGTGGCGACGGCGCCGTCGGAACTCCAGTTGGGAGCGTGCAGGGGCTTGATCCAGGCCGTGAACTGCTGGGTCGGGATCTCGGCGGCAAGTTGCGTGCAACACGCCTGCCAGAGTGGATCGAGGGACATGAAACGTGCGAGAACGTGCGAGGGTTCAGGCTCCCGGCCCGCGCCCGACGGGCGCGGGATCGCGCAACCGCGGCAAGGGCCTGGAACCAAAGGGCGGGCCTGCGGCGCGCGGCCAAAAGGGCCTGCGCGACGCTTGGAATCCAAGGGGGTTGGGCGTCCCATTCTAGACCAAGGACCGAAGTTATCCACAGCCGAGGAGTGCCCGCTTGCGCTTTTTGGGATGTTGCTCTATTGCGCAGGGTCCGAGCGACGGACATTGACAACCGCCGCGCAATTTGCTGAAATGGCATGCTTTTTTCGATCTGCGTTCCGCCTGCCGCCAGGGCTGCCCGACAAGGGCCACCCGGAGCCGGCCAGTCTGCGAGAACGCGTGACCAGGCAGAACCGTCATGAAACGTACCTACCAGCCGTCGAAGACCCGCCGCAAGCGCACCCATGGCTTTCTCGTGCGCATGCGCACGGCCGGCGGCCGTGCGGTGATCAACGCGCGCCGCGCCAAGGGCCGCAAGCGCCTGGCCGTCTGAGGCGGCCCGGGCCAGGAGGCCCGATGAGCCGAAACCACGACGAGGCCAACGCGCCGGTGCATCTGCTGGCGCTGCTGCGGCCTGAATCCTTCGGCGCGTCCTTGCGGGCGCGCTGGGTCCAGGCCGGCGAATTCCGATTGCATTACCGCGGCGCTTCCGAACAGGACGCGCTGATCGAGCCCACTGCCCAGGCTGCCTGCGCGGTGGGTTTCGTGTTGCCCAAACGCCAGTGCAAGCACGCGGCGCGGCGCAACCTGATCCGGCGCATCGCGCGCGAGCGCTTGCGGGCCCACCTGCGCGAGCATCCGCGCCAGCCCGGGCAAGCCTTGCCGGTGCTGGTGCTGCGGCTGCAGGCCAAGCTGGATGCGCGCTGGCGCAGTGCGCAGTCGAAGGCGCTGCGGGACTATCTGCACCAGACCATCGCGCGCCTGCTGGCCGAGTGGGAGCCGAAGCGCCAACGCGTCGCCGCGCAGCAAGGCGACTCGGGGCAGGGCGCGCCGGCGACGGCGGCTTCGGCCGCCGAACCGGTCCCGCGCGGCGAGGGCGCGAAGGCGTCATGAAGCGCCTGCTGATGCTGCTGGTGCGCGGCTACCAGTTGCTGTTCAGCGCCTGGGTGGGTGGACAATGTCGTTTCACGCCCACATGCTCCCAGTACACCCTGCAGGCGCTGGAGCGCTTCGGCGCGGCACGGGGAAGCTACCTGGGAGCGGTGCGCATCGCCCGCTGCCACCCCTGGTGCCGCGGCGGGGACGACCCGGTGCCGCGGGTGTTTCACTGGGATGCCTGGCGCGCGCGCGAGGCAGGGGAGCCGACGCGGTCGGGGGACGAATGACCCTTTGCCATCGGCATGGGTTCTAATACGCGATTTGCCCGGGATGCGAATGCGCGCAGGCGCGCGGTGTCGGGAATGGTTACAACGCAGGAATTCACATGGACATTCGCCGCTCCATCTTGTGGGTGATCTTCACCGCATCGGTGATCTTTCTCTATAACTCGTGGCTGCGCTCGCACGGCGAGGCGGGGCTGTTCGGCCAGGCGCCGAGCGTCACCGCCAGCGCCCCGGCCGCCGCCGGAAGCGGCGTGCCCACGGCCATGGCCGGCGCGGGTTCGGCCGCGCCGGGCGCGCCCGGTGCGGCCCCGGTGGCCAAGGCGTCCGCGCCCGCGGTGCTGACCGACGTGCGCACCGACCTGCTGAACCTGAAGATCTCCAGCCGCGGCGCCAGCGTGGTCTACGCCGGGCTGCGCGACTACAAGAGCCAGGAGGATTCCTCCAAGCCCATGGTGCTGTTCGACGACACCCCGTCGCGCACCTACGTGGCGCAGAGCGGCCTGGTGGGCGGCGACTACCCGAACCATGAAACTCCGATGACCCTGGTGCCGGGGCCGCTGGACATGGGCTCGGGCAAGACCTTGACGGTGAGCTTCGTCTCGCCGGTGCAGGGCGGTCTGCAACTCACGCGCAGCTACACCTTCCATCGCGGCAGCTACGCCATCGACGTGCGCGACACCGTCGTGAACAAGGGCTCCACCGCGGTGGAGCCGCAGCTGTACCTGCAGATCGTGCGTGACGACGACAACCCGTCCAAGGGCACGCACTTCTATCACACCTTCTACGGCGCGGCGCTGTACGACAACGCGTCCAAGTTCCAGAAGTTCGAGTTCAAGGACTTCCAGGACCAGGCCAAGACCATCCAGGCCAGCGATGGCTGGGCCGCCGTGGTGCAGCAGTACTTCGCCACCGCGTGGCTGCCGCAACCCTACCAGGGCCCGCGCGAGTTCTACCTGCGCAAGCTGCCGGGCGGGCTGTATGCCACCGGCGTGATGCTGCACCTGCCCAAGCTCGCTCCGGGCGCGCAGGAGCAGGCCGAGCAGAAGCTGTTCGTCGGCCCCGAACTGCAGCAGCAGGTCGAGGGACTGGCGCCGGGCTTCGAGCTGGTGCGCGACTACGGCTGGGTGACCATCATCGCCAAGCCGCTGTTCTGGGTGCTGCAGCAGATCCATCGCGTGCTGGGCAACTGGGGCTGGTCCATCATCGGGCTGACCGTGCTGCTCAAGCTGGCCTTCTTCCCGCTGACCGCCGCCAGCTACCGCTCGATGGCGCGCATGAAGGCGGTGGGTCCGCGCATGACCGCGCTGCGCGAGCGCCACAAGGACGACCCGCAGGCGCTGAACGCCGCGATGGTCGAGATGTACCGCAAGGAGAAGATCAATCCCCTGGGTGGCTGCCTGCCGGTGGTGATCCAGATCCCCGTGTTCATCGCGCTGTACTGGGTGCTGCTGTCCAGCGTGGAGCTGCGCGGCGCGCCGTGGCTGGGGTGGATCCACGACCTGTCGGCCAAGGATCCCTTCTACGTGCTGCCGCTGGTGATGACCGGCACCTCGTTCCTGCAGGTCAAGCTCAACCCGACTCCGCCGGACCCGATGCAGGCGCGCCTGATGTGGATCATGCCCCTGGCCTTCTCGGTGATGTTCTTCTTCTTCCCCGCGGGCCTGGTGCTGTACTGGCTGACCAACAACATCTTCTCGATTGCCCAGCAGTGGTTCATCAATCGCAAGATGGGCGTGCCGGAGTTCTCCTCGGCCAAGTGACGCGGGCCACGCGCGCGCCGGGAGGCGCGCGGTGAGCCTGCTCGCGCGCCACGCCGAGCCCATCGCCGCGGTGGCCACCGCGGGTGGGCGCGGCGCGGTGGGGATCGTGCGCGCCTCGGGGCGCGATCTGCGCGGACTCATGCGCGCCCTGTGCGGGCGCGAGCTGCAGCCGCGCCACGCCACGCTGCTGGAGTTTCCCAACGCCGGCGGCGCGGTCATCGACACCGGACTGGCGCTGTGGTTCCCGGCGCCCCATTCCTACACCGGCGAGGACGTGCTGGAGTTGCAGGTGCACGGCGGCCCCGCGCTGCTGCAACTGCTGCTCGGGCGCGTGCTGGAGCTGGGCCGGGAGATCGGCCTGCGCGTGGCGGGCCCGGGCGAGTTCACAGAGCGGGCCTTTCACAACGGCAAGCTGGACCTGGCCCAGGCCGAGGCGGTGGCCGACCTGATCGACGCCACCACCGGGGCGGCGGTGCTGGGCGCGCAGCGCGCGCTGGCGGGCGAGATGTCGCGCGAGGTGCATGCGCTGGCGCAGGATCTGCGCGAGCTGCGCGCGCTGGTCGAGGCCACGCTGGATTTTCCCGAGGAAGACATCGAGTTCGTGCGCGCCCACGCGGTGGGGCGACGGGTGCGCGAGTTGATTCAGGCGCTGCGCGGCCTGCTGGCGCGCACGCGCCAGGGCGCCTTGCTGCGCGAAGGCCTGCATGTGGTGCTGGCCGGCCAGCCCAACGTGGGCAAGAGTTCGCTGCTCAACGCCCTGGCCGGCGCCGAGCTGGCCATCGTCACCGAGGTGGCGGGCACCACGCGCGACCGCCTGCGCGAATCCATCCAGATCGAGGGCGTGCCGCTGCACGTGATCGACACCGCGGGCCTGCGCGACACCGAGGACCGCGTGGAAAGCATCGGCGTGGCGCGCAGCTGGGAGGCGATCGCGCAGGCGGACGCGGTGCTGTTCGTGCATGACCTGCAGCGCCTGGAGCAGCCGGACTATCGCGCCGAGGAGGCGCGCATCGCCGCGCGCCTGCGCGAGCACGGCGTGCCCGATGCGCGGCTGCTGCACGTGTGGAACAAGAGCGATTCGCTGTCGGCTCCCGACGCCGACGCCGCGTTGCGGGCCTTCGCCGGCGAGCTGGGCCTGGGCGAGGCGGCGTGCGCCGGGCCGCGGCTGTCCGCGCGCCACGGGCAGGGCCTGCAGGAGCTGCGGCGCCAACTGTTGCTGCGCTGCGGCTGGGAGGCGATGCCCGAGGGCGTGTTCCTGGCGCGTACGCGCCACGTGCAGGCGCTGCAGGCCTGCGAGGAGCATCTGGAGCGGGCGTGCGCGTGGCTGGATCAGGCCAGCCCGGCGCTGGAGCTGCTGGCCGAGGAACTGCGCCTGGGCCATGGGGAGCTGATGGGCATCACCGGCGAGGTCAGCGCCGACGAACTGCTGGGCGACATCTTCTCGCGCTTTTGCATCGGCAAGTAGCGCCGAGCCGGCCGCGGCGCCTCAGCTGGCCCAGTGGGAGTGACGCAGCGCCTCGGGGTTGATCACGTCGTCGCGTTCGCCGGCGGCGAAGCGGGCGAGGGCGTCGAAGGCCTGGCCGAACATGTGCTCGTAGTGCATTTCGTCCACGTAGCCGACGTGGGGCGTGCAGATCGCGTTCTCCAGGCGCAGCAGCGGGTTGCCGCGCATGATGGGCTCGGACTCGAACACGTCCACCGCGGCCATGCCGGGACGGCCGCGGTTGAGCGCGGCCACCAGCGCGTCGGGCGCGATGATCTCGGCGCGCGCGGTGTTGACCAGCACCGCGTCGGGCTTCATCTGCGACAGGTCGGCCAGCGTGACCAGGCCGCGCGTGTTCTCGTTGAGCCGCAGGTGCAGCGTGAGCACGTCGCTCTGGGCGAACAGGTCGGCACGGTCGGCGGCGGCGTCCAGGCCCGCCTCGCGCGCTGCCTGGCGCGAGGCCTCGCTGCCCCAGACCAGCACCCGCATGCCGAAGGCGCGCCCGTAACCGGCCACCATGCGGCCGATGCGCCCGTAGCCCCAGATGCCCAGGGTCTTGCCCGCCAGGCGCTGACCGAGGCCGAAATTCACCGGCATGGACTGGGACTTCAGGCCCGACTGCTGCCACGCGCCCTGCTTGAGGCTGGCCACGTACTGGGGAATGCGCCGCATCGCGGCCATGATCAGGGCCCAGGTGAACTCGGCGGTGGGCGCGGGGTCGGTCGTGCCCTGCAGCACGGCGACGCCGGCGCGGGTGCAGGCGTCGACGTCGATGTGCGCGCCCGCGCGGCCGGTCTGCGCCACCACGCGCAGCTTGGGGCAGCGCGCGAGCACCGCGGCGCTCAGGGCCGTGCGCTCGCGGTTGAGCACCAGGGCCTGGGCGTCGCGCAGGCGCACGGCCAGCTGGCCGGCGCCCTTGACGTTGTTGTTGAAGACCTTGACCTCGTGGTCGGCGAGCCGCTCGAAACAGGGCAGCTTGCGCACGGCGTCCTGGTAGTCGTCGAGGATCACGATGTTCATGGCCGCCTACTGTAGCGTGCGCGGGGGCCTGCGCGGGCTTCTTGGGGTCGATGCCCGGGTTGCGGCGGGGACAAGGGCCCAGGAAAGCCCTAGGGAGTATTTACCCGGAAATTGCTGCGTTGCAGCTTGAAACCGCGGTGACCAACGGTAAATATAAGCACGTATGGATATAGCGTTGTCCGACCCGGACGACGCGTCCGATCTGCGAGACCGACCATGGACGTTCAAGGCAAGCGCCACATTCCCCTGAGTCCCGCCCAGACTTGGGAAGCCCTGAATTCGCCCGCGATGCTGCGCGCGTGCATTCCGGGTTGCGAGAGCATCGTGCAAAGCGCCGCGGGGCGTTTCGAGGTCGTGCAGCAGCTCGACATCGCCGGTCACCGCACGCGCTTCACCAGCACGCTGATCCTGGAGGACGCCAATCCCCCGCACAGCTACGTGCTGCGCTTCGAGGGCAACGGCGGCAGCGCGGGCTTCGGCACCGGGCGCGCGCTTGTGGCGCTGCAGCCTGCCGGCGACGGTACCTCGCTGCAATACCAGGCCAGCGCCCAGGTGGGCGGGGCGATCGCGCAGATGGGTGCCGGACTGGCCGATCAGGCGGCGCGCGGGCTGATCGAGGACTTCTTCACCCGCTTCGAGCGCAGCGCGCGCGGCGAGGCCGTGCTGGTGCCCCACGGCATGGCCGAACGACTGTGGGAGATGATGCCGCCGTGGGCCTGGGCGCTGTCCACGCTGGTGGCCGTGTTCATCATCTACTGGGGCTTGCACGGCACCTGGTGAGGCAGCCGGGCGCGCCGTGCGGGACCCGCCGGCGCGCGCGCGGATTCAGGAGACCGGCATCTCGCGGCACACGGCGCGCACCACCGCCTGTACCTGGGGGTTCTTCAGGCGGTACAGCATGAAGCGGCCCTGACGCACCGCCTCGACGATGTTCTCGGCGCGCAGGCGCGAGAGTTGCTGGGATAGCGCCGCCTGGCGCATGCCCACGCCGTGTTCGAGATCGCGCACGCACATCTCCCCGTCCAGCAACAGGCACAGGATGGCCAGGCGCTCGCGATGCGCCATGGCCTTGAGCACGCGCACCATCGATTCGGCGGACGTGCCGCCGTGGACCGGCGCCGTGGGCCGCGACGGCTCCAGGTTGGGGACGACAAGTGCATTCATGCAAACCATCGTATGGCTTCGGCATGGCGCGACCTTGACGCAAGACAAGCTTTGCTTGCGGCACGCGGGGCGGTGATCGGGGCGCCCCCGATTCGGCTCAGTGCGCGTGCAGGTTCAGGCGCGACAGCGCGGAGAAGCCGTCGAGGAATTCGTCGATGTCCTCGGTGCTCGGCGAGCCTTCCATGAGGCTGCGCACGCGGGCGCGGAACCCGTCGGCGACGTGGCCTTCGAGAAAGATTTCCTTGCGCGCGAACTTGTCGACGATCTCGAAACCGCCCTGGTTCGGCGCGGCCTCGGCAACGCTGCCCGCTTCGCGCGCCCAGTCGAGCTGGAACACGCTGAAGGCATCGGAGTCGTAGATCATGGTGTGCATGGTGATCCTCCCGGGTCATCGCGGCGGGCGCTCGGCGCGGCCGCCACCCTGTCATGGTGCAGATGGGGCTGGGTGGCAGGGAATCAAGCCCCGCCCGCACCGCGTGCCTGTAGCTACAACGCGCCAGGGGCCACGCGCGCCGACAGCGCGGGGGTGGGGTTTTCAGCGGGGGGCGGACGGCGGGGCGGAGGCGCTCGCTGAGGGCGCCTGCTGCAGCGCGCGGCGCAGCGTGAATTGCAGGTAATCGTCGCCGCCGTGCAGCAGCCGGATCTGTACCGGCAGGCCCTGCAGCGAGGGGGCCAGCCAGACCTCGGCGCCGAGGTCGTCGCGCGCCGGCGGTTGGTACACCAGGTGCCAGGTGTCGAGGCGCCCGATGCGCGTGTCCACGGGCGCGCGCCCGGCGACCAGGAAATCCCAGGTCGTCGTGCCGCTGGGGCGCACCACCTGGAAGCGCAGATGCGAGCCGTCGCGGAACTGCTCGGGCTGGGTGCGAAGGCGTTGCGCGAGTTGCATGAACACGCTGGCGCTGTCGATCAGGTGCGCGGGAATGGGCATCGTGGAGCCGACGGCCGAGAAGCGCAGCAGCCCGGCGGCGCGATCGAAGCGCACGGTCTTGCTGCGCATGAGCACCTGCTCGACGTATTCGTCGGGCGCCAGCCAGTCGCCGTCGATCGTGCCGCTGCTGGTGTAGGAGAAGTCGATCAGCGCCGAGCCGCTCAGGCGCAGTTCGTAGCGCTGCCCCTGGCGTCGCCATTCGAGTTCGCCATTTCCGTGCAGCGGGCCGCGGTAGTAGCCGGTCAGCGCGTAGTCCAGGCGCGTCGGCAGGGGCCACGCGTCGGCCGACGCGATGGGCGCTTGCGCGGCGGGCGCGGATCCCGCCGGAGCGGTGCCGCGAGCGGCCGGCCGCGAGGCGGCGGGCGAGGGTGCGGCAGCCGGGGACGCGGCAGGCGAGGATGCTGAGGGCGGGGATGCGGTTGGCGAGGATCCGGCATGCGTCCTTGCGGAAGGAGGCGTCTGCCGGGGCGCGGATGCCGGGGCCGCCGGCGACGAGGCCCGCGCTGCGGCGGGGAGCGGGGCGTGAGGCGAGGTGTGGTGCGCGCGCGTGGCGGGGCGCCGCGGTGTCGGCTCGGCGCCACGAGGCGCTGACGCGGAGGCCTGCGCCGTGTGTCGCGGAGCCTCGACGTTCGCGCTCGCGCCGTACTCGACCTGTGCCTGTGCTTGCGCTCCAGCGTGTGATCCCGCTTGCGCGTCTTGCGCTCCGGTCGCCACGGGTGGAGGGTTGCTCGGCAGCAGCACGCGCGTGTAGAGCGCCGGGGGCAGGGAATGCGCCGGCGGCTCGCGAAAGGCGCGCACGAGGCCCCACAGCGCGAGCAGGTGCAGCGCCAGCACGGGAAGCAGCCACCACGCCGCGCGCCAGCGCCCGCGTGGGCGCGGCGGCGGGGGCGTGCGCGGTGGGGCGCCGGAGCGCGGAGGACTCATGGCTTCATTGTGCTGCGCGGACAGCGTGTGCGGCATGGCCAGGGCATTGAAAGGGGGGATGTCGATTCGTGCACGCAGGCGGTATGCTGATTCGCATCGATGCCGCGAGTGCCCTGCGGGTGCCGTATCACCCGCGGATCTTGTACGTACTGCGAGGTACACGTCCCATGCAAGCCCAATCCTCTCCCGCCATGGAATTCTTCCAGTCCTTGCTGAAGAGTTCCGGCATGTCGTCGAGCTTCGCCAACTGGATGGCTCCCACCCTGGACCCTGACGAACTGGAGCGCAAGATCGTCGACCTGCGCGTGGTGCTGCAGTGGCTGGAGGCGAACGTGCGCCTGACCCAGGCCACCATCCAGGGTCTGGAAGTGCAGCGCATGACCCTGTCGACCCTGAAGACCATGAACGTGGACTTCGGCGATCTCGCCAGTCATCTGGGCTCGGCCATGCGTGCCGGAGCCGAGGCGATGGGCGCCGCGACGCAGATGGGAGTCGGCGAGCCGGCGTCGGAAGCGCCGGGCCGAGGCGAGCCCGGGGGGCCGCGGGGGTCCGCCGCGCGGGGCGCGCCGGAAGGGGGCGCTGCCGAGGCCTCGGTGCGCGGGAGCGGCGCCGGCCGCGAGGCTTCCGCCGGGGGCGAGGGCGCGAAGGAGCCTGCGCAACTCGGCGGTCTCATCGATCCGGTGCAGTGGTGGAGCACCTTGAGCGAGCAGTTCACCAAGGTGGCGAGCGAGGCCTTGCGCGAGGGTGCCTGGGCCATGCCCGGCGGCGCGGTGCCGTCGTCGAACGCGGGCGGCTCGTCCGCTGCGCCTGCCGCGGCGCCGAAGGCGCCCAAGGCGCCCGCGGCCAAGCCCGGTGCCGCGCGCAAGCGGCCGGCGACGCCCAGGAGCGCCAAATCCGGCGCGGCCGGCGCGCGTGCGCGCAAGACGCCGGGCCGCGCGCCGGGCTGAGCCTGCAGGCTCCGAGGCGGGTGAAGGCCCTCCGCGGGGCAGGGAGGGCTAAACAAGTCGCACGGTTTCCGGGGCTTTGATACGCCTGCTACGATGGGTTGGCACATTGCGGTGCAACATCGTGAACCGGCCGCGGCGCGCCGCGCCTAGCCGGAGTCGGGTGTCGAGATCGCGCCGCGTGGGCTGAAACGGTACCCCCAGCATGCGCTTCATCACCGCCTATTCGTCGTTGCCGAGCTGGCCCCAGGCCCTGGACGCGCTGGCGTCCCAGGTGGCCCGCGAGCGCGCGCGCGCCGATACCGTGACGCGGCCGAACCTGGGCCTGGTGTACGTGGATCCGCGCTACGCCATGCTGGGCGACGATCTGCTGGACGGCCTGCGAGAGCGCCTGGGCGTGGTGCACTGGGTGGGCGGCGTGGTGCCGGGGGTGTTCGCCTCCGGCGAGCAGGGCATCGAGAGTTGCGGCGTGGCGCTGATGCTCCTGCAACTGGCGCAGCGCGACTTCCGCGTGTTCTCGGGACGCAAGCCGCTGCCGCCCCTGTCCCGCGTGTGGCGTGGCGCGCATTCGGTGCTGGCCCACGGCGACGCCGAGCAACCGGACCTGGACGAACTGGTGGCCGAGCTGGGCGAGCGCTGCGAGGGCCATGACGTGTGGGGCGGTATCGTGAGCCCGGGCTGCGGCGCGCATTTCGCCGACGCCCTGCTGCAGGGCGGGGTCTCGGGCGTGGCCTTCTCGTCGCGCGTGAGCCTGCTGGGCGGGCTCAGCCACGGCATGGAGGCGGTGGGCCCGGCGCGCACGGTGACCCGCTGTACCGACAACGTGGTGTACGCGCTGGACGGGCAGCCCGCGCTGGGTGCGCTGCTGGACGACCTGGGCGAGCCGCGCCGGCGCCGCGAGCACGAGCAATGGCGCGAACTGGTGCCCAGCCTGCGCGACGTGGTGGTGGGCCTGTCGTGGCCGGAGGACGGGCCGAGCCAGGTGCCCGCGGGCACGGCGCCGGTGCTGCGCGGGCTCATCGGCATCGATCCGGGGGCGCAGGGGGTGGCGCTGGCGGCCGAACTCCAGCCGGGCATGCAACTGCGCTTCTGCAGGCGCCAGACGGCCGGATCGCTGCGAGACCTGCTGCGTCTGTGCACCGAGGTGCGCGACGAACTCGAGCAGCGCCGCGAGGCGCGCCATGCGGCCGGTCACGCGTCGCCCGCCGACGCCGGGCCGCCGGTGCGCGGCGCGGTGTTCGCCACCTGCGCGGCCCGCCGGGGTTCCGTGCTGCATGCGCAGTGGCAGTTGCTGCACAGCCAGCTCGGCGAGGTGCCGCTGATCGGTTTCGAGGCCGCCGGAGAGTTCTCCGGGGCCAGCCTGCAGGCCTACAGCTCGGTGTTGCGCGTGTTCGCGCAGGACGTGCCGGTGTGAGTGCTCACTGCGCCGCCGGGCCCAGGAAATAAGGGGTTTCGTCGGCCAGGGGATGTGCGTCGGGCGCGCTCACACCTGCTTGCGCAGGTGGTCGATGAGCCCGTTGAGTTCGTCCAGGGAGTGAAATCCCAGGGTGATCTCGCCGCGTATGCGGCTACCGGTACCCTTGGCGCGGATGTGCACCGGCGCGGCCAGCAGTTCCCCCAGCTCGTGTTCCAGGCGTTCGAGTTCGCGGCGTTCGGCCTGTTGCGCCGGGCGCGGGGCCGGTTCGGGCGCCTGCGCGCGGGCGCACAGGCGCTCGGTCTCGCGCACCGAGAGTCGCCGTGCCTGCACCTGGTTGGCGGCCTGGATCTGCGCCGCTCCGTCGAGCGCGAGCAGGGCGCGGGCGTGGCCCATGTCCAGGTCGCCGGCCAGCAGCATGTCCTGCACCGGGCGCGCCAGGTTCAACAGGCGCAGCAGGTTGCTGACCGCGGCGCGCGAGCGCCCGACGGCCTGCGCCGCCTGCTCGTGGGTGAAGGAGAACTCGTCGATCAGGCGCCGGATGCCCTGCGCCTCCTCCAGCGGGTTGAGGTCCTCGCGCTGGATGTTCTCGATCAGCGCCATGGCCAGGGCCGACTGGTCGGGCACCTCGCGCACCAGCACCGGCACCTGGTCGAGCCCGGCCAGGCGGGCGGCGCGGCTGCGGCGTTCGCCGGCGATGATCTCGTACTTGCCCGAGGCCAGCGGACGCACCAGGATGGGTTGCATCACGCCCTGCGCCTTGATGCTTTCGGCCAGTTCGAACAGCGCGCCTTCGTCCATGCGGGTGCGCGGCTGGTACTGGCCGGGGACCAGTGCGTCCAGCGGCAGCGAGGACGGCGCGCCGGAGGCGCTGGCGGTGATCTCGGCGCCCTGGGCCCCGAGCAGGGCTTCGAGGCCCAGGCCCAGGCCCTTGCGCTTCTTCGAGGCCGGCGCAGCGGCGGGGGAACTCTTCGAGGGACTGTTCATGCTGCGGTGGCGTTGGGGCTGCGGGCGGGGGCTGCGGGGCCGCGGACGCGGCGCACCATCTCCTCGGCGAATTCGATGTAGGCCTGGGCGCCGCGGCTGGCGCGGTCGAACACCACGCCGGGCAGGCCGTAGCTGGGGGCCTCGGCCAGGCGCACGTTGCGGGGGATCACCGCGTCGAACACCTTTTCGCCGAAGTGGGTCTTGAGCTGGTCGCTGACCTGCTGCTGCAGGGTGATGCGGGGGTCGAACATGACTCGCAGCAGCCCGATCAGCACGAGTTCGGGGTTGAGCTTGGCGTGTACCTGGCGCACCGTGTTCACCAGGTCGGTGAGACCCTCCAGCGCGAAATACTCGCACTGCATGGGCACGATCACCCCCTGCGCCGCGCACAGGGCGTTGAGGGTGAGCAGGCCCAGCGCCGGGGGAGTATCGATGAGCACGAAGTCGTAGTCGTCGGCCACCGTGGCGAGCAATTCCTTCAGGCGGTGTTCGCGGCGTTCCTCGTCGACCAGTTCGACCTCGGCGCCGGCCAGTTCGCGGTTGGCGCCGAGCACGTCGTAGCCGCCCTGCGGGCTGGCGCGGCGGGCCTCGGCCAGCGGGGCTATGCCCAGCAAGGCCTGGTACACGCTGGGCTTGAGCTGGCGCTTGTCCACTCCCGAGCCCATGGTGGCGTTGCCCTGCGGGTCGAGGTCGACCAGCAGCACGCGTTGCCCGACGCGGGCCAGGCCGGCGGCGAGGTTGACGCTGGTGGTGGTCTTGCCGACCCCACCCTTCTGGTTGGCGATGCAAAAAACCGATGCCATGGCAGGAGTCCTAGGAATCGCCGGGCCGGGCCGCGGCCGGCGCCTGCGCGCGGTGCATCCACACCACGCAGCGCTGCGCCTGCAGCCCGGGTACGTCGAGAATTTCGATGTCGTGCGCGAGTTCCGGCGGCAAGGCGCGGAGTTCGGCCTCGGGCACAACGCCCTTCATGGCCGCCCAGGCGCCGCCGGCGAGCAGCACATGCTCGCTGATGCGCACGAGTTCGGCAAGCTCGCCCACCGCCCGGCTGGTGATGCAGTCGAAACCGGGCAGGTTCAATTGCTCGATGCGCCCGTGAGCGACCTCGACGTTGCGCAGCTGTAGCGTGGCCGCGACCTGCTGCACGAAGGCGCACTTCTTTTGCACCGCGTCGACCAGCACCAGTTGCCACTGCGGGCGCATGATGGCCAGCACCAGCCCGGGAAGGCCGCCGCCGGAGCCGACGTCGAGCACGCGCCGCGGGTTGCGCCGGTCGAGCGCCGGGATCAGGGACAGGCTGTCGGCCAGGTGCAGCGTGAGCATGTGCGCGGGCTCGCGCACGGCCGTGAGGTTGTAGACGGCGTTCCAGCGCTGCAGCAGCTCCAGGTAGCGCAGCAGCTGGTCGATCTGCGTGGCGTCGGCGTCCAGCCGCAGGGCCGCCAGGATGCCGACGAGTTGCTCGCGGGCCGGCGGGCTCATCCGGCGGCCCGGCCGGCGGCCGCAGGCGCGCGCAGGCGGCGCTTGCGCAGGTGGACCAGCAGCAGCGAGATCGCCGCCGGGGTGACCCCCGACACGCGCGAAGCCTGCCCGAGGGTGAGGGGGCGGGCGCGGCCCAGTTTCTGCCGCACCTCGATGGACAGGCCCTGCACCGCGGCGTAATCCAGATCCTCGGGCAGGGACAGGTGTTCGTATTCGGCGGCGCGCTGCACGTCGACCTGCTGGCGCTCGATGTAGCCGGAGTACTTGACGCCGATCTGCACCTGTTCGGCTTCGTCGGCGCGCAAGGGCTGCGCCGGCGCATAGCGCGCGTCGAGCGCCGTGACCAGGCGGGTGTAGTCCACGTCCGGGCGGCGCAACAGGTCCTCCAGGCGGTACTCGCGCTCGATGGGCTGGCCGATGAGCTGCTCGGCGTCGGCTGGCGGCAGGGTCTGCGGTTGCACCCAGGTGTCGCGCAGGCGCTGGCGCTCGGCATCGATGGCGTCGCGCTTGCGGCAGAAGGCGTCCCAGCGGGCATCGTCGACCAGGCCCAGGCGGCGCCCGGCCTCGGTCAGGCGCAGGTCGGCGTTGTCCTCGCGCAGGCTGAGCCGGTACTCGGCGCGGCTGGTGAACATGCGGTAGGGCTCGCTGACGCCCTTGGTGATCAGGTCGTCGACCAGGACGCCGAGGTAGGCCTGCTCGCGGCCCGGGCACCAGGGCTCGTCGCCGCGCACCAGCAGCGCGGCGTTGGCGCCGGCCAGCAGGCCCTGCGCGGCGGCCTCCTCGTAGCCGGTGGTGCCGTTGATCTGGCCGGCGAAGAACAGCCCCGCCACCGCGCGGGTCTCCAGCGAGGACTTGAGGGCGCGGGGATCGTAATAGTCGTACTCGATGGCGTAGCCGGGGCGCAGCACGTGCGCCTGTTCCAGGCCCTCGATGCTGTGCACGAGCTCGAGCTGCACGTCGAAGGGCAGGCTGGTGGAAATGCCGTTCGGGTAGAACTCGTGGGTGCTCAGGCCCTCGGGCTCGAGGAAGATCTGGTGCGCGTCCTTGCCGGCGAAGCGGTGGATCTTGTCCTCGATGCTGGGGCAGTAGCGTGGGCCCACGCCTTCGATCACCCCGGTGTACATGGGGCTGCGGTCCAGCCCGGCGCGGATGATGTCGTGGGTGCGCGCGTTGGTGTGGGTGACCCAGCAGGGGAGCTGGCGCGGGTGTTGCGAGGCTTCGCCGAGGAAGCTGAACACCGGGACGGGATCGAGGTCTCCGGGCTGCTCCTGCATGCGCGAGAAGTCGATGCTGCGCCCGTCGATGCGCGGCGGCGTGCCGGTCTTGAGCCGGCCCTGGGGAAGGCCGATCTCGCGCAGGCGCCGCGCCAGGGACTGGGCGGGGGGATCGCCCGCGCGACCGCCGGAGTAGTTCTGCAGTCCGATGTGGATCTTGCCGTCCAGGAAGGTGCCGGCGGTCAGCACCACGCTGCGGCCGCGGAACCGGATGCCGCTCTGGGTGACGGCGCCGCACACGCGGTCGCCGCGGCCGTCGGATTCGAGCAGCAGGTCGTCGACCGCTTGCTGGAACAACCACAGGCCGGGCTGGTTTTCCAGCCGGGAGCGGATCGCGGCCTTGTACAGCACGCGATCGGCCTGGGCGCGGGTGGCGCGCACGGCCGGCCCCTTGCTGCCGTTGAGAATGCGAAACTGGATTCCGGCTTCGTCGGTGGCGGCGGCCATCGCACCGCCCAGGGCGTCGATTTCCTTCACCAGGTGGCCCTTGCCGATACCGCCGATGGACGGGTTGCAGGACATCTGGCCCAGGGTCTCGATGTTGTGGCTGAGCAGCAGCGTGGCCGCGCCCATGCGGGCAGCGGCCAGCGCGGCTTCGGTGCCTGCGTGGCCGCCGCCGACCACGATGACGTCAAAGACCTTCGGATATTCCATGGGGTTCACCAGCTTCGAGGCCCACATTGTAGGCGCGGCGTGTTCCGGAGCCGGGGAGGGCGGATGTTCCACGTGGAACATCGCGATTGCGGAGCCAGAGCGCCTGAGGATTCGTGGAGGTGCAACGACGCGGTTTGGATCGCTTTGTCTGGAGTCGGGCGAATTGTGCGCGACAGAGGCGGCCGCGCCCCGCGGGGACCGGCTGGCGGGGTGGTTGGCGCCCTGGGCGCCAACTGCGCTTGCGCTGCTCGGGCCCGGGGGCGTGCGGCAGAACTCGCTGCGCGCGCCGACGCGCGCTGCGCTCGAACAGCTGCCGCAGCATGATGCTGGAAGCGCGCAGGCGCGCGAGGCCCCCGGCCCTGCGCTGCTCGCCACCCCGGCACGCCGTCCCCCGCGGAGCACGACCGCCGCCGTCGTCGAGATGGGGCGCTTCACGCGCGGCGAGGGCGGCCGTCATGGAGCCCCGGGCTTTGCGCGCACCGTGCCGATTCCGGCGGCATCGTCGCGAGACATGATCGGGATCAGTCCAGGCGCTTCGCATGCCCGCTACATTCGAATCTAGAGATTCCTCTCAAGGAGCATGACCATGAAGATCAACGAAGGCGGGCTGGATCGCGGGATTCGCGTGGTGGTCGGACTGGTGCTGATCGCGCTGGCGGCTACGGGCACGGTGGGGTGGTGGGGCTACATCGGGATCGTGCCGCTGATCACCGGCGCCGTCGGGGTGTGCCCGGCGTATTCCCTGCTGGGGCTCAACACCTGCCCGATGAAAAAGCAGTCCTGAGCCGAAGCGCATGTTCCACGTGGAACATGCCTTGCGTGGATGCGCCCGCGCGTCGGGCATGAAAAAACGCCAGACCCCCTCGGGGGATCTGGCGTCGTTGTCTCAGCGTCTTGGCGCTGATGCTTGCCGGTACTCCACGCGCATGCGCGGGTCCGGTCGGGCTGTCTCCTCGCTACTCACTCCAGAATTCTTGCGGCGTGCACCACGGTGCGCGACTGCACAGGATTATTGCCCTGCACCCCTCGGCTGCCCACAGGGGAAAACCCGCTCCCCGATTCAGGGCGGGGGCCGGGCGCACCCTTTCAGTGCCCCAGCCCTGGAAACAGCTTGAGCAGGCCCTCGCTCATCAGCTCCACCGACAGCGCGGCGATCAGCAGGCCCATCAGGCGGGTCATGATGTTGATGCCGGTCTTGCCGACCACGCCCGCGATGCTCTCGGCGGCGCGGAAGGTCCCGGCGATCACCAGCGCGGCGATCACGCCATAGCCCACCAGCACCAGCAGGTAGGGCCAGTGGCGGTTCTTGTCCGCGTAGATGATCATGGTCGAGATCGTGGCCGGCCCGGTCAACAGCGGCACGGTCAGGGGCACCACGGCGATGCTGCGGCTGCTGGCTTCGGCCTCGTCCATCTCCTCCGGGGTGGAGCGGAATGCCGTGGGCGCGGCATTGAGCATGCCGATTCCGGTGATCAGCAGCAGCAGTCCGGCGCCCACCTGGAAGGAAGCCAGGGAAATGCTGAAAAACTGCAGCACCTGCGTGCCCAGCAGCGCGCTGACCGCGATGACCAGGAAGGATGAGAAGGCGCAGGTGGTGATGGTGCGCTTGCGCTGCGCCGGGGTGAAGCCCTCGGTGAGGGCCAGGAAGATGGGCAGGATGCCCAGGGGGTTGATGATCGCCAGCAGGGCGACGAGCGGCTTGATCAAGTGGGTGGCTTGCGGTGCCGTGCTGGCCATCAGGCTCATCGAGTGGGCTCCAGGGGGGCGGGTGAGGGAAGCGGGCGAATCATTGCACGAAGCCCATGCGCGGGCCTCGTGAGCGAATGCGGGGAAAGTCGCGTTCCAGCAGCTCGGCGCGCCCGTCGAGCTTGGCCGAGCCGAAGGCGGCGGCGAGCAGGCGGCGCATTTCCCGCGGACTGGCCTGGGCCAGCGCGTCGAGCGCGCCCTCGCCGAGCTCGGGCGTGAAGCCCGCGCCCCAGTCGTGTCCCTCGCGCAGCTCCCGATACAGGCGAGTGGCGATGGCGCGGCGCCCGGCCTCGTCGGGGGCCGGCACCTCAAACACGTCGAGCCGGTTGAGAATGGGCTCGGGGATGCTCGCCGGATCGTTCGCGGTGGCCACCCACACGACCCCGGTGCAGTCGATGGGTACCTCGGCGAACTCGTCGGTGAAATGGCGCGCGGTGTCATGCTCCAGCAGGCTGTACAGCGCGCCCAGCGGGTCGTACTGCGCGGCACCAGCCGCCTTGTCGATCTCGTCGATCACCACCACCGGGTTGGCGTATTCGCCCTGCACCAGGGTCTCGAACACCTTGCCGGGGCGCGCGCCCTTCCATTGCGAGGAGGCGCCGGACAGGATCCAGCCGGCGGTCAGCGCGTTCATCGGCGCCAGCGCCCACGCGGTGCCCAGCATGTCGGCGACCCGGCGCGCGAAGTGGGTCTTGCCGATGCCGGGCTCGCCCAGCAGCAGCATGGGCGTGACTTCCACCGGGTCGCGGCTGTCGGCGGCCAGCGCGACGGCGCGCAGCACCTGTTCCAGCGGCTCGGCGAAATTGGGCAATTCGGCCTGCAGCGCGTCGCGGTCCGGCACGGCCGCGGGTTTGATGGCCAGGCGCTGGCCTCCCGCTTCGATCATGCGCGTGTAGGTGGCCCGCAGCGCGTCCTGGGCGTCGGCGGCGAGGCCTCTGAGCTTGCGCTCGACGTCCTCGACCGCGTAGACGGATTTGTAGGCTGCCATCGCGATGGTCATCTCGCACCTCCTGCGCCGGCTCGCCACGTGCCGGCCTGTTTGCATGATGCCAGAGCCGGCGCCCGCCGCAGGCGCGGGCGCCGCGAGGTGTTGGATTTACGCCGCGTCAGATCTCGATCTGGGTTCCCAGCTCCACCACGCGGTTGGGCGGAATGCGGAAGTAGTCGGAGGCTTCCTGGGCGTTGCGGCTCATCCAGGAGAACAGCACCTCGCGCCACAGCGCCATGCCCGGAATCTTCGAGGGCACGATGGTCTGGCGCGCGAGGAAAAAGGAGGTCTCCATCAGGTGGAACTCCAGCCCCGACAGACGCTCGCAATCCTTCAGGAGCTTCTGGATGTCGGGTTCATCCTTGAAACCATAGCGAACGTGCAGCAGATAGATGCCTTCCTCCATCGGGCGCAGGTCGATGCCCTGGTCCGGCCCGACGTGGGGCACGTCGGCGGCCTGTGCCGACAGGAACACCACGCGCTCGTGCAGCACCTTGTTGTGCTTGAGGTTGTGCAGCAGCGCGTGCGGCACGGTCTCGGCGTTGGGGGTGAGGTAGATGGCCGTGCCCTCGACCCGCGTCGGCGGATAGGTGGACAGGCTGTGCACGAAGTCCTTCAGGTTCAGCGCGTGCTCCTGCAGCTGGCGCTTGAGCAGGCTGCGCCCGCGCTTCCAGGTCGACAGCAGGGTGTACACGGCGGCGCCGAATACCAGCGGGAACCAGCCGCCGTGGTCCACCTTCAGCGAGTTGGAGGCCAGGAACAGCACCTCGACCAGCGCCAGGGGCAGGAACACCAGGTTGGCGCGGCGCGTGCTCCAGCCCCAGCGCTGCGGCGCCACCATCCACAGGAACACGGTGGTGGTGACCATCGTGATGTTCACCGCGATGCCGTAGGCGGCGGCCAGGTTGTCCGAGCTGCGGAAGGCCATCACCAGCGCCAGCACGAACAGCAGCATGGTCCAGTTGATGAAGGGCACGTAGATCTGCCCCTGGTTGCGCTCGTTGGTGAACAGCACGCGCATGCGCGGCAGGTAGCCCAGCTTGATGGCCTGGGTGGTCATCGAGTAGGCGCCCGAGATCACCGCCTGCGAGGCGATCACCGTGGCCAGCGTGGCCAGCACCACCAGCGGCCACAGCGCCCACGACGGCGCCATGTAGAAGAAGGGGTTCTTGCCGGCGGCCGGGTTGGCCAGCACCAGCGCGCCCTGGCCGAAGTAGTTCAGCAGCAGGCCCGGCATCACCACGCCCAGCCAGGCACGGCGGATGGGCAGGCGCCCGAAATGCCCCATGTCGGCGTACAGCGCCTCGCCGCCGGTGAGGGTCAGGAACACCGCGCCCAGCAGGAACAGCGCAAGCCGGGGCTCGCGCAGGAACATGTCCACGCCCCACCAGGGGTTGAGGGCACGCAGCACGTCGGGGTGGATCACGATGTGGGTCAGCCCGAGCACGCCGAGGGCGGCGAACCACAGCATCATGACCGGTCCGAAATACGCGCCCACCAGCGCGGTGCCGCGCTTTTGCACCAGGAACAGCCCGACCAGGATCGCCGCGGTGAGGGGGATCACCGCGTCCTGCAGCAGCGGCGTGGCCACCGCGGTGCCCTCGATCGCCGACAGCACCGAGATGGCCGGGGTGATGATGCTGTCGCCGTAGAACATGGCCGCGCCGATCAGGCCCAGCGCCACGGCCAGCACGCGCCCGCGCGAGGGCGCCGGGTAACGGCGCATGACCAGCGCCATCAGCGCCAGGATGCCGCCTTCGCCCTCGTTGTCCGCGCGCAGCGCGAGTCCCACGTACTTGACCGTCACGATGATGGTCAGGCCCCAGAAGATCAGGGACAGCACGCCGTAGATATTGGCCGGGTTGAAACCCAGGCTGTGCGCGGGGTTGAAGGCTTCCTTGAAGGCATACAGGGGGCTGGTGCCGATGTCTCCATAGACCACCCCCAGCGCGCCCAGGCTGAGCGCAGCCATGGACCCCTTGTCGTGCAATGTCTCGTCGTGCATGGGTATCGTGCCGGCCACGGCGCGGTCGCCTGGCGGCCTTCCTGTCGCAGGGCCTGCCATCTTAGTTTGCTGCAGAGCAGCACGGGGAGTTTTTCGTTGCCCGGGGGCAACAGCGGGACGACTTGTCCCAGGTCAAAGGCCCGGACCCGCCCCGCGCCGATGATCCTTCCATCATGCAGACAGCTTCGATCAACCTCGATTTTCAACCGGAACTGATCCGGCGCTTCGACGTATCCGGACCCCGCTATACGTCCTATCCCACGGCCGATCGCTTCCGCGCGGATTTTCCCGTCGCGGACTACGAGCGGGCCCTGGCCGAGCGCGGGGACGCGCCGCTTTCGCTGTACGTGCACATCCCCTTTTGCGAGACCCTGTGCTACTACTGCGGCTGCAACAAGATTCCCACCCGCAACCACGCGCGCAGCGCGCCGTACCTGGACCAGGTGGAGCAGGAAATGCGCGCCGTCGCCGGGCTGCTCGCGCAGCGTACCTCGGCCGTGCAGCTGCACTGGGGCGGGGGAACCCCGACCTTTCTCGACGATGCCGAGGCGCAGCGCCTGATGGAGTTCACGCGCGAGCATTTCGACCTGTCGGGCGGCGGCGAGTTCTCCATCGAGATCGATCCGCGCAAGGTCGGCGCCCGGCGCGTGGAGCACCTGGCGCGCCTGGGCTTCAACCGCATGAGCGTGGGGGTGCAGGACTTCGATCCCGCGGTGCAGCAGGCCGTCAACCGCATCCAGAGCTTCGAGGAAACGCGCGAGGTCATCGACGCCGCGCGTGCCAGCGGCTTCGCCTCGGTCAGCGTGGACCTGATCTACGGCCTGCCGCGCCAGAACGCCTTCAATTTCGCCGCCACGCTGGAGAAGGTGCTGGACCTGCACCCGCAGCGCATCGCGCTGTACAGCTACGCCCACCTGCCCGCGCGTTTCGCGCCGCAGCGACGCATCTCCGAGGCCGAACTGCCCACGCCCGAGGCCAAGCTGGTACTGCTGGGCCTGGCCATCCGCCGCCTGGCGCACGCCGGATACCAGTACATCGGCATGGACCACTTCGCGCTGCCCGACGACGAGCTGGCGCGAGCCCAGGCCGGCGGGCGCCTGCACCGCAATTTCCAGGGGTATTCGACCCACGCGGACCTGGACCTGCTGGCCTTCGGCGTGTCGGGCATCTCCAAGCTGGGTCGCCACTACGCGCAGAACGCCAAGACCCTGGATGCCTACGGTGCCGCGCTGGCCGAGGGGCGGCTGCCGATCGAACGCGGCATCACGCTGGACGACGACGATGTGTTGCGCCGCGACGCCATTCAGCGCCTGATGTGCGACTTTTCGCTCGACCTGGATCAACTCGCCGCGCGCCACGGAGTGGCCGACGCCGAGGCCTGTTTCGCCGCCGACCTGCGGCGCTTGCGCCCGCTGGCCGAGGCAGGCCTGGTGGACATCGACGGGATGCGCCTGCAGGTCACCCCGCGCGGGCGCCTGCTGGTGCGGGTGATCGCCATGCAGTTCGACCGCCGTCTGCACGACGCGGCCGCGCAGCTGCAGGCGCCGCGCTATTCGCGGGTGATCTGAGGGCGGTCGATCTCGGTGCCGAAACGCTGCTCGAGCGCGTCGCGCAGGCGCGCGTCGAGCGCGGGCAGGCCTTCGCGCAGTGCGAGCAGGCGGGCCGCGTCGGGCTCGCGCGCGGCCGGCGCCCACACCGGCGCGGGCCAGTGGGCGTCCCAGTCCCAGCGCGCGATCACATGCCAGTGCAGGTGCGGCACCAGGTTGCCCAGTGCCGCCAGGTTGATCTTGCGAGGACGCAGGGCCTCGCGCAGTTCGCGTTCGACCAGCACCAGCGCGTCCATGCAGGCCAGGCGCTGCAGGCGCGGCAGATCGCCGAACTCGGCCACGTGCGCGTTCCACACCAGGCGCCAGGTGGCCGGGTGCAGCGGTTCGTCGGCGCGGATCAGGCGCATCCACGCCGAGGTCCACACCGGCAGGCCGCCCGCCTGCGCGCACAGGGGGCAGGCGCCGGCGGCGTCGCCGCCGCCGGAGGGGCCCGCGTGGCGCGCGGAACTCACACCAGCACCCGCTCGATGCCCCCGGCGTTGGCCGCGCGCACGTAACCGGGCATCCAGTCCTCGCCGAGGATCTTGCGCGCCATCTCGACCACGATGTAGTCGGCCTCCAGCAGGCCGTGCTGCAGGTCGTGGCGGTAGCGCGACAGGCCCTGCAGGCAGCTCGGGCAGGAGGTGAGGATCTTCAGGTCGCCGTCGTGCCCGGCGGCGCGCAGCGCGGCCTCGTCGCGGCGCAGCTCCTCGGTCTTGCGGAAGCGCACCTGGGTGGAGATGTCCGGGCGGGTGATGCCCAGCAGCCCGCTCTCGCCGCAGCAGCGGTCGGCCTTGCGCACGTCGTCGCCCAGCAGCGCGCGCACGGTCTTCATCGGCTCGCGCTGTTTCATCGGGCTGTGGCAGGGGTCGTGGTACAGATAGCCGGCGTCGCCGCCGGGCAGGGTCACGCCCTTCTCGAGCAGGAACTCGTGGATGTCGATGATGCGGCAGCCGGGGAAGATCTTCTCGAACTGGTAGCCCTGCAACTGGTCGTAGCAGGTGCCGCAGCTGACCACCACGGTCTTGATGTCCAGGTAGTTCAGCGTGTTGGCCACGCGGTGGAACAGCACCCGGTTGTCGGTGATGATCTTCTCGGCCTTGTCGTACATGCCGCTGCCGCGCTGCGGGTAGCCGCAGCACAGGTAGCCCGGCGGCAGCACGGTCTGCACGCCCACGTGCCACAGCATCGCCTGCGTGGCCAGCCCGACCTGCGAGAACAGGCGCTCGGAGCCGCAGCCGGGGAAGTAGAACACCGCCTCCGAATCCACCGTGGTGGATGCGGGGTTGCGGATGATGGGCACGAAGTCCGGGTTCTCGATGTCCAGCAGCGCGCGCGCGGTCTTCTTCGGCAGCCCGCCGGGCATCGGCTTGTTGACGAAGTGGATCACCTGCTCGCGCAGCGGCGAGCCGCCGCTGCTGGACGGCGGCGCCGCCGTCTGGCGCGTGCCCAGGGCGCGCAGCATGCGGTGGCCCAGGTTCTGCGCCTTGAAGCCCCAGCCCACCATGGCGCTGCGCGCGGCCTTGATGGTGCGCGCGTCGGTGGCGTTGAGGAAGAACATGCCCGCGGCGCTGGCCGGGCGGAAGCTCTTCTTGCCCATCTTGCGCAACAGGTTGCGCATGTTCATCGACACGTCGCCGAAGTCGATGTCCACCGGGCAGGGCGACTCGCACTTGTGGCACACCGTGCAGTGGTCGGCCACGTCCTCGAATTCCTCCCAGTGGTGCACGCTGATGCCGCGCCGGGTCTGTTCCTCGTACAGGAAGGCCTCCACCAGCAGCGAGGTGGCGAGGATTTTGTTGCGCGGCGAGTACAGCAGGTTGGCGCGCGGCACGTGGGTGGCGCACACCGGCTTGCACTTGCCGCAGCGCAGGCAGTCCTTCACCGAATCGGCGATGGCGCCGATGTCGCTCTGCTGCATGATCAGCGACTCGTGGCCCATCAGCCCGAAGCTCGGCGTGTAGGCGTTGGTCAGGTCCGCCGGCAGCGCCGCGTCGCGCAGCAGCTTGCCGCGGTTGAAGCGCCCCTGCGGGTCCACGGCCTGCTTGTACTCGGTGAAGGGACGCAGCTCGTCCTCGTCCAGGAACTCCAGCTTGGTGATGCCGATGCCGTGCTCGCCGGAGATCACGCCGTCCAGCGAACGCGCCAGGGTCATGATGCGCGCCACCGCTTCGTGCGCGGCCTGCAGCATGGCGTAGTCGTCGGAGTTGACCGGGATGTTGGTGTGCACGTTGCCGTCGCCGGCGTGCATGTGCAGGGCCACCCATACGCGGCCCTTGAGCACGCGCTTGTGCAGCGCGTCGAGCTCGCCGCGCAGCGGCGCGAAGGCGGCGCCGGCCAGCAGGGTGTGCAGCGGGCGCCGCAGCTCCTGTTTCCACGAGGCGCGCAGGCTGTGCTCCTGCAGCAGGTTGAACAGCGTGGCGCGCGGCGCGCGGTGCAGCATCTGCATGGCCGCGGTCTGCGCGCCGCCCCCGCCCAGCAAGGGCTCGGCCAGCAGCGGCAGCAGCTGCGGCAGCGGGGTGTCGATCTGCTCGAGCAGGAAGGTCCAGCGCGCATGCACCGCATCCACCTGGGCCAGCGCCTGCTCGCGCAGCTGTTGCTGCTCCTCCTCGGACACGGCGGCCTCGCCCTCGCCGAGTTCCTCGTTGCGCGCCAGGGTCCAGGGCGCGCGCAGCGCGCGGTCCAGTTCGGCGGCCAGGGCCAGCTTGTTGCGCAGCGAAAGTTCGACGTTGATGCGCTCGATGCCGTCCACGTACTCGCCCATGCGCGGCAGCGGGATCACCACGTCCTCGTTGATCTTGAAGGCGTTGGTGTGGCGCGCGATCGCCGCGGTGCGCTTGCGGTCCAGCCAGAACTTCTTGCGCGCTTCCGGGCTCACCGCCACGAAACCCTCGCCCACGCGGGCGTTGGCCATGCGCACCACCTCGGCGGTGGCGCGCGCCACCGCGTCGTCGTCCTCGCCCACGATGTCGCCGAACAGCGCCATCTTGGGGAAGGCGCCGCGCTTGCTCTTGGGCGCGTAGCCCACGGCGCGCAGGTAGCGCTCGTCCAGGTGCTCCAGGCCGGCCAGGATCGCGCCTCCCGGGCGCTGGTCGAGGTAGTCCTTGATCTCCACGATGGAGGGAATGGCCTCGCGCGCCTGCCCGAAGAACTCCAGGCAGAAGGTGCGCACGCGCGGCGGCATGCGGTGCAGCACCCAGCGCGCGCTGGTGATCAGCCCGTCGCAGCCTTCCTTCTGCACCCCCGGCAGGCCGGCCAGGAACTTGTCGGTGACGTCCTTGCCCAGGCCCTCCTTGCGAAAGCGCGCGCCGGGGATTTCCAGCACCCTGGTGTCCAGCGGCGTGGTGCCGTCGGGCGCGAAGGTCTTGCACTCGAAGCGCACCAGCGGCGCGTCGTGGATCTTGCCCAGGTTGTGGTCCAGCCGGGTCACCTCGACCCAGCGGCCCTGCGGGTCGACCATGCGCCACCAGGCCAGGTTGTCGATCGCGGTGCCCCACAGCACGGCCTTCTTGCCCCCGGCGTTCATCGCGATGTTGCCGCCGATGCACGAGGCCTCGGCCGACGTGGGGTCGACCGCGAACACCAGTCCGGCCTGCTCGGCGCGGTCGGCCACGCGCTGCGTGACCACGCCGGCGCCGGTGCGGATGGTGGGCACCGGCTGCGCCACGCCGGGCAGCTCGATCAGCTCGACCTCGCCCAGGTCCTCGAGCTTCTCGGTGTTGATCACCGCGCTGTTCCACACCAGCGGCACCGCGCCGCCGGTGTAGCCGGTGCCGCCGCCGCGGGGCACGATGGTCAGGCCCAGCGCCACGCAGGCGCGCACCAGTTCGGCCATCTCGGCCTCGGTGTCGGGGCACAGCACGACGAAGGGCACCTCGACGCGCCAGTCGGTGGCGTCGGTCATGTGCGCGGCGCGCGACAGGCCGTCGAAGCGGATGTTGTCGCGCCGGGTGTGGCGCGCCAGCTCGCGCTGGGCGCGTCGGCGCAGCGCGGCCACCGCGTCGAACCAGGATGCGAACTCCCGCACGGCCTCGCGCGCGCGCTCGAGCAGGCGCCCCACCAGCTCGTCGCGTGCCTGGGCCTGGGCGTCCGCGCCGCCGTCGCGCCGCTTCTCGATTTCGCGCAGGCGGTGCCACAGCGCCTCGATCAGGGCGTGGCGCCGCTTGGACGAGCCCAGCAGGTCGTCCTGCAGGTAGGGGTTGCGCTTGACCACCCAGATGTCGCCCAGCACCTCGTACAGCATGCGCGCGCTGCGCCCGGTGCGGCGCTGCTGGCGCAGCTGGTCCAGCCATTCCCAGGCACTCGCGCCGAGCAGGCGAATGACGATCTCGCGGTCGGAGAACGAGGTGTAGTTGTAGGGAATCTCGCGCAGGCGCGCCGGCGCATCGTCGTGGGCCGGCTGCGGGGCCGGCGGCTCGACGGCGTCGAGCTGGGCAATCGGGGCTTGAGGGGCGTTCATGGCATCCACCAAAAATGCCATTGTAGGAAGCGGGGCCGATTCTCGCGGCCCGCTTGCGCGGCGGCCCCGCGGCCCGGACTCAGTCGGAGCTCGTGGCGGGGGTCGACCCCGGGTGCGCCGCCGGGGCGGTGGCGGGAGCCGGGGCGTTGCTCTTGCGCACGACGAAGGATGCGGTCAGGTCCCGTCCATCAGCGAAGCGCAGCGTGATGGGCACGTGCATGCCCGGCTTGATGGTGCGCTTCGGGTTCAGCAGCATGATGTGGTAGCCGCCGGGCGCCAGGCGCACCTCGCCATGCGCGGGCACGGGGATGCGTTCGACCTCCTCCATGCGCGAGACGCCGCCTTTGCTGACGGTGCGGTGGAGCATCACGCTGCTGTAGTAGCCGGGGCTGTCGGCGTTGACCAGTTCCACGGGCTTGTCGGTGTGGTTGCGCAGCTGCAGGTAGCCGGCCGCAGGCAGCCCGGCCGGCAGCCAGCGGATCCACGCGTGTTCGACGCTCAGCTCGGGCGGCGCGCGGCGCGCGGCCAGCGCGGGCGAGGCCAGCGCCGCGCACAGTGCGGCTGCGCCCAGCAGCGCGGCGCACACGCGCAGGCCGGGGCGGGAAAATCGGGAGAATCGAGAGAATCGGGTGACCGCGGGGACGGGCCGTGCGTCGGGACCGGCGGCGGATCGGACGTGGAAGGCGCGGGAAAGGGTCGAAGGGTTCATCGGAGCGACTCCTGCTGGGGTTTCGCATCGCACGCGGCGAGCACCGACCCATGCTAGGCGGCCTCCGATACCCCTTTCGCACGCCGGGGGAGACGGCATTTTAGAATCAGCATATGAGCAAAAACCTTGTCGCCACGCCGCGCGAGTACACGCGTGCGCGCGAACTGCCCGAGCTGCTGCGCCAGCGCATCCTGATCCTCGACGGCGCCATGGGCACGATGATCCAGCGCCTGCGCCTGGGCGAGCAGCAGTACCGCGGCGAGCGGTTCAAGGACTGGCCGCGCGACCTCAAGGGCGACAACGAGTTGCTCAGCCTGACCCAGCCGCGGGTGATCCGGGACATCCACGACAGCTATTTCGCTGCCGGCGCCGATATCGTCGAGACCAACACCTTCGGCGCCACACGCATCGCCCAGGACGACTACGGCCTGGCCGAACTGGCCGACGAGATGAACCGCGCCTCGGCCGCGCTGGCGCTGGACAGCGCGCGGCGCCACGCCACGCCCGACAAGCCGCGCTTCGTGGCCGGCGCCATCGGCCCCACCCCGAAGACCGCCAGCATCAGCCCCGACGTCAACGACCCGGGCGCGCGCAACGTGGACTTCGAGCAACTGCGCCGGTCCTACTACGAGCAGGCGCGCGCGCTGGGCGAGGCCGGCGTCGACCTGTTCCTGGTGGAGACCATCTTCGACACCCTGAACGCCAAGGCCGCGCTGTTCGCCATCGACGAATGGTTCGAGGCCAGCGGCGAGCGCCTGCCGCTGATCATCAGCGGCACCGTCACCGACGCCTCGGGGCGCATCCTGTCGGGCCAGACCGTGCCGGCCTTCTGGGCCAGCGTGCGCCACGCGCGGCCGCTGGCGGTGGGCCTGAACTGCGCGCTGGGCGCGGCGCTGATGCGCCCGTACCTGCAGGAGCTGGCGCGCCAGGCGGGCGACACCTTCATCAGTTGCTACCCCAACGCGGGCCTGCCCAACCCGATGAGCGACACCGGCTTCGACGAGACCCCCGAAGTCACGTCGCGCCTGTTGCACGAATTCGCCGCCGAAGGTCTGGTCAACATCGTCGGCGGATGCTGCGGCACCACGCCGCAGCACATCGCCGCGATCACCGACGCGGTGCACGATCAAAGCCCACGCGCGACCGCGCGCACAGGAGTGTTCCATGCCGATGTCGAATGAGTCGCGTGCCGCCGCCGCGCGCGCGCGCAGTGCGCCCCCGCCGCGCGGCGCCGCCGTGCTCGATGCCCCCGAGGGCGAGGCCGAGCGCGTGTTCTCCGCGGCCGCCGAGTTGTTCGGCGTGCTCTCGACTCCGCTGCGCCTGCGCATCCTCAACGCCATCTGCGACCGCGAGAAGGGGGTCAACGAGATCGTCGGCGACGTGCACTCCACACAGCCCAACGTCTCGCAGCATCTGAAGGTGCTGTACCTGGCCGGCATCGTGTCGCGCCGGCGCACCGGCAACAGCATCCTGTACCGGGTGCAAAGCCAGCAGGCGATGCAGCTGTGCCGCGTGGTGTGCACGCAGATCGCCATCGAGCTGGCCGATCCGCAGGCGGTGGATCAGACCGAACGCCTGGCGCTGCGCCGCAACGATTAGCAGGCTGCCGGGGCGTGCTCAGCGCACGCTGCCGCGCTGGCGCCGTGCGGCGCCGGTCAGCGAGGCGGCGTCCAGGGTCGGGTGCATGGCGGCGGTGACCGCCGACAGCGTGGACAACTTGTTCGAGGTCGAGCGCAGCTGCTCGGCCAGCCGCGAGGCGATGCCCAGCGCCAGCTTGGCCGCCGCCTGCGGCGACTGCTCCACCAGGTCCTTCAGCGCCTGGCTGCTCAGCAGGGCCAGCACCACGTCGGTGCTGGCCACGCAGCTGGCCGAGCGCGGCGCGTCGTTCAGAATGCCCATTTCCCCCAGCAGTGCCCCGGGTCGCGCCAGCGAGACCACCAGGCTGTCGCCCTGCGGGCCCGAGCCCTTTTTCTCGATCGCCACCTCGCCGTCGAGCAGCAGCATCATGCCGCTGCCCGGCGCCGGATCGCCCTGGCGTATGAAGGCCGAGCCGGCCGGCATGGTGCGCACCTGCATGCGCTCGGCCACGGCGCGCGCGTCGGCGCGCGACAGCGGCAGCCAGGCCGGCATCTCGAGCAGGGCGTCGACGATGCGCTCGGTCCAGGCGGCGCTCGCCGACGCGGGCTTGCGGGCACGGAAACTGCTCAACAGGGACATGGAGGCCTTGCCTAGAATGCGCGTTTGCCCCATTGTCGCACCCCACGAACCGGGACCCGCCGCCCGCGCCCGCCGATGACCCACGCCGCTTCCACGCCTCCCACGCCTCGCGCGCCGCGGGCCCCCGTCCCCCCGCTGGTGCTTTCGGGCCTGGAGCCGCTGGTCATCGGGCCGGGCTCGCTGTTCGTCAACATCGGCGAGCGCACCAACGTCACGGGCTCCAAGGCCTTCGCCCGCATGATCCTGGCCGGCGAATTCGACAAGGCGCTGGCGGTGGCGCGCCAGCAGGTCGAGAACGGCGCGCAGATCGTCGACGTCAACATGGACGAGGCGATGCTCGACAGCCGCGCGGCCATGGTGCGCTTCCTCAACCTGATGGCCTCCGAGCCCGACATCGCGCGCGTGCCGGTGATGATCGACTCGTCCAAGTGGGAGGTCATCGAGGCCGGGCTGCGCTGCGTGCAGGGCAAGGCGGTGGTGAACTCCATCTCCCTCAAGTCGGGCCCCGAGGAATTCGTGCGCCAGGCGCGCCTGGTGCGGCGCTACGGCGCGGCCGCGGTGGTCATGGCCTTCGACGAGAAGGGCCAGGCCGACAGCTACCAGCGGCGCATCGACATCTGCGCGCGCGCCTACCGCATCCTGGTCGACGAGGTGGGCTTCGAGCCCCAGGACATCATCTTCGACCCCAACATCTTCGCCATCGCCACGGGTATCGAGGAGCACAACCACTACGCGGTGGACTTCATCGAGGCCACGCGCTGGATCAAGGCCAACCTGCCGGGGGCGAAGGTCTCCGGTGGGGTCAGCAACGTGAGTTTCTCGTTTCGCGGCAACGACGCCGTGCGCGAGGCCATCCACACGGTGTTCCTGTACCACGCGATCCGCGCCGGCATGGACATGGGCATCGTCAACGCCGGCCAGATCGGCGTGTACGACGAGCTCGATCCGGCCTTGCGCGAGGCGGTGGAGGACGTGGTGCTGGACCGCCGGCCCGACGCCGGCGAGCGCCTCGTGGCCATGGCCGAGCAGGTGCGCGGCAGCGCGCGCGACGAGGGCACGCGCAACGCCTGGCGCGAACTGCCGGTGGAGCAGCGGCTGAGCCACGCGCTGGTGCACGGCATCACCGATTTCATCGTCGAGGACACCGAGGAGCTGCGCGCCGGCTTCGAGGCCGCGGGCAAGCCGCCGCTGTCGGTGATCGAGGGCCCGCTGATGGACGGCATGAACATCGTCGGCGACCTGTTCGGCCAGGGCAAGATGTTCCTGCCCCAGGTGGTCAAGAGCGCGCGGGTGATGAAGCAGTCGGTGGCCCACCTGATCCCCTACATCGAGGAACAGAAGAGGCGCGACCAGGCGGCCGGGGCCAGCGCGCGCCCGCGCGGCAGGATCGTCATCGCCACCGTCAAGGGCGACGTGCACGACATCGGCAAGAACATCGTCACCGTGGTCCTGCAGTGCAACAACTTCGAGGTCGTGAACATGGGCGTGATGGTGCCCTGCCAGG
>JAJZUV010000026.1 GCA_021848345.1 Pseudomonadota bacterium | reverse complement strand
AGCGTTGAGCGTTCAAACTTTTCTCTTGAATTCCCGAAAAGCCAAACGCCCACACTTATCGGCTGCTTCTTGTTAATGATCGAGCTTCTTTCGAAGCGGTGCTGCGCGAAGCAGCGAAGAATGAATTCTTGCACGCTTTGCGAAGCCGCGCAAGTCCCCTTCAACAAAAAGTCATCTGGACCGCGTAGAAGCCAGCAGCTCGTTGCCCACCAGCGCGGCCAGGATCAGCCCGCCGCCCAGCAGCGTGCTGGTGCTGGGCACCTCGGCGGCGCCCAGCCAGGCCCACAGCGTGCCGAACACGACTTCCAGCAAACCCAGCAAGGCGACCTCGGCGGGCGCCAGGCGCTGCGCGGCCCACACCGCGAAGGCTCCGGGCAGCGCCAACTGGAACACGCCCAGCACCGCCAGCCATCCCAGGTCGTGGAGATCGACGGCCAGATGCGCGCTGCTGAACAGGCCCATCGACGCGGCCGACAGCGCGGCGCCCAGCATGGGCGCCAGCTGCATGGGCAGGCGGGCGCCGGCGTGGCGCAGCGCCACCCAGTTGCCGGCGGCGGCCACCGGCACCAGCAGACCGATGAGCAGCCCGGCCACTTCGCGGGCGCCGGAGCTGGCGTGCAGGTTGTTCCAGAACATCCAGGCCATGCCCAGCATGGCCACGCCGATCGCGCCCCAGGTGCGCGCGCGCACCGGAACCCCCAGGAACAGCAGGCCCATGAGGGCGGCGAACAGCGGCCCCAGGCTCTCCGCCACCAGGGTCTGCGCCACCGTGGTCAGGCTCAGCGCCACCATGAACGCGGTGTACATGACGCCCCAGCACAGGCCCGAAAGCCACAGCAGCGCGGCGCCGCCCCCCGCCGGCGCGAAGGCCTGGCGCAACAGCTCCGCGGGGCCGCGGCGCGCGCCCAGCACCAGCAGCAGCGACAGGGCCGCGAAACCGCTGCGCCAGAACACCAGCACGCCGCCGTCATGCCGATGCAGGTGGCGCGTGATCACGCCGGCGATGCTCCACAGCAGCGTGCACAGCACCATGGCCGCCACGGCCTGGCGGTGCGTGCGCGCGGCGGCGCGCTGCGGATCGGCGACGAGATCCAAGATGCTTCGCGGCCTGCGCGGCGGGAGCGCCGGAGCGCCCTCAGACGCCCTGCGCCATCGCCCGGTCGGCGCGCTTGCGGTCGTGCTCGCTCAGATGGCGCTTGCGCAGGCGGATGGACTTGGGCGTGATCTCCACCAGCTCGTCGTCATCGATGAACTCCACCGCGTACTCCAGGCTCAGCTCGATGGGCGGAGTGATCTTGATCGCGTCTTCCTTGCCGGAGACGCGGAAGTTGGTCAGCTGCTTGGCGCGCACCGGGTTGACCACCAGGTCGTTGTCGCGGCTGTGGATGCCGACGATCATGCCCTCGTACACCGGATCGCCGGGCTTGACGAACATGCGACCGCGGTCGTCGAGCTTGCCCAGGGCGTAGGTGACGATCTCGCCCTGGTCCTGGCTGATCAGCACGCCGTTCTTGCGCCCCTGGATCTCGCCGCGGTAATCGTCGTAGCTGTCGAAGATGTTGCTGATCAGCCCGGTGCCCCGGGTCAGGTTGAGGAACTCGGTCTGGAAACCGATCAGCCCGCGCGCGGGGATGCGGTACTCCAGGCGTACGCGCCCCATGCCGTCGGGCTCCATGTTCACCAGTTCGCCGCGGCGCTCGCCCAGCGCCTGCATGACTCCGCCCTGGTGCTGCTCCTCGACGTCGGCGGTGACCAGCTCGATGGGCTCCTGGCGGCGCCCGTCCACCTCGCGGAACACCACGCGCGGCTTGCTCACCGCCAGCTCGTAGCCCTCGCGACGCATGTTCTCCAGCAGGATGGTCAGGTGCAGCTCGCCGCGGCCGGAGACCTCGAACACGCCGTCCTCGTCGGTGTCGCGCACGCGCAGCGCCACGTTGCTCTGCAGCTCGCGGTCCAGGCGGTCGCGGATCTGGCGGCTGGTGACGAACTTGCCCTCGCGCCCGGCCAGCGGGCTGGTGTTGACGCAGAAATTCATGGTCAGCGTGGGCTCGTCCACCGCCAGCATGGGCAGCGGGCGCGGATCGTCCAGGCTGGTCAGCGTGACGCCGATGCCGATGTCCTCGATGCCGTTGACCAGCACGATGTCGCCGGGGCCGGCCTGCTCGGCCATGCGGCGCTCCAGGCCCTCGAACTTGAGCACCTGGTTCACGCGCGCCTTGGCCGGCGCGCTGTCGGGCCCGTGGTAGACGGCCACGTCCTGGCCGGGCTTGAGGATGCCGCTGTTGACGCGGCCGATGCCGATGCGCCCGACGAAACTGGAGTAGTCCAGGGAGCAGATCTGCAATTGCAGCGGGTCGCTCTCCGAGCCCTGGTGCGGGGGCACGTGCTCCAGCACGGCGTCGAACAGCGGCGCCAGGTCGGTGCCCACCTCGCCGGCGGTGCGCGTGGCCCAGCCGTTCAGGCCGGAGGCGTAGATCACGGGGAAGTCCAGCTGCTCCTCGGTGGCGCCGAGCTTGTCGAACAGGTCGAAGGTGGCGTTGATCACGTAGTCGGCGCGCGCGCCCGGGCGATCCACCTTGTTGATCACCACGATGGGCTTGAGGCCCAGCGCCAGCGCCTTCTTGGTGACGAACCGGGTCTGCGGCATCGGTCCCTCGACGGCGTCGACCAGCAGCAGCACGCTGTCGACCATCGACAGCACGCGCTCGACCTCGCCGCCGAAGTCGGCGTGCCCGGGGGTGTCGACGATGTTGATGTGGGTGCCCTTCCACTCCACGGCGCAGTTCTTGGACAGGATGGTGATCCCGCGCTCGCGTTCCAGGTCGTTGGAGTCCATGACGCGTTCGGCGACCTGCTGGTTCTGCCGGAAGGTGCCGGACTGGCGCAGCAGCTGGTCGACCATGGTGGTCTTGCCGTGGTCGACGTGGGCGATGATGGCGATGTTGCGGATCGAGGTGGTCATGATCATTGCGGCTGCGTGCGCAGCTCTTCGGGACTCAACAGGCGTTGCACCGACAGCTCGTGGCCGTCCCAGCGTGCAACTCCCAGGAATACGGGGGCCGCGGCAGCGTCGCAGGCTCCGTAGATACGCAGGCTCGCCGGTTCCGCCGGGCAGCTCGCCGCCGGCGGCACGACGGCGCGCCCCTGCAGCAAGGCCGCGGACAGTGCCGGCTCGAGTTCGAGCGCCGGCAGGTCGCGCAGCAGCGCGTCCACCGGCAGCAACCACGCGCGAGCCTGCTCGCGCTCGGCCTCGGTCACCTGTTGCAACGGCCTGGCCTGCGCCAGGTCGAAGCCGCCGCTGCGGGTGCGCCGCAGTCCGGCCAGGTGCGCACCGCAGCCCAGCGCATCGCCGATGTCGCGCGCCAGGGAGCGGATGTAGGTGCCCTTGCCGCAACGCACCTCGATGCTCAGCATGTCGTGCTCGAGCCCGAGCACCTCGATGGCGTCGATGCGCACCGCGCGGGCGGGCAGGTCCAGCTCCTGGCCGGCCCGCGCGTATTCGTACAGAGGTCGCCCGTCGCGCTTGAGCGCGCTGTGCATGGGCGGCACCTGCAGGATGTCGCCGACAAAGCCGTCGAGCACGCGGCGCAGCCCGGCCCGATCCAGCGACGGCACCGGTGCGCGGCGCGTGACCTCGCCCTCGGCGTCGCAGGTCGTGGTGCTCACGCCCAGTTGAACCAGGGCCACGTAGGCCTTGTCGGCCTCGAGATGGGTCTGCGCGAACTTGGTGGCGGCGCCGAAGCACAGCGGCAGCAGGCCCTCGGCCAACGGGTCCAGCGTCCCGGTATGTCCGGCCTTGGCCGCGCCCAGCGCGCGACGCGCCTGCTGCAGCGCCTGCTGCGACGTGCAACCGCGCGGCTTGTCCAGCAGCAGCACGCCGTGCACCGGTTCGCGGCCCGAACGGCCCTGCGGGTTCATGGAGGTCCTGCCGGAATGCGGGCGCTCAGTCCCGTGCCTTGTCCGACACCGCGCGACGGATCAGCTCGTTCATGCTGCCGGCGTCGCGCGTGGTGGCGTCGAACACGAAATGCAGCGTCGGCACGGTGTGGATGCGCAGACGCTTGAACAACAGGCTGTGCAGGTAGCCCGCCCGCTCGTTGAGCAGGCGCTGCGCGTGCTCGGGCTCGGCGCCCAGCACGGTGAAGAACACCTTGGCGTGCGCGTAGTCGGGCGTCAGGCGCACCTCGGACAAGGTGACCAGGCCGAGGCCGGGATCGCGGATCTCGCGTCCGATCATCTCCGACAGATCCCGTTGGATCTGGTCGGCGATGCGATGGATGCGATGCGAACTGGAAGCCTGGCGTGGCATGAAGGGAAACGGCAAGGGCCCGTGCGTCGGCACGGGCCCGGGTTGGGATGGCCGGCCCCGGGGGGCCGGAGCCGGTCGCGGGGACTCAGAGCGTACGGGCGATTTCCTTGACCTCGAACACCTCGAGCTGGTCGCCTTCCTGCAGGTCCTGGAAGCTCCTGAGCGACAGGCCGCACTCGAAGCCTTCCTGCACCTCGCGCACGTCGTCCTTGAAGCGCTTGAGCGAGTCGAGTTCGCCGGTGTGGATCACCACGTTGTCGCGCAGCACCCGCACCTGCGCCGAGCGGCGCACCAGGCCCGACAGCACGCGGCAACCCGCGACCGTGCCGACCTTGCTGATGCGGAACACCTGGCGCACCTCGACCATGCCCAGCACTTCCTCGCGCTTCTCCGGCGCCAGCATGCCCGACATGGCGGCCTTGATCTCGTCCACCGCCTCGTAGATGATGTTGTAGTAGCGGATGTCGATGCCGTTGATCTCGGCCAGCTTGCGCGCGCCGGCGTCGGCCCGGGTGTTGAAGCCGATGACCACCGCCTGCGAGGCGATCGCCAGGTTGACGTCGTTCTCGGTGATGCCCCCCACCGCCGCATGCACCACCTGCACGCGGATCTCGTCGGTGGACAGCTTGGTCAGCGCGTGCACCAGAGCCTCCTGCGAACCCTGGACGTCCGACTTGATGATCAGGTTCAGGGTCTTGGCGCCCTCGGCCATCTGCTCGAACATGTTCTCCAGCTTCGCGGCCTGCTGGCGAGCCAGCTTGACGTCGCGGAACTTGCCCTGGCGGAACAGCGCGATCTCGCGCGCCTTGCGCTCGTCGCCGATGACCAGGATCTCCTCGCCGGCGCTGGGCACTTCGCTGAGGCCCTGGATCTCCACCGGGATCGACGGGCCGGCGCTCTGGACCGGGCGCCCGGCTTCGTCGAGCATGGCGCGCACGCGTCCGAAGCTCGAGCCGGCCAGCACGACGTCGCCGCGCTTGAGGGTGCCCGACTGCACCAGGATGGTGGCCACCGGACCACGTCCCTTGTCCAGTTGGGCCTCGATGACCAGGCCCTTCGCGGGCGCGTCCACCGGGGCCTTGAGTTCCAGCACCTCGGCCTGCAGCAGCACGTTCTCCAGCAGGTCGTCGACGCCCTGGCCGGTCTTGGCCGACACCGGCACGAAGGGCGAATCCCCGCCGTATTCCTCGGGCACGACCTGCTCGGCCACCAGTTCCTGCTTCACGCGGTCGGGGTTGGCCTCGGGCTTGTCGATCTTGTTCAGCGCCACCACGATGGGCACGCCCGCCGCCTTCGCGTGGGCGATGGCCTCGCGGGTCTGCGGCATCACGCCGTCGTCCGCCGCCACCACCAGGATGACGATGTCGGTGGCCTTGGCGCCGCGCGCACGCATGGCCGTGAAGGCCTCGTGACCAGGGGTGTCGAGGAAGGTGATGATGCCCCGCGGCGTCTCGACGTGGTAGGCGCCGATGTGCTGGGTGATCCCGCCGGCCTCGCCGGCCGCGACCTTGGCGCGCCGGATGTAGTCCAGCAGCGAGGTCTTGCCGTGGTCGACGTGGCCCATGACCGTGACCACCGGAGCGCGTGGCTCCATCTCGGCGGCCTGCGAGGGCTGGCCCTCCTCTTCCAGGAAGGTCTCGGGATCGTCGAGCTTGGCCGCCACCGCGGTGTGGCCCATCTCCTGCACGATGATCATCGCGGTTTCCTGGTCCAGCACCTGGTTGATGGTGACCATCTGGCCCAGTTTCATCAGGGTCTTGATGACCTCGGAGGCCTTGACGGACATCTTGTGCGCCAGGTCGCCCACCGTGATGGTTTCGGGAACGTGCACTTCGCGCACCACCGGTTCGGCCGGCGCGACGAAGCGAGGTTGATCCTTGTCACGCGAGTCGCGACGCGAGCCGCCCTTGGCACCGCGCCAGGCACCGGTGCCGCCGCTGGTGTCGCCGCGGGTCTTGATCGCACGGCGCTTGGCCGCCTCGTCGGCCCAGGACGACGACAACTGCTCGGACTTCACCGCCTTCTTGTTCTTGCCGTCCGCGGGGGCCGCGGCGGCCGGCGCCGCCGGCTTGGCCGCGCCAGCGGCCGGCTTGTGGATCGTGCCCTTGATCGCCTCGGGCTTCGGCGGCTCGGGCGGCTTGGGAGCGTGCAGCACGGTGCGCGGACGCGCCAGCATGTCGCGAATCGCGGCAGCCTCCCGCTCGGCGGCACGGCGCCGCGTCTGAATGGCTTCCAGCTCCGCGGCGCGCGCGGCCGCGGCCTCGGCATCGGCCTGGGCCTGGCGCTGCGCCTCGGCGGCGCGCTGCTGTTCCCTGTCGGCGGCGACCTTGCCGGCCTCGGCGGCCTTGGCGGCCTTGGCCTCCTCGTCGGCCTTGGCAGGAGTGGCCGGCGCGGACGCCTCGGTCGGCGCGGCGCCATCGCTGGCAGCCGCGGCCTCGCTGCGTTGCGCCGCCAGCGTCGCCTCGCGCTCCGCGGCTTCGCGCTCGGCCTGCTCGCGTTCGGCCCGCTCGCGCTCGGCCTGCGCGGCGCGCGCGCGGGCCTCGGCCTGCTCCTGTTCTTCCTGCTGGCGACGGTGCAGTTCCTCGGCCTGGCGCGCCAGCAGCTCGGACTGGCGCTTGGCCTCTTCCTCGCGACGGCGCAGCTCGGCCTCGTCCACCACCGGCTTGGCGCTGGGGGCCGGCGCCTCGGCCGGCTCCTCGCGCTTGACGAACACGCGCTTCTTGCGCACCTCCACCTGGATGGTGCGCGCCTTGCCCGTCGAGTCGGCCTGCTTGATCTCGGTGGTCTGTTTGCGGGTCAGCGTGATCTTCTTGCGCTCGGCCCCGGCCACGCCGTGGGCGACGCGCAGGTGATCGAGCAGCCGGGCCTTGTCGGCCTCGCTGATCGGATCGTCCTCGGTCTGCTTGTGGACGCTGGCCGCGGCAAGTTGTTCCAGGAGCTGGGCAGCCGGAATGTGCAGTTCGGTGGCGAGTTGGGCGACGGTCGTTTGTGCCATGGATGCTTTCCTTGCTCCTTCTTGTGTCTCAGGCGTTGAACCAGTGTTCGCGGGCCTTGAGAATCAGCGCGCTGGCCTGGGCCTCGTCGCCGCCGATGATCGCCGTGAGCTCGTCGGTCGCCAGGTCGGCCAGGTCGTCGCGGGTATGCACCCCCGCGTCGGCCAGCTTGGCGATCTGTTCGGTGCTCAACCCTTCCAGGTCCTTCAGGTCCTGGGAGACTTCGTCGAGTTTCTGTTCGCGCGCGATTTCCTGCGTCAGCAGCGCGTCGCGCGCACGATTGCGCAGCTCGTGCACGGTGTCTTCATCGAAGGAGGCGATTTCCAGCATTTCCGCCAGCGGCACATAGGCCACCTCCTCCAGGCTGGTGAAACCCTCCTGGATCAGGATGTCCGCCACTTCCTGGTCAACGTCGAGCTTGCTGCGGAACAGCTCGCGCATTTCCTCGATCTCGGCATTCTGCCGGTTTTGCGACTCTTCCGCGGACATCAGATTGATCTGCCAGCCGGTGAGTTCGGAGGCCAGGCGCACGTTCTGCCCCGAGCGGCCGATGGCCAGCGCCAGGTTCTCCTCGTCCACCGCGACGTCCATCGCGTGCTTTTCCTCGTCCACCACGATGGACTGCACGTTGGCCGGCGCCAGCGCGCCGATGACGAACTGGGCCGGATCGTCCGACCACAGCACGATGTCCACGCGCTCGCCGCCCAGTTCGTTGCTGACGGCGTTCACCCGCGAACCGCGCACGCCGATGCAGGTGCCGATGGGGTCGATACGCCGATCGTGGGACAGCACCGCGATCTTCGCGCGCACACCCGGGTCGCGCGCGCAGGACTTGATCTCCAGCAGGCCCTGCTCCATCTCCGGCACTTCCAGACGGAACAGCTCCTTCATGTATTCCGGCGAGGTGCGCGACAGTTCGATCTGCGGACCGCGCGCGGCCCGGTCGATCTTGGCGATCACCGCGCGCACGCGGTCGCCGGCGCGGATGTTCTCCTTCGGGATCATGTCGCCGCGACGCAGGCGCGCATCCACCTTGCCCGACTCGACGATGGCGTCGCCCTTGTCCATGCGCTTGACCGTGCCCACGAAGATGCGGTCGTTGCGCTGCAGGAAGTCGTTGAGGATCTGCTCGCGCTCGGCATCGCGGATCTTCTGCAGGATGACCTGCTTGGCCGCCTGCGCGCCGATGCGGCCGAACTCCAGGCTCTCCACCTGCTCCTCGATGTATTCGCCGACCTCGATGTCGGGAATCTGCTCGACCGCCTCGAAATGCAGGATCTCCGCGTCCGGCTGCTGCAGCCCCGCCTCGTCGGGCACGACCAGCCAGCGCCGGAAGCTTTCGTAGTCTCCGGTGTCGCGATCGATGGCCACGCGGATGTCGACCTCGCCGCTGTAGCGCTTCTTGGTCGCCGAGGCCAGGGCGGCCTCGACCGCGCCGAACACGACGTCACGGTCCACATTCTTCTCGTGCGCCAGCGCATCGACCAGCATCAGCAACTCGCGGTTCATGATTTACGACCCCTGAAGTCAAGCAACGGCACCAGACGCACTTCGCGCGCCTCGGCCATCGAAAAACGCAACTCCTGCGGCTCCTGCGCGAGCGTCGCGCGCCGGCCCGCCGCCGCAGGCTTGTTCTTGTTCGCGCCGGGACGGCGCCGTTCCAGCCCGGCGAGCAAGGCCTCGTCCCAGGCAATGGAATAGGAACCCTCGAGCCCCCCTTCCTCTCCTTCCCCGGCGACAACCTGCAGGATGCCCCGGTACTTCTTGCGCCCCTGAAACGGCAGGCGCAGCGTCACGTCCACGGCCTGGCCGGCGAAGCGACGCATGTCCTCCGGCGTGCGCAACAGTCGGTCCAGCCCCGGGGACGACACTTCCAGGCGCTTGTAGTCCAGCCCCTCGACCTCCAGCGCGTACTGCAACTGGCGGCTGACGCGCTCGCAATCGTCCACCGTCACCGAGGCACCGTCCAGGCGATCGATGGTCACGCGCAGCAAGCCGGCCGCCGCCCAGTTCGCCTCGACGAACTGGTAGCCCAGACCCCGCACGGTATCCTCGATCAATTGCGCCTGCTGCATGCCCTGACTGTGTTCCTCTGTTGACTCGACGCCGCCATGAAGCCGGAAGGCGCGAACGCAAACGCAAGGGCAACAAAAAAGGGCGATCGGTATCGCCCTTTGCTCGTCGCCCTTGCTGTTGGCCAACCCGGCTGGATCCGCTTCCGAAGCAGCCACCACCGGCACCACCGACTCCCCCGGTGCCCGGGCCCAACCTGCTCCGAAATGCTTATTCTATAGGCAAAACCCCCTTCCTTCAAGGCGCGGGCACGCAAGATTCTCCGGACGACCCCGTACGCAAGCCCGGCGCGGGCTCGCCGAAGGCCCTGCGGCCGGCGCGGAGCCGGCGTGGGCGACGCCCATGCGAGAATGCGCTCCAAACCGCGGGCGCGCCGCGCGCCCCTCGTCGCCAATCGCATTTCCAGGAAATACTCATGGGCTTTCTTTCCGGCAAACGCATCCTGATCACCGGCCTGCTGTCCAACCGCTCCATCGCCTACGGCGTGGCCAAGGCCTGCCATCGCGAAGGGGCCGAACTGGCCTTCACCTATGTCGGGGAACGCTTCGCCGAGCGCATCCAGGGCTTCGCCCAGGAGTTCGACAGCCGCCTGACCTTCCCCTGCGACGTCGCCGACGACGCCCAGATGGAGGCCATGGCGCGCGATCTCGGCCAGCACTGGCCGCGCCTGGACGGCTACGTGCACTCCATCGGATTCGCGCCCCGCGAGGCCATCGCCGGCGATTTCCTCGAAGGCCTGTCGCGCGAGGGCTTCCGCATCGCCCATGACATCTCCGCCTATTCCTTCCCGGCGCTGGCCAAGGCGCTGCTTCCGCTGCTGCAGGCATCCTGCGACGCCGGCGGCATGCCCTCGCTGCTGACCATGACCTACCTGGGCGCCGAACGCGTGGTCCCCAACTACAACACCATGGGGGTGGCCAAGGCCGCGCTGGAAGCCAGCGTGCGCTACCTGGCCGAGAGCGTGGGCCCGCGCGGCATGCGGGTGAACGGCCTGAGCGCCGGCCCCATCAAGACCCTGGCCGCCTCGGGCATCGCCGACTTCGGCAAGATGCTCAAGTTCAACGAGACCAGCACGCCGCTGCGTCGCAACGTGACCATCGAGCAGGTGGGCGACGCCAGCGCCTTCCTGTTGTCCGACCTGGCCAGCGGCATCACCGCGGAAGTCCTGCACGTGGACGCGGGCATGCACGCGGTGGTCGGGGGCCTGGCGGCGCAACTCTGAACCCGGCGCCCCCGGGATCTCCGGCCTCGACGCGGAAAATTGCGCGGGGGTAGTTGACAAGCCTTCGGGGGCGTCTACAATGTTGGTTTTTCGCGGGAATAGCTCAGTTGGTAGAGCGCAACCTTGCCAAGGTTGAGGTCGCGAGTTCGAGACTCGTTTCCCGCTCCAGTTTCTCGATTTGCGAGGCCCCGGTTCCAGATAATCGGAACCTCGTGAATCTCCGGAGTCCAGACCGGCTTCCGGAGCCCGGAATACCTCAGGGGAAGCGCTGACTTCCCCTTTTTGTTGCCGATTGGAATCGCCCTCTCCGCCGCAAACAGGAATCGGGGCATTGATAATGCTCCTCGAAGGGCGTTACCGTTCGGTTCGACAACGGCATTTCGGCATCCAACGTGGGTGCGCATCTTCCGCTAAGATGCGTTCCAGCTTGAATCACGGCGCGGTAGCAAAGCGGCTATGCAGAGGACTGCAAATCCTTCCAGGTGGGTTCGACTCCCGCCCGCGCCTCCAGTACCTCGAGCATCACGAAGCCACCTCCGGGTGGCTTTTTTGCGTGCGTCGTGCCCCCGTGGGTCGCACTGCGGACGTCACGCCGGCTGTGCCACAATCGTTCGTCGCCCCGCCAGGCCCGGACGCATCGCGCCTGGATTCCCGAACCCTCCGGATGCTCGCCATGTCCCAGCCCGCGCCCCAGAATTCCCTCCCAGATCTCGGCGACCGCGTGCTCGGCGCCCTCATGGGCGCCTTCGTCGGCGACGCGCTGGCGCTCGGCCCGCACTGGTACTACGACCTCGACGCGCTGCGCCGCGACTACGGGCCGTGGATCACCGACTACACCGAACCGCGCCCCGAGCGCTACCACGCCGGGCTTCGAGCGGGCCAGTCTTCCCAGGCCGGCTGGCTGCTGGAGCTCACCCTGCGCAGCCTGGTCGAACGCGGCGACTACGACGAGGCGGACTTCTGCCGGCGCATCGACGAGGAGCTGTTCCCCCGCATCGACGGCACGCCGCTCAGCGGCCCCGGGGGCTACACCAGCCAATCCATCCGCGAGGCCTGGCGCCTGCGCGTGGGCCGAGGCCTGCCCTGGGGCGAGATCGGCGGCTACGCGGACAACACGGAAGCCGCCGAACGGGCACTGGCCATCGCGGTGCGCCATGCGCTGCGCCCCGAGCGGCTCGCTCGCGACGTCGCCTCGAACACCGCGCTGACCCAGATCGACCCCACGGTGATGGCCATGACGGTGGCCTACGGCTGCGTGCTCGGGCAACTGGTGCAGGGAAACGCGCTGGACGAGGCGCTGTCGGGCAGGCTGATGGCGCTGGTGCGCGGCGGGCGGCTGCCCTTCCACACGGTGACCTCCGAGGGCGAGTCCTCGGTGTCGCGCGGGAGCGAGAAGCCGCGGCGCGACGTGGGTGAATTCGCCTCTCCCGATGCGCTGCTGACCCCGTCGAACATCGCGCGCGCGGCGCTCGACCCGGGCGTGCGCATCGAGCCGGCCTGGAAGGTCTCGCTGGTCTACGGCATGCCCTGCGCCGTCTACCACCAGTTTCCCGCGGCCTACTACCTCGCCGCGCGCTTCGGGGCCGACTACGAGAACGCCGTGCTGCACGCCGTCAACGGCGGCGGCCAGAACCAGGCCCGCGCCATGCTGACCGGTGCGCTGTGCGGGGCCATGGGCGGGCTCCAGGCCATCCCCCGACGCTGGATCCAGGGACTCGAACTGAGCGCGGAGCGCCTGCGGCTGGCGCGCCGACTTGCCGACGAGGTGGCCGCCGATGCGGCCGCCGACGTGACCGCGCAGGGCTGAGAGACCAGGCCCTACGAGGCCTCGGCCGCGTTCGCCGGCGCACCCTGGCCGGCACCCTGGCCGGCACCCTGGCCGGCACCCTGGCCGGCACCCTGGCCGGCACCCTGGCCGGCACCCTGGCCGGCACCCTGGCCGGCGCCCTCGTCGGCGCCCTGCCCGTTGCCCAGCCAGGCCACCCGCACCGGCTCGCTGGTGCGCAACTCGACGCTGCGCGCGGGCCGCGCGAATTCCGCCCCCAACTCGTCGAAGCAGCGCATGAGATCCAGGTTGATGGCCTGCTGCGTGTCCATGTAGACCGTGTAGTCCGCGGTGGTCATCCAGTACACCACCTCGAAATTCAGGCCCGAATCGGTGAATTCCTTGAAATGCGCGCGGTCCAGCCGCACCTGCGCCTTGGACTGCACGATGTCGCGCACGCGTCCCGGAACCTTCTCGACCACGTCGGCCGGCGTGCCGTAGCGCAGCGTGAAGGCGAACACGATGCGCCGCTCCTGCATGTGGCGGTAGTTGCGCAGGCGCGCCTTGGTCAGGTCGGTGTTGGAGAACACCAGCAGTTCGCCGCTGAGGCTGCGGATGCGCGTGGTCTTCAGTCCGATGTTCTCCACCGTCCCCGAGAACCCGTCGATCACCACGAAATGCCCGATCTGGAACGGCTTGTCCAGCACGATCGACAGGCTGGAGAACAGATCTCCCAGGATGTTCTGCAGCGCCAGGCCTACCGCGATGCCGCCCACCCCCAGACCGGCGAGCAGCGTGCTCACGTTGAAGCCCAGGTTGTCCAGCAGCAGTAGCAGCAGCAGGCTCCACAGCACGAATCGGGCGATAAAACTCATCGCCGCCAGCCCGGTGGCGGTTTCCGGGTCGTTGCGCATCGCGCTCTCGCGCGACTGGGTGATCAGCTTGTCGATGAATCGCCCGGTCCACAGACCCAACTGCAGCGCCAGCGCCACGCTGGCGGCGCCTTCGAGCCAGCGCCGAAGATCATTCGGCAGCACCAGCGGCTCCATGGCCGGAAACAGGGTCACCAGCGCCAGCAGCCAGGCGCGGGTGCCGTCCAGCGCGTGCACGAAGGCGTCGTCCCAGCGCGACGGCGTGCGCGCGGCGACGGCCCCCAGGCGCTTGACCAGCCAGGGCTTGATCACCGCGGTGATGCCGCCGACGAGCAGCAGCCAGGCCAGTGCGCAGAGCCAGGCGCGCAGGGGATTGGATGCGATCACGATGTGGTTCAGATCCGCCATGGACGGGCGCTCCGATGGTGTTACCCGCAAAGGCGCACGCGCGGTGCGAAGGGGCTATTGTGATTCAAGGAGGCGTGATTCAGACAGGCATGCTTCAGGCGAAGCCCGGTTCGGGCGAACTCGCGCGGGGCATCCCGGCCGCCTCCCGCCGCAGCTGCCCGAACCAGCGCAATACATGGCGGGTCCAGTAGTCGATGTCGTAGCGCTCGACATGCTGCCGCATGCGCCGCATGCGCGCCTGCTGCTCCTGCGTGTCCATGTCGAGCGCGCGGTCGATGGCCGCGTCCATCTGGCTGATGCTGTAGGGGTTGACCAGCACCGCGTCGCCCAGTTCCAGCGCCGCGCCGGCGAACTCGGACAACACCAGCACGCCGTCGCGCTCGTCATGCGCCGCGACGAATTCCTTGGCCACCAGGTTCAGACCGTCGCGCAGGGGCGTGATCCAGCACACGTCGGCCGCACGGAAATACGCCATGGTCTCCTGGAAGGTCATCGGCGTGGTCGACAGCACCACCGGCTGCCATGACAAGGTCCCGTAATGGCCATTGATGCGCCCCACCAACTGCTCGATGGCCTGCTGGGCGCGCCGGTACACGCGCATGCCGTCGGCCGCCGCCACCGCCGTGAGCAGCAGTTGCACCTGTCCGTGCAGGGTCGGACGCCGGCGCAGCAGGCGCTCGTAGGTCAGCAGCAGCTCGCGCGTGCCCTTGGCGTAGTCCACGCGCCCGACCGACACGATCACCTTGCGCCCCGACAGTCCGGCGCGGATGCGCGCCACCTGCTCGCCCGCCGGCGGCTCGGCCATGGTCCGCTCGATCAGGCGCGCATGGGTGCCGATGGGAAAGGCGTCGATGTGCACCACCTGCGACCCCACGCGCAGCGAGATCGGCGTGCGCGGCTCGGCCAGCGCGCTGCCGCAGGGCGCGAGCCCCTCGGGCGTGGGCTCCCAGCGCACATCCCGCACCTCGCGCAGCCCCTGCGCCACCGCCGCGAAATTGCAGGCGTAGCGCGGCACGTGGAAACCCACCAGATCGCAGCACAGCAGGTTGTCGAGAATCTCGTCGCGCCACGGCAGCAGGTTGAACACGTCCGGCGCCGGAAAGGGCGTGTGGTGGAAAAAGGCGATCTTCAGGTCCGGACGCAGCGCGCGCACGAAGCGCGGCACCAGCCACAGGTTGTAGTCGTGCACCCACACCACCGCCCCCGGCGCCGCCTCCTCGCAGGCCGCCTCGGCGAACAGGCGGTTGACCTCGCGAAAGGTCGCCCAGTGCGTGTTCTCCGAGGTGTACATGGACGGAAAGCTGTTGAGCACCGGCCACAGCGCCTCCTTCGAGGTGACGTGGTAGAACTGGCTGATCTGCTCGGCCTGCAGCGGCAGGCGCAGCACCTCGTAGGTGCCGTAGCTGTCGCTCACCTGCACGCGTCGTTCGAAGCCCGGCGCCTTGCCGGAGGGAGCCTTCTTCCAGGCGATCCAGCTGGCGCTGTCGACCTGCCCGATGAAGCCCTTGAGCACCGGCACGATGCCGTTCGGGCTTCGATTCTCGCGCAACACCACCTTGCCGTTCTCCACCACCTCCTCGTAGGGCTGGCGGTGGTAGACGATCACGAGTTGCGCAGCCATGCCTGGGCTCCCTGGTGTTGGTGAAAACGACGCACCGCGTCGAGCACGCCCGCCGCCCCGGGCAAGGGGCTCAGGTACACGTTCGAGCAGCCCCGCAAGGCGCGCTCCAGCCCGGGCTCGCGGTTGGCCACCGCGACGCCGTTCAGGCCGGTGCGGAACATCGACAGGTCGTTGAGGGTGTCGCCCGCCACCAGCGTGCGCTGCGACGACAGGCCCAGCGCGCGCAGCACGCGCACCAGCGTGGGCCCCTTCTGCACCCCGCGCGGCAGCACGTCGAAGTACTGTCCGTCGGACAGCAGCACGTCGAAGCCCATGGTGCGCAACTCGCCCGCCGCGCGCAGCGCCGCCGGTTCGTCGTCGTACAGATAGGACTTGCGCAGGCCTCCGGTGATCTGTTGCGGACGCAGACGCGGATGGCGCTGCATGAACTCCTCGATGCGCCTGGGCGCATAGGCCGGCCAGGTGTCGTTCAGCCAGCGAGTCACCGGAGCGATGGCCTCGTGCGCCTGGGGATCGCGGGCCTCCACGCTGGTGCCGACGTCGCCGATGCGATAGTCCGGCTGCAGCCCGATGTCCTCGGCCAGCTCGCGCATGTGCGCCTGACCTCGCCCGCTGACGAACATCAGCACCAGTTCCTCCCGGTGCTCACGGATCCAGTCGTACAGGCTCTCGCGCTGCTCCCGGCTGCCGCCGACGAAGGTTCCATCCAGGTCGGTGGCCAGCACCGTGCGCTGGCCCAGGGCCCGCGCGCCGGCCGGACGTTGCGCGGCCACCCCGCTCATCGCCGCCCCGTTCATTGCACGGTCCGATGGTTCCACACCGAGCCCGGCACCCGCACCGCGCCGCCGTCGTGCGGGGCGCCGTGCCCCGCCGGAGCGTGCGCCGCGACGCGCGTCGGGCTCGGCGGGCTCTGCTCCTGCGGCTGCGCCTGCGACTGCTCCTGCGGCTGCTCCAGCACGCGCTGCAAGGCGCGCGCCGCGGTGCAGCGGCCGGCCAGCACGTCGCGCACGGCGCGCGGCACCTGCAGCGCCACCTGCATGCGCCGCTCCAGCACCGCCAGGGCCTGGCTGGCCGACGCGCCCTCCGTGAGTTCACCGCCCTCGCCGGCCTGCGCGCCGGCACGATGCGCGGCACTGGCCCCCAGGCGCATGCCCAGGCGGGTGTTGCGCGAATGGCTCGACGAGGCGGTCAGGAACAGGTCCCCCACGCCGCTGCTGCGGAACAGGGTCTCGCCACGACCTCCCAGGGCCACGGTCAGGCGCCGCATGTCCTCCAGGCCACGCGCGACGATGGCCGCGCGCGCGTTCTCGCCCAGGCCTTGGGCGCTGGCCATGCCGCAGGCGATGGCCACCGGGTTCTTCAGCGCGCCGGCCACCTGCACGCCGATCTCGTCGTCGCACAGTTCCAGTTCGATGGCCGCGGCGCGCAAGGCCTTGGCCAGCTCCGCCGCGGTGGCAGCGGCGCCGGGATGCGCGCGCATGCCCAGGGTCAAGCGCGTGGGCAGGCCCCGCACCACCTCGTCGGCGAAACTCGGGCCCGCCAGCATGCCCACGGGCTGCCCCTTGGCGCAGGTCTCGCGCAGCACCTGGGTCATCAGCTGGCCGGTGCCCGGCTCCACCCCCTTGCAGGTGGCCAGCGCCAGCGCGTGAGGCGGCAAGGCTGCCGCGGCCGCGCCCGCCACGTCGCGCAGCGAGCCGCAGGGAACCGCGAACAGCACCACGTCGGCACCTTGCAGCACCCATTCCAGGTCGTCGCTGGCCTGCAGGCCCTCGGGCAACGCGATCCCCGGCAGGTGCCGGGGGTTGCAGCCGGTGGTGCGGATGGCACGGGCGACGTCGGGACGCCGCGACCACAGCCGCGTGGAAAGGCCGGCGCGACGCGACGCGGCCGCCAGCGCGGTGCCCCAGCTGCCGGCGCCGAGCACGGCCAGTTCGAGGGGCTCGCGCAGGGTGGCGCGGGCGGTGTCGTGGGCATGGGCGGCGGACTCGCCGCGGGATCGAGCGTGCATGGCATCTCCGAAGTCGGTGGCGGGCCGAGGTCCGCCATGTAGGGGACGCCCGGCGCGGAGCCGGACGCGGCGACTTGGTCGGGAAGCGGGCACGCGTGGCATGCCTTTTCCCCCGGCGGCGCACGTGGCGCCACCCCATCCGCGCGGCGCCGCCCTGCCATGAAGGGCGGGCAAGAGCCTGCGCCGGATCACCCCACGGGCGCAACCCGGGGCGAGTCCAGCTACGCGGTAGCCGGTCGATTTCTCCGCAGGAGTTGCTGCAGAGCGTGAGCTTCTTGGAGCTTTATCCGGCAAAAATTTAGTAGTACGAATCTTATATCATATTCATCAAAAAATGAATTGATAAATCTCGTTTTATCTAAGCGATTGCTGAACGATCGCCCAAAGATCCGCCCCTGCCCCGAGCATCTGCCGGCACGCACGCGCAAAAGCCGCCAGGCGTGCGCCAAGTGTCCCCTTCGGGCCTGGCGAGGCCGGTCGCGTCCCGCCGCCGGCGAACACCATCCGGACGCCGCTCGGGGCTGCGCTAGGATGCGCGGCTACCCTCCATTCCAAGGCCCGGATGGCGAAATCGGTAGACGCAGCGGACTTAAAATCCGCCGACCCTGAACAGGTCGTGGGGGTTCGATTCCCCCTCCGGGCACCAGGAATCAAGACATCGAGCCAGGGCGGCTCCGTGTCATCCGTCGCTCACCTTCGCGCGCCCGCCTTCGATACGCGGCGCCCGGCCCGCAGGCGAGGCAAACTGGCTCCCCGGCCGGGGCCGTCAGGCGCAAGCCGTCAGGTCTCGATGCGCAGCACCGCCTTGGCGCCGACCGCCTGGGCGTAGCGCTGCACCGTCCGCAGCGACGGCGGCCGTCGACCGCTTTCCAGCCGCGCCACCACGCTCTGCGTCGTGCCGATGCGCCGCGCCACCTCGGCCTGAGACAGCCCGGCGCGGGCGCGCGCCGAAATCAGTTCCCGGGCGATCGCGAACTCGTCGGCCAGGGCCTCGTACCCGGCGCGGACGTCTGGCCTGGCGATGAGTTCGGCCTTTATCTGCGTCAGGGACTTCATCGCATGCTCTCCAGGCGGGTGCGCAGTCTCGATGGCGGCGCGCGGGGTTGTTGGCGTCTTCTTCACGAACACATGCAGCACGATCAACATGCGCCCCTGCACGGCGGCGTACACGCCGCGGACGATGCCGGCGCGCCCCTGCATACGCATTTCCCACAGCTTGCCCTCGAGGGGCCGCACATGGGACATGCCGACCTGCCGCGGCCCGAAGCCCTCCAGCAACTCGGCGATCCGCAGGAAACGGGCCTGCATGTCCGCCGGCACCGCATGAAGCTCGGGCTCGGCAGCCGGGTGGATCTGCACGGCCCATAGGTTCGTTTTATCGCCTTTATGCTATTTCCGTGTAAGGCGAGCGGCTCACGACGAACGGGCCACATTCCGCCGCCGCCCCGCAGATCGGCGACACGTTGCACGCCGACTGATTCCCCCTCCGGGCACGAGGAAAGCACGGCTTCGGGCGTGAAGCCGGCGCACATGCCGGGCGCCAGTTCGGCCTCCCCGGCATCGGTGATCAGCGTGGGAGTGCCCTCCAGCACGTAGAGGAATTCGTCCTGGCGACCATGGGCATGGCGCAGCCCGGATTGCGCACCGGGGGCCAGGCGGGAGAGGTTCACCCCGAAGTTGCGCATCCGTGCCTGGGTGTCGCGCCTCCCTACGGTAATCAGGGATGTTTCGCCGACAAATCCCGTCCCTACCGCGATCGCCCTAGACTGCAACAAAACGTATTCGCCCTCGACCCCTTCAAGGAGTTTTTCATGCTGAGATGGGTGGTGATATTTCTGATCGTCGCGCTGGTGGCCTCCGTATTCGGATTTGGAGGCGTCGCATCGGCGGCGACCGACATCGCGAAATGGATTTTCTACATTGCCGCGGCCGGCTTCGTAATCACTCTGGTGCTTAGCGTGTGGGCCTTGCGAAAAATTTGATCGCACCGCCGCCCTGCCCCCGTTCCCCCGAGTTCCCAGGCCCATGGCCGCGGACGGCGCCCCACGCCCGGCCGCCCGTGGGCCATCCTTCCAAGGAGTTTTCATGCGCACCGAGACTTTTGCATTGCTGGTCAAGGACCACAAGGTGGTCGAAGGAATCATCGACGAACTGCTCGAAACCCGTGCATCGGACAAGAAGCGGCGTCAGGATCTGCTGAATACCCTGAAAAAGGAACTGCAGCTCCACGAAGGCATTGAAGAAAGCATTGTTTATCCGCCCCTGGAGGCCAAGAAATCCACCCATGACCTCACGCTCGAGGCTTATCAGGAGCACCACGTGGTGGATGTGCTGCTGGAGGAACTGGACGCGCTGGATTTCAAGGACGAGGACTGGAAAGCCAAGCTCACGGTCTTGCAGGAAAACCTGGAGCATCACGTGAAGGAGGAAGAAGACGGCCTTTTCCCGCAGGCGGAGAAGGTGCTCTCGAGCGAACAGTTGAAGCACATCGAGCAGCGCATCGCCGAGGCCAAGTCCTCCTGAGCCGCAACCCTGCCCCGGGAGGCGCGCGCCGCGTACCATCGCCTCATGCGCGGAAGACCCAGCCCATGAGCCGAAGGACCCTGCTTTCCTGGAGCAGCGGCAAGGACAGCGCCTGGGCGCTGCATGTGCTCCGACAGGACCGGGGGGTCGAGGTGGCCGGGCTGTTCTGCACGGTGAACGCGGCCTTCGAGCGCGTCGCGATGCACGGCGTGCGCCTCGAACTGCTGCGTCGCCAGGCGGCGGCCGTCGGCTTGCCTCTGTCGCTGATCCCGATTCCCCATCCCTGCAGCAATGCCGAATATGCGCGGGCCATGCAGGCCTTCGTGGCGCAGGCTCGCGACGACGGCATCGAGGCCTTCGCTTTCGGAGACCTGTTCCTCACCGACGTGCGGCGCTACCGCGAGGAGCAACTGCAGGGCAGCGGCATCGCGCCGCTGTTCCCGCTGTGGGGATCGCCCACCGCCGATCTGTCCGCCGCCATGATCGCCGGCGGGCTGAAGGCGGTGATCACCTGCATCGACCCGAAGCGCCTCGCACGCGGCTTCGCCGGGCGCACGTACGACGCCGCCTTCCTGGCGGATCTCCCGGAAGGTGTCGATCCCTGCGGCGAGTTCGGCGAGTTCCACAGCTTCGCCTGCGACGGCCCGATGTTCGCCCGGCCGGTGGCGCTGCGGGTGGGCGAAACGGTGGAACGGGAGGGATTCGTGTTCACCGACCTGCTGCCGGCGCACGGCACGCCCGTCGCGACGTAGCCGCCACTCCGCCCGGCGGTGGCCTTGCCGTCCCCCGGCGCTTGCGCATGCGGGAGACGGCCGGGTTGTCCAAGCGGTCGGGACAGGGATCTCCCGGTCAGGACTCCGGCGCGAGCCCGGATGGCCTTAGACTGAAACCCGGCACAACGGAATTCAAACCCTTCAAGGAGTCTTTCATGCTGAGATGGGTGCTGATATTTCTCGTCGTGGCACTGGTGGCCTCGGTGTTCGGGTTTTTCGGGATCGCATCGGCTGCGGTGGGAATCGCGAAACTGATTTTCTTCATCGCGGTCGTCGGCTTCGTGATCAGCCTGGTGATGCATTTGATGAGCGGCCGAAGGCCCTGAGCCGAACTCCAGCGTCCTGCCCGGCGGCGCTCGTCAACCGGCGCGCCCCGGCGCGGACATGCGCCCCGCTTTCCTTTCGCGCGTTCCCATGGATCTGCCCATGCGGACCCAAGCCTTTGTCTGGAGGAACGCGTGGTTGATCTTGCGCGGGAAGCCCGGAAATCCGCCGACGGCCCCTTGAAGCACATCGAGCCGCGGAGCGCTCAAGCTAAGGCTCGCCACGTGCGTTCAGCGCGCGCAGCTTCAGGAAGGCCATGGCCGCCATCTCGGCATCGTTGAAGGGGTCATGCGCATCGCGTGGAGGCAGGTCCAGATCGCGCATCATGCCTTGCAGGCGCAGGTCGATGCGCACGTTGCCCTGGCGCGCCCAGTCCGGCAACTGGCGCAGCTTGTGGTCGTGGTACAGCGCGGAGACCTCGATGCGCTGCTGGGGTAGCCCGATGCCCAGCCAGGGCCGCAGTTCGCGCTCGATCATCGCGACGTCGAATTCCAGGTAGTAGCCCACCAGCGGACGACTGCCGACGAAGCGCAGCAGTCTGTCCAGCGCCTCGCGCACCGGCAGGCCGTCCGCCAGGTCGCGCCCTCGCAGGCCGTGCACGCGCGCGCTGTCGCCCGGCTCGCCGCGCGGGCGCACCAGCAGTTGCAGGCGCTGGCTGCTCAGGATGCGATGGTCGACGATGCGCACCGCCGCCACGGCGATGATTTCGTCGCGTCGCGGGTCGAGCCCGGTGGTCTCGCAATCCAGCGCCACCCATTCGCGCGGCGGGGGCGGGTCGAACAGGAAGCGATAGGCGGGGTCGCGCAGCCGGCGCAGGCCCCGGCGCCTGCGCCAGGCTCCCAGCAACCGCGCACCGAGGCCTTGCATGGCGGAGGCCCTCGCTCACAGCCGGTCGAGCTGGAAGCGCCGGTGCAGCATGCCCCGGAAGCGCTTGACCACGCCCAGCGCGTCCTTCAGCAGGCTGCGTTCCAGCGAGCCCAGTTGGCGAGGATCCAGCAGCCCGGTCACCGCCTGGCGTCGCTCGATCTGATCCAGCCCGGCCTGCAGGCGCAGTTCCATCAGCACGTGCAGCGCCTGCAGCAACTCGTCCGCCTCCACGTGTCCCAGCAGTCCCTGCGCGGCCAGGGCCGCGATGCGTTCCTCGGTGCCGCTGCCGGCGATGCCGGCCGCCAGCGCCAGGCTGCGCACACCGTGGACCAGGGCGAACATGCCCTCCTTCTTCAGATCGATGGCCTGGTTCGCATCGCCGAGCAGTCGGGCCCACCAGGCGGTGCCGGCGCCGAAGGCATCGACGGCCGAGGCGAAGCGGGCAAGCAGCATGTCGTCGCCGGGAGCCTCGTGCAACACGCGTTCGCGCAGTTCGCGCAGCAGCCGCGCGTCGCCGCAGACCGCGCGCGCGTCGAGGAAGATGGCCAGGTCCATCACCTGCTCGGGTCCGCGCTCGTGCAGCCAGGCGCGCAAGGTCGCGGCGAACTCCGCGCTGCTCATGCGCCAGCGCGGGCGGTCCAGCATCACCCCGCCGGGACAGGGGGGGTAACCGAAGTCGGCGAGCGCGGCCACGAAGCGCGTGGCGAGCTCGGGCAGGTCCGGCGGCGCCTGGTAGCCGTCGCGCAGCACCAGTCCGTTGTCCTGGTCGGTCTTCAGGATCTGCTCGCCGCGGCCTTCGCTGCCCATCACGAACAGGCAGCTGTTGGCCACCAGCTCGGGCGGCGCGATCAGGCTCCAGGCGCGCTGGAACAAGCGGGTGTTGAGTTCCGTGACCAGGCCGGCGATGAGCCCGATGCGCGTGCCGCCCCGGTGCAGCAGCGACACCATGCGCGTGATCTTGGATGCGGCGTCGGCCAGCGCGCCCAGGTCCTGCGCCATGTCGATCTGCACCGTGATCAGGTAGGAGTGGTTGGCCAGGAAGCTGAACAGGTCCAGCGCCTCCAGCACGCCCTGGACCTCGCCCGCGCGCAGCACCACGAGGCGGTGCACCCGTCCGCGCAGCATGCGCGCCAGGGCCTCGCCGATCGGCTCCTCGGGCGTCGTGGTGAGCAGATCGAAGGTGGCGAAGCGCGCGGCGGGCAGGCGCGCCGGCGGCGTGCCGTCCAGAATCGCCCTCTGCAACGAGGCCCGGGTGAAAATGCCCAGGCGCGCGCCCGGCTGCTCCGATTCGCGCACCAGCACGCTGGACACGTGCTCGGCCTGGAAAATGCCGGCGACCGCGACGATGTCGGTGGCGGCATCGAGCACCCGCACCGGGCGCACGAACGCGTCGACCACGCGGGCCATGCCCAGGGCCTGCAGTTCGTGGCGCCCGCGCAGTTCGGCCAGCGCGCCCAGCTTGTCGCTGAGTTCGGCGAACAGCAAGGCGCCGAAGGCCGCGTTGGAACCGATGAGTTCCATCACCGCCTCGCGCGGCAACTCGTAGGCGAGCACTTCCTCGCGCGCCACGAAGCGGCTGCTGCTGCGTCCGGCCATCAAGGCGCGCGCGTCGAAACTGTCCTGCGGGCCGTAGGTGGCCACCACCTGCTCGCCCTCGTGCTGCGCCACCACGCCCTTCATCACCACGTACAACTGCGCGGGCACGGCGCCCACGTCCAGAATGGTGCGCCCCTGCGCGAAATAGGCCACGTCCACCACTTCGCGCACGCGCTCACGCTCCTGCGGACTCAGGCAGTCGAAAGGCGAAGCGGTGAAGTCGAAGGCGTTGGGCATGGCGCGTGCGCACAAGGGCGCGGGGAACTCCGCGCGGCGGGCGTCGGCCCGCCGCGCGGCCTGGCCTCAGTGGCCCGAGGCGGCCTCGGCGCCCAGTCCGGTCTCCGAGCGCACCTGCTGCGCGGCGAAGGCCTCGCGCTCGGCCTGCGCGCCAGCGCTGCGGTCGAGCAGCGAGAACACCCAGATGCCGACGAAGGCGATGGTCATCGAGAACAAGGCCGGCGAGGCATAGGGGAACAGCGCCGAGCCCTTCGGGAAGCCCAGGGTCGCCTCCCACACCGACGGCGACACGATGGTCAGCGCGACCGAGGACACCAGTCCCAGGAAGCCGCCGATCACCGCGCCGCGGGTGGTGCAGTCCTTCCACAGCACCGACAGGAACAGCACCGGGAAGTTGGCCGATGCGGCCACCGCGAAGGCCAGGGACACCATGAAGGCGACGTTCTGCTTCTGGAACACGATGCCCAGCAGCACAGCGACCAGGCCCAGCACGACGGTGGTGATGCGCGAGACCTTCAGCTCCGAGGCGCTGTCGGCCTTGCCGCCACGCAGCAGCGTGGCGTAGATGTCGTGCGACACGGCCGACGCCCCGGACAGCGTGAGCCCGGCGACCACGGCCAGGATGGTGGCGAAGGCCACGGCCGAGATGAAGCCGTAGAACACGTTGCCACCGACCGCCTTGGCCACCAGCACGGCGGCCATGTTGGCGTTGCCCGCGCCGCCGCGGATCACCCCCTTGGCCACGTCGGCCACCGTCGGATCGGTGAGCACCAGCGCGATGGCGCCGAAGCCGATGATGAAGATCAGCACGTAGAAATAGCCGATCCAGGTGGTGGCCCAGAGCACCGACTTGCGCGCCTGGCGCGCGTCGGGAACGGTGAAGAAGCGCATCAGGATGTGCGGCAGACCCGCGGTCCCGAACATCAGCGCCATGCCGAAGGAAATGGCGGAGATCGGGTCCTTCACGAAGCCGCCCGGGTTCATCACCGCCAGCCCGGCCGCATGCGCCTGCTCGGGGCTCTTGCCGGCGGAGGCGGCCACGGCCGCCTTGACCTGCACGGCCTTGGCGAACAACGCCTCGGGGCTGAAGCCGTACTGGGCCAGCACCATCAGGGCCATGAAGGTCACGCCGGCCAGCAGCAGGCAGGCCTTGACGATCTGCACCCAGGTCGTCGCGGTCATGCCGCCGAACAGCACGTAGACCATCATCAGCACCCCCACCAGCACCACGGCCACCCAGTAGTCCAGGCCGAACAGCAGCTTGATCAGGGACCCGGCTCCGACCATCTGGGCGATGAGGTAGAAGGCCACCACGATCAGCGTGCCCGAGGCCGCGAAGGCGCGGATGGGGCCCTGGCGGAAGCGGTAGCCGGCCACGTCGGCGAAGGTGAAGCGCCCCAGGTTGCGCAGGCGCTCGGCCATCAGGAAGGTGATGATCGGCCAGCCCACGAGAAAGCCGATGGAATAGATCAGCCCGTCGTAGCCGCTGGTCATGACCGCGGCGGAGATGCCCAGGAAGGAGGCCGCGGACATGTAGTCCCCGGCGATGGCCAGGCCGTTCTGGAAACCCGTGATACCGCCTCCCGCCGTGTAGAAGTCGGCCGCCGAGCGGGTGCGCGACGCGGCCCATTTGGTGATCCACAGCGAAGCGGCCACGAACACCGCGAACATGACGATCGCGGTCAGGTTGGTGCCCTGGCGAGTGGTCTCGCCGGCGGCGGGGCCGGCGGCACGGGCCGCGCCGGCAGCCAGCGCCAGGCCCCCGGCGATCGAAGCTTGCAGGAGCTTGTTCACTTGGACACGTCCTTGAGGATGGATTCGTTGAGTGCGTCGAACTCGCGGTTCGCGCGGCGCACGTATACCGCCGTGATGACGATGGTGAACACGATCACGGCCATGCCCACGGGCACGCCCAGGGTGGTCACGCCGGCGCCGATGGGCCGGCTCAGGAAGGCCTTGTCGAAGGCGATGAGCGCGATGTACCCGTAGTACACGAGCAGCATCAGCAGGGTCAGGGTGATTCCCAGCGAGTTGCGCCGGCGCCGCAGCTCGCGGTAGCCGGGATGGCTCTGGATTTTTTGCACCAACGGGTCGGTCATCTCGGGTCTCCTCGTATGTAACCAAACTCTACGTGAGTGTCTCGACGTTACCTGACCGACCGCTTACGTTTCGCTACAAATGCCCCGGTTTTGACCTGGGGCTTTCCCGGATGCCCCGCTGCCCTACCATGTGCGGCGCGTCGGCCACCGACGCGCCTACGCGCCCTCGCCCCTACCTTGAACCGCCGCCTCGACCCCTGGTTCCTCGCCGTGCTCGCCGGCCTGGGCCTGCTGCCCTTCGTGCCCTTCGCGGTGCCCATCGTGGCGGCGCTAGCGCTGGCGGCCGCCAGCCTGCCCATCCAGTTGCGCCTGGAGCGACGCATGCCGGCCTGGCTGGCCGCCACCATCGTGACCCTCGGCTGGACCCTGCTGGCGGCACTGCCGCTGGGGGCCATGGCGGCCCTGCTGGCCCCGGCGCTGCCCCGGTTGGCGCAAACCCGGCTGGACATCGACGCCCTCACCCGCGCCGCGATCGACGCCCCCTGGGTGGGCCCGCTGGCGGCCGCCCACCAGGATGCCGTGCGTGCCTGGCTGGCCGACAACCAGCCCGCCTTGCTGCTGCAGCGCCACGCCACCGAACTGCGACTGGTGGGCGAACACGTCCTGGCGCTGCTGATGCATGCGCTGCTCAGCCTGGCCATCCTGTGGGCCGTGCTGTGGAAACGCGAGCATGTCGCGCACGGCCTGCGCAGCAGTCTGCTGCGCGTGGTCTCCGCGCCGCTGGCCGAACGCGTCGAGCACCATGGGCTGCGCGCCACCCAGGCGACCATCATCGGCATGCTGGGCCTCGCCGTGTGGGACACCCTGCTGGCCCTGCCCATGTTCGGCCTGGCCGGCATGCCGCGCTGGTACGCCTGGAGCGTCGCCGTGGGCATGCTGTCGGTGATCCCCGGGGGAACCGGCGTGGCGCTGGTATCGGCCGCCGCGCTGCTGGCCGCGCAGGGCCACCTGCTGCCGGGACTGGCCGTGCTGACCGTCGGCCACGTGATCATGTTGTCGGGTGACATCCTGGTCAAACCCAAGCTGATCGGCGCCGCCGGCCATGCGCCTTTCCTTCTGGTGCTGCTGGCGATTTTCGGGGGCCTGGCGATGTTCGGCATGGTCGGCTTGATCCTCGGGCCCGTGCTGGTGCTGACCGCGCGCGCCGTAGTCTTCGAGGACTGAGGGGCCGCGCCCCGAAGAAGGTTCGCCGCGCCGCGGCGGGCATCTCCCAGCCGGGGCTGGGGCCTTGCTCCACGCCCGCGTCCGCCGCGAGCACAATCGGCCCCCCGTCGTCGATTGCGAGTCTCGTGATGCACCGCCCCGCCCTTCCCGTCACGCCACGAAGCGGCATGCGGCGCGGCATGCGGCGCGGCAGCACGCTGGTCGAGGCCCTGGTCGCCTGTCTGGTGCTCGGCCTGGGCGTGCTGGCCTGGCTGCGTCTGCCGGCACTCACCGCGCGCGAACTCGCGGACGCCCGCGCGCGCCAGGATGCCGCGCACGCGGTGGCGGCGCTGGCCGCCGCATTGCATGCGCAGCACGACTACGGCGCCGACCCGGTGGCGCGCGGACTGCACCGCGCCCTGCTGCCGGCTCCGCGCCATCCCGGCTTCGACTGCCTCGACGCCGACTGCACGCCCGCCCAGATGGCCGACGAGGACCTGCGCCTTTGGAGCGAACTGGCGGCAGCGCGTCTGCCCGGCGCTCGCGCCGAACTGGATTGCCGCCCCCCGCCCAGCCCCGCGCCGGCGCCGCCATGGCCGGGCGGCTGCACGCTGCGCCTGCGCCTGGCCCCGGCCGCGGCGCGCGACGCCACGCTGCTGCAATGGCGCCTGCAACCATGAGACGCGGCGCGCGCACGCGCGGCTCCAGCCTTCCGGGCTGCCTGCTCGGGCTGGGCCTCGGACTGCTGGTACTGCAGGCGCTGCTGGACGTCGTGGCAAGCGCCCACCAGACCTTGCACACCCAGCGCCTGTTGCTGCGCCGCCAGGAGAGCGAGGCCATGGCGCAGCAGTTGCTGCGCGCGGTGGCCGAGGCCTCGCGCCGGCCATCCGGCGCGGCCGACTCCCGGCCCCCACGCGGCCGCCCCCCGCAGAGCCTGCCGCTGGAGGCACGACCCGGCCCGCAGGGCGAGGTCCTCGAGGCGAGTTTCGTGGCCGACGGTGCGCCGGGCGCCTGCGGCGAGGCCGCGCCAGCCGCCGGCAGCACCCATCGCTACCGGCTGGACATCGACTCGGCCGGCACGCTGCGCTGCGCGCTGGACGGCCATGCCCCGCAACCCGTGGTGGACGGACTCGGCGCCTGGGAACTCGAATTCGTCGAATTGCGCGACGGCGCCTGCGCCTCCTCGACCCCCTCCTGCGCGCCCCGGCTGCGGCGGGTGCGGGCGGCGCAGGTCCTGGACTGGAACCGCGTGGTGTTGATGCGCGCGCGCCTGCGCATGACCTCGGCGGCGCCGAGCCTGGCGCCAGCGGCCGTCGCGCAGTCCTGGGTCGCGCTGCCGTTGTTGCGGAGCCTGCCGCGATGAACCGGTGCGCGGCGCCCCAACGCGGCCTGGCGCTGCCCGGCACCTTGCTGCTGCTCGTGCTGCTGGCCCTGGCCATGGCCGCCGCGCAGCGCGGCGCCGTGCTGCAATGGCGCGCCGCTGGCTGGGAGCACGCGCGGCTGCAGGCCCGCGAGGACGCCTGGGGTGCGTTGCGCGCCGCGCAGGCCTGGGTGGACGCGCAGGGTATGCATCTGCCCGTGCAGGTCTGCGCCGGCACGGGCGCGCGCGCAGCCGGGGCACCGCGCGCATGCGCGCAAGCCCCCGTCACGCCGGGCGATGCCGCCTGGACCCTGGCGCCCGCCCCGGCCCGGCTGTGCGCGCAGGCCTGCGCCTTTCACGTGCAGGCCCTGGCGCAGCCCGAGCCGCGGGGGGGAGCATGGCGCGACCCGCCCGCCGCGCCCGGCGCGGCGCCCCCGCCCGGGTTGCCCGGCGCCTTGCGCCTGAGCGCATGGTCGGGCGGCCCTGCGGGCGCGCTGCTGCAGTTCGACCTGCAGGCCGGTGCCGCGAGCCGCCCCGGGCCGCGCTTCGATGTTCGCGCCTGGCGCGTGCTGCGGTGAAACCCCGGCCCCCACGTCACCCGGCTCCCGCTCGCGGGCAGGGATGGAGCCTGCCGGAGCTGGTGGTGACGCTGCTGGTGGTCGCGCTGCTTGCCCTGCAGGCGCTGACACCTCTCGAGCGCGCGCTGCAACGAGGCCGGCGCGCCTGCGCCACCGCGGCGCTGCTCGAACTGGCCTTGCTTCAGGAGCGGTACCAGGCCCGGCAAGGACGCTACGCACGCTCCCTGGCCGAGCTCGGCCGCGCGCGCACGCCGGACGACCAGGCCGCGTGGCCCGACGGGCATCGGGCCTGGTACCGCCTGCGCCTGAGCGTGCGGGATGCGACACCCGATCAATCCGCCGGCTACGACATCGTGGCCGAGCCGGAGGGCAGACAGCGCGGCGACGTCTGCGGCAGCCTGCGCATCGACCATCTCGGCAGGCACCAGGCAAGCGTGCCGGACTGCTGGTGAACCAGGCCCCGATGCGACAATCGGCGCATTGCACCCGACGCACATGTCCCGATGCGCATGTCCCGACAACCCGCTCCCTGCGCCGCCCCGCGCATCGAAGCCCGCGCAGCCCGGCGCTGGCGGCGCTTCTCGCTCGCGCTGGCGAGCCTGCTGTGCCTGGGCCTGGTACGCGTGGCCTGCGCCGAGGCGCTGCCCTGGGTGACGGCCTGGGAGGCGGCACCGCAGTCGATTCCGCAGGGGCCGGGCGTGCCGGGTTTTCGCAAGGCCGCCGCGTTGCAGGATCGGACCCTGCGCATGGTGCTGGTGCCCGAGATCTCGGGCACCGAACTGCGGGTGCGCATCAGCAACCGATGGGGCACGCAGTGGCTGCGCATCGCGCGCGCCGGCGTGGCCGTCGCGGGCGCGGACGGCGCGATCGACGCGGGGCCGCGGGTCCAGGGCGCGGCTGACCGCCCCGCTCCCGCCGCGCTGCGATTCGGCGGAAGCGCGCAAGTCGCGATTCCTCCCCACGCCGAGGTCTGGAGCGACCCGCTGCGTTGGCCGCTGCGAGCCGGGCGTGCCATCGCGCTCAGCCTGTACCTGCGCGAGTCCACGCTGCCCGGCACCTGGCACCGGCTGGGCAGCCAGGTGCAGTTCATCTCCGGCCCCGGCGATCACGTGGACGATCCGCGCGGCGCGGACTTTCCGACGCGCATCACCTCCTACCTCTGGCTGGATCGCGTCGACGTGCGCCCGCGGCGGCCCTCGGTCGCGCTGGTGGCCATCGGCGATTCGATCACCGACGGCATGCGCTCCACGCTGAACGCGCAGCGCAGCTGGCCCCAGCAACTGAGCGCGCGCCTGCGCGCCGAGGGTGTGCGCGACGTGTCGGTGGTGAACGCGGGCATCAGCGGCGGGCGCCTGCTGTCGGACTCGGCCTGCTGGGGGCCGCCGCTGCTGCAGCGCTTCGACCGCGATGCGCTGTCGGTGGCCTCCGCACGCGCGGTGGTGGTGCTGATCGGCATCAACGACATCGATTTCGCCCACACGCCGCAGCGCCGCGGACTGGATTGCGACGCACCGCATCTGCGCGTGGACGCGGCCATGCTCGAGCAGGGGCTGACCGAACTGGCGCGCCAGGCCCACGCCCGCGGCCTGAAAGCCTACGTCGGCACGCTGACCCCCGCGCGCCTGCCGGCGCCGCAAGAGGCGCTGCGCGGGCGGCTCAACGCGTGGATCCGCTCGCAGCGGAACTTCGACGGCGTGCTGGACTTCGACGCCGCGCTGCGCGACCCGCGGGACCCCGCGCGCATGCTGCCGCGACTGGACAGCGGCGACCATCTGCACCCGTCGGACGCCGGCTACGCGGCGATGGCCGCGGTGGCCCTGCCGATCGCGCTGCGACAGGCCGCGGCGCTTCGCGCCGACGCCACGCCCGCCCCCTCTTCGCGCTGAATCCACGCCCCCCCGGCCGCGGGGAGCCTTGTTACGAAAGCATACGAAACCCGCATGCCGTACGCTGCATCATCGTGTTTTCCAGTCGATTCACGCAAGGAGCAGACGATGGCGAAGATTCTGGTTCTCTACTACAGCACCTGGGGTCATGTGGAGCGCATGGCGCAGGAAGTCGCCGCCGGAGCGCGCGAGGTCGCCGGCGCGGAGGTGAGTGTCAAGCGCGTGCCCGAGACCATGCCCGCCGACACCCTGGCCGCGATCCACGCCAAGACCCAGCAGGAAGCGCCGGTGGCTACGCCGGAGGAACTGGGCAACTACGACGCCATCCTGTTCGGCACACCGACCCGCTTCGGCAACATGTGCGGGCAGATGCGCAATTTCCTGGATCAGACCGGCGCGCTGTGGCAACAGGGCAAGCTGGTGGGCAAGGTGGGCAGCGTGTTCGCCAGCACGGCCACGCAGCACGGCGGGCAGGAAACCACGATCACCTCGTTTCACACCACCCTGTTCCACCACGGCATGGTGGTGGTCGGCGTGCCCTATGCCTGCGCCCAACTCACCAACATGGACGAGATCAGCGGCGGCACCCCCTACGGCGCGACCACGCTGAGCAAGGGCGACGGCAGCCGCAGCCCCAGCGCCAATGAACTGGCCATCGCGCGCTACCAGGGCCGTCACGTCGCGGGCATCGCCGGGAAACTGTTCGGTTGACGCCGCCCCCTCGGCCGCTCGCGCGGCTTGCGTACCATGCGTCGCAGGCCGCGTGGCCGAGGGGAGAAGACGATGGCGACAACTGCCGGCGAGCAGACCGACTACATCATCGTGGGCGCCGGCTCCGCCGGCTGCGTGCTGGCCAACCGGCTCAGCGAGCGCGCCGACACGAGCGTCTGCCTGTTCGAGGCGGGCGGCGAGCATGCATCGCCGCTGATCGACACGCCCATGGGCATTGTCGGACTGCTTCGCGGAAGGCGACACAACTGGTACCTGCAGACCGAGGCGCAGCCGGAACTCGGCGGGCGCCAGCTGTACTGGCCGCGCGGCAAGGTGCTGGGCGGCAGCAGCTCGATCAACGCGATGATCTACATGCGCGGCCACCCGCGCGACTACGACGACTGGGCCGCGGCCGGCAATCCGGGCTGGGCCTGGAGCGACGTGCTGCCGCGCTTCCTGCGCCATGAGCGCCAGCAGCACGGCGCCTCGTCCGCGCACGGCGGCACCGGCGCGCTGCACGTATCGGACTTGCGCAGCCCCAACCCGCTGAGCCTTGCCTTCGTCGACGCGGCCGCCGCCTGCGGCCTTCCGCGACGACAGGACTTCCACGATGCCGACGATCCGCAGGGCTGCGGCCTGTACCAGGTCACCCAGTGGCAGGGACGGCGCTGGAGCAGCGCGCGCGCCTTCCTCGACCCCGCGCGGCGCCGCGGCAACCTGCACATCCGCACCGGCTGCCATGTCACCCGCATCCTGTTCGAGGGCCGGCGCGCGGTGGGCGTGGAGTACAGGAGCGCGCAGGGGCTGCGGCGGCTGCGCGCGCGCGCGGAGGTGTTGTTGTGCGCGGGCGCGGTGCACTCGCCCCAGTTGCTGCTGCTGTCCGGACTCGGCGAGGCGCCGGTGCTGAGCGCGCTGGGCATCCAGACCGTGCTCGAGTTGCCCGGGGTCGGGCGCAACCTGCAGGATCACCTGGACGTGACCGCCAGCATGCGCGAGCATTCGCACGCCTCGGTGGGCGTGGGCCCACGCATGCTGCCGCGCCTGCTCGGCGCCGCCTGGACCTACGCCCGGCGGCACGACGGGCTGTTCAGCAGCAACGCCGCCGAGGCCGGCGGTTTCGCGCGCTCGCGCCCCGGCCTGGACCGCCCCGACCTGCAGTTGCATTTCCTGCCCTCGCTGCTGCGCGACCACGGGCGTCGGCTGGTCTGGGGCTATGGCGCCACCTTGCACGTATGCGCCTTGCGCCCGGCCAGTCGCGGCCGCGTCAGCCTGCGCTCGCACGACGCGCTGCAGGCGCCGCGCATCAATCCGGGCTACCTCGGCCACCCGGAGGACCTGCCGGTGCTGCGCGCCGGGCTGCGCCTGGCGCGCAGGCTGCTCGCATCGCCGGCCTGGGGTCGCCATGGCGGCGTGGAACTGGCTCCGGGCGCCGCCGTGGGCGACGACGACGTCGCGCTGGATGCCTACATCCGCGCCCACGCCGAGACCATCTACCACCCGGTGGGTACCTGCCGCATGGGCAACGACGACATGGCGGTGGTCGACAGCCGGCTGCGCGTGCGCGGCGTCGACGCGCTGCGCGTGGCGGATGCCTCGATCATGCCCACGCTGATCGGGGGCAACACCAATGCGCCGGCGATGATGATCGGCGAAATGGCCGCCGATTTCCTGCTCGGCAAGGCCTGAGCGGGGGCGACCGGCAGCCGCGCCGGTCGCCTCAGCCGTGCAGGCCTCGTTCGTCGGGCTCGTCGGTGGAGGTGGAGATCACGCTCACCGAACGACCCTGCAGCTTGCGCCAGGCGTACAGCCCGTAACCCGACAGCGCGTAGGCGCAGAACAGGCCGAACAGCACCAGCGGCGGCCGGTAGGCGATGAGCCCGATGAGCAGCACGATCAGGAACAGGGTGATGAACGGCACGCTGCGCCTCAGGCTGACGGCCTTGAAGCTGTAGAAAGGCACGTTGGTGACCATGCTCATGCCGGCGAAGGCGGTGACCGCGAAGGCCCCCCATTCGATGCGCGTGCCGCTGACCTGCGAATCGGCCAGCACCCAGATGAACCCGGCCACCAGCGCCGCGGCGGCCGGACTGGGCAGGCCCTGGAAGTAGCTCTTGTCCACCACGCCGATGTTGGTGTTGAACCGTGCCAGGCGCAGCGCCGCGCCCGCGCAGTAGACGAAGGCGGCCAGCCAGCCCAGTTTGCCCAGGCCGTGCAGCGACCACTGGTACATGATCAGCGCGGGGGCCGCGCCGAAGGACACCATGTCGGCCAGGGAGTCGAACTGCGCGCCGAACTCGCTCTGGGTATGGGTCATGCGGGCCACGCGCCCGTCCAGGCTGTCCAGCACCATGGCGCCGAAGATGGCCACGGCCGCGCGCTCGTAATCCTGGGCCATGGCCATCACCACGGCGTAGAACCCGGCGAACAAGGCGGCGGCCGTGAAGGAATTGGGCAGCAGATAGATGCCGCGGCGGCGGCGCCCCCCGTGGCCGAGATCCTCGCTGGGGTCGGGAAGTCCGGGGTCCAGGCCCGGATCCTCGTCGGTCGGGGCGCGCAAGCGCGCCTTGGCGCGGCCGTCGGGAAAGCGGCTCACATTGCGTGCCATCGCGGATTCCTCAGAGGGCCTGCGCCGGCGGCGCGAACTCGGCCAGCACCGTGCTGCTGGCGTGCACCTTGTCGCCGATGGACACCAGCGCCCGCGCGTCCAGCGGCAGGTACAGGTCCACGCGCGAGCCGAAGCGGATGAAGCCGAAGCGCTCGCCGCGGCGCAGGCTCTGGCCCGGCGCCACGTAGCACAGCACGCGCCGCGCGATCAGCCCGGCCACCTGCACGACCGTCACGGTGCGCGAGTCGCAACGCATGACCACCGCGTTGCGCTCGTTTTCCAGCGAGGCCTTGTCCAGGTCGGCGTTGAAAAAACGCCCGGGGAAATAGTTCACCGACGTCACCTCGCCGTCCACCGGGGATCGGTTGGAGTGCACGTTGAACACGTTCATGAACACGCTGATGCGCAGGGCCTCGCGCTGGGCGTACGGGTCCTGCGCGCGCCCGAGCGAGACGATGCGGCCATCCGCGGGCGACAGCACCGCCAGCGGGTCGGCGGGAATGGGGCGCGGCGGATCCCGGAAGAACTGGATCACGAACGCCGATACGACCCACAGGGGAATCGACCAGGCGAAGCCGGCGAATACCCACGCCAGCACGGAAGCCGCCAGCACGCCGGCGATGAAAGGCCAGCCCTCGCGGGCCAGGATGGGATGCGGATAGTCCATGGCGCAAGTGTAGCGGCGCCCGGTCCCCCGTTCGGGCAGCGGGCGTGCGGCTGCTAAGCTTCGCGCTGCTCCCGATGTCCTGTCGTGCCCATGAGAGGACACTGGCAGGCCGTTGAAATTCCCGAGGATCCTCGCATGCCGCTCGTTTCGCGCCTTGTCCGGCCCACAGCCCTGGCCGCCGCCCTGCTGGGCGCCTTGCTGCCCCTGGGCGGCCGCGCCGCCTTCGCCGCCTCCCCGCAGGCCCTGCGACCCGGCCTCTGGGACTATGCCCTGCAAAGCCGCCGCGGAAACGGTCCGGAGATGAACCTGGCGCAGATGCTCAGCGCCATGCCGCCGTCGGCGCGGCCGCAGATCGAGGCCCAGCTGCGCCAGCAGGGCATGCGCCTGGACTCCCACGACGGGCTGCAGATCTGCCTGGACGCGAAGTCCGTGGCCGCCGGTCATCCGCCGCTGCACCTGGCGGGACACTGCAACGTGAGCTGGAAACACCCCGACGCGGCGGACTGGAGTTTCCACTACGCCTGCACGGCGCCGTCGGCGGACGGGCACGGCACGCTGCACATCGCGTCTCCCACCGCCTACAACTCGGCCTACGAGGTGAGCGGAGCACAGGGCCCGGTGTCGGGCCAGGCGCAGGCGCATTGGGTCGCTGCCTCCTGCGGCGGCCTGCCGCCGCTGCGGGATCCGGGCTGAGCCGGGGCCGATCCACGCCGGCCCTGCCGGTGTGGATCTCGGAGTGAAGTTACATTTTTTTTCACATAAACGAAACGGTACGGTTGCGTTGCGTTAAATCGGCGTCTACAGTGCAACTCATGGATCGGTCGAACCGGCCGGTCGCAGCCAGGAGAGCAGCATCATGAACGCACCGCGCATTTCCCGCATCGCCCTGATCGCCGGCGTCGCGCTGGGTCTGGGTACCGCCGCTCCGGCCTGGGCCGACGGCTACCACCACGACCACGACGGTTTCGGCCCGGCCGCGGCCATCGTCGGCCTGGCTGCCGCGGCGATCGCCGCCCCGTATATCTTCGGCCAGGGCCAGGTGGTGGCGCCGGCCCCGGTCTACGCCGCGCCCCCGGTGGCCTACGCGCCGCCCCCCGTGGTGTACGCGCCCCCGCCCCCGCCGCCCGCCTACGTCTACGCGCCGGCCCCCACCTACGTCTACCGCCCGGCCCCGGTGTATTACGGCCGTGGCGAGGGCTGGCACCGAGGCTGGCATCGTGACGCCTGGCGCCGCGACGACGACCGCTGATGCAAGCCGCTGACGCCGCGCCGACCGCCTCGCGCGGCGGCCGGCCCTCCCGCGAGGCCGCCGCCCAGCTGGGCGAACGCATCCTCGATGCCGCGATGGAACTGATGCTCGAACAGGGCTACGGCGCCACCAGCATCGAGGCCGTGGCCGCGCGCGCCGGAGTTTCCAAGCGCACCTTCTACCATCGCTTCGCCGACAAGGCCGCGCTGGTGCAGGCCGTGGTGGCACGCGTGGTCGAACGCGCGCGCCCGCCGCTGGCGCCGCGCCCGGCCCAGCCCGGACAGGCGCCGGAGCAGCAGGCCGAAGGCGTCGAAGCGCTGCGCCAGTCCCTGCACGAGTTCGGCACCCACACGCTGCGCGCCGCGCTGTCGCCCCAGGTGCTCGCGCTGTACCGCCTGATCGTCGGCGAATCCCATCGTTTCCCGGACCTGCTGCGCGCTGTCGCGCTGTCCGGAGGCCGCGCCCAGGCCGTGCGCACCCTGGTCGAGACCATGCGCCGGCACCTGCCGCAGCTCGCGCCCGCCCAGGCCGAATTCGCCTCCCAGCAATTTCTGCAGATGCTGGTCTCGCTGCCCCAGCTGCGCGCCATGGGCATCGGCGACGCCATGTCCGAATCCGACTGCGACCAGTGGGTCACCCAGACCGTCGACCTCCTCCTACAAGGCATTGGGTGACGGCGCCCCCGCGCGAGCGGCAGGCGGGGCCCGCGGGCGGCCGGTGAACCGGGTGGTCGGCCCCTTCGGGTCCGACTGCGCTTGCGCTGCTCGGTCAGCAGGCGTGCGGCAGAACTCGCTCCGCGCTGCGCGCTGCGCTCACACAGCTGCCGCGAGCATGAGGTTGGAAGCGCGCTGCGCGCGCCGCCTGCCGCCCTGCGCTGCTCGCCACCCGCCACACCGTCCGCCCGCGGACCCCGCCTGCCGCTCCCACCCCCACCCCC
>JAJZUV010000025.1 GCA_021848345.1 Pseudomonadota bacterium | reverse complement strand
GCAGCAGGCTGTGGCCGCCGGCCAGCAGTTTCGCGTCGCCTCCCAGGCTGCTGAGCAACGCGATCGCCTCGTCCACGGAGCGCGGCGCGTGGTACTCGAAACGCGGTGGAATCATGGGTGTCTCCGAGTTTGTCTAGGACCGACAAACTATACGGATCCACGAATTTTTTTGCACTTTATCAATAACTTGGCGCTCTTCAGCACCAAATGCACGGAGATGTGCACGAAATGCACACAGAAGCGCATCAGCCGCAGCGATCAGCGCGCGCCGCCACGGCAATCCGGGAAAGTCCTGATCCGACGCGCTGCGGGGCGCCCCGCCCCGCGGCTCAGGCCATTCGCTGCACCCCCAGCAGCGAACGCAGACGCGCGACCTCCGCGCGCGACACCGGCACCCAGGTCGCCGGCTCGCCGCGCATGCGCAACTGCACCTTGCCCTCGCGGCGCCCCAGTTCGAGCACCGCGTCGAGATTGACGATGAAGCAGCGATGCACGCGCACGAAACGCTGCGCATCCAGGCGCGCCTCGAGATCGCCGATGCTCAGGTTGCAGAACTGGAAGCCGCTGGTGGTCAGCACCCGCGTGTAATGCGCCTGGGACTCGAGAAACAGCACCTGCGCGGTGTCGACGAAAGTGACCCGATGGTTGGCCACCAGCGGAATGCGCGCGAGCTGACGCTTTTCCCCCGGGCCCGGGGGGCTCGCCGGGGTCGCTCCGGCCGGCGCCTCCCCCTGCACCACGAGTTGCGTGACGTCGTAGAACACCAGGGCGAATCCGGTGGTCTGCCCATCCTCCCCGGCCAGCCGGGTGACCTTGATCAACAGCACCTGCTCCGGGATGTTGATGATCATGGTCATCGGCATCGCCGCGGCCACCGGGCAGGCCGAGGCCTGGTCGAGCAGGAAGGAGACCTTGGCCGCCGAGCGTGGCGGATGAAAGGACGTCACCAGGGCGTCGAAGGGACGCCTGTCGCTCACCGGCAGGATGCGACGCGCGAAGTCGTTCATCGCCAGCACCTTGCGCTGGGCGTCCAGGTGCACCACGCCGACCTCGAACTTCTCGAACAGATACAGCGCCGATACCGAGCCCTGCGGGGTGGTCATGGTGTCGTCTCCGGAGGGCCGTGGTGAGGTGTCATCCAGTCTGGCTGCCGATCCGCGGACTCAGCCGCGCGGATTCGCGAGTCGCGGCGCCGCGGCCGGCAGGCGTGCCGTCGCGCGCAACAGCGCGAGAGCCGCGACCGCGCCCCAGGCCATGCCGGCCTGCATCTGCAGCAGCATCGCCGCGATACCGGGCCAGCCGCCTCGAAGGCCTTGCGCATGCATCAGCAAGGGCATGCCCAGGTTCATGCCCGCGAGCACGAAGCCCAGGCACACCAGGCTGGGAATCGCACCGCGGCGCGGGCCGGACGCCGGGCCGGCGAGCGCCTGCCTGAGGGTCGGCAGCAAACCCGCCAGCACCAGCCCGGCATTGCTGGCCACCAGCAGCCCGAAGTGCCAGCGCAGCGATTGTCCCAGCGGCAGGCCGCCGCCGCACAGCGAGGCCAGCAGATCGAGACGGCCACGCGATGCGTCGATGCACAGTCCCGCGAGCATTCCCAGCATCGCCGCCGCCATCGTTCCGGCGACCGGGCGAAACTGCGTGGGCAGCGCGCGGTGCTGCCGCAGGTGCGCCAGCATGCCGGCGGCGGCAACGACCAGATACGCGAACAGGGACGGCAACCACGAACCCATGCGGCAGGACCTCGCGAGCTCGATGCGGCTCGAGCGTGCGCACGATTGTGCTTCACCTCCCGCGCGAGCACCATGCGCATGCACCCGCATGCCGCGCGCGCAGGCACAATGCCGACATGCTTGCCAGCTACGTCCTGCTCGACCTGGAGACCACCGGCGGCAACCCGGTGCACGACCGCATCACCGAGATCGCCGCGCTGCGCGTCGACCACGGCCGGGTCAGCGCGCGCTGGCAGAGCCTGGTCGACCCCGAGCGCCCGATCCCCGGCTTCATCCAGCGCCTCACCGGCATCACGGACGCCATGGTCGCCGGCGCGCCACGCTTCGAGCAACTCGCGGACAAGCTGCTGGAGTTGCTGGACGGAGCCGTGCTGGTGGCCCACAACGTGCGCTTCGACCACGGATTCCTGAAGAACGCCATGGCCCGGGCCGGCGTGGACCTGCGCGTGCGCACCCTGTGCACGGTGCGCCTGTCCCGGCGCCTGGAGCCGCAATGCAGCGGCCATGGGCTGGATGCCATCCAGGCCCGCCATGGGCTGGTGAACCCGGCACGCCACCGCGCGATGGGCGACGTGCTGGTGCTGCAGGCCTGGCTGCAGCGCATGGCCGAGTTGCATGGGGAGCAGGCCCTGCGCGAGCATGCCCAGGCCCTGCTGCAGGCCGGAGCCAGCCTGCCCCCGCATTTGGGCACCGATGTCGCGCAACTGCCGGAAGGCCCCGGCGTGTACCTGTTCCACGGCGACGGCGAGATCCCCCTGTACGTGGGCAAGAGCGTGAATCTGCGGCGCCGCGTGCTGTCGCATTTCCAGGCCGACCACCGCGAGGCGCGCGAAATGCGCATCAGCCAGGAGGTGCGACGGGTGGAGATCCGCGAGACCGCCGGCGAGCTCGGCGCGCTGCTGCTGGAGGCACGGCTGGTCAAGCAGCTGCAGCCTCTGTTCAACCGCAAGCTGCGCCGGGACAACCGCCTGTGCAGCTGGCGCATGGCCGACGACCCGCGCGAGCAGCCCCTGCTCACCCTGGTGCGCGACGAGATCCTCGACCCCGCGCGCTTCGGACAATTGTTCGGCACCTACCGCAGCCGGCGCCAGGCGCAGGACAGTCTGCGCGCGCTGGCCGAGCAGCATGGGCTGTGCCTGCGGGTGCTCGGGCTGGAATCCGGCCGCGGACGCTGTTTCGCGCACCAGCTCGGACGCTGCCGCGGCGTGTGCTGCGGCGAGGAGACGCCGCAGTTGCACGCCGCACGGGTGCAGGCCGCGCTGGCCGCGGAGCGCCTGCGGGCCTGGCCGTACGACGGCCCGGTGGGCCTGCGCGAGGTCGCCGCCAACGGTCAGCGCACCGAGGTCCATGTGTTCGACCAATGGCGCCACCTGGGCACCGCGCGCGACGACGCCGAGCTCGACGAGCTGCTCCACACGCGCCCGGGCGACGACGCCTTCGGCTTCGACCTCGACACCTACCGCTTGCTGCTGGCCCATCTGTGCCATCCGCGCCGTCCGCCGCCCGAGGTCCTTCGCCTGCGCGGCCGCAGCGCTGCCTGAGCCGGGACCGCGGCTGTCCTGCAGGCTCGAGCAGATCGGCCTAGGATTTTCGTTTTGTGTTCACGAACATCCAGGGAGAAGGTCGATGAGCTTGCGCATGCGGGAGATTCGAGGACAGGTGGCGGTGGTCACGGGAGCTTCCAGCGGCATCGGCGCCGCCGCGGCCCGGGCCTTGCACGCCGAGGGCGTGCGCGTGGTGCTGGCGGCGCGCAGCCGCGAGCGCATCGAGGCGCTGGCACGCGAATTGGGCGAAGGAGCGCTGGCCGTGCCCACCGACGTCGGCGACGCCGCCCAGGTGCGCGCGCTGTTCGACACCGTCCAGCAGCGCTTCGGCGGTCTCGACCTGCTGTTCAACAACGCCGGCGTGGGCTACCACGGCGCCTTCGAGCACGGCAAGGTCGAGGAATGGAAGGCCACCATCGACGCCAACCTGTGGGGCGTGCTGCATTGCACGCAGGCGGCGATCCCGCTGCTGCGCGGGCGCGAGGGGGCGATGATCAGCACCGTCTCCAGCGTCGGCGGGCGGCGCGGCATCGAGGGCTGGGCGGTCTACAACGCCACCAAGTTCGCGGTGGTCGGGCTGCACGACGCGCTGCGCAAGGAACTCGGGGGCGAAGGCATCCGGGTGTCGCTGATCGAGCCGGGCGCCGTCTACACCGAATGGGGCCACAACGTGCCGGCCGCACAGATGAAGGCGCGGCGCGATTCCATCCAGGCGCTGCAGGCCGAGGACATCGCGCAGGCGCTGCTGTGGGCCTTCGCGCAGCCGGCGCATGTCAACGCGGTGGAGTCGCTGATCCTGCCCACCCGCCAGGTCAGCCCCTGACGCGGCGCGGCGCGCCGGCCGCGCGCAGCTTGCGCCACAGCGTGCTGCGCGCGATGCCCAGGCGCTCGCAGGCCCGCGCCTGGTTGCCGCCGCACTCGGCCAGGATGCGTTGGATGAGTTCGAGTTCGGATTCGGCGCGGCGCCGCGCCAGCGTGTCGGCCACGCTCGGGACTGCGGCGCCCGGCATCGTCGCGACCGGCGCGAGGCCGCCGGCACCACCGGCCGCGGCATCGGGCGCGCCCCCGCCGTGCGCCGGCGGCGTGAGCTGCGCCGCATCAGGCACGAGTCCGGGCACCAGTTCGGGTACGAGTTCGGGCATCAACTCGGCCAGCGCGAAGCCCTCGCCGGCGGAGGCTTCCTGACCGGCCGCGCCGGCCACGCGTTCGCACAGGTTCTCCAGTTCGCGCACGTTGCCGGGCCAGGAGTACGTGCCGGCCGCGTCGATCAGGCGCAGCATCTCGCGCAGCAGCGGCGCGCGCGCGGCCGCCGGCGCGCGCGCCCGCTCCAGCGCCCGCTCCAGCAGATGCGCGCTCAGCGCCGGCAGATCCTCGCGTCGCTCGCGCAGGCTGGGCAGCTCCAGACGCAGGATGTTCAGGCGGTAATACAGGTCGCGCCGGAACAGTCCGGATTCGATGCGCGCCGCCAGGTCGCGATGGGTGGCGGCGATCACGCGCACGTCGACCGGTGTGGGCTCGGTCGCGCCCACGCGCAGGATCTCGCGCTCCTGCAGCACGCGCAGCAGCCGGGTCTGCAGGGACACCGGCATGTCGCCGATCTCGTCCAGGAACAGCGTGCCCGTGTGGGCGGCCTCGAACAGCCCGGCCTTGCCCGCCTTGCGCGCGCCGGTGAAGGCGCCCTCCTCGTAGCCGAACAATTCGCTTTCCAGCAGGGACTCGGGGAAGGCCGCGCAATTCAGGGCGACGAAGGGCTGGGCGCGGCGCCGGCTGGCCGCGTGCATTCCCTGCGCGAACAGCTCCTTGCCGGTGCCGCTTTCGCCGACCAGCAGCACCGTCGCCTCGCTGCGCGCGAAGCGCTCGGCCTGCGCCAGCGCGCGTCGCATCGGCGCCGACTGGCCCACCAGATCCGACAGTCGCCAGCGCGTGCCGGTGGGCGCGGGGCGCGAACGCGCGCGCAGGCTGCGGTCCACGCGCTGGATCGCCGCGGGATCCTGGCAGGTCAGCACGGCCCCGGTGCGCACGCCGCGCTCGACGATCGGACTGCGGCTGATCACCAGGGTCTGCGCGCCGAAGCGCACGATGTCCTCGGCCTGCTCGACACCGTCGCGCAGGGTGCGCGCCAACGTGAACTCCGGCGCCACGTCGCCCAGCACCCGGCCCAGCAATTGCGCGCGGGTGCGCCCCAGCAGGCGCTGCATCGGCGGGTTCACGGCCTCGATGCGCTCGGCCTCGTCGACCGCCACCACGCCGTCACGCAATTGCTCCAGGATGGTGTTCAGGCGCTCGCGCTTGGCCGAGGCCAGGCGCGACGCGCGGGCGATTTCCACCGCATCGTCGACGGCCGCGCGCACCGCGTCGTGGGAATACAGCAGGATGCCGCGCATGCCGACCCGCTCGGCCTGGTCGAGCACCATGCCGGGGGCCACCACCACGTCGATGCCCGCCGCGCGCAACTCCTGCACACAGTCCGCCACCTCGGCCTCGCTGTGGTAGCTGCGCTGCACGATGTGCAGGCCGAAACCGCGGCTGAACTGTTCCACCTCGGGACTGATGGCGCCGAAGCTGACCAGCGCGATGCGCGGCGAGATCTGGCGCGCCCGCGCCAGCGCGTGCATGAGGTCGAAGCCCCCGACCTTCACCAGCACCACCGGCAGATCGCTGTGGCGCCGCAGGAAGGCGCCGTGCAGCCCGGCGGCCACCAGCACGTCCACGCGCTCGAGCGCGCGCCGCGCCTCGATCTCGACCAGCGCCTCCTCGAAACCCCGCTCGACCACCTCCACGCGGGCGCGCTGCGCGTACTCCGGGGCCACCTCCTGCAGCAGTTGCTTCAGGCGCAGGAAACCGATGGCCAGGATGCGCGGCGGCGCCTCGACGGCCGGGGATGCGGTGGACGAATGCTCGGACATGGCGCAAGATATCAAGCGATGGTTTCAGAATTGAAACATCGATTTCACTTTCGCAACATGGCGATGGCGCGCGCATCCCCCACGCCCGGCGGATTCCATCGCGATTTCAAGAACTTGCGCGATCCCGCAAGCTTGGCACGCTCCTTGCGAACCCGCTCCCGGTAGCCCACCCCCCCACGATTGCCATGAAATCTCCAGGATCCCTGTTTCGCGCCGCGCTGGCCGAGGAAAGCCCGCTGCAGGTCATCGGCGCCATCAACGCCAACCATGCGCTGCTGGCCCAGCGCGCCGGCTACCGCGCCATCTACCTGTCGGGCGGCGGCGTCGCCGCCGGCTCGCTGGGCATGCCGGACCTGGGCATCAACACCCTGGACGACGTGCTCACCGACGTGCGGCGCATCACCGACGTGTGCGAGCTGCCGCTGATGGTGGACATCGACACCGGCTTCGGGCCCAGCGCCTTCAACATCGCGCGCACGATCAAGGGCCTGATCAAGTTCGGCGCCGCCGCCTGCCACATCGAGGACCAGGTCGGCGCCAAGCGCTGCGGCCACCGCCCCGGCAAGGAGATCGTCTCCAGCGACGAAATGGCCGACCGCGTGAAGGCGGCCGCCGACGCGCGCACCGACGAGCAGTTCTTCCTGCTCGCGCGCACCGACGCCATCGCCGTGGAAGGCGTGGAACGCGCCATCGAGCGGGCGCGCGCCTGCGTCGAGGCCGGCGCCGACGGCATCTTCGCCGAAGCCGTGCCCGACCTGGCCACCTACCGGCGCTTCGTCGACGAACTGAAGGTGCCGGTGCTGGCCAACATCACCGAGTTCGGCAAGACCCCGCTGTTCACGCTGGACGAACTGCGCTCGGCCGGCGTGGCCATCGCGCTGTACCCGCTGTCGGCCTTCCGCGCCATGAACAAGGCCGCCGAGAACGTGTACCAGACCATCCGCCGCGACGGCAGCCAGCGCGCGGTGCTGGACACCATGCAGACCCGCGAGGAACTGTACGAGCGCATCGGCTACCACCGCTACGAGCAGAGCCTGGACCAGATGTTCGCCGGCCGCCGCAATCCCCAATGATCCGTACCGAGGAGCAAGCAAGCATGTCCGAGACCACCACCCCCGGCTTCAAGCCCAAGAAGTCCGTCGCCCTGTCGGGCACGGTCGCCGGCAACACCGCCATCTGCACCGTCGGGCGCACCGGCAACGACCTGCACTACCGCGGCTACGACATCCTGGACCTGGCCGAGACCTGCGAGTTCGAGGAGATCGCCTACCTGCTGGTGCACGGCAAGCTGCCGGGCGCGGCCGAACTCGGCGCCTACAAGAGCAAGCTGCGCGCGCTGCGCGGGCTGCCGCAGGCCTTGCGCGCGGCGCTGGAGGCGCTGCCCGCCTCCAGCCACCCGATGGACGTGATGCGCAGCGCGGTGTCGGTGCTCGGCTGCCTGCTGCCGGAGAAGGAGGACCACAACCTGCCCGGCGCGCGCGACATCGCCGATCGCCTGATGGCCAGTCTGGGCTCGGCGCTGCTGTACTGGTACCACTTCAGCCACAACGGCAAGCGCATCGAGGTGGAGACCGACGACGACTCCATCGGCGGGCATTTCCTGCACCTGCTGCACGGGCGACAACCGTCGGAGCTGTGGGTGCGCGCGATGCACACCTCGCTGATCCTGTACGCCGAGCACGAGTTCAACGCCTCCACCTTCACCTCCCGCGTGGTCGCCGGCACCGGCTCGGACATGTACTCGGCCATCGCCGGGGGCATCGGCGCGCTGCGCGGCCCCAAGCACGGCGGCGCCAACGAAGTGGCCTTCGAGGTGCAAAGCCGCTATGCCGGCCCCGACGACGCCGAGGCCGACATCCGCCGCCGGGTCGAGGCCAGGGAGGTGGTGATCGGCTTCGGCCACCCGGTCTACACGGTCAGCGACCCGCGCAACAAGGTGATCAAGGCGGTGGCGCGGCGCCTGGGCGAGGATCAGCGCGACCTGCGCCTGTTCGCCATCGCCGAGCGCCTGGAAAGCGTGATGTGGGACATCAAGAAAATGTTCCCCAACCTGGACTGGTTCTCCGCCGTCAGCTACCACCTGATGGGCGTGCCCACGGCCATGTTCACCCCGCTGTTCGTGATCTCGCGCACCTCGGGCTGGGCCGCGCACGTCATCGAGCAGCGCCAGGACGGCAAGATCATCCGCCCCAGCGCCAACTACGTCGGCCCCGAGGACCAGGCCTTCGTGCCCCTGGCCCAGCGCGCCTGAGTCGCCGCCCATGAACCATCGCCACCGCAAGAACCTGCCCGGCACCGCGCTGGACTACTTCGACGCCCGCGAGGCCGTCGAATCGCTTTGCCCGGGAAGCTGGGACACCCTGTCCTACACCGCCCGCGTGCACGCCGAGAACCTGGTGCGGCGCTGCGACCCGGACCTGCTCGACGCCTGCCTGCTGCAGATCGCCGAGGGCCGGCGCGACCGCGACTTCCCGTGGTTCCCTGCGCGCGTGGTGTGCCACGACATCCTGGGCCAGACCGCGCTGGTGGACCTGGCCGGGCTGCGCGACGCCATCGCCGCGCAGGGCGGCGACCCGGCGCGGGTCAACCCGGTGGTGCCCGTGCAGCTGATCGTGGACCACTCGCTGGCGGTGGAATGCGGCGGCGACGACCCCGACGCCTTCGCCAAGAACCGCGCCATCGAGGACCGGCGCAACGAGGACCGCTTCCACTTCATCGACTGGTGCCGCACGGCCTTTCGCAACGTGGACGTGATCCCGCCGGGCAACGGCATCATGCACCAGATCAACCTGGAACGCATGTCTCCGGTGATCCACGCCCAGGACGGCGTGGCCTACCCCGACACCCTGGTGGGCACCGACAGCCACACCCCGCACGTGGACGCGCTGGGCGTGATCGCGGTGGGCGTGGGCGGGCTGGAGGCCGAGAACGTGATGCTCGGCCGCGCCTCCTGGATGCGCCTGCCGGACATCGTCGGCGTGGAACTGTCGGGACGCCCGCAGCCGGGCATCACCGCCACCGACATCGTGCTGGCGCTGACCGAGTTCCTGCGCAAGTCCAAGGTGGTGGGCGCCTACCTGGAATTCCGCGGCGAGGGCGCGGCCGCGCTCACGCTGGGCGACCGCGCCACGATTTCCAACATGGCGCCCGAGTACGGCGCCACCGCGGCCATGTTCGCCATCGACGGCCAGACCCTCGAGTACCTGCGCCTGACCGGGCGCGCGCCCGAGCAGGTGGCGCTGGTCGAGACCTACGCGAAGGCGGCCGGCCTGTGGGCCGACAGCCTGGCGGGCGCCCGATACGAGCGCAGCCTGCACTTCGATCTGGCCAGCGTGGTGCGCAACCTGGCCGGACCGTCGAATCCGCACGCCCGCGTGGCCACCACCGAACTGGCCGCCAGGGGCATCGCGCGCGCCTGGGAGCAGCAGCCCGGCCGCATGCCCGACGGCGCGGTGATCATCGCCGCCATCACCAGTTGCACCAACACCTCCAACCCGCGCAACGTGATCGCCGCCGGGCTGCTGGCGCGCAATGCGCACCGCCTCGGTCTGCAGCGCAAGCCCTGGGTGAAGAGCTCGCTGGCGCCGGGCTCCAAGGCGGTGCGCCTGTACCTGGAGCAGGCCGGCCTGCTGCCCGACCTGGAAGCGCTGGGCTTCGGCATCGTCGCCTACGCCTGCACCTCCTGCAACGGCATGTCGGGAGCGCTGGATCCGGCCATCCAGCGCGAGATCGTCGAGCGCGACCTGTACGCCACCGCGGTGCTGTCGGGCAACCGCAATTTCGACGGGCGCATCCACCCCTACGCCAGGCAGGCCTTCCTGGCCTCGCCGCCGCTGGTGGTGGCCTACGCCATCGCCGGCACCATCCGCTTCGACATCGAGCGCGACGTGCTGGGCGTGGCGGGCGGGCGCGAGATCCGCCTGGCCGACATCTGGCCCGACGATGCCGAGATCGACGCGCTGGTGCGCTCGGCGGTCAAGCCCGAGTTCTTCCGCCAGGTCTACGAGCCGATGTTCGCGCTGCGCCCCGAGAGCGCGCAGGCCACCGAACCCCTGTATGTCTGGCGCGAGCAGTCCACCTACATCCGGCGGCCGCCCTACTGGGAAGGCGCGCTGGCCGGCGAGCGCACGCTGCGCGGCATGCGCCCGCTGGCCATCCTGCCGGACAACATCACCACCGACCACCTGTCGCCCTCCAACGCCATCCTGGCCGACAGCGCCGCCGGCGAGTACCTGGCGCGCATGGGCCTGCCCGAGGAGGACTTCAACTCCTACGCCACCCACCGCGGCGACCACCTGACCGCGCAACGCGCCACCTTCGCCAACCCCACGCTGAAAAACGAGATGGTGCGCAAGCCCGACGGCAGCGTGCGCCCGGGCTCGCTGGCCCGCGTCGAACCCGAGGGCCGCGTGATGCGCATGTGGGAGGCCATCGAGACCTACATGCAGCGCCGCCAGCCGCTGATCATCGTCGCCGGCGCCGACTACGGCCAGGGCTCCTCGCGCGACTGGGCCGCCAAGGGCGTGCGCCTGGCCGGCGTGGAAGCCATCGCCGCCGAGGGCTTCGAGCGCATCCACCGCACCAACCTCATCGGCATGGGGGTGCTGCCGCTGCAGTTCCAGCCCGGCACCACGCGCACCAGCCTGGGCCTGGACGGCACCGAGACCTACGACGTGGTGGGCGAGCGCAAGCCCGGCGCCACGCTCACGCTGGTGGTGAACCGCCGCGACGGCAGCCGCGCCGAGGTGCCAGTGACCTGCCGCCTGGACACCGCCGAGGAGGTGTCGATCTACGAGGCCGGCGGAGTGCTGCAGCGCTTCGCGCAGGACTTCCTGGCCGAGTCCACGGCCGCCTGAACCCGAGGAACCCGCATGTCCGACCAAGCCCAGATCCGCATCCCCGCCACCTACATGCGCGGCGGCACCAGCAAGGGCGTGTTCTTCCGCCTGCAGGACCTGCCGCCGGCCGCGCAGCAGCCGGGCCGCGCGCGCGACCGCCTGCTGCAGCGGGTGATCGGCAGCCCCGACCCCTACGCCAAGCAGATCGACGGCATGGGCGGCGCCACCTCCAGCACCAGCAAGACGGTGATCCTGTCCCCCTCCACGCGCCCGGGCCACGACGTGGACTACCTGTTCGGCCAGGTCGCGATCGACAGCGATTTCGTCGACTGGAGCGGCAACTGCGGCAACCTGTCGGCCGCGGTGGGCCCCTTCGCCATCGCCTCCGGGCTGATCCCCGCCGAGCGCCTGCCGCGCGACGGCACCGCGGTGGTGCGCATCTGGCAGGCCAACATCGGCAAGACCATCGTCGCCCACGTGCCCATGCGCGACGGCGCGGTGCAGGAGACCGGGGATTTCGAACTCGACGGCGTGACCTTCCCCGCCGCCGAGGTGCCGCTGGAATTCCTCGATCCGGCCGCGGACGACGAAGACGGCGGCGGCGCCATGTTCCCCACCGGAAACGTGGTCGACACCCTCGACGTTCCGGGTGTGGGAAGCTTTCGCGCCACGCTGATCAACGCCGGCATCCCCACCATCTTCCTCGACGCCAAGGACCTGGGCTACCAGGGGACCGAGTTGCAGGAAGCGATCAACCTGGACCCCGCCGCGCTGGCCCGCTTCGAGACCATCCGCGCCCACGGCGCGCTGCGCATGGGCCTGATCCGCAGCATCAGTGATGCGGCCACGCGCCAGCACACCCCCAAGGTGGCCTACGTCGCGCCGCCGGCCGGCTACGTCGCCTCCAGCGGCAAGGCCATCGCCGCCGGCGACGTGGACCTGCTGGTGCGCGCCATGTCCATGGGCAAGCTGCACCACGCGATGATGGGCACCGCGGCCGTGGCCATCGGCACCGCGGCGGCGATTCCCGGCACCCTGGTGAACCTGGCCGCCGGCGGCGGCGAGCGCGGTTCGGTGCGCTTCGGGCACCCGTCGGGAACCCTGCGCGTGGGAGCCGAGGCCGTGCTGGACAACGGCCAGTGGAAGGTGACCAAGGCGCTGATGAGCCGCAGCGCGCGCATCCTGATGGAAGGCTGGGTACGCGTTCCGGGCGACGCGTTCTGAAGCCCTGAGACCATGCCGGGCGGCACATCCGCCCGGCATGCGGAGTCTTGTGTCCCCACGCCTGCACGGGCAAGCGGGCGGGCCTAGTCTGACGGGCAGCGCACCCGACGCCGCCCGCCATGCCCAATCACCTCAACTTTAAGCTCACCACCGTGCGCGGCGGCGGGCCGCCGGTGAAGATCGTCTGCAGCTGCGACGACTTCTGGAGCGTCGCCCAGCAGCGCGCGATGCTTGAGTTGTACCCCCGCAAGGTGAAGCACGAGCCGAAGCTCATCCACCTCTCGCGGGAAGACATCCGCATCATCCCGATGCCGCCGGAGCCCCCACCGCTGGCCGAGCGTCAACGCCTGCTGTTGCTGGAACGCCAGCACGCCCGCTTCATGGGCGCCAAACCGGGGCAGTCGCTCGGGCCGCCGCCCGATCCATTGAAATGGACGGAGCAGGATACAGACGCGCTCGAGCACTACCAACGGGACGGGCTGCGCTACGCGACACGCGCCCGGCTCATCGCCCGCGCCTACGCCTGCATGTACCTGGAAAACTTCGAGCACGGCAACCCCAAGCTGCAGGGCCGCTTCTACTGGGCCGGACTGGCCGCCTTCGCGTCCAAGCAGGTGGCCTGCACGCTGGAAAAGGGGATCGTCCATTGGGTCGCCCGCGACACGGTACGTGCCCTCGGCAAGGGCAACCTGTGGCTGTACAACGACGCCTGGCCCTGGCATTACGCCTGGGCGCTGTGCCCCAAGTCGGTCGATCTGTGCGCCAAGGAGCGCGACGCGCAGAACCTGCACCCTACGGTGCTGAACAACTTCCAATCCCAGGAATGGGCGAAGGAGGTCATTCCCTGCGTACCCTGGGAGATCGACGAGCAGACCGGAACGGTCGGCAAACCCATCGGGCAGTTCCGCATCGCCCCGCTGATGAGCAAGGCCATCGAGGGGTGGAAGCGCATCGAGGCCGAGTCGAAGCCGGGTATACGGCGTGGCTTCTGCATGGATCACCTCTGGGTCATGGCACGCCACGAGCAGGGCGAAGTGCTGCAAGGTCTGGTCTACAGCGACGGCGACTTCATCAAGGATCTCGAAAGAGCCCGGCTGTTCCGCGACGCCATGAACCTGGACAAGTACATCTACCTGTTCAAGCTCCAGCTCAGTTTCAGCGCCGAGGAAACCACCGACGACGACGAATTCCGCTCCGAGGCGCCACGGGGAATCTCCCTTGAGCGCTGCAAGGAACGCATGGATTGGATCAAGAACACCGCGGAGCAGTACGACGACCTCATGTACGGCAAGAAGAGGGAACGCATGCTCGCCGAGTTGCGCAAACTGGCCGAATGGGATGGCTGACCTTGCCCGCCTCCTGACGCGCCGGCGGCTGATCCTCGGAACCCTGGCCGCCGCGGGCGGACTGACCCTGGTGCGAGGCAGGCACGCATGGCTTCCCGCCTCATCAGCGCACACTTCCACCGGAGCATCCATGGCCGACAACAGCATCGCGACCATCGCGCTGGGCGATCCCAGCGCGTCCTACCTGGGCCCCAGGGGCCCCAGCATCGAACGCAAGGCCGTGGGCATCGACTTCCACAAACACCACTGGCCCTTCGACCAGCTCGGCACGGTGCGCTACGCGCAGGGGCCCTACAGTTTCGAGCGCTCCTTCGTGTCATCGGTCATGGGAACCTACGACCGAGATGATCCCGAGCGTGGCATCTACGCCTGGTCCATCACCGCCTTCCCGATGGCCGGCGAGACCATCCCGCATGCCCACGCGCGCGATGACCTGTTCCGGTTTTTCGCACGTCTGCTCAAGGCCGGATGGCGCAGGTACATCGATGTGGGCGATCCTCGACTCGCCGGCAGTCAGGCCATGCGCTACTTTTTCGAACAAAGGGGAGCATATTTCCCCGATCCCGCCTACATACCCAGCCTGGAAGAGTGGATGCGACTTAACGAGGACCTGCCCAAATGGCTGTTCTGGGCCGACGGCAGCTACATGACGGTGAGGGTCATCGACGAGCCGTCGCTGCGCAACCCCGCGCGACCGGGGGTGTACATGTTCGACATCAAGATTCGAAGCGAATCGTCGAATTTCGAGGGGTACTTCACCCAGGTCGCGGACATGGAGCGCTGGACCGAACTGATCCCCGCCGAACTCGAGCGACTGCACCGCCTGCGCGTGGCCGACGAAGCCGCGCTGCAACGCCGCGGCTACATCATCGATACCTCCTACGAGGATCCGCCGATCCTCGCGTTGCAGCGGTCGACCTGAGGTGCCGGGGTCCCGCGCGCCATGCTGGTGCCGCGGTGGCTGCGCCCCGTGCGCGGCCGGCATGCGGGGTGGCGAGCAGCGCAGGGGTGCGGGCGGCGCGCGCAGCGCGCTTCCAACTTCATGCTCGCGGCAGCTGTTCGAGCGCAGCGCGCAAGCGCGGAGCGAGTTCTGCCGCGCGCCCGCGCACCGAGCAGCGCAAGCGCAGTCGGCCCCGCCGGGGCCGACCACCCCGCCAGCCGGCCGCGCACGGGGCGCAGCCACCGCCCGCCTGCCACCGCCCGCCTGCCACCGCCCGCCTGCCACCGCCCACGGACCAGCACACCGCCCCGCCCGCGTACGCGCTGAGCGAGAATCCCCCGCATGAGCTCCCATCTCCCCCAGGGCCGCCCGGCCCCCGACCCGCTGCTGGTCGACATCGCCGACTACGTGCTGGAACGCACGCGGTTCCTCGGACTGGCGCTGGAGACGGCGCGCCTGTGCCTGATCGACACCCTGGGCTGCGGCCTGGAGGCGCTGGACTACCCGGCCTGCACCAAGCTGCTGGGCCCGGTGGTGCCGGGTACCGTCGTGCCCCACGGCGCCCGAGTGCCCGGCACCCCCTACCAGCTCGATCCCGTGAGCGCCGCCTTCAACCTGGGCGCGATGGTGCGCTGGCTGGATTTCAACGACACCTGGCTGGCGGCCGAATGGGGCCACCCCTCGGACAACCTGGGCGGCATCCTGATGGTGGCCGACTGGCTCAGCCGGGGCGCGGTAGCCGCGGGCAAGCCGCCGCTGCTGATGCGCGACGTGCTGGACGCGATGGTGCAGGCGCACGAGATCCAGGGCGTGCTCGCGCTGGAAAACTCCTTCAACGAGGTCGGGCTGGACCACGTGGTGCTGGTCAAGGTGGCCACCACCGCGGTTACCGGGCGCCTGCTGGGCCTGAGCCGCGCCGAACTCATCGACGCGATCTCCCTGGCCTGGGTGGACGGCCAGGCGCTGCGCACCTACCGCCACGCACCCAATACCGGCAGCCGCAAGAGCTGGGCCGCCGGCGACGCCACCAGCCGCGGCGTGCGCCTGGCGCTGATCGCCCGCACCGGGGAGATGGGCTGCCCCACGGCGCTGAGCGCGCCCACCTGGGGCTTCCAGGACGTCAGCTTCGGCGGCAAGGCGCTGCGCCTGGCGCGGCCCCTGGGCAGCTACGTGATGGAAAACGTGCTGTTCAAGATCAGCTTTCCCGCCGAGTTCCACGGCCAGACCGCGGTGGAGGCGGCGCTGGCCCTGCATGCCCGGCTGGCCGCCGACGGGCGCAGCGCGGCGGACATCGAGTCCCTCACCATCCGTACCCAGGCGGCCTGCCTGCGCATCATCGACAAGCAGGGCCCGCTGCACAACCCGGCCGACCGCGACCACTGCATCCAGTACATGGTCGCGGTGGCCCTGCTGCACGGGCGCCTGACGGCGGCCGACTACGAGGACGCGGTCGCCGCGGACCCGCGCATCGACGCGCTGCGCGCGCGCATGCGCTGCGTCGAGGACGCGGGTTTCACCGCCGACTACCACGACCCCGCCAAGCGTTCCATCGCCAACGGCCTCGCCGTCGTGCTCAAGGACGGCAGCGCGCTGCCCGAGGTGCTGGTGGAATACCCCATCGGCCACAAGCGCCGCCGCGCCGAGGGCGAACCGGCGCTGGAAGCCAAGTTCCGCGCCAACCTGGCGCGGCGTTTCGCGCCCCGGCAGCAGCAGGCCATCCTGCACGCCTCGCTCGACACCGCCCGCCTGGCGCAGATGCCGGTACACGAGTACGTGGATCTGTACTGCCCGCGCTGAACGCCCCCGGGGAATTCACCGCAAGCCCCTGTCGAACGTAATACATTGTTTGACACAACAATCCGACGCGCCTAGACTGGTCGCCCAAGTATCGCAAGCTGCACGAACATGGAAGTCGTCCTGAAAAAGATGGGCAACAGCACGGCGCTGATCGTCCCGCCCCCCGTGCTGAAGGATCTGGGAATCGGTGTCGGTCAGGCCCTGGCCTTGACCACGACGCCCGATGGAAGAATCGTGCTCACGCCCAAGCGCAGGTACGTTCTGGCCGATCTCATCGCCCAGTGCGATCCACGTGCGCCGGAGCCCGCGGACCTTGCGCAGTGGGAGCAAGCACGCCCGGCGGGGCAGGAAGTGTGGTGATGCCGGTCTTCGATCGCGGTGACATCGTGAGCGTGCCGCTCGACCCCGTGCTCGGCCACGAGCAGCGCGCCACCCGCCCGGCGCTCGTGCTCACCCCCCGAGCGTTCAACCAGCTCGGCGACGTCCTGGTGGCGCCGATCACGCAGGGCGGCGATTTCGCTCGCCATGCAGGGTTCGCGGTCTCGCTCTCCGGCAGCGGCTGCAAGACCCAGGGTGTGGCGCTGGTCAACAAGATCCGCATGCTCGACCTGGCGGCCCGAAAGGCACGCAGGATCGAGACGGTGCCCGGGCAGGTGATCGACGACGCACTCGGCCGCCTGGGCGCCCTGCTCGACTGAACCCTCAGCCCGCGAGCACCAGGCGCTGCAGCGCCTCGCGCAGGGCCGCGGGAAGCGGCACCGGACGCGAGTCGGCGCGGCGCACGAACACGTGCACCATGCGCGCCAGCGCGCAGGGCTGCAGCGGCTGCGCGGCGCGCGGGTCGAACAGGCCCAGGCGGTAGGTGACCGAGGAATTGCCCAGGCGCTCGACCCCCAGGCCCACTTCCAGTTCACCGGGATAGGCCACCGGTGCCAGATAGTCGCACTCGGAGCGCACGATGAAGCCCACGGTCTCGCCGGCGTGGATGTCCAGGCCTCCCTGCTCGATCAGGTAGGCGTTGATCACGCTGTCGAAGTACTGGTAGTACACGGCGTTGTTGACGTGGCCGTAGACGTCGTTGTCGCCCCAACGCGTGCTCACGCGCGCGCGATGGGCGAACTCCGGAACCTGCTGCTGCGGCGCGGACATGACGGCGCGGCTCAGAAGGCGGCCTGGTAGATGGCCAGCGCGTCGGCCTCGTCGAGCGGCCGCGGGTTGTTCTGCAGCAGGCGCTGCTGGCCCATGGCCTCGCGCGCCAGCAGCGACAGATCCGTGGACTCGACCCCGCAATCGCGCAGGCGCGTGGGCAGCCCGCTGCGCGCGCACAACGCGGCCATGTGCTCGATCATCTGCCGCGCCCCGGCATCGCCGGGCTCGGCCCGCGGCAGCAGCACCCGCGCCAGTTCGGCGTAGAGATCCCCGGCCGCGGGTTCGTTGAAGCGCAGCACGTGCGGCAGCACCAGCGCGTTGCTCAGGCCGTGCGGCAGATGGTGGATGCCGCCCAGCGGATAGGCCAGCGCGTGCACCGCCGCCACCGGCGCGTTGTCGAAGGCCATGCCGGCCAGCATGGCGCCGCGCAGCATGCGTTCCCGCGCATCGAGGTCCTCGCCGTGTTCGACCGCGCGTAGCAGGCTGCCGCCCAGCAGGCGCAAGGCCTCGCGCGCCAGCATGTCGGACATGGGGTTCTTGCGCCGCGCGCTGGTGTAGGCCTCGATGGCATGCACCATGGCGTCGATGCCGGTGGCCGCGGTCGCGGCGGCCGGCAAGCCGAGGGTCAGGGACGGATCGAGCAACACGGCGTCGGCCAGCAAGGCGGCATTGACAATGCCCGACTTGGTCGTGGCGCCGGTGGTGACGATGGCCACCCGCGTGACCTCGGAGCCCGTGCCCGCGGTGGTCGGCACCTGCAGCAGCGGCAGCCGGCGCGCCCGCACCGATTCCACACCGTACAGCTGGGGCAGTTCCAGACGGTTGTCGGGGTGGGCCAGGCAGGCCACGATCTTGGCCACGTCCATGCTGCTGCCGCCGCCCAGACCGATCACCAGCCCCGCGCCCGCCTCGCGCGCCTGGGTACAGGCGAACAAGGCCACGTGGTCGGGCGGGTCCGCCTGCACGCCGTCGAACACCTGCACCTGCAGGCCCGCCGCCCGCAGGGCCTGCAGCGCGGGCTCCAGCAGTCCGGCCTTGCGCACGCCGGCATCGGTGACCAGCATGGCCATGCGCGCCTCGGGGGCGTAGCGCCCCGCCAGTTCGCCCAGGCGTGCGCAGGCGCCCACCCCGGCCTCGACATGGCGAACGGTCTGAAAGGCGTAGTCCTGCGCGGAAGTCGTGGCCTGCATGGTGCTGTCTCCGTCGATAGCGGGGATGCGGCGCACTCGGCGCACGCCCGATGCGCATGCTAGCGCGCAGGATCGGCGTGGGCGCGCCCAGACATGCGTGCTTGTATCGCCCAAAGCTTGATGCGTTGCAATGTTTCCACTTGTATCACCGCCTAGTATTTACCCGGACAAGAAACCCGCACGGACCCTCGGTGAGCGCAAGCCGCCGGGTCCCAGGCTGCCCGGAGAACGCCATGCATCGCCAAAGCCCTTCCGTACGCGCTCCCGCGAGGGCACGGCTCGTGCTCGCGCTGCTGCTGGCCCTGCCCTGGATCGCGGCGGGCGCCGCGCCTCCCGCGGCATCGGCGCCGGACCATGCGTTGATCCAGATCGACGCCGCCCAGCGCACCGCCCTCGGGGTGCGCGTCGCCGAGGTCCGCCCCGCAGCAAACGCCTCGCTCGAGCTGCCTGCGCGCGTGGTGGTGCCCGCGCAGGCCCAGGCGCTGGTGGCAGCACCGGCGCCCGGCGTGCTCACGCGCGTCGACGCCGCGGCCGGAGACGCGGTGCGCCGCGGTCAGTTGCTGGGCGAGATGCAAAGCGCCGAGGTCGCGCAGCTGCAGCGCGACGCCGATGACGCGCGCATCCAGTTCGACCTGGCCCGCGAGCAAAGCCGGCGCGACGCCACGCTGCTGGCCGAGGGCATCATTCCCGCCTCCCGGGCGCAGGCCGCGGCCGCGCGCGAACGCCAGGCGGGCGCCTTGCTGCGCGAGCGCCGCCTGGCCCTGCGCCTGCGCGGGGCCGGCACCGCACTGGACGGCCAGGTACGCCTGCGCAGCCCGATCGACGGCGTGGTGGCGCAGGCGCAGGCCCTGCCCGGCCAGCGCGTCGAGGCGGGCGCGCCCCTGTTTCACGTGGTGGCCGGCGATCGGCTGGCCCTCGAGATGGACGCCGGCGCCGAGCAGGCCGCCGCGCTGCGTGCGGGTGCCACCGTGGACGTCGTCGGCAGCGTGGCCCATGGCGTGCTGCTGGCGGTGCCTCCGGCGCTTGCCGCCGGCCAGCATGTGGTGCTGCGGGCAAGCCTGAGCGACTCCGCCGGACTGCGCGCCGGCGCCCTGGTGCGGGCGCGGGTGCATCTGCCCGCGCGCGCGGGGCTGTTCGCGGTGCCTCCGGCCGCGCTGACCAGCCTGGAGCAGCGTGAATCGGTGCTGGTGGAGGAAGCGCGCGGCTTCCGCGTGGTGCCGGTGCGCGTGGTCGCGCGCCTGCCCGAGGCGGTGATCGTGGACGGCCCGCTGCGCGCCGGAGAGCAGGTCGCCATCAGCGGCGTGGTCGCGCTCAAGTCCAACGCGGGCGGCAAGCCATGATCCTGCACGCCCTCACCCATGCGGCGCTGCGCCAGCGCCTGGTCACGCTGGGCGCGACCCTGGCGCTCGCCGCCGCCGGCGTGTTCGCGTGGCGCGCGCTGCCGGTCGACGCCTTTCCCGACGTGTCCTCGCCGCAGGTCAAGGTGATCATGAAGGCCCCGGGCATGACCCCCGAGGAGGTGGAGACCCGCGTCGTGCTGCCCATCGAGCAGGAGGTGCTGGGCATCGCGCGCAAGCGCATCGTGCGCTCCATCTCCAAATACGGCATCGCCGACGTCACCGTGGACTTCGAGGAAGGCACCGACGTCTACTGGGCGCGCCAGCAGGTGGCCGAGGCCCTGTCCAACGTGCGCGCCGATCTTCCGGGCTCGGTGCAAGGTGGGCTGGCGCCGATCACCACGCCGCTGTCGGATGTGTTCATGTTCACCGTGGAGGGACCCGCCAGCCTGGCGCAAAAGCGCAGTGCGCTGCAGTGGCTGGTGCGCCCTGCCCTGCGCACCGTCCCCGGCGTGGCCGACGTGAACATGCTGGGCGGCGACCAGCGCGTGTTCGAGGTGGTGCCGGATCCGGCGCGCATGGCCGCGCAGGGCGTGGGCCTGGAAGCCCTGCGCGCGGCGCTGACCACCAACAACAGCAACGACGGCGCCGGGCGCCTGGACGAAGGCGAGGAGACCCGCATCGTGCGGGTGCAGGGAGCCTTCCGGAACGCCGCGGACATTCGCGACACGGTGCTCGCCACCCGCGCCGGCGGCGTGGTGCGGGTGGGCGACGTGGCCGAGGTGCGCATGGCCAGCAGCACGCGCTACGGCATCGTCACCGAGGACGGCAAGGGCGAGGCCGTCGAGGGCATCGTGCTGGCATTGCGCGGGGCGAATGCCTCCAAGGTGATCGCCGGGGTGCGCGAGCGCCTGGCGGAGATCGAGCCGCGCCTGCCCCAGGGCATGAAGCTGCGCGTCTTCTACGACCGCAGCCAACTGGTCGGGCGCGCGGTGGGAACGGTCATGCGCGCGCTGGCCGAGGCGGTGGTGCTGGTGGTGGTCATGCTGCTGGCCTTCCTGGGCAACTGGCGCGCCGCGCTGGTGGTGGCGCTCACGCTGCCCCTGTCCGCGCTCGCCACTTTCGTGCTCATGCGCTGGGCCGGTCTGTCGGCCAACCTGATGAGCCTGGGCGGCCTGGCCATCGCGCTGGGCATGCTGGTGGACGCGGCGGTGGTGGTGGTGGAGAACCTGGTCAGCCACATGAGCCACGATCCGACACGGGCCTCCGCGGGGGGCCCGGGCGCGGCCACCAGCGACCGCCTGGCGCGGGTGCTGCGAGCGGTCTCGGAAGTCGCCGGCCCGGTGCTTTCGGGGGTGGCCATCATCGGCATCGTGTTCCTGCCCCTGCTGTCCCTGCAGGGGCTGGAGGGCAAGCTGTTCCGGCCGGTGGCGCTGACCATCGTGTTCGCGCTGGGTGCCTCGCTGCTCATCGCGCTGACCACGGTGCCGGTGCTGGCGTCGATGCTGCTGCGCGACGTGGGGCACAGCGACCCCTGGCTGGTGCGCAAGCTCGGCGCCGGCTACGCGCGGGTGCTCGACTGGAGCTTCGGCCATGCGCGCACCGTGGTCGTGCTCGCACTGGCCTCGCTGCTCGCGGCCGGCGTCGCCTACACCCGCGTGGGCAAGACCTTCATGCCCACGCTGGACGAAGGGGACATCATCCTGCAACTGCAGAAGCTGCCCTCGGTCGGCCTGGGCGCCACCGCCGCGCTGGACCTGCGTGTGCAGCGCGCCCTGCTGCAGCAGGTGCCCGAGATCCGCGCCATCATCGCCCGCAGCGGCTCGGACGATCTGGGCCTGGATCCGATGGGCCTGAACGAGACCGACACCTTCCTGGTGCTCAAGCCCGCCTCCGAGTGGCGCGGCGACAAGGCCCAGGTGATCGAGGCCATCCGCAAGGTGATGCAGCGCTTCCCCGGCGTGGACTACACCTTCACCCAGCCCATCGAGATGCGCGTGTCGGAAATGCTCACCGGCTCGCGCGGCGACCTGGTGGTGAAGATCTTCGGGCCCGACCTGCAACAACTCGGTGAGCTGGCCCAGCAGGTGGCGCAGGTGCTGCGCGGCCTGCCCGGCGCGCAGGACGTGCTGGCCGCGCGCACCGAGGGCGTGCAATACCTCACGGTGGACGTGGACCGGCTGGCGGCCGGGCGCGCGGGCTTCGATGTGCAGAGCCTGCAAGGCGACCTGCGCGCGCTGGTCGAGGGCCAGCAGATCGGCGTGGTGCTCGAGGGGGTGCGACGCACCCCGCTGCTGCTGCGCGGCGGGGCCGCGCTGCGCGAGCAGCCGCAGAGTTTCGCGGACCTGCGCATCACCGGCCCGGACGGCCGCAGCTGGCCGCTGTCCTACCTGGCGCGCCTGCGCCCGACCCTGGGGCCGGTGCTGGTGACCCATGAGGACGGCAGCCGCTTCGCCACCGTGCAGGCCAACGTGGGCGGGCGCGACCTGGTGGGCTTCGTCGACGAGGCCCGGCGCGCGGTGGCGGCCCAGGTCAAGCTGCCCGAAGGCGTGCGCCTGCAATGGGGCGGACAGTTCGAGAACCAGCAGCGCGCCGCCGCCAGGCTGGGACTGGTGGTGCCATTGGCGCTGGGGCTGATTTTCGTGCTGCTCATGACCACGTTCGGCTCGCTGCGCCAATCGGTGCTGGTGTTCGCCAACATTCCCTTCGCACTCGTGGGCGGGGTGCTGGCCTTGTGGGCCAGCGGGGAATACATGTCGGTGCCGGCCTCGGTGGGGTTCATCGCCCTGCTGGGCATCGCGGTGCTCAACGGCGTGGTGCTGGTGAGCCATTTCAACGAGCTGTTGCAGCGCGGGCTGCCGCTGGCGCAGGCGGTGCGCGAGGGCTCGATGCGCCGGCTGCGCCCGGTGATGATGACCGCCAGCATCACCGCGCTGGGGCTGATTCCCCTGCTGTCGGCCAGCGGGCCCGGCTCGGAGATCCAGAAACCCCTGGCGGTGGTCGTGGTCGGCGGGCTGCTCAGCTCCACCGTGCTCACCTTGGTGCTGCTGCCGTTGCTGTTCGCGCGCTTCGGCGTGCCCGGCAACGCACGCGGCGCCGAAGCCGCTGCAACGGAGGATCGGGCATGAACCCGCTGCAAGTCCTTGTGCTGGTCGGCGCCTGCGTGGGCGCCTTGCCTTGCGCCGCCGCCGCGCCCTCCTCCACGCCGCGCCCCGGCGCGGCCGCCACGGCCTCCGATGCGGCGATACCCGCCAGCCCGGTGCCCGAGGGCTCCGCCCCGATGCAGCCCACGCTGCCGCGCGCGGACCTGTTGCACGAACTGCTGGTGCAGGCGCCGTCGCTGGCGGAGGCGCGCGCACTGCGCGACGCCGCGGACGCGCGCGGCGACGCGCTGCGCGTCGGCTCGCAGGAGTTCACGGCCCAGGCCCAGCTGCAGCAGCGCCGCGTCGACGAGCCCCCGGACAACGGGCGCTACGCCGAATGGCAGTTGCTGCTGAACCGACCGATTCGCCTGCCCGCGCAGGCCCGGGCGGACCGTGACCTGGCCGACGCGCTGGCCGCGCAGTCGCGCGACGCGCTGCGCAGCGCGCGCCGGGATCTGCTGGATCAGGTGCTGCGTGCCTGGTTCGATGCGCAACTGGCCGACGCCGACGCCGAACTCGCGCGCGCCTCCGCGCAGGCGCTGCAGCGCCAGGCCGACACGGTGCGCCGGCGCCAGGGACTGGGCGACGCCAGTCGCCTGGAACTCGACCTCGTGCAGGCCGAGCAGGCGCGCGCCTCCGCGGCGGCGCTGCTGGCCGAGGGGCGCGCCGCCAGTCAACGCAGCGCGCTGCAGGAGCGCTGGCCCGTGCTGGCGGCCGACGCGAGCCTGCGCGGCGACCCGGCCAGCGCCGAGCTGCTGCGCGATGCGCCGCCCGACGCTCAGGCGTTGCGCGAGCGCATCCTGGACCACAGCGCGGTGCTGGCGCAGGCTCGCGCCGCCGTGCGCCAGGCTCAGGCACAGGCCGGGCAGGCGCAGGCGGCACGCACGCCGCAGCCCACGGTGGGAGCCTATCTGGGGTCGGACCGCGGCGGTCGCGAGCGCATCGTCGGCCTGCAACTGCAGGTGCCCTTCGGCGGCCCGGCGCGCGCGGCCGGCGAGCGCGCCGCGCTGGCCGAACTCGACGCCGCGCAGTGGCGCCTGCAGGACCTTCGCATGCGGGTCCTGGAACAGGCCCAGAGCCTGCGCGCGCAGGCCCTGGCGCAAACGCGCGCCGCGCAGGCCCTGGCGCTCGCGGCCCGGCAGCAGCAGACCGCGCTGGAGCGTACCCAGCGCGCCTGGGAACTCGGCGAGGCCGGCGCGGCGGACTGGCTGCTCGCGCGACGCAACGCGCTGGACACGCGGATGCAGGCGCTGCAGGCCCGCTTCGACGCCTCCCGCATGAACGCGCTGCTGCTGCTGCATGAAGGCCTGCTGGACGAGCCGACCGCGCGCCCGGACATGCCGTCCGCTGCCGCGTCGGTCCCGCAGTTCAGCGCGCAGCCGCGAACGGAATCGGGCACAACATCGGCCGCGCCCCCTGCCGACAGGCGCTGACGCGGTCGCGCGAATCCCGGCTCAGCGCCCTTGCGCCTGCAGGCATTGCGCCTGCACCTGGCGCGCGCGCAACTGCGGACTGAAGGCGCGCGAGTCGGGGCTGTCGTAGATGGCGCGCACCAGGCGCTGCAGGATCAGCGACTGGCGCGGATGGTCCGGGCCGAGCAGGCGCGCGCCGTCGGCCTGCGCCTGCTGGAAACTGCGCCCGGCGAGGAAATCGGCCTGCAGGGTCGACGCGATGAGCCCGAAGCGCTGGCAATTCGGCGGCCCGCCCAGCGCGGCGCGCGCGTGCGGCGGCGCGGCGGTGTACAGCAGCGCCGCCAGCAGCGCCACGCCAGCGAGCGTGGTCAGGATCCGGGTCGATCGACAGGTCATGCGCCGATTGTCGCACCGCGGGGGCCTGCCGCGCCTGCCCTGCGCGTCCGGCCCCCTTGCGCCTCAGGCTCCGAAGTCCAGCGGCAGGCCCACGTAGTTCTCGGCGATGGTGCGCTGGCCGGCTTCGGAATGCAGCAGGTATTCCAGCTCGGCTTCCTGGAAGCGTGCGTGAATCTCGCCCTGCTCGGGAAACTCGTGCATGAGTTGGGTGAACCACCAGGAAAAGCGTTCGCCGCGCCAGATGCGCTTGAGGCAGCGCGCGGAGTAGCTGTCCAGGCCCGCCTCGCTGCGCTCGCTGTAGTACTCGATGAAGGCCCCGGACAGGTACTTCACGTCGCTGGCCGCCAGGTTCAGGCCCTTGGCGCCGGTGGGCGGCACGATGTGCCCGGCGTCGCCGGCCAGGAACATGCGCCCGAAGCGCAGCGGCTCGGTGACGAAGCTGCGCAGCGGCGCGATGCTCTTTTCCAGCGAGGGGCCGGTGACGAGTTGCTCGCGCGCCGGCTCGTCCAGGCGCGACCGCAATTCGTCCCAGAAGCGCTGGTCGCTCCAGTTCTCCACCTTCTCGGTCAGCGGAACCTGCACGTAGTAGCGGCTGCGGCTCAGCGAGCGCTGCGAGCACAAGGCGAAGCCGCGCGGGCTGTTGATGTAGATGAGTTCGTGGTGCACCGGCGGCGTGTCCGACAGCAGGCCCAGCCAGCCGAAGGGGTAGACGCGTTCGAACTCGCGGATCGCCGCGCGCGGCGCGCTGGCCCGGCACACGCCATGGAAGCCGTCGCAACCGGCGATGAAGTCGCACTCCAGCACATGGCGCGCACCCTCGTGCAGGAAACTCACGCTGGGCCTGGCGGTGTCGAAGTCGTGCACCGCGACCTCGGAGGCCGAGTAGAAGCTGCGCAGGCCCGCCGCCTGGCGCGCCTCCATGAGGTCGCGGGTCATCTCGGTCTGGCCGTAGCAGATGACCTTCCTGCCCCCGGTCAGGCGCTCCAGGTCGATGCGGTTGCGCTGGTTGTGCCACAGCAGGTCGAAGCCGCCGTGCACCAGGCCCTCGCGGTGCATGCGCTCGCCCACGCCGGCCTCGTCCAGCAGGTCGGCGGTGACCTGCTCCAGGATGCCGGCGCGGATGCGCGACAGCACGTGCTCGGCGCTCTGGCGCTCGACGATCACCGCGTCCACGCCGGCCTTGTGCAGCAACTGGCCCAGCAACAGCCCGGCCGGTCCGGCGCCGATGATGGCGACTTGGGTTCGCATGACGAGTCTCCGTATTCACATATCGATGATGTGGAAACTCTAGGCTCGCGCGGCCTCGTTTCGTAGGCGCGGCCGACGCTCTTTGCGCGCTGAGCGCGCATTTTGTGCGATGATCGCGCAAATATCCGATCCCGTCCGCGCCCCCCGTCCCGGCCGCACCCGCCATGCCTGTCCGCCCTCGCACCGCATCCGCCGACACCGGAATCGCCCATGCCGACTTCATCGAAGGCATGGCCAAGGGCATGGCCGTGCTGGAGAGCTTCGACACCGAGCGCCAGCGGCTCAACGCCACGCTCACCGCCGAGCGCGCCGGCATCACGCGGGCGGCGGCGCGCCGGCACCTGCTGACCCTCGCCCACCTGGGCTACCTGGAGACCGACGGCAGCTACTTCTGGCTGTCCAGCAAGGTGCTGCGCTTCTCGGGCAGCTATCTGGCCTCGGCGCGGCTGCCGCGCGCCATCCAGCCCACCCTCCACCGGCTCGCGCTGCAGACCCGGCAGGCCTTCTCGGGCGTGGTGCTGGACCGCGACGAGGTGGTGATCGTGGCGCGCAGCGGCGCCGACCGCGCCGGCGCGGAGGCCGGTGCGGAGCGCATCATCGCCTACGGCGTGCACCTGGGCGCGCGCCTGCCGGCGCACGCCACGTCCACCGGGCGCGTGCTGCTGGCGGCGCTTTCACGCGCGCAATTCGCCGCCTGGATGAAGGGGCGCAGCTTCGCCCGCCTCACCCCGCTGACCCGCACCGAGCCGCGCGCGCTGCGCGCGGCCATCGAGCAGGTACGCCGCCAGGACTGGTGCCTGGCCAGCGAGGAACACGAGCTGGGGGTGCATGCGTTGGCGGTGCCGGTGCGCAATGCGGCCGGCGCCACGGTGGCCGCGCTCAACGTGGTCAGTTCGCCGCGCCGCCTGAGCGCCGAAGCCATGCAGCGCGAGCTGCTGCCGCTGCTGCAGCAGGCCGCCCACGAACTGCGCGCGCTGGTCTGAGGCGCCGCATCGGCCCCGCCCCCGGCCGCTTCAAGACGCGGGCGCGGGGCCGGCCGTTCATGGCTTCGCGCGCGGCAGCAACAGACCCGGTGCGTCGCCGCGGTACAGCGCGTCCACCAGCGCCGCGCGATGCTGCAACACGGCGCGCTGGTTGATCGAGCCCTTGTCGGTGATCTCGCCGCGGTCCAGCGACGGCGCCTCGGCCAGCACGCAGGCGCGCGCCACGCGGTTGGCGCTGCCGGTGCCCTGCTCCCACAAGGCCTCCACCAGGTCCTGGAAGAACTTGCGTACGGCCGGATGCTCCAGCACCTGCTGCGCGCCGGTGCCGCCCGGCAGGCCGGCCAGCGCGCGACACTCGTCCAGGCGCGGCACGATCAGCGCGCCGAGTTCGTCGCGGTCGGGCGCGGTCAGCACCGCGTCGTGCACGCAGGGCGCGCCGAGCTGGGCGATGCGCGCGCGCAGCGGTCCGCAGCTCACGAAGGTCCCGCTGGACAGCTTGAAGTCCTCGGCGATGCGCCCGTCGAAGCGCAGACCGCGCTGCGGGTCCTCCGGATCCACGAAGCGCGCGGCATCCCCGGTGCGGTAGAAGCCTTCCTCGTCGAAGGCCTCGGCGGTCTGCTCGGGCGCGCGCCAGTAGCCCGGCATCACGTTGGGCCCTCGAAAGCGCACCTCCAGCTTGCCGTCCACCGGCACCAGCTTGAGCTCCACACCCGGCACGGGCAGGCCGATATGTCCGGACTCCACCTCGGGACCGAGGGCGAACATGGCCGAGGGCGCGGTCTCGGTCATGCCCAGGCCGGTGAGCATGCAGATGCGCTCGCCCACCTCCGCCTCGCCCAGTGCGTCGAGTTCGTCCCACACCGCCTGCGACAGCCCGGCGCCGGCGAAGAAAAAGGCCTGCACGCGCGAGAACAGGCGAGCGCGCAGTTGCGCGTCCTTGCGCATGGTGGAGGCGATTTCCTCGAAGCCCTTGGGAACGTTGAAATACACCGTGGGCGCGATCTCCCGCAGGTTGCGCAGGGTCTCGGCGATGCCTTGCGGCGTGGGCTTGCCGTCGTCGATGTACAGCGTGCCCCCGTTGTACAGCGCGATGCCCACGTTGTGGTTGCCGCCGAAGGTATGGTTCCACGGCAGCCAATCGACCAGCACGGGCGGCTGTTCGCCCAGGAAAGGCATCGACTGCAGGATCATCTGCTGGTTGGCGCACAGCATGCGCTGGGTGTTGACCACGCCCTTGGGGTTGCGCGTCGAGCCCGAGGTGAACAGGAACTTGGCGATGGTGTCCGGTCCCACCTTCTCGTGGGTGTGGCGCAGGTCCAGCGGCTGCGCCTGCAGCAGCTGCTCGAAGCCGGTGCTGGCGCGCGAGGCGAGCTGGCCGCGTGCGAGCACCACCTCCACGTCGGGGTCGATCACCGCGCGCAGCGCCGGCTCGTAGGCTGCGTCGCTGGCGAACACCAGGCCGGGGGTCAAGGTCTGCACCACATGGCGCAGCTTGGCGTAATCGCGCGACACCAGCGCGTAGGCCGGCGACACCGGCGCGTGGGGAATGCCGGCCAGCATCGCGCCCAGCGCCAGTTGCAGTTGCTCCAGGCTGTTCTCCCCCAGCACCAGGATCGGGCGCTCGGCGTCGAGCCCGCGTGCGAGCAGCGCGCTGGCGATGCGCCGGGCCCGCTCGAGCATCTGCGCGTAGTCGACGCGCACCCACTCGCCGTCGGGTCCGCGGCGTGCCGCGAACACGCGCTGCGGCGTCTCCCGCGCCCAATGTTCCAGCCGGTCCGTCAGGCGCCGCGGATAGTCGCCCAGCGGTTCCGGCGAACGCAGCACGATCGCGCCGTCGGCGCGGCGTTGCACCTCGGTGCGCACGCAGCCGCCGATGCTGCAGGCTCGCGCGGGCGGGCGGCGGCGCGAGGCGCGGGAGGCCGAGGAGGCAGAAGCGACGGTATCCATGCTCAAGGCTCCTTGCGCACCTTGGCGGCGCGGCCGGCGAGGAAATCCTGCAGGCGCAGCTTGGCCGCGTCGTCGCCCTGGGCGATGGCCGCCATCAGCGACTCCACGAACAGGCCTTCGGCCTGCGGCATGCCGGCGATGCGCGGCAGCGCGTGCTGCACCGCGAAGTTCGACAACGGCGCGTTGGCGGCGATGCGCCGCGCCAGGGCGAAGCCCTTGTCCAGGCCCTCGCCGCTGCCCACCTTGTACTGCACCAGGCCCGCGGCCAGCGCCTCGTCGGCGTCGAGCACGCGCCCGGTGAGCATCATGTCGGTCATGCGCGCGTGGCCGATGAGCTGGGGAATGCGCGAGGAGCCGCCTCCGCCGACGAACAGGCCGCGCTGGCCTTCGGGAAGCCCGAAGATGGCATTCGGCTCGGCCACGCGAATATGCGCCGAGGCCGCCAGTTCCAGCCCGCCGCCGACCACGGCGCCGTGCAGCACCGCGACCACCGGCGCGCGGCCGAACTGCACGCGCTCGAAGGCGGCATGCCAGGAGCGCGAGTGCAGGATGCCCTCGGCGACACTGCGCTCGCTGAGTTCGGACAGATCCAGGCCGGCGCAGAAATGCTCGCCGCGCGCCGACAGCACCACCGCGCGCACGTCCGTGGTCAACGTGGCGAAGGCCTGGTCGATGGCCGCGATCAGGTCGTCGCTGATCGCGTTGCGCTTGGCCTGCCGATCGAGTTCGACATGCGCGATCCCCGGCTCGGGGTGGGAGACGTGAAGCAGGGGTGCGGGCTTGGCCATGGCAGGATACGGTTCTCGATAAAACTTCATGGTAGTAACTATTTTGGCCGCATCCTTCCCGGGAAAACCCTAGCACTATCGCAAGATAGTGGACGCTTGGTCGAGCACCGACGGTCTATTATTTGCACATCTGAACGTTTCCTTCAAAGACTCGCGCGGCCTGGAGCCCCTCATGAACCCCGACGAACTGATCGCCATCGACGTGCACACCCACGCCGAGGTGTCCTGCTGGAACCCCTTCGACAACTACGGCGAGGAGTACGACCGCGCGGCCGACAAGTATTTCCGTTCGGCGCGTCGCCCGACCATCGAGGAGACCGTGGCCTACTACCGGGAAAAGCGCATCGGCCTGGTGATGTTCACGGTGGACGCCGAGACCCAGCTCGGGCGCCGGCGCATTCCCAACGAGGAGATCGCGGCGGCCGCGCGCGACAACCCGGACGTCCTGATCGCCTTCGCCAGCATCGACCCGCACAAGGGCCGCATGGGCGCGCGCGAGGCGCGGCGCCTGATCGAGGAATACGGGGTCAAGGGCTTCAAGTTCCACCCCACGGTGCAGGGCTTCCATCCCTACGACCGCATGGCCTGGCCCATCTACGAGGTGATCAACGAGTACAAGCTGCCGGCGATCTTCCACAGCGGGCACTCGGGCATCGGCAGCGGCATGCGCTGCGGCGGCGGGCTGCGCCTGGAGTACTCCAACCCGATGCACCTGGACGACGTGGCCATCGATTTCCCCGACATGCAGATCGTCATCGCCCATCCCTCGTGGCCCTGGCAGGACGAGGCGCTGTCGGTGGCCATGCACAAGCCCAACGTGTGGCTGGACCTGTCGGGCTGGAGCCCGCGCTATTTCCCGCAGCAGCTGGTGCAGTACGCCAACACCCTGCTCAAGGATCGGGTGCTGTTCGGCTCCGACTTCCCACTCATCACCCCCGAGCGCTGGATGAAGGACTTCGAGCAGGCGGGCTTCCGCCCCGAGGTGCGCGAGCCCATCCTGAAAACCAACGCGATGCGCCTGCTGGGACTGGGCGGGCAGTCCGCGAGCGCCCTGTCTACAGCTCCAGCACCAGCCGCGGGCTGAGCGCGCGGGAGCAGCACAGCAGCATCTGGTCGTTGCGGGCGCGCTCTTCGTCGGTGAGGTAGGAATCGCGGTGCTCGGGGGTGCCGCGGAGCACGCGGGTCAGGCAGGTGCCGCACACGCCCTGCTCGCAGGAGGTGGCCACGTCGACCCCGGCGGCGGCCAGGGCCTGCACGATGGTCTGCGCCGGCGCCACGCGCACCACGCGCCCGCTGGAGGCCAGTTCCACCTCGAAGGCCCCGCCGGTGGACGGCAGCTCCGCCGCGGCCGCGAAGTATTCGCGGTGCAGGCGCGCGTCCTCCCAGCCGGCGTCGCGTCCGCCTTGCAGCACCCAGTCGATGAAGCCGCGCGGGCCGCACACGTACAGGTGCGTGGCCGGCGGCGCCGCGCGCAGCAGCCCGGGCAGGTCCAGACGCTGCGCGGCGGGCCCGTCGTCATGGTGCAGGTGGGCGCTGGCGGCCCAGGCGGCATCGCGCAGGCGCTCGGCGAAGGCCGTGCGCGCGGCCGAGCGCGTGCAGTAATGCAGCTCGAAGCCGCGTCCCTCGCGGTGCAGTTGCTCGGCCATGCTCAGCAGCGGCGTGACGCCGATGCCCCCGGCCAGCAGCAGGCTGTGCGGCGCCTGCTCGTGCAACGGGAAATGGTTGCGCGGCAGGCTGGCGCCCAGCAGATCGCCCTCGCGCAGCTTGTCGTGCACCGCCAGCGAGCCGCCGCGCGAGGCAGGCTCGCGCAGTACGCCCAGCAGGTAGCGCGAGGTGTCGGCCGGGTCGCCGGCCAGCGAGTACTGGCGTACCAGGCCCTCGCCCAGGTGCAGGTCGATGTGCGCGCCGGCGCTGAACGGCGGCAGCGCCGCGCCCTCGGGATGGCGCAGTTCGAGGGCACAGATGTCTTCGGCGGCCAGGTGCTTGGCGGCCAGGCGCAGGGTGATTTCGGCTTCGGGATGGCTCATGACGGATTGGAGGGATTCAGACGGGGGTGTGCAGGCCGAGCAGGCGGCCGTAGCGCAGGCCGATGTAGGCGTGCTCGCGCATCAGCATTTCGGCGCGCGCGGCTTCGCCGGCGAGCAGCGCATCGAGCACCAGCGAGTGCTGCAACTGGGCGACGCGCAGCTTCTCGTATTCCTGGGGCAGGCGCGAGGTGTCGATGATGATGGAGTCGGAGGACGCGAACGGCAGGTGGTCGTTGCGGGCGATCGCGTCGGCGATGGCACGGCTGGCGCTGGCATCGATGATCGCGTGGTGGAAGCGCGCGTTGATCTCGCTCCACCCCGCGATGGCCCCGGGTCCCAGCTCGCCCGCGCCCAGCAAGCGCGCGCCCTGCTCCACGCAGTCGCGCAGCACCTGGCGCGTGGCCTGCGGCACGCCGTGCTCGCCCAGGCGCCGCGCCGCCAGGCCCTCGAGCACGCCGCGCACTTCCAGGCCGCACAGGACGTCCTGCTCGGAAAAGCGCCGCACCACGTAGCCGCGCGCGCCGGCCTTTTCCAGCAGTCCTTCCTGCTCCAGGGTGCGAAAGGCCAGGCGCACCGGGGTGCGCGACACGCCGAGTTGATCGGCCACGGGGATTTCGGCCATGCGCTCGCCGGGCGCGTAGCGCCCCTCGGAGATCAGGCGGCGCAGGGTGCTGAGCACATGGATGGAGTCCTGGCTCATGCGAATTGGATCCAATACAGCGGCATCGGGGTTTCCCTTTTGACGTTTCAGGCGAATTATGGTCGACTTTGGATCCAATCATCCAGCATTCCCGGGGCGAGATATCTCGGGGTTTTCACGGAGGAATCGAACCATGTTCGTGCAGAACGCCTGGTACGTCGCGTGCACGCCCGACGAGATCGACGGCAAGCCCCTGGGGCGCACCCTGTGCGGCCACGCTGTGGCGCTGTTTCGCGACGCGCAGGGCCGCGTCGCGGCGGTGGAGGACTTCTGCCCCCATCGCGGCGCGCCGCTGTCGCTTGGCTTCGTGCGCGACGGCCGCCTGGTGTGCGGCTACCACGGCCTGGAGATGGGCGCCGACGGGCGCGTGTGCGCGATGCCCTGCCAGCGCGTGCAGGGCTTTCCCTCGATCCGAAGCTTCCCGGTGGTCGAGCGTTACGGCTTCATCTGGATCTGGCCGGGCCGGCCGGAACTGGCCGACGAGGCGAAGATTCCGCGCTTCGACTGGCTCCAGAGCCCCGAATGGGCCTATGGCGGCGGGCTCTACCACATCGGCTGCGACTACCGGCTGATGATCGACAACCTGATGGACCTGACCCACGAGACCTACGTGCATGCCGGCAGCATCGGTCAGCGCGAGATCGAGGAATCGGTGCCCCAGACCAGGGCCGAGGGCGAAACGGTGGTCACCAGCCGCCACATGCAGGGCATCCAGGCCCCGCCCTTCTGGGCCGCGGCGCTGCGTGCCAACGAACTGCCCGACGACCAGCCCTGCGACCGTTGGCAGATCTGCCGCTTCACGCCGCCCAGCCACGTGATGATCGAGGTGGGCGTGGCGCTGGCCGGCCACGGCGGCTACGAGGCCGACGCGCGCTACAAGGCCTCGAGCATCGTGGTGGACTTCATCACCCCCGAGACCGAGACCACGCACTGGTACTTCTGGGGCATGGCGCGCAATTTCAAGCCGGGCGACGCCGAGCTGACCGCGCGCATCCGCGAGGGCCAGGGCAGGATCTTCTCCGAGGACCGCGAGATGCTCGAGCGCCAGCAGCGCAACATCAGCGCGCAGCCCCAGCGCTCGCTGCTCAAGCTCAACATCGATGCCGGCGGGGTGCAATCGCGACGCATCATCGAGCGCCTGATTGCCGCCGAGCAGACGGCCGGCGAAGCCGTCGGCGCCTGAATCCGGGGGACGCCGCGGGCGGCGCTCAGCGCGGCCCGCGCGCCACGCGATCCAGCAGTTCGAACAGCATCAGTCGCTCGCCGGCCGACAGGCCGTGCAGCACCTCGGTCTCCATGTCGCGCGAGGCGCGCAGCGAGGCCTCCGCCAGGTCCTCGCCGGTTTCGTCCAGCGTGACGAACACGGAGCGCTTGTCGTGCTCGTTGCGCTCGCGCCGGATCAGCCCGCGCGACTCCAGGCGGTCCAGCAGCACGGTCATGCCCGGCGCCGTGATGGCCAGCGCGCGCGCCAGCTGCTTCTGCGTGGCGCGACGATTGTGGCGCAGCAGTTGCAGGATGGTGAACTCCACCGGCCGCAGGCGCAGCGGCTCGCCGATGGCGCGCTGGAACGCGGCGCGGGTGTGGATGGAGGCACGCGCCAACTGGTAGCCCAGCACGTGCCCGAGCACCGCCTGATCGAGGCCGGATGCCGCGGTGGCGCGGCGCGCGGACAAATGGGAGGCGTTGGACTCGGTGCTCATGGAGGGCGCTGGAGGGACGTCAGGGGACTGTAGCAGGCCGCCCCGCCAGGCCGGACACGCGCCCTCGGCGCAGGCGCGCGCGACGAGCGCCGGGGGCGTTCATCCCGCCTGGCTCTCCTGGCGCACCAGGAGTTTGCCGTCGCGCAGCCCTGCCAGACGCAGGTGATAGCCGATGGGCAGCAGGCGCAGCGCATAGCGCCCTTCCACGGCGCCCCAGATGCCGCGCGGGAACAGCAGCGCGAAGCCGATGGCCAGCACGCCCAGACCGATCAGGTAGACCACGCCGGTGGCGCCGAACCAGGTCTCGGCGGCGAAGAACAGGACGGCGCCGATGATCGGCCCCTCGAAGGTTCCCAGCCCGCCGACGATCACCATGAACAGCATGTAGGCGGTCCACTGCGGCCCGAAGAAGGTGGCCGGCTGGTAGGTGATGGAACTCGCCAGCCAAAGCGCCCCGCCGGCTCCGCAGCCCAGCGCCGACAGGAAGAACAGTACGTGCTTGCTGCGCAGCACGTTGACGCCGATGGAGGCCGCCGCGGTCTCGTCGTCGCGCACCGCCTGCAGCGAGGCGCCGATGCGGCTGCGCAGCAGCATGAACAGCACGCCCAGCAGCAGCACCATCAGCCCCAGGGCCATCCAGTAATTGTCCGCCCGGCGCACGGCCGGCGCGTAGGCGTCGACGCCCAGCAGCGAGGTGCCGGTCTCGCCCTGCACGATGGGATCGATGGTCACCAGCAGGTGCAGCAATTCGGCCAGCACCCACATGCCGATGGCGAACTCGCCGCCGCCGAGCTTGAGCATGATCTGCCCCAGCGGCAACGACACCAGGCCCACCAGCAGCACCGACACCAGCAGCGCGGCGTAGATGTCCATGCCTCCGGCCGACAGGCGCACCAGGAAATAGCCCCCGAGCCCGATGAAGGCCTGCTGGCCGATGGAAATGAGACCGCCGTAGCCGGCCAGCGCGTTCCACATGGAAGCCAGCAGCACGTAGACGAACAGCGTGGTCAGTCTGTCGAGCATCTCCGGGCGCATGAACATCGGGCCGAAGGCCAGCAGCAGCACCAGCAGGCCGATGGCCGCCACGAATCCGACAGCGCGCGGAGTCCAGCGCACGACCTGCGCGCCTTGCATCGCCTGCTTCATGCACCAGCTCCTTGGGTGGACGCGCGCGCGGCCCGCAGGCGCGGCCGGCGCAGATTCCAGACTTTCGAATAGACCCTGAGCACCAGGATGACCAGGAACACCCCGTGCCCGGCGATCAGGAAACCGATGGGATTGATCTGCGCGCCGATGCTCTGCGACACGCCCAGCACGATGCCCCCGAGCAGCGTGCCCCACAGCGACCCGGCGCCGCCGATGACCACGGTCTCGAAGGCGAACAGCAGCTGCGACTGCCCGGCATACGGCGCGAAGGTGCTGCGCATGCCCAGGAACAGCGCCGCCACGGTGATCAGCAGCAGCGCGATCGCGCTGGCCGCCGAATACACCATGCGCGAGTCGATGCCGATCAGGTTCACCGCGTCGGGGTCCTCGGCGGTGGCGCGAATGGCGCGCCCGATGCCGGTGCGCGACAACACCAGCTGCAGCGCGCCGAGCACGGCCACCGCGGTGCCGAAGGTCAGCACGTCGAGCTTGGACACGTACAGGTCGCCCACCAGTTGCCAGCTGTCGTAGGACAGCGAGCCGATGTTGGGGGCGAGGGAGCGGGTATCCGCGCCGAAGGTCTGGAACAACAGGTTGTCGACGACGATGGACAGCCCGAAGGTCGCCAGGATGGGCACCAGCATGCCGCCGCGCAGGCTGCGCTGCAACAGCAGGCGGTTGAGCGCCCAGCCGAGCAGCGCCATCACCGGCATGACCATCAGCACGGCCACCGGGACGTCGACCCCGAAATGCTTGCAGGCGCTGAAGATCAGGTAGCCGGCGAGCACCACCAGGCTGCCGTGCGCGAGATTGACGATGCGCATGACGCCGAACAGGAAGGACAGGCCGCTGGCGAGAATGGCGTAGTAGCCGCCCAGCAGCATGCCCTGGATGATCTGGTTCAGGAATTCCATGACGGGGCGGTCTCTCAGTGCGCGGCCTGGGGGCTGCGCGACAGGCCGAAATAGGCGTCCATGATCTGCTCGCGACTGAGATCGTCGCGCGCGCCCTGCAGCGGGATGCCGCCCTCGAGCATGCACACCACCCGGTCGGCGACCTTCAGCGCGCGCGTCAGGTCCTGCTCCACCAGCACCAGCGTGGTGCCGGCCTGGATCAGGCCCTGCAGGGATTCGTAGACCTGGTCGACGGCGATGGGCGACAGGCCCAGGGAGATCTCGTCGAGCAGCAGCACGCGCGGATTGGTCATCAATGCGCGGGCGATGGAGGTGGCCTGCTGCTGGCCGCCCGACAGCGTGCCGGCGGCGGCCTTGAGCTTGGGTTTGAGCTGCGGAAAGGCCTCCAGCACGGACTCCAGGTTCCACGGACCCTTGCGCGCGCGCATGCCGGCCACGCGCAGGTTGTCCTCCACGCTCATGCCGCCGAACAGGCGCCGGCCCTCGGGCACCATCGCGATGCCCAGGCCCACGCGCCGAGGCGCGCGCAGAGCGGTGATGTCGTGGCCGTCGAACACGATGCGTCCGGCCGACGCGGGATGCGCGCCGGCGATGGTGCGCATCAGCGTGGTCTTGCCCGCGCCGTTGGCCCCGACCAGCGCCAGCACCTGGCCCTGGTTGCAGTCGAAGGACACCGAACGCACCGCCTTGAGCAGCCCGTAGCCGGCCTGCAGCGCCTCGATGCGCAGCAATGCGTCGCTCATATGGAAACACTCCCCAGGTACGCCTCGATCACCGCGGGATCCTTCATCACGGCGTGCGGATCGCCGTCGGCGATGATGCGCCCCGACTCCATGCACACCAGGCGCCGCACCACCTGCAGCAGCACGTGCACGATGTGCTCGATCCACACCACGGTGATGCCGCGGCCGAGGATCTCGCGAATGATGTTCACCAGGTCCTGTGCCTCGCCGTCGGTGAGACCGCCACCGATTTCGTCGAGCAGAAGGATCTGCGGGTCCGTGGCCAGCGCGCGGGCCATCTCCAGGCGCTTGCGATCCAGCAGACCCAGCGTGTCGGCGCGGCGGTTGGCCACGTCGAGCATGCCGCACAGGCGCAGCGAATTCATGCACAGCTCGTTGGCGCGCTCGCCGCTGGCCCCGGCGCCCACCGCGGCGGCCACGTGCAGGTTCTCGAACACGGTCATGCCGCCGAAGGGGCGCGGCACCTGGTGCGAGCGCGCGACGCCGAGCCGGCAGCGCGCGGCCGCGTCCAGCGCGGTGACGTCGTGCGCCTCGAAGCGCACTCGTCCCTCGCTGGGCGCGTAGGCGCCCGACAGCACGTTGAACAGCGTGGTCTTGCCGGCCCCGTTGGGGCCGACGATGCCCACCGCCTCGCCGCGCGCGATGTCGATGTTCACGCCCTCCAGCACGCGCAACGCGCCGAAGCTCTTGCCCACCCCCGTGGCCGACAGGATGGGCGCCGCCGGCGCGCCGGCGGCGAGACTCTGCGAATCAGGCATAGGGCAGCAGCTTGGCCTGAATGGCGACCTTGGGATCGTCCGCGTGCTCGACCGTCGGGAACGCCAGCTTGAACCTGCCGCCGGGCTTGGCCTTGACCCACTGCGAGCCGATGATCGGCGCGGTGGCCACGTTGGGCACGGGCCCCTTGGGGAAGTTGATGCGCCCCACCGTGGTCACGGTATCGAGCACCTTCATCGCCGCCGCCACCTTGGCCTTGTCCTTCGGCGCGCCGCTGGCCTTGAGAGCGGCGAAACCGGCATCGATCAGCGCCAGCGAGGCGCCGAGCTGCTGGGTCCACTGCTTGCCGGTGGCCTTCTCGTAGACGTCGACCAGTTGCTGGCCGCCCAGTCCCACCACCGGCGAGACGTAGGGGAAGGCCGGCGACCAGTAGGCGCCGGAGGCTACCTTGTAGCCCAGCTCGCCCAGCGCCGCGATGTCGGAGGGGAACAGGCCGAACTTGGCCGGCATGACGATTTTCAGCCGGTGCACGAGACCCTGCTGCGCGGCCTGGCGCAGGAAGGTGATGAAGTCGGGCGGGATCGGCGCGCCGGTGATGATCTGCACGCCTTCGGACTTGAAGCGCGAGATCTGCGACGAGAAATCGGTGGTGCCGTCCTGGTAGGCGCCGGGATCGACGATGGTGTAGCCGCCCTTCTTCAGTTCGGGCACCAGGTGGGCGCGCAATGCGTTGCCGTCGGCGTCGTTGGGGTAGAGCACGCCGACCTTCTTGTTGGTCGGCACCAGCGCCCAGGTCGACAGGTACATCTTTGCGAATTCCTCGGTGCCGAAGGAGAAGTGGTAGGTCCACTTGAACGGCGAGGGTTGGCCCGGCTTGGCGCCGCGGCCGAAATACCAGGACTCCCAGGGATCGACGGTCGACAGGCAGGGCATGCCCGAGGCCTCGCAGGCGTCGGCCACCGGGTTGACCACCTCGGGAGTCGAGGTGGTCAGCATCAGGTCGATCTTCTGGTTGTTGATCAGGTCCTTGGCCAGCTGGCTGGCGCGCGAGGGGTCGGACTGGGTATCGCGCCCGATCAGCTCGATGGCGTAGGTCGTGCCGCCGATGGTCACGCCTGCGGCGGTCTTCTTGCGCACCAGGTCGAGCACGAAGGGGTCGGCCTCGCCGAAACCGCCGAGCGGGCCGGTGAGCGGGCTGATGAAACCGATTTTCAGCGTGGGCTTGGCGGCGGCGGAGGCCACCGACGGCAGCAGCGCGCCGGCGGCGGTCGCCGCCGAAGCGCCGGCCAGGGCCACCAGCTGGCGGCGCGACGCGTCGACGCCGGTGTGTTCGGGGTCAGGCTTGCGGGACATGCTCAGGTCTCCTCGTGTTCTCGTTCCGGGATGCGGGGCGACCGGACGGCCGCCCCCGCTTGCTGTGTCGAATCAGAAGGGATGCACCCAGTGCACGTTGAGCACGGCGCCGCGCACGTGGTTCTTGGCCTGCACCTGATCGTACAGGTTCACGAACCACATGTTGCGCTCGTCGGCCTGCCAGTACAGGCCGGGCCCG
>JAJZUV010000004.1 GCA_021848345.1 Pseudomonadota bacterium | reverse complement strand
CCGAGGTGGCCTGCGACAGCCCCTGCGCGGTGGCCGAGACCTGGCGCGCCGAACTCTCGATGCCCTCGGAGGCCTGCGACACCGACACCATGGTCTGGGTGAAGCGCGCCACCATCGACTGCGCCGATCGCAGGATGGCGCTGATCTCGTCCGAGCCGCTGGCGTCGAAGCGCACGGTCAGGTCGCCGGCCTCCAGTTTCTGGAAGGTGCCCATGCCGCGGGTCACGTCACGCCCGATGCGCCGAACGACCCAGGTCGCGAAACCCAGCAGCAACAGCACCATCACGCCCGACACCACGATGCCGCCCAGGCTGTTGTGCCAGGCCTCGGCATCGATGTCGTCGATGTAGGCCCCGGTGCTGACCACCCATTTCCACGGACCGAAGGTGCCGATGTAGGCCACCTTGGGATAGGCCTCCTTGGAGACCCCGCCGCTCGCCAGGGGCTTGGGGAAGCTGTAGTCGACGTAGCCGGTCCCGGAGCGCGCGATGATCGACTGGGCGGTGTTGATGTTGAGCTTGCCGTCGGTCTTCACCGGGGCCTGGCCGTCGATCTGGTAGCCGGTGGCGGTATCCAGCTTGGGCGAGTCCATCACCTTGCCGTCCAGCGAGGGCACCATCGGATGCATCAGCATCGTCGGATAGGGGTAGACCTCGTTGGTGATCGAGAAATACCCGATCTTGCCGTAGCGCATCTCCTTCACCGCGGCCATCGCCGCCGCCTGCGCCTGCGCCTCGGTCATCTTGCCCTGCTGCGCCTGTTCGGCGTAGTACTTCACCGCACCCAGGGCGGTTTCGGTGGCGTTGCGCAGCATGATCTTGCGCTCGGCGAGCAGCGCGGCCCGGCCATGGTTCACGTTGACCACGGTGATCACCGCCATGGAGGCGATGAACAGGGCGGCCAGGAGCACGAAGCTGCGACGGATGTCGAGTACGAACAGAGGGCGGGACGCCATGGGGAGCCTTGAGGCGAAGAGTTAGCGTCTCGAAATCCTATCGTTAGTAAACGGCGCTGCCATGAAGCCAGGTAACGGAGTGCAACTTGCGCTGACGAAGGGGATCGCAGTCCGATTCATCGCCGCGATGCGGTCGTTTGCACTGCCGCCAAGGCTGAAAGTCGACCAAGGGCATGCACTCCCACCCAGCATGGAGCCGATCTTCATGGTTAGGTCAGCATGAGCTGTTTCTGTGCGTCCCATCGATCGAGGTGAAAACGATCATGTTGGGGCACTCGTCGTGCGTGCGACCATTGCTGTGCAGGCCACGTTGCAGGATGCGACCGCGTGAAGCGGTTCTTCGGACCGCCAATCCCTAGGGTCAGCATCTGCCCCGGTGCAGACCAGGACGTGACGTGAGTCGGTTGATTGGCCAAGCGAGGTTGCGCCGCTGTCAGTTCGACACTCTCAGATTGGAAACGATGCTATTCCGCAGACGCCATTCCGTCGTCTCCGCCGACTGCATATAGTCCGGTCGAAAGGAGGAGCACATCATGATGAACAAGTACCTTGAGGTCCTGACGCCTCAGAACTGTCAAGTGATCTTCATCGACCAGCAACCGCAGATGGCCTTCGGAGTCCAGTCCATCGACCGTCAGGTCCTGAAGAACAACGTCGTGGCGCTCGCGAAAGCCGCCAAGGCCTTCAAGATTCCGACGACCATCACCACCGTGGAGACCGAAGGCTTCTCGGGCCCGACCTACCCCGAACTGCTCGCGGTGTTTCCGGAGCACAGGATTCTCGAGCGCACCTCGATGAATTCATGGGACGATCAGAACGTGCGCGACGCCCTGGCCAAGGCAAATCGACGCAAGGTGGTCGTGGCGGGGCTGTGGACCGAAGTCTGCAACACCACCTTCGCCCTGAGCGCGGCAGGAGAGGGCGACTACGAGATCTACATGGTCGCCGACGCCTCGGGCGGAACTTCCGTGGCTGCGCACGAATACGCGATGGATCGCATGACCCAGGCCGGCATCGTCCCCATGACCTGGCAGCAAGTGCTGCTCGAGTGGCAGCGCGACTGGGCTCGCAAGGAGACGTACGACGCCGTCATGGACATCGTCCGCGAGCACTCCGGAGCCTACGGCATGGGGGTCGATTATGCGTACACCATGGTTCACAAGGCACCTGAGCGCGTGAAACATGGCGAGCGAATCGGCCCGAATCCGGCAGGGAAATAGAGTCCGAACGCTGATCTTGCGGCTGTCATGAAAATCTACTTGCTCTCGTTCGGCGCAGGAATTCTGGTGGGTGTGGTCTACAGCCTGCTCCATGTCCGTTCTCCCGCTCCGCCCATCGTGGCGCTGATCGGCCTGTTGGGAATCTTGCTGGGCGAACAGGTGATCCCGGTCGGCAAGCAATGGCTTTGCGGAAGCCCGCTTCGGTTGGCATGCGGCAAAGCCCACGCTTTCAACCATGTATTCGGGCAATTGCCGGGACAGCCGACAGCCAGAGCCAGGGACGATCGGACGATCCACGGATCCTGAGGCCTCCCGATCGATAGCGCCTGTCCTTCCTCAAAGGTGACCCAGTCATGACCACCGCACCAACGGCTCCCGAAGTCATCCTCTACAACGGCCGAATCACCACGCTCGACCGCGCGCGCCCCGAGGCGCATGCCGTGGCTGTCTCCGGCGGCAGGATCAGCGCGGTGGGGAGTGACCAGGAGATCCTTCCACTGGCCAGTGCGCAGACCAGACGGATCGATCTGCGGGGACGCCGCGTGCTGCCGGGGCTCTTCGACAACCACAGCCATGTGATCCGCGGCGGTCTGAACTACAACATGGAACTGCGCTGGGACGGCGTACGAAGTCTGGCGGATGCCATGGACATGCTCAGGCGCCAGGTCGCGATCACTCCGGCGCCCCAATGGGTGCGAGTCATCGGGGGCTTCACGGAGCATCAGTTCATGGAGCGCCGTTTGCCGACTCTCGACGAACTCAACGCGGTCGCCCCCGATACCCCGGTGTTCCTGCTGCATTTGTACGATCGCGCGATGCTGAACGCGGCGGCACTTCGAGTCGTCGGCTATACCAGGGACACGCCCGAGCCGCCTGGAGGACAGATTGTCAGAGACGGGGATGGCAACCCGACGGGCCTGCTGCTCGCCAAGCCCAATGCAACCATCCTCTATGCCACACTGGCCAAGGGCCCCAAGCTGCCCTTCGACTATCAGCTCAATTCGACCCGACATTTCCTGCGTGAGCTCAACCGTCTGGGCGTGACCGGAGTCATCGACGCGGGCGGAGGTTTCCAGAACTACCCGGATGACTACGCGGTCATCCAGAAACTGGCTGACGATCGGCAACTCACGGTGCGTCTGGCCTACAACCTGTTCACGCAAAGGCCGGCGCGCGAAAAGGAAGACTTCCTTCAATGGACCGCATCCGTCAAGTATCAGCAGGGTTCGGACTATTTCCGGCACAACGGTGCCGGGGAGATGCTGGTCTTTTCGGCCGCGGACTTCGAGGATTTCCGCGTGGAGCGTCCGGAGATGCCTTCAACGATGGAGGATGAGCTGGAACAGGTTGTGCGCATCCTGGTCCAGAACCGCTGGCCTTGGCGCCTTCATGCCACCTACGACCAGACGATCGCACGCGCGTTGGACGTATTCGAGAGGGTCGATCGGGACATGCCTCTCGAAGGTCTGAACTGGTTCTTCGACCACGCCGAGACCATCTCGGAAAAGTCCATCGACCGCATCGCGGCCTTGGGTGGGGGCATCGCTGTGCAGCACCGCATGGCGTATCAGGGCGAATACTTCCTCGAGCGCTATGGCAGTGCCGCGGCCCAGGCAACGCCACCCGTTGCCAAGATGCTTTCCAGAGGCGTTCACGTTTCCGCGGGAACGGATGCGACGCGCGTTGCCTCCTACAACCCCTGGGTCTCGCTGGCCTGGCTGGTGACCGGAAAGACCGTCGGCGGGACCCAGCTTTACCCACAGCGCAACTGTCTCGACCGCGAGACTGCCTTGCGCATGTGGACAGAGAAGGTCGCATGGTTCTCCAACGAGGATGGACGTCGAGGGCGCATCGAGCCGGGGCAGTTCGCCGACCTGATGGTCCCCAGCAGGGACTATTTTTCGGTGCCGGAGGATGAAATTTCCTTTCTCACGTCCGACATGACGATGGTCGGCGGCCGAGTGGTATTCGGCGCCGGCGAATTCGCGAGCCATGACGAGAATCCGCTTCCCCCCGCGATGCCTGAGTGGTCTCCGGCAAGGGTCTTCAAAGGATACGCAGCCTGGGGCGAACCGGAGGGGGCAGGCAAGAATTCGCTTCACCCTGCGCGCTACCGTTCCCTTGCGGCCTGCGGTTGCGCAAACGCCTGTGCGCTGCATGGTCACCAGCACGCTCAGGCGTGGGCCTCCGCGATTCCGGCATCGAACCTCCAGGGTTTTTTTGGCGCTCTCGGCTGCTCCTGCTGGCTCGGTTGAGGGGGTTATCCATGCGTTCCTCATGGCCTCCCATCGAGCGCACGTTCTCCCGCGCGGTCCTGAGGGTTCTCGGCGGGGCATCCGCCCGCTTCGCCGGTTACCTCGGACTGTGCGCGGCTTACATACAAGGTGGTGTTGCCAAGCTGAGCGACTTTGGAGGTGCCGTGGGCGAGATGAAGCATTTCGGCATCGCCCCCGCATCAATCGGCGCGGTGCTCGTCATCATCCTTGAGCTGAGTGCACCGACGCTGATCCTGAGTGGCCGCCTGCGATGGCTGGGGGCCCTGGCGTTGGCGGTCTTCACCATGTTGGCGACCGGCATCGCCCTTCGCTTCTGGCAGCTCCCTCCTGGAGCTGCGCGATTCGCCGCGACCAATGCCTTCTTCGAACACCTTGGATTGGTCGGGGGGTTCCTGTTGGTGGCCTGGCTGGACCTGCAAGAGAGGATGCAGTGAGCGAAGCGGGCGCGGCCACAGGAAACTTCCATCTCTTGCGACAAAGGCTATTCGCAACCCTATGGGCTGCGACGGTCATGGGGAACACCGGAAGCTTTCTGCGGGACGTTGCAAGCGCGTGGCTGACGACCGGTCTTTCCTCGTCTCCGACGGCCGTCGCGACAGTCCAGGCAGCCGCGACTCTGCCGGTCTTCCTCTTGTCCATCCCCGCTGGCGTACTCGCTGACACCCTGGACCGACGCAAGTTCCTCATGGCCATCCAGCTCATGCTCGCATGCGTGAGCATCGGCCTGATGCTGCTGTCGGCGAGCGGCGCCCAGTCCGTCTCCTCCCTGGCGGTGCTCACGTTCATGGGGGGAGTCGGGGCGGCACTGATGGGCCCCACTTGGCAGGCCATCGTTCCCGAACTGGTGCCTCGCAAGGATCTCAGGAACGCAGTGGCGCTGAACTCCCTGGGGGTCAACATCTCACGGGCGATCGGCCCCGCCATCGGTGGACTGCTCCTCTCCAGCCTCGGTGCCGCGTTCACCTATGGCATCGACGTGTTGACCTACCTCTTCGTGGTCGCTGCGCTCCTCGGGTGGCGCAGGCCGGAACAGCCGCGAGACGAGCTCTCCGAGCATTTCGCGGGGGCCTTCCGCGCAGGAGTGCGATACGCGAAAGCCAGCCGGGAACTGCAAACGGTTCTATTCCGAGCCTTCCTGTTCTTCATGCTCAGCAGTGCCGTCTGGGCGCTCCTCCCGTTGGTGGCGCGTGAGTTGCTGAACGGCGGATCCAGCCTTTACGGCGCGCTGCTCGGCGCGGTCGGAGTGGGTGCCATCGGTGGCGCAATTCTGCTTCCGCGCTTGCGAACGCAGCTCGACGCCGACGGCATGTTGCTGTTCTCGGCGCTGGCCACTGCGGCGGTGATGGCTCTTCTTGCATCATCCCCGCCGCAGTGGCTGGCCCTGTGCGTGCTCCTGTTCCTGGGAGTCGCATGGATCGCAGCGCTGACCACACTCAATGGCGTGACTCAATCCATTCTGCCAAACTGGGTTCGGGGTCGTTCCCTGGCTGTCTATCTGACGGTTTTCAACGGTGCCATGACCATTGGCAGCCTGGGTTGGGGGCTCGTGGCGCAGCGATCCTCGATTGCCATGGCCCTGCTCCTGGGGGCGACGTGCCTCGTCCTCACTGGTCTTCTGGCTCATCGCGTGCGGCTTCCGGCGGGTGAGGCTGATCTTCTGCCGTCCGGGCATTGGCCCGAGCCTCCAACTGCCTCGTCACCCGATGTCGAACGAGGTCCAGTGCTCGTGATCATCGAGTACACGGTCGACCCCAAGGACCGTGCCGGCATGCTCGATGCCCTGTCGAAGCTATCCGCGGAACGACGCAAGGATGGGGCCTATGCCTGGGGTGTCATGGAGGATGCGGCAGATCCGAGTGTCATGATCGAGTGGTTCATGCTGGAGTCGTGGGGCGAGCATCTTCGGCAGCATCATCGAGTGTCCAGGGCGGATGCCGAAATCCAGGCGGAAGCACTGGGCCTGCATGTTGGTGAAGCGGGACCTGTCGTGCGACACCTGCTTGCCCTCGGACAAGCTCGCGACACGCCGAGCAAGCGATGATTGAAATTGCAGCCTCCAGTCCGCGCGGAGGCGCCAGGACGCACAGCGAATGCCTGCTACTACACTAGCCGCTCTTCTTCCGGCGGAGGCAGGATGAGCAAACTTCCCGACCTTGAAGCATGGGCAATCTTCGCAAAGATTGCCGAGGCCGGGTCCTTTGCTCGCACAGCGGAGGAACTTGAAATCTCCCAGGCCACCGTTTCAAAGGCGATTTCCCGTCTGGAGAAGCGCATGGGGACGGTTCTACTGCACCGCACGTCCCGGCGAGTCTCGCTGACGGAAAGCGGGCTGGCCGTGCTGGAGAAGGCCGATCGCCTGCTTCGCGAAGGTATTGCGGCAGAAGAAGAATTGGCCGACCAGTCCGTCACCCTCCGAGGACCGATTCGAATGTCCGCACCCATGTCCTTTGGCTTGCCGCATCTGGCGCCGGCATTCCCCGAGTTCATGCGCAGGCATCCCGAGGTCTCGCTCACCGTCGACTTCCATGACATGCTGCTTGACTTGGTTGCGCACCGATTCGACGTCGCGCTACGCATTTCCAGCATGGAGGACTCCAGCTTTCTCGCACGTCGCCTATGCGATGTGCGTGTCCTGCTCGTAGGGTCGCCTGCATATTTTGAGAAGCATGGTCGGCCACAACACCCTGGTGACCTCGCCCGGCACCATGCACTGCGGTACGCATATTCACGGAGCCGAGGCGGATGGAAATTTCATCACGCCCTCGACGGTGAATTTTCACAACCAGTCTCAGGGCCGCTGCACATGAACAACGCAGAGGCCATCATGCCGGCATTGATGGCCGGCCTGGGCCTGGCGCTGCAACCGGAATTCCTGGTCTGGAACGAACTGCGCACGGGAGCATTGGAGACCGTGATGGAGGACTGGCATGCAGAGGCGATCACCATCCACCTCCTGACGCCGCCCGGACGTACACGGCCTGCTCGCGTGCAGGCATTGGTCAACTATCTTTGCGAGCACTTTGCAAACGTCCCGTGGGCCTGGCACGCTCCGCCACGGTGATGTTTCCGATGCAGATCGGAGCGCGTCACGGTTGCCTGGAAACTGACGCGGTCTGGGGCAAGCGGCGCGACCCTCGGCGCCAGCAACGCGCAACAGGTCGATGGGAGGTCGGGGGGACAAAGGAGTCGATCGGAAATGGACGGGAGCATCAGATCGCAGCATCTCATCACCCTGGCGAAGGAGTACTTCCGCAGGGGTGACGCGGGAGATGCGAGCATTGTCGACATGTTCGATGAGAACGTGGAGCTTTACTTCCCGAAGTTCGGGTCGCGTGTGGGTAAATCGGCCGTCGGCATGTTCGTCCAGGGCCTCCTAGGCCAGGTGCGAACCCTGCGACACTACCCGGACGAGTACAACTACATCGTTTCCGGGGACTTCGTGGCGGTCGAAGGGCGCGAGGATGGCGTTACCCAAGGCGGCACCATCTGGCCGGTGCAGGGACGCACGGATGGGCGCTTCTGCAACGTCTTTCGCTTCCGCGGGGAGTTGATCGTGCAGTTGCACATCTACGTCGACCCGGACTTCACGGGGGAGGACGAGGCGCGTTTCTATTGGGGACTGCCCGTCTGAGGACTTCCGGCCACGGAGCATGCTGGCTCGCGGATCGCGAGCGACGTTAGGCTCGCGGAGTGAAGCAGCGCAACGATCGTTCCATGCAGCGAGGCAGGGGCGGCCACGATCCCTTCCGATTGCGCCGAGAGCGTCGCGCCGGAAAGATCGGAAGCCCGTCCACCAGCCTCGCGCACGAGCAGCGCTCCAGCGAGCCAATCCTGGGCATCGAGGCCGGTCTCCCAATGGAGATCGAGACGGCCGGCCGCGACGAATGCCAGCTGCAGCGATGCGGAAGCCATGGCTCGCAGCACGAACACCTGGGGCGCGATGGCGCTGACGCACTCCAAGGCTCGCGCTTGCGCAGATCGGCCCACCTGCAACACGGGCGCGACGGCCGTGCCGGCGACGGCGGAACGGAGATCGGTCTTGGACGAAACCCAGATCTGCTTGCCGTTGCAGGTAGCTCCGCGACCTTCGCAAGCCATGAACACTTCCTTCGTGCTCGGGCTGTAGACAGCCGAGAAGACGATACGGTCGTCGTGGACCAGCGCTAGCGAACTCGACCATAGCGGCAAGCCTTGCAAGTAGTGATACGCGCCGTCTATCGCGTCGTAGAGCCAGTAAGTTGACGCGGTGCCTGCGTGCGCGCCATCTTCCTCCATCCATCCGATGGCGGGGTACAACGCGTCGAGCCGGCCGCGCAGTCCTTGCGCCGATTTGCGGCTCGCTTTGCGAATCCAGTCGATTCCTGCGGGCACGTCCCGCGGCCGATCGAGCGACTCGCCTGCCGCCGCGAGCTGCCGCGTCGCGCGCACCAGCAACGAAGTGCATGCTTTGGGATCGATGGATGGGGATGGCATTCCAGGGCTTGCGGTAGTGAGCGGACAGGAGAAGAATATGAGCAGTTGCTCGCTTTCCCAACTCGCATTCGTTCGCTCTCCCGATGCCCCGTGCTCCCCTGCTAGAGCCCCGGAAACAGGCATTGCAAGCGCGCTCGGCGCAGACGGTGCAGAACATCGTCGAGGCGGCGGCTCGCATTCTGGAGCAGCGAGGCTTCGATGCGTATACGACCAACGCCATCGCCGAGCGGGCCGGTATCAGCATCGGCTCGCTGTATCAGTACTTTCCCAACAAGGATGCGGTCACGGTCGCCTTGATGCGCCGCGAAACGGAGCAACTGGCGGCCGACATCGCCGCGGCTTCGCAGATCGAGGACTGGCGCGAGGCGTTGTCCCGAATGGTGCACGTGGCGGTGGTGCAGCAGTTGCGTCGGCCGCGGCTCGCCAAGCTGCTGGACAGCGAAGAGGGCAGGCTTGCCCGACAGCGCGGCGAACTCCGTTCGGTGGATCGCCTGGCCGCGCAGATCGTGAAGGTTCTCGAGCGCGGGGAAATCGAGCATGGCGGGCCTGCACGTGACCTCGCCTTCGACCTCATCGCGATTACGCGTGGGATGACGGATATGGCCGGCGAACGTGGCGAGGCAGATGCCCCCGCGCTGATGCGTCGCGTCGGTCGGGCGGTCCTGAGGTACATCGGGGTTTAGGCCGGGAGTTGCGATCCCGCCAGTGTCTGCACCCACCAGATCACCTGCCGGCACCTTTCCTGCCGGATTGGCGCTGTGGAACTTGCCACTCTTGCGTGCGCCGACCATTACGGCTACAGATCCCGCGTCGAGCGTCGCGCCGAGTTCTTCGACGAGCCATTGCTCGCGCTTGGGTCGGCTGGGGTTGAACTCGTAGAGGGGCAAGGGCGGTGGAGCCTCCTCGGTCGTCCCGCAGGGGGGCACACCGCCGCAAGGCTCGAAGATCTCCATGTGCGGGCGCGCCGGGGCCATTGCGTATCGTCGATCGAGGTTGTCGAGGAGCGCATTCCAGGGAGCGCTGCCCGAGGGCAGGCGCTTGCAACGGGCCAACATGATCGAGGCGACGAACTCCTCGTTGACGGCGAGCAGGTCGCTCCCGGGGACGTGGCGCCCCGCGCCGCCGAGTGCGGCGATGCGGCGCTCTGTCCACCCGAAGATCTCCGGGTGCATCCGGCGCAAGCGGGGGTTGAGCTCCCGCCCCGAGGCACTTCACTCCGGATGGCATAGGGGGGTAGCCTATACTGAGGAACATGAGCCATACCATCCGCCGCAAGGCCAAGCTGCTGAACCGGGTGCGCCGCATTCGCGGGCAGGTCGACGCCATCGAGCGCGCGCTCGAGGCCGAGGCCGGCTGCGAGCAGGTGATGCATGTCATCGCGGCCTGCCGCGGGGCACTCAACGGCCTGCTGGGCGAGGTCGTCGAGGAGCATATCCAGAGCCACCTGGTCGAGCCGCTCAGGGACAAGGATGCACCCGCGGCGGAGGCGGCGGAGCAGTTGGTGGACGTTTTCAGGGGCTACTTCCGATGAGCGCAAGCCACGGCCATACCGTTCCCGTGCCCGAGCACGACCACGTGTTCCTCGGCGAGGGCCACGACCGCAACGCACGCAAGACCTGGTCGGTGATCGTGCTGTGCTCGGTCGTCATGGTGGTGGAGATCGCGGGCGGGGTGCATTTCGGCTCCCTGGCGCTGATCGCCGACGGCCTGCACATGAGCACCCACGCCGCGGCGATGCTGATCGCCGCGCTGGCGTACACCTACGCCCGCAGGCACGCCCGCGACGCCCGCTTCAGCTTCGGCACCGGCAAGGTCGGCGACCTGGCGGGATTCTCGAGCGCGATCATCCTGGCGATGATCGCGCTGCTGATCGGCTACGAGGCCGTCGACCGCCTGCTGCACCCCGTGCGCATCGACTTCGACCAGGCCATCGCCATCGCCTTCCTCGGACTCGCGGTCAACGTGATCAGCGCCTGGCTGCTCAGCGGGGGCGACCACGCGCACCACCATGGACACGGCCACGCGCATGTCCACGGCCACGGCGGCGGCGCTCACGAGCACGCGGACGAGACCCGAGCGATCGACACGCCTTTCGGGCGCCTGCAATTGAGCATCTTCGAGGACGGGGTGCCGCCGCGCTTCCAGGTGCGCCGCTTCCAGGATGCCGCCACGCCAGCCCTAGGACCCGGCGACCTCGTGCTGACCACGCTGCGCGAGGGCGGCGCACAGCAGCGATTCGCGTTGCGCGATGCCGGCGACTGCTGGGAGTCGATCGACGAGATTCCCGAGCCGCATGCCTTCGACCTTCGCGTCGAAGCCGGCGCCTTCGTCACCACGCTGCACTACGAGGAGGAGTCGGGCCATGCCCATGGGGACCACCACCGGGACCACAACATGCGCGCGGCCTTCGTGCATGTGGCGGCCGACGCCGCGGTGTCGATCCTGGCCATCCTCGGACTGGCGGCCGGCAAGTATTTCGGGCTGAACTTCATGGACCCCGTGATGGGCATCGTCGGCGCGCTGGTCATCGCCAACTGGTCGTTCGGCCTGCTGCGCGACACGGGCGCCATCCTGCTCGACATGAATCCGGATCGCCCGCTGAGCCGCGACATCTCGGCGCTGGTGGCGGCGCAGGGCGACCAGGTCCGCGATCTGCACCTGTGGCGGCTCGGGCCTGGACATCTGGGGGCCATCGTCGCGGTCCGCAGTAGCGACGCCGCCCATGACGCTTCGTACTACCAGCGCCTGTTCGAGCGCTTCGGCGCTCTCTCCCATGTCACGGTCGAGGTCACGTCGGCCGTGCCCGCATGACGCGGGGACGCGCATGACCCCGATGGAGCACGCCGCGCCGACCGAACTGCTGCGACTCGCGCGCGTCGTCGCGCTGTTCGTGCTGACCGCGATCGCCGAGATCGTCGGCTGCTACCTGCCGTGGCTGGTACTGCGCCAGGGGCGTTCGTGGTGGTTGTGGTTGCCGGCGTTCGTTTCGCTGGGAGTATTCGCGTGGCTGCTGACCCTGCACCCATCGGCCGCCGGGCGCACCTACGCGGCTTACGGCGGGATCTACATCGCGGTGGCCCTGGGATGGCTCGCTCTGGTCGAGCGGCTGCCGTTGACCCGTTGGGACCTGCTGGGTGCAGCCGTGGCGCTGACGGGCATGGCCATCATCGCCCTGCAACCGCGCCCCGGCCTGTAGGGCGCACGTCGCGCCCCTGCGACGCTCAGTGCCGCGTCCTGGAAGCGGGCGTGGGCAGACGCATGCAAAAGCGCGTGCGCCCTTCGGCCGACACGGCGCGCGCGCGTCCCCCATGGGCCTCGACGATCGATTTCACGATGGCGAGGCCCAGCCCGGCTCCTTCGCCGTTGCGCTGGCGCGATGGGTCGACGCGGTAGAAGCGATCGAACAGGTGGGGCAGGTGCTCGGCGGCGATGTCGGCGCCCGGGTTCTCGACGCAGACCTCCAGCCAGCCGGAGGGATCGCTGCCGAAACGCACCGTGACCGTGGCGCCGGTCGCGGTGTGGCGAATGGCGTTGGACAGCAGGTTGGACAACGCGCGTCGCAGCATCGCGCGATCGCCACGAATCCGTGGGGCATCGCCGACGGCTTGCAACCGGACGCCGCGCTCCTCGGCCCAGGCCTCGAAATACTCGAACAGTTCGACGACCTCGGCACCCAGGTCCACCTCGGCCTGTTCGGGCCGGATCAAGTGGTGCTCGGCCTGGGCGAGGAACAGCATGTCGCCGATCATCGTGCTCATGCGCTCGTACTCCTCGAGGTTGGAGTAGAGGATTTCGCGGTAGTCGTCGGCACTGCGCGCGCGGGACAGTGCGACCTGGGTCTGCGTGCGCAGGTTGGTGACGGGGGTGCGCAACTCGTGCGCGATGTCGGCGGATACATTCGACAAGCGGTCGAAACTCTGTCCGATGCGCTCGAGCATGGCGTTGAACGAGGCGACGAGACCGGCCAGTTCCACCGGCACCTTGTCCGGGTCGAGGCGAACGTCCAGGCGCTCCGAGCTGACCTCGCGCATGCGCGCGCCGATGCGCCGGATCGGCGCGTGCCCCTGGCGCACCGCAAGCCAGGCCACCAGCACGCTGAAGGCGCTGGCCACCAGCGTGCCCAGCCACAGCGCGCGTCGCAGCCCCGCGAGAAAGCGAAGGTGATAGTCGATGGCGGTCGCCAGGATCACCGTGTCGCGGTCGATGCGCAGCACCGCGCCGCGGTAGCTGCGCCCGCCGGTGGTCCAGATGCGCAGCGCGCTGGCGTCCAGGTGCGGCACGGCGGGGTCGGCATGCGCGCGTGCGGCGAGGCCTGCGGGCGTCGCGTCGTACAGCACCCGACCGTCGGCACCCTCGACCCGGAAGTACACCTCGTGGTGGTCCGCGATGGTCTCGGCGAAACGCTGTCGCAGCGCCTCGCTTCCGGCGCCGGCGGCCGCGTCGTCGAGGGCCAGGCGCAGGGTCTGCGCCACCGGACGAAGCTGCCCCAGGTCCTGGCCCGCGAAGTGCTCCTCGATCGACGACTCCAGCGCCCACGCGGCGACCAGGAAGGTCAGCGTGGTGGCGAGGCCGACCCATGCCGTCACCCGCAGCGCCAGCGACGCCGGACGGCGGGCGCGGCGCCCGACGCGAGGCCGGATCGGCTCAGCCGTCGGCATCGGGCAGGTCCAGCGTGTAGCCCATGCCGCGCACGGTGCGGATCAGCTTGGGCGAGAAGGCGTCGTCGACCTTCGCGCGCAGGCGCCGGATGGCCACGTCGATCACGTTCGTGTCGCTGTCGAAGTTCATGTCCCACACCTGCGAGGCGATCAGCGACCGTGGCAGCACCTCGCCCTGGCGCCGCACCAGCAGCTCGAGCAGCGCGAACTCCTTGTTGCTCAGGTTGATGCGCGTGCCGCCGCGGCTGGCACGCCGCCGGGGCAGGTCGAGCACCAGGTCGGCCACCTGCAGCTTCTCGGCCAGCGCGGGGTTGCGACCGCGGCGCAGCAGCGTGCGCACGCGCGCCAGCAACTCGGTGAAGGCGAAGGGCTTGACCAGGTAGTCGTCGGCGCCGAGCTCCAGCCCCTTGACGCGGTCCTCGACGCTGTCGCGTGCCGTGAGGAACAGCACCGGAACGTCGCGCCCGGCCTCGCGCAGCGCGCGCAGGATACGCCAGCCGTCGACGTCGGGAAGCATCACGTCGAGCACGATCAGGTCGTGGTCGCCGGTCATCGCCAGGTGGTGCCCGTCCAGGCCGCTGCGCGCGAGATCCACGACGAAGCCGGCCTCGCTCAATCCCTGGCGCAGGTAGTCGGCCGTCTTGGCTTCGTCTTCGACCACGAGCAGTTTCATCGATGCACCGTCCTTGACCGCAATCTAGTGTCCTGTCCCGCTAATAACTGTCATTTCGCCGGGCCGTATCGGGGCGCAGGCAAGGCGCGGGCGCGGGTCCAGGCTGAGCGCCTGGCCCCGTGGCCGCAACGCCGCATGCGCCCCGATACGGCCCAGCCCGAAGGGTTCGGCGTCTGCGGGGCCCTCGCCGGCCGCCCGCTCCCGCAGGCACACGAACGAAATGACAGTTATTAGCGGGACAGGACACTAGCCCGCGCATGCTTGCCCGAGCATGACCGCGACATGACATCAATGTAATCGACGGGATCTCCGGGGTGCCGCAGATGACACAACCGTCATCCGTCGGTCATGCTCCGGAAAGTATGGCGTTCCTAGCATGCGTTGCTCGGGGTGGACAGCGTCCCCTCCACAACGGTCCGCTCGGCACGACGTTACCGAGCGGAGAGTTCCTTCAAGAATCGAGGAATCCATGCAACGCTCGAACCAAGATGCGCTCCGCGGGGCTGGAATCGCCCGGCGCCGCTTTGTCCAGGGCCTGGCGGCCGGTGGCGTGCTGTTCGGCCTGCCCACGCTGGCCGCTCGGGCCCAGGGTCGGGCCGCGGCCACGCACACGGGCAGCGCCCCGGAGCTGCGCGGAACGGAATTCGACCTGGTGATCGCCGAGACCCCGGTGAACTTCACCGGGCATGCGCGCATGGCCACCACCGTCAACGGCTCGCTGCCGGGGCCCACGCTGCGCTGGCGCGAAGGCGACACGGTGACCATTCGCGTCACCAATCGCATGTCGCGGATGACGGCCATCCACTGGCACGGCATGCTCGTGCCCTACCAGATGGACGGAGTTCCGGGCTTGAGCTTCGTCGGAATCGCCCCCGGACAGACCTTCGTCTACCGCTTCAAGGTCCGGCAGTCGGGAACCTTCTGGTACCACTCCCACGCCGGCATGCAGGAGCAGACCGGGCTGTACGGCGCGATCGTCATCGACCCGGCCCACGGGCACACGGTGCAGGCCGACAGCGACCACGTGGTGCTGCTGTCGGACTGGATGGACGCGGACCCCATGCGCGTGCTGGCCAAGCTCAAGGCCGACAGCGGTTTCGACAACTACCACGAGCCCACCGCGGTGGACTTCTTCCGCGACGTCGAGCGTCGCGGCCTGCGCGCGGCGCTGGACCGGCGCGCCATGTGGCAGCAAATGCGCATGAGCTGGGGCGACCTGTCGGACCTGTCGGGGGCCACGCTGACCTACCTGGCCAACGGCACCACGCCGGCCGGTAACTGGACGGCGCGGGTGAATCCCGGGAAGGTGGCGCGCCTGCGCTTCATCAACGGCGCCGGCGACACCTTCTACGACGTGCGCATCCCCGGCCTGAAGCTCACCGTGGTGTCCACCGACGGGCAGGACGTGGAGCCGGTGACGGTGGACGAGTTCCGCTTCGGTCCCGGCGAGACCTACGACGTGCTGGTGCGCCCCACCGACGACGTCTACACGATCTTCGCGCAGAGCATGGACCGCACCGGCTACGCGCGCGGAACGCTGGCGGCGCGCCCGGGCTTGAGCGCGCCGGTACCGCCGATGGATCCGCGCCAGAACCTGACCATGCAGGACATGATGGGCGACATGTCGTCGATGTCCGGCATGTCCGGCATGGGCTCGATGCCCGGCATGGACATGGACGCGCCCAAGCCCGTGCACCACGCCGCGGCCGAATACGGCCCCGGGGTGGATGCCCGCGTGGACCACCCTCGCAGCAACCTCGACGACCCCGGCGTGGGGTTGCGGGACAACGGCCGGCGCGTGCTGACCCTGGCGGACCTGCAAACCGAGGGCGGCCCCCTCGACGCGCGCGAGCCGGCGCGCACCCTGGAGTTCCATCTCACGGGGAACATGCAGCGCTACGTCTGGTCCATCGACGGGGTGAGCTTCGGCGACTCCGCGCCGATCCGGTTCCATCACGGCGAGCGCCTGCGCGTGAGGCTGGTCAACGACACCATGATGACCCACCCCATGCACATGCACGGTATGTGGAGCGAGGTCGAGGACCCGGACGGGCACTTCCTGGTGCGCAAGCACACGGTGCCGGTGCAGCCGGCGCAGCAGATCAGCTACCGGGTCAGTGCCGACGCCGTGGGGCGCTGGGCCTGGCACTGCCATCTGATGATGCACATGGATGCGGGCATGTTCCGCGAGATCCTGGTGGCTTGAGGAAACGAACATGCACAAGACGATCCGGACGACGATGCTCGCGGCGGCCATGGCCGCCGCGATTCCTGCCTCGGCGCAGGCCATGGACATGCAGGGCATGAGCATGCCGGCCGGCCAGGAGCCCGCGAAGCCGGCCTCGCCCGCGGCCGTCCCGGGGCACTCCATGGCCGGCATGGACATGCCGGGCATGTCGATGCCCGCGGGATCCGCTTCGGCTGCCGCGGGCACGGCGGGCGCCGATGCGGGCGACTACACGCTGACCACCGGCCCCTACATCCCGGCCGGCGTGAAGCCGCCGCGCCTGGCGGACCAGGAAAGCTTCGGCTCGGTGCTGGTGGACCGCCTGGAGCGCGCCTACGGCCATGATTCGGGCAACTGGACCACCTACGACGTGCAGGCCTGGTACGGGCGTGACTTCAACCGCGCGGTGCTCAAGGCCGAAGGGCAGGTTTCGCGGGGGCGGCTGCAGGATGCGCGCACCGAACTGCTGTGGGGCCACGCCATCGCGGCCTACTGGGACTCGCAGCTCGGCTTGCGCCACGACAGCGGCGGCGGCCCCGACCGCAACTGGCTCGCCTTCGGAGTGCAAGGCCTGGCGCCATACTGGTTCAACGTCGAGGCCACCGGTTACCTGGGCGACCAGGGCCGCAGTGCCTTGCGCCTGAGCGCCAGCTACGAATTGCTGCTGACCCAGCGCGTGGTGCTGCAGCCGCAGGTCGAGCTCAACGCCTACGGCAAGGACGATCCGGCGCGCGGCATCGGCAGCGGCCTGTCCGATGCCACCGCCGGGCTGCGCCTGCGCTACGACATCTCGCGTCAGTTCTCGCCCTACATCGGCGTGGAGTGGAGCGGACGCTTCGGGCGCACCGGCGACATGGCCCGGGCGGCGGGCGAGCGTCGCGACACGACCGACTTCGTCGCCGGTGTGCACTTCTGGTTCTGATGTTGGTTCAACTCCTGGTCGGAATTCACGAACGGAAAGGAGCCCAACATGGTGGTCGTGGCGCCGCAGGGGCAGCGTGAGCTCGTCTGGCGCTTCGGTCAGGCCGGCACGGTGCCTTTCGCCTGCACGATGCCAGGGCACATGCAGCAGGGAATGATCGGCCGCTTCATCGTCGACTGAGCTCGGCGGCCTTGGTGGCCGGGCAGTGCCACGGCGTTGCGGGGCCACCGCCCGGGCGGTGGCCCCATGCCTCAGGGCAGCGGGCGGCCAGGATGGGTTTCCTGCGCGCGCAGCAGCACCCACGCCCCGGAGGCCAGCAGCCACGCGGCGCTGACCCAGAAGGCCGGCTCGATGGCGCCGCGCGCCTGCGCGATCAGCCCGAGCACCAGCGCGCCGATGGCGTAGCCGGTGTCGCGCCAGTAGCGGTAGGTGCCCAGCGCCGAGCTGCGCCAGCTCGGGTGGGCGATGTCGGCCACGGACGCGATGAGGTTCGGATAGAGCAGGGCCATGCCCACGCCCATGACCACGGCGCTGGCCAGCCAGGCGGCGAAGCCGCGCACCAGCACCGCCGCGGCCACGCCGACGGCCAGCAACCACAGCCCGGCCACCACCGGGCGCTTGCGCCCGATGCGGTCCGACAGCGGCCCGGTCCACAGTTGCGAGGCACCCCAGCTCAGCCCGTACGCGCCGGTGACCCAGCCGACCCGCACCAGGCCCAGCCCGTGGCCGTGCAGGTACAGCGGGAAGAGCACCCACAGCAGGGTGTCGGCGACCTTGTTGGCGACCCCCGCCTGGCACAGCGCCGAGAAGGTCGGGTGCCCGAAGGACACGTAGGCGAACACCTGGCGCGATGTGGGGTGCTCGGCCAGGCCGTCGGCGAAGCGCGGTCGCGAGCCCGTGTGGGTACCGCTGGCGTGTCGATGGCGCTCGGCGCGCGCCCACGGCAGGGTCTCGCGCACGAACACCAGCGCGGTCAGCAACGCAATGGCGATCACGACGGCGGCGAAGCCCAGCAAGGCCTCGCGCGGCCCGACCATCTGGGCCAGCCATGCGGTGGCCAGCCCCGCCAGGCCGACCGCGGCGTAGCCGGCGAACTCGTTGATTCCGGTGGCCAGCCCCCGCTGCTCGGCGCGCGTGATGTCCACCTTGCTGGTGACGGTCATGCTCCACGCGAAGCCCTGGTTGATGCCCAGGAACAGGTTGGCGGCGACGATCCACCACCATGACTGCGCGAAATAGATCAGCAGCGGGATGGGAATCGCGGCCACCCATCCCAACACGAGCACGGTCTTGCGCCCGATGCGCTCGGACAGTCGCCCGGCGACGAAGTTCAGCGCGCCCTTGACCAGCCCGAAGGAGATGACGAAGGACAACAGGTACAGGAACGAGGACTTCGGCACGCCGAAGTCGCGCGCCGCGACCACCGGCAGCACCGTGCGCTCCATGCCGATGACCAGTCCGACGAAGAACACCTGCACCGCCTGCCAGACGAACTGCCGCAGGTTGGCGCGGATGCCTTGCGGATGCGCGTCGTGCGGCGGCCCGGCCGCAGGGGGCGCAGAGTTCATGCCGAGACGTTCGCGGCGACGATGCGTTCCATGTCCGCCGGTCGCGGCGGGATCTCGGCGCATAGCTGCTCGACGAAGCCCTCGCGCGACAGCCCGAGAAGCGGGTTGAAGCGCTTCTCGAAGCCCAGGGTCGACGCCGGCTTGCCCGACAGCCCGGCGCCGCAGGCGCTGCCCGCCTGGTGGCCGGGGTAGATCTCCAGTTCGGCGGGGAGGTTCAGCAGGCGGCCGTGCAGCGAGTCGTACAGGGTGCCCGCCATCTCTCGCTCGCGCCCTGCCAGGTCCGGGCGGCCGACGGCGCCGACGAACAGCGTGTCGCCGGTGAGCACGAACCACGGCGCGTCGCCGCGCCGTTTGTCGGTGACCAGCAGGCACATGCTGTCGGGCGTGTGGCCGGGGGTGTGCAGCACCCGCAGCGTGACGTTGCCCACGCCGATGACCTGTTGGTCGTGCAGGGCCTCGAACTCGAAGTGCACGAACTCGCGCGCCGTCTCGTGCAGGCAGTAGGGCGCATCCACGATGCGGGCCAGCCGGCGGCCACCGCTGAGGTGGTCGGCGTGCACGTGGGAGTCGATCACATGGGTGATCCGCGCGCCGGCCTGCCGCGCCTGCTCGACGAACCACTGCTCGTCGCCGGCGACCACGTCGACGGCGACGGCCTTGCCGAGGCCGGCGCAGCCGAACAGGTAGGACAGGCTGGCGTCTCGGGTGGGGAGTTGCTTGAAGAACATGGTGCGACCTCGATCAGGTGGCTTCGCATTCCAGCGGCAGTCCGGCGGCCCGCCACTCGGGTACGCCGTCCGTACATTTGCGCGCACGCAGCCCGTGGCGCGCGAGCAGCGCCACGGCGGCGTCGGACATCACGCAAAACGGTCCTCGGCAGTACGCCACGATGTCCTTGTCGCTCGGCAGTTCCCGGATGCGCGCTTCCAGTTCGTCCAGCGGGACCGAGCGCGCGCCGGGCAGGTGGGCCGTGCGGAACTCCGCCTCGGGGCGAACGTCGAGCAACACCACGTCGCCGGCGCGCACCTTGTCGAGCAGCGAGCGCGCGCTCTCGGGCCTCAGGCTCCCGGGCTCGGCCGCCAGGCCGGCCATCGCGAGTTGAAGCTCGGCCAGATGGGCCTGCGCAAGTTCCCGCAGGCTCACCCACAGATCCGATACGTCGGAGCCGCTGAGCCGGTGGATGCGGTTCTTGCCCTCACGCCGCGCATCGACCAGTTGGGCCTCGCGCAGCACGCGCAGGTGGGCGCTGGCCAGCTTGACGTCGATGTCGGCCGCCTGCGCCAGAGCCTCGACCGATTTCTCTCCCTGCGCCAGCAGTTCCAGCAATTCCAGGCGCTTGGGGCTGGACACGGCAGCGCCGATGCGCGCGACCTGGGCGTAGAGCTGATTCTTGAGATCTCGGGGTTTCATGCGAATAGTCTAACGTATGAACGAATGAATTCGTCACGTCGGTATTGCCGGGTCGCGCGGGTCGTGACGCCTCGCGTCGGATGGGCCCGCGCCTGAGCGCACGGTCGCCGGCGGCACCCTGAGCTGCGGCGCGGCGGGGAACACCTGGGCGTTCAGGCGGGTTTCGCGACCGAGGGGGCGCGGCGCCCCATGGTCATGTCGATGGCCAGCGCCAGCAGCAGCGCCACGCTGCCCAGGCCGAACAGCAGTCGATAGTCGCCCGCGCTGCGCGCGAACACCCAGGACATGGCGTAGGCGGCCAGCGCCTGCAGCAATGCGAAGCACACCGTCGCGGTACGCCAGGCCGGTCCCTGGCGGGCCGGATGGTGCTCCAGCAGTTCATGCACCCGACCCAGCACCAGCGGCACGGTGCCGGTGACGAAGGCGCCGACCAGCAGGCTCGACGCCATCAGCCACGGGGCGCTCGAGGTCACGGCGGGAAGCGCGACGCCGACGGTCTCCAGCACGAAGGCCATGCGCAGGGCGCGCAGGAATCCGACCCGATCGGCGAGCATGCCCGAGAGAATGGGCCCGGCGGTTGCGCCGAGGCCGAACAGCACCCAGTACTGCGCGCCCACCTGCAGGCCCCGGCCGAGGCCGCGGGCGATGAAGTCGACCAGAAAGAGCATGTGCGGCACCCAGCCGGCCGCGTTCAACGCGTACTCGGCGAACAGCGCACGCAACACTCCGGACGGGGGCGCATGGTGCGCCGCGTGGTGGGCGGCCGTCGGCCGGGCCGCGGCGCGCGATGCGGGCCAGCCGCGCCAGGCGAGAAGACTGAGCAGCAGCGACAGCGCCCCGAGGCCGCACCAGGTGCGGGCCAGCCCCTGCTGCAGCAACAGCGGCACCAGCGTGCCCGAGGCGGCCACGCCGACGCCCACGCCCATGAAGATCACGCCGCCCGCCAGGCCCCTGCGCGAAGGCTGGACCAGCGGGAGCACCGTCGGGGCGGCAAGCACCATCAGCGCTCCTCCGGCGAAGCCCGCCAGGAAGCGCCAGGCGAAGAACCAGACGAAATCCACCGGGCGCGCGCAGGCGAAGAACGCCAGGCTGGCGAGCAGCATCATCGCCCGCAGGGTGCCTGCGCTGCCGGCCCGCGCGGCCAGCGCCCGTCCGGCCAGGGCTCCGGCCAGGTAGCCGGCCAGGTTGGCCGCGCCCAGGTAGGCGGCGCGCGAGGCCGCGAACCAGTGCGCATCGACGATCGCCGGCAAGAGCGGCGTGTAGGCAAAGCGGGCCAGCCCGATGCCGACCAGGCTGGCACTGAAGCCGGCGAGTACGCCCCACCATGCGTCGCCGCGTTCATGCGGCGCGGGGCCCGATGGGCCGGATGGGCTTCCCGTCGTTTCCATGCTCTGTCTCCCTGGACGAATGATGAAACCAGTCTAGGCAGGCCAACGCATCTTGAGAATTGAAATGATCAGATGTAGGCTATCGAAATCCAAGATGGATTGGGAGGCCGGTCATGGACCTCGTGGACCTGAGGACTTTCGAAACGGTCGCTCGGTTGGGCAGCATGAGTCGGGCGGCTTCGGAGCTGCACACCGTGCAGTCCAACGTGACTGCCCGTATTCGCGCGCTGGAGCACGAACTCGGCACCGCACTGTTCGAGCGCCACGCGCGTGGGGTCCTGGTGACGCCCGCGGGGCGACGCGTGCTGCCCATTGCCGCGCGTATCGCGAAACTGGTGGCCGAGGCATGCAGCGCGGCCCGGGATGACGGCACGCCGTCGGGCAATCTGCGCCTGGGCTCGCTGGAGACCACGGCGGCTCTGAGACTGTCGCCCTTGCTCACCGAGTTCGCGGCCACCTATCCCGACGTACGACTCGCGGTGAGTTCCGGCACCACCGCCGGCCTGCTGCGCGACGTGGTCGATGCACGCCTCGACGGCGCCTTCGTCGCGGGGCCCGTGGCCCATCGCGAACTCGCCCAGGAGGCGGTGTTCGAGGAGGAACTGGTGCTGGTGAGTTCGCCGGCACTGACCTCGCCCGCGCAACTCGCCGACATCGCCGAGTTGCGCACCGTGGTGTTCCATTACGGCTGCTCGTATCGGCAGCGCCTGGAGAACTACCTCGCGAGCATCGGCGTGGTGAGCTCGCGGCCGTTGGAGTTCGGCTCTCTCGACGCGATCCTCAGCTGCGTCGCCGCGGGCGTCGGCGTGACCCTGCTGCCGCGGGGCGTCGTGGCCGAGGCGGCGGCGCGAAGGCGGGTGGCGCTGCACCGGATCCCGAAGGAATTGGCCCATGTGCAGACGCTGTTCATCCGTCGCAAGGACGCCTACCTGTCGAGTGCGATGCGCGCCTTCGTGCACATGGCCGGGGCCTTCCATGCGGTTGGATCCGCGCCGGGCTCCGGGCGCAGCGCGCGGGCGGGGCCCGCGCGCTGCGTCGGACGGGTCTCATCGGCCGCGTCCGAGTCTGCACGGGTCGGTGCTCCCGGCTCGTCGTCCACCACGTAGAAGGAGAAGCGCAATGCCCCTGTCGAATCCGTCCGCGCCCGCGCCTGACGATCGAGGCCAGTGCAAGACCATCGACCTTGGCCGCAAGGTCGCCGCGATCGAGGGCTTTTGGCAACCGCGTGTCGTCGCCGAGATGAACGACTACCAATTCAAGGTCGTGAAACTCGAAGGCGACTTCGTCTGGCACGCGCATGCCGACACCGACGAGACCTTCCTGGTGCTCGATGGCGAACTGGAGATCGACATCCGCGGAGTTCCGTCCGCGGCGCCCATGCTGAGCCTTCGCGCCGGTCAGATGGCTGTCGTTCCCAAGGGCGTCGAGCATCGGCCCCGCGCCCTCGGGGAGGTGAAGGTGCTGCTGATCGAGCCGCGCGGCGTGGTGAACACCGGCGATGGAGTTCGGACCGAACGCACCGCCCAGAACGATCGCTGGATCTGAACCGCGGCACGGCGCCGTGCCGCGCTCGCTCAGAGCATGGACTTCAGTTCGCGCGCCCGGATGTCGTAGGCGAAGGTGTCCGCCGAAAGGCTGTCGAGCATGGTGCTGCCGCAGCGGCCCTGCGGATACATGAGGAAGGGGAGGGTCGGACCGCCGGGCAGGGCCAGATCCTGCGCGGTGTTGTAGGCCACCCAGTTCATCTCCCAAGCGCCGAACAGGGTCTTGCGCGCCGCGGCGACGACGGGGGAGGCCAGGGTCAGCCCCGGGCGTTCCTCGAGCACGACCTTGCGCACGTCGGCGGGATCGACGGGAACCCAGCCGAATTCCTCCAGCCAGACCTCGGCGCGGCAATGCTGCGCGCCGGAAACGTCGCCGCTCTTGCCCAGCGAGTGGTAGCCGAAGCGCGAATCGGCGACGCGAATGCCGTAGACGTCGCGCGCGGGCAGGCCGGCGGCGCGCGCCAGCCCGGTGAACAGGGCGCTGAGGTCGGCGCACTTGCCCGACAGGTCGCCGGTCTCGAGCATGAAGCGGATGTCGCCGAGGCCGCAGCCGCGCACCTTGGGATTGCGCTGGGTGTTTTCCACGATCCACTCGTAGATGGCCCGCGCCTTCGCCAGGTCGCCATGCGCGCCGGCGGTGATGCTGCGCGCCGTCTTGCCGACGATGCCGTCGAGCGGGGCCATGCGCGTCGGCCGCGTGTACAGCGCGCGCGTGGCTGCGTCGAGCGCGGGGGCGCGGCCCGGATGCGCGAGGTCCACGGCGCGGTCGCGCGTGGCGACCCGGCTGGTGATCTCCAGGGTCGGGGCCGGGCACCCGGCGTCCCAGCTCGCCTCGATCAGGCCCGCGCCCTGGACGGGGTCATGCCATTCGCGCACCGTCGTCGCGTTTCCCTGCCAGAGATTGCCCATCGGGCGGATCCAGTCCGGGGCCTCGACGGAGGGGATCGGGATCCAGACCGTGGTGGCCGCACCGGAGTTGATGGGTTCGACCTTGGTAGTCAGCTCGAACACCCGCCAGCCGTCGGCGGGGCCGGGATCGAAGGGGCGGGTTTGCGCATGCGCGGCCAGCGGCGCGAGCAGCGAGGAGGTGCACCAAGCCGCGCTGTTCAGAAGGAAGCGCCGGCGGCGATTGGGAAGGTGGGTCATGAAGGTTGGTTGGCGATACGAGGAGTGCATGAGCGGCATGCCGCGCGCCCGGCGCGGCAACAGTCCGCGAGGGCAGTCTACCTAGAGCCAACGAGCCGCCGCGTCGCCGGTATCCGGCGGGGAGGTATTGAAGGCAATCGAGGCTTGGGGGGCTGCCTTGTGCACGGCATTGACCAATCGCTCGAACAGCAGCAGGCTTGCGGGCGGCAGGCGGATGCCGCCTCCGATGACCACGCAATCGTACGGGGTGCGCGCGAGTTGAAGCTCGAGGGTCTGCGTCGCGGATTCGTCGGGACGCACCAGGCAGAGGTCGGCGTGCCATCCCCGGTCCGCCATCTGGCGCATGCCTACGGCAATGCCGGCATGGATCTTGGCGGCATCGAAGCCCGGCGGCAATGCCGGATCGGAGAAGTCGACCGTCTCAGGCTGTTGGCCGACGAACAGAACTTTGCTGGGTTGTGTTTGCTTCATCATGTTCTCCCGAATGGCATGGGTGGTTTCGAGTTCGCCTCAGGCCTGCCAGCTTTGCGCGGTCTCGGCGGCGAAGTCGCGGTAGCGGCGCGGCGCTCGGCCGAGCAAGGTCGTCAGGCGGTCGAGGTCCTCTTGGGTGGCCACCGCGCCATCACGCTGATAGCGAGCCATCATGGCGCGCATGTCGTAGGCGATCCAGGCCGGCGCGCGCGACTTCATGTTCGCCTCGAAGGCGTCCAGGTCGTTGCCGGCATAGCGAACCTCGCGCCCGAGCACCTCCGACCAGAGTGCGGCCAGGGAGGAGCCGGTAAGCGCGTCGGGGCCCGAGAGCTCGTAGGCCACGCTCGGCAGTGGGGTGTCCGCACCGTCGCGTCTCAGGATTTCCAGAACGGCGGCGTCGACGATGTCTCGCACGTCCACCATCGAGACGCCGAACTCGCCCACTGGAGAGACGTAGAGTCCGGCCCTTTGAAGCGGATCCTTCTGCATCACGTCGTTCTGGAAAAAGTAGGACGGGCGAAGGATGGTTGCCGGAATATCCATCTGCTCGATCATGCGCTCGACGGCATGCTTCGCGGTGAAGTGCGACACGTCGGTGTACAGGCCGCTGCGGGTCACCGACAGGTAGACGACGCCTTGGACCCCGGCCTCGCGTGCCAGGCCCAGGGTATTGATGGCCTGCGTGAGTTCGTCCGGTGCATTGCTGACCAGCAGGAACAGGGTCTTCACGCCGACCAGCGCCGCTCGCATCGCATCGGCGTCCAGAAGGTCGCCCTGGACCGCAAGCACGCCGGGAGGGAAGGCGGACTTGTCCGGGGAACGGGTGAGGACCCGCACGGCGTGGCGCCCGCGGGCAAGCTGCTCGACGACTCGAGCGCCGATTCGGCCGGTGCTGCCGGTGACGAGGATGGTCATGGTGTGCTCCTGAGTGATCGCGCCAGAGGCGGCGCATGGGCTTGGGGGCGCCCGAATCGCTGACACGCGCGGGGCGCTTGAACGAACCATAGGATGTTCCGAATATGGTGCATAGACGCTAGACTCAATACACGTCGTCTCAAATATGGAACAACAATGGACCTGGCTGCGCTTTCGGACTTCCACCTGGTGGCGACCCACGGAGGCTTCGGAAAGGCGAGCCGTGCGAGCGGGCAGGCCAAGGCGACGCTGTCCCGCCGGGTGCGAGACCTCGAAGACAGTCTGGGCGTGCGGTTGATCGAGCGGGGCACGCGCACGCTGCGGCTGACCGACGAGGGCGCGGCGCTGCATGCGCGTACGCACAGCCCGATGGGAGATATCGCCGAAGCCCTGCGGGACCTGAAGTCCGGGCTGGGGCACCCGAGCGGCCGGCTGCGGGTCAGTGCGCCGCTGTTGTTCGCGCACGTGACCCTCGGGCCGCTGGCGGCCGCCTTCGCCGCGGCCTTTCCGGAAGTTGTCCTGGAGGTGACGGCCGAGGACAAATTCGTCGATCTGGTCGCGGACGACGTGGACGTCGTCATCCGGGCGAATCCGAAGCCCGACACCGAATGGGTCGGTCGATGCTTCCTGAAAAACCGGATGGTGCTGGTCGCACCGGCCGGCAGGCTCCCGCCTGCTCGCGATGGCAGCGGCCAGGCGCGGATCGTGATTCCCGCGGTGGCACGCACGGGCAGCAGCGACGGCGACGTCTGGACGGTCTCGGATCCGGTCGACGGCCGCGAGCGCGCGTATTCGCCGAAGGCCGTGCTCAGACTCTCATCCCCCCTGTCGATCCGCGACGCGATCCGCGCCGGCGCCGGAGTGGGCTTGGTCCCGCAGACCATCGCCGCCGAAGATCTCCGCGCCGGGCGGCTGGTCAGTTGGGGCCTTTCCACCGAGCCGCCGGTCGAGGCGTGGGCCCTGCATGCATCCCGTCGCCTGGTCAGCCCGAAGGTCTCGGCCTTCGTGGACTTCGTCTGCGAATACTTTCGGGTCGGCGCGGGTCGAGAGACCTAGCAAGCGGTTGACGTACCGGAGGGGGGCGCGTCACCCCTTCGGGCGCAGGCGCCGCGGGTTCAGCGGACGGCGCCGTGCAGGAAGGCCCAGACCACGACGCCGGTCATCACGACCACGTACGCGCGCAGACCCCAGAACACCGCCTGCTGGGACGCGGACAGGCGCACCCGCGTCACCTCGGCCATCGGTCGGTCCCAGCCCTCGTCGCTGATCAGGCGGTGCACGCAGTCGTGGTCGAAATCGTGAAGTCGCTTCATGTCAGCCTCCGAGCGCGTGGGGGAACAGGGTGGCGATGCCGTACAGGCCGTTGCAGGCGATCAGTGCGATCATGATGGCGATCGAGGCGACGTTGCGAGGGAGTGAATTCACGTGTTCGCCCATGAGTTCGCGGTCGTTGAGCAGCATCAGCAGGAACAACATGGCCGCCGGCATGAACACGGTGGCGATGACCTGCACGCTCAGGTTCAGGAAGCCGAGGTCGAGCCCAGGGATCATGATCACCGCGGCGGCGATCGCGGTGCCGACGACGGCCGGGAGGTAGAAGCCCAGCGCCTGGCGCGGCGCCGCGTTGATCGAGCGCGCGATGCCGAAGGCTTCGCCCACCGCCCAGGCGCTGCTGGCGGTGATCACGATGGCGGCGATCAGGCCGGCTTCCATCAGGCCGAGCGCGAACAGGGCCATCAGGCCGTCGCCGAGCCTGGCGCGCAGCGCATGCAGGATCACCTCGGCGTCCAGCCCCTGTGCGTTCGGAAGGCCCTGCAGGGTCTGCGCGGACAGCACGATCAGCGCCAGGGCCACCGCCACCATGCCGACCACCCCCAGCATCAGGTCGCGCCGGCCGGCGCGGATGTCCTGCGGCAGCAAGCCCTTGTCGACCACGCAGGACTGCTGGAAGAACAGCTGCCAGGGGGCGATGGTCGTGCCGATGTTGGCCGAGATCAGGATCAGGAAGGTGATGGACAGAAAGCCCCCGGGCACGATCCAGCCGTGGCCCGTGAAGGCCCGCGCCACGCCGTGCCAGTCCGGATGGGCCATCAGCGCCAGCGGCACGAAGATCAGGTTCAGCGCTGCGATGAACAGCGAGATGCGCTCCCAGGTCCAGTAGCGCAGCACCACCAGCGCGTAGATGATGAACAGCAGCGAGCCGGGCACCGTGAGCCAGGCGGGCAGGCCGAGGGCCTGCCCGCCGAGCCGGATGCCCACGAACTCTGTCATCAGGGTCAGCACGTTGGCCACGATCAGGTCCACCAGCGAGAACCAGCCCCAGAAGGTCCCGTAGCGTTTCCAGATCAGCTCGGCGTGCCCGCGCCGGGTCACCGCGCCCAGGCGCACGGTCATCTCCTGCACGATGTAGGCGACGAGGCCCAGCAGCAGCATCATCGGCAGGAAGATTCCCAGGCCGAAGGTGGCGCCGGTCTGGGAGTAGGTGACCACGCCGCCCGCGTCGTTGTCGCCGAGCATCACCAGCACGCCCGGGCCGATCAGCGCCAGGCCGAGCGCCAGGCGGCCCTTCCAGCCGGTGGCGCGGCGGCGCAGTTCGGACAGGTGCATGCGATCGCGCAGACGGTGCTCCAGTGCGTCGGGCAATTCCGCGCAATCGGGGCAAGGGCGAAATCCCAGGACTTGGGCTTGCTGGTTCATCGACGACCTCCGTGGACGTGGTGGTTGGAAAGGGGCGGGCGCTCGAGCCAGACCCCCACGGTCGACAGCTGGACCTGAGCCATGGTCGGACCCGAGGGCGCGTCGGTGCGCGGCGGCGCGGGTTGCAGTTGCACGGCGGCGCTGCGAAACAGCCCGCAGCGGGCGCGGATCTTCTTGAACACCAGCATGATGTCCTCCTTGCGTGCGCGAATGGCACGTACCGGCGCGCACGCGCCGATTCCGGCGCGCATGCGTCCATGAAGGGAAACGGGGGAGGAACGTGGGCCTGCCTTCATGGCTAGCCCCTGCGCCACCACCAGCCTTCCCAGGCTGGCGATGGCTGGACCGTGACAGTCAGCTCTCGCGGGCCTGGTTCAGGCGCTCAACGACAATCGACTAGGGTCACAGTCCATGGTGATCACGAACCCGAACGGGCAGGAGTGAAAGCTCTCGCATGCTAGGAGCCGCTTCGCGAGCCTGTCAACAAAGCCCCCAGGCGTGGTCAGGCTGCCTGGCCGCGCGACGGAGAACGCGGACGGCCTGGGGGTACGTCATCACTTCCTGCGCATCAGGGTGGCCTGGATCAGCACGGCGATGAGCAGGAACAGGCCGGAGGCGAGGTTCTGGTAGTAGGAACTCAGGTTGCCGATCTGATCGATCACGTTCTCGATCACCCCGAGCAGAAGCACGCCCGACAGGGCACCGGCCATCGTGCCGACCCCGCCCGTCAGCAGCACCCCGCCGATGACGGCGGCGGCGATGGAGCGCAACTCGTCGCCTTGCCCCGCGGTCGACAGCCCGGAGGACAGATGCGCGCCCAGCAAGGCGCCGGCCAGACCCGCCAGCGTGCCGGACAGCGCGTAGGTGGCGACCTTCACCGCGGTGACGGGGACGCCCAGCATGCGCGCAGCCTCCTCGTTGCCGCCGATGGCGAACACGGCGACGCCGAAGCGCGAGCGGTTCAGCACCAGCGCCGCGAGCGCGAAGGCGCCGAGCAGGATCCAGATCAGGTTGCCGACCCCGAACATCGTTCCGTTGGCGATCAGGCCGAACACGCCGGGTTGGACGATGACCATGCTGCTCTTGGCCAGCAGCAGGTCCAGGCCACGCACGCCGAGCAGGGCGGCCAGCGTGACGATGAAGGGAGCCATGCCGGCACGCGCGATCAGCAGTCCGTCGATCAGTCCGACGGCGCCGCCGGCTAGGCAGGGAAGCAGCAGGGCCGGCACCCAGCCGTAGGGCACGGCATAGGCCGCCAGCACCGAGCCGAGCCCGATGACCGATCCCACCGACAGATCGAATCCGCCGAGGATGATCACGAAGGTCTGGCCGATGGTCACCAGGCCGACGAAGCTTGCCGCGGTGCCGATGTTCTGGAAATTGTCCAGGGTCGCGAAATAGGGAAACACGGCGCTGGCGATGATCCCGGCGATCGCCAGGACCACGATGGCGCCGCGCGACTGGATCAGCGCGATGATCCGCGCGCGGCGTTCCGTATCCGGGGCCGCGGCGTCCGCCGAGTTCGCCGGTGCGCCGCTCATCCGCCGGCTCGCTGAAGGTAGAGCGCGGCGACGATGAACACCGCCTTGAGGATCTGCGCGTAGCTGAAGTTGATGTCGTTCATGATGAAGCTCGCCCCCAGGACCTGCAGGAGCAGGACGCCGAACACGCCGCCGGCGATGGACACCCGGCCGCCGGACAGCGGGGTGCCTCCGATCACCGCGGCAGCGATCGCGTCCAGCTCGAAATTCAACCCGATGTAGTTCGGATCCGCCGCGCCCAGCCGTGCCGCCGCGAACACGCCGGCCAGTCCCGCGAGCAGTCCGCTGGCGGCATACACGGCGAACAGGGTGCGCCGCACCTTGATGCCGGCGATGCGCGCCGCCGCCTGGTTGGCGCCGATGAACACGAGGCTGCGCCCGAACACGGTGGCGCGCACGACCAGTGCCACCATGGCTGCCAGCGCCAGCGCGATGATCGCCACCGTCGGCACGAGGGACACGGAGCCGATGCCCAGCCAGTCGAACATGCCGCCCGTGGGAAGCGGTGCCCGCGACCCGTCCAGCAGCGCCTCGGCGAAGCCGCGGGCGGTCACCAGCAGCGCCAGGCTGGAGATCAGCGGGTTGATGTCGAAAAAGGCGATGAGCGCGCCGTTGAGCAGCCCCACGGCCAGGCCGGTTCCCAGCGCCGCGAGCAGCGCGACAGGCGTGCCGGCGGGCAGCGCGAGGGCCATCACCGACGCGGCGAGCGCCATCGACGAGCCGACCGAGAGATCGATGCCGCGGGTGCCGATCGCCAGGCTTTGCCCGAGGGTGATGAGAATGATCGGCGAGGCCTGGAACAGCAGGTTGCGGATCACGAAGGGATTGCGGAAACCCGGCGTGAACATCAGGTCGACCAGCACGAGCAGGGCGAAGGCGATGTACACGCTGAAGGCGCGCAGCATCGCCGCCGGCGTGTCGTGCCCGGCGAGCGCCGCGAGTCCGGCGAGACGGGAGTTGCTGTTCATGGCGGCGCTCATCGATCGGCCCACCTCGCTACGCTCGACTCCCCGAGGGAGTGGAGCGCCTCTTCGGAGCGGCCGTGCGGGGCGCTCCGGACGGCCCACCTCGCTACGCTCGACTCCCCGAGGGAGTGGAGCGCCCCTTCGGAGCGGCCGTGCGGGGCGCTCATGAATCCGCCCTGTCGCGTGGAGCCGCCAGGCGGTCGAGTACGTCCTGCACGCTGGCACCCGCGGTGGGCATCGTGTCCACGACACGACCTTCATCCAGGATGACCAGGCGGTCGGCCAGGACCATGAGTTCCTCCATTTCCGAAGAGGTCACCAGCACGCCGAGCCCACGCTCGACGAGCCGGCGAATCGCGTCGTGCACCTCCGCCTTGGCCCCGACGTCGATGCCTCGCGTGGGGTCGTCGAGCATGATGGCCCGCGGCTGGGTGGCCAGGCAGCGCGCCAGCAGGACCTTCTGCTGGTTGCCGCCGGACAGCGAGGTGATGGGCGCGTCGGGTCCCGCGGCCTTGATGCCGAGCACGCGCATGAACTCGGTCACCATCTCGGTCTGCCGGCGCCGGGAGACGAAGCCGTAGCGGGAGATGCGGCGCAACGCGCAGGCCGTCAGGTTCTCGGCCACCGAGAGCTTGGGGAAGATGCCCTCCGCGCGGCGGTCTTCGGACAGGAAGGCCAGACCGGCGGCGATGGATCGCTCGGGCGAGGGGGCCGACAGCGTGCGCCCGGCCACCTCGACGGTGCCGGAGCCCGGCGTCTCGATGCCGAAGCTGGCCTTCATGGTCTCGGTGCGTCCGGAGCCGAGCAGGCCGGCGAGACCCACCACCTCGCCGGGCATGACCTCGTAGGAAACGTCGCGCACCCGGTTGCGCCAGCCGAGGCGGCGTGCCGCCAGCGCCGGGGCGCCCAGGGTCGCCCCGCGCGGCGCGTGCTGGCGCTGCAGGGTTTCCGCGCTGCGTCCCAGCATGGCGGCGATCAGGGCCTGGCGCGGAAGGTCCGCGGCCGGGGCGCTCACCACCAGGCGGCCGTCGCGCAACACCGAGAAACGGTCGCAGAGCCGGTAGCACTCCGAAAGCCGGTGGCTGACGAACAGGATCGCGATGCGCTCGGCCTTCAGTCGGTCGACCACGCGGAACAGGGTCTCGACTTCGCCGCCGGTGAGCGCGGACGTCGGCTCGTCGAGAATCACCACCTTGGCGCCGAGCCGGATGCCGCGGGCGATCGCCACCATCTGCTGCAGCCCGAGCCCGAGGGTGCCGAGGCGGGCCCGCGGATCGATGCGCAGCTCGTAACGAGCCAGCAGCGACTGCGCCTCGGCCTCCATGCGGCGCCGGTCGATCAGCCAGCCGAAGCGCCGGGGCTCGTGGCCGAGGAACAGGTTCTCGGCCACGTCGCGTTCGGGAATCAGGTTGATTTCCTGGTACGCCGCGCTGATGCCGTGGCGCTGGGCGGCGCGCGGGGAGTCGAAGCGCACGGCGTCGCCGCCCAGCCTGATCGTGCCGTCGTCGGGTTGGTGGAACCCGGTCAACAGCTTGATCAGCGTGGACTTGCCGGCACCGTTCTCGCCGGCAAGTCCATGCACCTCGCCGGCGTTCAGGCTCAGCGACACCGCGTCCAGCGCCTGCACCGCGCCGAAGCGCTTCGAGACGGCGGCCGTTTCAAGAACGAGCGCGGACACGGGGCTCAGTAGGGTACGCCGCCGGCCAGCGCCGTCTTGGCATTCGCGGGGGTGTACAGATGATCCCGGATGGTGATCTTCTGCGGCACCGGCTTGCCGTCGAGCCAGTTCTGGATCTCCTGCATGGCGATCGGCCCGAAGCGCGGGTTGGTCTCGTCATCGGCGTAGATCCAGCCGGAGACGATGTCCTGCACGCCCTGCTTGGTGCCGTCGATGGTGACGATCTTCACGTCCCCCGGCTTCTTGCCGGCGTTGCGCAGGGCGGTGATGGCGCCGTAGGCCATCGTGTCGCTCTGGGTGTAGATCGCGTTGACGTCGGGATGCGCGAGCAGGATCTGGCTCACCACCTTCTGCGCGTCGGTGGTCGACCAGTTGCCGGTCTGCGCGGCGACGAGTTTCATGCCGGGGAATTTGGCGATCGCATCGGCGAAGCCCTTGGTTCTCGCGGTCTCGACCGAATTGCCGTAGGCGCCCTGGATTTCGGCGATCACCGCGTGACCGCCGGTGGCCTTGGCCAGTTCCTGGCCGACGATCACCCCCTGGTTATAGAAGTCCGAGCCGACGAAGCTCAGGAAGTCCGAGCAGTGGGTGCCGGCCGTCTCGCGGTCGATGGTGATGATCGGGATGTGTTTCGCCACCGACTGGGCGAAGGCGGGTTGCAGTCCGGTGGAGTTGAGCGGCGCGATCACCAGGGCCTGCGCGCCCTGGTTGATCATGCTCTCGACGTCGGCGACCTGTTTCGCCGCGTTGGAATGCGCATTGGTGTAGATGTAGCGCTTCGCGTGTACCTGATTCGCCGCCTCGCGCAGGGATTTCGTTTCCTCGGCGCGGAACGGATTCTGGTTGCCCTGCGACTGCGAAAAGCCGACCACGAGGGTCGACAGCTTCACGTGGCTGGGGTGGGGGTTCACGCATGTGTCCTTCGACACCCCCAGGATCATCTGCGCGGCGCTTTGCTGCGCCGCTTGCGCGGACGCGGCCGGCAGCATGGCCGCGCCGATGCAGCTGGCCGCAAGCAGGATCGTGCTGGTCTTCATGTCTCCTCCTATCGCTATCGACGGCATGATCGGGCCGGTCGTGCCTCGGAGGCCCGCGACCGGATGGCGGTCGCGGAAATGGCGCCCCTCGGGGTCCAGCCCACTCGGCCTTTCGGCCGCTGTCCGAGTTCCGTATAATGGAACTTGGTTCTATATTCATGCTAGAACCTGAATTTGTCCGTTGTCAAATCCGGATTGGATAAACCCGCGTGGCTTCGCGGTCGCCTTGCCGGGCGCGCTTCGCGGGTTCACCGGGCCGCGAGGGTTCCATCGGATCGAATCGCAATCCGGCGGGATTCGCATGGAGACCCTGCAAGGTCCCGCCGCACACGGAAAGGCCCCATGAGCCAGGAAGCTTCGCCCCCCGAGACCTCGTCGAGCATTGCCAAGGCCCTGGCGCTGCTCCGGATCGTCAGCCTCGCCGAGCCGCCCGCCGGGTTCAGCGCCCTGCTCGAGCGCACCGGACTGCCGAAGGCCACGCTGCACCGACTGCTGCGCGAACTCACCGACGCCGGGCTGATTCGCCATCATGGGTCCGACCGGACCTACCGGCCGGCACTCGGTCTGATGGAACTGGCCAGCCGCGCCTGGGCCTCGATCGACCTGCGCCAGGTGGCCGCGCGCCACGTCGACGCCCTGTGGCACAGCACGCAGGAGACCGTCCACCTCGCGGTGCGCGACGATGTCGAGATCATCTACATCGACAAACGCGAAAGTCCGAAGGCGCTGCGCCTGTTTTCCTCGGTGGGTCGGCGCGGGCCGCTGTACTGCACCGGGGTCGGCAAGGCGATCGGCGCGCATCTTCCCGAGGCCGAGCGGGACGACGTGATCGGTCGGCTCGGCCTGACGCGCCACACGCCGAACACCATCACCTCGAGGGCCGGTCTGCGCGCGGAGTTCGAGCACATCCGTCGTGAAGGCGTGGCCATCGACCGCGGGGAACACGAGGAGGGGATCGTCTGTGTCGCGGCCCCCATCTTCGACCGCCAGGGACGACCCGTGGCCAGCGTCAGCGTGACGGCTCCCGTCGTGAGGATGGATGAAGCACGCGTGGCCGCCCTCGTGCCCGAGGTACGCAGCGCCGCCGAGCAGATCTCGCGCGACCTCGCGTCATCCAACTGCCCGGTCTGATGGGCGTCGGCGGGGCGTCGAAAACTGTACTGGCCGAAATGGCAGGCCCGTGCACCTGTCGCGCGCGGGGCGGGCGGCGTAGATTGTTCGTGCGGGTGGAGTCCCCCCGCGCACGCGCCGCATGCGCTCCATGCCAGGCCTGGGGCGCGCCGAACCGGAGACCGCCATGCCCTCGTGGACCCACCTGATCGCCTTTGCCCTGGTCGCGCTCGGCATGGTGCTGACGCCGGGGCCCAACATGCTGTACCTGATCTCACGCTCGATCTCGCAGGGGCGCCGCGCTGGGCTCGTGTCGCTGGCCGGCGTGGCCCTGGGTTTCGTGTCCTACATGTTGTGCGCCGCGTTCGGGATCACGGCCCTCGTGCTGGCCGTGCCGTTCGCCTATGACGCGCTGCGCTTCGGCGGCGCGCTGTACCTGCTGTACCTGGCATGGCAGGCGGTCAGGCCGGGCGGACACTCCCCGTTCCAGGTACGCGAGCTCCCGATGGACCGGCCGCGCAAGCTGTTCGCGATGGGCTTGCTCACCAACCTGCTCAACCCCAAGATCGCAGTGTTGTACCTGTCGCTGCTGCCGCAGTTCATCGACCCCGGCCATGGCTCGGTGCTTGCCCAGTCGCTGGTGCTCGGGCTCACCCAGATCGGGATCAGTCTGAGCGTCAATGCCGCGATCGTGTGCCTGGCCGGCTCGATTGCGAGACTCCTCGCGCGTCATCCCGCCTGGATCTCGGTGCAGCGGTGGATGATGGGAACCGTGCTCAGCGTGCTGGCGTTGCGCGTGGCCACGCAGGCGCGTCGCTAGCGAGTCGTCGCCACGCCGTTGCCGTAGCGCAGGGGCCGCGCGACGCGCCGCGCCCGCCGGCAGCCTCGGCTTGTCGCTTCCGGCACCGCGCCGGGTCAGAAGATCGAGCGGCCGGTGTAGGTGGTCATCCGTTCCAGCGCCTCGACCCCGGCGTAGGAGTTTCCGTTGGCGTCGAGCCCGGGAGACCAGACGCAGACGGCCATCTCGCCCGGAAGCACCGCCAGGATTCCGCCGCCGACCCCGCTTTTCGCGGGCAGTCCGACGCGGTACACGAAGTCGCCCGCGGCGTCGTAGGTGCCGCAGGTCAGCATCAGGGCCGACAGGCGCTTGGCCGAGCTGGGGTCGAGAATGCGCTCGCCGGTGATCGGCGCCACGCCGCCGTTGGCCAGGAACAGGCCGGCGCGGGCCAGTTCCAGGCAACTCATCGAGATCGCGCATTGGCGGCAATAGGCCTCGACCACGAGATCGGGGGGCATGCGCATGTTGCCGAAGCTGTCGATGAAATGCGCGATGGCGCGGTTGCGCTTTCCGTGCTCCAGTTCCGACAGCGCGACGCGAGGGTCGTAGTCGAGGTCGGGCACCGCGATCAGCCGGCGGAGGAATTCGACCACCGCGGTCTCGGCGCGCACGAAGCGCCGCGCCAGCACGTCCGTGACCACCAGCGCCCCCGCGTTGATGAAGGGGTTGCGGGGCTTGCCGCGTTCGGTCTCCAGCTGGACCAGGGAGTTGAACGCCGTTCCCGACGGTTCTCGCCCGACCCGCTTCCACAGTTCGTCGCCGAGCAGCTGAAACGCCAGGGTGCAGGCGAACAGCTTGGAGATGCTCTGGATCGAAAAGCGCTCGTCGGCGTCGCCGACCGCGTACGCCTGTCCGTCGACGGTGACCACCGCCATGCCGAACTTGCGCGGCGAGACACGCGCCAGCTCGGGGATGTAGCGCGCGACCTCGCCGCCGCCGATCCAGGGCTGGATCTCCCGATGCACTCGGTCAAGAACCGCTTGATACCGCATATTCCGCAAAATGTCTCACGAACGGCAAGGCACCATCGGGCTTGCGCCCCCGAGCCTCGCCGGACGGGCCGGTCGGGGCACGGCGGCGCCCGGACGGGTTACCTGGCGTCGGCCTTGTCCTTCGGGTAGACCACGACCATCTTGTTGCCGCCGTCCCCGTCGGGCACGAGTTGCGCCACCGGAAGGGGCTGCCCGACTTGCGCACCGTTCGCATCGACCTTGAACGGGCCGAGCAGGGTCGTCGTGTTGCCCGAAATGTCCATGATCGCCTGATGGAACGCGAGCTGGTTGAAGCGCGGCGCGGTGTCGAGCATGTGCTGCACGATCAGCCCGGTGTTGTAGCCGGCCACGTTCAGGAAGTCCGGTTGCGCGTGGGTCGCGCCCTGGAAGGCCGACACGAAGGCCTGGGTGTTCATGCCGTAGTTCACGTGCTCGTACCGCACCAACGGCGGCGTGGCATAGGTGTAGCTGTACGCGAGTGCCTTGGCGCCCACCTGCTTGGTGATCACCTGCTGAAGTTGCCCCGGGAAGATGGTGAAGGTCATCGGGAAATGCGCCCCGCTCTGCGACAAGGCGCGGAAGAACGCGACGTCGTTGGGCGCATAGCCGAACTCGAACACCGCATCCGGATGCGCTGCCTGCAGCGAGCGGAGAATCGCCGGGAAGTCGGCATCGGAGTTTCTCAGGGCCTTGAAGTAGGGATAGATGCCGTTCTGGAGCAGGATGTGCGCGAAGGTCTTGGCCTGGGACGAGTCGAAGGGATTCAGCGCGAACAGGATGGCGACCTGCTTGTACTTCTTCTGCAGCACGAACTGCGAAAGCGGTATGGGCCATTGCTGCGACGAAGGAATGCTGACGTCCGCCAGGTAGTCGGTCGGAGCCGGGAAGAAGCTCGCGCTGGAGCCGGTCTGGTCGATCAGCAGCATGTGATGCTCCTTCGCGAGCCGGATCGCCGGCTCGGTCAGCACGGAGCCGAAATCCGACACCAGGACGTCGACGTGATCCTGCTCGATCAGCCTGGCGTACAGATCCCTGGCCGTGTAGTCCGCACTGCGGTCGTCGTACTTGATGATCTTCACCGGCAGCTTCTTGCCGAAGGCCTTCACGAACACGCCGCCATGCTGGTTGACCCTGTCGGCCCAGAACTCGAGTCCCTTCAGCTCGTTCTGCGAGGCGACGGCGAACGGGCCGACGCTGGCGTACAAGGTGCCGATCGTCACTTGCTGGGGGGCGCCGTCGGCCAGGGCCGCGGGCCCGACGAATGCGCCGACCAGGGACAGTGCGGCGGTGACGACGATGGCGGACAGCTTCGGCATAGAGGATCTCCACGAAGATTCAGCGTTCTTATGGGAAGGCAGGTTCAGCACGATCGCCCGATAGGATACGGGCAAGCCGCGAAGCCTCCGAGTCTGCGTCATGCGGGTCGGGGGCGCTCAATCGCCGTTCGACAACAGCCAGCGCCTTGGACTGGTTCCCACGACCTGCGCGAAGGCCCTGCTGAAGGCCATCGCGCTGCCGTAGCCGACCTCCGCGGCCACCAGCTTGATCGGCCGTCCTTCGCGCAGCATGCGTCGGGCCAGACCGATGCGCCAGGCTCGCAGGTACTCGCCGGCCGGCAGCCCCATGACCTGTGCGAACAGGGCCGCGAAGCGCGAGCGCGACATGCCCGCCGCCGCGGCCAGCTGGTCCAGGTCCCATGGCGCCTCGGGGGCGGCATGCATGGCGGTCAGCGCCTTGGCCAGCCGGGGCTCGGCCAGGCCCGCGAGCAGGCCGGCGTCGACCACGCTGGACTCGATCGCCTTGCGCATCAGGCGAATGAACAGCGCCTCCAGCATGCGCTCGATCATCGTGGCGTGTCCGCAACGGTGCCCCAGCGCCTCCATGCGCATCAGTTCCAGCAAGGGCTTCAGATCCGCGAGGTCGTCCTTGCGCACCAGCAGGGGGCTGGGCATGCCCTGCAGCATGGGGTTTTCGTCGCCGCGGCCGAAGGTCACTGCGGCGCTGAGCACGCAGGCGTCGTCGGTGGCCGGGGCCAGGCGGTGGGCGAGGGGGCGCGGGAACAGCACCACGCTCGGCCCGTCGAGCCGCGCGAGCCTGCGCGCATGTCGCATTTCCACCCCGCCGGCCAGCACCACGTGCAAGGTCCCGCCGAGGGCCGCGCGAGGGCGGTCCAGCGGCGCACGCAAGGCCCCGCCGTGCAGGAGTTGCGCGTGCAGCTCGAATCGTTGGAGGAAGTGCGTCAGTCGATCCATGTGGGATGAATGGTATAGAAAAAAGTACTTTCAGCAACCAATCGACTCGCCTCGTTCCCTAGGATTCGACCATCCGATCCCCAGGAGATGCACATGCTCGTTCCTCGTCAACCCGTTCCCGGACTCACCCTGCCGACCCTTGACCACGGAACCTTCGAACTGCGTTCGGAGCGTCCCGAGTACCTGTCCCTGCTCGTGGCCTACCGCGGGCTGCATTGCCCCATCTGCCTGAAGTACCTGCTGGAACTCGGCCGGCTGCAGCCGGAGTTCGCGCAGCGCGGCGTTTCGGTGCTGGCCTTTTCCAGCGACACCCGCGAGCGTGCCCGGATGATGGCGGACAAGCTGAAGGCTCCCGAACTTCGCATCGGCTACGGCCTGCCGTTGGCGACTGCGCGCGACTGGGGCCTGAGCATCAGCGCGTCCATCGGTACCACGTCGATCGGCGTCGAGGAGCCGGCCCTGTTCAGCGAGCCCGGCGTGTTCCTGGTGCGACCCGACGGAACCCTGTACTACGGGGCCACGCAGACCATGCCCTTCGCGCGCCCGCACTTCGACGAACTGCTGGGGGCGATCGACTTCACGATCGCCAAGGGCTATCCGGCGCGCGGGGAGTTCACCGGAGCGGTGTGAGGCGCGCCGTCACCCACCCCCGGGCCGGGCACAATGGGAGTGCGCGCGGGCCCGCCGGGCCTCGAGCACGCCTCCCTGGAGAACCCCTCATGGCGCACTACACCGCGGAAGTGTCCTGGCTGCGCGGCGAACAGGATTTCCTGGGCCACCGCTACAGCAGGAGGCATCTCGTGCGCCTCGACGGCGGCCTGGAGATTCCCGCGTCCTCCTCGCCCCACGTGGTGCCGCCGCCCATGTCGGACGAGCGGGCCATGGACCCGGAGGAAGCCTTCGTCGCCTCGCTGTCGAGTTGCCACATGCTGTGGTTCCTCTCCATCGCGGCAAGGGGCGGTTTCGTGGTCGATCGATACCGGGACTGCGCGCTCGGGGTCATGGGGCGTGGTCCGGACGGAAGGATGGCGATGCTCACCGTGACCCTGCGGCCGCGCGTGGACTTCTCGGGAGACAGGCTGCCGTCGCCGGAGCAGCTCGCGCGGATGCACCATCAGGCGCACGAGGAATGTTTCATCGCCAACTCGGTGAAGACCGAGGTGCGCTGCGAACCGGCAATCGGTGCTCGATCCGAGGGATGACCAGCACCCACGCGAGGCCCCGCGGCCGGTCGAGACTCAGTCATCCGTACCGCCCGGGCCAGGCAGGATCCACTGCGTCTGGGTGGTGAGCGCCACGAGTCTGCCTTCTTCCGTCGATACGCGGGTCAGCCAGATCACGGTGCTGCGTCCGCGATGGACGATCTCGGCCCGCCCCACGAGCCGGGCACCGGCCGGCGCCGGCGCGACGAAACTGGTCTTGCTCTCGAGCGTGGAGGTCGTGCCGCCCCGCGGCACATGCGCCAGGGTCGCGAGCGCGCCCAGCGTATCGGCGAAGGCGACGATGGCGCCGCCGTGCGCGACATCCCTGACCGTGCACAGCCGCGAGGCCACCTGCAGGCTGCCGACCACCCGCTCCGGCCCGGCCTCGTCCACCTCGATGCCCAGCAGTCTCGCGAAGGGCACGTCGTTGCGCCGATACCAATCGATCAGGTCCATCGCGCGGCCTCATTCGTCGGCAAGAAACTGCAGCATGTCGGCGTGCAGGCGATCCATGTGGGTGAACATCAGCCCATGCGGCGCCCCCTCGTAGACCAGGAAGCGACAGTCGGGGAGCAGCGCTGCGGACGGCGCTCCGGCGACCTCCACCGGCACCGAGCGGTCGCGATCGCCATGAATGAGCAGGCAGGGGATTTCGAGGCCGCGCATCTCCTGCGTCAGGTCGGCTTCCAGCATGGCGCGGGAGCAGGCGATCGCGACCGGCACGCTGGCCTGCAGCAAACCCGTCGCCCACCGCATCATGGGGCGCGAGGTCTCCGGCACGAAGAACGGGGCCAGGTTCTCCTCCACCCATCGGGGATAGTCGCTCATCCACTGCGCCCACAACGTCTCGAAGTTCGCCCTGACGGCCCTTGCCGACACGCCATCGTCGCCGAGCAGCCTGGGCGTGGTGGGCGCCAGCAGCACGATACGGTCCACACGCGCCCCGCCATGGCGAGAGACGTACCGCACGACCTCGCCACCCGCCATCGAATGCGCGATCAAGCCGAGGTCGCGCACATCGAGATGGTCGACCAGCGCGGCGACGTCATCCGCGAGGGTGTCGTAGTCGTAACCATGGCTCGGACGATCCGATCGCCCGTGGCCGCGCCGATCGAAGCCGATGCAGCGATAGCCGGCCTGCGCCAGCGCCGCGAATTGGTACTGCCACATGTCGTGGGAACACCCCAGGCTGCTCAGGAACAGCAGGGGCTTGCCGCGCCCCCATTCCGAATAGAACAGCGAGGTCCCGTCCATCGCCTTGATCCACGGCATCGCATATCTCCCGTTGGCGCCGTACCCCACGTGGGGCCGTCAGCGCTTCGCATGGTTGCGCAGGCCGCCGCGAGAATCCATGACCTCGGAGGTCAAGTCCCCGCCCCCGAGTCGCGGCCAGCGCGCCCGGGCTATGCTTGACAGCCCGATCGGCAATGGACTCTCGCGTGGACACCTTCGGCCCCTTGCTGCGACGCTGGCGCGAGCGGCGACGCATGTCGCAGATGGAACTGGCGCTGGCGGCGCAGAGTTCCACGCGCCACCTCTCCTACCTCGAGACCGGAAGGGCCCAGCCCAGCCGCGAGATGATCGGGCGCCTGGCCGAGGTGCTCGGGGTCCCGCTGCGAGGCCACAACGCCCTCCTGCTGGCGGCGGGCTTCGCACCCGCCTTCCGCGAAAGCGCGCTGGAGGGTTTGCCGGCAGCGAAGGCGGCGATGGACCGGGTGCTGCGGGCCCACCGCCCCTATCCCGCATTCGTGGTCGACCGCCGGTGGAACATCGTGCTGTCGAATGGAGCATTGCCGCAGCTCTACGAGGGTTGCGCGCAATCGCTGATGGAGCCTCCCGTGAACGCGATGCGCCTGATGCTGCATCCCGACGGGATGGCCGCGAGAATTCTCAATTTCGAGCCATGGCGCTGGCATTGCATCGCGCTGCTGCGCCAGCAGATCGACGGCGGGGCCGACGAGTCCATCGAGCGCCTGCTCGCGGAAATCGCCGACTATCCCGCTCCCCCGCTGGCGGACCCGGCGCCGGGCACGGACGACGTGGAACGCTTCGCGACCCCGCTGCGCATCGCGACACGGCTCGGCCCGATGTCCTTTCTCAGCACCATCACGGTGTTCGGAACCGCCAGCGACGTCACGCTCTCGGAACTGGCTCTCGAGATGTTGTTCCCGGCGGACGAGCAGACGGCCCGCATCGTCCTCGCGACGACCAACTGAGCGTAGTGCGGCACGACGCGTCACGCCGGGCGAGATGCTCGCCATCCACCGAAATGCCGGAAAGGGGCGCGCGCAGGCGCTGCGGGCGATCTGCGGCGTTGCCCAAGCAGGCCAGGCGTGCGGCCCCTCCGGTATTTCAACAGCCTGTCAACGCAGGGGTGCGGATATTCTCACGAATCGCGGTGCTCGGCCACGCGAGCGCCGGCGGCCGGCGGGAACCTCGAGCTGGCCCACGCCGTTCAGTTCGATCCGCGGGCGCGCACGAAGTGCCGCGGGGACTGTCCCATCACGCGCCGGAACGCCGTCGAGAAGCCGCTCTGGCTTTCGTAACCCACGGCGTGCGCCACGTCCGTCACGCGAGCGCGCGCCTGCCCGAGCATGTGCGCGGCCATGCGCATGCGCAGTTCGGTGAGGAAGTCCAGCGGAGCCATTCCGCTCGCCGCCTTGAAGCGGGTGGCGAAGGCCGTGCGCGACATGGCGGCCAGTCCGGCCAGCGAGGCCACCGTCCACCCATGGGCGGGCCGCTGCTGCATGGCCGCGATCACCGGGGCCAGCCGCGCATCCCCCAGCGCGCCCAGCCAGCTCGAGGCCTGTCGGGCGGACTCGGCGAGGTACAGGCGCAGCACCTTGACCAGCGCGATGTGCACGAGGTGCTCGACCACGAGTTCGTGGCCCGGCAGGGCCGCCTGCAATTCCTCCATCATCTGCTCGATGCAGTTTCTCAGCGCGAACCTCGCGGACGCGTCCTCGACGCGCACCACGGGGGGAAGCTTCTCGAACAGAAAGCGCGCGAAGCTGCTGTCGAACTGCACGTGCGCCGCGAGCATGCGGCAGTCGCCCCCGCCGTTCCAGGTGCCGATGGATCCGTTCGGGCGATGGGCGAACACCGTTGCCGCGTCGGTGCGCGCGAGACCCAGGTCGCTGGCCAGCACGAAGGGGCGTCCGCTGGGCAGCACCACGCAGTCCCCCGCCCGCAGTCTCGTGGCGGGCTGCTCGTCGCCGACCTGGAGCAGGCACTCGCCGCAAGCCACGCAGTACAGGAACATGCCTTCATGCGCGCCAAAGCCTATGGCGGCGGGCGCGCCCACGTCGGTGGCGCCGACCGCGTAGCTGCGCGGGCGCGACAGTCGGATCACGTCGGAAAGCGGGTCCATGGCGGTATGAACGAACAAGAAAGAAATACGGACGGTTCATCGTAGATCGTTCATTATCCGTGGCCTAGAGTCTGGACATCCAGGCCTCTGCGATGCGCAGGGGGTCTTGTCCAGCGAATCCATGCACATGCCTCCCACGAACCCCCGCGCCGCCTGGCTGCACGCCGCGCGCCAGCCCCTTCGCGTCGACCAGGCCCCACGCACGGCGCCCGGCCGCGGAGAGGTCCTGGTGCGCAATCGCGCCGTCGCCATCAATCCCTTCGACGGCATCGTGCAGTCCCTGGGCGGCCTCGTGACTCCGTGGCTGCGCTACCCGGCCGTGCTCGGTTCGGACCTCGCCGGGGAGGTGCTGGCGGTGGGCCCCGGCGTCCGCCGTCTGGTGCCCGGGGATCGCGTGCTGGGCCTGGCCCTGGGGGTCGAAAAGGCGGCGAACCGGCCGGTCGAGGGCGCGTTCCAGGAATGCGTGATCCTGCGCGAGGCCTGCGTCGCGCGCATCCCGCCGGACCTGAGCTTCGAGCAGGCCGCCGTGCTGCCCCTGGCCTTCGCCACGGCGGCCTGCGGGCTGTTCCTGTCCGAACATCTCGGGCTGCGGCGGCCTTCGCCGGATCCCGCGAGCCTGGCGCGCGGCGAGAGCGTGCTGGTGTGGGGTGCGGCCACCAGCGTGGGCAGCTGCGCGGTGCAGCTCGCCGCGGCCGCCGGGTATCGGGTGATCGCGACCTGCTCCGCGCACAACTTCGAGCATGCCCGGAGCCTGGGCGCCACGGCCTGCGTCGATTACCACGACCCGGCGGCGGCGGCCAGGGTGGTGGAGGCGATCGGCGGCTCCGCGCTGGCGGGCGTGCTGTGCGTGGCCGTCGGCGCCGGCGACGCCTGCATCGACGTGGCCGGGCGTTGCGCGGGGCCCCGGCGGGTGGCGATGGCGAGCACGCCCGTATCCCTCGTCGATGCGCCGCTCGAGGCGCAGTTTCGCTGGAAGCTCGGGCGGCTGCCGCGCCTGGCCCTGGGTTTCGCGCGCCTGGCCCTGCGCGCGCGCCTGCGCGGGGTGCGCACCAGCTCGATCTGGGGGACCTCGGTGATCCACGACCCCAGGGGTGCGCGGCTGTTCGAGGACTTCCTGGAGCCGGCGCTGGCCTCGGGGCGCTTTCAGGCCGCGCCGCGGCCCCTGGTGACCGGCATGGGACTCGACGCCATTCCCGAGGCCATGCGGCGACTGGCCCGGGGAGTCTCCGCCAGCAAGGTGGTGGTAAGCCTGCCGGGGTCGGTGAGCGCGCCGGATTCGCCGCAAGATCCGGCCCCGGAATACACTCGGGCCTCGGCCCCTTGAAACTCCCATGCCCGCCCGCCCGATGCATCCCGACTGCTCGGCCGTCGCAGCCGCGACGGCGGTCCGGCATGCGCGTGGGCTGAAATCCCAAGAACGGCGTCTCCACTGACGGGGATGTCGCGTCCCGTCAGGCGCGGAGCCGGACGGGATGGTTGCGGATTGCCTCGCCTTCGAACCCAGCCTCGCTTCGGCCTCGCGCCGCGGAACGATTCCCAAGCATCGTTTCTCGAGGAGGTTTGGCATGCATCAGGTTCTGGAAGGCATCTGGGTTCCCATCGTGACCCCGTTTCAGCGCGGCGAGGTGGATCGTGCCGCGCTGGCGCGACTGGCGAGTCACCTGCAGGCGCATGGCGTGGCCGGTCTGGTGGCCGGCGCCACCACGGGCGAGGGCGCGCTGTTGACGCCCGCGGAGCAGGAAGGGGTGTTCGCCACGCTGCGCGAGGCGGCTCCGAAGCTGCCCGTCGTGCTGGGGCTTTCGCAGGCCGCCACGTCCGCCGCCGTGGAACGGGCACGCGCCCTGGCCGCGCTGCGGCCCGACGGTTTGCTGGTGACCCCTCCGCCATACGTGCGTCCCAGCCAGGACGGCGTGCGGCGGCACATCGAAGCCGTCGCGCAGGCCGCGGACCTGCCGATCCTGGTCTACAACATTCCCTATCGCGCGGGCGTGAACGTCGAACTGGAAACCCTGCGGGCCCTGGCGCGTGACCCGCGGGTGGTCGGGATCAAGGAGTGCGGCGGCAGCATGGAGCGCATGCTCCGGCTGGTCCACGAAACGGGCCTGCGCGTGTTCTCGGGAGACGACGGCCAGAACTTCGCGGCCCTTTGCCTGGGCGCCCATGGCACGATCGCCGCCGCCGCGCACATTCTTCCGCAGTGGCATGTGCACATGTTCGAGTTGCTGCGTGCCGGGGAACTCGCGAGCGCGCGCCGCATCGCGGTCGCGCTGCAGCCCATGGTCGCAGAACTGTTCGCCGAGCCCAACCCCGCGCCCCTCAAGGCGCTGCTGGCGCATCTCGGGTACTGCGAGCCGGAGTTGCGCCTTCCCTTCGTGCCTGCCAGTGCGGAACTGGCGGCACGCCTGATCGGCGGCTGGGAGGCCTTGCGGAGCATGGACGCGCAGGCGCGGCTCGCGTGACGCCGCGGGCGCCCGCGCTGCTTCGCCAGCCGGGCCGGTCCGTGGGGCGGCGACGGCCGGTCAGCGCGTCCGCGGGATCGCCCAGCAACTGGCCAGGTGCTTCATGCCGATGTGCGGGTAGTAGCTCTCGGCCGCGGGGGCCGCGACCAGGATCAGGGTCGCCTGCTCGCCCGCCACGCGGCGCGTCTCGTCGATCAGGCGGCGGCCGATTCCCTGGCGCTGGCAGGCGGCATCGACGGCCAGGTCCGACAAATAGCAGCAGTAGGAAAAATCGGTCACGGCGCGCGACACCCCGACCAGCCGCGACTCGTGGCGGGCGGTGACCACGATGTCGGCGTTGCGCAGCATCCGCTCCAGGCGATCGAGATCGTCGATCGGTCTGCGTTCGCCCAGGGTCGAGGCGACCAGCACCTGGCGGAATTCCTCCGCGCTCAACTCGGGCTCCTGCGCGTAGACGATCATGGCTTTCCTTCGGGAATGGGAGGTGATGGGTCGGCTGCCTGGCAGGGCCGACGTCGATGGCGATTGTCGGTCAATCGTCGGGCATGCTCGATCGGTGCCCGAGCGCCGGGCCATGTTCGCGCATCCAGCGCTGAGCCTGTTCGCGCCCGTGGTCGCGCAGGCGCTGGAAAAAGCCCAGGTGGATCACCATGCGGCTGTGGCCGTCCAGTTCCTGCAGGGCCTCGCCGGCATCGATGCAGTGCAGCCTGGCGCGCGCCAGGCGTCGCGGCAGGCGTCCGCAGGGCCACACGCTTCCCGCGAGCTGGCGCCGTGCCTCGCGCAGCAACTGGAGCTCGCGCACCAGCGGACCGTTGAAGGCCAGTTCCAGCATGCGCGAGCGGATGCCCTCGGCGCTGCGCGGCGCGGGCCCGAGGTCCAGCGGGCTCAGCAGCACCAGCACGGTATCGGCGCAGCCCTGCTCGAAGACCAGGGGCATCAACGGAGGGTTGGCGGAGAAACCCCCGTCCCAATAGGGCTGGCCGTCGATCTCCACCGCGTGATGCACGTTGGGCAGGCAGGTGGAGGCCAGCAGCGCCTGCAGGCTCAGTTCGGCGTTGCGAAACAGCTTCAGGCGCCCGCTCCCGGCGTGCGTGGCGCCGATGTACAGGCGCGGTGCGCGGGGGTCTCGCAGGCACTCGAAGTCGACCAGATCGGCGAGCAGGTCGCGTAGCGGATTCAGGTCCAGCGGGTTGAACTGGTAGGGTGAAAGCCACTGCGCCCATTGCAGTGCCATGCGCAGCGGAGCGCCCAGGCCGAGATCCTCGCCCGTCTGGGAAACCCAGGTGGCCGGCATGCACGCGGCAAGTCCTGTCCAGAAACGCTGCAGGAGCTCGCGCGCGGCATCGGGGCCACCTTGCCGCAGGCCCTGCGCCAGCATCACCGCGTTGAGCGCGCCCGCGCTGCTTCCGCTGAGCGCGTGGACGTCCCAGCGCCCATGCTCGAGCAGCGCGTCGAGCACCCCCCAGGTGAAGGCGCCGTGCGCGCCGCCACCCTGCAATCCAAGGTTCAAGGCAGCGCCGCGACTTCCGGGCAAGCGGTCGAGTCTCATCGATGTCATCTCGTGAACGCCAGCATGGCTCGCAGCATGCCACAGCGCCGGCTCTCAAGCCCTGCCGGGCAGTTCCGCGCGTCGCCCGAAGCGGCGGCGCTGTTGCGCCATGGGCTGGCGCGGCGCGACCCGGCCCCCCTCGATCCAGGGGCCTGCGGTGCATCGCGCCGTCGCGCCGCGCGCCGCAGGCGTTGCCGGCTCGGGGCCGTGCGTCCTACCATCGCGCACATCGAAGGACCACGGCCCGGCGCCTGTCCGAACGGGCAGGTCGGGCATTCCGGGCGCGCCGCCGCACGCGGCGCGTCCCCGCGTTCGAGGACCCAGCGATGCCCAGCCGCAGAAAGTCGCCGCCTTCCGCGCCAGCCTCGACCGCCCCGGACGAGTCGGCCCGGGAGCGCATGCCCACGCCGGAGGATGTGCGGGAATACTGGGCGGATGCGGCGCAACGCACCGCGCTGTTCCTGGATGCCCTGCTCGATCGGGGCAACGCCTATCGGGAGCACCTGGAGCGGGGCACCCCGGCGCTGCTCAAGTTCGAGCACGAGCTGGTGCTCGACGGCGCGCGCTTCGAGCGCCCCTGCAACTACGCCTTGCTGCGGGTGATCCCGCCGAAGGATCTGCCGGCGCGCGAGGATCTGCGCCCGCTGGTGGTGGTGGATCCGCGCGCCGGGCATGGGCCGGGAATCGGCGGCTTCAAGAACGATTCCGAGGTCGGGGTGGCCATGCGCGCCGGGCACCCGGTGTATTTCGTGACCTTTCGCCCCCAGCCCGAGGAGGGGCAGACCCTGCAGGATGTGATGCGAGCGCAGGCGCGGTTCCTGGAGGAGGTGGGCGCGCGGCATGCGGCCTGCGGCGCACGGCCGGTGGTCGTGGGGAATTGTCAGGCCGGCTGGGCCATGATGGCCCTCGACGCCGCGCGACCCGAGCTGTTCGGCCCGCTCATGGTGGTGGGCGCGCCGCTGTCGTACTGGGCGGGGGCCTCGACCTTGAACCCGATGCGCTACGCGGGGGCGGCGCTGGGCGGAACCTGGCTGGCCTCGCTGGCCGCCGACCTGGGCGCCGACCGCTTCGACGGCGCGCATCTGGTGGACAATTTCGAGAGGCTCAACCCGGCCAACACGCTGTGGAGCCGCTACTACAAGTTGTGGTCCGAGGTGGACAGCGAGGCTCCGCGCTTCCTGGATTTCGAGCGGTGGTGGGGGGGCTATTTCCGCATGACCGGCGCCGAGATCGAGACCATCGTCGAAGACCTGTTCGTGGGTAACCGGCTGGCGCGGGGCGAGTTGCGGGACGGCGAGCGTGCCATCGACCTGCGCGCGATCCGTGCGCCGGTCGTCGTGTTCGCATCCCACGGCGACAACATCACGCCGGTGCCCCAGGCGCTGAACTGGATCATCGACACCTGGGGAGACGAACGCGCCATCGCGGCGGCCGGGCGCACCGTCGTCTACGTGTTGCACGAGAGCGTCGGGCACCTGGGCATCTTCGTCGGCGGCGAGATCGCGCGCAAGGAGCACGACCAGCTGGTGAGCTCCCTGGACGTGATCGAGAGCCTTCCGCCGGGACTGTACGAGATGAGACTGCAGGCCAAGGACGGTGTCGACGTGCAGCGCTGGGACTGCCTGGAGCCGGGTGACTACAGCGTGCACTACGAGCATCGCACCATGCAGGACATCCTGGACCTCAACCCCGAGGGGCGCGACGAGGAGGCGTTGTTCTCCAGCATCGCCAAGGTATCGGCGCTCAACGCGCAGTGGTACAAGGCCTGCATGCGCCCGTGGGTGCGGGCCTTCGCGCACCGGGGCATGGGCGACGCCGCGGGAAGGCTGCATCCGCTGCGCCTGCAGCGCGAGCTGCTCAGCGATGCCGCGCCGGCGGCACCGACGATTCGTCGTCTGGCCCGGCAGGCGCGCGCCCGGCGCGTGTCCGTGCGCCCCGGAAACCCCTTGCTGAACGCGCAGCGGCGCGTGGATGCCGCCATGCGCGCGAACCTGGATCGCCTGCGCGAACAGCGCGATGCCTTCGCGGTGGCGTGGGCGCGCCAGGTCTACGGGCCCGCCGGGCTGGGCGCCTGGTTCGCGCCGGATGCGCCCGACGCCGAGCGCGCGCGGGCCTGGGCCGGCCAGTTCATCGAGCAGACCCGCGCGCAGGTGCTGGAGCAGGTGGAGCAGGGCGGCTTCGCGCAGGCCGTGTGCCGCATCGTGCTGGCGGGCATGGCCTCCATCGGAGCCTTCGAGCGTCGCAGTCTGCGCCTGGCCCGCCTGCTGGCGCGCATGCCCGCGCAGGGACGCGAGGGGGTGCCGGCCGACATCGACTGGACCCGCGTGCTCAAGGAGCAGGCGCGCATCACCGCGGTGGCGCCGGTGGAAGCGCTCAACGCCCTCGAAACCATGCTGCCCGATCGCGCGACCCGCGAGCGGGCGCTGGCTCTGGCCGCGGCCGTGATGATGATCGAGCCCACGCTGGACAACCCGCGCTCGGAAATCATCGAGTTCCTCATGGCGACCCTGGGGGCCGATCCGCAGCGCGTGATCGGCCTGGCGCGCAGCCTCACGGGCGGGTTGGAAACGCCCGCGCCCGCATCCCTTCCGACGACCCAGACCGCCACGCGGCGCGCGCGCGGCGCGCGGCGCAAGCCGGCCGCCGGCTGACCCCCTCGCCCCACACCGAAACGGAACGCCCATGTTGACCCTGCGCAGCCTGCTGGACCCGCCGCACAAGCTCCCCACGGTACCCAAGGTCGCGCAGCAGCTCATGCGCAGCTTCAGTGACGAGAACGTTTCCTTCGTCGAGGTGGCCGCGCAGATCTCCACCGATCCCGTGCTCAGCGCCAAGTTGCTGCGCCTGGCCAACTCGGCCTATTTCCACTTCTCGCGCACCATCGGCTCCGTCGACGACGCCTTGCGCATGCTGGGCTTCGTGATGGTGCGCAACCTCGTGCTGGGCAACGGAATCGCCGTCGCGTTCCGCAATACGCGGGGCATGGACCTGCAGGAGTTCTGGCGCTACAACCTTTTCGTGGCCTGCGCGGCGCGCTGGCTGGCCGGCGAGGCCGGCATGCAGCCCGACACCGTGTTCACCGTCGGGCTGATGCACGGCATCGGGCAACTGCATCTGCATGCCGCGGCGGCGCGGGAGGTGGCACCGCTGGATGGCAGGCTGTCCGTGCTGGACGCCGGGCGCGCAAGCATGGAGCGCCAGGAGTGGGGCTTCCACCATGGCGACGTGGCCGCGGAGCTGGCGCGTACCTGGCATTTCCCCGAGCCCATGGTCATGGCGCTGCGCCAGGTGCCCATGCCGCTGGAGGGACGGGAATTCTCCGATCCCGCCGCCTGCGTGCACCTGGGGGCCTGGCGCGCGCGCGCCGAACTGCAGGGCACGACGCCGGAGGACCGCGCCGCCGTGTTCCCGGATGCCGTGGGCCGGCGCCTGGGGCTGTCGCTGGAGTCCATCGACGCTCGCATGCCCGCGTTGGCCGAACTCACCGAGGGCTTGCAGGACATGCTCGAGTAGCCCCGGCCCGCAACCTCGGGCGGTCTCAGTCGGCGCCGCGGCGGTACGGCTCCTCGAAGGGGCGGAAGTCATGCTCGGCGGCGGCCTGCTCCATCCAGCTCGCCACCGACGTCAGCGCGAGCACGTGCTGCGCGTAGGCCCGGGCGCGTTCGCCCAGGGGCAGCGCGTAGGTGCGCAGGCGTATGCACACGGGGGCGAAGCAGGCGTCCGCGTAGCTGAAGGCGCCGAACAGCAGGGGCCCGCCGTGTTCGGCCAGGGCATCTTCCCACAACTGCTCGATGCGCGCCACGTCGGCGCGCACCGCGGCCTGTTCGCGCCAGATGGTCCGACCCGCCTCGGCCAGGCTGGCCTCGACGTTCATCGGACAGTGCGAGCGCAGGGCCTCGAAACCGCTGTGCATTTCCGCGCACACGCTGCGCGCCCGCGCGCGCGCCCGGGAATCCGCGGGCCATACGCCCGCATGGGACTCGTGCAGGTATTCGGCGATGGCCATGGTGTCCCAGATCACCAGATCCCGGTCCACGAGCAGCGGGACCTTGCCCGCGCCTCCGACGCGCTGCAGTGCGGACTTGAACTCCGAATCGGGCTCGAAACTGTCGAAGCGCACCAGTTGCTCCTCGAAGCCGATGCCGAGCTCGCGCATCAGCACCCAGCTGCGCATCGACCAGGACGAGTAGTTCTTGTTGCCGATCAGGAGCCTGAGCATGGACATCTCGGTGGAGTGGGTGGCGGGTCGAATCATGCCAGCAATTCCATCCCCGCAGGCGCCAGGCGGCGCCCGACGGCGTAGCATGTTGCGCGCCATGCCCGCCGTGCTCGCCATCGCCCCCTCGGAAGTCGAATGCAAGGCCGTGCGTTCCCAGGGGCCGGGCGGGCAGAACGTGAACAAGCTGTCCAGCGCGGTGCAGTTGCGCTTCGACGTGGCCGCTTCGTCGCTGCCCCAGGGGGTGAAGGACCGGCTGCTGGCCCTGCGCGACCATCGCATCACCGCGGACGGCGTGGTGATCATCAAGGCGCAGTCCCACCGTAGCCAGGAACTCAACCGGGAGGAGGCCATGCGCCGCCTGGAGGAGCTGGTGAACTCGGTGGCGCACGCCCCCAGGACACGGCGTCCCACCCGGCCGACGCTCGCCTCGCGTCGGCGCCGGCTCCAGGCGAAGGCCGAGCGCTCGCAGATCAAGGCGGGGCGCGGGCGCGTGGATCGCTCCGGCGGTTGAGCCGTCGGTTGAGCGGGCGGGCGGCCCGCCGGATGCTCGTCGCGCCGTGGCCGCGGCTTCAGGCGCGTCGGCGCACCGCCCGCAGCCGCCCGCTGGCGGCTCCGCCGCAGAAGAAGGTTCCGTCGCCGTCGGACTCGAGGCCCGAGACGGTCGTGCCAGGCGGCAGGTCGAGCTGCTCCAGCACTTCGCCGCTGCCCGGATCGATGCGGCACAAGGCGCTGTGTTCGTCGTCCCGGGTGCCGTGCCAGAGCTCGTCGTCGACCCAGCTCACCCCCGTCACGAAGCGTTGGCATTCGAGGGTCCGCACGATCCGCCCGTCGGCGGGGTCGACCTGATGGATGCGGCGGTTGCGGTACTGGCCCACCCACAGGCATCCCTCGGCCCACGCCATGCCGGAGGCTCCGTCGCCCGGCGTGGGGATGGTCGCGACCACGACACCGCTTTGCGGATCCACCTTCTGGATGCGCTGGTCGGCGATCTGGTAGAGGTAGGTGCCGTCGAAGGCGGTTCCGGCGCGCGCGGGCACGCGCAGGCGGCGCACTTCGGCGCCGCTCGCCGGGTCCAGCGCCCTGAGCGCGTCGCCGGTCGCGATCCACACCCGCGCGCCGTCGTGGCTGACGCCATGCACCTGCTCCACGTCCGGCCACGGGCCGTACTCCCGAACGATCATCGCGGCGGTTCGTTGCATGCCTGGCTCCTGGATGGATGGACATGCTAGGCGCCGATCAGCGCCCCGGGGAGTAACAAACTGGTCGGGAATCCGGGCACCGCGTCGGATGCCCAGCGCCGCGTGCGCCCCTGGCCGATGCTCCGGGCCTGCCCCTTGGCGGCGAGTTCGCGCAGCGCCCGCTGCAGGCTGCGCTGGCTCAGGCCCAGCGCCAGCGCCAGCGCGGAACTCGACCAGGCCTGGCCGTCGGCGAGCAGCGCCCGCACCTGGGCATGGATGCCGTCCTCGGTCGGCGCGAGCACCACCACCTCGGCGTCCGGCGGCGGCTCCAGCACGAAACCGGCGGAAGTCGCGCGAACCCCGGCGCAACCGCGCAGCGCGGCGCGCAGGCGCCCGAGTTCGACCCGCAGGCGCGCGCGGTGCGAGTCGTCGGCATGGCGAACGCGGAACACCCGCAGCAGCAGTTCCGCCCTGGGCACGTCGTCGGGCCAGGCCTGCGCCAGCGCGCGCAGCAGCGCGAACAGCACCGGCCGGGAAGCCAGCGCGGTGGCCCGGCTCCGATGCAACACGCGGTGGCGGCAGGCATCGACCACCAGCGCCGGCGAGTGGACGATGCCCTCGACCTCCTCCAGCTTCACCAGCCTTTGCCCGCCGCGGGAGGCGGCGCGCGCCGCGGGCCTCTCCAGCGCCTGAGCGGCGTCGTGCACTTCCGCCGACAGCGAGGCGATGCCGCAGCGCCGTGCCAGCGCCTGCGCGAGTTCGAGCGCGGAACGTGCCTCGGTCACGCGCAGGCGCCGCATCGACAGGCCCGCGAGCACCAGCGCGTGCCCGACGCGCGAGGGCAGCGCGAGTCGTCGGGCATCGATCCCGTTCAGCAGTTGCTCGGTCAGATCGAGTCGGCCGAGCAGAAGCTGCTGCCTCGCCTGCAGGTAGCCGGCATGCGCCGCATTGGCCTCGTCGCCGTGCGCCGCCAGGCTCGCGCGCGCAGCGTCCAGCGCCTGCGTGGGACCGCCCAGGTCGCGACGAACCAGGGCGATCTCGGCCTGGGCCAGCACGCAGCGCGCGCGGGCGAGCCCGTCGCGCGTGCCGAATGCGCGCGCCGCGCGTCGCAGCAGGCTTGCCGCGCGTTCGAGGTCGCCGAGTTGCGCCATCGCGATGCCGCGCAGCGCGAGCGCCGCCGCATCGTCGCGCCGCGCCAGGTGATTGAGCGCGCCCAGCGCGTCGCCGACGGCGAGCGCTCGTGCCGCTTCCCGGATCAGTTCGTCCATCGCAATCGCGCCAACTTTGTCACTCCCTCTCGCAGTCGTCCGCCTCCTAATCTAGAGCCCGGTTCAACGTCCGGCAAGACACCGGCAAAACGCAAGGAGAGCAGACATGGAAACGCAACCCACGGTCTCGCGCGAGCAGTGGCTCGACGCACGCCTGGACCTTCTGGCCGCCGAGAAGGATCTGACCCGTCATGGCGATCGCGTGGCGCAGCTGCGACGCCGGCTGCCTTGGGTCGAGGTGCACAAGCCCTACGACTTCGACGGGCCTTCGGGGCGCGTGAGCCTGGGCGATCTTTTCGGTGGATGTCGGCAGTTGCTGGTGCAGCATTTCATGCTGGGACCCGATTGGAAGGAGGGCTGCAAGAGCTGCTCCTTCATGGCGGATCACGTGGACGGCATGCGGGTGCACCTGGCGCAGCGCGACACGGAATTCGTCGCGGTCTCGCGGGCGCCTTTCGATCAGATCGAGCGATTCCGCCGACGCATGGGCTGGGGCTTCCCGTGGGTGTCGTCCCACGGCAGTTCATTCAATTACGACTTCGGCGTCAGTTTCACGCCCGAGCAGGTGGCACGGGGCAGCCTGCACTACAACTACGGCGAGTGGCCCCTGTCCGGCGAGGAATGGCCGGGGGTGAGCGTGTTCCATCGCGACGAGACCGGTCGGGTGTTCCACACGTACTCCACCTACGGGCGCGGCGTGGAGGTGATGATGGGGGCCTACCGCATGCTCGACCTGACCCCGCTGGGGCGCGGCGAGCGCGAGGACACGCGCAACAAGATGGAGTGGGTGCGTCACCACGATCGCTACGAGGCCGCGCCGAACCCCCAGCCGAGCCGCGTGGAGCCAACTGGCGACGCGGCGGGTCGCGTTGCGCGCCGGTGATCGGGGGGAGAAGCATGCCGACGCGCGCGGGCGATCGGGCAGCGCCGGACTGCGCCCCGGCGCGCTGGATCGGCCTGGCCGCCGCGCCCGCATTCGCGCTCATGACGCTGGGCTCGGTGCTGGCCGGAACGCGCGCCGATGCACTGTGCGGGGCGATGCAGGGCTCCTCGCCGCTGTTCGGCATGACGGCCATGTACCTGCTCATGGCGGTGTTCCATCTGCCGCCCTGGCTGCGCCTGCTGTGCGCGGCACGCCGGCACGCGCGCGGCGCGGCGGGTGTGGCGCCCTGAGGGGCCGAAGCGGCAGAGGCGGTCGCCGGGGCCGCCTCCGCACGCCACTTCGGCTATCTTCGCTGAACCATGGACACGATCACCAAGGTTGCGGTACGGATTTTCGTGGGCGGAGTGCGCCCGCTGCCGGCATCCGGCAGGCTCAGCGGCATTTTCAAGCTTCCGGTGTCGGGCGCGGTGCATCTGGGACCCGTGGGCTTCGACGGCGACGTGCAGGCCGACCGCAGGGTACACGGCGGTCCGGACAAGGCGGTGCAGTTGTATCCGGCGGATCACTATGCCGAACTGGAGCGCCTGTTCCCGTCCTTGCGCGGCCGCCTCGGGGCGGGCGCGATCGGCGAGAACCTTTCGTGCGAGGGGCTGGACGAAAGCGGCGTGCGCGTGGGCGACACATGGCGCCTGGGCCGCGCGCTGCTGCAGGTCTGCCAGCCGCGCAACCCCTGCTGGAAAATCGACGAGAAGCTCGCATGCGAGGGGGTGGCCGCGGCCATCGCGCGCAGCCGCCGCACCGGGTGGTACTGGCGGGTGCTGCGCACCGGCGTGGTCGAGCCCGGCGATGCGCTGGAACTCGTCGATCCGGGCGACCCGGCGCTGCGCCTGGACCTCATGCTGGAGCTGGTGCAGCGCGAGCAGGCGCCGCTGGAGGCCCTGCAGCGCCTGGCGCGGGCGCCGGCCATCGCGCAGAACTGGAAGCGCAAGCTCGAGCAGCGCATCGCCTGGCTGCGCGAGCAGGGCGGCGCCTGAGCCGGGCCGCGGCGCACGCCGCATGCCGGCGCGCGCCGCCCGGGTCACTTCATCAGCGCGACGATGTGTCGAGCCATGGCGCGGGTCTGCGCGGCCTGGGTCCAGTAGCCGACCGACAGCGCCTCGTCGCCGACCAGCGCGTCGACCGCGTTGCCGCCGCCCATCTGGGGGATCAGGTAGGCCAGGTCGCCATAGGCCGCGCCGTCCAGCTTCTGCGCATGACGGCCGGTCGCGGCCGCGAATCGGGCCATGCTCTGCAGGTACATGCGCGGCACCGGCGCATCGATGGTGACCTGCAGGGGTATACGGTGCCCGGGCATGTGCACGTCGCAGGCACGCAGCACGGCGTAGGGCGCCTTGGCCCTCAGTGCATGCACCTTGGCGGTGTTGTCCGTGACCGAGGCCACGGGTCCCAGCGCGGCCGACACCGCGCGGCCGATGGCTTCGCAACTCGGTGCGGAAGCCGCGTGGGCGGAGCTCGCCGCCAGCGCGGCGGCCAGCGCGAGGCCGGGAAGAAGCTTGCGGGCAAGGGTCATGCCGGGTTCCTTTCGTGAAGGTTCGCGGAAGAACATAGGCCAGGGAGAGGATGCATTCTAGACATCGAATATGTCGGCCATCCGACCTTCCGGCGTCCAGGTTCGGCGACAATGGTTCCCATCGACCATCAGGCTCGCCCACCTCCCTCCGACCGTGGCTCCCGCACCCGCCGCACCGCTCCTGAGCATTCGCCGGGTCCATGACCCGGCGTCGCCCGACGACGGGTGCCGGGTGCTGGTGGATCGCCTGTGGCCGCGGGGCTTGCGGCGCGAGCAGGTGGCCGCGGACCTGTGGCTGCGAGACATCGCCCCCTCCGGCGAGTTGCGCAAGTGGTTCGCGCACGACGCCGGCAAGTGGGGGCCGTTCGTCGAACGCTATCACGCCGAGCTCGACGCCAACCCGCAGGCGGTGCGGCGCCTCGAGGCCTTGCTGCGCGTGCACGGGCGCCTGACCCTGCTGTATGCGGCGCGCGATCCGGTGCACAACCATGCCGCGGCGTTGCTGGACTACCTGTGCCGGCCCGCGCCCGATGGCGCCGCGGCAGCACGCGAGCTGCGCGATCCCGAGGGCTTGCGTCGCCGGCTTCGCGACGAACACGCGCGCATGCTGCGTCTGGTGGGCGATGCGCGCGTGGCCCTGCTGCGCGGCGACGTCGCGGATGCGCGCGCCGCCTTCGACGCGATGGTGCAGGTGCATGGGCCCCATGCACGACTGGAGGAGACCGCGTTGTTCCCGGCGCTACCCCGGGCGGCGCGCTGGCCGCGGCGTACCTACGAGGCCGAGCACGCGGCGCTGGAGCGCGCGCTCGGCGAGCTGCGTGCGAGCCTGCGGGAACTGCCAGAGCGGATCCGTTCTCCGCGCCGGCGCCTGGAACTGGTGGATGCCGCGCTGCCCCTGCAGCATCTGCTGGAGCATCACTTCGAGCGCGAGGAGAAGGGGCTGTTCGTGGAGATCAGCCTGCCAGGCGAACCTGATCGACCAGCCACTGCGTGAGCAGCTCGGCGTGGCGTTCGGGCTCGCGCCCTTCGAGCAGACTGGTGTGCCAGCGCAAGGCCTGCGCGGCGGGCTCGCCCCGATCGCGCAGGTAGTCCCGCAGGCCTTCGTCGTCGCTGCCGCGATCCCGCAGCGGCCCCGCGTGCAGGCGCCGCCAGTGGTGCGCGAGCGCGCCCAGCGCGGTGCCGATGGCGTTGCCGGAGGAGGTGCGCGCGCAGGTTGCGAGCCACGGCAACAGGGTGTGGGCCGGCATCGGTCGAGCGAGACCGAAGCCCTGGCCGTGGGTGGCGCCCAGCAGGGTGGCTGCCTCGATCATGCCCTCGTCCTCGAGGCCTTCGACGACCACGGTGCGCTCGAAATCCTTGCCGATCTGGATCGCGCTGTGGATCAGGCTCAGGGTGCGCACCGGATCCTCGCGAATGCGCACCAGCAGGCTCTGGTCGACCTTCACGGTGTCGAAGGGCAGGGAGGCCAGGCGTTGCAGGCTGCTGTAGCCCGAGCCGAAATCATCCATCGAAAGGCGCACGCCGATTTCCGTCAGGCGACGGATCGCGAGGTCCTGCACGCTGGACTCGATGTCCTGGGATTCCAGCAGTTCCAGGGTCAGGCGCCGTGGCTCCAGCCGGTGCTTGCGCAGCGCCTGCTCCACCCAGTGCGGACAGGCCGGATCGAGCAGGGTGCTGGGAGCGATGTTGACGGCCACCCCGATGGTCAGTCCGGCCGCCTCCCAGCTCACCAGCGAGGCCAGGGCAAGGTCGAGCCCGGCGCGGAACAGGCGGTCGAGCTCGGCGGTGCCCAGCAGGGGAAGGAATTCACCGGGCCCGACGATGCTTCCGTCGGCCATCACCAGCCTGGCCAGCGCCTCCACGCGTGCCAGCGCGCCGGTGGCCAGGTCCACCACCGGCTGCACGTCCATGCGCAGCCCGCCGGCGCTGAACAGGCGGTCGCGATAGGAGGTCGCGACGTCGGCGGGAACCGCGTTCAGCGCCGGGCCGCGGCAGCGCAGCCACAGCGAGGTCCAGCGCTGCTGCAGTCCGACGCCGAACTGGCGCATCCAGTCGCTCTCGAACTGGTTCAGGCGGGTGCCCAGCAGCCGCACCACCGCCACCGTGTGGCCGGCGGCCGACAGCACGGGAAAGGCCATGGCGCTGCGCACGCCGAGCGCCAGCACGGCGCTTGCCCAAGTCGCTTCCTCGTTGTCGGCATAGGCCCTGCGATAGGAGGCCAGGCTGGCGATGGATCCGGTGCGCCAGGCGCGCACCACGATGGTCTGGGACTCCGTCGACGAGTCGCCGCCCGCGGGGGAATAGCGGTGATCCAGGACGATGGCCCGGATGGCCGGACTACGCGGGCCGGCATCGGACTCGAGCTGGAACATGCCTCCCGAGTCCAGGCGGAAGCAGGCGGCGGAGACGATGCCCGGCAGCGATCCCAGGCGATCGATTTCCTCGCGCATCGCATCGATCCACAGGGTGCCCGGAGGCGGCAGGGCCTGGGCGAGGATGTCCATGTGGTCGGCCACGGTCTGCTGGCTGGCGCGCAGCTGGGCGTGCAGGTCGTCCTGCAGGCGCGCTTCGACGATCGCCAACAGGCGGTGACGATCGCGCGGCGCGAGCAGGCTGCGCGCCAGGCGTTCGGCCAGCAGCTTGCGGTAGTCCATCTGGCTTTGCGCCAGCCAGGCGCCGCCGACGCCGGCCAGCGCGTGCGCCTGGCCCAGCGTGGCGCCTGTCGCCTGCACGCGTTCCGCGGAGGTGTCCGGATGCAGCAGAAGGCGCACGTGCGCGCGCTGGTGCTGTTTCAGCGCGGCGAGTTCCCCGGCGCTCAGCACGGCCAGCAAGGCCTGCATGTCCGGGTTGCGGTTGAGGTTCGCGTAGAAGCTCTCGACGAAATCCGCCTCGATGATCTCCAGTTGCAGGCGCGAGCCCGCGAGCAGCGCGCGCGCCTGGGCTCCGTAGGCGTCCGGCGCCGCCGCGGAGGGGTCCTGGGCGTCGACGGCGTGCGCGCGCCACCACTCGCCTTCCGACTTGTATTGCTTGGTCAGGTACATCGCGGCGTCGGCCTGGCGCAGCAGGGCGTCGGCGTCGTTGCCGTCGTCGGGGTACAGCGCGATGCCCGCGCTCAGGCCGATGTTCACGGGGGGGACCGCATCGATCTCGAAGGCCGCCTCGACCGCGCCGTGCAGGCGCTTGAGCGCTGCGGCCACGCTGTCCAGCGGGCGCAGCGCATCGAGGTCCTCGATGACCACCACGAATTCGTCTCCGCCCATGCGAGCCAGGAAGTCCTGTGCGCGCAGCAGGCTCGCCAGGCGCCGCGCCACCTCGACCAGCAGGCGATCGCCGACGATGTGGCCCCAGGTGTCGTTGACCGGCTTGAAGTCGTTCAGGTCCATCATGCCCACGGCCAGCGAGCGGCCGTGCCGCCGGGCGCGCGCGATGGCGGAGTTCAGGTGCTGGGTCAGCGCCAGGCGATTGGGAAGGCCGGTGAGCGCGTCATGCAGGGCCGCGTGGCGCAGTCGTTCCTCGACGCGCTTGGACTCCGTGATATCCAGCGCGGTACCGACCGCGCGCGTGGCGCTGCCGTCCGCCCTGCGCTCGACCACGCGCCCGGCGCAGCGCAGCCAGCGCCACGCGTCGTCGCCGGCACGGACCCGGAATTCGGCATGGAAGCCGGGCTCGCCCCCGGCCAGCGCCTGGGTCGCGAGATTGCGCACCCGCCCCAGATCCTGCGGGTGCACCGCAGCCTCGAGTTCGGCCACCGGTACCCCGCCGGGGACCAGCAGGTGCGCGGGCAGCGGCGCCGCGCCCTCGTCCAGTCGAAGGACGGCGCGCTCGGCGTCGTAGTCCCACAAAGTCAGGTCGGAGGCGCTGATCGCCGTGGCCAGGCGCGCATTGACCAGTTCCAGCCGGCGCGCGGCCTCGGCCGCGGCACGCGCCGCCGCGTAGCGTTCGCTCAAGTCGCTGTAGGAGCATACGAAGCCGCGAACTTCTCCGCGGATATCCCGCAGCACATTCAACGAGACCATGACCGGGAACACCCGCCCGCCACGGGAGCGGCGCAGCACCTCGCCATGGAAGGATCCCTCGGCCACGGCCCTGCGCACCAGCGCGGCCGCGTCCCGCTCCGGATCCCCGTCGGGCGGGCGCAGCGCCTCGGGGCCCTGGCCGACGATTTCCTCGGAGGTGTATTCGAACAGCTGGGTGAAGGCCGGATTGACGAAACGGTACCGGAGATCGGGCCCGGCGATCGCGAAGGCGTCTCGCGTCTGGCGCAGCGCCTGGTCGAACAGGCTGAGCTCCGAGAGCGCCTGCACTTGCTCGCGCAGGCGCCGGTTCTCCCGCGCCACCGACGCCGAGCGCGAGAACTCCCGGCCCAGCACCAGCACCGAGACCGAGGCATTGTTGTAGCGACTGACGCCGTCGTCGGCTACGCCGGCCTCGCCGAAGCTGCAGAAGCCGGCGAGCGGAGCCGGCGCGGTCAGGCGCGCCATGTGCTCGATCTCGGCCGCCGCCGTTTCCTCGCCGAGGATGGCCGCGCGGATCGCGCAGTGGTGCACGAGCACCAACGCCGGCCGACTCGTGGCCGCGCGCAGCAGGGCCTTGCGCACGGCGTGCGAGCCAGCGTCCCGGGTGGCCTCGCGTGCGGCCATGAGGTAGAGGGATGCGCCCGGGGCGACCGGCTGGGTGAGCAACACCCCGTCGCGCTCGGTGGCGTAGCTGGCGACGTGGATCGAGAACTGCTCCAGCGGGTCGCGCGTGCCCAGCACGGTACGCGTGTACAGCGTGATGTGCTCGTCGCGCAGAGCGCCGGCCGCGCGGCCCAGGCGCGCGGCCACGGACTGCAGCGCGGGCGCGCCATCCAGCGACAGCAGTTCCCTGCCCGTGCTTCCGGTCACGCTCAGCGCCTGCATGGACGGCTGGAAACCGTGACTCATGGCGATGCCGAAGCTCAGTTCGGTCTCGAACACCGCCACCAGCAGCCCGTCGGCATGCACCTCGGAACCCTGGAACACCGCGTTGCCCTGCATGCGCCAGTCGTCGGCGCTGGCGCCCGCGAGGATCGGGATGGTGCCCAGCGTGTGGGCCTTGAAGGCCTCGACGATCTCGAAGCCGGTGGACGGCTGGCGGCGGGTGTTGCCCGGCACGAACAGCATGGCGAAGAGCTGCGAGCCGCGCTCAGCGCGCGCCCGCAGGAGTTCGTCGTCGGGTGCCAGCGCGGCCCGCAGCGCAGGCGTCGCCAGCGCCTGGTCCAGCGCCGCGCGCCAGTTCGAGCCGGCGCCGTCGCCCACGCCGACGCTGCATCGCAGGTGGGGGGAGGCGAGCACGGTGACGACCACGCTGGCGTGGTGGATCCCGGAGTCGATCTCCCCGCAGGTGGTGGCGCCGATCAACGGGGCATCCGGGAACACGCTTCGCACCCCCGCCAGCACGGCATCCAGGTCGTGCTGCACCGAAGCATGGACCAGCACCACCGAGGCCGCGTGCGCCCGTAACCGTGGCCGGCACGCGCGAGCCGCATCGGCGCCCGCGGTGGAGCCGCTCGCGCGGCCCACCGCGACTTCGATCAGTGCCGCCCCGGAGGGGTCTTCGACCATGGCTTTGCGACGATGCGTGGCGCTGGATGCGCACCAGCGTATCGCGAAATCGCGCCGGCGTGGAGGCGGTTTACCGCAGGCCGGCGGCGGCGCGCACCTGCTCGACCAGCCAGGCCGTCACGCGGTCGCCGGCGGCCCGGCGTTCTTCGGCTTCCCGGGCGGCATGCACCTGGGCATGCCAGGCTGTGGCCTCGCGCGCCGCCTCGCCCTGTCCGGCCAGGAAGTCGCTGAGGGGGCAGTTGGCGATGGAGGCCTCGCGATGGGGCTGTTCCTCGTGCATGCACAGCCAGTGGAAGGCCAGGGCGCCGAGCGGGGTGCGGATCGGCGAGGCCACGGCGTCGCGCGTCCCGCGCCGCGCGTAGTCCCTCGCCCATGCGGCGAACTCGGAGGCCGGCATGGGTCGGGCGATGCCGAATCCCTGGCCGTAGCGCGCGCCGAGCAGGGTCGCGGCCTCCTGCACCGCGACCGTCTCGATGCCCTCGACCACCACCTCCTTCTCGAAATCGCGCCCGATCTGCACCACCGTGCGCATCAGGCTCAGGGCCTTCACCGGGTCGCGGTCGATCTCGAGCAGGATCCCGCGATCCACCTTGATCACGTCGAAGGGCATGCTGGCCAGGCGCTTGAGGCTGCTGAAGCCGGAGCCCAGGTCGTCGATGGCCAGGCGCACCCCCACGCCGCGCAGCGTGGCCACGGCCTCGTCGCGCAGGGATTCGTCGACTTCCTGCGATTCCAGCAGTTCCAGCGTCAGGTGGCGCGCGGCGACCGAGTGGGTGTCCAGCGCTTCCCGGATCCACTCGGCGCATTTCGGATGGAGCATGGTCGACGGCGGCATGTTCAGGGACACGTCCAGCTCCAGGCCCTGCGCGTGCCACTGAGCCAGCCATTGCAGGGTCTGCAGCAGCCCGAGGCGGAACAGGGCGTCCAGATCGGCCTCGCGCAGTGCCGCGAGAAAGTGGGCGGGGCTCAGGATCTCGCCGTCGGCGGAGGCCAGGCGTGCCAGGGCCTCGACCTTCACCAGGCGCCCGTCGCGCAGGTCCACGATGGGTTGCATGTACATGCGCAGCCCGTCGGCGTACAGCCACTGGCGCACCAGCGCGGCGTCGTGCGGGTCGATGCTGGGCAGTCGGCGACGCATCAGGTCGTCGATCAGGTTCCAGCGGTTCTGCACCGCCGTCACGAAGGTGCGCCCCTGCACGGTATCGAACTGATTCGGGTAGGCGCCGTAGAGCATCATGATCGCGTCGGTCTGTCCGGCGCGCATCAGGGGCACCGCGGCGACGCTGTGGATGCCCAGCCTGCGCGCGGAGTCGCGCCAGGTCACGAGTGCCGGCTCGGCCTCCAGGCTGCGCGCCGTGGTGATGGAGTCGCTGCGCCAGGCCAGCGCGGCCACGCTCATGCCGGTGGGCTGGTTGGAGTCCAGCGCCAGTTGCTGCCCCGGGGCGGTCAGGGACTCGGCCAGTTCCTCGGCACGCGCGCCTTCGCAGGCGATGAGTTCGAACAGCCCGTGCGCGCCGGGGCGCAGGATGGCGCTTCCCACGATGCCGGGCAGGCTGGCCAATGTGCGAAGCTTGGGCGGAACCAGCGTGCGCTGGTCGGCCGTGCCGCGTGCCAGGGGCCGCGCGAGGTAGGCGCTGTAGGCGTTGTGCACGTCGAGCATGGCGTCGAGTTGCGCCTGCAGGTCGATCTGGATGCGTGCGCCCAGGATGCGTTGAAGACGGTTGCGCTCGCGCGCCGAGAGCTCCGCGGCGTCCAGGTGCCAGTGCAGCAGGTCGCGGTAGAACTGCATCGACGCGCTCAGCCACGACGACGCGACGCCCACCAATGCGTGCACCATGCCGAGGTGGCGGGCGCGTGCCTGGATGCGCGAGGCCGTGGCCGAAGGTTCCAGCAGGGAGCGCAGGTGCTGCGCCAGGCTGAGCTTGAGCCTGCCCAGTCGCTGCTCGTCGAAGCTGGCGAGGATCGCGGCCTGTTCGCCGTGGGAGGCGATCTCGGCGAAAAAGCCCTCGGCGAAGTCGTGTTCCACGCGCTCGACCAGCGAAGCGACGCGCGCGAGCAGCAACTGGGACTCCGGGGAGAAGGGGTCGAAGGCCGGCTCGGGCGTCTCGTCCTCGGGTCCGGAGCCCATGCGTGCCCACCACTGGGTTCGCATGGCCTTGCGCACCTTGATCCTGTACATGGCGCCGTCGGCCAGGCGCAGCAGGGAGTCCGCGGTGGCGCCGTCCGCCGGCGCCAGGGCCAGGCCCATGCTCATGCCCACCGTCGTCGAGCGTCCGCCGCCCAGCTCGAAGGGTTGCTCCACGGCCTGGTGCACGCGCTGCAGGATGCCGGCCAGTTGCTGTTCCGCGCGGTCCGGTTCCAGGTCCTCGATGACCAGCACGAACTCGTCGCCGCCCAGGCGGGCGACCATGTCCGAGGCGCGGGCCAGGCCGCGCAGGCGCTCGCCCAGTTGACGCAGCAGGGCGTCGCCGATCTCGTGTCCCCAGCGGTCGTTGACGGGCTTGAAGTCGTCCAGGTCGATGAGTCCGACCGCCAGCGCCGTGCCCATGCGCACGGCGCGCGCCACCGCGCGCTCGAGGTGGAAGTCCAGCGCCCGGCGGTTGGGCAGGCCGGTCAGCGGGTCGGCCTGGCTCAGTCGCTCGAGCTGGCGCAGCAACTGCTGGCGCTCGGTCACGTCGACCACGGTCCACACCACGTCGGTGCAGCCCTGCGCGTCGGATTCCATGCGCCGTCCCGAGACCGAAATGCTGGCCGGCCTTCCGTCCAGGCGCATGATGTCCAGCGCCTCGAGATGGACCCGGCCCTGCTTGAGCACCTCGCGCGCGGCCACGATCATCGCGTCCTGCGCCATGACGGGTGCCGCCTCGCCCACGGCCTTGCCGACGATGGCGCGCGGGTCCGCTGCCCCGAAAATGCGCGCGACGGCCGCGTTGGCGTCGACGATGATCGCGCCGGGATGGCGCACCAGCACGATGCCCGCGACGGAGTTGTCCAGCACGCCGGCGCGCTGGTGCTCCAGCCGCGCCTGGGCCTGCAGCACGTCCAGGCGGTCGACTCCCTGCGACAGGTCGGCAGCGAGTTCCTGCACGGCATGGCGCATGTCCGCATCGAAGGTGTCGGGCTCGGTGCTGCACAGCTGCAGCAGCGCCCACACCTGGCCCGCGCGGCGCAGCGGCACGCTGGCCGCGGAATGAAAGCCGAAGCGTTGCAGGCGCTCGCGCCACGCGCGCGAGGCGGGTGTGGCGTTGCCCGGTTCGGTGAACAGCGCATGGCCCTCGCGCCAGATGGTCGTCGTGGCGTGGCCGATCGCCGGCGCGGAGTCCGCGGCGAGCGCGGGCCCGTCCAGGTAGTCCAGGCGCCGGCCCTCTGCCGCGAGTGGGCGCAGGGCGCCGTCGGCGTCCGGGCGCGCGATCCACGCGAGGCCGATGGCGGGCTCGGACAGCACGATGCGGCACACCTCCCGCAGCAGCTGCGGCAGGTCGGTGGCGCGCACGGCGGCCTGGTTCACGCGCGACTGCACCGCGCGCAGACGCGCCAGCCGCGCGCTGCGCGCCAGCTGCGCCTCGCGCCCACGCAACAGGCGCCCGAGCAGAACCGCGCCCAGCACGAACAGCGCGAGCAGGGCGCTGCGCGCCGGCAGGCGCCAGGCCAGGTCGCGGCGGTACAGCTGCCATACCCGGTCCGCCGGCCAGCGCACGCTGACCACCAGCGGAAGGTCCATCAGAGGCTCGTGGACCTCCCGTGGAGCATCGGCGGGCGAGCCCGCGGGGCGCAGGCGGACCCGCCAGCCCTCGAGCGGTGCGGGTTCGAGCAGCCGGGGATGGCGAGACGCGAACCCATGCAGCAACGTGGCGGTCGACGTGCCGCTCGGCGCGGTGATGCGGGCATCGAGCATCGCGCGAAGCAGGCGCAACTCGATGCGCTGGCCCTCCTGCAGGGCCACCCGGCGCGCCAGCGCCTGCACCTGGGTACGCACGCGCTGGTACTGCATGCGCTCCTGGTTCACGAACCACACCGCGACCAGCGCGACCGGAATCCACAAGGCGCCGCGCAGCAGCCAGCGCCGCACCGCCACGCGGCTCATGCGCGGCATGCTCGGGACTCGGCTGCGCGGAAAACGGGACGATGCATGACGGCAAGCGGTAATGCTTGCGTTTGTAAATCAATGACCTCGCGCCCGGGGCGCGGCGCGGAAAAAATCGTCCCCGAGCGTGACAAATCTCACGGCATGCAGCGCTTCGCAGCGCCGCCGCGCCGATTGCGTCACACCGTGCCCCGGTCGCCGGGCAGGCCGGGACCGGACGGAGGCGGCGCTTTCAGCCCGCGGCGCGGATCCTGCTGCCCCAGAAGGCGGCGCCCACGATCATCAGCGTGGCCGCGACGATGGATGCGTCGGGCCGCTGGTGATGCGCGGCCATCAGCATGGCGGTCGACAGCAGCGGCGTGAGAAATGCCAGCAGACCGATGCGCCGCGGGTCTCCGCGCTTGAGCGCGGCGTCCCACAGGAAGAAGGCGCCGCCCAGCGGACCCAGGCCGAGCAGCGCCAGCAGACCCCACTGCGCGCCCGACAGGCTGGTGGACGGCTCGAGCACGGCGTGGCACAGCAGCGCCAGCGCGCCGGCGATCGCCGCGAAGCCCCCGACGGCGGCGGTGGGAAAGCGCGGCAGCCGGCGGGTCATCAGCGAATAGGAGGCCCAGGTCAGCGCGGCGCCGAGGGCGAACAGGTAGCCCCAGCGCAGACCGCCCGCCAGCAGGGATCCGCCGCCGGCACGCCCGAGGATCGCGGTGGCCGCGCCGGCGAAGCCGAGCAGGGCCGCGGCGATGTGCCCGGGACGCACGCGCATGCCCGGCAGGAACAGCGGCGCCATCACCACCATGCCCAGCGGCCACAGGTAGTTCACCAGGTTGGCCTGCACCGGCGGCGCCAGCCGCAGGCCCATGAACAGCAGGAAGTGGTAGCCGAACAATCCGCCCGCGCCGACCGCGAGCGTGGGCAGCGGTACGCGCCAGCGGCGAATGTCGAAGTTCGACAGCGGCAGCGCGATGAGGCTGCCGATCAACAGGCCGGCGCCGGTGAGCAGGAAGGGCGGCACGTGGGCCAGCGCCACGCCCAGCGTGGCCAGCGAACTCCACAGCACGATGGCGCCGAGGGCGAGCAGGTCGGATGTCATCCCGCTAGCGTAGCTTGCCGGACCGGGCTGTCCGTCCCACGGCCCACAGCGCAACGCCCATCGCGACCACGCCCAGCCACTGCAACGGCGACAGCCGGTGTCCGAAGGCGACGCGGTCGACCACGATGGCGGTGATGGGGTAGACGAATTGCAGTACCGCGATCTGCCCGGCCTGCAGCAGCGGCATGCCGCTGTACAGCGCGACGTAGGCGGCGGCCGTCGGCAGCAGGGCGAGACCGAGCATCCACAGCCAGGGGGCCGCGGCCTGGGGCAGGCCGTGCAGCCACGGCCACCAGGCCAGCGCGACCGCGCCGACGCCGCATTGCCAGGTGGCCAGCGCGAAGCCGCTGAGCCGTCGCTGGGTCTTGGCGATCAACGTGACCGCGGCGTAGCACAGCGAAGCCAGCAGCGCGAAGCCGATGCCCTGCAGGTACCCGGGCTGGGGGCGGGCCAGCACGGCCGGGCCGACCGCCAGGCCCAGGCCCAGCAGCGCCAGCCCGGCCGCCAGCAGGCGGCGCACCGATCGCGCCTCGCCCAGGAACAGCATGCCCCAGGCCATCACCCACAGCGGCTGCACGTGGAACACCAGCGTGGCCACCGCGATGGAGCTGCGCTGCAGCGCGGCGAAGAACAGAGCCCAGTTGGCCACCATCAGCGCGCCGCTTCCCAGTGCAACGCGCAGTCCGCGCCGGTCCACGCGCAATTCGCCCAGGCGCCCCGATGCCGCGGCGAAGGCCACGAGGGCGGCGCAGCCGATCGCGCAGCGCACGAACACCTCCTCCAGCGGCGGGCGCGCCGCCTTGTCCACGAACAGGCCCACGGTGCCGAGCAGCATGTTGCCGCCGACCATCAGGCCGACGCCGCGCAGCGCGGCGGGGGAGCGGGCGCGGTTCGCGGCACCCGCGGATTCGAGCAGGGAAGAGGCCATGGTGAACGGAGTTTGCGAGACATCCATGGTTTCGCAAAGCGCATAATGCAAGACATGGTCATTCGAGAAGCGAAACCATGAGCGACCTGCGCATCGACTGGCTGCGCGTCTTCGTGGCGGCTGTCGACGGAGGTTCGCTGAGCGCCGCGACGCGCGTGGTGCACCGCTCGCAGGCGGCGGTCAGCATGCAGCTCAAGAAACTGGAGCAGGCCGTCGGCGACCCGCTGCTGCTGCGCGACGCCCGCCGCCTGGAACTCACCGCCCAGGGGCGGCGCCTGCTGCCCCATGCTCGGCGCGTGCTCGCCGCGCATCAGGAAGCGCAGGCGGCGGTGCTGGAGCCCGCCCTGTCGGGCCGGGTGTGCTTCGGCATCCCCGAGGACTACGCCATCGCCTACCTGCAGCGCCTGCTGGGCGCCTTCTCGGCCGGCTATCCGGCGGTCGAGCTCACGCTGGTATGCGCGCAGTCGACGGCCCTGATCCCGCAAGTGCAGGCCGGCGGCGTCGACGTGGCGATCGTCACCCAGGACCGGCCCGGCCGCGGCCGCCTGCTGTTCCATGAGCCGCTGGTGTGGGTGGCGTCGCGCAGCACCGAGGTGTGGCGCGAGGACCCGCTGCCGCTGGCGATCTACGAAAAGGGCGCGGTGGTGCGCGCGCTCACCGAGTCGGCGCTCGCCGGCGCCGGGCGCCAGTACCGGCTGGCCTACCACAGCCCCAGCCTGGTCGGGCAGATCGTGGCGGCGCAAAGCGGCCTGGCCGTGGCCGTGCTGGCCCGCTGCGCCGTCCCCGAGTCCTTGCAGGTGCTCGACAGCCGTCACGGCCTGCCGCCGCTGCCCTCGGTTCCGGTGGCGATGGTCGCCGGCCACCCGCAGGGGCACAGCGCGGAGTCGCAGGCGCTGCAGGCGCAGATCCTGGCGCAGTTGTCGACCGCCGGCTGAACGCCCGGCGGAGTCGCGGCAGGGGCGAAAAGACCCCACAGTTTGGCAGGGTATGTGACCCGCGTCGCGAGTTTTTGTCCAAGATGGCGTCGAATTGTCCTAGACAAAAGGAGAAGCCATGCGCATCCGCTCCCCACTCGCCGGTGTGTTTCGGTCGGCCCTGCTGCTGGCCGGACTGGCGCTCGCCGTGCCGGCCACGGCGGCGACCTGCCCGTCGCTGCTGGACAAGACCTTTCGCTCGCTGGACACCGGCAAGAGCGAGAACCTGTGCCGCTACGCGGGCAAGGTGATCCTGGTGGTCAACACTGCCAGCCACTGCGGCTTCAGTCCCCAGGAACGCGGCCTGCAGCATCTGCAGGCCGAGTACGGACCGCAGGGCTTCGTGGTGCTGGGCTTCCCGTCGAACGACTTTTTCCAGGAGTTCTCGAACCCCCAGAGCATCCTTCCGTACTCGCAGGCCCGGTACGGGGTGCAGTTCCCCCTGTTCGATCCGTCCCATGTGCGCGGATCGGATGCCAACCCGCTGTTCGCGCAACTCATCCGCGAATCGGGAACCAGTCCGAAATGGAATTTCTACAAATACCTGATCGATCGCCAGGGCAAGGTCGTCGGGGTCTATTCCAGTCTGACCTCGCCTGACGACAAGGCTCTGAACGCCCGCATCCGCAAGCTGCTCGCGCAGCAACCCTGAAACCCCGCGGCACTCCCCGGCGCGCTGCCGAACCGAAAGGATTCCCCATGAACTCCCCCGATCTGTTGCTGCTGCGCGAGCAGGCGGCGGCATTGCCCGACGTTCAGTCCAGCCCCGACCGGCGCAGCATCGCCATCCAGAAGGTCGGGGTGCGTGACGTGCGCTACCCGCTGCGACTTCGCGGCGGTGCCGGCGAGGCGCAGGCCACCATCGGCAATTTCCAGATGACCGTGGCGCTGCCGCCCGAGGTGAAGGGCACCCACATGTCGCGTTTCCTCGAAGTGCTCGACGCGCACGCCGCGGACATGGATGCGCAGGCCCTGGGTGCGCTGCTCGACACCATGCTGCCGCGGCTGGGCGCCACCGAGGGTGCGATCACGCTGCGTGCCACGTATTTCCGGCGCAAGAGCGCGCCGGTGTCGGGCGTGTCCAGCCTGCTCGACTACGGCGTGAGCCTGCACGCCGAGTCCCGCGCCGGCCAGCGCGTGCTGCGCCAGAGCGTGGACGTGCCGGTGACCAGCCTGTGCCCATGCTCGCGCGACATCTCCGACTACGGTGCCCACAACCAGCGCTCCATCATCAGCATCGGCGTGGAACTGCGCGGCCCCTTCACGCTGGACGAGCAGATCGGCATCGCCGAGACGGCCGCGTCCTGCCAGTTGTGGGGCCTGCTCAAGCGTCCCGACGAGAAGTACGTCACCGAATACGCCTACGACCATCCCAAGTTCGTCGAGGATCTGGTGCGGGACGTCGCGGTGGCACTGCGCGCGCAGCCCAGCGTGGCGGCGTACACGGTGGCCTCGGAGAACTTCGAGTCCATCCACAACCACTCGGCCTATGCGTGGCTGGAAGGCCGCAACGACTGAGTGGGCGCCAGCGCCGTCGTCTGGTTCAAGCGCGACCTGCGGCTTGCCGACCATGCGCCGCTGCGCGAGGCGGCGCGGCTCGGCGACGCGGTCGCGCTGTATGTGGTCGAGCCCGCGTGGGTGGGAAGCGCCGAGTGCGAGGCCCAGCACCTGGAATTCGCGCGGCGGCAGGTGCTCGCGCTGCGCGAGTGCCTGGGCCGGCGCGGATTGCCCCTGCTCGTTCGCTGGGGCAGCCTGCCCGAGGTGCTGGCGGGGCTTCGCAGCGCGTACCCGTTCACCCACCTGCTCAGCCACGAGGAGACCGGACCGCAGTGGAGCTACGACCGTGACCGCGCGGTGGCCCGCTGGTGCCGCGAGGCCGGCGTGATCTGGCGCCAATGGCCGCAGAAGGGCGTGATCCGGGGCCTGCGCGAGCGCGCCGGCTGGGCGGCGCGCTGGCAAGGGCGCATGGACGCTCGCATCGAGCCCGCTCCGGCTCGCTGGCGGGGCGCGGGCGGCCTGCCGATCGGTGAATGGCCCGATGCGCGGATCCGTCAGGCCGGGCACGGCGCCGCACGCGAGCTGCCCGCGGCCGGCGAGGCGGCCGCGCACGACACGCTGGCCTCGTTCCTGGACGTGCGCGGGCAACGCTACCGTTTCGATATCTCCAGCCCGTCCAGCGCCGTGCGTGCCTGCTCGCGCCTGAGCGCGCACCTGGCCTTCGGTGCCCTGTCGGTGCGCCAGGTGCACCAGGCGACCGAGGCGCGGATCGCCGCGTTGCAGGCCGTGGGCGACGCCGAGGCCCGGAGCTTCGCCTACCACCTGCGCGGATTCTCGGCCCGTCTGCGCTGGCATTGCCACTTCATGCAGAAGCTCGAGTCGGAGCCGCAGATTGAGTGGCGCAATGTCGCGCGGGTCTGCGACGGCCTGCGCGAGCAGGCCTTCGACCGCGAGCGCTTCGACGCGTGGCGCACCGGGAACACGGGATACCCGATGGTCGACGCCTGCATGCGCTGCCTGAACGCCACCGGCTGGATCAATTTCCGCATGCGCGCGATGCTCGTGAGTTTCGCCGCCTACCACCTGTGGCTGCACTGGCGCGAGCCGGGGCTGCACCTGGCGCGGCAATTCCTGGATTTCGAGCCGGGTATCCACTGGAGCCAGATGCAGATGCAGTCGGGCACCACCGGCATCAACACCCTGCGGATGTATTCCCCGGCCCGGCAGCACGCCGACCACGATCCGCGGTCCGAGTTCATCCGGCGCTGGCTCCCCGAGTACGGCACGGCGGCGTACGTCCGGCCGATCGTCGACGAGCGCGCCGCGCTGCATCTGGCCAGGCAGCGCCTGTACACGCTGCGCCGCACGCCCGAGGCGCGCCGGGAGGCTGCCGAGGTGCAGCGGCGCCACGGCTCGCGGCGCGGCGGCCTGCCGCCAACCCGGCGGCGCGCCGGGGCGGGGCGCGTGCGCGACGCCGACCCCGCGCAGCGCGAGCTGCCTTTCGACGACGCGGGGCGTGCGTGATGGGCGGCGACAAGACGGGATTTCGCGGCAACAAGTCCAGCCTGCCCAGCAAGCCCTGCCGGGTGTGCGGCAGGTCGATGAGCTGGCGGCGCGCCTGGGCGGCCAACTGGGACAGCGTGCTGTACTGCTCCGAGGCCTGCCGCAAACGTCGGGCCAACGCGCCGCGCCCGGGGGCGTCCCGCGATGCAGGCTGACCCGCTCCTGCGTCCGCGCTGCCTGGTGCTGGTGCTGGGCGACCAGCTCGACGCCGAGGCCGCCGCGTTCGACGCATGCGACCCCGCGCACGACGCTGTCTGGATGGCCGAGGTGCCGGAGGAGGCCACCCACGTGGTCTCGTCGAAGGCGCGCATCGCGCTGTTCCTCGCCGCGATGCGGCAGTTCGCCCATGCGCGGCGTGCGGCGGGCTGGACGGTGCACTACACGCATCTCGACCAGCCCGGCAACACCGGTTCGCTGGGCTCCGAGCTGCGGCGCGCGCTGCGCACGCTGCGGCCGGGCTCGCTGCGCATGACCGCGCCGGGAGACTGGCGCGTGCTGCGCATGCTGCGCGAGGTCGCGGCCGCCGAGGGCCTGGAACTGCAGCCCTGCGTGGATCGCCACTTCTACACCACGGTGCAGGACTTCGCGGCCCATGCGCGCGGACGCGGCACCCTGCGCCTGGAACTCTTCTACCGCGAGCAGCGCCGCCGTCATGGCGTGCTGATGGACGGAGACCGGCCCGTGGGAGGCCGCTGGAATTTCGACGCCGACAACCGCGAGGCCTTCGACTCCGGCGGCCCGGGCCAGGTGCCCGCCGCACCGGTGTTCGAGCCGGATGCTCGCGGCCGCGAGGTGCTCGCGCTGGTGCGCGCGCGCTTCGCTGCGCACCCCGGGAGTCTGGAGACCTTCGGCTGGCCCCTCACCCGGGCGCAGGCGCTCGAGGCGCTGCGGGCCTTCGTGCGCGATCGCCTGCCGGGGTTCGGGCGCTGGCAGGATGCGCTGTGGCCGGGCGAGCCCCTGTTGTGGCATTCCCGGTTGTCGGCCGCGCTCAACCTCAAGCTGCTGGGTGCGCGCGAGGTGGTCGAGGCGGTGCAGCAGGCCTGGAGCGCCGGCACCGTGCCCCTGGCCTCGGCGGAGGGCTTCATTCGCCAGGTGCTGGGCTGGCGCGAGTACGTGCGCGGCATCTACTGGACGCGCATGCCCGGGTACGCCGAGGGCAACGCGCTGCACGCGCGGGCGCCGCTGCCGGCTCATTTCTGGAGCGGCGATGCGCCCATGCCCTGCCTGGCCGATGCGCTGCGCCTGACCTTGCGCACCGGCCATGCGCACCACATCGCACGCCTGATGGTCATCGGGCTGTACACCCTGCTGCTGGGGGTCGAGCCCCGGCAGGTGCATGCGTGGTTCCTGGGCGTGTACGTGGATGCGGTGGAATGGGTCGAGTTGCCCAACGTGCTGGGCATGAGCCAGTGGGCCGACGGCGGCGCGATGGCCAGCAAGCCCTACGTGGCCAGCGGGCAGTACATCCGGCGCATGAGCGCGGGAGCATATTGCCGCGGCTGCCGCTTCGATCCGGCGCAGCGCACCGGCCCCCGCGCCTGCCCCTACACGCTGCTGTACTGGGACTTCCTGTTGCGCCACGAGCCCGTGCTGGCCGCCAACCCGCGCATGGCGATGCAGTTGCGCAACCTGCAGCGCGTGGATCCCGGGGAGCGCACGCGCATCGCCCGCGAGGCCGAGCAATGGCGAAGTCAGGAGGCGTGAGCGCCCCGCGCGGTCCGTGGGATCCGCCGCAAGGCGCGCCCTCCGATGCGCGGCAGCGCCTGGCGGCGGCGCCGAGCCGATTCGAGCCCACCGCGCAGGCCGCGTGGAGCCGCCTGCGCGCCGCACGGGTGCACGACTACCCCCGCACCCGCAACCACCTGCAAGGCGCGGTCACGCGGCTTTCGCCCTATCTCACGCACGGCTTTCTGGGACTGCAGGAGGCGCTCCGGGACCTGCGCCTGCGGCATGGGCTCGACCTGCGGCACAAGCTGATCCAGGAGCTGGGTTGGCGCGCGTACTTTCGCCACGCCTGGGGCCACCTCGGGGAGCGCGTGTTCGAACCCCTGCACGAGGGGGTCGCGCCGTACGGCGCCTATGCGCGCGAGCTGCCGGCCGACGTTCGCGAGGGGCGCACCGGTGTCGCGGTGGTCGACCGCGCGGTGCGCGAGCTCTACGACACCGGTTACCTGCACAACCACGCGCGCCTGTGGCTGGCCAGCTACGTGGTGCATCAGCGCAAGGCGTACTGGCGTTGCGCGGCGGACTGGATGTGGAGCCACCTGCTCGACGGCGACCTGGCCAGCAACCATCTGAGCTGGCAGTGGGTGGCCGGTACCGCCAGCCGCAAGCCTTACCTGTTCGACGCCGCCAACGTAGCGCGCTACGCGGGTCCCGCTTGGCACAGCCCCGGCACGGTGATCGATGCCGGCTACGACGTGCTCGATCGCAGGGCCCGGACGGGCGGCGATTGCGGGGCCGAGCCCGGCATGCACGCAGGGGTCGCCGAACCTCCGGTGCACGGCGTGGTGCCGCGCGACGCCGGGTTCGCGCCCGCGCAGGCCGACGCGCTGACCGGGTGCGACGTCTGGGTGGTGCACCCCTGGTGCCTGCGCGACGTTCCCCCGGGGCTGCTGGCGGTGGCCGTGCTGGACCGCGATTTCCACGCTCGCTGGCCCTGGTCCGCGCTGCGCTGGGACTGGGTGCTTCGGCGCATGCGGGGTCTCTCGACGCTGCGCTGGAGCGGCTCGTCGGCGCAACTCGCGGCCGCGCTGCGCGGCGCGCGCAGCCTGCACGGCGTGGCCGATCCCCATCTGCCCTGGCTGCAGCGCGACTGCGGCCTGGCCATGCCGCCGTCCGGGTTCGACGAGCCCGGCCGGTATTGCGCTTCGTTCAGCGCGTGGTGGAGCAGGCTGCGCGGCTTCGCGCCTTCGGCCGCTCCCGACAACCAGGAGTGCTCGACGTGGAGAACCCAATGATCGTCATGGTGACCGGCGCCTCGGGGGGCATCGGCCGCGCGCTGGCCCGGCGCCTGCATTCGGCCGGCCACACGGTGGTCGCCGTCGGGCGCGAGGCCCAGCGCCTCGCGGATGTTCCAGCCGGCCTGCGCATCGTGGCCGACACCACCCAGGCGTCGCAGGCGCAGCGGGCGATGCACGAGTGCGCGCAGGCCGTGGGCGTGCCCACGGCCCTGGCCCACCTGGTCGGCAACACCCTGATCGCGCCCGTGCACCGCACCCGGCCCGAGCAGTGGGAGGAGGTGCTGCGGGTCAACCTGGGCAGCGCGCTGGCCGTGCTGAGCGCGTGGACCGCGACCCTGCGCGAGGCCGGGCAGGCGGGGGCGGCCGTGCTGGTCAGTTCGGTGGTGGCGCGCGTGGGCGCGGCCAATCACGAGGCCATCGCCGCCGCCAAGGGCGGGGTGGAGGCCCTGGTGCGCAGTGCCGCGGCCACCTACGCGGCCTCGGGCCTGCGGGTCAACGCCGTGGCGCCGGGCCTGACCGATACGCCGATGACGGCGGGCATGCTCAAGCTTCCCGCGCAGCGCGAGGCGGCGGGCCGCCAGTACCCGCTGGGCGGGGTGCAGGCGGCCGACGAGGTGGCGGCGGCGATCGAATGGCTGTTGTCCGACGGCGCCTCGCGCATCACCGGGCAGGTGCTGCCGGTGGACGGCGGCTTCACCTCGGTGCGGCCGCTGGTGAAATGAACTCCCTCAAGGAACCGCCGGGCCGCCCCAAGGTTCCTTGACCCCCACGGGGGATGAGGCGGGACCAGCGGCTGTGCCTGCGCACAGCCGCGCGCCTGCCGAATCCGAGCAGCCTGCAGGCTGCGAGGTGGAACGGGCCGGGCGCAGCCCGGCCCTGGGGGCCCTCAGCGGGAGAACTGCGAGCCCATGGTCGCTCCCTTGGACAACTGGGTGAGATAGACGACCAGGTCGATCATCTCGGGGCTGTCGTAGGCGGGGGGCTTGCCCATGATGCCGGCGCGCACGCAGTGCACGATCTGGCGCTCCAGGGTGTAGACCGCGTGCTTCTTGCCCTTGAACTTGGGGTACTTGGCCGCGGCTCCGATCAGACTGGGGATGGATTGGCCGGCCGGCGTGCTGCCCTCCGACCTGCCGCCGCCGGTGTGGCAGGCCGCGCAGGTCATCAGGTGGTTGCTGAAGGCGTTCGGCGGCACCCAGGTCTGATGGGTGCCGAAGGTGTCGTTGGCGAACACCTGCGCGCCCTGTTCGGCGGCCTGCTCCAGCGAGGAAACCCTGGCCGTGGCCGTGAACTTGCCGGCCGGCGCGGTGTCCGCGCGAGCGGGCGAGGCGCAGGCGGAGCCCAGCGCGATGCAGGCGGTCGCGAGCAGGGTGGACGACAGGGGCGTTCGTGCGCGATGCGGGCGGTGCATGGGATCTCCTCGAGGATGCGGCGCCGGGAAGGCTCCCCGCAGTATCCCTTGCCCGGCCCCTCGGATCAACGTTCGGGACGTATCCAAGTGTTCAACGGATTCCGGTCCCGGGAGTATGCGTTATATTCCACCGTGCATAACCGAATCCCGGCCGTCGTCCGGGCCGAAACCAGTCACGGGAGCCATTCATGCAGCGCAAGACCCTCACCCTGATCGCGACCCGAGTCGGCGCGCTCGCCGCGGCCGTGCTCGGCGCCTGCGGCGTGCCGCAGGCGCAAGCCGCGCAGCCGGTGCTGTCGGTGGCTTATGCGGGCTCCATGGGGGCGTTGATGGACAAGGCCCTCGGCCCCGCCATCGAGCGCGGCGCGCATGTGCGCTTCCAGGGACGCGGTGCGGGGGCCTACGGCCTGGCCCATCTGCTGGCCGACCGGCAGATCCAGGCCGACGTGTTCGTCTCCATCACGCCGGGGCCGATCGAGGTGCTGCAAAAGGCCGGGCTGGTCGGCACGGCCGTGCCGGTGGCCAGCACGCAGATGGTCATCGCCTACAGCCCCAAGGGTCCGCACGCGCAGGAGTTCCGCGAGGCGGCCGAGGGTCGCAGGAAGTGGTTTGACGTGCTCGAGCAGCCCGGCGTGAAATTCGGGCGTACCGACCCGACCACGGACCCGCAGGGCCGCAACATCGTGTTCGCAATGCTGCTGGCCGGGAACTACTACAAGCAGCCGGGCCTGGCCCAGAAGATCCTCGGGGATTTCCAGCACAACACTTCGCAGATCTTCGCCGAGCCTTCGTTGCTCAGCCGCCTGGAAAGCGGCCAGATCGACGCCTCCTCGGGCTACCTGAGCGCGGTGATCTCGCACAAGCTGCCCTATATCAAGCTGCCGGCGCAGGTGAACCTCAGCGATCCGTCGATGAGCGAGGACTGGTACGGCAAGGTGCACTTCGGCATCGTCGCGCCCGACGGCAAGCCGCAGCAACTGTCCACGCAACCCCTGGTGTTCTACGCGGCGGTGCTGCGCAACGCGGCCCATCCCGCCCAGGCGCGCGAGTTCGTGCGCCTGATGCAAAGCCGCCAGGGCCAGAAGATGTTCCACGACTTCGGCTACAGCGAGCCCAAGGGCGGCGACCTGCGCTGAGCCCGCTGGCGGCAGCCTGATCGCCGCTCGCCGATTCGACCGCCTGTCAACGCGACCGGTGCGCGGCTTCGCGGGCCGAGGTGTCCGGCGCAGCCCGTGGCGCCTCGCCCGGGGCTTGCGCGCAGGGCGGCGCCGCGTGGGCCGCGGCCTGCCGGAGCAGGGCCTGCAATGCGCGAATCCTGGCATCCTTCTCGTCCAGCAGCCGGGTGACCCGCTGCTGCGCGCGCGCCAGCTCCCGGGCCAGCGCCACGTTCTCGATCAGCAATGCCCGCAGTTGCGCGGCACATGCGCAGACGTGCCCATGGGATGGGAACTCGCTGTGGAGATGCTCGTGCATGGCGGGGCTCCGGGACGGCGGAATGAAAATAGCGAATGCGACTCATTCGCAATAGAGGCTTCCAATGTACACCCGCTCGACCCTCCCGGGAAATCCCCGCCGGGCCAGGCAAGGCGCTCCGCCCGGGCGTTTGACAGCCCCCGGGGATGGGTTTATGTTTGCCGCCTGCGAATTCGTTCGCAAATGGCGAACCAAACATCCAACCCGCCCAACCGGATCTCCCTCCATGGCCAAGACCTTTGCCTCCGCCGCCGACCTGGCGGAAAAGCGCGTGACCTTCGAGCAGCTCTCCGAGCACGCATGGGCCTACACCGCCGAAGGCGACCCCAACACCGGGGTGATCATCGGCGACGACGCGGTGCTGGTGGCCGACACGCAGGCCACGCCCGCCATGGCCGCCGACGTGATCCGGCGCATCCGCGAGGTCACCGACAAGCCCATTCGCTACGTCGTGCTGACCCACTACCACGCGGTGCGCGTGCTCGGCGCCAGCGCCTATGCGCCGCAGCAGATCCTGGCCAGCCAGGACACCTACGACCTGATCGTCGAGCGCGGCGAAGCCGACAAGGCCAGCGAGATCGGCCGTTTCCCGCGCCTGTTCCGCGATGTCGAGACCGTGCCGGCGGGGCTGACCTGGCCGACCATGACCTTCCAGGGGCGCATGAGCCTGTGGCTGGGCAAGCTCGAGGTGCAACTGCTGCAGCTCGGGCGCGGCCACACCAAGGGCGACACCGTGGTGTGGCTGCCTGGCGAGCGCACCCTGCTGTCCGGCGACCTGGTCGAGTTCGACGCCACTCCCTACGCCGGCGACGCCTACTTCCAGGACTGGCCGCAGACCCTGGACAACGTGGCGGCGCTCAAGCCGCTGGCGCTGGTGCCCGGGCGCGGTCCCGCGCTGAAGGGCGAGGCCCAGGTGCAAAAGGGCCTGCAGGTCACGCGGGATTTCATCCGCGACGTGTGGACCCACGTGAAGGCCGGCGCCGACGCCGGCAAGGAACTGGGCGCCGTCTACAAGGAAACCTACGCCGCGCTCAAGCCCAAGTATGGCCACTGGGTGATCTTCGATCACTGCATGCCTTTCGACGTCACCCGCTGCTACGACGAGGCCACGAAGTACCGCGACCCGCGGGTGTGGACCGCCGAGCGCGACCGCCAGATGTGGGAAACCCTCGAAGGCTGAACTCCGGAACCCTCCACGGCCATGAGCACACGCAACTATCTCGCCGGTTTCGGCAACCAGTTCACCAGCGAGGCCGAACCCGGCACGCTGCCGCAGGGGCGCAACAGCCCGCAGCGCGCGCCGCGCGGCCTGTACGCCGAGCTCGTCTCGGGCAGCGCCTTCACCGCGCCGCGCCACCAGAATCAGCGCAGCTGGCTGTACCGACGCCAGCCCTCGGTGGTCACCGGCGCCTACGCGCCCTATGAGCAGCCCTACTGGAAAAGCGGCGCCGCGCAGGGACAGGACGTCGCGCCCGATCCGCTGCGCTGGCACCCGATCGCGATTCCCGAGCAGCCGCTGGACTTCGTCGACGGGCTGCGCACCATCGTGGTCAACGGCGACCCCGAGGCGCAGATCGGCGTGGCCGCGCACCTGGTGCTGATGAACCGCTCGATGCAGGCGCGCGCGCTGGTCAACGCGGACGCGGAGATGCTGCTGGTGCCCCAGCAGGGCGAGCTGGGCATCGTCACCGAATTCGGCATCCTCGACGTAGGCCCCGGCGAGATCGCGCTGCTGCCGCGCGGCATCGCCTTCAGCGTGAAGGTGCAGGGGCCGTCGCGGGTGTACGTGTGCGAGAACTACGGCGCGCCGTTCCGCCTGCCCGAACTGGGCCCCATCGGCAGCAACGGCCTGGCCGCCGCGCGCGACTTCCTGGCGCCCGTCGCGGCCTACGAGCAGCCGCAGGAACAGCCCTACGAGATCGTGCGCAAGTTCGGCGGCCGGCTGTGGCGCACCAGCCAGGCGCGCACGCCCTTCGACGTCGTGGCCTGGCACGGCAACCTGGTTCCCTTCAAGTACGACACGGCCAACTTCATGGTCATCGGCACGGTCAGCTTCGACCATCCGGACCCCAGCATCTTCACGGTGCTGACCAGCCCCAGCGACACGCCGGGTACGGCCAACTGCGACTTCGTGATCTTCCCGCCGCGCTGGATGGTGGCCGAGGACACCTTCCGCCCGCCCTGGTACCACCGCAACCTGATGAGTGAATTCATGGGCCTGGTGCGCGGCCAGTACGACGCCAAGCCCGAGGGCTTCAAGCCCGGCGGCATGAGCCTGCACGACTGCATGGTGCCCCACGGTCCCGACGCCGAGGCCTTCGACAAGGCCAGCAACGCGCCGCTGGCCCCGCACAAGCTCGACGCCACGCTGGCCTTCATGTTCGAGAGCCGCTGGCACTTCAAGCCCACCGCCTACGCGATGCAATGCGGTGCGCTGGACGGCGCCTACGCCGATTGCTGGGCCGAGCTGAAGGACGCGTTCCGATGAGCACGGCCCTGGACGCCACGCACGATCCGGCGCTGCGCAGCTGGGTGGTTTCGGCCAACGAGCCGGGCTGCGATTTCCCGATCCAGAACCTGCCCTTCGGGCGCATGCGGGTGGGCGACGAGCCCTGGCGCATCGGCGTGGCCATCGGCGACCAGGTGCTGGACCTGCGCCTGGCGGCCGGGGCCGGCGCCTTGCCGGAGGCCGTGTCCGGCTTGCTCGTGCCCCTGGCCGCGGGCGACCTGAACGCCTTCATGGCGCTGGGGCCGGCCGCGCGCGCGGCCTTGCGCCGCGCGCTGTCGGCGGCGCTGGCCGCGGGCAGCGAGGCGCAGGGCCGCCTGAGCAGCTGCCTGGTGCCGCAGGCGCGCGTGCAACTGGGCGTGGCCTGCGAGATCGGCGACTACACCGATTTCTACGTGGGCATTCACCACGCCACCGCGGTGGGCAAGCTGTTCCGCCCCGATAACCCGCTGCTGCCCAACTACAAGTGGGTGCCCATCGGCTACCACGGGCGCTCGTCCACCATCCTGCCCAGCGGCCGGGACTTCGTCCGTCCCAGCGGGCAGGTCAAGGCCGCCGACGCCGAGGCGCCGGTGCTGCGCCCCACGGCGCGCCTGGACTTCGAGCTGGAAATGGGCATCGTGATCGGCGGCGCCAACGCGCTGGGCGAGCCGGTGCCCATCGAGCGCGCCGAGGACCACGTGTTCGGCCTGACCCTGTTCAACGACTGGAGCGCGCGCGACGTGCAGGCCTGGGAATACCAGCCGCTGGGGCCCTTCCTGTCGAAGAATTTCGCCAGCACGATCTCGCCCTGGGTGGTCACGCTGGAGGCGCTGGCGCCGTTCCGCCGCGCCTTCACGCGTCCCGCCGGGGATCCGCAGCCCTTGCCCTATCTGCACTGCGAGGCGGACGCGGCGGCCGGAGCCTTCGACGTGCAACTCGAAGTCTGGCTGAGCACCGCGCGCATGCGCCAGCAGGGCCTGGGGGCGCATTGCATCAGCCGCTCCAATTTCGCCGATGCCGCCTACTGGACGGTGGCGCAGATGGTGGCGCACCACACCGTGGGTGGCTGCGCGCTGCGCCCGGGCGACCTGTTCGGCTCGGGCACCTTGTCGGGCCCGCGTCCGGATCAGGCGGGCTCGCTGCTCGAACTCTCGCAGGGCGGCAAGCAGCCCATCGAACTGCCGGGGGGCGAGCAGCGACGCTTTCTCGAGGACGGCGACGAGGTGAGCTTTCGCGGTGTGTGCGAGAGGCCGGGCGCGGTGCGCATCGGTTTCGGCGCCTGCACCGCGCGCGTGCTGCCGGCGGCTTCGCGCTGATCGGCGGGCGCGTTCGCGCCGCGCGTAGGCGAGCCATGGGCGCCGCGCCGCGAGCACGGCGCGCGCTCAGCGCTCGGCGGCGTGCATCCCGAGGCGCTGGGAGATGCGCCGGGCGGCCTCGCGCACGGCGCGCGCGCTGGGGCCGTCCCAGTCCGACGACAAGCGGTCCGCGTGGTCCAGCGCGGTGACCACCAGCACCGCGGTGCCCTCATGGTCGAAGGCCGCGGCGCTGAAGGCGTTCACGCCGGGCAGGGGGCTTCCCGCCGCGCGCGTGACCCCGTGGCGTGCCATTTCGGCCCGCGCCTGCTCCAGCTCCGCCGGCGAGGGCGCGCGCCCGGCCGGGCGTTCGCGCGCGGCGAGTTCGCCGAAGGGGCCCGCGGGCTCGGCCAGGCGCTCGGGCGGCAGCGTGGCCGCGAAGGCGCGTCCGGTGGCGGTTTCCAGCAGGGCCATCACGCTGCCCACGCGCAAGGCGATGTGCAGCGCCTGGCGCGCCTCGATCAGGCGCACCACGGTGGGCCCGAAATTGCCCCAAACCGCCAGCATCACCGCGTGCCCAGTCTGGGCCGCGAGTTCCTGGATCACCGCTTCGGCCTCGCGCATCGGGTCCAGCTGGTACAGGCAGGTCAGGCCGATGCGCAGCGCCGCCGGCCCCAGGCGGTAGCGCGCGCCGAGCTGCTCCTGCTCGACCAGCCCCAGGCGCGCATAGCTCACCAGATAGGGGTGCGCGCGCGAGGCGCTCAGGCCCGCGCGCGCCGCCAGGTCCTTCAGCGCCAGCGGCTCGGCGCTGTCGGCCAGCACCAGCAGCAGGCGGCCGCCGACCTCGATGGACTGGATCGCGCGTTGCGCCTTGTCGGCCTGCTGCATCTGCGGGTCTCCGGACGGTGGAAGGGGGACAGCTGTGCGCATATGGTAAATCAATTTGCCATGAACAAATCTGGCGTGCCGGCCGCGCTTCTCGGCTCCGCTTGATCCAAGTCCTGCCCGGGCCGCAACGCGGGATCCTAAGATGAGGGCACCTACCCTCCCGGGGCGACACCCCCACGTTTCGATGCCGTCCACCGCGCAGGCTCCCACCGATCGCTCGAAGGGGCTGGATTCCGCCGAGGCGCGGAGTCGCGCACTGCGCGAGGGGCCGAATGCCATCGAGCAGGCCGCCATCCCCTGGTGGCTGCAGCTGCTGGGCAAGCTGTGGGGGCCGGTGCCGTGGATGCTCGAGGCCGTGATCGTGCTGCAGCTCCTGCTGGGGCGCGAACAGGAGGCCGTGGTCATCGGCTTCCTGCTCGGCTTCAATGCCGTCGTGGCCTACGCGCAGGAGCGGCGCGCCAGCGACGCGCTGGCGCTGCTGCGGCGTCGCCTGCAGGTCAACGCGCGGGTGCTGCGCGACGGCGCCTGGAGCCGCGTGCCGGCGGCGCAACTGGTGCCGGGCGACATCGTGCACCTGCGCGCCGGAGACATCGTCCCCGCCGACCTGGCCTTGTTCGACGGCGGCGTGGCGCTCGACCAGTCGGCGCTGACCGGCGAGTCGCTGGCGGTGGACGCCGCACCCGGCCAGCCCGCCTACACCGGCTCGATCGTGCGCCAGGGCGAGGCCAGCGGCGAGGTGACGGCCATCGGAGCCCGGACCTATTTCGGGCGCACGGCCGAACTCGTGCGCGCCTCGTCGGCTCCCAGCCACATGCAAAGGACCATCTTCGCCATCGTGCAGCGCCTGGTCGCCTTCGACCTGTTGCTGGTGCTGCTGGTGATCGTCTACGCGCTGCGTCATGCGCTGCCGCTGGGCGACACCCTGGTGTTCGCGCTGATGCTGCTGGTGGCCAGCGTGCCGGTGGCGCTGCCGGCCACCTATACCCTGGCCACCGCCGTGGCCGCCTCGCGCTTGGCCCACCAGGGCGTGCTGGTGACCCGGCTGCCGGCCGTGGAGGAGGCGGCGGCGATGGACACGCTGCTGTCGGACAAGACCGGCACGCTCACCCTCAACGCGCTCAGCCTGGCGGCCAGCAAGGCCCTCGACGGCGTGACGCAGTTCGAAGTGCTGCGGGCGGCCGCGCTGGCCAGCGACGCGGCGACGCAGGACCCGCTGGACCTGGCCGTGCTGCAGGCCTGGCAGGCGGGGGGGCGCGATGCGCCGGGGGGCGAGGCGACGCGGCCCGCGCAGTCGCTCCCGCAGCGTCGGGCCTTCCACCCTTTCGATCCAGCCACGCGCCTGAGCGAAGGCGTGTACGAGGGCGACGGGCAGGACTGGCACGCGCTGAAGGGGGCCTCCGAGGCCGTTCTCGCGCGCTGCGGCGCGGACGCGGCGCAGCGTGCATGGGCCGAGCAGGCCGAGCAGGAACTCGCCGCCGCCGGAGCGCGCGTGCTCGCGGTGGCGGCGGGGCCGGGCGATCAGACGCGCCTGCTCGGCTTCGTCGGCCTGTCGGACCCGCCGCGGCCGGACGCCGCGCAACTCATCGCCCGGCTGCGGGAGCTCGGCGTGCGCGTAAGCATGGCCACTGGTGACGCGCTGCAGACCGCACGCGCCATCGGCGCGCGCATCGGCCTCGGAGCGCGCGCCTGCACGGCCGACGCCGAGCGCCTGCGCCACCCCGAGGACTGCGACATCTTCGCCCGCGTGCTGCCGCAGGACAAGCACGCCATCGTGCGCGCGCTGCAGCGCGACGGTCACGTCACCGGCATGACCGGCGACGGTGTCAACGACGCTCCCGCGCTGCGCCAGGCCGAGCTGGGCATCGCCGTGGCCAGCGCCACCGACGTGGCCAAGGCCGCCGCCGGCGTGGTGCTCACCGATCCGGGCCTGGCGGGCGTGCTCACCGTGGTCGAGGCCGGTCGCGAGGTGCACCGGCGCATGCTGACCTACGTGATCAACAAGGTGGTGAAGACCCTGGAGATCGTGGTGTTCCTCACGGCCGGGCTGTGTCTGACCGGAGGCTTCGTGATCTCCGCACGCCTGATCGTGCTGCTGTTGTTCGCCAACGACTTCGTCACCATGAGCATCGCCGTCGACCGCGTGCGCCCGGCGGCGCGCCCGCAGCGCTGGCGCGTGGGGCAGCTGGTGGGCGCGGCATCGCTGCTGGCCCTGGTCTCGCTGCTGTTCTCGATGTCGGTCTACCTGTGGGCACGCGCGCGCTTCGGACTCGATGCCGCGCAGATGCAGACCCTGGTGTTCCTGCTGCTGGTGTTTACGACCCAGGCCAACGTGTACGTGCTGCGCGACGACGGGCGCATCGGCGCCTTCGCGCCCGGGCGCGCGCTGGCCGCGGCCAGTGTCGCCGACCTGCTGCTGGTGACCGCGCTGGCTGCCAGCGCGACCCTCATGGCCGGGCTCCCGCTGTCCGTGATCGGATGGCTGCTGCTGCTGGTGGCAGCCTTCGCGCTGCTGCTCGACCAGGCCAAGGGCCTGGTGTTCGCGCGCTTCGGCTTGCGCTGAACGGTTCCGCGCGGCGAGCACGGCGCCGGCGAGCGTGGATATCGCGTTTGCGGCATCATCGGGGTTGCGACGCCCACCCGCCACCTCGGAGCCGATCATGCGCAGACGCGACCTCTGGACCCACCCCACGGTGATGGCCATGATCGTCACCTGCGCCGCGCTGCTGATCGTTGCGTGGCGCCTTGGTGCGCTGGCGCGGGCCTGGCCGCTGCTGCTGATCCCGGTGGTGCTGGCGCCCTTCGTCGAGTTCGGCCTGCATCGCTTCGTGCTGCATGCGCCGCTGCCGGCGCACGACGGGCTGCGTCGCAGGCTGCAGGTCGACCTGCACCATGCGCACCATGCCGAACCCCGGGACGTCGCCCGCCTGTTCTGGCCGGCCTGGGCCCTGGTGCCGCTGGCCGTGCTCAGCTACGCGGCCTACGCGCTGCTGTTCGGTCCCGTCACCGCGCTGGTGCCCATGGCGGCAAGCGTGGGCTATTTCGTGTTCTACGAGTGGATGCACTTCTCCCACCACGACCCGGCGTACCAGCCGCGCACCCGCTACGGACTGCGCATGCGCCGCGCGCACATGCATCACCACTACTACAACGCCTCGCACTGGTGGGGCATCACCAACGACCTCGCCGACGTGCTGTTCCGCACCGGCGGCGGCGCGGCCTACCCCAAGCCCCCGCGCGGCAATCCGCGCAGCCTGCGCTGAAGCCGGGGCGGGGCGGCGCGGCCCACCGACCATGCTGCTCGACGCCGCGGTCGACCTGGTGCTGCTGGCGCACCTGCTGTTCATCGCCTTCGTGGTGGCGGGGGCCGCGCTGGTGTCGCGCCGGCCCGCGCTGCTGCCCTGGCAGCTGGCGGCGCTGGCCTGGGGCGCGGGCATCGAGTTCAGCGGCTGGATCTGCCCCCTCACGCTGCTGGAGAACGCGCTGCGCCATGCCGCCGGGGAGCAGGGCTACGCGGGGGATTTCGTGTCCCACTACCTGCTGCGACTGATCTATCCCGAGGGACTCACGCGCGGCGTGCAACTGCTGCTGGGCATCGGCGTCCTGCTGCTCAATGCCCTGCTGTACGCGCTGCTCATGCGTCGCCGCGCGCGCCGTCCGTAGCGCCCGGACCCCGCCGCGCCTCAGGCGCGCATGGTGCCGGTGTCGAGGTAGCGCTGGTGCCACGACAGCGCCTCGCCCGGCAGCGAGGGAGACTGCTGGCCGTAGGAATGCTCGCGCGCGCGCCGGTAGTAGTCGTCCAGCGCCGGCCGGAAGTCCGGATGGGCGCAGTTGTCGATGATGCAGCGCGCGCGTTGCTTGGGCGACAGGCCGCGCAGATCGGCCAGGCCCTGCTCGGTGACGATCACCTGCACGTCCTGGGTGATGTGGTCGACGTGGCTGGCCTGGGGCACGATGGCCGAGATGGCGCCGCCCTTGGCCGTCGACGGCGTCATGAAGATCGACACGTAGGCGTTGCGCGCGAAGTCCCCCGAGCCGCCGATGCCGTTCTGGATGCGCGAGCCCATCACGTGGGTGGAGTTCACGTTGCCGTAGATGTCCGCCTCGATCAGGCCGTTCATGGCGATGCAGCCCAGGCGTCGCACCAGCTCCGGGTGGTTGCTGATCTCCTGCGGGCGCAGGATCAGCTTGTCGCGAAAGCGCGCCATGTCGGTGTTGAGCTGGGCCGCCGCCTGCGGGCTGAGCGAGAAGGCCGTGGCCGAGGCCACGTGCAGCTTGCCCGCGGCCAGCAGCTCGAGCATGCCGTCCTGGATCACCTCGGTGTAGGCGCTCAGGCCCTCAAAGGGCGCGTCGAGCAGGCCCGACATGACGGCGTTGGCGACGTTGCCCACGCCGGACTGCAAGGGCAGCAGCGACGGCGGCAGGCGCCCCACCTTGACCTCGTGGCGCAGGAACTCCAGCAGGTGCCCGGCGATGGCGCGCGCGGTGTCGTCGGGCGGCGCGAAGGGCAGGTTGCGATCGGGGGCGTGGGTCTCGACCACCGCCACCACCTTGTCGGGGTCGCAGCGGAAGTAGGGTTCGCCGATGCGGTCGTCGGCGCGCAGCAGCGGGATCGGCACGCGGTGCGGCGGCAGTGCGGTACCGTAGTAGATGTCGTGCATGCCGGCCAGGGATTCGCTCTGCCAGGCATTGACCTCCAGGATGATGCGCTTCGCGCGGTCCAGCCAGGTCTTGTTGTTGCCCACGGACGACGAAGGCACCAGCGAGCCGTCGGGGAGCACCCCGCTGACCTCGATCACCGCCGTGTCCAGCGGGCCGAGGAAGCCTTGCCAGGCCATCGGCGCGACCTGGCTGAGGTGCATGTCGAAGTACTCCATCTCGCCGCGGTTGATGCGCTCGCGGGCATGCGGATCGGAGTTGTAGGGCAGGCGGAACTCGATGCCGTTCGCGCGCGCCAGCGCGCCGTCGAGTTCGGGGCCGGTGGACGCGCCGGTCCAGACGCGTACGCGAAAGGGGTCGCCGGCCGCGTTGTGGCGCTCGATGATGCTGGCCAGCGCCAGCGGCACCGCCTTGGGATAGCCCGAGCCGGTGAAGCCGCTCAGGCCCACCGTGCTGCCGGCTTCGATCAACGCCGCGGCGGCGTCGGCGTCCATCACCTTGGCGCGAAGTCGTTCGCAGCCGATGCGCGAGTTGCCCATGTGCCTGTACTCCTCGTGGTCTGGAAACGCACGAGCCTAGGCGCGGATGGAGCGTGAAGTCTTGCGCTAGGTGAAAGGAGCTGCGATTCGGAGCTCAGGCAGTCGCCAGCAGTTCGGCGAAACGTGCCATGTCCACGTTGCCGCCGCTGAGCAGCACCCCCACGCGTTTGCCGCGCAGCCGCGCAGCCATGCGTCGGGCGGCGGCCAGCCCCAGGCAACCGGTGGGCTCGACCACCAGCTTCATGCGCTCGGCCAGGAAGCGCATGGTGTCGACCAGCTCGGAATCGCTGGCGGTGAGGATGTCGGTGACCTCGCGCCGGATGATGGGGAAGGTCAGCTGTCCCAGGTGCTGGGTCTGCGCGCCGTCGGCGATGGTGCGCGGGGTGTCGATGTGCACGATGGAGCCGCTGCGCAACGAGCGCCGGCCGTCGTCGCCCGCCTCCGGCTCCACGCCGTACAGCTCGCAGGCCGGGCCCAGGGCCCCGCGCGCAAGGGCACTGCCGGACAGCAGGCCGCCGCCGCCCAGGGGTACGAACAGCGCATCGAGCTCGCCCACCTCGTCGAACAGTTCCTTGGCCGCCGTGCCCTGGCCGCAGATCACGTCGGGGTGGTCGTAGGGCGGGATCAGCGTGAGGCCTTCGCGCTCGGCCAGCGCGCGGCCGATCTGCTCGCGGTCCTCGCGGTAGCGGTCGTACACCACCACCTTGCCCCCGTAGCCGCGCGTGGCCGCCATCTTGGCGGCCGGCGCGTCGTGGGGCATCAGGATGGTCGCCGGCATGTCCAGCAGCCTGGCCGAAAGCGCGACGGCCTGCGCGTGGTTGCCCGAGGAGAAGGCCACCACGCCGGCCTTGCGCCGCGCCGGCTCCAGGGCGGACAGCGCGTTGAAGGCGCCGCGGAACTTGAAGGCGCCCATGCGCTGCAGGTTCTCGCATTTCAGGTGCACGCTGGCGCCCAGCTCGGCGTCCAGGGTGCGTGAGCGCATCACGGGCGTGCGGTGCGCATGCGCCTCGATGCGGCGCGCGGCGGCCAGGACGCCGTCATAGGTGGGTTGGTTCATCGGAAGGGGGTTTCGCCGGGCGTCGCGACGATTGCGTTCGATCAACGGAAAATGTAGCAGTCCGGCGGATACTGCGAACTTGGCGCGCGCGCCGGGTGTGCGCGTGCGCGTTCGTCGCCCAGGAGCACCCCGATGCGCATGTCCAGCCGCCTGCATCCCCGTATTCCCGCCCATCCGCTGTCCCGCGCCTCCTGCGCGGTCGCGTTGGCGCTTGCGTTCGCCGGTGCCGCTTCGGCCGGCCCCCTGTCGGGACTTCCCGCGGGCCCGCTCGGGCAGTCCATCCAGCGCGGCCACGACATGATCATGGACACCGGCGCCGATGCGCGGATGAAGGTCCACGTGGGCAACGCGCTGAGCTGCAACAGCTGCCACACCGACGGGGGCGACAACGATCATCCCGGCAATTTCCTGTCCACCGCCACCAAGTTTCCTTCCTATTCGAAGCGCGAGGACGCGGTCATCACCCTCGAGGATCGCATCGCCAACTGCTTCATGCGCAGCATGAACGGCATGCGCCCCGGCACCGACAGCCAGGTCGTGGTGGACATGGCGGCCTATATCAGCTGGCTCGACCGCGGCAAGCCCATCCTGGCGCCGCAGCCGCCGGCCGCCCCCGGTCCCTACCCGGCGATGCTCAAGTCCGCCGGGCGGGCCGACGTGGTCGCCGGCTCGCGGGTGTACGCATCGAACTGCGCGTCCTGCCACGGCGCCACCGGCGCTGGCGTGTCCGGCGCCTTTCCGCCGCTGTGGGGTCCCGACAGCTACAACGCCGGCGCGGGGCTGGCCAACGTGGCCAAGCTGGCCACCTGGGTGAAGGGCAATATGCCCTTGGGAAATGCGCATCTGACCGAAAAAGAGGCGTTCGAGGTGGCATTGTTCGTGGACACGCAGGCAAGGCCGGACTTCGTACTATCGCAACACCTTCCGCCCGGCACCCGGCCGGATGATTACAACGCCCGCGTGCGCAGCGAGACCGACACCGTCGAGAGCAATCTGCGCAAGGTGGGCCTGTCGCTGCAGGCGCTGCGCTGAGCGCGGGCTCGCCGGCGGGAAATAACCGGCTTGGCATCGCCGGCTTCAGGGTCGGGAACGTGTCGCTACAGTGCCGCGAACGTCCCGACCCCGGAGCTCGCGGTGCCATCGTCCTCCCAGCAAGCATCGAACCAGTTCAGCCTGCTCGGGCAGCGGCGTTTCGCCCCCTTTTTCGCGACCCAGTTCCTGGGTGCGGCCAACGACAACCTGTTCAAGTTCGCCTTCACCGTGCTGGTGACCTACCGGCTGCAGGTGGACTGGTTTCCGTCGCGCACCGCGGGCCTGTGGATCGGCGCGGTGTTCATCCTGCCCTTCGTGCTGTTCTCCGCCACCAGCGGCCAGTTGGCCGACAAGTTCGACAAGGCCGTGCTGATCCGCATGGTGAAGAACCTGGAAATCGCGATCATGGCGCTCGCGGTCTGGGGCTTCGCGCAGCAGCGGGTCGGGCTGCTGCTGGGCTGCGTGTTCCTGATGGGCCTGCATTCCACGTTGTTCGGCCCCGTCAAGTACGCCTACCTCCCATGTCACTTGCGCGAGCGCGAGCTCACCGGAGGCAACGGCATGGTGGAAATGGGGACCTTCGTGGCCATTCTGCTGGGCAACGTGGCCGGCGGGCTGCTGATGGGCATGCCGGAGGTGGCCGAGCGGCAGGTCGGCTGGATCTGCCTGGGCCTGGCCGTGCTGGGGCGCGTGGCGGCCTGGCGCATCCCGCCCACGCCTCCCACCGACCCCGCGCTGCGCCTGAACCTCGATCCCATCGGCGAGACCTGGCGCAACCTGCGGCTGGCGCACGGCAACCTGGTGGTGTTCCGCTCCCTGCTGGGGATCAGTTGGATGTGGTTCGTCGGGGCGGTGTTCCTGAGCCAGTTTCCGAGTTTCGCGAAGGACGTGCTGCACGGCGACGCGCAGGTGGCCTCGCTGCTGCTGGTGGTGTTCTCCGTGGGCATCGGCGTCGGCTCCCTGCTGTGCGAGAGCCTGGGGCGGCACCACGTGGAAATCGGCCTGGTCCCGCTGGGCGCGCTGGGCATGAGCTGCTTCGCCTTCGACCTGTATTTCGCCTCGCGCGCGCTGCCCCCGGCCGCCGGCTCCGGGCTGCGCGAGTTCCTGGCCGGGGGCGCCAACTGGCGCGTGATGGTCGACCTCGCGCTGCTGAGCCTGAGCGCCGGGTTGTACAGCGTGCCCATGTACGCGCTGGTGCAGTTGCGCGCCCAGGCCACGCACCGGGCGCGCATCATCGCCGCCAACAACATCCTCAACGCGCTGTTCATGGTGGGAAGCGCGCTGGTGGCTTCGCTGCTGCTCGGGCTCGGCTTCAGCATTCCGCAGGTGTTCCTGTTCGTGGGCGTGGTCAACGCGGCCGTCGCCGCCTACATCTTCCTGCTGGTGCCCGAGTACCTGTTGCGCTTCGTGGCCTGGCTGCTCACCCATCTGGTGTATCGCTTTCGCGTGCAGGGCGAATCCGAACTGCCCGCCGCGGGCCCGGCGGTGCTGGTGTGCAACCACGTGAGCTTCGTCGACGCGGTGCTTCTGATGGCCGCCAGCCCGCGGCCGATGCGCTTTCTGATGGACCACGAGATCTTCCGCATTCCGGTGCTCGGCTGGCTTTTCCGACTGTCGCGCGCCATTCCGGTGGCCCCGCGCGACAAGCAGCCCCTGGTCTACGAGGCCGCCTTCGAGCAGGCGCTGAGCACCCTGCGCGACGGCGACCTGCTGGCGATCTTCCCGGAAGGCGGCATCACCCGCGACGGCCTGCTGCAGGAGTTCAAGCCCGGCGTGCTGCGCATCCTGGAGCGCGCGCGCGCCGAGGGGCTGAAGGTGCCGGTGATCCCGGTGGCCCTGACCAACCTCTGGGGCTCCTTCTTCAGCCGCATCGAGGTGCGCAACGGGCGCAACGTGGCGATGGTGCGGCCCCTGCGGCGCGGCCTGTTCAACCGCGTGGGCCTGCGCGTCGGCGCGCCGATGCCGGGCGACGGCCTCAGTTGCGAGGCGCTGCGCGACGCGGTGCGTCGCCTGGCAACGAGTTAGCGCTCGCATGAGACGTGCGGGACGGGGCGCCGCGGGCCCCACGAGGCCCGCGGGATGCCGCAGAATGGCGCCTGCGATTCCCGGAACCACCATGCCCGCCCATTCCTTCCCGCAGCGAGCCGCGCTGCCCGCGCCCGAAAACCGGCGCGAGCGGACCTACCGCCGCATCTACCCGATGCGCGTGCTCGGCATGGGCCTGGGCGGGCTGGCCGTCGCCTCGGTGCTGTTCGAGCAGCGCGCGCCCTGGCCGCTGTGGGCCTGGATGCTGGCGAGCTGCTTCGCGTGGCCGCACCTGGCCTTCCTGCTCGCGCGGCACGCCGGGGATCCCTATGCTGCCGAGAAGCGCAACCTGGTGCTGGACTCGGCGATCGCGGGGATGTCCATCCCCCTGATGCACTTCTGCCTGCTGCCCAGTGCGATCCTCGCCACCGTCACCACCTTCGACAAGCTGAGCACCGGCATGCGCCGCCTGTGGCTGCAGTCGCTGCCCTTCCTGTTCGGCGGCATGCTGCTCGGCACCCTGATCCTTCGACCCCAGCCCCAGCTCGAAAGCAGCCTGCTGGTGGTCGCCTGCAGCCTGCCGCTGCTGGTGGTGCATACGCTGAGCACCGGCCTGGGCAGCTACCACCTGCTGCGCACCATCGCGCGCCAGAACCACCTGCTCGAGCAGATGCGCCGAACCGACGCGCAGACCGGCCTGTTGTCGCGCGAGCATCTGCTCGAGCATGCCGAGGCCGCGCTGCGCGGATACGCGCGCGACGCCTGGCCCGCCTGCCTGGTGATGATCGACATCGATCACTTCAAGTCCATCAACGACAACCATGGCCATGGCGCCGGCGACGAGGCCATCGCGGCCGTGGCGCAGGCCATACGCGGGTGCATCCGCGCCGCCGACGTGGCGGGGCGCTACGGCGGCGACGAATTCCTGGCCCTGTGCCTGGGGGCGCCGCCGCAGGAAGTGGAAGGCATCGCGCAGCGCATCCGCGAGGCCGTGCTGGGCATCCGGCTGGGTCCCGCGCAACCGCGGCTGAGCTGCAGCATCGGCATCGCGGCGCTCGGCCCGGGAATTTCCGACCTGCGCGCCTGGCTGGGGGCGGTGGATCAGGCGCTGTACCGGGCCAAGGCCGAGGGACGAAACCGGGTCGCGCGCAGCGAGCCGGCCTGAGTCAGCGCAGCAGTTCGACCGCCATGTCCTGCTGGCTGGGCACGCCGGCCATGCGCAGGCGATCGGCGCTGAGCGCGAAATAGTCCAGGCAGCGCGCCTCGTCGAGCGGCGCGCTGTGGTACCAGCCCTGGAACACGTCGCATCCCATGGCCTCGAGGGCGCGGCGCTGCTGCACCGTCTCGACGAACTCCGCGACCACCTGCACGTTGCGGGAACGTCCGAGCATCACGATGGTGCGGATGATGTCGGCGTTGGTGGGGTTGTCCAGCAGGTCGCGGGTCAGCGATCCGTCGATCTTGATGGCATGCACCTCGAAGCGCCGCAGGTACAGCAGCGACGACGAGCCCATGCCGAAGTCGTCGATGGCCAGGCGCACTCCCGTGCGCTCGAGTTCGCCGAGTACCCGATCCACCGCCTGCCCGTCGGGCAGCGCGACGGTTTCCGTGATCTCCAGTTCGATCTCCTCGGGTGCCAGCTCGTAGCGATCGAGGCAGCGGCGCACGTGCTGCGCCAGCATCGGGTCGGTCAGCTGCAGCGGGGAAAGATTGACCGCCATGGTCATCGCCCGGTGCCCGGCCTGGTTCCAGCGGGCCTTCGCGGCGCAGGCGTGCTCCAGTACCCAGGTACCCAGGCGCAGCATGTCGCCGCTCTGTTCGGCCAGACGCACGATCAGTGCCGGCGGCACGGATCCATGACGCGGATGATCCCAGCGCAGCAGGGCCTCGGCCCCGACCGCCCATCCGGCACGGTCGTGCATGGGCTGGAAGGCCAGCCAGAGCTGGTCGCGCGCCAGCGCCGCGCGCAGGTCGTCGAGCAGGCCGCGGGCGATCATGCGCGAGTGGCCGTGCCAGGCCGAAGCCGGCGTGTCGGCGGCGCCGGCGAGGATCTCGCGCTTGGCCGTCTCGAAGGCCAGCGCCTGCGACTGGCGCAGGCGCGCGTCGGCGCGGCGCACGAAGGGCAGGTAGCAGGCCGCGCCCAACGCGATCTCCAGCGCCTGCAGCGCCACGCCGCGCCAGGAACCGGTGAGCAGCCAGCCCGACAGCAGCGCCGGGGTGGTCCAGACGAAGCCCGGATCCTGCATGTGGATCCAGCCGCCCTGCGCGGCCCCGACCACCAGCAGGGTGAGCAGCACCGGCACGCCCAGGAAGGGCAGCAGGTAGACGGGATTGAGCACCAGCGGCAGGCCGTACAGCAGGATGTCGTTGATGTTGAACAGCGAGGGCAGCAGCGCGAGCTTGGCGATGCCGCGCTGGGCGCGGTCGCGCGAGGCGAGGGCGATCGCCAGCAGCAGGCCCAGCGTGGCTCCCGAGCCGCCGAGCATCACGAATCCGTTGAACATGGGGCGCCAGGCCAGCGTGCTCGCGTAGGCGACCCCGTCGGGGGCGAACAGATCACGCGACGCGTAGGCATCCATGGCCATGCTGCCGTGCAGGCCGACGAACCAGAGCAACTGGTTGATCAACGCAGCGGCCACGCTGAGCACCCATACGCCGGCGTGGCTCGCCTGGGCCCACGCCACCAGCGGATGCAGCGGGTGCGCGCCCGGCGCCGGCAGCTGGTTCCAGCCCTGGGCCGCGACGAACATCAGCAGCCCGATGGCCACCATGGCCGGACTCAGGCGCAGCGCGTGGTACAGCGAAGCGTCGGTGTCGTAGGGAAGACGCACCAGGTCCATCAGGCGCAAGCGCTCGGCCAGGCGCAGCAGCTCCGCGGTGGCCAGCCCCACCGCCAGGCCCATGAGCATGCTGCCGAAGCCGAAATTCACCACCCCGTCGTTGACCACCGCCGACACGATCACGAAATTGACCACCGCGCACACGGCCACCATCAGCGGGGGCTGGCGCGTGCTCAGGCCGCCCCGTGTCGGAAGGCGATGGGCCAGTTGCACGGAGGTCACCGCGCACAAGGCAACGCCGAAGATGCCCAGGAAGGCCAGGTTGGCGTGGTCCAGGTGACTGTGCCAATCCGCCCCGAAGGCACGGCCCATCGCGCGCTGGTAGGCCGCCACCGGAAAGGATCCCGCGAGCACGGCCAGCACGCGCAGGAAGGTCAGCGGAAGCAGCGCGACGAAGCCGTCGCGGACCGCCGTCAGCCAGGCATGCGCGCGCTGCAAGACCATGGGGTCCTCGGCTGGAGATGGGCGCCGGGGTAGGGGTTGACCCGAATGGCGCGACGGCTTTCGAACATTCGTGCATTGTGGATGAATCGGCGCGTCGCAGGAAGTGTCTCCTCCATGGCTCCTTTTGTTGTTCTTTCCGGATGCAACCGGCAGGGATTTCGTGAATTACGTGCGCTGCCCAGGGATGATTTCGCGCAAAATGCCTACAGCCTTGCGGATGCTTCGCGGCGCCGACCGGCGCCTGCGCAGGCCGGCCTCGTGCCCGAACGTTGTTGCGAATCCACGCGGGAGATTTCGATGAAGTCGCCGCAGCACCAGCATCGTCGCCCTGTCCCGTCGGCGCCACCGCGGCCCGCGCGCGAGGCCGAGCGCCTGGAGGCTCTGGCGCGGCTGGGCGCGCTGGACACGCCGCCCGAGCCGGTGTTCGATCGACTCGCCGCCTGCGCCGCGCGCGCGCTCGACGCACCGGTGGCCGCGATCTCGCTGATCGACGCCAGGCGTCAATGGTTCAAGGCCCTGACGGGCCTGGACCCGCACACAGCGCCGCGCGAGACCTCGCGCGAGGCCTCGCCGTGCGCCCACACCATCGCGGGCGACGGGCTGTTCGAGGTGCCGGATGCCCATGCGGACCCGCGCTTCGCCGACGGCCTGCTGCTGGCCTGTTCGCCCGCAATGCGCTTCTACGCGGGCGCTGCGCTGCGCAGCAGCGAGGGCTTGAACGTCGGCACGCTTTGCGTGCTCGACGTGCGGCCCCGCCGACTCTCGCCAGCGCAGCGCGAGATCCTGCTGACGCTGGCCGAGCAGGCGAGCCACGCTCTGCAGGCGCGTCAGACCGCGCGCGACCTGGAGTTCGCGCGGCGTCAGTTGCGGCGGGCGGCCGATTTCAATGCCATGCTGGCCCAGGTGTCCGACGCCATCGCCGTGGCGAACGAGCAACACGGGCTGCTGCAGACCATCTGCGACATCGCGGTGCGCCGCGGCGGCCTGAGCCTGGCCTACGTGGCACGCCCCGGCGCCGACGGCTGTTTCGAGTTCCTGGCCAGCGCCGGGGCCGACGCGCATCTGGCCCAGCTGCGCCTGCGGGTCGATGCGACCAGCGGCGCCGACGCCAGCCCGGCCGCCTGGGTGTGGCGCAACGCGCGGGGCCACTACACCTCGTGGCTGCCCGATCAGGAAGTGCTTCGTTCCTGGAAATCCCGCGCCCATGCGCACGGGCAGAAGTCCAACGCCACGGTGCCCATCCTGCGCTCCGGGCGGGTGTGGGGAGTCCTGGCCGCGCTGCACGCCGAGGCCGATGCCTTCGACCCGGAACTGCAGGCTCTCATGGTCGAACTGGCGGCGAGCATCGCGCGCGGGCTGGACCGGCTGGAGACGCGGCAGCGCGAGCGCGAACTCGCCGCCATCCAGCGCACGCTGCTGGACAATACCCTCGCGGGCATCGTCATGGTGCGCGACCGAGTGGTCATCAGCGCCAACCAGCGTTTCGCGCAGATGCTCGGATACGACGGGCCGGCCAGCGTCGAGGGCCAGCCGGGACGCCGGTTCTTCGCCGACGATCGGGAATACGAGCGCGTGGGCCGGCTGTACGCCGAGGCCGGCGCCGCGCGGCCCGTCTCCGTCATGGATGTGCGCCTGTTGCGCAGCGACGGCCAGGAGGTGTTGTGCGACGGATCCCTCGGACTGCCGGCCGACGGCGACGGCACGATGTTCGTGTGGACCGTGCAGGACGTCACCGAGCGCGCGCGACTGCAGCGCCGCCTGCGCTACGAGGCCCTGCACGATCCGCTGAGCGCGCTGCCCAACCGGCGCGCGCTCGAGCAGCATCTTCCCGGCGCGTTGGAGCGGGCCCGCAGGCGCGGGGCCGCTCTCGCGGTGGGCATCCTCGACCTGGACGACTTCAAGCCGGTCAACGACCTCTACGGCCACGAGTCCGGCGACGTGCTGCTGCGCGAGTTCGCCGCGCGCATGCGCGCGCTGCTGCGCGAATCGGACTTCCTGGCAAGGCTGGGCGGCGACGAATTCGTCGTGGTCATCGAGGACCTGAGCCAGGCGGCGCTGCTGCGCGAGCTCGACGCGGTGATGCGGCGCCTGCACACCGCGGTGGAGAGCGGCTTCGTGCTGCCTTCCGGTGCGCAGGCCGCGGTGGGCATGACCATGGGCCTGGCCGCCTACCCGGGCGACGGGCCGGACGCCGACGCCCTGCTGCGCAAGGCCGACGCCGCGCTGTACCAGGCCAAGGCGCGCAAGGCCGAGCGCGTGCGCTGGTGGCAACTGGGAGTCCGCTCCGCCGGCGACGAGCCCCAGGAGTTGCGCGCCGACCCCTACGGGCCGCGGGCCGGAGCCCTGCTCGGCGAACTGGCGCGCCACCTGGCGCAGGCGGTGGACGGCTTCCTGCGCGACTTCTACGCGCAGGTCGCCAGCGACGGCGACGCGGCCCCGATGGTGGATCTGCTTTCCGACCAGGAGCTCGACGCCATCCGCGACGTGCATGCCCGGCACCTGCGGCAGTTGCTGGACCCAGCGCGATCGCGCGAGGAGCTGGCGGAGCGCTCGGAGCGCGTAGGCGTCAAGCAGGCGCTGATGGGCATCGAGCCGAGTCTGCTCGTGCGCCCCATGGCCGCGTTCCGCCAGCAGGTGGTCGAGGGGCTGGGCGCGGCGCGCATTCCCGCGGCGACGCGCAGGGAGATCCTGCGGATCATCGAGGACCGCCTGCAGGAGGACCTGCAGCACGAACTGCGCGGCATGTCGGCCACGGTGCGCGCCTACCAGAACGTGCTGATCGGCCACACCGTTGCGGCCGGCGCGCTGTGGCGCGACGCCCTGCGCGACCTGATCGGGCCCATCGGTGAGCTGCCCGGCATCGTCGCCTGCGAGGTGCTGCGCCCGAACGCGAGCAACGAGTTCGCCGTGGAAGCCGCCAGCGGACCCTGCGCCGGCGAGGTCTCGGCCATCCTGGCGGACGCGCGTTACACGGCGCGGCTGGATCCGGGCCTGGCCACCGGCCGCGGCCCCATCGCGCTCGCCTGGCGCGGCGCCGCGATCCAGCGCATCGCCTCCTATGCGCGCGACCCGCGGGTCGCGAGCTGGCGAACCCCGATGATGGCGCTCGGCGTGCGCAGCGCGGTCACGCTGGCGGTGCTGGACGCGCAAGGCAAGCCGAGTTTCGTGCTGGCCATCTACGGCGCCTATCCCCACCAGTTCGAGTCCGCCTGGATGCAGCAGACGGTCAAGGCGCTGCAGCAGCATGCGGGGCGTGTCTGGCAGGCCAGCCGGGTTCCGCTGCCCGGCGGCATCATTCCCCAGGACGCGGCCAACGCCTGCCGCGAGAGCCTGTTCAGCAACGGACTGCGCATGTACGTGCAGCCGGTGGTCAACCTGCTGGACGGGCGCTGCGAAAGCGTCGAGGCGCTGGCGCGCCTGATGATGCCCGACGGCCGCGTGCTGGCGCCCGGCGCCTTCCTGCCCGTGCTGGGCGACGCGGAGCTCGACCACCTGTTCCGCAGCGGTCTCGAGCAGGTCTGCTCGCAGCTGCGCGCCTGGGACGGCCAGGGTGTGCACGTGCGCGCCGCGCTGAACCTGGCGCCGTCCACGCTGCTCGACCCGCAGTGTCCCCAATGGGTGGGCGAGACCCTGCTGCGCCATGCTGTCGACGCCTCGCGCATCAGCCTGGAGCTGCTGGAGTCGCAGGCGCTGGACAGCGCCGCGCAGGCCCGCGCCATCGACGCCTTGCGCGCCATCGGCGTCGGCCTGTCGATGGACGACCTGGGCGCCGGCTACAGCAGCCTGCAGCGCCTTTCCGTGCTGCCCTTCGACACCATCAAGATCGACCAGGGGCTGATTTCCACGCTGGAACGCCTGCCCCTGCAGACCTTCGGGGTGATCCGTTCCATCGTGCAACTCGCCAACGACCTGCGGCGCACGGTGATCGTCGAGGGCGTGGAGGACCAGGGCATCCAGGAGGTGGTGCGCATCCTGGGCGCGCGTTGGGCCCAGGGCTACGCCTTCACGCGGCCGATGCCGGCCGGCGCTTTCGTGGAGTGGCGCGCCGGGTTCTCGCTGCCGCGGCGCGGCCAGGCGGTGTCGACCTACCTGGGTGCGCTGGCCCATCACTGGCTGCTGGCGCCGGGGCGCATGCATCCGGCGCGGCGCGGGGCGCGTGCCGCGGTGATCGAGTTCCTGCGCGCCTCGGGCGAGCAGGCCAGCGAGATCTTCCGCTATTACGAACAGGCGGCACCGGCGGCAGGCCCCGCGCGTCACGCGCTGCACGAGCGCCACGGCGAATGGCTGCTGTCGCGCCTGAGTGCATGCGAGGGTGCCGCGGGCGCAGAGCCTGCAAGCGTGGCGGATCGGGCCTAGCATATCCGCGATGCGGGCAGGAGCGCGCATCGCCGCGCGCCTGCTCCCGCGCCATGCCGCGCGCACGGGGCGTGCGCGCATGACGATTCCCCACCGACAGGACAGCAGCCATGAGCGATTCCGTTTCGCAGCCGCCGGCGCGTTTTCGCGTGGGAGGCGACCTCGACATCCACCGCCTGGGCTTCGGCGCGATGCGCATCACCGGCAAGGGCGTATGGGGACCTCCGCCCGACCACGACGCGGCGGTGCGCCTGCTGCGCCGCCTGCCGGAGCTGGGCGTGGATTTCATCGACACCGCGGATTCCTACGGCCCCGACGTGTCCGAACAGTTGATCTGCGAGGCATTGCACCCCTACGACGGACTGGTGATCGCCACCAAGGGCGGCCTGGTGCGCGCCGGGCCCGACCAGTGGAGCCCCGACGGTCGCCCCGACTACCTGATCGCCCAGGCTCGCAAAAGCCTGCGCAAGCTCGGCGTCGAGCGCATCGACCTGTGGCAGTTGCACCGCATCGACCCCAAGGTCCCCCGCGACGAACAGTTCGGCGCCATCCGCCAACTGCTCGACGAGGGCCTGGTGCGCCACGCCGGGCTCAGCGAAGTGGGCGTGGAGGACATCGAGGCCGCGCGCAAGGTGTTCCCGGTTGCCACGGTGCAGAACCGCTACAACCTCGCGGACCGTGCCAGCGAACACGTGCTCGAGCACTGCGAGCGTCTGGGCATCGGCTTCATCCCCTGGTACCCGCTGGCCGCGGGAAGCCTGGCGCGCCCGGGCTCGGTGCTCGATGCCGTGGCGCGGCGCCACGGCGCCAGCGGCGGCCAGATCGCGCTGGCCTGGCTGCTCCGGCGCAGCCCGGTGATGCTGCCCATTCCGGGCACCGGCAGCATGGAGCACCTGGAGCAGAACATGGGCGCGGCATCCATCCGCCTGTCCGACGAGGACTTCGCCGCCATCGAGCGCGCCGCGCGTTGAACCCCCGCGCGGCGGCCTCAGGCCGCCGCTGGGCGGTCGGCGCGTTCCGGCGCGTCGGGGGCCAGGTCCATGGCCCGGCGGAAGAGTTCCAGGTCGACGTTTCCGCCGCTCAGGGACAAGCCCACGCGCCGGCCGCGCAGGCTCTCGCGCCGCGCCAGCGCCGCCGCCAGCGCGGCGGCGCCGGCGCCCTCGGCGATGTTGTGCGTGGCCGTGTAGTACAGGCGCATCGCGCGCAACACCTGTTCGTCGCTCACGCGCACGATCTCGTCCACCTGGCTCCAGATGATGTCCAGCGCCTGTGCATCGGGCACTCGGCAGGCCATGCCGTCCGCCACTTCGGTCAGGGCCGGGGCGTCCACCGGCCGGCGCTGCTCGAAGGACAGCGCATAGGCCTCGGCGCGCGAGGAAACCACGCCGACGATGCGCGGGCCGGCGCCCAGCGCGGCCCGCGCCGCCGCGGCCCCGCAGATGCCCGAGCCCAGCCCGATGGGGACGAACAGCACATCCAGCTCCGGTACCGTCTCCAGCAGTTCCACCCAGCCGGTGGCCACGCCCGCCACAAGGTCGGGGTGGAAGGAGGCGATGGCATGCAGCCCGCGCTCGGCCCCGAGTGCCAGCGCATGCTCGCGCGCCGCCTGGAAGTCCTCCCCGTGTTCGAGCAACTCGACTCCGAGCGCGCGCATCGCCGCGTTCTTCTCGCGGCTGTTGCCGTGGGGCACGACGATGGTGGCCGCCAGGCCGTGGCGTCGCGCCGCGAAGCCGATGCTCTGGCCGTGGTTCCCGCGCGTGGCCGAGATCACCCCCCGCACCTGCGGCTCGCGGCGCCGCAGGCCGTCGAAGTACACCAGACCGCCACGCACCTTGAAGGCGCCGGTCGGCGTGTGGTTCTCGTGCTTGACCCATACCTGCGTGCCCAGGGCCTCGCACAACAGGGGCCAGGCGTACTGCGGGGTCGGGGGCATCGCGCGGTAGACCACGTCGGCGGCTTCGCGGATGCGGGAAAGCCTGGACAGTTCTGCAAACATCGGGGACTCCGGTTGGAACGGCTTCGCGTGGGAAGTCCCGCATAGGGTACGACAGGCCCGGCGCGAACTCGGGACTTGACCCAGCGCAGCTACGCGCGGGATGCCGCGAAGCCGCGCCCGCGCCGTGCGCGGATACTCGGCATGCGGGTTCTCGCGTCGTGCCTGTCGCGTGGCGCGCGACCCGGGAGCCTGAACCATGGAACTTCTCGAAGCCATCCGCCGGCGCCGCGCGGTGCGCGACTACCTGCCCGACGCCATCGACGAGGCCACGCTCGACGGCCTGATCCACGCCGCCGTGCAGGCGCCCAGCGCGGTCGACAGCCAGCCCTGGCGTTTCGTCGTGGTGCGCCAGCGCGCCATGCTCGACCGTGTTGCCCGCGAGGCCAAGGCCTGGCGCCTTCGCTCCGAATCCTCCGCCGAATTGCGCGCGCACTTGGAGAACCCGGGATTCCACATCTTCTACAACGCGCCGGCATTGGTGCTGATCGCCGCCGAGCACGAGTCGCCCTGGATGGTCGAGGACTGCGCGCTGGCGGCGCAGAACCTGATGCTCGCCGCCTGCGACCAGGGCCTGGGAAGCTGCTGGATCGGGCTTGCGCAGGACTACCTGCGCAGCCCCGCGGGCAAGGAAGTGCTGGGCATCCCGCCCGCCTGGGCTCCGGTGGCCCCGATCATCGTCGGCCGGCCGCGGGGCGCGACACCTCCGCACCCGCGCCGCGAGCCGCAGGTACGCTGGATCGACTAACCTGCCAGGCCGGATACGCGTACCAGGCGCCCGCGCGCCAGGCGCCACCACAGGGTCAACGCGACGATCAGGAGCAGTGCCTGAGCGCCCGCGATGAGCCAGAAGCCATGCAGCCCGCCGTGCAGTTGCGCGCTTCCGAACATGCTGCCTCCGACGACGCCACTCAGACTCGCGCCTATCCCGCACGATAGGCGCTGCAGGCCGAACGCGGTCGCGGGTCGGTGCGCCAAGTGTTCGAGAAACTGCAATTCAAGTCGGAAAAAGAGACCGATTTCCGCCAGAGTCACCAGCGCCGTACCGCCCAGGATCGCCCAGGCACTAGGGTGGGAAAATGTGAGCACCCCCGCCAGGAGCAGCAGGGAAGAGACCAGAAGAAGCCGACCCAGCGAAGCTCGCTTGACGCATCGGGACAGCAATGGCTGGCCCACGATGAGCAGGGAGGCGTTCAACGCTAACGCCAGGCTGTACACGAAGCCTGAATGGAACGCGATTGTGTATGGGCCAAGGTAGTTTTGGAAAAAGAAGTAGATGTAGAACGCCGACGCGTTGAAAAGCATCAGCATGCCGATAGGCTTGAAGTCGGATGGCGTCTTCGGCCGCGCACGGGCGGAATGGGCGCGCCGGACCGCATCGCGCAGGACTCGTGCATGCAACAGCGTGATGATTCCGAAGAGCAGGGTTACCCCCGCGAACAGCCATCGCGCATGGCCGAGCAACGCCGCGCCCCCGACCAGTGGGCCCACGGCCATGCCCAGATTGAGCATGGACGTTGATGCGGACAGCACGAGGGGGCGTTGTTCCAGCGCGATCCGCTCGACCAGGTAGGCCTTGTTCGACGGCAGATACAGGGCGGCGCCCGTGGCGGTCAGCAGTGCGGCAGGCACGACCAACCGGCTGCGCCAGCACGACAGCCCCAGCAGCAGGAAGCCGCAGGTGCGTATGGTTAACGCCAGAAGCATGGTCCTGCGCGGTCCGAAACGGTCGGCTGCCACGCCTCCGAGAATGCCTCCGCCAAATTGAATGGCGGTCATGGCTGCCAGCACGATCCCGATCGTCGACATGGCCATGCCCGCGCTTCGGGTCAAAAGAATGGGGATGAACGGCAGCGTCATGTAGCTGCCAAGCGTGATCAGGAATGAGCACGCCAGGAGCATTAGGACATCGGGCGGTAAGCGTCGTTCACGGAAGGTTTGCAACAAGCTTGCTGGGTTGTTCATTGCATTCGGAAGCGCTTGCCCGCGCAGATCTTCAGTGCGTTCCAGTGAAGCTGGGCCGGCGGGTTCGCCCCTGCCGATCAGAGCGCATGATGCCCACCAGCTTTCCCGTCACACTGAGTACGTTGAGCATGGCCAATTCGGTAGTCTCTCCGTGAGCGACTACCAGTCCGAGGCTGGCACGCTGGTCGTCCAGGTGATCGATGCGCTTGCCATTGTTCGCTGTGGGATACCAAAGCGGGTCGCCGGGATGCTGGGTAAGCCGTTGGAGTCCGTCGATGCGCTCGAACCATCCCGTTTGCTCTGCGTACACGAAGCCCGCACAGACACCACGGCGCATGACTAGATCTGCGTCCAGCAAGGCGGGGCGCTGTCCCAGCGCCATATCCACGTAGGCTTCGAGGACGTTGTAGTCGTAGGCTTGGCAGACGGCTTCGGTGAGTTGGCCACCAGCCGCCCTAGGGTTGATTTCGACCACCTCGGGGCCACCGCGGGTCAGAATGAATTCGGTATGACTCATCCCGTGGGTGTAGCCAATGGCGTCCAGCACCTTGCCGATCCACGATTCGATGTCGCATGCCGCCGCGCCCGGAAGTCGCACGGGAACGGCCATGGCTTCTTCGCGGAATCTTGGCTCGCGGGAAAGGATGCGGCTCGCGATGGCGTACACGCGCGTATGGCCTTGCCACGTCACGGATTCGGCACTGAACATCGGGCCGCTGAAAAATGGCTCCAGTACGACCTTGCGGCAGTGCGGATTTGCGGCGGCTGCGTCGTCTAGGATCCGCAGCGCCTGTTGCGCATCGTGGGCGATCCACACGTTGATGCTTCCGGTGCCTGAGCGGTCCTTGATGACGATCGGAAACGTGAGATTGCGAATGTGTGCCGAGTCATGCACCGTGTCCAGATCGAGCGTGACGCTTCGCGCACGCGACAACCCGGCTTCCCGAAGGCGTTGGCGCATCGCGTACTTGTCGCGAGCGATGCGTACCGAGGCCGGATTCTGCACGGCGAGGCCCAGGCGGTCTGCCAGGTCAACCGCCAGCAGGCTCCATGTGTCAGTGAGGTTCAGCAATCCTCGAAGCGTATCGATTTCCGCAGTGGCGGACTGGACACTTTGCGTGTCGAAGGTGTCGACGTCAACGATGGCGATACGTTCGGCTTGCGGTAGTGACAGTTCGTAGGAATACACCGAGCGGTCGCGCGTCAGCAGGCAAAGCTGCTCGCCGCGCTTCGCGGCGGCATCCGCAAGCCGGTTGAGACCGAAGGTCAGCGCCTCGATGGCCACGATGGTCATGAGCGCTCCTCATTCGGCGGGGCGGCGGCCCCAATGCATGCGGGACCAGGGCGCCCGCATGCATGACGCATCGTCGATGAGCCAAGGTTGCAGGGCCTGGATGTCGGGCCAGTCGGCGTGCCGGGCGAACACGCTGTCGACGTAGCGTTCGCCGGTATCCGCGGCGAGAAACAGGTACTGTCTCGCGGGTTGTCGCCGCGCCTCCCAGCGCGCAGCCAGGTAGCTGCACCCCGACGACAGCCCCGCGAATATCGCATGCGTGCGCATCAATGCCGTTGCGCCCGCGCAGCCGTGGTCGAATCCTACCCAGTGCACGACGTCGTACAACTCGTGGTGAACATTGTCAAAAGGAATCGCGCTGCCTATGCCGGCGATGCGCACGGCCTGATCCTCGATGTGTTCGGATCCGAAGGTAACGGACCCGAAGGGTTGTACTCCGATCAATTCGACATCGTCACGAAGCTTGCGCAGATGTACAGCCAAGGCCCCGGTTGAGCACCCAGAGCCGACACCCCCAACCAGGCTCAGAGGGCCGGGACCGACGGCTTCGTGGATTCGCCGAGCCAGGGGTGCGTAACCGCTGTAATGAATCGGATCGTGGTACTGACGCATCCAGTGAAAGTGGGGATTCTCGGCCAGGATCTGTTCAATCCGTTCGACGCGCAGGTTCTGGTCCTGCCTGAGCGAGTCGGCCCCCGCGGAGAACTCCACCCGCGCGCCCAGAAGTTGCAGCTGGAGCCGTAGCGATCGATGGACGCTCGCCGACGCGACGATATGGCAGCGCAAGCCGTGTTTGTGGCAGGCCAGGGCAAGGGAATAGGCATACAGGCCGCTGGAACTGTCGACCAACGTGTCGCCACGCTGGATCGTGCCCATGCGCAAGAGTTGCTCGACGGCATGGAGCGCGGAAGCGACCTTCATGGCTTCGAAGCGCGCTACCACCAGATTGTTCCCGAGGCCCACCAACTGCGGATGTTCGAGGGCATCGGCCATATGGGAATGCATGAGCTGACCCGGTTCGAAGCTGAGGGAGGTTGGGCGCTGGCCGGGACTTCAATGCACGCCGGTCCGTACGAAGCGGCATCGATGTCCCAGACTCATGAACAAGGACGAGAGCTCGCCCATGAGGGGAACGGAAGGCTTGCGAGTGAAAAGAAGGCCGATCAGGCTACCTGTGTGTGCTACCACAATGCCGTCGGCCCGAAGGCTGTTTCTGGAATGAAGCAATGTGTCGAAATGCTGTTTAGGAAACACCTCCTGCGCCAGACACGCGCTGCGGGTTGAGCAGGCGCAGATTTGTTGGACGTGGCCCCGATGAAATGCGGTGACCATCGCATTCAGCGTTTCGGCGTAGGCGGCAGTGTTCTTGTCGTAGTACTGCAGCAGCTTGTCAGCTGTGCCTTCGGTGGCGATCTCGGTGCCTTCATCGATGTAACAGGCCCAGAGCGAAATCGGGCGGGAAAATCGATCGACAATCTGTTGTTTATCGCTCAGATAAAGGGCGTGTTCGTCGAGAAAGACGCTGTCAGAGCGCTCGATTTGCCGCAGGATCGCGGCGATCAGTGTGGTCCCGGTATTTCGCTTGAATATGGCGTCCATGCAGCGGATGGTTGCGACGATATCGGCCGTCGAGCTGGCCATGCCCTTTCCAGGCGATCATTCGGATGTGTATATCCAATGTCCCGCGGGAGGGTGGAACTTATAATGCTCGATGTACAAGTTTCGAGCCTTCGCCGATTTGATCTTGACATCGTTTTGATTGTCGAGTGCGATTCGTGTCGGGGTTTGCATGAAATGGGCGAAGGCATAGCGCGTGATGGGAAGAGAGATTACAGCAATGCTCGGATTTCCGAGTGAATCACGGCAAGGGCCCTGATAGAGCTCTCCGAGTGTTCCATGACATACTCCCGTATAGACGCGTGCGGGGGGAGGGGATGGCATCTTTGGCTTGATCTGAAGAATTTCCGTCGCGGCATTTTGACGCAGAATAAGTGCCGCGATGGCTTGGCGCAATAAAAGCACCGAAACATATCTGGAAATAGGGTTATAAATCCCCTTTTCCGGAGCGCTGGCAGGCTGTTGAACTAGCGCAGATCGCCCGCGGCGCCTGCGCGCGACCCCCTCCGGTAGTTCAACAGGCTGCTAAGCGCCGCGGCGTCTGGCCGTCGACGGCGGTGCGCCGGTGACGCGCTGGAAGCTGCGGCGCATGCGCTCGGGGTTGCCGAAGCCGCATTGCGCGGCGACGCGCTGGATCGAGTCCGCGCCGCTTTCCAGCGCCGCCTTGGCGGCCTCCACGCGCAGGGATTCGACGGCGCGTGCCGGAGGCAGCCCGACCTCGGCGTGGAACAGCCGGGAGAACTGCCTGGGGCTGAGGTGGGCGCGTTCGGCGAGGTCCTCCACGCTCAGGCGCTCGCGCAGATGGGCGCGCATGTGCTCGAGCAGATCGGCGAAGCGTCCGCCGGGCACGGCCATGTCCAGCAGCGCGGAGAACTGCGACTGCCCGCCCGGGCGCCGGTAATAGAACACCAGTTGCTGCGCGGTGCGGTGGGCGATCCGATCGCCCAGGTCCTCGGCGATCATCGCCAGCGCCAGGTCGATGCCGGCGCTGATTCCGGCCGAGGTCCAGACGCGGCCCTCGCGGATGAAAATGCGGTCGGCGTCGAGGCGCACCCGCGGGAAACGCCGCACGAAATCGCGGCTGCGGCTCCAGTGGGTGGTCGCGCGCAGCCCGTCGAGCAGGCCGCCATGGGCCAGCAGGTAGGCGCCGGAGCACACGCTGGCCACGCGCTGCGCGCGCGCGGCGACGTTTCGCACCAGGCGCAGCGTGGCTTCGCTTGCGGCTGCCCGCTCCACGCCGTCGCCGCCCGCCACCAGAAGCGTGTGCACGCCGCGCAGGCCGCGCGCGGCGCGTGCCTGCAGGCACGCGCCCGAGGAACTGCGCACCAGGCCGGGTTCGACCGCCACGGGATGCAGGGCATAGCTGCCCGGCACGTAACGCTCGGCGATCTCGAACGCGGCGATCGGACCGGTGGCGTCGAGGATCTGAAAATCCGGAAACAGCAGGACGGCGATGTTGCGCATGGCAGAAAAGGTGGGTTCTTCGTCCTTTGCGTCGGGCCATTATGCGGCGAACATGCAGGCGTCGCATCCCCTAGCAGGAGCCCGTCATGAGCCAGACCTTCCCCATCGTGTTCGCCCTCTATCCCGGCGTGACCCAACTGGATTTCACCGGTCCCTACGAGGTCCTTTCCCGTCTGCCGGGGGCGCGCTGCGTGCTCGCCTCGACCACGGGGCAGCCCATCGCCACCGAGCCGGGAATGCGTTTCGACGGCCTGGTGCGCCTGGCCGACGTCGACGCGTGCGCTCTGTTGTGCGTGCCGGGCGGATACGGCTGCGTGGACGCCATGGCCGATCAGGCCTTTCTCGGCGAATTGCGGCGCCTGGCCGCCGGCGCGCGCTACGTGAGTTCCGTGTGCACCGGCTCCCTGCTGCTGGGCGCCGCCGGTCTGCTGCAGGGGCGGCGCGCGGCCTGCCACTGGGCCTGGCGCGACGGGCTGCGCGCCTTCGGCGCCATTCCCGACGAGGCGCGCGTCGTGCGCGACGGCAATGTGTTCAGCGGCGGCGGTGTCACCGCCGGCATCGACCTGGCCTTGAGCATCATGGCCGAGGTGGCCGGGGAGCCGTACGCGCAGCAGGTGCAACTGGCCATCGAGTACGCGCCCCAGCCTCCCTTCGACAGCGGTCGCCCGGAGCAGGCACCGGCCGAGGTGCTGGCCGCCGTCATGGCGCGCATGGAGGGGCTTCGCGGCACGCGCGAAGCGGCGATCACCGCCGCCGCGCAGCGGTTGAGCGGGCGCGCCTAGGTCCTGTTCGAGCCCTGCTCCGGGAGCCCAAAAATACATAGGAAAAGCAAGGCCTTACAGCGTAGTCTGTTAGACCCCTTTCTGCGCTTTCGAGCCCGAACGCGGCGGTTGTCAGTGACTTTGTCAGTGGCACCGTCGTCGCGCACCGTCGGGCCCAGGCCGCGCATGGCGTGCGTGGACCCCGGCAAGCAGCCCATCGCGTCCGGCCCGCCGGGCTCCTTCACGCGCACCTGCTCTTCGGGAGGTGCGCGATGAAGGGCGGGCGCCAGGTGGCAAGCGAATCTTGCCGTAGGGCTTCCCTGTTGAGCGCCGTGTGGGTTGACATTTATTCCCAAACGACATTGGTTACTCCCGGAATTGAAGGCACAAGCGCCGAAAGATGCGCCTCCAGTTTCTCAATTTCAGTCGCGGGGTCCGTGCGCTTGAATATGCGCTGAAGCGTTGATATTTCAGCGACAGGAAACACGGACCACTCGGTGGTGCCCCCGCCGGTATTGCCGCAACCAAGCCAGAGCAAGAACGGTTTGCGCGAGACCATGACCACCCAGCCAAAATCCCCTGGGATGACACCCTCAACCGGCACGCCTCGCTCTTCGAGTTGCTCGGCTAGCCAATGCGCCAGTGCTTTGCCGTAGCGACCAGGATTGGTTTCTTCCTCCTCACCCGCGATGGGCCGGAAGAAATCCGTGGTGAATGTGACTTGTGGCCCGGAGTCCATGACGTCTGAAGGTAAGGGACTGACCGAAAGCCGACGAAGGCCGCTGCAGGCCAGTCCCGCTTGACCAAAAGCTTGGACAGTTTATACATTGCTTTTGGCTTGCGGGTTTGCGATCCTGGTTCAGTGCCTTTTTTCACCACGCGAAGGTAGGCCACGGCGAACACCGCCACGACGCTCATGTTGACCCACGGTCGCGCCCGGAACCGGTGTCCGAGGAACAGGACATCCACGCCGACGATGACGGCGACCATGGTCAGGCCGTGGGGGCGCCCCACGGGTCGAACAGCACGACCCCACAGCCCTCGAAGTCGGCAGTATTCCTGGTCGCGATCACGGCGTCGTTGGCGCGCGCGATCGCGCAGATCTGGCAATCGAACTGACTGATGGGCCGGCCCGCGGCGCGACGCTCGGCGGCAATCGCGGCGTAGGCGCGAGCAGCGGCGCGGTCGAAGGACAGGATACGGTCTCGAAAGTCGTCGCTGAGCATGCCCTCGATCGCTTTCGCAAGCTCGGCCCGGCGTTTGCCGGCCGGCATGATCGCCACGCCGTGCCGCAGTTCGGCTTCACCGATGGTCGTGAAGTAGACCTGCGCTCCGTCCTGTGTCGACAGCCAGGCCTCCACTTGCCTGGCGGGCGATGGACGCAGCAGTTCGGACAGGACATTGGTATCGAGGATGATCATGCCTCGCTGTCCCGGTGGAAGGTCGGCGGCTGGCGCATCGGCTCGCGCGCGGGCAGCGGGACGTCCGCACGGGCCGCCGGAGTCAGGCGCGACCGAATCGCCGCGGCGAGGTTGCGAGGTGGCGTGCTTTCGGTCATGACCCGGCGCAGGATGTCCCGCGCCTCCTCTTCCATGGAGCGCCCGTGCATGGCAGCGCGAACCCTCAACCTGCGCTTGATGTCATCGTCGAGATTGCGAATCGTGATGCTGGCCATTGCGCACTCCTGCGTCGTCGAATCCGATTGCATTGTAATCAATGATCTCAATGAAATCGGACGCCGCCGCGGCCCCGCGGTTGTGTCGCGGCTTCAGTATTCCTGGCTGGTCGGGCGGAACAGGATTTCGTTGATGTCCATGTCGTCGGGCTGGGAGATGGCGAAGGCCACGGTGCGCGCGAAGGCGTCGGGGGAGATGGCCGTTTCGTAGACCTTCTCGGCCGTGGCCCGCATCTCGGGCTCGGTGATGCTGTCGGTCAGTTCGGTCGCCACCGCGCCGGGGGAGATGATGGTGGTGCGGATGTTGTAGCCCTTGACCTCCTGGCGCAGTCCCTCGCTGAGGGCACGCACCGCGTGCTTGGTGGCCGCGTAGACGGCGCCGCCGGCGCGCACCTTGTGTCCGGCGACCGAGGACACGTGGATGAAGTGTCCGGAGTTCTGCCGCTGCATCGGCGGCAGTGCCGCCGCGATGCCGTACAGCACGCCCTTGAGGTTGACGTCGATCATGCGTTCCCAGTCCTCGACCTTCAGGCGCTCGAAGCGGGAGTTGGGCATCAGGCCGGCGTTGCTCAGCATCACGTCGATGCGTCCGAACTTGCGGATCGCTGTGTCGACCAGCGCGGCGACGTCGGCGCGCCGGGTGACGTCGGTGGCGAGGAATTCCGCCTCCTGGCCCTCGCGCCGCAGTTGCTCGCTCAGCGCGCGGATGCGCTCCTCGCGGCGCGCGCCCAGCACCACCCGCGCGCCCTGGGCGGCAAGGTGGCGCGCCGCGGCTTCGCCCAGCCCGCTGCTGGCGCCGGTGATCACCACGACCTTGCCGCGGATGTTGTTGCCCATCGATGATGCTCCTTCACGGTTGTCCTGAGGGTGCCGGAGCCGCCGCACGCCCTGCGCTGCCGCGCCGGCACGCTCCGTCCGGCCTCTATTCTTGCCGCTCGGAGCCGGTCGTGCCCGGCACTGCGCTCAGGCGTCCCGCGGGGCCGGTCGCGTAGCCGCGGCGCCGGCCTGGCGCAGGCGCTGATAGGTCAGCGCGCCGCAGCCGATGAGCAGGGGCCACAACATGTAGCGGCCGCTGGCTGCCAGCAGGCCCGCCACCGCGATCAGCGCGATGCAGGCGCCGACCCAGGCCAGGCTTCCTGGCTCGAGCAGGCGCAGAGCGGCCGCCGTGCCCAGCAGGTACACCAGGGTGAAGCATCCGGTGGTCAGCAGCACCAGCGCGGTTGCATCGATGTTGCCCAGTCTGGACATCGACAGCATCAGCAGGGACAGGCTGGCGAGCACGCTCAGGGAGCGCCTGGGCACGTCGCCGGCCTGGCTGCCGCGGGCCAGCCAGGCCGGCAGCGCGCCGTCGCGCCCCAGCGCGGCGCCGAGCTTGGCGGCGCCGGCGAAATACGCGTTCATGGTGCCGAAGGTCAGCAGCACCGCGGCCACGGCCGCGAACATGGGCGAGGGCCCGCCGATGCCGATGCTCAGCAGCGCGGCCAGCGGCGCGGGGCTCGTCGCCGCGCGCATGCCGAGCACGCAAATGGTGGCGCCGGCCACCGCAAGGTACAGCACGCCGACGACGACCACGGCCATGCCCGCCGCGCGGGGCAGGTCGGTGCGGGGATTGCGGAACTCGCCGGCCAGATGGGTGATGGCCTCCCAGCCGGCGAAACTCCAGACCAGCAGCGCGGCGGCCCGTTCCAGCGCGGCCCAGCCGTGGGGCGCGAAGGGGTGCAGGTTGGCCAGCCGGGCATGGGGCGCGGAGGCAGCCACCGCCAGCAGCAGCAGTCCCACCAGAAATACGCTCAGGCGTAGTTGCACCCGTCCCGAGACCGATACGCCGAAGGCATTGAGCCCCGCCACCGCGGCGATCAACACGTAGGCGGTGATCCACGCGGTGTGCGTGCCGCCGAAGGCGGCGGCGACGTAATCGCCGGCGAACAGCGCGGAGGCCGGCGCGCCGGCCGGAATGGCGAAAAAGAAGCACCAGCCGACCACCGCCGCGGTTCGCGCGCCGAAGGCGCGGCGCACGTAGGTGGCCACGCCGCCGGAGTCGGGGTAGCGCGCCGCCAGCGCCGCGAAGGTGCCGGCAAGGGGCACGGAAAGCGCGACCAGCGCGACCCAGGCGAGCAGCGACGCGGGCCCGGCCGCAGCGGCGGCCAGGGCGGGCAGCGCGATCACCCCGGTGCCGAGAACGGCGGCCACGTACAGCGCGGTTCCCTGCGCGAGGGTGAGGTGGCGCGCATGCCCGCCGGGCGACGGGCCGGGAGCATTCAGGACGGGATCTTCCGGCGATGCGGGGCGGGGACGATCGCCGGCGGATCGCGCGGCAGGAGCTTGGTGGGACGGCTGCATGTTGCTCGGCTGCGTGATGGAAAGTCTGCACAGTCTGCAGGACAATTCCTGACAAACCACGTCAACATTTTGGTCCCCCGCTGCCGACCATGCGCGCTGCCCGGTTGTTGTCCATTCAGATGCTCCTGGAGGCCCGCGGCCCGATGCCGGCACGGGCGCTGGCCCAGGAACTGGAGGTTTCGCTGCGCACGCTGTATCGCGACGTCGACCAGCTCAGCGCCGCCGGAGTCCCCATCTATGCCGAGCGGGGGCGCCACGGGGGCCTGCGCCTGTTGCGCGGCTGGAAGCCCAGCCTGGGGGGACTGAGCGCGGCCGAGGCCGAGGTGGTGTTGCTGGGCGGCCTGGCCGGGCCCGCCGCCCAACTCGGGCTGGGCGAGCGGTTCGCATCGGCAAGGCTCAAGCTGCTGGCCGCGATGCCCGAGGGGCTGCGCGGCCAGGCGCAGCGCCTGAGTTCGCGCCTGCATGTCGATCCCCAGGCCTGGTACGAGGAGCAGGAGCCGGCGCCGTGGCTCACGGCGGTGGCGGCCGCGGTGTGGGAACAGCGCTGGCTGGCCCTGCGCTATCGCAGCTGGACGCGCAGTTCCCGGCGCGTGGTGGCACCGCTGGGCCTGGTGCTCAAGGGCGGATGCTGGTATTTCGTGGCCGCCGCGCGACGCGGCGATGCGCCCGACGAGGCGGGGTTGCGCAGCTACCGCGCGGCCTCGGTGGTGGCCGCAGAGGTGCTGGAACAGGGCTTCGAGCGCCCCCCGGGCTTCGACCTCGCGCGCTACTGGGACGATGCCTTGCGGCGCCTGGAGCTCGAACTGTTCGCCCGGGTCGGGCGGGTGCGCGCCACCGCGACGGGACTGCAGCGCCTGCGCGCGCTCGGGCGACCGGTGGCGCGGGCCGTCGCCTGCGTGGCGCCGCCGGCGCCGGGCCACAGCGTCGAGCTCGAACTGCCGCTGGAGCGCGGGGAGTACGCGGCCGAGCAGCTCGCGCGCCTGGCGCCCGAGGTGGAGGTGCTGCAGCCCGCGGACCTGCGAGAGGCGGTGATGCGGCACCTCGAGGCCGCGTTGCAGGCCTATCGCGGCGCGGGCGCGGGCTGATACCCGAGGCCGAAGGCTCGCGCCCCCGCTCCGCGCGCAGCCGACCGCTCGGCGACGGCGGCGCAAGGGTGGGGCGATCGTCCTGGGACTCAGGCCGCTGCCGGGCGCACGGAGTGGGCGGGCGCGCGAGACGCGACGCCGCGGTCGAGCGCGAGGTCGCGCGCCTCGATGTCGGTGCGTCGGCCCAGCAACTGGTCGGCCACCACGCGGGCGCTGCCGCAGGCCATGGTCCAGCCCAGCGTGCCGTGGCCGGTGTTCAGCGACAGGTTGGCATAGCGGGTCGGGCCCAGCACGGGCGTGCCGTCCGGGGTCATCGGGCGCAGACCGGTCCAGAATTCGGCGGCCGGCAGGTCGCCGCCGGGGAACAGTTGCCGCGTGACCATCTCCAGCGTGGCCCGGCGACGCGGATTCAGGCGCAGGTCGAAGCCCGCGATCTCGGCCATGCCGCCCACGCGGATGCGACGGTCGAAGCGGGTGAGGGCGATCTTGTAGGTCTCGTCCAGCACGGTCGAGCGCGGCGCCAGGGCTTCGTCGACCAGCGGAACCGTCAGCGAGTAGCCCTTGATCGGGTACACGGGAAGATCGATGCCCAGCGGGCGCAGCAGCGCGCGGGAATAGCTGCCGAAGGCCAGCACGTAGGCGTCGGCGCGCAGCATCTCGCCGTCGACCAGCACGCCGGTGATGCGCCGTTCGTCGGCCTCGATACGCTGCACGCTGCGCCCGTACAGGAAGGTCGCGCCGAGCTCGCGCGCCTGGCGCTCCAGCGAGCTGGTGAACATCTGGCAGTCGCCGGTCTCGTCGTTGGGCAGGCGCAGGCCGCCCACCAGGCGGTCGCGCGCCTGCGCCAGCGCCGGCTCCACGCCTTCGAGTTCGTCGCGCTGCAGCAACTGATGTTCCACGCCGCATTCGCGCAACACCGCGATGTCGCGCTGCGCGGCGTCGAACTGGGCGCTGCTGCGGAACACCTGCAACGTGCCGGCGGTGCGTTGCTCGTAGGCGATGCCGGTCTCGGCGCGCAGCTCGCGCAGGCAGTCTCGGCTGTACTCGGCCACGCGCATCATGCGTTCCTTGTTCACCGCGTAGCTGGCGGAGTTGCAGTTGCGCAGCATCGCGGCCATCCAGCGCAGCTGCCACAGCGTGCCGTCGGGGCGAATGGCCAGGGGCGCGTGGCGCTGGAACATCCATTTCAAGGCCTTGAAGGGGATGCCCGGCGCGGCCCAGGGGGTCGAATAACCCGGAGACACCTGGCCGGCGTTGGCGAAGCTGGTCTGCAACGCAGGCCCCGCCTCGCGTTCGAGCACGGTCACCTCGGCGCCCGCGCGCGCCAGGTAGTAGGCCGTGGTGACGCCGACCACGCCGGCCCCGAGAACGATGACTTTCATGGCCCGACTCCCCGCAATCGATGGATGAGTGGACTGTAGAGTCTCGTGAGAAGTGTTTTTGCCTGTTTTATGTCAGAATTGCAGCAAACATTGCTATGACGTTCGCTGGAAAAGGCCCATGGAACGCGAAAAACACCAGCTCGACCGCATGGATCGAAAGATCCTGGACATCCTGCAGCGCGAGGGCCGCATCGCGATCACCGAGCTGGCCGCGCGCGTGGGCCTGACCACCTCGCCCTGCGCGGAGCGCGTCAAGCGCATGGAACGCGACGGAGTGATCACCGGCTACCACGCGCAGGTGGCGGCCGGCGCGGTGGACAAGCCCCTGCTGGTGTTCGTGGAGATCAAGCTGGCGGCCAAGGGCGGCGACGTGTTCGACGCCGTGCGCGACGAACTGCTGCACATGCCCGAGGTGATGGAATGCCACCTCGTGTCGGGGGATTTCGACTACCTGCTCAAGTTCCGCCTGCGCGACATGCGGGAATACCGCAGCCTGCTCGGAAGCGTGCTCAAACGCCTGCCCGTGGCGGCCGAGTCGCGCAGTTTCATCGTCATGGAGGAGATCAAGGAGTCGCTGTACCTGCCGCTGGCGCGCTGAGGCCGGGGCGTCGGCGCGCCGCCCACTGGCGCAGCTGGCCGACGATGCCTCGCGGGAAGAAGTACACGCTGAGCACGAACAGCAGCCCCAGCCAGAAGGGCCAGCGCTCGCCCCCGAGCAGGGCTCCCAGCAGGGGCAGGCGGCCGAGCCAGGTGGCATGGGCCGTCGTCAGCAGTCCCTGCAGGTAGGAGCTGGCCACCGCCAGCAGCGTGGAGCCGACGACCGCGCCGTACAGCGTGCCCATGCCGCCGATGACGGTCATCAGCAGCACGTCGATCATGACGTCGAAGGACAGGGTCTGGCCCACGCTGACGTACTGCAGCGACAGCGCGTACAGCGCGCCGGCGATGCAGGCGATGACGGCGGCGATGCAGTTGTCGGCCGTCAGGTAGCGCACGGTGCGGTAGCCCAGCGCCTCGGCGCGCAGCGGGTTCTCGCGCATGGCCTGCAGCACCAGGCCGAAGGGCGAATTGACCACGCGCAGCATCAGCAGGAACAACAGCACCGTGGCCGCGAACAGCAGGTAGTACAGCACCATGCTGCCGTCGAAGCCGAAGCTGTAGCTCAGCCCGGCGACGCCCGGGTGCCCGTGCACGAGCCCCGCCAGCCAGCCCGCCAGGTCGAAGCCGTGCAGCGTGGTGCTCGCCGCGCCCGGGGAAATCGTCGCCGGCAGGCTCAGGGTCAGTCCGTCCTCGCCGCCGGTGATGGAGTACATCTTCGAGACGGTGATGGAAAAGGCGCTGGCCACGGCCAGCGTGACCATGGCGAAGAACAACTGCTTGACCCGCAGCGACAGCACGCTGATCAACAGGGCCAGCACGACGGAGAAGGCGATGGCCCCGGCCAGTCCGATGCCGATGGCCCCCCAGCTCGCGCCGATGCGCTGCAGCGCGATGGCCACGCCGTAGGCGCCGATGCCGAAGAACATGCCGTGCGCGAAGGACACGATGGACGCGTAGCCCAGCAGCATGTCGTAGCTGGCCGCCAGGATCAGGAACACGCAGATGTCCGAGCAGGTGCGGTAGGCCACCGTGCCCGGGAACAGGAAGGGCGCGCCGGCCAGCGCCAGCACGATCAGGATCAGCAGCGCGGCCAGCGGCCGGCTGCGCGGAGGGTCGGCGCTGAGCAGGCGACGCATCGGGGAAAGGGTCATGGGAAGCTTCGGTTCAACGCGCGGGCAGCAGGCCGCGCGGCCAGGCCAGCAGCACCACCACCAGCAGGCCGATGCTGGAGAACAGCGACACCGTGGGCACGATGTAGGTGGTGTAGTTCGACAGGAGTCCGACCAGGACGGACGCGTACAGGCAGCCCGAGATCGACCCCAGTCCGCCCATGATGACCACGATGATGATCATCACCAGCATCTCGGCGCCCATGCCGGTGCTGACCTGGCCCTGGTACAGGCCCCACATCGCGCCGCCCAGGCCCGCCAGCGCGGCGCCGCCGACGAACACGGCGAGGAACAGCAGGCGCACGCGGTAGCCCAGCGCCTCGACCATCTCGACGTTTTCCACGCCGGCGCGGATCAGCAGTCCGGCGCGGGTGCGGTGCACCAGCGCCTGCAGGCCCAGGTAGACCAGCAGGCCGCAGGCCGCGGCCAGCAGCCGGTACTTCTCGACCACCACGCCGCCCAGCGACAGCCCGCCCATCAGGGTGGAGGGCATGCCCATGGACAGGCTCGCCGGACCCCAGATCGCCTTGAGCAGTTCGGCGATCAGATAGGACGCGCCCACCGTCACCAGGATCTGGCGCAGCGGGTCGCGGTACACGGGGCGAATGAACAAGTACTCGAAGGCCAGCCCGACCAGCGCGAGCACGACGAAGGCGCACACGAAGGTGGAGGCGACGATGCCCAGGTCGGCCAGCACCGGCTGCACGCGCGCATGCGCCGCCCAGAGCCCCAGCCCTACGGCCGCGGCGGCGGCCAGCGCGGCGCCCGCCGGCAGCGCGGCGCGGCGGCCTCCGCGCGGGTGGCGCGGCATCGTGCGCGCGGCCAGCAGGCCGACCAGCAGCGCGCCCGACGCGCAGCAGGCGGCCAGCCCGATGCCGGCCTGCAGCGCCGTCCCGGGGTGCCAATGCAGCCAGGGCAGCGCGGGCCAGATGCCGAACTCGTAGCCGCTGACCGCCGTGGCGCCGATGAAACCGCCGATGGCGATCAGCGCGCCGTGGCCCAGGTTGAGCACGTCCATCAGCCCGAAGCTCAGGCTCAGACCGGTGGCCATGACGAACAGCATCATGCCCATGCCGAGTCCGGCCACGCTCAGGGTGATCCAGGTGGACCAGGGTATGCCCAGCACCCCGAACAGCACGATCGCCGCCAGCGGAAACCAGGGCGAGACGCGAGCGAGCCGGGCGCGGTGGTTCGGGCTCATTGGTGCTCTCCCAGCCCGAGTCCCAGGTGGCGGCGCTGCGCCTGCTGGTCGTCGGCCAGTTCGGCCATGCTCGCGCGGTACACCACCTTGCCGTCGTCCAGGATGTGCACGGTATCGCCCAGGGATTTCGCGAAATGAAAGTTCTGCTCCACCAGCAGCACCGTGATGGCGTTGCGCTTGAGCTCCAGGAAGGCGTCGATCATGTGCTGGATCACCGCCGGCGCCAGGCCCTTGGTGGGCTCGTCGATGAGCAGCAGGCGCCGCGGCTCGGCCAGCGCGCGGGCGATGGCCAGCATCTGCTTCTGGCCGCCCGACAGCGCGCCCGCCGGGGTGTCCCAGAACTTGCGCAGGGCCGGGAACAGATCCAGGATCCACTCCAGGCGGGCCTCGTCCAGTGGTCCCGAGCGCGCGGCCAGGAGCATGTTCTCCCGCACCTTGAGCCCGGCGAAGATGCCCATGTCCTCGGGCACGTAGCCGATGCCGGCGCGCGCGATCTGCGGCGTCGCCAGGCGGCTGAGCTCGGTGCCGTCGAAGCGCACGCTGCCCGAGGCGGCGCGCCACAGGCCCATGATGGTGCGCAGCGTGGTGCTCTTGCCGGCACCGTTGCGCCCGAGCAGCACCCCGATGCGCCCTGCCTCGATCTCCAGGTCGACGCCGTGCAGGATGTGGTACTTGCCGATGTGCGTGTGCACGTCGCGCAGTTGCAGCAGCGCCGTCACGAACGTGCTCCGGCCACGCCGAGGTAGGCCTCGCGCACCAGCGGCGAGTCCATCACCTCGGCCGGCTCGCCCTGTGCCAGCAGCTCGCCGTTGTGCAGCACCAGGATGCGGTCGGCCAGGCTGTGCACCACCTGGATCTTGTGTTCCACCAGCAGCACGGTGTTCATCGGGTCTTCCTTGATCTCCTGGATCAGTTCCAGGATCACCGGAACCTCGTCCACGCTCATGCCCGCGGTCGGCTCGTCGAACATGAACACGCGCGGGCGCATGGCCAGCAGCATGGCCACTTCCAGCTTGCGCTGGTCGCCATGCGACAGCTGCGCCGCCGGCTCGTGCGCGCGCTGCAGCAGGTGCGTGCGTTCGAGCCAGTGCCGCGCCTGCTCGATGCCCGGCGCGTCGTCGGCGGCGATATCCAGCAGGCGCCAACTGCGCTCGCGCAGCCGCGCCAGCGCCAGGCGCACGTTGTCCAGCACGCTCAGCGCCGGGAACAACGTGGTGAGCTGGAAGGCGCGCCCGATGCCCAGCGCCGCGCGCTGCGCCGCCGACAGCGCGGTGACGTCCTGCCCGTACAGACGGATGGTTCCCGCGGTGGGCCGGATCTGGCCCGACAGCAGATTGAAGAAGGTGGTCTTGCCGGCCCCGTTGGGGCCGACGATGGCGGTGAGCGAGCCGCGCGGCAGGGCGCACGAGACCTCGCGCACCGCCACGTGGCCGCCGAAGCGCACGGTCAGGCCGCGCGCCTCGACGGCCGCCGGAGCCTCCGCGGAGGGCTCAGCGATTCTCGATGGGCACATGCATCTGGCTCGCGTGAATCACGTCGACCAGTTTCAGCGCCACGCCGCCGCTGAAGGTGGCCGCGGGATCGAGCACCACCTCGAAGTGGTACATGTCCTGCATCGCCTGGTGGTCCTGGGGGCGAATCGTGATCTCACCCTTGGGCGACTCGAAGCGCAGGCCCGCCAGCGCCTTCATCAATGCCGGGGTGGAGGTCGATCCCGCCTTGCGCAGCGCCGCCACGATGGCCTGCGCCTCGGCGAAGCCCTCGCAGGTGAAGAAGTCGGGCGGAGACTTGTAGCGCTTGAAATGCTCGGCCACCAGCCAGTCGTTGACCGGGTTGTGGGGCAGCTTGAAGTAGTAGTACGCGGCCCCCTGCATGCCCACCACCGGCTTGTACAGGGCCAGCGCCTGCAGGATGTTGCCGCCCGAGGTGATGTGGATGCCCGCGGCCTGCGGGTTCAGCGCCTGCAGCCCGCCGAAGGGGTTGGCCGCGCCGGCCCAGATCACGAAAATGTCCTTGGCGCTGCAGCCGCTGGCGCCCTTCAGGGCGTTGATCAGGCGTTCGCCGCCGGCGGTGAAGTCGGTGGTGTCGCCGGGCAGGAATTCCTCCGAGATCACGCGCCCGCCCACGCCTTGCAGCGCGGTCTTGAAGGCCGCCGCGCCGTCGTGCCCGAAGGCATAGTCGGGCGCCAGCACGGAGGCGCACACCCCCTTGCCGCCCAGCGCCAGCGCCTGCGCGATGGCGTCCTGCGAGGAATTGCGCCCGATGCGGAACACGTAGGGGTTGAAGTCCTTGCCGGTGATCGAGTCGGCCACGCCCTCGGGCAGGATGATCTTGTGGTACTGCGCCGCCAGCGGCAGCACCGCCAGGTCGTTGCCGGAGTTCACCGGGCCGGTCACCAGCGCGACCTGCGGGTCGGCCATTTCCTGCTGCACCAGGGCGCGCGCGCGTCCGGCCTTGCCCTGGTCGTCGAGCACGCGCAGCACCAGCTTGCGCCCCAGCACTTCGCCGGTTCCCTGGGTGGCGTAGTCCAGGCCGAGCTCAAGGCCGCGCTGGATCTGGTCGCCGTACACGGCCAGCGGGCCGCTCTTGCCGTAGACGTGGGCGATCTGGATGGGCGGCGCCGCGGCGGCGCGGGCCGCCACGGGGGCCAGCAGGGGCAGCGCCGCGAGCAGCGCGCCCAGGGTTTTGTGCAAGGTCTTCATGCGATGTCTCCTCTGCGGGATTCAGAAATCGTGGCGGATGCCGACAGCCATGCCGGTGGAGCCCTGGCCGGACACGCCGGTGAAGCCGTCGGTGGCGTCGCCGACCGCGCGGGTCGAGCCGACGTCGTTGCTGACATGGGCGTACGAGGCATACAGGTTAGTGCGCTTCGACAGCGAGTAGGTGTAGCCGATCGCGTACTGCTTGGCGCGCGGCGCGGCGGCGTCGCCCATGCCGAACTTGCTCTCGTCCAGCGAAGCCAGGACGTCGCCGGCGCCCACCGGAATCGTCGCGCCCAGCAGCCAGGAGGTGTTGTCGCCGCTGAAATAGTCCATCCGCGTGTGCCCGTACAGCGCACTGAGCTTGAGCACGCCGAAGTCGTAGCCGCCGGACACCTGGTACATCTTCAGCGCGCCGGTCTGCAGCCCGTTTCCGCCGGGCGGCGCGACGAAGTCGTTCAGCAACTGGAAGTCGACCGCGGCGAAGGCGCCGCCGGAACGGTAGTTCACCCCGGCCACCCAGGTCTTCACGGCGTTTTGCTGCTCGTGGGTGCCGGGGACGATGTAGTCGTTCGGCAGCACGTTGAAGGCATAGCCCAGTGTGGTGTTGAAGCCGTGGAACACGGGGGACACGTAGGCCAGGGTCTGGTTGGTCTCCAGCGCGGCGCCCGACAATTCAGTGTTGATGTTGTTGTAGTTGCCGGTCATGCCCATCGAGAAGGGGTCGGCGGCCTTCTCGTTCAGGTAGGCCAGGTTCATCAGGCGTCCGGCCAGGAAGGTGCCGAAGCCGCCGGCCAGCCCGACGTAGTCCTGGCGGCCCATGAAGCCGGTGCCGCTGCAGTAGGCGCTGTCGCCGGTGGTCGCGCGCCCCGCGAAGCCCGCCGCGCCGGCGCCGAGCTGGCCTCCGCTGGCGCAGAAGCCGGTCTCGGCCCGGAACAGCGCGACCAGGCCGTCGCCCAGGTCCTCGCTGCCGGAAATGCCGATGCGCGAGGCGGATTGGGCGCCCGAACTCAGGCCGGTGGTGCTCGCCGTCTGGCCGGGCGCGCCGCCCGACGAGGGAGCGAGTCCTGTGAAGTGGGTCACGCCGAGGTCGATGGTGCCGTAGAGCTGGACTCCGGTGCTGGCACTGGCCAGGGGTGCGAGGCCGAAGGCGCCGGCGACGGCGCAGGCGATGAGGCGAATCTTCATGGGGTTTGTCTCCTGGAGGTCAGGGTGATGCCGTCGGCAGCCTGCGCATGCAGGAACCGTTCGATTTCGTGGATCTGTGCGTCCACGTTGAGGGCCGGCGCGTGTCCGCAGCCGGCGAAATCCACCCGTCTGGCGCGCGGTCCGCGCCGGGTCATCGCCTCGGCGACGTCCGGGGTCAGCAGGTCCGAATCGGCGCCGCGCAGCAGCAGCACCGGCTGTCGCAACGAGTCGTAGGCGGCCCACAGCTCGTAGTCGTCGGGGCGCGCGCTGAGCTGCGAGGCGATCGCCGGGTCGTAGTGCAGGGTCAGGCCTCCGTCGGGCAGGCGACGCAGCGAGTGCTCGGCCATGCTTCGCCACTGGGGGTCGCTTTGCCAGCCGAAGGGCAGGTAGGCCTGGCGCATCCAGGCCTCGAGCCCGGCGACCGTGTCGAATCGGGGAGGATTCGCGACGTAGTCGCGGATGCGTTCCAGCGCCACCCGGGGCAGCGTCGGCCCGATGTCGTTGAGTACCAGCGTGGCGATGCGCTCGCGCAGCGGGCCGGCCGCCGCTCGCAGGCCGATGGCCCCGCCCATGGAGGTTCCGATCCAGTGCAGGCGACGCAGGCCCAGGCCTTCGACGAGGGCCGTGGCCAGTTCGACGTAGGCGTCCATGCAGTAGTCGCGCGCGGGCTCCGAGCTCCACTGCGACAGACCGCGCCCGAGGGTGTCCGGGCAGATGACCCGGAAGCTTCCGGATAATCGCGACGCGAGTACGTCGAAATCCCGCCCGGTGCGCGCGAGTCCATGCCACATGACAATGGCGGGATTATGGAAATCGCCCCATTCGAGATAATGAATCTCGTGCTCTCCGCAGCGCAGATAATGCGACCCGAATGGGCGTTCAGCGTCTGCGGAAAATGTTTTCGAAGCCGGGTGTCCCTCTGTTTTCATCGAACGGGCTCGCGGGTTAATGCCGATGTCTCCAAGGCGGGCCGAGTGTAGGCTTCGAAAAGTCCGCCGCAAGCGGTTTGCCGGCACAGTGCAGGGCAGTGCAAGAAGACGGGCGGCCTGGGTCAAGAGCCCCCCGATGACCCCGGGCAAGGAGGACACATTCATGAGCTACACGAGCCTGGCGATCGCCGGAATCGATCGCTGCGACAGCTGGCGCGCCGCCATGGCCGACGCCTTCGGCCCCTTCGAGGTGCAGCCGAGGGACCGGCATTTCACCGGGCACCTGCGCTACCAGCGCCGCGCCGGACTGCAGTTCAACGACCTGCGCTACGCGGGCCAGAACATCGAGCGCACGCGGGGCAACGCCTCCTGCCTGAGCGAGGAGTTCTATACCTTCGGCATGCCGGTGTCGGGGCCGCTGACCGTCGAGCGTCGCGGCGAGAGCTTCGACGTCGCGCCGGGCTGCGTGTATCTGATGAACCAGGGGCTTCCGTACAAGGCGCTGGCCCATGGGGAAAGCGGCTTTCGCAGTCTCAGCATCTCCATCCCCAGTTCGGCATTGTTGCTGCGGAGCAGGAATCTGCCATCGTTTTGCAAAATGGAGCTCGCCGGTTCCCTGAAGGGTTCCATGCTCCGTACCTATTTCAGCCAGATTTTCGACAATCTCGATTCCTGGCGCGACGACGAGCTTTCGGCCATCTGCGAGCAATTCATCGACCTGGTGTCCATGTTCCTGCTGCGGGGCGAGCAGGGGCAGGCCTCGGAGACCGACAGCAGCGTGAGTGTCGCGCACCGCACGCGCATCCTGGCCTATATCCGTTTGCACCTGTCCAATCCCGCGCTCGATGCCGAGGCTATTGCGCAAGGATGTGGAATATCGACGCGTTACCTGTACAAGATTCTTGGAAAGGTTGGAATTTCAGTCGAATCGACGATCTTCGAGCAACGTCTTCTCAAGTGCCGCGAGCTGCTGGCCAGCCCCGCCGAACGCGCGCATGGCATCGCCGAGCTGTGCTATCGCTGCGGCTTTCGCCAGCCGGCGCACTTCAGTCGCCTGTTCAAGGCGCGCTATGGAGAGACCCCGCGCGAATTTCGGTCCAGGACCCTCGGGACCTGAAGCGCGGCGCCGCGGGGGCTGCCGAAGGTTCATCGCGCGGTCGCCCGGCCGTGGTATCGTGCGGCTCCTGTCCCGATCCCGCGGGCCGCGCGTCGGCCGCGCCGGGATCCCGAATGCTTCGGGGGCCCCGACGATGAACCCACAGGCCATAGACGACGATCTGCTGAGCTTCGGCGTGCGCATCGACAGCGCGCGCGACGCCGAGCAGCTGCGCTGGCTGATCGCGCGCGCGAGCGCGCAGGACATCCGGCTGACCGCGGCCCGGCTTTGTGCCCGGCGCGCGCCGAGTCCGCAACAGGTCATTGCCGCGCTCGGGTTGGAGCGCCGGGGACGGCGCCGCAACGAGCCGGTGCCGCTGGCGCTGGCCCAGGCCCTGACGCGCAAGCGCCAGCAAGGCTGGCGCGACGCGCGCTGAAGCTGGTCGGCCGCGGCGGTCGCCGCGGCCGATGGCTCACTTGCCCGACTGGGGCATCGGCATGCCGGGCATGCCGCCGTGCGCCGGCGCGTAGCCCGTGGCCCCGGGTTTGCGCACCTCGAACTGCACCCGCAGTTGCTCGCCGTCGGCGAAGCGCAGGGTCAGCGGCAGCTGGTCTCCCGGGTGCACTTCGTGGCGGGCCTTCATCAGCATGATGTGGTAGCCGCCGGGCTTGAACTGCAGTTCGCCGTGCGCGGGAATCTCCACGCTGGACACCGGCAGCATCTGCATGGTGCCGTCCTTCATCACACTGTGGTGCAGCATGACCTCCTCGTAGTCGGGGCTGGATGCGCCGACCAGCGCCACCGGCCGCGCCGAGTCGTTGTGCAGGTTCATGTAGCCGCCGGCGGGCAGCCCGGCGGGCAGCCAGCGAATCCAGGCGTCGTCGACGCGCACCGGCGCGTCGTTGCGGGCGAAGGCTGGCGCGCTCAGGCCGAGCGCGGCGCCGGCGAGCAGGCTCAGGCAGGCGCGGCGGGCAAGCGTGGAGGCAGGGGAGAGCAAGGGCATGGTGAACTCCTGGATGTCGTGGAACGGCAGATGCGAAAGTCTGGGAAAGTCTGGGAAAGCCTGGATCTCGCGGGGCCGATGCACCGGTGAGCCCGCGGCCGGCTGGACGTGCGAAGCCTCACCGCCGGCGGGTGCCGTACCCAGGGTTCGGGTGGGCCTGCGAGCCGGTGGGGGCGAACACGCGATTTCAGGACGGCGTGGTGGACGCCGGCGGTGCGCGCGATGGCGGCAGCCGGCTGAGCGGGACGGCCTTCGGCGCGGAGCGAGGCGGCGCGAGGACACCCGTTTCGGGACGGCGCGCAGGCAGGCTGGACTGCATGGGCGCCGGCAACGCGAGGCCGCCGGAGGCGCCCGCGTGGGCTCCCGCGAAGCGCAGCGCGATGCTGCGCGGGACCGGAGCCGGGTGCCCGGCCACGACGCCTCGCGCGGCACAGAAGGGAACCATCACCGTGCGCGCGCCCGGCTGCATCGCCGACGCAAGCGGAGCGCAGACGTAGGCCGCCAGCAGCATCCACAGCAGGATGCCGCCGCGGCGGGTTCCTGAGCGCAGGCGGTCGAGGGTTTGCATGGTCGGTTCCGTTGCGCATGGTAGCCGCGCGCGGCCGTCGGCGGCGCGCTTGCACTCACGCCAGCCGCGCGCGATCCACGTCACGAGCGCGAACCCGGGAGGATTCTCAATGTAGAAGTTTTTAAGTACAGAATAGAAATTGTTAATTTTCTTTATCAAAGTGCGAATTTAGGATGTGTCGGCCGATCCCGTTGGGAAGCCCCCACGGGTATCGGTTCCTCGCCCTGCCGCGAACCGACCCGCCGACCAACCGCACCCTGGGCCTAGCGCCGATGTCCTGGACCGATGCCACTGTCGTGACCGCCCTGGCCTTGCCGATGGCCTCGGCCGTTGCCGCGCTGACGGCGCCGCCGGCTCGGGCTCGCGGCGCGGCGCGAGCCAGCATCGCGGCGGTGGCGCTCAGCGCACTGTCGTGGCTGGCCCTGCTGCTGCGCTACCTGGGCGCCGGCGCGATCCCGGCGCCGGGACTGCCCCATACCCCGGTGATGCTGTTGCTGGATCCGCTGACCCTGGCGCTGGCCCTGGTGGTTTCGAGCATCAGCCTGGTCGTGCACGTGTACGCGTTCAACTACATGGCCGACGAACCCGGTTACGGGCGCTTTTTCGGCCTGCTCGACCTGATGACGGCGGCCCTGCTGCTGCTGGTGAGCGCCGGAGACATGATCAGCCTGGTCGCTGCCTGGCTGCTGGTCGGCCAGTTGCTGTTCTTCCTGCTCGGCGAGGACCGTTCGCGCGCGGCGCCGGGGCGCTACGCCTTCTGGGCCTTCATGGTCAATCGCCTCGGCGATGCGACCTTGCTGGGGGGCGCGCTGTTGCTGCGCCAGGCCTACGGCAGCTGGCAGCTGTCCGTGCTGTTCGAGCGCATCGCGGCGCATCCCTCCTTGCAACTGGGCGGTGTTCCGGTGCTGCCGGCGGCCGGCCTGCTGATCGCATGCGCCGGTTTCGTGCGCTCGGCGCAATTCCCGCTGCACGTGTGGCTGCCCTACACGATGGACGGACCGACTCCGGTGTCGGCGCTGATGCATGCCGGCATCGTCAACGCCGGCGGGTTCCTGCTCAACCGCTTCGCTCCACTGTTCGTGCACGTGCCTCTCGTGCTGCACCTGTGTTTCGTGGTGGGGCTGGTGACCGCGCTGCTCGGTTCGGCGCTGATGCTCACGCAGAACGACATCAAGAAGTCGCTGGGCTACTCCACCATGGGACAGATGGGCTTCATGATCATGGAGTGCGGCGTGGGCGCGTTTTCGCTCGCCGTCTATCACCTGATCGCGCACGGGCTGTTCAAGGCCACGCTGTTCCTGAATTCCGGCGGGGTCATCGGCCAGGCCCGGCACGACGACGGCGTGCCGCCCGACGACATCTACACCTTCGTGGTCGAGCACCGGCCGGCACAGACGGCGCGCCTGCCGTGGTTGCTGGCGGCGGCGATCACCGTGTTCGTTCCGGCGCTGGTGCTGGGTCTGTCGCACTGGCTGGTGGCGGCCGACTTCTTCCACAAGCAGGGGGCCGTCGTGCTCCTGTTCTTCGGCTGGGTGACGGGCGCGCAGATGTTCTTTTCCATCTACAAGCTGCCCAGCGACAACCCCTGGCGATCGATGGTGCTGGTGTTCCTGTCGCTGCTGGTGGTGGTGGCCGGTTACACCGTCGTGGGCCATCTGTTCGAGCGCTTCCTGTACCCCGAGCCCGCCATGCGCGACGCCCTGTACGCGGCGGCGGGCATCAACCTGGTGGCCTTCGACCTCATGAGCGTGCTGCTCGCGCTGGTGCTGGTGGGCGCCTGGCTGCTCACCTTCTACGCCCAGTCGCTGAACCTGCAGGGCCGGAGCGGCTCCTTGTGGAACGCGATCTATCTGAATCTCTACGCCCTGTTCTCGCGCGAGCTCTACCTGATCGACGTCTACGCGCTCATGGCGCGCTTCGCCGAACGCGCCGCGCATCGAGTCAATCTCGCGCTGCGCTGGTTATGAGGAGCCACGCATGCTGCTGATGATCGCCGCGGCCCTGCTGCTGCCAGGACTGTTTCCGCTGAGCATGCTCGGCGGCGCGCTGTTCGACGCCGCGCGCACGCCGGCGCTGCGCGCCCTCGGCCTGCTGGTGCTGCCGGCCCTTGGCGCGCTGCTGTTGACCCGCGTCGCCCCGCCGCCGGCCTGGCGTTCGGCTCTGCAGTGGCTGGCGCTGGGCAGCGCGCTGCTGTATGCCTGGCGCCTTCTGGGGGTGCGTGAACTGTTCGTGTGGGCGCGCCTGCAGGCGGTGTCGGCCGGCGCCCTGGTCTGGCTGGCGTGGTTGCACGGCGTCGCCGGCAGCGGCCTGCTCGGCCTGGCGGCCGCGCTGCTGGTGCCGGCCGTGCTGTTGACCCTGCTGGCGGGAGCCATGCAGCGCCGGGTGGGCGCGGCCTACCTCGGGCTGCGCGGCAATGTGGCGGCCGCCTATCCGAGATGGGGCGCGGCGCTGGCCTCGTGCCTGCTGGCGGTGCTGGCGCTGCCGCCGTTCCCGGGTTTCCTGGCCCTGGTCGGCCTGCTGCGCCAGTCGGGCCCCGGCGTGGCCGCCGGGGTCTTGCTGACCTGGCTGGCGTGGAGCTGGGCCGGTGCCTTGTTGTGGCGCAGCGCCGGCTTCGGCGAGCCCTGGACGGCGCCGAGGGCGCCCGACCTGGGGCGCCCGGCGCTGGCCGCATGGTGGCTGGCCAGCGCGGCCTTCGTGCTGGCCGGCCTGCTGGGGAGCGCGACATGGTGAATGTCCTGAGTCTGGGTCAGCGGCTGCGCGTGCGAGCCACCGCCTACGTGGCGGGCGAGCCGGTGCCGTACTTCTGGCCCATGCGTACCTTCATCCACCACAACCCGCTGTACGGGCTGGAGCACATGCCCTTCGAACGGGCGGTGCGCGAAGGCGCGTCCATATTTCACGCCCGCATGTTCCTGCCGCGCACGCAATACCAGGCCTGGCAGGCGGCGGGCAAGGTCGACGACGACGCGCTGGCGGCCGGTATCGCGCGCGCCGCGCAGGCGCTGCCCGAGGTGCCCGGCGTCGACTGGACGCGCTGGCTGCGCGCGCTGTGCGCCGCGCCGCACGACCGCGATGCCTTGGTCCCCGGGGCCCTGCCGCAAGACGTGGCGGCGGTCCTGCGCGGCGAGGCCCTCGACCACACGGCGCCGTCGCCGCTGGCGCTGCGCGACTGGCTGGCGCCGCGCTTTCCGGCCTCGCGGCCCTTGCCCGAATGCGTGGACGCGCTGTGGGGAACCCGCCTGGCCGAGGAACTCGACGAGTTGCTGGTCAAGAGCTGCCTGGACTTTTTCGACGAGGACCAGTCCTCGTGGCGCATGCCCGGGCGCGAGCGGGGCCTGTTCGCGGCCTGGAGCGAGCTGGCGCGGCGCAACGCGCGCATGTTCGTGCGCGGATTGCAGTTGCGCCGGTTGCTGGACCAGGCGGTGGACGCCGAGGCGGCCGTGGTGCTGGTGATGGACGCGCTGGGCATCGAGCCCGAGGACTGGTCGGCCTACTTCACGCGTGAACTCACCCGGTTGCATGGATGGACCGGTTTCGTGCGCTGGCGTTCGTCGGCCAAGCATTACCACTGGGCACGCCAGCATCCGGCGGATATCGTCGACCTGCTGGCGATTCGTCTGCTGCTGGGCCTGGCCTTGCTGCAGGAAAGCCGCCGCCAGCGCGGCACCCCGGCCAGCCTGGGCGAACTGCGCGAGCTGCTGCACGCGCGCACGGCCTCGGCGGTGTTGCGCGATGCGCTGTACAGCGGCGAGGTCGTGCCGGCCTGGGCGCATCGCATCGAGGACGCCGTCGAGCGCGGCGACGAGGCGCGCTGCGCCGCGCTGCTCGCGGTCTACTGGCCGCGCTGGCGCGAGCAGCGCGCACGGGCCCAGGCCGAGGAATTGCGTGAACTGGCGCATGCGGCGGGCGGCGACGCCGAGCGGCAGCTCGCGTGCCTGGACGCCGATGCGCTGCGCGGGCTGATGCAGGGCTTGCGCGAGTTCTCGACCCGCGAGGGGATGCTGTGGACCGAGGCGATGGAGGCGCGCGCGATTTCGCGCCTGCTGCAGGGGCTGCGCGTGCCGGCCGAGCCGGTGCCGGGCAAGCGCCCGTTCGCGCAGGCGCTGTTCTGCATCGACGTGCGATCGGAACCCTATCGGCGCAACCTGGAGCGGATCGGGGACTACCAGACCTTCGGCATCGCCGGCTTCTTCGGGGTGCCGGTCGGCTTCCTGGGCTACGGCAAGGGCAGCGAGACCCATTTGTGCCCGGCGGTGGTCACTCCGCGCAACCTGGTGCTGGAGCTTCCCTCGGCTCTGCATCCGGACAACGAGGACTTCCTCGGCACCCTGGGGCATGTGCTGCACGAGTTGAAGAGCTCCCTGCTGTCGCCCTACGTGACCGTGGAGGCGCTGGGGGTGCTGTTCGGCCTGGATCTGTTCGGCAAGACGATGGCGCCGCTGGGCTACAGCCGCTGGCGCGGGCGCCTGCAGGTGCCGCGAGCGCCGACCCGGCTGCTGCTGGACAAGCTCAGCCGGGAGCACGCCGACTCCATCATTCGCACCCTGCAGCGAGCGATGATCGTGCGGGCGCTGCGCGCCGAGCTGGGCATCGAGCGCGAGCGGGTCGACGACGAGCTGATCCGCGAACTGCGCGAGACCGCGCTGCGCAAGCGCGACGGAGCCACCCGGCTGCGCGCCGAGTTCGACATCGACGCAGCGCGCGAGGCCGATTTCGTGCAGCGCCTGCGCGACGTCTATCGCGTCGATCCGGACTACGCCAACTACCAGATGGTGCGCCTGGCGCGCATCGGCTATGCGCTGGAGGAACAGGTCCAGTACGTCTACACGGCGTTGACCATGATCGGCTTGACGCGGGTGTTCTCGCGCTTCGTGCTGGTCGTCGGGCATGCCCAGAGCACGACCAACAACCCCTACGAATCGGCGCTGGACTGCGGCGCATGCGGCGGCGGCCCCGGACTGGTCAACGCGCGCGTGCTGGCGCAGATGGCGAACAGGGCCGAGGTGCGCCAGCGCCTGCGCGAACGCGGCATCGACATCCCCGAGGACACCTGGTTCGTGCCCGCCATCCACACCACGACGACCGACGAGGTGGAACTGCACGACGTCGACCTGCTGCCGCCGCGTCACCTGGTCTATCTCGAGCGCCTGCGCAACGGATTGCGCGCGGCCTCGCGCCTGGCGGCCGCCGAACGGGTGCCGCGCCTGCTGGATGCGCGGCGCGACACGAGCCCGGCGCGTGCCGAGCGCATCGCTCGCCGCATGGCGGTGGACTGGGCGCAGACCCGTCCCGAGTGGGGCCTGGCCAACAACGTGTACGCCGTGGTCGGCCGGCGCGGCCTGACCCAGGGCACCGATCTGCAGGGACGCTCCTTCCTGCTGTCCTACGACTGGCGCTGCGATCCGAAGGGACGCCTGCTGGAAAACCTGCTGTCGGCCCCCGTGGTGGTCGGGCAATGGATCAACCTGGAGCACTTTTTCTCCACCGTCGACAACGACCGTTTCGGCAGCGGCAGCAAGGCCTACCACAACGTCGCCGGACGCTTCGGCGTGATGACCGGCAACCTCGGCGACTTGCGCACCGGGCTGCCGATGCAGACGGTGATGCGCGGCGGGCGTCCCTATCACGAACCGATGCGCCTGGTGGCGCTGATCGAGGCGCCGCTGGACATGGCCGCGCGCGCGCTGAACAGCGTGGTCAAGGTGAAGAACCTGGTGCAGGGGGGCTGGGTGCGCGCGATCGTGCTCGACCCCACGCAGGGCTACAAGCCGCATGTCTACGAGCACGGGCGCTGGAACGAACGTCCCGCGCTGGCCGCCATCCCGCCGGAGGAAATCGCCGCATGAATGCCGTGAAGCTGTACCCGCTGAAAAAGCTGGAAATCATCCTCGAGGGCGCGCACCGAGAGTTCGCCACCGACCTGCTCGACCGGGCGGGCGTCAAGGGCTACACCATCGTCGGCAACCTGTCGGGCAAGGGAAGCCACGGCCTGTACGAGGGCCACCTCATGTTCAACGAGGACGACGTGCTGATCATGATCATCGCCGCGGTGCCGGCCGAACTGGTGGACCCGCTGCTCGAAGGCTTCCAGCCCTTTTTCGAGGCTCATTCGGGCGTGGTGTTCGTCTCGGATATCCAGGTCGGGCGCCTGGTCAAGTTCCGCGACTGAGCTGGAACTGCGTATGAGTTAGAAAAATTTAAGAGACCTGTTGCAGATGTAAATTGCCCTTATTTAAGTGGGCGATTATGGTTACGCCATCTTCAGCAGGGCCGGAATGCTCCGAAGGGCCGGCCGTCCCTCGAAGGACCGCTTCCGCCCCCTCATCGCAAAGGAGTCATCGACATGGCAGTGAAGACCTATCAGGCTGGCGTCAAGGAGTATCGGCAGACCTACTGGATGCCCGAGTACACCCCTCTCGACACCGACCTCCTGGCCTGTTTCAAGATCACGCCGCAGGCAGGCGTGGACCGTGAGGAGGCGGCGGCCGCGGTGGCCGCCGAGTCCTCCACCGGTACCTGGACCACGGTGTGGACCGACCTGCTGACCGACCTGGACTACTACAAGGGCCGCGCCTATCGCATCGAGGACGTTCCCGGCGACGACACCTGTTTCTATGCCTTCATCGCCTACCCGATCGACCTGTTCGAGGAAGGCTCCGTGGTCAACGTGTTCACCTCGCTGGTGGGCAACGTGTTCGGCTTCAAGGCCATTCGCGCGCTGCGCCTGGAGGACGTGCGTTTTCCGATCGCCTACGTGAAGACCTGCAACGGCCCGCCCCACGGCATCCAGGTCGAGCGCGACGTGATGAACAAGTACGGGCGTCCGCTGCTGGGCTGCACCATCAAGCCCAAGCTGGGTCTGTCGGCGAAGAACTACGGGCGCGCGGTGTACGAATGCCTGCGCGGCGGCCTGGACTTCACCAAGGACGACGAGAACGTCAACTCGCAGCCCTTCATGCGCTGGAAGCAGCGCTTCGACTTCGTGCAGGAGGCCACGCTGAAGGCCGAGGCCGAGACCGGCGAGCGCAAGGGCCACTACCTGAACGTGACGGCGCCCACGCCCGACGAGATGTTCAAGCGCGCGGAGTACGCCAAGTCGATCGGCGCGCCGATCATCATGCACGACTACATCACCGGCGGCTTCTGCGCCAACACCGGCCTGGCGCAATGGTGCCGTGACAACGGCATGCTGCTGCACATCCACCGCGCGATGCACGCGGTGCTCGACCGCAACCCGCACCACGGCATCCACTTCCGCGTGCTGACCAAGATCCTGCGCCTGTCGGGCGGCGATCACCTGCACACCGGCACCGTGGTCGGCAAGCTCGAAGGCGACCGTGCGTCGACCCTGGGCTGGATCGACCTGCTGCGCGAATCCTTCGTGGCGGAAGATCGCTCGCGCGGCATCTTCTTCGACCAGGACTGGGGTTCGATGCCCGGGTCCTTCGCGGTCGCCTCGGGCGGCATCCACGTCTGGCACATGCCGGCGCTGGTCAGCATCTTCGGCGACGACTCGGTGCTGCAGTTCGGCGGCGGCACCCTGGGGCACCCCTGGGGCAACGCGGCCGGGGCTGCGGCCAACCGCGTGGCGCTGGAAGCCTGCGTGCAGGCGCGCAACGAAGGCCGTCAGCTGGAAAAGGAAGGCAAGGAGATCCTCACCGCCGCGGCCCAGCATTCGCCCGAGCTGAAGATCGCCATGGAGACCTGGAAGGAAATCAAGTTCGAGTTCGACACCGTCGACAAGCTCGACGTGGCCCACCGTTGATCGAGGCCGTCCGGCTCCCGCATCCTTCTTTCTGACAAGGAATCCATCATGGCTAACGTGCAAGCCTACAAAGCAACCAACAAGTACGAGACCTTCTCCTACCTGCCCCAGATGACCCCCGACCAGGTGCGTCGGCAGATCGCCTACGCCATCGCGCAGGGATGGAACCCGGCGATCGAGCACACCGAGAAGGGCACCCTCGCGAAAGTGAGCTTCTGGTACATGTGGAAACTGCCGATGTTCGGCGAGCAGTCGGTGGATGCCGTGCTGGCGGAGATCGAGTCCTGCCACCGCGAGTTCCCCGATCACATGGTGCGTTTCGTGGCCTACGACAACTACTCCCAGAGCCAGGGCGCGGCCTTCGTGGTCTATCGCTGATGCGTGCGCGGCGCGCCACCGTGCGCGCCGCGCCGTGTCGAGAATCCAACGAACCGAGGTCTTCCATGACGAATCCCGCTGCCGGCCACGCGCAAGCGACCCTCTCGGGTCGTGAGCTGGCCCTTCAGCGCCGCCAGGCCATGGCACTGCGCGGCAAGGGCGGCGCCGCCACGGCGCCCGCCGCCCATCGCGCGCGACGCGCCGACGACGGCGCAGGTGTCCAGACCGCCGCCCAGGTGGTCTCCCATGCCGGCGCGAGTGCCGTTTCGGTGCAGCCGACGGCGACGCTGAACCCGGCACGCGCCCGGCGCCTGGCGCTGTCGCTGCAAGGCAAGGCGGCGGGCCCATCCGGATCGCCCGCGGCCGCCGCGACGACGCCTCAGGCCCCGAGCCGCGCCGCCGTCGGGCCCTCCGTCGCTGCGGCCGCGGATTGCCAGGGCGGCCCCGGCTGCGGCTGCGCGGCGGGTGCCGCGTCGGCACCGGCCTCGGTGCCGGCCCACGCGCTGGTGCCGGTCCAGTTCGCGCAGGGGCGGCGCGCCGCCATGCAGCGGCGCCAGACCCTGTCGCGGGAGGGCCGCGGCCAGGCCTCGGGCGGCAAGCCCAGCGGGCGCGTGCGTCAGCGCGAGTCCGGCGGTGTCGTGCCCAAGGTCGAGGAAGGCCACACCCTGTCCGGCCAGCGCGTCACCGGCACCCAGGTCGAGCGTTCGAAGCGCGTCACCGGCAACGAGCCCGGAGCCTGCCGCGCGGTCACCGGGACCGAGTACATCGGCACCGAGCAGTTCGAACAGTTGTGCACCACGCGGCCGGCTCCCGGCGCGCGCAAGGTGCTGGCGGGGCGCACCGAGCGCGGGCAGTCCTTCACCGGCACGCTGCTCGACCGTCCTGCGCGGGTCACCGGTGGCGAACAGGGGGCAGACCGGTCGATCACCGGTACGCGCTACCTGGCCGCGGGCACGGACGACGCGCCCGAGAAGGTGATCGTGACCCACACCGCCGCCGGCCGCGCGGTCACCGGCACCAACGTCGATGCGGGACGGCGCATGACCGGCGACGAGCCCGGCAACTGCCGCCCCGTCACCGGCATCCAGTACCTGTCGTCGGAACATTTTCAGGGCGCGTGCGGCACGCCGGCGCCCGAGCAGCCGCGCAAGGTCAGCGTGATGTCCAGCCGCGACGGCCAGCGCGTGACCGGCAGCAACCTGGGGCGCGACGTGCAGGTCACCGGCAACGAGGCGGGCTCGACCCGCGCCGTGACCGGCAACCAGTACTTCAACATGCGCGACTTCGGTGCCGCCAACGCGGCCGTGGACGAAGCACGGGAGGCGAGCGCGCGCCCAAAATCGGTCGGTGACGAGCGCCAGGGGTGCACGCGCGTCACCGCTTCAGGTTCCACCAGCATCCAGCCGCGCCCGGCCGCGTCGTCGCGTGCGCCGGCCGTCGCCGGCAGCCACGGCATGGTCCTTCCCGCGCGGGCGGTCACCGGGGATCGCCCGGGTGGCGGCGGCGCGGCGACCACCGGCGACGAGCGAGGCGCCTGCGGGGGCGTCACCGGCACGCCGTACGTGGGCGAGGACAATCGCCCCGCCTCCTGTCCCGCGCCGGCACCGAGGGTGCGCGTGGCGCCGTTCGCCGAGGCCCTGGCCGAGCCCCCGGAGGGCTTCAGCATCCTCACTCCCGGGCATGCCGCGCTGGGGCGCGAGCGGGGCAAGGCCATCACCGGCAGCGCGATGGGTACCGAGCGCATCACGGGCCCGGTGAACAAGGCGCAGGGTCTGATCACGGGCACGCCGGAATTCCGCCGTCCCGAGGCCGCGTCCGCGCCGCGGGCGAACGCCGAGGCGCCGCAGCGCGCGGCGCAGCGCCTGAGCGGCGAGGGCAGCCAGCAGGGGCCGCGCATCTCCGGTGACGTGTGGATGGAGCGCTCGCGGGTCACCGGCACCGAGGGCCCGTCGGCGCTGAGCCGCAATCCCTCGCTGCGCGGACAGCCGCGCGGCGCCGGCGCCAGCGCCGCGGCGCAACGGGAGACCGAGCGTCCCCAGGTGCCGGCCTCGCGCGTCACCGGTTCCTCCGGCAGCACCGAGCGTGGAGCCGTGGTGACGGTCTCCGGCGGCGCGCGGGGCTGAGACGGGACGCCATGCCATGAACACCCTCAAGCGACGCGTCGCCATGCAGACACGCGGTGCACCGAGCGCGCCGCGCGACGTTGCGCCCGGCAATCCGGCCTGCGTGCTCGGCCCGGGCCAGGACTGTCGCCATGCGCTGGTCGACGACCAGGCCAACCAGCGGCTGTTCGCCTACGAGCAGGGCGTGCGCGCACGCTTTGCCGGCATTGTCGACATGCTGCGCGGCATCTCTGCGTTGCAGCATGAACCCGATTTCGAGCACCAGGCCCAGCGCATCGCCTTGCAGCGCCTTCAATGGGAGCTGCCCGGCGAGCTGCTGCGCAATGCCTGGGTGCGCGGGCTGGACATGCGCGCGCTGCACGCCCATTGCCAGTTCCACGCGGCGCGCCAATGCGTGCGCCTGGCCGCGCAGGAACAGGCGCCTTGGCGCGACGCGTTGCCGCTGCAGGCCGCGCTGCTCGCGGAGTGCGGGTTCCACACGGTGGACATCTCGCCCTGCGCCGACGGCAGGCTGCAGGGCGTGGTGCCCTACGTGCTGCGCATGGCGCAGGACGAGCATGTGCTGGTCAAGGCCTATGCCGGCGCCATGTTCGACGTCGAGGCCGACATGGCCGATTGGGCGCAGCGCGAGCTCGAGCGGCTCAACGGCGCCTTCGACCATCTGCCGGGCGCGCGCCAGGGCCTGCGCTACCTGAAGATCGCCATCTATCACTTCAGCAGCGCGCACTCGACCCAACAGGGCTGTGCCTTCCACGCCAGCAACGACCGCCAGGCCGTGGAGTCGGCGGCGGCGCGCCTGGACGAACTGCGCGTGGCCATCGAGCGCAGCCACGGCGTGGGCGCCGCCCCGGACGTGCTGCTCATCGGGCTGGATACCGACCTGGACGCGTTGCGCATCCACCTGCCCGACGGCGACGGCGACGTCAACGCCTACCGCTACGTCGACACCGCGGAGCTGTACCGCGACAGCCTGGGCCTGGATGCGCAGGACGCGCGCGAACGCATCGCGGCGCGCATCGACGAGCTGCAGCACATGGACGGCTGGGGCCAGGGCTACGGCACCATGCGCGACGGCATGCGCCGGCTGGTGCTGGCGCTGGCCGAGGCCAACCTGTCGCAGATCGAGTACGTGATCCGGCACCACGCCGGGCGCTACGCGGTCATCGGACATGACGAGGAGTTCGTGTGCGCCGGCGAGACCCTGCCGGAGCTGCAGCTGCGCAACCTGTTCTATTTCGCCCATCTCGACACCGTCGAGGAGGGCGCCGCGGACCTGGACGTGGGCATGCGCATTTTCCGCGCCCTGAACCTGCGCCAGGGCTTGTCGGTTCCCATCCTGGTGCACTTCACCTACAGCTCGCGCGTGCCCGGCTCGCGCGAACGCGCGGCGCTGCGCGCGCGGCGGGTTCGCGACGCCATCGTCGCGCGCTACCAGGCGCTGGCCGAGCAGGGGCTGCTGCATTGCCGCATGGCGCTGAGCGATCGCCAGGGCCAGGAATGTTGCGAATTTCTCCAGGACCCGGACTCCGGGTCGGCGCACTGAGGAGCTCGCATATGCGCATCATGCGAGTGGAAAAAACCCTGGTGTCGACGAATCGCATCGACAGCTTCGGCCATCGGCCGCTGCTGGTGGTGCAGGACAAGCCTGGCGGCACGCGTTCGGTGGCGGTGGACGCCGTCGGCTGCGTGCCGGGGGACTGGGTGCTGTGCGTGGGCTCGTCGGCCGCGCGCGACGCCGCGGGAAGCAAGGATTTTCCGTCCGACCTGACCATCGTCGGGATCATCGACCGCTGGAATCCGGAGGCGTGATGGAAATCTGGCAAGTCAAGGACGAACTGGTCTGCACCCGCCGGGCGCCGGGGTTGCAGACGGCATCGCTGCGCGTGCTGCAAGGTCAGCGCGGCAACATCGAGGTGGCGACCGATCCGGTCGGCGCGCCGATCGGCAAGTGGGTGTTCACCACCCTGGGCAGCGCGGCGCGCCTGGCGATGCCGCAACGCTCGGTGACCACCGACCTGACCATCTGCGGAATCATCGACGCATGGGAGCCGTAGCGTGACCATGGGCGAAGGGCGAGGGGCGCGAACGGGCGCCGGGGTACGGGAATTCTTTCCATTCATCGAGGAGTGAAAAATGGCTGAACGCATGGGCATTGCCCTGGGAATGATCGAGACGCGCGGACTGGTGCCGGCCATCGAGGCCGCCGACGCGATGTGCAAGGCCGCCGAAGTGCGCCTGATCGGGCGCCAGTTCGTCGGCGGCGGCTACGTCACCACGCTGGTGCGCGGCGAGACCGGCGCGGTCAACGCGGCGGTGCGCGCCGGCGCCGACGCCTGCGAGCGCGTGGGCGACGGCCTGGTGGCCGCGCACATCATCGCCCGCGTGCACGGCGAGGTCGAAAGCGTGCTGCCCTCGTCGCCCAACGCCTGATCGGCGGCGATCCGGCAGCGGACGAATCATCCACGAATCCAACCCATCGAGGACAACATCATGGCTACGAGCAACGGAATTGCCCTGGGAATGATCGAGACGCGCGGCCTGGTGCCGGCGATCGAGGCCGCCGACGCGATGTGCAAGGCGGCCGAAGTGCGCCTGATCGGGCGCCAGTTCGTCGGCGGCGGCTACGTCACCACCCTGGTGCGTGGCGAGACCGGCGCGGTGAACGCGGCGGTGCGCGCCGGAGCCGACGCCTGCGAGCGCGTGGGCGACGGCCTGGTGGCCGCGCACATCATCGCCCGCGTGCACGGCGAGGTCGAGGGCATCCTGCCGACCGCGGCGGCGGCCTGAGGCGCCTGGTTCCAATTCCCGGTGTCCTTCGGCGAGGGTGTCCGAAGGTCCCGGGGCAACGTAGGGAATGACAGCAATGGCAAACGTGACGGGCATTGCCCTGGGAATGATCGAGACGCGCGGACTGGTGCCGGCCATCGAGGCCGCCGACGCGATGTGCAAGGCCGCCGAGGTGCGCCTGGTGGGGCGGCAGTTCGTCGGTGGCGGCTACGTGACCACCCTGGTGCGTGGCGAGACCGGCGCGGTGAACGCGGCGGTGCGCGCCGGCGCCGACGCCTGCGAGCGCGTGGGCGACGGCCTGGTGGCCGCGCACATCATCGCCCGCGTGCACGAGGAGATCGAGGGCGTGCTGCCCGTGCGCCCGGACGCCGACGGTGGCGGACGCGACGCCGAGATCACCTCCACGCGCAGCTGAACGCGCCACGCCCCGAGGAGCCATCGATGCCGGACGCAAGCACCGCGAGCCCCACGGCGCCGGGATGGCAGGAGCAGGCCCGGCCCCCACTGCTGTTCAGGCGCTTCGAGTTCGAGGACTACGCGCGTACGCGGGCCTTCCTGGATGCGCTGAACGAACTGTCCGAGCGCACCGGCCTGTATCCGCGCAACCTCAGCTTCGCCGCCACGCATGTCAACGTGACGGTGGATGCCGAGGGCGAGCCGCTGGGCGAGCGTGAGCGCGAGTTCACGCGCCAGCTCGACGCGCTGGCCGCACGCGGGGACTGAGGCCGTGGCCGCGCCGCGCGTGCTCGCCGTGATCAACCAGAAGGGCGGCGCCGGCAAGACCACGCTGGCGATGAACCTGGCCGCGGGTCTGGCGCGCCAGGCCCCCACGGTGCTGGTCGACCTCGACCCGCAGGCTTCGGCGCTGCAATGGGCCGGGGCGGGCACGCAGGCCTTCGCGGCGCCGGTCAAGCAACTGGCGGGGCGCTGGGACGCGGCGAGCCTGCGGCGCGGCTTCAAGGCCTACGCGCACGTCGTGCTCGACTGCCCGCCGTCCCTCGACAGCGTCGCGTCCAGCCAGGCCTTGCGCGCGGCCGACCTGGCACTGGTGCCGGTGCTGCCGTCACCGGTGGATCTGTGGGCCAGCCTGCGGCTTGTACAGGAAGTCGACGCAGCCCGCCGGGACAACCCCGGTCTGCGCGCCTGGCTGGTGCTGAACCAGATCGAGCAACGCAGCGCCTTGTCGGCGGCGATGCAGCATGCGCTGGCCGAGTTCGGGCTTCCGTTGCTGCGCGCCGTGGTGCGCCGACGCGCGGTGTACCGCGCTGCCGCGCTGGACGGCGTGTCCGTGTATCAGATGGGCGCGCGGGGCCAGGCCGCGGCCGACGAAATCCAGTCCATCATCGAGGAGTTGCCAGCATCATGAACCGAATCAAGGACAAGCTCGCCGAGAGCGTGCGTCAGGCGCGCGGCACGGCGACCGCCAGTGCGCCGGCATCGCAAGCCGCCAGCGCCGTCGCGAAGGCCGACGCGAAGGCAGCGCGCAAGCCGGCGCCGCGGGCCGCCGCGCAGCGCCCCCCGGCGATGCCGACAGGACCGCGCGGCGACGACGCAGCGCGCACGGGCGGCGAGCCGCAGGCGTCGGCCCGCGCCTTGTTCCCGGACCGCGTCTGGCCCGACTGAGACCGGCGGATCCCGGAGTTCCCGCGCCTCGCGTGTCGAGGCCGGGACCGGGCCCCGATACCCCTACACTTGCGCCGCGGCATGCGCCGCATCCAACCCGAACCCCGACCCGCCATGCGACACGATGACCACGCCCGAACCTATGCCCCCCGCCAGGATGCTCGCGGAGCACGCGGCGGCTCCGTGATGCCCGCGGCCGCGCGTTCCGCGCATGCCCCGGAGGCCGACGGCGCCCTCGATGCCTACCGCGTGGGCGCCGAGCCCTACTACCGCAGCGTGGCCGACGAGGTGACCTTGTACGAGGCCGCCTACTCGGTGCGCCTGCCGGTGATGCTCAAGGGCCCCACCGGCTGCGGCAAGACCCGTTTCGTCGAATACATGGCCTGGCGCCTCGGGCGACCGCTGGTGACGGTGTCGTGCAACGAGGACATGACCGCCAGCGACCTGGTCGGGCGCTACCTGCTCGACGCCGAGGGAACGCGCTGGCAGGATGGACCGCTGGCGATGGCCGCGCGTTTCGGCGCCATCTGCTACCTGGACGAGGTGGTCGAGGCGCGCCAGGACACCACGGTGGCCATCCATCCCCTGACCGACGCGCGGCGCATGCTGCCCCTGGAGAAGAAGGGCGAGATCATCCACGCCCATCCCGATTTCCAGCTGGTGATTTCCTACAACCCGGGTTATCAGAGCCTGATGAAGGATCTCAAGCAGTCCACCAAGCAGCGTTTCGCGGCGCTGGACTTCCAGTATCCCCAGGCCGACGTCGAGTCCGAGATCGTCGCCCACGAGTCGGGGGTGGCCGTGGACATCGCGCGCAACCTGGTGCACATCGCCGAACGCTCGCGCAACCTGAAGGGCCACGGCCTGGACGAGGGGCTGTCGACCCGCATGCTGATCTACGCCGGCTCGCTGATCGCGCAGGGAGTGGGTGCCACGGAAGCCTGCCGCATGGCGCTGGTGCGTCCGATCACCGACGATCCCGACATGCGCGACGCCCTGGACGCGACGGTCACCACCTACTTCTGAGCGGCCTTCGCGCCGGCCGTGCGATGGCCATCCATCTCGAGGAATTCCAGGAACTTGTCGACGAGCTGCCCGGAGGCGCGCAGGAACTTCTGCGCGCCTCCTGGAGCGAGGCCGCGCGTGCCTTCTCCGCGCGCGGGCTGGACAACTATCTCAAGGGCGCGCTGGCCTTGCACCAACTGGGGCGGGGCGAGGAACTGGTGGTCAGTTTCCTGCAGTCCATGCCCCTGCTGGCGCGGGGCATCGGGGAGGACGTGCTGCCCGAGCTGGTGAATTTCCTGCTGTCCATGGCCTCGAAGACCTCGGGCGCGGTGCTGGCGCTGATCGTCGGCACCGCGCCGCAGGCGGCGCAGCGCCTGGGCGACGAACAGCTGTTCCAGCAGTACCTGAACGTGCTGTCCCTGATGCTCACGCAGGCGCCGCGCGGCCTGCGTCCGATGCTCGAGCAGCTCGACCACCTGCTGTCGCAGCTCACGCTGGGCGGACTGCGGCGCTGGGCGCAGTGGGGCGCGCAGGCCTACAAGAGCGATTTCGACGGCCAGCTCGCGTATTTCTCGCTGCGCAGCCCCGACGCGCTTTCGGTGCTGCAGCAGGAGCGCAAGGGCACGCTGTTCGTCAACGTGCAGCGCCGGCTCAACATCTATCTGCGCGCCCTCTGGGGGCGCGACGTGTTCCTGCGCCCCACCGCCGGCGACTACGAGTCGCGCGAGGGTCTGCGCCCCTACATCGAACGCTACGTGGTGCATGTCGCCGACGCCTACGACGACTGGCGCCCGCTCGGGGCCGAGACTGCGCCCGCACAGGTCGTGGGCGCGCTCGACCTGTACCGCGCGGTGGCCAACCATTGCACCGCCCACCTGGTGTTCACGTCGCGTCCGCTGTCGATGCAGACCTTGTCGCCGCTGCAGATCGCGCTGGTCGAGCTCTTCGAGGACGCGCGCGTGGAGCAACTGGCCATCGAGCGCTTCCCCAACATGCGCGAGGCGTGGCTGGCGCTGCATCCGCCCTTCGATGCGTCCGAGCCCGCGCGCATCGGCCCCTTGCTCGACCGCCTGGCGCGCGCGCTGCTGGAGGTCGAGCCGCGCGATCCGCACCCCTGGGTACGCCAGGGCGTGGAAGCCTTCCGCGCGCAGACCGACCTGCGCGACAACCAGCTGAGCTGGAACCTGGGCGTCGAGCTCGGGCACTCGCTGCTGGCGCTGGACCTGCCCGAGTTCCACAGGCGCCTGGACGCGCAGCGCGCCGTCTATCGCGACGACAACCGCGCGGTCTGGCAGCTCGAGGAGTACGACGAGGCGCAGGCGCTGCAGGCCACCTGGGAGACCCGCCAGCAGGTGCGTCGCAAGGTCAACGTCATGGAGATGGTCAACGAGCTCGACAACGAGTTCGCCGGCGACGACGCGCAGGAAGTCTGGGTGCTTCCCACCGAGTTCATGCTCGACCAGGAGGGCGTGAGCATCAACTCCCTCGAAGGCCGTCCGCCGGTGTCCGAGCCCTTCCACTATCCCGAATGGGACTACCAGATCCAGCTCGAGCGCCCGAGCTGGGTGACCCTGCTGGAGCGTCACGCGCAGCCGGGAGACATCGGGGTGATCGAGGACATCCTGGCGCGACACAAGCCCGTCGCCTCGCGCCTGAAATACCTGATCGAGTCGATGGTGCCGCAGGGTCTGCAGCGCCAGCGCCGGCAGCGCGAGGGCGACGACATCGATCTGGACGCGGCCGTGCGCATGATGAGCGATCTGCGCCTGGGCGTGCAACCCGACGGGCGTTGCATGGTGCGCCTCAAGCGCACCCAGCGCGACCTCGCGGTGATGGTGCTGCTGGACCTGTCGGAGTCGTCCAACGACAAGGTGCGCGGCATGGACTACAGCGTGCTCGACCTGACGCGCTCGGCCACCGTGCTGCTGGCCGAGGCGCTGAGCCGCATCGGCGACCCCTTCGCGCTGCACGGCTTCTGTTCCGACGGGCGCCACGACGTGCACTACTACCGCTTCAAGGATTTCGGCCAGCCCTACGGCGACCTCGCCAAGGCGCGCCTGGCGGGCATGCGCGGGCGCTATTCCACGCGCATGGGAGCGGCGCTGCGCCACGCCGCGAGCGTGCTGGCGCGTCAGCCGCAACGCAAGAAGATCTGCTTCGTCATCACCGATGGCGAGCCCGCCGACAACGACGTGCGCGACCCGCAGTACCTGCGCCACGACACGCGCAGCGCGGTGGAAGCGCTGGGCCGCGAGGGCGTCACGGTCTACGCCCTGTCCCTCGACCCCCACGCGGACCAGTACGTCTCGCGCATCTTCGGAGCGCGCAACTTCACCGTGGTCGACAAGGTGGAGCGGCTGCCGGAGACCCTGCCCATGCTGTACATGAGCCTGACGCGCTGAAGGGTCGACAGTGAACGTCACCCTTCGAACCTTCGTGTTCATCGACGCGCTGCAGGAGCAGCTCGCCTCCTACCTCGGAACGTCGTCGCAGGGCTTCCTGCCGGTGCCGGGCGACGCCTGCCTGTGGGTGGAGGTGGCGCCGGGCATGGCCGTGCACAGCCTCTCCGACACCGCCCTCAAGCGCAGCAACGTGCACCTCGGCGAGCAGGTGGTGGAACGCTCCTTCGGCTCCATGGAGTTGCACTACCGCAACCAGAGCGAGGTGCAGGCGGCCGGCCAGGTGATCCTGGAGCAGCTGGGCACGACCCTGGGTTCGCGCATGGCCTGCCAGGTGGCGTGGAACGAGATCATCCGCTCCGTCACTCCCGACCATGCCACGCTGATCAACCGGCAGTTGCGCAAGGGCTCGATGCTGCTGCCGGGCAAGAGCATGTTCATCCTGGAGGTGGAGCCGGCCGGCTACATCGTCTACGCCGCCAACGAGGCGGAGAAGGCGGCGCACGTCACGCTGGTCGACGTCAAGCCCTTCGGAACCTTCGGGCGCCTGACCATGATGGGCACCGAGGCCGAGGCCGAGCAGGCGCAGGCGGCGGCCGTGGCCGCGCTGCAGCGCCTGAACCGCAACGCCGCGGGCGCCTGATCGACCGGGAACGTCCGCGATGCGCGTCGACTCCGCCGCCAAGCGCCTGCTGTTCAGCACCGTGCGCGTGGACACCGTGCTCGACGACGGCAGCGAGGGGTCGGGCACCGCCTTCGTCGTACGGCACGGCACCCGGCGCGGCGTGGCCGACTTCGTGGTCACCAATCGCCACCTGGTGGAGGGCGTGCGCGACGGCGCGCTGGTGTTCACGCAGGGTCGGCGCGCCAGCCCCCTGCTGGGGCAGCGTTTCGAGTTGCGCATCGAGCAGTTCCCGCGCGCCTGGTTCGCGCATCCCGACCCGGCGGTGGATCTGGCCATCGTGCCCCTGGCGCCGTTGCGCGACGCGGCGGCCACGCAGGGCATCGAGTTGTACGTCGAGGCCATCGACAGCCGCCTGATTCCCGACGCGTCGGCCTGGGACGGGCTCGACGCGCTCGAGGAGGTGCTGTTCGTCGGCTACCCCAGCGGGGTATGGGACAAGGTGAACCTGATGCCCATCCTGCGCCGCGGGAGCACGGCCACGCCTCCGATGCTCGATTTCGAGGGTGCGCGCCAGTTTCTCATCGACGCCGCCGTCTACCCGGGATCCAGCGGGAGCCCGGTGTTCATCGAGCGCGGCGAGCGGCGCCTGACGCGGGGCGAGCGCGCTCGCGACCTGCTGTTCGCCGGGGTGGTCAGCGCCGTGTTCTTCCGCGAGGAGGCGCGCCACGTGGTGCCGGCGCCGATCCCCGCCAACCATCGCGCGCTGGAGCTCGACACCGAGATGATCGATCTCGGGCTCGTGCTCAAGTCCGATCTCGTGCTGGAACTGATGCAGATGTACCTGCAGCGTTGGCGCGCCTGAGTCGAAGGTAAAGAAGATTTACCATTCCCCGTGGATGAGATTAGGGGAATTTCATGAAGAACATCACGCTGCGCCAATTGCGCGTGTTCAGCGCGGCCGCGCGCCAGCTCAACTTCGGCAAGGCGGCGCAGGAAATGCACCTGACGCCGCCCGCCGTGTCGATCCAGATCCGGGAACTGGAGTCGCAGGTCGGACTGCCGCTGTTCGAGCGCCAGGGCAAGTCGGTCAGCCTGAGCCCTGCGGGCGAGTATTTCCTGGTCTACGCGCGCAAGATCCTGGCCACGCTGAAGGACGCGGAGGACGCGATGGCCCGCCTGCGCGGCATCAAGGCCGGGCGCCTGACCATCGGCATGGTCAGCACCGCGCAGTATTTCGTGCCTCGATTGCTCGCGCGCTTTCACGAAAGCTACCCCTACCTGGACGTGCGCCTGGCCGTGGGCAACCGCGCGCAGCTGATCGAGCAGTTGCAGAACAGCGAGCTGGATCTGGCCATCATGGGCCAGCCGCCGAAGGAGATGGACACGCGGGCCGAGGTGTTCGCCGCGCATCCGATGGGGGTGGTGGTGCCGCCGGGACACGAGCTGGCACGCGGCGGGCCGCACGGCCCGGAGCTGCTGGCCCAGTTCCACCTCATCATGCGCGAACCCGGCTCCGGGACCCGCGCGACCTTCGAGGAGTATCTGCTGCGCCACCGCGTGGAACTGCAGATGTGGACCGAGATGCCCAGCAACGAGAGCATCAAGCAGGCGGTGATGGCCGGCATGGGCATCAGTTTCCTTTCCCTGCATACCGTCGGACTGGAACTGCGCGACGGCCTGCTCGTGGTGCCGCCCGTGCAGGGCATGCCGGTGCTGCGTCGCTGGTACGTGATGAACAGCCAGTCCAAGCTGCTGTCGCCCGCGGCCGAGACCTTCCGCCTGTTCGTGCTCGAACACGGCGAGGCCTTTCTCGCGGAGACCTTCGGTCTGCCCGAGCCCATGCCGGACGCCGCGCGGCCGCAAGCGCCGGAGGCGAAGCCGCGCCCGGGGGCGCGATCCGGCCGCGGCGCGAAGGCCTGATTTCGTCGCCGCGTCAGGCTTGGGTGATCGAACGCACCAGCCAGTCGCTGATGCGCCGGCTGGCCTGGTCCACGTCCTCGCCACGGTGCAGTTGCGCGTGCCAGGCGGCCACCTGCTCGTCGCGCGGAGCGGCGGCACGCAGGAAGTCCGTCAGCGGGCAGGTCGCCAGGTCGGTGTGCGACGGCGGCGCGTGCAGAGCGCGCACGTAGCGCCAGTGGTAGGCCAGGGCGCCCAGCCCGGTGGCCACCCGCGGGGCCGGCGGCGCGGGGCGGAACTCGCGCAGCCAGGCGCTGGCCTGGCCCATGGGCATCGGGCGGCACAGGCCGAAGCCCTGGCCCAGCGTGGCGCCCAGCAGGCTCACGGCCTCCACCGCGTCGGCGTCCTCCAGGCCTTCCACCACGGCGGCGCGCTGCAGGTCGTGCGCCATCTGGATCAGCGATCCGACCAGGCTGATCACCCGCATCGGATGGGTGCGGATGGTCGCCAGCAGGCCCTGGTCGATCTTGATCACGTCGAAGGGCAGGCGCGACAGACGCTCCAGGCTGCTGTAGCCGGAGCCCAGATCGTCCATGGACAGACGCACCCCCAGTCGGGCCAGCTGCTCGATGCTGTGCCGCTGCGCCTCCGAGTGCAGTTCCTGGGTCTCCAGCAATTCGATGTGCAGGCGGCGCGGCGCCAGCTCGCGCTGGCGCAGCGCCTCGGCCACCCAGGCCGTGCAGTCGGGGTGCAGCAGGGTCGACGGCGCCAGGTTGATGGACACCCCCAGGTGGTCGAAGCACGCGGGCTGCGCGACCAGCCAGTCCAGCACCTGCGCGAGCCCGAGGCGGAACAGCCGGTCGAGTTCGGTGTTGCCCAGTTGGGGCAGGAACTGGCCCGGGGGGATGACGCTGCCGTCGGGCATGCCCAGGCGCGCCAGCGCTTCCACCGAATGCACCTCCCCGCTGCGCAGGTCGATGACCGGTTGCAGGTACATGGCCAGGCCGCCGGCGAAGAGGCGGTGCCGGTAGGCATCGGCCAGTTCCTGCGGCAATGCGTACCGGCTCGGCGCGCGACAGCGCTGCCAGATCTGCTCCCAGCGCCGCTGCAGGCCGCGGCCGAACTCGCGCATCCACGGCGCCTCGAACTGGCTTGGCCAGGCCCCGTACAGGTACACGCAGGCCGCCACGTGCCCGGTCTCGTCGAGCACCGGCAGCGCGAAGGTCGACTGCACATGCAGCCGGGCGGCCTGCCCGGTCCAGAACTGCAGGCGCGCATCGGTGCGGTAGTTAGGGGTGCTCTGCGCCTGGCGAGTGCGCCAGGCCAGCGCCACCAGGCCCTGGCCGCGCGGCGTGGCGGGATCGATGACCACGCTGGTCGTCGGGCTCAGCATCACCTCGGCGATTTCCCGTGCCTGGGGGCCGGCGCTGCGCTCCACGGTGAGCACGCCGTCCTGGTTCAGGCGCAGCAGCAGCGCGGCGCGAATGCCCGGCAAGGCTCCCAGCACCTCGAGTTCCTCGCCGGAGGCGTCGGCCCACGGCGTGCCCGGGGCGGCATAGGGTCGCGACAGCGAGCGCCAGTAATCGGCCATCACGCGCTCGGCCGCCTCGGCCTGGCCCTGGATGTCGTCCTGCAGGCGTTGTTCGACGATGCGGGAAAGCCGATAGCGCCGCTCGGCGTCGATGCCCACCCGGGCCCCCAGCGCGGCGATCAGGCCGCGGTACAAGGCCTGCGAACGCATCAGCATGGAACCGCCGACCCCCACCAGCGCGTGCGCCCGACCGATCGCCTCGGCGCGTTGCAGCAGGGTCTCGCGCTCGGTGTCGGGCGCCACGAGGAACTGCAGGTGCGCGGCCTGACGGAGTTTGAGCGCCCCCAGCGATTGTGCGTCCAGCGAGCCGAGGATGCGTGCCGGTTGGTCGTCCAGGGCCAGTCCGCGGTAGAAGGCGTCGACGAAGTCGTCGCCGATCCCCGCGAAGTGCTCGTGCACGGCGCTCAGCAAGGCCGCCGCCGCCGGCCCGTAGGCGGCTTGCGGGGGTTCACCGACGAGGCCATCGGATTTGTCGCGCATGGCTCCGAAGATAGCGCTTTCCGGAGCCTTTCAGGAATCAGGTGCGCAGCCGATATCCGGTCTTGAAGATCCAGGCCACCACCCCCAGCGCGATACCCAGGAAGGCCACGGTCATGGCCAGGCTGATGCCCACGGCGACGTCGGCGGTGCCGTAGAAACTCCAGCGGAAGCCGCTGATCAGGTAGACCACCGGGTTGAACAGCGCCACCGTGCGCCAGATCCCCGGCAGCATGTCGATGGAGTAGAAACTGCCGCCCAGGAAGGTCAGCGGGGTGATGATCAGCAAGGGAACCACTTGCAGCTTCTCGAAACCGTCGGCCCAGATGCCGATGATGAATCCCACCAGGCTGAAGGTGATCGCGGTCAGCAGCAGGAAGGCGATCATCCACAGGGGGTGTTCCACGCGCAGGGGCACGAACAGCCCCGCGGTGGCGAGGATGATCAGTCCCAGCGCCACCGACTTGGACGCCGCGGCGCCGACGTAGCTGAGCACGATCTCCAGGAACGACACCGGAGCCGACAGCAATTCGTAGATGGTGCCGGTGAACTTGGGGAAGTAGATCCCGAAGGATGCGTTCGAGATGCTTTGGGTCAGCAACGACAGCATGATCAGGCCGGGCACGATGAAGGCGCCGTAGCTGACCCCGCCCACGTTCTGCATGCGCGAGCCGATCGCCGCGCCGAACACGATGAAATACAGCGACGTGGAGATCACCGGGGAAATCACGCTCTGCATGATGGTGCGCACCGTGCGCGCCATCTCCTGGCGGTAGATCACGCGAACCGCGTACCAGTTCATGCCTGGCTCCCATGCAGCAGACCGACGAAGATGTCCTCCAGCGAGCTCTCGGTGGTGCGCAGGTCGCGGAAGGCCACGCCTTGTTCGCGCAGCGTTTCCAGCAAGGCTCCCATGCCGGCACCCTGATCCTGCGTGTCGTAGGTGTAGTGCAGCTCGGCGCCGTCGGCGCCCAGCTCCAGGCCCAGGCCCTGCAGCGCCGGCGGCAGCGCGGGCAGCGCGTGCTGCAGTTGCAGGGTCAGGTGCTTGCGTCCCAGTTCGCGCATCAGCCCGGCCTTCTCGCGCACCAGCACGATCCGCCCGCGGTTGATGATGCCGATGCGGTCGGCCATCTCCTCGGCTTCCTCGATGTAATGCGTGGTCAGGATGATGGTCACCCCCGATTCGCGCAACTGGCGCACCAGGGTCCACATGTCGCGACGCAGTTCGACGTCCACGCCGGCGGTCGGCTCGTCCAGGAACAGCAGGCGCGGCTCGTGCGACAGCGCCTTGGCGATCAGCACCCTGCGCTTCATGCCGCCCGACAGCATGCGCAGCTGGTTGTCCTTCTTGTCCCACAGCGACAGCGAGCGCAGCACCTTCTCGATATGGGCCGGGTCGGGCTTGCAGCCGAACAGGCCGCGACTGAACGAGACCGTGTTCCACACCGTCTCGAAGGCATCGGTGGTCAGTTCCTGCGGCACGAGGCCGATCAGCGAGCGCGTGACGCGCCAGTCGCCGGCGATGTCGCGGCCATCGACCATGACGCGGCCCGCGCTGGGGTTCACCAGGCCGCAGACGATGCTGATCAGGGTGGTCTTGCCGGCGCCGTTGGGGCCGAGCAGCGCGAAGATCTCGCCGCGCCGGATCGACAGGTCCACCGACTCAAGCGCCCGGAAGCCCGAGGCGTAGACCTTGTCCACGCCCTCGATGCGCAGGATCTCGTCGGCGGGGGCGGAAGGGCTCGAATTGGGCATGGCCGAGAGGTTACCAGGGGCCGGGGCGATCTGCCGGGGGCGGAAATCCGCCGCCGACCGGGGCCCGCTGTCACCGTTTCCGCCGCTGCGGGCGCCGCCTCGGGCACGCGGGCGCCCAGCTCCCAGAGGGCGGGGAGGAGCCGCCCGGTGGGCGCGCGCATCTGGCATGCGCCTTGCTTCCCAACGGGCCGTTCGTCGTCGCACGAGCGTCGGAGCCATGCTCGCGTTTGCATCGCGGCGGCGACCACATCGTCCTTACTACAACCGGAGACATCCGACATGCAAGCCCAACCCAAGCGCGCCCTGCGCCGTACCGCCAAGTCCGTCGCCGCTTCGCTGGCGCTGGCCGGCGCCAGCTTCGCCGCCCATGCGGCCACGGCCCCGGCGCAGATCAAGATCGGCACGCTGTACGCCAGCACGGGGCCCTTCGCGGTGGCCTCGCAGGGCCAGTTCGAAGGCCTGAAGTTCTGGGCCGACGCGGTGAACAAGGACGGCGGGGTGTTCGTCAAGGCCTTCGGCAAGAAGATCCCCGTCAAGATCGTCGCCTACGACGACCAGAGCTCCACCTCCACGGCCACCACGCTGTACAACCAGCTGAACAACC
>JAJZUV010000024.1 GCA_021848345.1 Pseudomonadota bacterium | reverse complement strand
CGGCCGGCTTCATCGGCAGCAACATCGTGCGCGGGCTCAACGCCCGCGGCATCACCGACATCATCGCGGTGGACAACCTCACCCAGGCCGACAAGTTCCGCAACCTGGTGGACCTGCGCATCAGCGACTACCTGGACAAGACGGCCTTCTACGAGGCCTTCGCCCAGGGCCGCTTCGGCACCGTCGAGGCGGTGTTCCACGAGGGCGCGTGCTCCGACACCATGCAGCACGACGGCCGCTACATGATGGACAACAACTACGCCGCCAGCCGCCAGCTGCTGGATGCCTGCCTGGAGCGCGGCGCGCGCCTGCTCTACGCCTCCAGCGCGGCGACCTACGGCGCCAGCGAGCGCTTCGCGGAACTGCCCGAGTACGAGCGTCCGCTGAACGTCTACGGCTACTCCAAGCTGCTGTTCGACCAGTTGGTGCGCAGGCGCCTGCACGGCGCGCGCAGCCAGGTCGCGGGATTTCGCTATTTCAACGTCTACGGCCCCGGCGAACAGCACAAGGGCCGCATGGCCTCGGTGGCCTGGCACCACTACAACCAGTTCCGCGAGCGGGGACGCGTGGAACTGTTCGGCGCCTACGGAGGCTACGGAGCCGGCGAACAGATGCGCGACTTCGTGTTCGTCGACGACGTGGTGGCGGTGAACCTGTGGTTCTTCGACAACCCGCGGCACAGCGGGGTGTTCAACCTGGGCAGCGGACGCGCGCAGCCCTTCAACGACATCGCTCACGCGGTGGTCAACTCGCTGCGCGCCCGCTCGGGGCAGGAGGCGCTGAGCCTGCGCCAGATGGTCGACGAGAAGCTGGTGAGCTACGTCGAATTCCCGGCTGCGCTGCAAGGCAAGTACCAGTGCTTCACCCAGGCCGAGCTGCACGGGCTGCGTTCGGTGGGCTGCGACCACGCATTCGCCGACGTGGCCCACGGGGTGCGCAGCTACGTCGAGCGCCTGGGAGCGGCCTGAGCGTACCGGCCTCGGCTAGCCGCCGCGTCCCCACAACCAGGCGGCACCGCGCACTCCCGAGGAGTCGCCGTGCCGCGCACGCAACAGCCGGGTGCGCGGCGCCTGCGGGCTGAACACCCAGGCGCCCCAGCGCGCGGGCAGCTCGGTGTAGAGCTCCTCCACGTTGCTCAGGCCCCCGCCCAGCACGATGGCGTCGGGGTCGAGCAGATTGATCACCTGCGCGAAGCCGCGCGCCAGACGATCGCAATAGCGGACGAAGGCCGCGCGCGCCCCCCGGTCGCCTTCGCGCATGGCGCGCAGCACGGCGCCGGCGTCGGACATGCCGGCGTCGGTGGCCAGCGCCGGCCCGCACAGCAGGGTCTCGATGCAGCCGCGCTGGCCGCACCAGCAGCGCGGCCCCGGCACCTCGCCCCAGGCCGGCGCCGGGCGCGGCCAGGGCAGCGAGTTGTGGCTCCATTCGCCGGCCAGGCCGTTGTGGCCGTCGAGCACCCGCGAGCCGCAGGCGACTGCCCCGCCCACGCCGGTGCCCAGGATCACCGCGAACACGACGTCGCAGCCGGCCGCGGCGCCGTCGGGCGCGATCTCGCTCAGGGCCAGCGCGTTGGCGTCGTTGCGCAGGCGCACGGGGCGGCCCAGCAGGGCCTCCAGGTCGGCATGCAGCGCGCGACCGTTGAGCACCACCGAATTGGCGTTGCGGATGCGCCGGTCGACGGGCGACTCCGACCCCGGAATGGCCACCCCCAGCGCACGCTCGCAGCGCGAAGCGCCGAGTTCGCGCTCCACGTCGGCCACGCACTCGGCGATGGTGCGCAGCGTGCCCGCGTAGTCCCCCTGCGGCGTGGCACGGCGCCGGCGCAGCTCGATGAGGCCGTCGTCGCGCACGGCCGCGCACTCGATCTTGGTTCCGCCCAGGTCCACCCCCAGGCGCAGCAGCGGGCTCATGCCGACTCCTCCGTGTCCCGCGGCGGCTCCAGCAGGCGCAGCAACGCGGGCTCGTCGAGCAGTTCCACGCCGAGTTCGCGCGCCTGCTCCAGCTTGCTGCCCGCCTCCTCCCCGACCACCACGTAGCGGGTCTTGCGCGATACCGAGCCGCTGACCTTGCCGCCGGCGGCCTCGATGCGCTGGCGCGCCTGGTCGCGACTGAGCGTGGGCAGCGTGCCTGTGAGCACGAAGGTGCTGCCGGCCAGGTGCCGCGACACCGGCTGGCCGGCGCTTTCGTCCCAGTGCACGCCGGCGGCCAGCAACTGCTGCACCACCTCGCGGTTGTGGGCCTGCGCGAAAAAGGTGTGGATGCTGGCGGCCACCACGGGGCCGATGTCGCTGACCTGTTCCAGGCGCTCGACGTCGGCGTCCAGCAGCGCCTGCAGGCCCCCGAAATGCCGCGCCAGTTCCTTCGCCGTCGCCTCGCCCACGTGGCGAATGCCCAGCGCGTAGATGAACCGCGCCAGCGTGGTGCGCAGGCTGGCGCGGATCGCGCGCACCAGGTTGTCGGCGCTTTTCTCGGCCATGCGGGGCAACTCGGCCAATTGCTCCGCGCGCAGCGCATAGACGTCGGGCAGCGAGCGCACCAGGCCGCCGTCGACCAGTTGCTCCACCAGCTTGTCGCCCAGGCCCTCGATGTCCATGGCCAGGCGGCTGGCGAAGTGCAGCAGGGCCTGCTTGCGCTGCGCCGAACAGTACAGGCCGCCGCTGCAGCGCCAGTCCACCTCGTCGGGCTCGCGCACGATCTGCGAGCCGCACACCGGACAGGCGCCGTGCAGCAGCGCCTGCATGTCGAAGGCCTGCGTGCCGGGCGGGCGCCGCTCGGCCACCACCCCCACGATCTCGGGGATCACGTCCCCGGCACGGCGCACGATCACCGTGTCGCCCACCCGCACGTCCTTGCGCCGGGCCTCGTCCTCGTTGTGCAGCGTGGCGTTGGTCACGGTCACGCCGCCGACGAACACCGGCTCCAGGCGCGCCACCGGCGTGAGCTTGCCGGTGCGTCCCACCTGCACCTCGATGGCCAGCAGCCGGGTGCTGCGCTCCTGCGCGGGATACTTGTGCGCCACCGCCCAGACCGGCTCGCGGTTGCGAAACCCCAGTTCGGCCTGCAGCGCCAGGCCGTCGACCTTGTACACCACGCCGTCGATGTCGAAGGGCAGCGAATCGCGCTCGGCCAGGATGCGCGCGTGGAAATCCACCAGGAGTTGGGGGCCCGGCCCGTGCACTCGCTGCGAAGCCACCGGCAGCCCCATGTCGGCGAATGCGTCGAGCATCCCGTGCTGCGAGTCGGGCCGATTCGGCCAGCCCGCGACCTCTCCCCAGCCGTAGGCGTAGAAGGACAGCGGCCGTTGCGCGGCCAGCCGCGGGTCGAGCTGGCGGATGCTGCCCGCGGCACCGTTGCGCGGATTCACCAGCGCGGGCAGTCCCTTGGCCCGCTGCGACTCGTTGTAACGCAGGAAGTCGGCGCGCTTCATCACCACCTCGCCGCGCACTTCCAGGACCTCGGGCAGGTCCCGCGCCGCGCCGCTCAGGCGCAACGGCAGGTTGCGGATGGTGCGCACGTTCAGGGTCACGTCCTCGCCCGTCTCTCCGTCGCCGCGCGTGGCGCCCTGCACCAGCACGCCGCGCTCGTAGCGCACGCTGACGGCCAGGCCGTCGAACTTGAGCTCGGCCTGGTAGTGCAGCGGCGGCGCGTCGGGGTCGAGTCCCAGGCGGTTGCGCAGGCGCTGGTCGAAGGCCAGCGCCCCCTGCTCGCTGGTGTCGGTCTCGGTGCGGATGGACAGCATGGGCACGCGGTGGCGCACCGGCGTGAACTCGGGCAGCGCCGCGCCGCCCACGCGCTGGGTCGGCGAATCCGCGCTGCGCAGCGCCGGCCATTGCTCCTCGAGTTGCTGCAGTTCGCGGAACAAGGCGTCGTAGTCGGCGTCCGGGATCAGCGGGGCGTCGAGCAGATAGTAGGCGCGGTCGTAACGCGCGATGTCCTCGCGCAGGCGCTGCACGCGCGCGGCCGCATCGGCCGGCGCTGCGGGAATCGGGTCTTGTGTCATGGAGCGCAGGGCGCGCCGGGCGCGCGGACGACGGTGCTCAGGCGAACAGGCGCTGCGCGGCGGGCGTGCCCGCGCCCAGCCCGCGCGCTTCGAGCGAGGCGTAGAGTTGCTGCAGCTGCAGCTCGATCTGGTCCAGCGCGGCCGGCGAAAGCGCGGCGCCGTTGTCGTCGACCTGGCGCGCGCCCAGTGCCTGCGACAACTGGCGCGCCGCCTCGCGCATGCGCGCGAAGGGACGCAGCCCCGGCGCCACGTGCGGCACGTCCAGCAGCAGCGTGGCGCGTGCCACCGGCATCGCGGGATCGTCGGACAGTTCGGCGTGGGCGTCGTACTGCAGCTGCACCACCGCGTAGCGCCGCGGTTCGGCCTGCGGGTCGGATTCGTCGGCGAAGTTCTCGACCAGCGCCATGCGTCCGGCCGCCAGGTTCGTGGTGAATCCGCAGGCCTGCGCCTGCTGGCGCAGGAAGTCCAGCCCCCAGGCCACGCCCTGCGCCTGCAGGTTGATGGACAGTTGCGCATCGTTGCCGGCGGCGAATCCGTCCAGCTCTCGCGCCTGTTCCAGCACCTCGGCCATGTCGGGCAGGTCCGGCGCCACGCCCAGGGCCTCCCCCAGCGCATGGCACTTGGTGACGAATTCGGAATACTCGATCGCATTCAGCGCGCCGCTGCGGCTGGCCATCTGCACGGCCGCCTGCAATTCCGCGTAGCGCTCGCCCGGCTGCAGGGCCTCCCAGGCGCCCGAGCGCGCATTGCGTCCCTCGAACAGCAGGGGCTTGGTGCCGGCGCGGGCCGTGCGCGGCAGGCGCTGCTGCAGGGCCTCGCCGGGCACGGGCTGTTCGAACACGAAGCAGGCGATGGCGTCGATCAGCGGATCGATGCGCGCCGCCGCGGCGCGCGCCCGGGTCGCCTCGGCGCCCGTCTCCGGCAAGCCGTGCGGCTGGGCGGCCTCGCCGGCCTCGCCGACCTCGTCGAGCCCGGGCTCCACGCGATCCTGCGGCGTGGTGGCGGGGAACAGGTCGCCCGCGCCCGGCTCGCCGCGCTCATCGCGTTCGCCGTGCTCGATGCGGGCGCGCCGACGTCGCAGTTGCCAGGACTGCCAGCCGTTGAAGCCCAGCACGGCGGCGATGATCACCACTCCGACCGCGGCCAGCGCTTCCTGCAGGGGACCCATGGGTATGCCTTCCTCTCGATACGGTTGTGGGCTTCGACGATCCGCTGCCTGCGACCTCAGGCCGCGGCCATGCGCGCGGCGGTATCCATGTCCACCGCCACCAGGCGCGAGACGCCCTGCTCCTGCATGGTCACGCCCACCAGCTGCTCGGCCATCGCCATCGCGATCTTATTGTGCGAGATGAACAGGAACTGGGTGGCGTCGGACATGGTTTCCACGAGACGGGCGAATCGTTCGGTGTTGGCGTCGTCCAGCGGCGCGTCCACCTCGTCCAGGATACAGAACGGCGCGGGGTTGAGGTGGAAAATCCCGAATACCAGCGCAATGGCCACCAGCGCCTTTTCCCCCCCGGACAGCAGGTGGATGGTGCTGTTGCGCTTGCCCGGGGGCTGCGCCATCACCTGCACGCCGGCGTCCAGGATTTCCTCGCCCGTCATGATCAGGCGCGCGGAGCCGCCGCCGAAGAGCTCGGGGAACAGGCGTCCGAAGTGCCCGTTGACTTCGTCGAAGGTCTGGCGCAGCTGGGTGCGGGTCTCGGCGTCGATGCGCCGGATCGCGTCCTCCAGCGTGTTCGCGGCCTGCTCCAGGTCGGCGCTCTGCGCGTCCAGGAAACCCTTGCGCTCGCGCGATTGCTGCAACTCGTCCAGCGCGGCCAGGTTCACCGCGCCCAGCGCGGCGATCTCGCGTTGCAGGCGCTGGGCATCGCGCGCCAGCTGCTCCGGCGCCAGATCGGCGCGCGCCTCCAGTTGCTGGCGCAGGCCTTCGAGGTCGACCTGGGCCTCGGCCAGCTGCTGCTCGAACTGCTGTGCCTGCAGCCGCGCCTCCTGCTCGTCGAGCTGACGCTGGCCGATGGCGGCGCGCAGCGGCTCCAGCTCGCGCTCCAGCAGCACCCGCTGCTCCTCGGTGGCGCGCACCCTGGCGCTGAGTTCGTCGTGCTCGGTGCGCCGCGCATGCAGCCGCTGCTGCGCCTGCTCGCGCGCTTCCAGCGCATCCTGCAGACCGGCCCGCGCGCTTTCGTCGTGCAGGCGCTCGAGTTCCTGCTCGGCCGCGCGCAGACGCTCCTGCGCGGCGTCGATCTGTTGCTGCGCGGTGCCATCCATGCGCTGCGCGTCGGCCATGCGCTGGTGCAGGCTGCGCACCGCGTAGGCGCTCTCGGCCTGTTCCTGCTCCAGGTTGCGCAGCAGCGTGCGCGCCTGGCTCAGTTCGGACTGCTCGCGCATGGCCGCGGTATCGAGGTCGGCATGCTGCTGCTGGCTGTTGCCCACTTCGGCATCGAGCTGCTCGAAGCGCGCCTCGCTCTCGGCCAGCTGCATCTGCAGTTCTTCCTCCTGCGCGGCCGACTCGGCCAGGTCGGCGTCCAGACGCTCGGCGCGGGCGCTGGCCTCCTGCTGCTGTTGCTGCAGCTTCAGGCGCTCGACCTGCACGGCATGGGATTGCTGGGTCAGCGACTGCAATTCGCGCCCGGCCTGGGAGAGCTGCTCCTGCGCGCGCCCGAATTCAGCCTCCGCCTGCGCCGCCGCGTCCTGCGCCTGCTCGGCCAGCAACTGCTGGGCGCGCTGCTGGCGCTCCAGGTTGTCGATCTCCTGGGCCCTCGCGAGCAGCCCGGCCTGCTCGCTGTCGGCCGCGTACAGGCTGACGCTGTGGCGGGCCACCATATGCCCCTGCGGCGTCGCCAGCACGGCTCCCGGCGCCAGCTCGCCGCGGCGCTGCAGGGCCTGGGCCAGCGAATCGGCCGTGTACACGGCGGCCAGCCAGTCCTCCAGCACCGCGCGCAAGCCGGGATCTCCCACGCGCAGCAGCGCCGACAGCGCGCGCATGCCCGCCGGCGCGGGCGGCGGCACCGCGCCCTGCGGCGGCGAGAAAAAACTCAACTTGGCCGGCGGTGGATCGGCGGCCAGCGCGCCGGCGCCTTCCAGGGCGTGCAGCTCGAGCGCCGCCAGCCGCTCGCGCAGCGCCGCCTCCAGCGCATCCTCCCAGCCCGGCTCGATCTGGATGCGACTCCACAGGCGGGCCATGGACTCCAGCCCGTGGCGGGCCAGCCAGGGCTGCAGCCGCCCTTCGGTCATGACCTTTTCCTGCAAGGCCTTCAGGGCGTGCATGCGCGCCGTGGTGGCCGTCAGCGTGGCCGCGGCCTCCTGGGCCTGCTGCTGCGCCTGCTGGCGCTCGGCCTGCAGGCGCGGAACGCGTTGCCGCCCTTCGTCCACCGCGGCCTGCGCGCGCTCGCAGGCCGTGCCCAGCACGGCATGCTGCTGCTCCAGCTCGGCCAGGCGCGCGCCGTCGGGCGCGGCGAGTTGCCGGCGCTCGCTTTGCAGGCGCTGCATGCGCTGCTCCACCGCCTGGCGCTGCTGGCCCAGGTTGCGCTGGCGCTCGGCCTCGGCCTGCAGGCGCTGCTGCGCCGCGGCCGCCTGCGCCCGCCATTCCGCGGCGCGCATCTGGGCGTCGGCCAGGCGCGCTTCCAGCGCCGGGATCAGCTCGCCCTGCTCCTCCACGCGCGCCGCCGCCTGCTGCTGCAGCTGCTCGGCGGTCTCGATCTCGATGGCCGCCGTCTCGGCATCGGCGCGCGCCTGCTGCTGGCGCTGCTGCCATTGGGCAAGCTGTTCCTGCAACTCGGCGTGGCCGCGCTGCGCGCGTTCGCGCGCTTCCACGACGAAGCGGATCTCCGCCTCCAGGCGCGCCACCTCGGCCTGCGCCGCGTACACCTCGGCCTGCGCGCCGTTGAGGGCCTCGGCGGAGGCGTACTGCGCCTGGCGCAGTTGCTCCAGTTCGGCCTCGGTCGCGCGCAGGCGCGCCGTGTGCTGGTCCAGGTCCAGCTGTGCGCGCCCGCCCTGTTCGCGCAGGCGCGCCTGGCGCTGCTCGGCCTCGCGCAGGCGCAGCAGCCACAGCGCGTGCTGGCTGAACTGGCTCTGCTCCTGCAGTTCGCGGTAGCGCTGCGCCACCGCCGCCTGCTGCTCGAGCTTGTCGAGCTGGCCGCCGAGTTCGCGCAGGATGTCGTGCACGCGCTGCAGGTTCTCGCGCGTGCCGTGCAGGCGGTTCTCGGTCTCGCGCCGGCGTTCCTTGTACTTGGACACCCCGGCCGCTTCCTCCAGCATCACCCGCAGTTCCTCGGGGCGGGACTCGATGATGCGGCTGATCGTGCCCTGGCCGATGATGGCGTAGGAACGCGAGCCCAGGCCCGTGCCCAGGAAAATGTCCTGCACATCGCGCCGGCGCACCGGCTGGTTGTTGATGAAATAGCTCGATCCGCCGTCTCGCGTGAGCACCCGCTTGACGGCGATCTCGGTGTACTGGCCGAAACTGCCGCTGACCCGGTGGTCGCTGTTGTCGAACACCAGCTCCACGCTGCAGCGCCCGGCCGGCTTGCGCGAGCCGGAGCCGTTGAAGATCACGTCCAGCATCGAGTCCCCGCGCAGCTCGGCGGCGCGCGATTCGCCGAGCACCCAGCGCACGGCATCGATGATGTTGGACTTTCCGCAGCCGTTGGGACCCACCACGCCCACGCGCCGCCCCGGCAGATTGAACGCCGCCGGTTCGGCGAAGGACTTGAACCCGGCGAGCTTGATGGTGGACAGTCGCACGTTGCTGAAACTCGCTTAACTTACGGATTTCAAACGAAAAATATGCGGCTCCAGCCGCATCGGCCCATGATAGCATCCGCGCCGCGCCGCGATTCGCCTGCGGCCCCGCGCCGGCTGCCCGATAATGCCCGTTTCCCCGTTCGCAGCGCCCCAGCCACCATGAGCACCAAGAGCACCAGGAACCCCAGGAAGTCCGAGAGCCCCGAGCGCTCCGGGCCCGCCGCGACCCAGCGCGCCCCGTCCCGGGTCGCGCAGCCCGGCAAGACCCTGCAGGTGTTCCCGAACCCGGCTCCCGAGCGCGACTACCACATCCACATGCAGGTGCCCGAGTTCACCTGCCTGTGCCCGCTGACCGGCCAGCCCGACTTCGCGCGCATCGACCTGGACATCATTCCCGACCGCACCTGCATCGAGCTCAAGAGCCTGAAGCTGTACATGTGGAGCTACCGCAACGAGGGCGCGTTCCACGAGAAGGTGACCAACACGATCCTGGACGACATCGTGAAGGCCATCGCGCCGCGCTACCTGCGCGTGACCGCGCAGTGGTACGTGCGCGGGGGCATCTACACCAACGTGGTGGTGGAACACCGCAAGCGCGGCTGGAAGCAGGCGCCCACGGTGGACCTGAGCCGCTTCGCCACCGCCCAGCCCGCGCTGCCCGGGGCGCGCTGATGCCGGCCTGGCCTTGGATTGGGCGCCTTGCCTGCGCCCCGATACGGCCCAGCGAAATGACGGTTATTAGCGGGACAGGACACTAGACGCCGCGCACGAGCAGCACGGCCTGGCCGCTGCTGACGGCGACGCTCCCGCCCGGCCCGGGGGCCACGCCATAGGGCGCGCCCAGCGCGGCCGGCAACGGCCCCGGTGCGGCGAGTTCGCCGCCGGCGCGCCCGGCCACCGTGCGCAGCACCCCGTCGCTGCCCAGCGCGCGCAGCTTCAGGTTGCCGGCGTCGGCGATGTAGAGCACCCCGGTGGCGTCGAAGGCGATCTGCTGGGGGCGGCGCAATTGCGCCCGCGGGCCCGGCCCGTCGACATCGCCGGGCTTGCCGGGCATGCCCGCCACCGTGCTCACCTCTCCCCGCGGGGTGATGCGCCGTATGTCGTGGTTGAAGTACTCGCTGACATAGATGCTGCCGTCGCCGTGCACGGCGATTCCCACCGGGGTGTTGAACAGGGCGTGGCCCACCGGGCCGTCGCGGTGTTCGTTGATGCCCGGCGTGCCCGCCAGCGTGGACACCAGGCCGTCGCGCCCGACGCGGCGGATGGTGTGGTTGTAGGCGTCGGCCACCAGCAGGTCGCCGCTGCGCGGGTCGACGGCGATACCCACCGGATGGTTGAAGCGGGCCTGCGCGCCGGCCCCGTCGGCGTAGCCGGGCAACTGGTCGGCCCCGGCCAGCAGGCTCACCACGCCGTCGCGCAGGACGCGCAGCGTGTTGGCGTAGGAGTCGGCGACGTAGACGCTGCCGTCGGCCCCAACGGCCACGGCGTCGGGCCCCACGAATCCGGCCTTGGCGGCGGGCCCTTCCACGGTCTTGCGCAATTCCGGCACGCCGGCGAGGCTGCTCACCGTCCCATCGGCCGCGATGCGCCGCACCATGGCATTGGCGGCGTCCGCCACCAGCACGCCCCCCTGCGCATCGGCGCACAAGCCGCGGGGGTCGAAGAACCGCGCGGCGGCGCCCGCCGCATCGACATGCCCATGCTGGCGCGGATCGCCCGCCCACACGCCGAGACTGCCCGGCTGCGCGGCCCACGCGCTCGCCGGCCAGGGCGCGGCGCCGAAGGCGGCAACGGTGCAGGCGGCTTGCAGGAACTGGCGGCGGTGCGGGATCATGGGACGGACATTTGCGTAGATGCGAATGCGCGAATATTACGCCGCCCGGGCGCCGCCTACCCGGCGCTTACCCGCTGCCTGTCCGTGGCCCGTGCGCGGCCTGTGCGTTGCCGAGCCACAGACCCCGAATGGCCGCGATGCCCGCGGCCCCGGCCGCGCGCGCGCTCGAGGCATGCCGGACGTCCAGCCCGCCCAGCGCGTACACCGGCAGGCAGGCCTGCACGCATAGCTCGCGCAGCCTCTCCCAGCCCAGCCCGGCCGCGCCGGGATGGCTGGCCGTGGGCAGCACCGGCGAGACGGTGGCGAGCGTGGCGCCCAGCGCCCGCGCCGCCTGCAGTTGCCCCGCGTCGTGACAGGACGCCGCCAGCAGCGGCCGCGCGGAGTCGTCGCCGCAGGCCTCGCGCCATGCCGGCTCCCGCAGCATGCGTGACGGCAGGTGCAAGCCGTCGGCGCCGAGGTCGCGCAAGCTGCGCATGAACTGCGCCGGAGTGGCGCGCGGCAGTCCGCCGGCGCCGAGCACCAGGCGCGCGTCATGCGCGCGGCAGCGGCGCAGCACTTCGCCTGCCAGCGCCAGCCAGTGTTCGGGCTCCAGGCCGTGGGCGCGGAACTGCACCAGCAGCGAGCCCGGCGCATGCGCCGCCAGGCTTGCGTGCAGTTCCTGCAGGAAGCGCGCGTCGTCGGCCCCGGGCTGCGGTGTGATCAGGTACAGCCCGGGCAGCGCGCAGGGTTCCTGCGTGGGCTTCGGAACCGTGGGCGGCTCCATCAGGCGCCGCGACGATCCACCAGGGCGCGAGCGATGGTGCCGAGGTCCACGTATTCGAGTTCGGCCCCCGAGGGCACGCCCCGCGCCAGGCGGGTGATGCGCAGGTCCAGCGGCCGCAGGGTTTCCGCGATCACGTGGGCCGTGGCCTCGCCCTCGTTGGTGAAATTCGTGGCCAGGATGATCTCTTCCACCACGTCTGCGCGCAGGCGCTGCACCAGGCGATCCAGCCCGATGTCCTTCGGCCCCATGCCGTCCAGCGGGCTGAGCCGGCCCATCAGCACGAAGTACAGGCCGCGGTAGCCCATCGACTGTTCCACCGCCGCCTGGTCCGCGGGGGTCTCGACGATGCACAGCAGGCGCCGGTCGCGACGGGGGTCGGAGCAGGTGGCGCAGATGTCCGACTCGGTGTAGGTGTTGCACATGCCGCAGCGGCGGATCGCCTGCAGCGCGCGCTGCAGCGACAACTGCAGGGCCTCGGCCGCCTCGCGATCGTGCTGCAGCAGGTGGTAGGCCATGCGCGCCGCGGTCTTCGGCCCGACGCCGGGCAAGGCGCGCAGCGCGTCCACCAGCGCATCGAGCGCCGGCACTTGCGTGGGGGCCTGCGGATGATTCAAGGGGCTCTCCGGGCTGAGACGAGGCGTTGCGGGATGCGGGCGACCGCGCCGGCATGGCCGGCACGGTTCGCGGGGCGGGCCGGGCCCGGCCGGGTCCCGGCCGGGATCAGAACGGCAGCTTCATGCCCGGAGGCAGCGGCATGCCGGCGGTGGCGGCGGACATCTTCTCCTGCGCGGTGGCCTCGGCCCGGCGCAGCCCGTCGTTGAACGCGGCCGCCACCAGGTCCTCCAGCATGTCCCGATCCTCGCCCAGCAGGCTGGGGTCGATGCTCACCCGGCGCACCTCGTGCTTGCAGCTCATCAGCACCTTCACCAGGCCGGCGCCGGACTGGCCCTCGACCTCGATGCGCCCGAGTTCCTCCTGCACGCGCTTGATGTTGTCCTGCATCGCCTGGGCCTGCTTCATCAGGCCCGACAGTTGTCCCTTGTTGAACATGAAAACTCCTGAGTCCGGAATGTTCGCTGCGGCGCCGTCGGCCGCGAAGAAATGCCGCCCCGGCGGACCGGGACGACGCCATGAATCGCATCACGCATCCAGCGGCCGTACCGAGCCGGGCACGATCTGCGCCCCCAGCTCGTCGACCAGTTGACGCACCAGCGGATCCGCGGCGATGGTCTGCTCGGCTTCCTGCTGGCGCTGCGCGCGCAGCGCCGCCGCGCGCAGATGCGCGGTGTCGCGCACCGCCCCCACCTCCACGCGCAATTCGATCGCCCGCCCGAACCGATCGGACAGCGCGGCCTGCACGCGCTCCAGCGCTCCGGCGCGGGTGTATTGCTCGCTGGGCACTCGCAACACCCACGCTCCGTCCCGCACGCCCACCCATTCGCTCTGCAGCGCCAGGCTGCGCGCCAGCGCCACCAGCGGCAGCTCGCGCGCAAGCTCGGGCCAATCCTCCACCTCGCCGGACTGCCCGCCGAGCGCCGTGGGCTCCACCTCCGCGGCCCGCGGCGCGGACACCGGATTCGGCGCGCGCGGGGCCCCGGGCGCGGTCGCATCCGAGACCTCCGCGGCCTCGTGCGCGGGATCATGAGCGTCCGCGCCTGTGGACACGTGCCCGGAATCGTCCCCGGCCGCGCGCTCCGGAATCGGCTGCGCGTCGGCGTCCGCGGCGAGCCCGCGCGCAGGCTCGGGTTCGGGTTCGGGTTCCGCTTCCGACTGCGCGGACGGCGTCGCCTCGGGCGCGGCGCGGCGCGTGGGCGCAGCCTCCGCCTCGCCCTGGCGCAACGACTGCGCCTGCGGCGCGCCGGACGACGTGCGATGCGTCGGGGCGTCCCCGTGCGGACGCGAAGCCGCTCGCTCCAGCGCGTCGAGCCCCCGCGCGGCCGACGCCGTGGCCACCGGGGCGAAGGACAGCAGGCGCAGCAGCACCATGCTGAAGCCGCACAGCGCATCCGGGGCCAGGCCCAGTTCGCCGCGCCCCTGCAGCACCATGCTGTAGGCCAGTTGCAGGCTCTCCGGCGACAAGGCGGCGGCCAGTTCGCGCAGCGCGGCGGCGTCGGGGTCGCTCTCGTCCAGGCTTTGCGGCAGCACCTGCAGCACGGCCAGGCGCTGCAGCAGCGCGGCCAGGTCCTCCAGCGCCTGCGGCAGCGACAGCGCACGCTGGTCCATGCTCTCGGCCAGTTCGAGCAGCGCCTGCGCGTCGCCGCGGGCGAGCGCACGCAGCAGGTCGAACAGGTAGCCGGAATCGACCGCGCCGAGCATCTGGCGCACGCCGTCGACGCTCACCCGCCCGGCATCGAAGGCGATGGCCTGGTCGGTCAGCGACAGCGCATCGCGCATCGAACCGCGCGCCGCGCGGCCCAGCGCCTGCAGCGCCGCGGGCTCGAATTCCACGCCCTCGGCGCCCAGCACCTGCTGCAGATGCCCGGCCACGGCCGCCGGGGGCACCGACTTGAGCGCGAACTGCAGGCAGCGGCTGAGCACCGTCACCGGCACCTTCTGCGGATCGGTGGTGGCGAGCACGAACATCACCTGCTGCGGAGGCTCCTCGAGCGTCTTCAGCATGGCGTTGAACGCGTGGTTCGACAGCATGTGCACTTCGTCGATCATGTAGACCTTGAAGCGCCCGGCCGTCGGCTTGTAGACCGCCTGCTCGAGCAGGCGCGTCATGTCGTCGACGCCCCGGTTGGAGGCGGCGTCGAGTTCGATGTAGTCGACGAAACGACCGGCGTCGATCTCCGTGCACGAAGGACACACGCCGCAGGGTTCGGCGGTGATGTCGCCCTGCCCGTCGGCTCCGGTGCAATTCAGCGACTTGGCCAGAATGCGCGCGATGGTGGTCTTGCCCACGCCGCGCGTGCCGGTGAACAGATAGGCATGATGCAGGCGCCGCCGTTGCAGCGCGTGGGTGAGCGCGCGCACCACGTGGTCCTGCCCGACCAGGGTGGCGAAGGTCTTGGGGCGCCACTTGCGCGCCAGCACGGTACTCGACATGGAGGGGATTGTAAGGGGCCCCCACCGCACGCAACCGTGCGGCATGCTTACAATAGACCCCGACGGGCCGCCCCGCATTGCGGCGCGGTGAACCTGGTCAGGCCGGGAACGGAGCAGCCATAGCCGTTTACCGCAAGTGCCGGGGGTACGGCTCGTCACCCCTCCCCCTTCCATGGCCTTCGCCGGCGAAGGCGCCGCGATCCGGCGCACGCCGCACGAAACCCGGATTCCGGATTCGGAGTTAAATAGAGGCTGTGCGAATTGCCGAGTTTCGTCGTGCCGTCGCGGACGGAATCGTGCTGAGACCTGGAACTTTCATGAGCGACCTGATCAAACACACCACCGATGCGTCCTTCGAACAGGACGTGCTGAAGTCGTCGACCCCCGTGCTCATCGACTACTGGGCGGAATGGTGCGGCCCCTGCCGCATGGTGGCGCCGATCCTGGATGAAATCGCCGGCGAATACCAGGGCCGATTGCAGATCATGAAGGTCAACGTCGACGAAAACCGCAACGTGCCCGCCAAGTACGGGATTCGCGGCATTCCCACGCTGATGCTGTTCAAGGGCGGCGAAGTCGCGGCGACCAAGGTCGGCGCGCTGTCCAAATCGCAACTGACTTCCTTCCTCGACGCGAATATATAATCGCCTCGCAGGCACGGATGCCCGCGGGTCTCGACCCGGCAGGCGCCGCGCCCGCGAAGCCGCAGGCGTGCCGGGCACGGCCGCGGCGCAGGACCCGCCGATGGGCCGGGCGAGCCGCGAGAGGCGCGCCCGACCTGCCGGACGCGGGCCGCACCCCATGATCTCGAACACGCCGGCAAGGCGGCCCATGCACGACATGGCGCGCACGCCGGCGGTTCACTCGAAGCGAACAGATTCCGCTTTGCATGCGGCCCGCAAGCCGCATTCCCCTCCTCCCCGATCGCCAGTCCCTCCCGGATCCGCACGCCGCGCCTCGCAGGGCACGCGGCACGATCCCCGGAACCCCGCAGCCGATTCCCGTTCGCGCATCCCCGAATTCCTCGCCAAACCTCCGCCATGCACCTGTCCGAACTCAAAGCGATGCACGTCTCCCAGTTGCTCGAGATGGCAACCGCCCTGGAGATCGAAAATGCCAGCCGCCTGCGCAAGCAGGAGCTGATGTTCGCGATCCTCAAGCGCAGGGCGCGTGCCGGCGAGCAGGTGTTCGGCGACGGGGTGATGGAAGTGCTGCCCGACGGCTTCGGCTTCCTGCGGGCGCCGGAATCGAACTACCTCGGCTCTCCGGACGACATCTACATCTCGCCCAGCCAGATCCGCCGCTTCAACCTGCACACGGGCGATTCGATCGAAGGCGAAGTGCGCGTGCCCAAGGATGGCGAGCGCTATTTCGCGCTGGTCAAGGTGGACCGCGTGAACGGCGTCACGCCGGAGCAGAACAAGAACAAGATCATGTTCGAGAATCTGACTCCGCTGTTTCCGACGGAGCACCTGAAACTCGAGCGCGACATCCGGGCCGAGGAGAACATCATCGGCCGCGTGATCGACATGATCGCGCCCATCGGCAAGGGCCAGCGGGGTCTGCTGGTGGCGCCGCCCAAGAGCGGCAAGACCGTGATGCTGCAGTCGATCGCGCATGCGATCACCGCCAACCACCCCGAGGTCGTGCTCATCGTGCTGCTGATCGACGAGCGCCCCGAGGAAGTCACGGAGATGCAGCGCTCGGTGAAGGGCGAGGTGGTCAGCTCCACCTTCGACGAGCCGGCGCTGCGCCACGTGCAGGTGGCCGAGATGGTGATCGAGAAGGCCAAGCGACTGGTCGAGCTGAAGAAGGACGTGGTGATCCTGCTCGACTCCATCACCCGCCTGGCGCGCGCCTACAACACCGTGGTGCCAGCCTCCGGCAAGGTGCTCACCGGCGGCGTGGACGCCAACGCGCTGCAGCGCCCGAAGCGCTTTTTCGGCGCCGCGCGCAACATCGAGGAAGGCGGCTCGCTGACCATCATCGGCACCGCGCTGACCGATACCGGCAGCCGCATGGACGAGGTGATCTACGAGGAGTTCAAGGGCACCGGCAACATGGAGATCCACCTCGACCGGCGCCTGGCGGAAAAACGCGTGTACCCGGCCATCCTGCTGAATCGTTCGGGCACCCGGCGCGAGGAACTGTTGCTCAAGTCCGACATCCTGCAAAAGGCCTGGATCCTGCGCAAGCTGCTCTACCCGATGGACGAGATCGAGGCGATGGAGTTCCTGCTCGAGAAGATGAAGCAGACCAAGAGCAACTCCGAGTTCTTCGATCTGATGCGACGGGGTGGCTGAGGTCGCGCCCATTCGTGCGATAATGCCCGTCTTTGGCTAAGTACAGCGACCGCGCTGCATGGTTGCGCTGCGGCTGGCCGCACATTTTCGGAAACCCATCATGAAACCTGGCATCCACCCCGAATACCGCGACGTGTGCTTCGTCGACCTGTCCAACGGCACGAAGTTCGTCATCCCGTCGACCGCCGCCACGCGCGAGACCGTGACCATGGACGACGGCCGCGAACTGCCGCTGTTCAAGCTGGACACCTCGTCCGAGTCGCACCCGTTCTACACCGGAACCCAGAAGAGCATCGACTCGCTGGGCGGTCGCGTCGACAAGTTCCGCCAGAAGTTCGCTCGCGCGGCAGCGTCCGGCAGCAAGAAGTGAGGTACCGCGGGACCGGCTCCGGCCGGCCCGTCCCTCTGGGGAATCCGACGGGCAGCCTGGCTGCCCGTTTTGTTTGGCCGATCCATCTTCTCAGCCCGACCCGATGAACTCCCCCGCCGAAACCCCGCGCGCCCCGGCGCCCCGCCCGGTGGTGAGCAGCGAAAGCGTGGCTCGCCTGCCGCGCTGGCCGCTGTGGCTGCTGTGCGCGGCCTACGTGCTGCCGGGTTTCGTGGGCCGCGACCCGTGGACCGGCGACGGGCAGACCTTCGGCGTGGCCTGGCAGATCGCGCAGGGCCACTCCTCCTGGCTGGAGCCCACGTTGTGGGGCCATGCGGTCAGCGGGGGCTGGATCGCGTACTGGCTGGGCGCGCTGGCGCTGAAGGCCTTCGCCGGCTGGTTCGGCGCACCCACGGCCACGCGCCTGCCCTTCATGCTGTTGCTGGCGGCCTGCCTGGGCCAGGTGTGGCACGCGGCCAACCAGCTCGCGCTGCGCGACGAGGCGCAGCCCGTGCAGCCGGCCTTCGGCGAGCCCATCGCGCGCAAGGACTATGCGCGCGCGATGGCCGACGGCGCGCTGCTCAGCCTGCTGGCCTGCCTGGGTCTGCTGGTGCGCGGCCACGAAACCACCCCGGCACTGGTGCAACTGGCCGGGGTCTGCAGCCTGCTGCTCGGCCTGGCGCTGTTGCCCAGGCGTGCGGCGCGGGCCAGCGCGGCGCTGGGTCTCGGGCTGCTCGCGCTGGCCTTCGGCGGCGCGCCGTGGCTGGCGCTTTTCGCGGCGCTGCTGGTCGCGCTGCTGCTGCCGGCGCCGGCGCTGCGCGGCAGCCGCGGCGTGGCCGCGTTCACGCTGAGCCTGTGCATCGCCGGTTGCGCGGCCGTGTTGTGGCACCTCCACGGAGCCACCGAGGCGCGCGTGCCCACGCTGGCCTCGGCCGAGCATCTGCTGGGGGTGCTCGCCTGGTTCCTGTGGCCGGCCTGGCCGCTGGCCTGCTGGGCCGTCTGGCGCTGGCGCGCCTCCCTCGGCGCCTGGCACGTGCTGGCGCCCCTGGCGCTCGGCCTGCTGTGCCTGTTCTCGGCCTTCCTCAGTCGCTCGGGCAGCGCGCCGCTGCTGCTGGTGCTGCCGGCGGCCGCCGTGCTGGGCTCGCTGGCGCTTCCGGTCATGCGCCGCGGCAGCCTGGCCGCGCTGGACTGGTTCGCGTTGATGTTCTTCAGCCTGCTCGCCTTCGTGGTGTGGCTGCTGTGGATCGCGCTGCTGACCGGCGAGCCGGCGCACCCGGCCGCCAACATCGCGCGCCTGGCGCCGGGCTATCACGCGCACCTGCGCCCCATCCCGCTGCTGGTGGCGCTGATGGCCACCGGGGCCTGGGCGGCGGTGGCCGCCTGGCGTGCCGGGCGCCATCGTCACCCGATCTGGAAGGGCATGGTGCTGTCGGCCGGCGGCGTCACCCTGGTGTGGGTGCTGGTGGGCACGCTGTGGCTTCCGGTGCTCGACTATGCCAGCAGCTACCGGCCGCTGGGCGAACAGGTGGGCCGGGCGTTGCGCGAACACGGAGCCGGGCCGGAGCCGCGGGTGCAGACCCTGGGCCTGAACCCCTCGCAGCAGGGGCTGCTCGGCTACTGGAGCGGCGCGCATTTCGTGCCCGGCGCATGGCCCGAATCCTGGCGCACCCCCTACGTGCTGACCCTCACGCGCGGGGACGGCCTGCCGTGGCCGGTGCGCGGCAAGGTGCTCTGGACCGGCCACCGGCCGGGCGAGAACGACGAACTGCTGCGCCTGTGGCGCCGCGATGACGCGCAGCGCTGAGGCACCCGCGCCCGCGCGCGGCCAGGTGCGCGAACTGCTGCGCCTGGCCGGCGCGGTGTTCGCGGGCCAGTTGGCCGTGGTCGGCTTCGGCGTGGCCGACACGGTCATGCTGGGTCGCGCGGGCGACACCCTGGGCCTGGCCACGCTCGCGCTCGGCCAGGCGGTGTACATGACCACCTGGCTGGCCCTCGACGGCGTGACCCAGGCGCTGCTGCCGGCGCTGGGCCGCGAGGTCGGCGCCGCCCGGCCCGAGCGCGTGGCCGGCGTGTTCCGCCAGGGACTGTGGCTGGCCGCGATGCTCGCGCTGCTGGGTTGCCTGCTGCTGCTGTGGCCGCAACCCCTGCTGCGCCTGACCGGCAGCCGCGACGCGGCGCTGCCGGTGAGCTACCTGCGCGTGCTGGCGCTGGGCCTGCCGGCGGCCATGCTCTACCGTATTCACGTCGCGCTGGGACAGGCCATCGGGCGCCCCATGCTGGTGACGGTGCAGCAGGCGCTGGGCCTGGGCTGCAAGCTGCTGCTCAACGCGCTGCTGGTCGCGCCGTCGCGACTCGGCCTGCACGGCCTGGGCGACCACGGCGCGCTGGGCTGCGCCGCCGCCACCGTCATCACCCAGTGGCTGCTGCTGGCCGGCGCCTGGCGCCAGCATGGCAGCGACGCCGCGCTGCGCGCCTTGCGCGCGCTGCGCAGCTTCGATCCCCCTCACCCCCGTGAACTGCTCGGCCTGCTGCGCCTGGGCGTCCCCATCGGCGCCACGGTCATGGTGGACGTGTCGTCCTTCACCGGCATGGCCCTGTTCATCGCCCGCACCGGCAACGTGCAACTCGCGGCGCACCAGGTGGCGATCAGCGTGGCCACGGTGCTGTACATGCTGCCCCTGTCCATGTCCATCGCCACCGGCTCCATGGTGGCGCGCCAGCTCGGCGCGGCCCGTGCGCACGGCGCCGTGCGCGCGGCCTGGAGCGGCGTCGCGGCGGCCGCCCTGGTGTCGGCGGGGGCGGCGCTGAGCCTGCTGCTGCTGCGCGATCCCATCGCCGCCTGGTACAGCAGCGATCCGCGCGTGGCCGCGGTGGCGGCGCACCTGCTGGCTCTCGTCGCGGCCTATCAGGTGTTCGACGCGCTGCAGGCCTGCAGCGCCTTCGCGCTGCGCTCCTGGCACGTGGCCGCCCTGCCCGGCGCCATGTACGCGCTGGCGCTGTGGGGCGTGGGCCTGACGGGCGGTTGCGTGCTGGGCCTGGACCTCACCGGGCTGAGCCCTCCGGCCCTGCAAGGGGCGGCCGGGTTCTGGACCGCCTATTGCGCCGGCCTCGCGCTGGCCGCGACGGCCATCGTCTGGCTGTTGCTGCGGGTCACCCGACGCCAGCTGGCGGCCGCCTGATCCGGCGGCCGCTGCCTGCGGCCTTTCAGGCCTGCAGGCCCTGCATGCGCTGTTCCAGGTCCAGCCACTGCTGCTCGCAGGTCTCGATGTCCTGCAGCACCTGCTTGAGTTCGCGCCCCGCCTCGGCGCGTTCGGCCGGACTCGGCGACGCCGCGGCCAGCGCCTGTTCGAGCTCGCCGCGCCGCGCTTCCAGTCCGTCCAGGCGCCGCTGCGCAGCCTCCTGCGCCTGGCGCAGCGGCGCCAGCTGACGGTCGCGCTCGGCGCGCTGCCGCGCCGCCAGGCGGCGCTGTTCGCGCCGGTTCTCGGGCGACGCCTGCGCGCCGTCGCCGCCGTCGACCGTGCCCTGGCGCTGCCCCGCGACGTCGCGCGCGGCCTCGCGCGCGCGCTCGAGCACCCAGCGCTGGTAGTCGTCCAGGTCGCCGTCGAAGGGGCGCACACCGCCGTCGGCGACCAGCCAGTACTCGTCGCACACGGCGCGCAGCAGCGCGCGGTCGTGGGAGACCAGCAGCATGGCACCGCCGAATTCCTGCAACGCGAAGCTCAGCGCCTCGCGCGTGGGCAGGTCCAGGTGGTTGGTCGGCTCGTCCAGCAGCAGCACGTTGGGGCGCTGCCACACCAGCAGCGCGAGCAGCAGGCGCGCGCGTTCGCCGCCGGACATGGTTCCTACCGGCTGCGAGGCCAGTTCGCCGCTGAACTGGAAGCGCCCCAGCCAATCGCGCCAGTCCTGCGTGGTGCCCGGGCGCTCGCTGGCCTGGGCCAGGCGTTGCAGGTGCTGCATCGCCGTTTCGTCGGGGCGCAGCACGTCCATTTCCTGCTGCGCGAAGTAGCCCAGCACCACGCCTTCGCCGGGATGCAGGCTGCCCGCCAGGGGCTCCAGCACCCCCGCCAGGGTCTTCACCAGGGTCGACTTGCCTTGCCCGTTGGCTCCGAGCACGCCGATGCGCGCACCGGCCAGCACGTCCAGCTCGACCCCGCGCAGCACCGGCCTGCCCGGCGCGAAACCGCATTCCAGCGTGCGCGCGCGAAGCAGTTGCTGGGGCTGGCGCTGGGGTTGCAGGAATTCGAACTGGAGCGAGTGGCTGAGCACCACCGGTGCCAGCAGTTGCATGCGCTCCAGCGCCTTGAGCCGGCTTTGCGCCTGGCGCGCCTTGGTGGCCTTGGCGCGAAAACGCTCCACGAAGGAGTTCAGGCGCGCGATGTCGGCCTGTTGGCGTGCGTAGGCCGCCGCCTGCTGGGTCAGAGCCTGGGCGCGCCGCTGCTCGAAGGCCGTGTAGCCGCCCGCGTAGCGGCTCAGGCGTCCCTGCTCCAGATGCACCGTGACCCGCGTGACCGCGTCCAGGAATTCGCGGTCGTGCGAAATCACCAGCAGGGTGCCGGGGTAGCGCGCCAGCCAGCTTTCCAGCCACACCAGCGCATCCAGGTCGAGGTGGTTGGTGGGCTCGTCCAGCAACATGCAGTCGCTGGGCTGGAACAGCGCCTGGGCCAGCGCCAGGCGCATGCGCCAGCCGCCGGAGAAGCTGCGCACCGGCTGCTGCAGCGCCCCCTGCGCGAAGCCCAGGCCCAGCAGCAGCGCCTCGGCGCGGGCACGCGCGCTGTAGGCCTGCGCGAGTTCGAGCGCCTCGGCCGCGGCGGCAATGCGCTGGGCGTCGCCGGCCGCCTCGGCCTCGCGACTGGCGCGCAGCGCCTCCTGCAGCGCGGCGTCGCCGCGGCAGACGAACTCGGCGGCCTCGCAGTCCTCGTCCGGCACCTGCTGCGCCACCGAAGCGACACGCCAGTGGGCCGGGAATTCGAGGGTGCCGCCGTCCTCGATCAACTGGCCCAGCAGCAGGCCGAACAGCGAGGACTTGCCGGCTCCGTTGGCCCCCACCAGGCCCACCTTCTCGCCGGTCTGCACGGTCAGCTCGGCGTCGTCGAGCACGACCTTGGCGCCGCGGCGCAGGCTCAGGCCCTGCAGGCGGATCATGCGCGGGCTTCCAGCGCGGCGGCTTCGACCAGGAACACCGCATCGTCGCCGGCGCTGACCGGCAACCAGTGCACCGGCAGGCGCGGGAAGGCGGCCTCGAAATGCGCCCGCTCGTGGCCGATCTCGACCACCAGCACACCCTGCGGGCGCAGGCGGGCGGGCGCCTCGCGCAGCAGCCGGCGCACCAGATCCATGCCGTCGTCGCCGCCGGCCAGCGCCAGCCGCGGCTCGTGCAGGAACTCGCGCGGCAACGCGCGCATCGAGGACTCGTTGACGTATGGGGGATTGCACAGCACGAGGTCGAAGCGCTGCTCCGGCTCGAAGGCCTCGAACAGGTCCGAGCGCAGCAGATGCACGCGCCGGTCCAGCCCATGCCATTCGACGTTGGCCCGCGCCAGCTGCAGCGCCGGCTCGGAGATGTCGCAGGCCGTCACCTCGGCCCCGGGCCAGCGCTGCGCGGCCAGGATGGCCAGGCTCGCGCCGCCGGTGCATATGTCGGCGATGCGCGCCGGTGCGGCGCGCAGCCAGGGCTCCAGGCCCTGGTCCAGCAGTTCGGCGATCAGCGAACGCGGCACGATGGCGCGTTCGTCGCACAGGAAGCGCTGCCCGTGCAGCCACGCCTCGCCGAGCAGGTAGGCCAGCGGACGGCGCGTGCGCAGGCGCTGCTCCAGCAGTTCGTGCAGGCGGCGCAGCGCGGCCTCGGGCACGACGCGGCGCTGCAGCGCGGGCAGGCGCGCGAAACTCTCCAGCAGCGGCCAGCCCAGGCTGTGCACCAGCATCCAGGCGGCTTCCTGGCTCGCGTCCTCGGTGCCCTGCCCGAAGCTCAGCCCGGCGTCGGCCAGGCGCTGCGCGGTGTCGCGCCAGGCCTGCGAGAAACGAACTCCGGGCATCAGGCCGCCAGCGCCTCGAGGGTGCGCCGGTACACCCCGGCCAGGGGTTCCAGGAAGCGCAGTTCGATGTGTTCGTCGATCTGGTGGATGCTTGCGTTGGGCGGACCGAACTCCACCACCTGTTCGCAGACCTTGGCGATGAACCGCGCGTCCGAGGTGCCGCCCGTGGTCGACAGTTCCGCGCGCGCGCCGGTCTCCGCGGCGATGGCCTCGACCAGCGCGCGCGACAGTTCGCCGGGACGGGTGAGGAAGGGCTCCGCACCCAGGGTCCATTCCAGGGTGTGCGACACGCCGTGCCGCTGCAGCAGCTCGGCCACGCGCCGCTGCAACTGCGGCGCCGGCGAGGCCGGGCTGAAGCGGAAATTGAACAGCACTTCCAGCTCGCCCGGGATCACGTTACTCGCGCCGGTGCCGGCATGGATGTTGGACACCTGCCAGGTGGTGGGCGGGAAATGCTCGTCGCCGTCGTCCCAGCGGGTGGCGGCCAGCTCGGCCAGCGCCGGCGCGGCCAGATGCACCGGGTTGCGCGCCAGCTGCGGGTACGCCACGTGCCCCTGCACGCCGTGCACGGTGAGCTTGCCCGACAGCGAGCCGCGGCGCCCGTTCTTGATCACGTCGCCCAGCGTGGCGGTACTGGTCGGCTCGCCGACGATGCACCAGTCGAGGCGCTGGCCGCGGCGACGCAATTCCTCGCACACCTTGACCGTGCCGTCGCGCGCCGGGCCCTCCTCGTCGCTGGTGAGCAGGAAGGCGATGGAGGCGCGCGGCCGCGGATGGGCCCGCAGGAACTGCTCCACCGCCACCACCATCGCCGCCAGGGAGCTTTTCATGTCGGCCGCGCCGCGGCCGTACAGGCGACCGTCGCGCACGCTGGGCTCGAAGGGATCGCTGCTCCACGATGCCAGCGGCCCGGTGGGAACGACGTCGGTGTGCCCGGCGAACACCAGCACCGGGGAGTCGGCGCCGGCGCTGCCCGGGCGCAGCGCCCAGAGGTTGTCCACGCGCCAGTCGGACGGACCGCTGGAGATGGTCTCGCAGGCGAAGCCGCAATCGCGCAGGCGCGCGGCCAGCAGTTCCTGGCAACCGGCGTCGGCCGGGCTCACCGACGGGCGCCGGATGAGTTCGCGCACCAGCTCCAGGGTCGGAGTGGCCGCGGCGGAGGAGGAAAGGGTCTCGCTTTCGGATGCCATGGGTGGGGTCAATGCCCGTCCAGATCGAGGGAGATGTCGCGGAACGAGGGTTCGTCCGCCTCGGGCGCGGCGGCCTGCGCCGCCGGCCGCGCGGAGAAGTCGTTCTGCAGGCGCCACAGCAGGTTGGTCGGCGAGTCGGCGGCGGCCAGCGCCTCGTCGCGCGCCACGCGTCCGTCCTGCACCATCTCGGCCAGGCATTGCTCGAAGCTCTGCGAGCCCTCGGCCATGGACTTCTCCATGGCCTCGCGCACGCCGCCGAGGTCGCCCTTGACGATGAGCTCGCGGATCAGCTGGGTGTTCAGCAGCACCTCGACGGCCGGGATGCGTCCGCCGGAGCGTGCCGGCAACAGGCGCTGCGAGATCACCGCGCGCAGCCCGGCCGCCAGATCCGACAACAGCGCCGGGCGCATGTCCAGCGGGAACAGGCCGAGGATGCGGTTCAGCGCCTGATGGCTGTTGGACGCGTGCAGCGTGGCCAGGCACAGGTGCCCGGACAAGGCGTAGCTCAGCGCGGCGGCCATGGTGTCGCGGTCGCGGATCTCGCCGATCATGATGCAGTCGGGAGCCTGGCGCAGCGCGTTCTTCAGGCCGATGGCCAGGTCGCGGGCGTCGATGCCGATCTCGCGCTGGTTGACGATGGAGCGCTGGTTGCGGAACAGGTATTCGACCGGCTCCTCCAGCGTGAGGATGTGCCCGCTCATCTGCTGGTTGCGATGGTCGAGCATGGAGGCCAGCGTGGTGCTCTTGCCCGAGCCGGTGGAGCCGACCACCAGGATCAGCCCGTGGCGCTGCTTGACCAGGTCGGCCAGCACCGGCGGCAGGTTCAGCGAGTCCAGCGCCGGAATCTCGCCGGGGATGTAGCGCACCACCACGGCCACCGTGCCGCGCTGCAGGAAGGCACTGATGCGGAAGCTGCCCAGGCCTTCGCGGGAGATGGCCAGGTTGAGCTCCCCGCGTTCGTGCAACTCGCGCATGCGCGGCTCGTCGACGATCTCGCCCAGCAGCTTGGCGGGATCCTGCGCCGAGATCACCTGGCGGTTGATCGGCACCGACTGGCCGTTGATGCGGATCTGGATCGGCGCGTTCGCGCTGACGTACAGGTCCGAGGCCTTTTTCTCGGCCATCAGCTGCAGCAGGCGTTCCATGGTCGACATCGGCGTGCTCCGGCGGGTGGCTTGGTTCAGTCGCGCAGCAGTTCGTTGATCGCGGTCTTGGCGCGGGTCTGCGCGTCCACGCGCTTGACGATCACCGCGCAGTACAGGCTGTAGCGGCCGTCGGCGCTGGGCAGGTTGCCCGACACCACCACCGAGCCCTCGGGCACGCGGCCGTACATCACCTCGCCGCTGGCGCGGTCGTAGATCTTGGTGGACTTGCCGATGTACACGCCCATCGAGATCACGCAGTTGTCCTCGACGATCACGCCCTCGACGACTTCCGAGCGCGCGCCGATGAAGCAGTTGTCGCCGATGATGGTCGGGTTGGCCTGGATGGGCTCGAGCACGCCGCCGATGCCCACGCCGCCCGACAGGTGCACGTTGCGCCCGATCTGCGCGCACGAACCCACGGTGGCCCAGGTGTCGACCATGGTGCCCTCGCCCACGTAGGCGCCGATGTTCACGTAGGAGGGCATCAGCACCACGCCCGGTGCCAGGTAGGCGCCGTGGCGCGCCACCGCGGGCGGCACCACGCGCACGCCGGTCGCGCGCATCTCGTCCTCGCCCAGGCGGCTGAACTTGGTCTCCACCTTGTCGAAGAAGTGCAGGTCGCCGGCTCGCATCATCTCGTTGTCGGTCATGCGAAAGCTCAGCAGCACCGCCTTCTTGATCCACTGGTGCGTGACCCACTCGCCGTCGATCTTCTCGGCCACGCGCATGCGCCCGGCGTTGAGTTCGGCCAGCACCTGCGACACCGCGTCGCGCAGTTCGCTCGGCGCCGACTGGGGACCGTACTCGGCGCGGTTTTCCCAGGCCTGGTCGATGATGCTTTGCAGTTGATTGCTCATGGATGGTTGCTTGGTTTCGTGGATCAAAGACCGCGCGCGTAGGCGGCGATGCGTTCGGCGGCCTCGACGCATTCGTCGACCCCGGCCACCAGCGCCAGGCGCACGCGCCCGGTGCCGGGATTGCGCCCGTCCTGCTCGCGTGCCAGCAGGCTGCCCGGCAAAACCGTGCAATTGTAGTTTTCGAGCAGGCCGCGGGCGAAGGCGACGTCGTCTCCGGGGGTGCCCGCCCAGAGGTAGAAGGCGGCGTCGGGCAACGCCACGTCCAGCACCGGCTGCAAGATGGGCAGCACGCGGGCGAATTTCTCGCGATACAGGCGTCGGTTGTCCTCGACATGGCGCTCGTCGTTCCACGCGACGATGCTGGCCTGCTGCACGGCCGGGCCCATGGCGCTGCCGTGGTAGGTGCGATAGAGCAGGAAGGACTTGAGGATGCGCGCGTCGCCGGCGACGAAACCCGAGCGCAGGCCCGGCACGTTCGATCGCTTGGACAGCGAGGTCAGCATGACCAGGTTGCGCAGGTCGTGCCTGCCCAGTTCGCGCGCCGCCCGCAGCCCGCCCAGAGGCGCCTGCTCGCCGAACCAGATCTCGCCGTAGCACTCGTCGCTGGCGATCACGAAGCCGTGACGGTCCGACAGTTCGAACAGGCGCTTCCATTCCCGCAGGTCCATCACCGCGCCGGTGGGGTTGCCGGGAGTGCACACGTACACCAGCTGGGTGCGGCGCCACTGCTCCTCGGTCACCGCGTCCCAGTCGAGGCCGAAGTTGCGCGCCGGGTCGGCGGGCACGAAGCGGCAATCGGCGCCGGCCAGCAGCGCCGCCCCTTCGTAGATCTGGTAGAAGGGATTGGGGCTGAGCACCAGCGCGCCGCCGCTGGCCCGCGGGTCGATCACCGTCTGCGCCAGCGCGAACAGGGCCTCGCGCGAGCCGTTGACCGGGATGATCTGCGTGGCCGGGTCGAGCTCCACGCCGTGGCGCCGGCGCGCCCAGTCGGCGCAGGCCCGGCGCAGTTCCGGGGCGCCCAGGGTGGCCGGGTACACCGACAGGCCGTCGAGATGGTCGACCAGGGCCTGGCGGATGAATCCCGGCGTGGGATGGCGCGGCTCCCCGATGCCCAGGCTGATCGGGCGCAAATCCGGGTTGGGTCGGATGTCCCGGGTGAGTTCCCGCAGCTTTTCGAAGGGATAGGGGCGGAGTCGGTCGAGCAGCGGGTTCACGGTGCGTGGCGGGAGCAAAGCGTTTCATTCTAGGAAGGGGCGCGCGGCTGCGCGCGGATTCCTGGCGCGTTACAACTTTTTACCAGTCGGGCTGTCGCGCGCGGGGCCCTTCCAGGCGTTATCGCCACGTACGGCCCAGCAGCCGGCACCCAGCCGCTACCGCCCATGTCCCTGACCGCCTATGCTCCCACGCATGTCCGAGCCGACAGTGTCCCGTCCGTGAGCGCCCGCCCCGCGCTCGACCGCTTTTGTCTCGAGGTGCGTCCGCGAGCCATGCGCCTGGCGCTGCTGGAGACCGCGGGCAACAGCCACGTGGCCGCCGACCTGGTGCACGACAGCCTGGAACGGCTGGTCTCGCGCTATCCGGACAAGCCGGAGGCCGAATGGCCGCCGCTGTTCTACGGCATCCTGCGCAACCGCATCACCGACTGGCACCGCCGACGCAAGGTCGAGCGGGTGTTCGATTTCTTCTTCGCCGGCGACGAGGACTCCGACGGCGAGGCGCCCGGCTGGGAGAGCCTGGCCGACCAGGCACCCGGTCCGGACCAGCAGGTCGGCAGCCTGCAACTGGCCGGACGCATCGCCGACGCGGTGGCGCGCCTGAGTTCGCGCCAGCGCCAGGTATTCCTGCTGCGAGAGATGGAAGACATGACCATCGCCGACACCGCGCGGGCCATGAACATCAGCGAAGGCAGCGTGAAAACCCACCACCTGCGCGCGCTCACGCGCCTGCGCGAGTGGCTGCGGGACGATAATCCAGCTTCGGGGGGGCCCGAACATCATGAAATCTGAAACCACCTCGGCATTCGACTCGGCCGCCACGGACCCGCGCGCGATGGCCGACCGCTGGCGCGCCGGCTGCCTGGACGGCGCCGATGCGCGGCGTTTCGAGCAGGCCATGGCCGCCGACCCGGTCCTGGCCGGGCACGCCCGCTTCGGTCGCGAACTCGCACAGGGCCTGCAGGTGCTGCCGCGCCTGGCGGCACGGCGCGGCGCACGCACCCGGCGCGTGCGCTGGACCCGGGTCGTGGCCGCCGGCATGGTCACCGCGGGCCTGGCGGGCCTGAGTTTCGGCATCCTGCCCGCGCTGCTGCGCTCCACGCCCGCGATCCCCGCGGCGATCTCCGCGCCCCCCGCCAGCCCGCAGGTGGCCGACGCGGTGCAAAACCTGGACTTCTACGAATGGCTGGCCTCGCATCCCCAGGCACTGGGAACGGAGAACGGGCATGACGGCGCGGCTTGAGGCGCGCCTGGCACTGGCCGCCGCGGTGCTCGCCGCGCTGGCCTGGCTGGCCCCCGCGGCGCAGGCCCAGGTGCCGCGCGGCCGCCCCGGCGGGCCGCACTGGCAGCAGCGCGTGCAGCGCTGGGACCGGCTGCCCCCGCAGCGCCGCCAGGACATCCTGCGCGAACAGCAGCGCTACCGCCGGCTGTCACCCGAGCAGCAGCAGCGCCTGTTCGAGCAATACCGGCGCCAGCGGCGCTGAGCGCGCCGGTCCGCGCCCAGCCCGTCAGCGCGGCGCGCGCACGCAGTCGATGCAGTAGCGCTTGCGACCGTCGGCGTCCTCCTCCTCGACCAGCCCGTGGATATCGGTGGCGAAGCCGGGGAACTGACGGTTGAACTCGCGCGCGAACTGCAGGTAGCGCACGATCTTGGCGTTGAAGCGTTCCCCGGGAATGAGCAGCGGAATGCCCGGCGGGTACGGCGTGAGCAGCGCCGTGGTGATGCGCCCTTCCAGGTCGTCGATGCCCACGCGCTCGATGTCGCGGTGGGCCATGCGCGCATAGGCCTCGGTGGGGGTCATCGCCGGCTGCAGGCTCGACAGGTACATCTCGGTGGTCAGGCGCGCCACGTCGTTGCCCTGGTAGGCGGTGTGGATGCGCTGGCACAGGTCGCGCAGGCCCACGCGCTCGTACGTCGGGTGCTGGGCGACGAACTCGGGCAGGATGCGCCACAGCGGCTGGTTGCGGTCGTAGTCGTCCTTGAACTGCTGCAGCGCGGTCAGCAGGGTGTTCCAGCGGCCCTTGGTGATGCCGATGGTGAACATGATGAAAAAGCTGTACAGCCCGGTCTTCTCGACGATCACCCCGTGTTCGGCCAGGTACTTGGTGACCACCGCCGCCGGGATGCCGGTGGCGGCGAAATTGCCGTGCAGGTCCAGCCCCGGGGTGATCACCGTGGCCTTGATCGGGTCCAGCATGTTGAAGCCGGGGGCCAGCTCGCCGAAACCGTGCCAGTCGTGGCTGCTGCCCAGCATCCAGTCCTCGCGCGCGCCGATGCCCTCGGGCGCCAGTTCCTCCTCCGGGCCCCACACGCGAAACCACCAGTCGTGGCCGAACTCCTCGGCCACCTTGCGCATGGCGCGGCGGAAGTTCAGCGCCTCGACGATGCTCTCCTCCACCAGCGCGGTGCCGCCGGGAGGCTCCATCATCGCCGCCGCCACATCGCAGGAGGCGATGATGGCGTACTGCGGCGAGGTCGACGAGTGCATCAGGTAGGCCTCGTTGAATCGCGGCCGGTCCAGGTTGCGGGTCTGCGAGTCCTGCACCAGGATCTGCGAGGCCTGGCTCAGCCCGGCCAGCAGCTTGTGCGTGGACTGGGTGGAGAACACCATGGACTCGCGGGTGCGCGGCCGGCCCTCGCCGATCGCGTGCATGCCGGCGTAGAAGGGGTGGAAGGTGGCGTGCGGCAGCCAGGCCTCGTCGAAATGCAGGGTGTCGATGTAGCCGTCGAGCATCTGCTTGATGGTGTCGACGTTGTACAGCACGCCGTCGTAGGTGGACTGCGTGATGGTCAGCACCCGCGGCTTGACCTTGCCGGCCAGGTGGGCGGTCAGCGGGTTGGCGGCGATCTTGCGCTCGATGTTCTCGCGCTGGAACTCCTCGCGCGCGATGGGGCCGATGATCCCGTAGTGGTTGCGCGTGGGCGTGAGGAACACCGGCAGCGCGCCGGTCATGATGATGGCGTGCAGCACGCTCTTGTGGCAGTTGCGGTCCACCACCACGACGTCGCCGGGCGCCACCGTGGAATGCCACACCATCTTGTTGGACGTGGACGTTCCGTTGGTGACGAAGAACAGGTGGTCGGCGTGGAAGATGCGCGCCGCGTTGCGCTCGGAAGCCGCTACCGGCCCGGTGTGGTCGAGCAGCTGGCCGAGTTCGTCGACCGCGTTGCACACGTCGGCGCGCAGCAGGTTCTCGCCGAAGAACTGGTGGAACATCTGCCCCACCGGGCTTTTCAGGAAGGCCACGCCGCCGGAGTGGCCGGGGCAGTGCCAGGAATAGGAACCGTCGGCGGCGTAGCCCACCAGGGCGCGAAAGAACGGCGGCGCCAGCGAATCCAGGTAGGCGCGGGCCTCGCGGATGATGTGGCGGGCGACGAACTCCGGCGTGTCCTCGAACATGTGGATGAAGCCGTGGAGCTCGCGCAGGATGTCGTTCGGGATGTGGCGCGAGGTGCGCGTCTCGCCGTACAGGTAGATCGGGATCTCGGCGTTGCGGAAGCGGATCTCGCCGATGAACTGGCGCAGGGTCTGCACCACCGGCGCCTCCTCGCCCGGCTCCACCGAGGCGAACTCCTCGTCGTCGATGGACAGGATGAAGGCGCTGGCGCGCGACTGCTGCTGCGCGAAACTGGCGAGGTCGCCGAAGCTGGTCACTCCCAGCACCTCGCTGCCCTCGGCCTCGATGGCCGCGGCCAGCGCACGAATGCCCAGCCCGGAGTTGTTCTCGGAACGGAAGTCCTCGTCGATGATGACGATGGGGAAGTTGAAGCGCATGTCGGGTCCGGGCGGTCGCAAAGGGCCCGCCGCCGGGCCCGCGCGCGAAAGTGTAGAGCAGTGGCGTGGGGTTGACCCGGGCTGGCGCGGCCACGGCCCGCGCGCCTTGTCTATGATGGCGCCATCGTCGCTACCCGCACCTCGCCATGCCGAGCACCCCGCTGCAATGGTGGATCGCCACCGCCGTGCTGGTCGCCCTGGAACTGGGCAGCGGCAGCTTTTACCTGCTGATGCTGGCGGTGGGTGCCGCGGCCGGTGCGCTGGCCGCGCACCTGGGCCTGGACGTCGCCATCCAGTGGAGCGCGGCCGCGCTGGTGGGCATCGGCGCGGTGGCCCTGCTGTACCTGACGCGCCGGCGCGCGCCGCGCCGCGCGCTGCAATCCAACCGCGACGTCAACCTGGACATCGGCTCGGAGGTCGAGGTGCGGCTGTGGGACGAGGCCGGCAACGCCCGGGTACGCTGGCGCGGCGCCGAATGGCAGGCCCGGCTGGGGCGCGGCCAGGCCCTGCCCGGGCGCTTCCGCATCGCCGCCGTCGACGCCAACACGCTGGTGCTGGACGCGCTGGATCACCCCCCTTCCCCCCATTCCTGAGCCCCGGAGCACGTCCATGGAATTCGCCGTCATCCTCGTGGTCATCGCCATACTGGTCGCCTCGCGCGGCATCAAGGTGGTGCCCCAGCAGCATGCCTGGGTGGTCGAGCGCCTGGGCAAGTACGACCGCACGCTGGCGCCCGGACTGAGCCTGATCGTGCCCTTCATCGAGCGCGTGGCCTACCGCCACATGCTCAAGGAGGTGCCGATGGACATCGCCAGCCAGGTGTGCATCACCCGCGACAACACCCAGCTCACGGTGGACGGCATCCTGTACTTCCAGGTCACCGACCCGATGCGCGCCAGCTACGGCTCGTCGAACTACGTCGTGGCCATCTCGCAACTGGCGCAGACCACGCTGCGTTCGGTGATCGGCCGGCTCGAGCTCGACAAGACCTTCGAGGAGCGCGATTTCATCAACCACAGCGTCGTCTCGGCGCTGGACGAGGCGGCGGCCAACTGGGGCGTCAAGGTGCTGCGCTACGAGATCAAGGACCTCACGCCCCCGGCCGAGATCCTGCACGCGATGCAGCGCCAGATCACCGCCGAGCGCGAGAAGCGCGCGGTGATCGCCACCTCCGAGGGCACGCGCCAGCAGCAGATCAACCAGGCCGAGGGCGAGCGCCAGGCCGCCATCGAGCGCTCCGAGGGCGAGCGCCAGGCCGCGATCAACCGCGCGCAGGGCGAGGCCGCCGCCATCGAGGCGGTGGCCGCGGCCACCGCGCACGCCATCGAGCTGGTGGCCGAGGCCATCGGCAAGCCCGGAGGCTCGGACGCGGTGCAGCTGAAGGTGGCGCAGCAGGCGCTGGAGGCCTACGCCCGCCTGGCCAAGACCAGCACCACGCTGGTGGTGCCGGGCGACATGAGCCAGGCCGCCGGACTCATCGCCTCGGCGATGGCGGTGTGGAAGGGAGGCTCCGCCGGGCCCCTGGGAGCCATTGGCAGCACCGGTGCCGCACCCCGCTGAGCGGCTCGCGGCTCAGCGCATGAGGAAGTAGCTGCGCACGCCTTCGAGCAGCATGTTCACCGCGATGGCCGAGACGATCAGGCCCATGAGCTTCTCGGCCGCGCGCATCACGGCGTCGCCCAGGCGCCGGAAGATCTGCTCGGCCAGCAGCAGCAGGACGGTGGTGATGCCCATGGCCGCGCTCAGCGCCCCCACCCGCAGCACCACGGCGCCGGGCGTGGCGGAGCTGAGCAGCAGCACCGCGGCCAGCGCCGAGGGGCCGGCCAGCAGCGGCACCGCCAGCGGAAAGATCAGCGGCTCGCGCTGCGAGCTCTGGCCGAACATGGTCTCGGAGCCGGAGAAGATCATCTTGATGGCCACCAGCAGCAGGATCACGCCGCCGGCCACTTCCAGCGAGGCCTGGCGCAGGCCCAGCAGCTCCAGGAAGCCGCGCCCGCCGGCCATGAAGGCCAGCAGCACCAGGTAGGCGATCAGGCTCTCGCGCAGCGTGACCCAGGCGCGCCGGCGCGGCTCCAGCGCATGCGTGACGGCGAGGAACACCGGCATGTTGCCGAAGGGGTCCAGGATCAGCAGCAGCAGGATCAGCGTGGACCAGAAGTCGTTGTGGGGGAACATCGCGGCCTCGGCTCCGGGTTGCGGCCCTGTCAGGCCCGCGGATGGTGGCGCGCGTGCAACTGGCGCAGGCGCTCGCGGGCCACGTGGGTGTAGATCTGCGTGGTGGAAATGTCCGCATGGCCCAGCAGCAGTTGCACCACGCGCAGGTCGGCGCCATGATCCAGCAGGTGCGTGGCGAAGGCGTGGCGCAGCGTGTGCGGCGACAGCGCCACCTCGATGCCCGCGCGCAGCGCCAGCGCGCGCAGACGGGTCCAGAACATCTGCCGGGTCATGCCCACCGATGCGTCGCGCCCGCGCCCCGCGCTGCGCGCGGTGACGAACACGAAATCGCTGGGCGCGCCGTGCAGCAACTCGCCACGGGCCTGTTCCAGGTAGCGCCGCAGCCACTCGCCCGCCTGCTCGCCGAAGGGGACCAGGCGGTCCTTGCCGCCCTTGCCCCGCAGCACGCGCACCACGCCGTCGCCCAGGCTGAGATCGGCGATGCGCAGGCCCACCAGTTCGCTCACGCGCAGTCCGCTGGCGTACAGCAACTCCAGCATCGCGCGGTCGCGCAGGCCGAGCGGCTGGTCCACCCTGGGCGCTTCCAGCAGCGCTTCCACCTGTGCCTCGCTGAGGCTCGCCGGGCGCCTGGCCGGCTGGCGCGCGCGCTCCAGCTTGAGCGTGGGATCGTCGGCGCGCCGCCCCTCGCGTACCAGCCAGGCGAAGAATCGCCGCAACGACACCAGGCGCCGGTTGGACGCGGTGGCCTTGCTGCCGGCGAAGCGCGCGGCGAGGTAGGCCATGACGTCGGCCTCGCCCGCCTGCTCCAGCCCGGCTCGCCCGACCGATGCGAGCCAGCGCGCGAACAGGCTCAGGTCGCCGCGATAGGCGGCCAGGGTGTTGGCGGCCAGGCCCTGCTCCAGCCACAGCGCATCGCAAAAGGCGTCGATGGCCGCCTTGCAGTCGTCCCGCGGTGGCGGCCAGGCGTCGCTGGCGCGCGCGCGGCCCCGACGCACGGGCGCTGCCGGCGCGCCGGGCCCGGCCTGGATCTCAGGCATCGAACAGGCCCGGCACGGGCGCCGGCAGCGCACCCTCGTGGCGCAGCAACCAGCGCTTGATGCCCAGCAACTCGCCGGCGTCGTCGGTGGAGTGGGCGAAGCCGCCCAGGCCGGCGGCGCCGATCACGCGGTGACAGGGCACCAGCGGCGCGAAGGGATTGGCGCCGCAGGCCTGGCCGACCGCGCGCGCCACGCTGCCCAGATCGCGCGCGAGTTCGCCGTAGCGCAGGGTGCGGCCGACCGGGATGTCGCACAAGGCGGCCCACACCCGGCGCTGGAACTCGCTACCGCGCGAGGCCAGCGGCAGCTCGGGCCGGAATCCCGGATCCCGGCAATAGGCCTCGAGCTGAGCCCGCAGTTCGCGCAACAACGGGGTGCTCCCCGGCAGCAGCGGCGCATGCGCGGCCTCGCCCACCAGGTATTCGGTGTGGAACACTTCGTGCTCGCCGGCGCGCACGCCCAGGCGACCGAAGGGCAGGTCCAGCACCGCGTCCCACGGCGCGTCGGACGATGGCGTGAGGGGTTCCCGAGGCTTCATGGCCGCATGCTACGTGTTCGGGCCCGCGGCCGCCGCCGGGACATCGGCATCCCCGCCGGGAGCCTGCGCCAGGGCCCACCGCAGGTGCTCGGCCACCAGCGCGTCGGCAGGTGGCAACGCCGCGCGCAGGGCCTGCTCGATGGGCCCCTGCAACCCATGGTCCGGCGCCAGCGCGCGTCGCGCGTTGCCCAGCGCCACCGCCAGGTTGCGGCGCCAGCGCGCGTAGCCGATGCGCCGGATGGCGCTGCCCTCGGTGCGTTGCTCGAACGCGGTCTCGTCCCACGCCCACAGATCCAGCAGCGAGGCCCGGTCCAGATCGTTGCGGGGCAGGAAATCCGGCAGCGGCGAGCGCCTTGCCCAGCGGTTCCAGGGGCAGGCCAGCTGGCAATCGTCGCAGCCGTAGACCCGGTTGCCCATGGGTGCGCGCAGGTCCTCGGGAATCGGGCCGTCGAGCTCGATCGTCAGGTAGGAAATGCAGCGCCGCGCATCCACCACGTAGGGCTGGGTGATGGCGCGGGTGGGACACATGTCCAGGCAGCGCGTGCAGGTTCCGCAATGCGCCTCGATCGGCCCCTCGACCGGCAATTCCAGATCGGTATAGATCTCCCCCAGGAAGAACATGGAGCCGGCGTCGCGGTGCAGCAGCAGGCTGTGCTTGCCGCGCCATCCCAGCCCGGCGCGCGCGCCCAGCGCCACCTCGGGCACCGGCGCCGAATCGGTGAAGGCGCGCAGCACACGCGGCCGAGCCTGTTGCGCGATGAACTCGGCCAGCCGGGCCAGGCGCTGGCGCAGCACCCGGTGGTAGTCGCGACCGCGTGCGTACACCGACACCACCGCCTGCTGCGGCTGGCCCAGGCGCTGCCATTCCAGTGCGCGCCAGCCAGGTGGCGCCTGCTCCGGCAGGTAGTCCAGCCGCGCGGTGATCACGCGCAGCGTGCCGGGCAGCAGTTCGGCCGGACGCGCGCGCGCCATGCCGTGGCGCGCCATGTAGTCCATGGTGCCGTGCATGCCCTGCTCCAGCCAGCGCGCCAGGTGCTGCTCGGTATCGCCCAGCTGCAGATCGCTGACGGCGATCTGGGACAATCCCAGCGCCCGCGCTCGCTCGCGGATGGCGCGCAGCAGTCGCGGGCCGTCGAATCCTTCCGCCGTCGCCGGTTGTGCGTGCTCGTGGGCCATGCCGGCATGCTACGCAACGCACGAGTCAGGCTGCTGAATTACCCCACGCTCGAGTCCATGACCGCCACCCTGCTCCGGCACTGCGCCGACGACTCCGCCACCTCGCAGCTGGGCGCCGAACTCGGCCGCGCCCTGCGCGCCCGCGGGCTGCCCCCGCTGTTGATCGTGCTGCACGGCGAACTCGGCGCCGGCAAGACCACGCTGGTGCGCGCGACCCTGCGCGAACTGGGAGTGCGCGGACGCATCAAGAGCCCCAGTTATGCGTTGGTAGAACCCTACAGTCTCGAAAAACTTGACCTAGAATTGAAGCGATCTGTCCAGATTACGGCCTATCATATTGATCTGTATCGATTTTCATCCTCCGGGGAATGGCTGGATGCCGGTCTCGGGGATGTGCTGGACGGCAAGTCCCTGTGTTTCGTGGAGTGGCCCGAGCGCGCTCCGGACTTGCCGAGGGCGGATCTGGACATCCGCATCACCCCGCGCGGCGAAGCGCGCGAGGTCTCGTTGCACAGCGGCAGCCCCGCGGGGGATGCCGTGATCGCTTGCTGGGCGTCCGCGGAGGCGGGCGCCGGATGACGCGCCGGGCCCGCCCGGCGCGCCGCGCCAGGGAGAGCCCGACATGACCGTCGACCGTCGCAGGTTCCTGTATCAGAGTTCCAGCATCGCCCTGTTGCTGAGCGCGCCAACCATCGCGCGCGGCGCGACCATCGTCGCGGTCCGCGTGTGGCCGGCGCCCGAGTACACCCGGGTCACGCTGGAATCCGACCAGGTGCTCAGCGCCACCCATTTCCTGGTTCCCCATCCGCCGCGCCTGGTCGTGGACGTGAAGGGCCTGAACCTCGACCCGCAACTGCGCGAACTGGTGGGCAAGATCCGCCCGGACGACCCCTTCATCCGCGACGTGCGCGTGGCCCAGTTCGCGCCCGACGTGGTGCGTCTGGTGATGGACCTGAAACAGCCCGTGCACCCGCAGGTGTTCACGCTGCCTCCGGTGGCCGCGTACCGCAACCGCCTGGTGTTCGACCTCTATCCGGTGGGGCCGAACTCCCTGCTGGCGCTGGCCGACCAGCCCGAGCGTCCCGCGCCCCCGGTAGCGCGCGCCAGGGCCGAGCCGACCTCGCTGACCCAGTCCCGCGAGGACACGCTGGGCGACTGGCTGCAGCAGCACGAATCCTCGCTGGACACCCCGAACACACCCCGTGTGGCGCGGGCCCCGTCGGACGAATCCGCGCGGATCGCCCGGCAGGATCCGCCGCGACGCGACCGTCGGCCGCAGCGCAGCGTGTTGCTGATGCTCGACCCCGGCCATGGCGGCGAGGACCCGGGAGCCACCGGCCCCAGCGGGGTGCACGAGAAGGACATGGTGCTGCTGATCGGACGCGAACTGCGCGAGATGGTCCAGCGCACGCCCAACATGCGGGTGGCCATGACCCGCGACAGCGATTTCTTCGTGCCCCTGTGGATGCGCGTGGAAAAGGCCCAGAGGGCCAACGCCGACCTGTTCACCTCCATCCATGCCGACGGCTGGTACACGCCCGAGGCGCGCGGCGCCTCGGTGTTCTGCCTGTCCGAGGGCGGGGCCTCGAGTGTCGAGGCGCGCCTGATGGCGCAGCGCGAGAACGCCGCCGACGCCATCGGCGGCATCGACATCCAGTCCCACGACTACCAGGTCGCGAAGGTCATGCTCGACATGTCCACCACCGCGCAGATCAACGCCAGCCTGAAGATGGCCGGCCCGACGCTGCGCCGCATGGGCTCCATCGTGCATTTGCATTCGCGCCAGGTGCAGCAGGCCGGATTCGTCGTGCTCAAGTCCCCCACGGTGCCGTCGATGCTGGTGGAGACGGCGTTCATCAGCAACCCCGAGGAAGAGGCCCGGCTGCAGACGCCCACCTACCGGCGCAAGGTGGCGCGGGCGATTCTGGAGGGCATCCGGGACTATCTCAGCACGCGTCCGCCGCTGGCGCGACGCCGCACGATGGTGTGAGCGCGGTTCCCGGCGCGGGCGCCGGGACGCGGCCTCAGGCGCTGCGCGCGCGCGAGCGTGCGCGCAGCCAGCCCAGGGCCAGCGGCAGCAGCGACACCACCACCACCGCCAGGCTCAGCGCCGGCAGGTGGCCGCGCACCCACGGCAGGTTGCCGAAGGCGTAGCCGGCGCCCATCAGCAGGCCCACCCACAGCGCCGCGCCCAGGGCGTTGTAGGCCAGGAACCGCGCATAGGACATTTCCGCGACGCCGGCGACGAAGGGCGCGAAGGTGCGCACGAAGGGGATGAACCGGGCGCTGACCACGGTGATGCCGCCGTAGCGCTCGTAGAAGGCGTGGGCGCGGTCGAAGGCGCGGCGGTTGAACCAGCGGCTGTGGTTCCACGAGAACACGCGGTGCCCGACCGCCTTGCCGATGCTGTAGTTGAGCGAATCCCCCAGCACCGCCGCCGCCCACAGCAGGGCCAGGCCGGTGGCCAGGTTCAGGCTGCCGGAAGCGCACAGCGCGCCGACCACGAACAGCATCGAGTCGCCGGGCAGGAAGGGAGTCACCACCAGCCCGGTTTCCAGGAACACGATGCCGAACAGCAGCGCCCAGACCCACGCGCCGTACACGCCGATCAGGCGCGTCAGCTCGGCGTCGAAATGCAGCAGCAGGTGAAGCAGGTCTTGGATCTGGTGCATCGTGCGCGGCGCCGGGCCCCGGTTCAAAAGCGCGAAAGTATACTGGCCGCATGCATTCCGAAGGCCCGCTGCAGGCCCCGCTTAGCGCCCCCGAGGAGCCCGCCGCGCGCGACTCCGCCAGTTCCCCCCGCGGCCCTTCGGCCCCGGGCCCCTACGCCGCGAGCGAGCGCCCGGCGCCGATCCGCGCCCTGCCCGACACCCTGGTGTCGCAGATCGCCGCCGGCGAGGTGGTCGAGCGCCCGGCCTCGGCGCTGCGCGAACTCCTCGACAACGCGCTGGACTCGGGCGCCACGCGCATCACCGTGCGCCTGCAGCAAGGCGGGCTGGATCTGGTCTCGGTGGAAGACGACGGCTGCGGCATCGCCGCCGCCGAGCTCCCGCTGGCGCTGGCGCGTCACGCCACCAGCAAGATCGCCTCGCTGCACGACCTGGAACAGGCGCGCAGCCTGGGGTTCCGTGGCGAGGCGCTGGCCTCGATGGCCGCGGTGGGCGAGCTGGAAATCGTCAGCCGCCGCGCGGCCGAACCGGCGGCCAGCGTGCGCGCCGAGCTCGGCCGCGTGCACGCGGTGACGCCGGCGGCCGCGCCACCGGGCACCTGCGTGAGCCTGCGCCGGCTATTCCACGAGATCCCCGCTCGCCGCAGCTTCCTGAAGTCGGCCGCCACCGAGGGCGGCTGGTGCGCCGAGATGGTGCGCCGGGCCGCGCTGGCCCATCCGCGCGTGGCCTTCGCGCTGTGGCAGGACGGGCGCCAGAGCCTGCGCGTGGACGCCGTCGACGACCCGCTGCAACGCCTGGCCGACGTACTCGGCAAGGCTTTCGCCGCCGATGCCCTGCCCCTGTCCCATGAGATCGGCCCGCTGCGCGTGACGGGGCTGGTGTGCCGGCCCACCGCGGCGCGCGCGCGCGCCGACGTGCAGCAACTGTTCGTGAACCGTCGCTGGGTGCGCGATCGCATGCTCGGGCACGCGGTGCGCGCGGCCTACGCCGACGTGCTGCACGGTCAGTTGCAGCCGCAGTACGTGCTGCTGCTGGAACTGCCTCCCGAGCGCGTGGACGTGAACGTGCACCCGGCCAAGAGCGAGGTGCGGTTCCGCGAATCCCAGGCCGTGCACCAGGCGGTGCGCCACGCAGTGCAGGCGGCGCTGGCCCCCGCGCTGGGTTCGCGCGCCGAGCCCGAGGCCGACGCTTCGGCGCGCGGCGGCGCCCTGTCCGGCGCCGCGGGCGGCCCGGGCGGCTCGGCCGGCGCGGGGCGCCCC
>JAJZUV010000023.1 GCA_021848345.1 Pseudomonadota bacterium | reverse complement strand
GTGGCTGATGCTGTGGTGCGCTACGCACACCGAGGAGTCGCCGGAGGCGTTGACCGCCAGCTTCGTGACGCCGGCCATGTGCCCGGTCGTCTGGGACGAAAGGGGCCAAGGATGCCTCTGGTCGCCCACACGTGTCGCGCTGCCGCCGAACGTCATGGACCTGATCGTGCGCTCCGGATCGCTCAAGCGGGCAGCCGGTGCCCTCGGTATCTCGGTGTTCACGTTGCGCAGACAGCTGGAGCTGGAGGGATGTCACGGCGGCGAGTTCTTCGGCAGAGCATGGGCCGTGCAGCGGCGAGAGGAGGCGCTCGAGGCCGTCAGGGAGTACGTAGCGCGAAAGCCTGGGTGCTCGCGCACCGCAGTCCACCGCGGCTGCAAGGCAGCAGTCGCCTGGCTTGAACGCAATGCAAAGGAGGACCTGGTGCGACTGTTGTCGAAGATCCCTGAGCGCCGACCCAGGCAGCAGGATCTCTTTCCTGGCGGTCATCTCCTGGACCCAGAAGAAAGACGGTAGCCCCATGAAACCCTCCCGCATGGCAGGGCGTGCGCAAGCAGGTAGCTGCGATGGCGCGGTTCGGGCTCTGCAAAAGCGACGCGTGGCTCCCTCAAGGCATGGTGGGGCCACCCGACTCGCTCCGAACTTGCAGGAGACTGCCATGTCCCCAAACCAGCATCAGCAGGACCTCGAGCGCGTGATCGCCGCTGTACTGCAGGTCCAGCCGGACCCGCGGATCGCCGAGGAGTTCATCCGGACCGCACCCATCCCGGCCTTCTCTGGCAAGACGTTGGCTCAACTCGTAAGCGAAGGCCGGGCCGAGGACGCGATTCGGTACGTGCACTCCATCTCCGCCGGCTTCCTGGGCTAGCGTGAATGGCCGGGGGTGTCGGCGCTCCACCTCAAGCCATTAGCCACGCGCGTGGCATCCCGACTCCAGCACGAGAAGTTAAGAGGCGATCTTTCGTGACGAAAGGGTCGTCCTGTCGGATCAACGGACCTCGCGCGCGCTGGGCATCGCCGGTGCCGCCGGGCGCTCAGGCTAGGTCAGCAGCCCCTGGCCACGTGACGGCAGTTGCCTTTGGCGCGCTCTGCGATGACTTCTGCCTGTCATTCATAACCGATCCACCGCTGTGGGCAGTTGACGCTTCCTTTCCTGCTTGAAGGCAGTAAGATGGGCGCTGAAAGACATCATTGGACCCGATAATGAGCGAAGATCCTGGCGATATTGCGGCGGAGATAGAGGAGTCGGAGAAGTTGCCCGAATCGCACTCCCTTGAATTCCCAGTCGCGAGCGACGACGATGTCGATAGAGAACTCGGCAGCCAGCCTTTCCGGGTTGTCTACCAGACAAACAACTTCCTCTTGCCACAGATCCGTGATCTGATCGTCGGTGGTGACGACGTCAACCTGCGCCCGGAGTATCAGCGGCGGTTGCGTTGGACAAATACGCAGAAATCACTCCTAATCGAATCTCTGCTTCTTAATGTCCCAGTGCCGCCGGTCTTTTTCTACGAAAACGATTTGGCTCGGTACGAGGTTATGGATGGTCAGCAACGTCTCAATGCGATCAAGGAGTTTCTAAGTAACGGTTTCACCTTGCGCGGCTTGCAAATTATTCCGACTTTGAATGGGCGAACATACGCGCAACTTCCCCCAAAAGTTAAGCGTGGCCTCGATCGCGCCTCGATTTCTGCCATCGTCCTGCTTCAAGAGTCAAAGAGTAAAATCAAAAAATCGGGCTCCTCGAAATTCTATGAGCTTCGGAGATTCGTGTTTGAGCGACTCAACACGGGCGGCAAACGCCTGAGCGCTCAGGAGATTAGAAACGCGATCTATGGTGGGCATTTCAACGATCTTATCGTCGAACTTTCTCGCGATCCAATATTCACTCGAATTTGGGATATCCCGCCTTACACGAGCTCTGACCCGAGTGAGTATTACGAGGAGCCAGAGCGCCAAAAAAACACCCTATACAAGACTATGGGAGACTGCCAGCTAGTACTCAGATTCTTTGCGCTCAACAACGATTCGCAAATCCAAGGTTCGATGAGGGCCATCCTCGATCGGTGCATGGAGCAAAACGCAGATTGCACTCCTACAATGGCTGAAGAGATGAAGACGCGATTCCGCTCGCGCCTTAGTCTCGCGGATCAACTCTTCGATGGCCAGCCCTTTTCAATGGCCCATCCCGGCGAGAATGCATCCTACCGTCCGGTTGCGGGAATCTACGACGGCGTGATGGTCGCACTCGACGAATTGTGGGACAAACGTGAAAGGCTGCAGGCGCGCAAAATTGACATTCAGACCGCCTACGCCAGCCTAGTGGAGGCGCGTCGGGAGAGCGGTGAGCTAACGGGATCGGCAAATACCGCAGCAGACATCCGAAACCGGATCGGCATCTTCCGCGGCCTGTTCGCGCAGTTCGTCTAATGGCTGCCGCTGACCTCGATTTTGCTTTGGTGGAGTTTAGGGATCGCACCAAACAGATTCGTGAAATTATGGCGCTTGTCGAGGCCGCGGGCCGAACGCCCACCGCTCTGACAACACCAAGAGCGGGGATCGATCTTAGCCAAGTCAGCGTAAGTACCAGCAACACCGCCAACTCAATGGCATTGATCTTCTTGGCATCAGCGTTCGAGGAGTTTGTGAGAGAAGAAGCGATCCAATGTGGAAACTATCTCATGGATAAATACCCGGCAATGCCCGCCGGCAATAAGAACATGATCAGGGATTCCTACTGGGTTGTCTCTCGCGATCGGCTGAAGTTCATGAAATCGATTTTGGTGAGCAGCGCTCCGGATCCAGCCCGGATCGGCAAGGTCGGTGCACTGCTTGGGTCGCTAAAATCCTTCGTTGTTGACGACGACGCAAGTAGGCTTGACAGCCAAACTTTCGCGCACCATTCGAACAATTTTCGGCCAGCGATTGTCGTCGAGATTTTCAGAAGATTCGCGGTCAAGGATCTTCCAGGTCAACTCGGCGAAAACGTCCGATTAAAGAGCTATTTCGGCGTTTCTACAAAGGCGCAATGTTCGCAAATGCTTGCATCAAAATGGGACGAGTTCTATGACCGCCGCAACGAGACCGTGCATTCACTAGGAGGCGCGTCGGGCCTTGCGGTCGACGCCGTAAGCTCATATGTTGAGTTCATGGAACTTATTGCCGAGGCATTGAAAGGCGTTCTGGTAAAAACATTGGCCTCATGGCCGTGACCATCGCTCACTCCGCTTTAAGCTGCGCCATACACTAAGCCTGTGGGGTCATGCTCCGGACTTTCCTTTCTGACAGTGCGCATCAAAGCGAGTCGATGGACTCTTTTGCACTGTCTTGTCATTGGATCGATTCACGCTAACTGGCGCTGCTTCTGACCCAGCGCTACTTCACGAGCGCGGCAATCCCACGCTTTTGAGCGGATTGCGACGGGTGACCGATAGCTTTCCCATGCCGGCCTTAGGTGGGTCCCTGCCGAGCGACCGCTCCCAGGCCGAGGAGCGGACGGTCAGCGTTTCAAGAAGACAGCAGCTCGACGCAGGAGTAGCCAGGCGGGTCCCGGCCCCCCAGCATCAGCGATCTCCAACGCGTATCGCATGCGCAAACGGGCGCGCCGCCACTGCCACGGCTGACGTACGGGCTGCCGTGTCACCTCTTGAGCACCGTGGGTGGACCCGGGGAGCGCCTTGCCGACCGGGCGCCTGTCTTGCCCGACTGGCAAAATCCCCCCGCTGAACAACGCGTTTTCACACTCTGTTCTCCGCTCGCGCCACGCGCCCCGGGAGTGTTTTCACACTTTGTTCTCGGTTTTCACACTTTGTTCTGCCGTTCCTCCGCCTCATGCTCCGCTACCAGATCCTCCCCGTCACGCCCTTCGCGCAGAACTGCTGCCTGCTCTGGGACGACGCCACCGGCGAGGCGGTGTTCACGGATCCGGGGGGAGAGATCGAACGCCTGGTGCAGGAGGCCGAGCGCCGACAGCTTCGGGTGGGGGCGATCTGGCTGACCCATGCGCACATCGATCACGCCGGCGGCGCGGGTGAACTGGCGCAGTTGCTGGACGTGCCCATCGTGGGGCCGCATCGCGACGACCAGTTCTGGATCGACATGCTGCCGCAGCAGTCGAAGATGTTCGGCTTTCCGCCGGCGCAGGCCTTCACGCCGGCGCGCTGGCTGGAAGACGGCGACCGCCTGCGGCTCGGGGAACTGGAGTTCGAGGTCCGCCACTGTCCCGGGCACACGCCGGGGCACGTGGTGTTCCATCACGCGCCGGCGCGGCGCTGCTGGGTGGGCGACGTGCTGTTCGCGGGCTCCATCGGGCGCACCGATTTCCCGCGCGGCAACCACCAGCAGTTGATCGACAGCATCGTCACCCGGCTGTGGCCGATGGGCGACGACACCGTGTTCATCCCCGGCCACGGGCCGGAGTCCAGCTTCGGCGTCGAGCGCCGCAGCAACCCCTACGTGGGCGGGACCTGATCCCCCTCGGCGGCGCCCGGAGGCATCGGCAGCACGCGCCCGGCGCGCGCCAGCAGGCCGCTGGCCCGGCCCGCGTCCGGGGAGACACGGGGCGGAGCGCAGGCGGTGGCGCGCTGCAGCGCGAGGGCGAACATGGCCTCGTGGTCGACGTTGCTGCGGCGTCCGGGGCGTGAATTCGTGCTCATCTCGGTCTCCTGGGCCGGGGCGCGGCGTCTTGCCGCGGCTTCCCCTCGTCCTGGAGCAAATGCCGTGCTAGGCCCGGGTTCCGGCGCCGCATGCTTGCGCAAGTGCCCGGATTCCCACGGGAAAGCTCGGCCATCGAAGCCTCGTGCGCCACCCTCGCGTGCGGATGCGAGGCGATTCCGGGGATGTTTTGTCGCCGTGGGGCGACAGTGGGTCGCCGTGTTTCCCTCGGAAGCCCGCAAATTCAGGGCCCGGCACTGTCGCCATGCGGCGACAGGAGCTCGGAGGGGTTTGCGTTTCGGGCCGGGACTCAGCCGCGGCTGACCCCGTAGCGGGCGCGGTAGTCGCGTACCTCGGGCAGCCAGCGCGCCAGTTCGGGGTCGCGCGCGGCGTCGAGCACGGCGAGCAGGGCGTCGAGGTCGGCGATGGCCACCACCGGCAGGTGGTGCTCGGTCTGCACGTGCTGCACGGCCGAGTGGGGCAGGGTGCTGCCGGCCACCGCGGCCTTCTCCTGCCGGTCCAGCGCGATCAGCACGGCGGCGGGCTGGGCGCCAGCGCCGCGCAGCAGGCGCACCGATTCGCCCACCGCGGTGCCGGCCGAGATGACGTCGTCGACGATCACCACGCGCCCCTGCACCGGAGCGCCGATCAGGTTGCCGCCCTCGCCGTGGTCCTTGGCTTCCTTGCGGTTGTAGGCGAAGCCCACGTTGCGCCCGCGGCGCGCCAGCTCCACCGACAGCGCGGCCGCCAGCGCGATGCCCTTGTAGGCCGGGCCGAACAGCATGTCGAACTCGATGCCGCTGGCCAGCAGGGCGTCGGCGTAGAAGGCCGCCAGGCGCCCCAGGCGCTCGCCGTCGTTGAACAGTCCGGCGTTGAAAAAGTAGGGGGTCTGGCGTCCGGCCTTGGTGACGAAGGAGCCGAAACGGATGACCCCGCTGTCGACGGCGAAGCGGACGAATTCCTGGGCGATGCTGCTGGGTTCGGACATGACGACGAAATGCGGCGTGGAAGGAGCCCGGCGGCCTGGAGGGCGATGGGCGAGGACGCCCCGGCGTCGGCGCGACCGCCCGCTATGCTACGGCCTGCCCGACAACCCGCGCGCCGGTGGGGATTTGCCGTGGCGCCCGCCCGAGATGCCCATGCCCGCGCCCAGCCGTCGCCGCCCGCTCCGTTCCGCTACCACCTTGCGTGCGGTGTTCGCCAACCGCGGCGTGGCCTCCATGCTGTTCCTGGGGTTTTCGTCGGGGCTTCCGTTGGCGCTGAGTTCGGGCACGCTGCAGGCCTGGCTGACGGTGCGCGGGGCCAGCCTGGAGGCCATAGGCCTGGCCACGCTGATCGGCCAGGCCTATGTGTTCAAGTTCCTGTGGGCGCCGCTGATGGATCGGGTCGAGCTGCCCGGGCTGGCCTCCCGCCTGGGGCGCCGGCGCGCCTGGCTGCTGCCGCTGCAGGCGGGGCTGGCCCTGCTGCTGGGGGCGATGGCCTGGTCGGGCATTCCCGAGACCGGCGCCTTGCCTGCCTGGCTGGTCGGGATCGCCGGTCACCTGCCCGCCGCGCAGGCGCGCCTGCTGCCGGTGGTGCTGCTGGCCGTGGCGCTGGCTTTCGTGTCGGCTTCGCAGGACGTGGTTATCGATGCCTACCGCACCGACCTGCTGCCGCCCGAGCAGCGCGGCGCGGGCGCGGCGGTGGTGGTGCTGGGCTACCGCCTGGGCATGGTGGTGTCGGGCGGCCTGGCGCTGTGGCTGGCCGCCGAGTGGCTGGGCTGGCGCGGCATGTACGCGGCCATGGGCGGCCTGATGGCCCTGTGCATGCTGGCCACGCTGTGGGCGCCGCGCCCGCCGGCGGGCCTGCCGGCCCCGACCACGCTGCGCGCCGCGGTGCTGGAGCCGGCGCGCGAGTTCTTCGGGCGTCCGCAGGCGGTGGCGCTGCTGGTGGCCATCGTGCTGTACAAGCTCGGCGACGCCTTCGCCGGCGCCCTGTCGACCACCTTCCTGATCCGCGGCGCCGGCTACAGCCCGGCGCAGGTGGGCTTGGTCTACAAGAGCATGGGCCTGGCGGCGACCATCGTCGGCGCGCTGCTGGGCGGGGCCTGGCTGGCGCGCCTGGGCCTGTGGCGCTCGCTGATGTGGTTCGGCCTGGCGCAGGGGCTGTCCAACCTGGCCTACTGGGGCCTGGCGGTGCTGCCGGCCTCGCTGCCGCTGATGGCCGGCGCGGTGGGGGTGGAGAACTTCACCGCGGGCATGGGCACGGCCGCCTTCGTGGCCTTCCTGTCGGCGCTGTGCGACACGCGCTACTCGGCCACCCAGTTCGCGCTGCTGTCGGCGCTGTCGGCGGTGGGGCGGGTGTACGTGGGTCCCTTGAGCGGCTACCTGGCGCTGCACCTGGGCTGGCCGGGCTTCTACCTGTTCAGCGTGGCCAGCGCGGCTCCGGGCCTGCTCATGCTGCTGGCCTTGCGCAGGCTGATCGAGCAGCGCGACCAGCCGGTGCGCGCCGCGGCCTGATCCCCGCGCCGGCGCGGGAGGGGCGCGGCGCGGCGGGTCCCCGCTGCCTATACTGCTGCCGATGAGATCGGACTTCTCCCCCGACAAGGCGCTGCGCCTGGCGCGCGAAACCCTGCAGATCGAGGCCGCCGCGGTGCAGGCGCTGGCCGACCGCGTCGAACGCGAGCCGCTGGCTTCGGCTTTCGCGCAGGCCGTGCGCACGCTGCTGGATTGCAAGGGCCGGGTGGTGGTCTCCGGCATGGGCAAGAGCGGCCACGTCGCGCGCAAGCTGGCGGCCACGCTGGCGTCCACCGGTACCCCTGCGTATTTCGTGCACCCGGCCGAGGCCAGCCACGGCGACCTCGGCATGGTCACCGAGCAGGACGTGTTCATCGCCATGTCCAACTCCGGCGAGGTGGAGGAGCTCACGCGCATCGTGCCCCTGGTCAAGCGCATGGGCACGCGCCTGATCTCCATCACCGGCCGGGCCGATTCCACGCTGGCGCGCTACGCCGACATCCATCTGGACTGCGCGGTCGAGCGCGAGGCCTGTCCGCTGCGCCTGGCGCCCACCACCAGCACCACCGCGCAACTCGCGCTGGGCGACGCGCTGGCGGTGGCGGTGCTGGACGCGCGGGGTTTCGGAGCGGACGATTTCGCGCGCACCCACCCCGGCGGGGCGTTGGGGCGCAAACTGCTGACCCACGTGGCCGACGTGATGCGCAGCGGCGAGCGCGTGCCGCGGGTGGCCGAGAACGTGCCGTTCTCCGAGGCGTTGCTGGAAATGACCCGCAAGGGGCTGGGCATGACCGCCGTGGTCGATGCCCAGCAGCGCCTGCGCGGCGTGATCACCGACGGCGATCTGCGCCGGCTGGTCGAGCGCGGCGTGGACCTGCGCGGGCTCACCGCCGGCGAGGCGATGCACCCGAACCCGCGCACCATCGACGCGCAGGCCCTGGCGGTGGAGGCGGTGCAGAGCATGGAGCGCCACCGCATCAGCCAGATGCTGGTGGTGGACGAACACGAGCAGGTGATCGGCGCGCTGCACATGCACGACCTGTTCGACGCCAAGGTGGTTTGATGACGTCCGTGCACGAGGCCCCGATGTTCGACCTTTCCCCGCGCCTGGGTTTCGATCCCGAGTTGCTGCTTCGCGCCCAGCCGGTGCGGGTGCTGCTGCTCGACGTGGACGGCGTGCTCACGCCCGGCGACCTGCTGGTGGGAGCGGACGGCGAGCAGCTCAAGCGTTTCAGCACGCTGGACGGCCACGGCCTGAAACTGCTGGCCTCCTGCGGCGTGCGCGCGGCGGTGGTGTCCGGGCGCGACAGCCCGGCGCTGCGTGCGCGCCTGCGCGAGCTCGGCCTGCTCGAGCACGCGGTGCTCGGGCGCAGCCACAAGCTGCCCGGCGCGCAGGGCGTGCTGCGCGAACTGGGCCTGGAGTGGGAGCAGGCGGCCGTGATCGGCGACGACTGGCCGGACCTGCCGCTGCTGGTGCGCGCGCGCCTGGCGGCCTGTCCGCCGCAGTCGCATCCGGAGGTGCTGGCGCGGGTGCATTACCGTACGCGCGCCGCCGCCGGGCAGGGCGCGGTGCGTGAGCTCTGCGACCTGCTGCTGTGCGCGCAGGGCGCCTACGCCGCCCTGCTGGAGCAGGCCGTGCGCGGGGAGTGAGCGCGATGACGCCGCCACGGCCGCAGAGGCGCCCAGGCGTGTCGCGCCCGCGCCCGCGCCTGAACCTGTTCCTGTGGTGGCGGCGCGCCTCCACCATGCTGCCGCTGGCGCTGATGCTGCTGCTGGCGGGCTTCAGCGCCTGGGTGGCGCGCGAGGCGTTGCTGGCGATCCACCGCGCCGGGCAGTCCGCCGCCGCGCCCCAGAAGCCGGACTATTTCCTGCGGGATTTCCAGACCCGCAACTTCGACGATCTCGGTCGCTCCAGCGCGGAACTCAGCGGCGCGGCCATGGAGCACATTCCGGGCAACCAGACCGTGCGCATCGCGCAGCCGCGCCTGCGCGTGCACGATGCCCAGGGGGCGGTCACGCTGGCCAGCGCCGACGTGGGGCTGAGCAACGCCGACGGCAGCAACGTGCAGCTGTTCGGCCAGGCCGAGCTTCGGCGCGAGGCGCCGCGGTCGCGGACCATCACCGTGCGCAGCAGCTTTCTCAATGTGTTCCCGCAACAGCGCCGCATCAGCTCCAACCGGCCGAGCACCGTGCGTCAGGGAGATTCGGTGTTCTCGGGCGACGATCTGCAGATGAACGGCCTGGACGGCACCTTCAGCATGAACGGGGCCGTGCGCGGCAGCCTGCGCCAGGGGGCGGGGTCGTGACCACCGCCGCCGCGCCGCCCGGCGACGCCTCGGTGGCCGTGATCAGCGGCGCCTCCAGCGGCATCGGCGCGGCGCTGGCGCAGGCCTACGCGCAGCGCGGGTGGCGCGTGGTGCTGGTGGGGCGGCGCGGCAGCGCGCTGGACGCGACCGCGATGGCCTGCGCGCAGGCCCAGGGCCTGCAGGCGGTGGACCCGGCGCGCCTGCGCCTGATCACCGTCGACCTGCGCGACGCGCAGGCCTGGCGCGAGCACGCGGTGCGCCTGCTGCAGGATTGGGGCTGTCCCCAGGTGGTGGTGGCCGCCGCCGGCATCAGCCATGGTGTCGACCTGTCGCATGCGCCCGACCTGCAGGTGGCCGGCGAGATCATGCACAGCAACTGGCTGGCCGCGCTGGGCACGCTGGCGCCGTTCATCGCCCCGATGCGCGCGCGCGGCTCGGGCACGCTGGCCGCCATCGCCAGCGTGGCCGGGGTGCGCGGGCTGCCCGGACACGCCGCCTACAGCGCCAGCAAGGCGGCGCTGATCCGTTCCCTGGAAAGCCTGCGCGTCGAGTTGCGCGGCAGCGGGGTGCGCGTGGTCACCGTCAGCCCCGGCTTCATCGCCACGCCGATGACCGCCGGCAATCCCTTCCCCATGCCCTTCCTGCTGGACGCGCGGGCCTTCGCACGGCGCGCGCTGCGCGCCATCGACCGTGGCAGGGCCTACGCCACCATCCCCTGGCCCATGGCCGTGCTGAGCAAGCTGATGCACGTGCTGCCGCCCGGCCTGTGGGATCGCGTGGCGCGCCTGCAGGGCCGCAAGCCCAGGCGCGAACCGCCCGAGGACGATCCCTCCTGAGTTCCCGGGCTCAGCCGGCCTCGTCGACTTCGCTGTGCACCCCCAGCGCGACCAGGAAGCGCGACACCATGTTGTAGGAGGCCACGACCCCCACCAGCTCCACCAGTTCCTGGCGCGGGAACAGGGCGGCGGCGGTGGCGAAGTCCTGCTCGGAGGGGGTGACGTCGCGGGTCATGCCCAGGGTCAGGCGCAGCACCGCGCGCTCGCGGGCATCGAACGCCGCCTCGTCGCGCGCGGCCGCCTCCACGTCGTCCAGCGCGTCGAGCTGCCGCTGCGGGCCGCCGGCGGCGAGGAACTCGGGGGCATGCTGCTCGAACTCGTAGGGCGCGTGGTTGAGCCGCGCCACCGCGCAGATCGCCAGTTCGCGCAGCCGGGCGTCGAGTTGCAGGCGGGCGCGCACGGCGCCCAGCAGCGCGTTCCAGCCCGCGGCGAATTCGGGGCTGTACAGCAGCATGCGGTCGAGCTTGAGCAGATCCCCGCCGCGCCGCCGGCGGATCGCCGCCACCAGTTCGGCGGGGTCGGCAAGGTCTGCGGGCAGGTAGGGGATGCGGGGCATGATCGTCGAGGCTCCTGTCGGGGTGAGCGGAAAACTGGCGCCAGCAGCGTAGCGCAGCCTGCGCGGATTCGCGGCCGGGGCGGGTCGCCGGGCCCGGGGGCTTGAACCCGGGGGCGGATCGCCCCATATACCGCGTGGAGTACATTCGCCCGGCGCGCGAGCCGGCATCCTTGTCCAGCGGGAGTCACCATGCACGTCGTCTGCCCCCATTGCTCGGCCATCAACCGCGTTCCCGAAGAGCGCCTGCAGCAGCATCCGCAATGCGGCAGCTGTCACCAGGCCCTGTTCGGTCCCGCGCCGCTGCAACTGGGCGACGCCGATTTCGAACGCTTCGTCGCGCGCAGCGAACTTCCGCTGCTGGTGGACTTCTGGGCGCCGTGGTGCGGCCCCTGCCGGATGATGGCGCCGCAGTTCGAGCAGGCCGCGCAGACGCTGCAGGGGCGCGCCGTGCTGGCCAAGGTGAATTCGGACGACAACCCGCAGGCCTCGGTGCGGCACCGCATCCGCAGCATTCCCACCTTGCTGCTTTTTCGCAACGGCCAGGAAGTGCGGCGCCACAGCGGCGTGATGCCCGCCCGAGAGATCGCGCGCTGGGCGGGCCTGTAAACCTTCGTGGCACATCGGAATCTCTTGATTCTGGTCAAGCGGATCCCCGGGTAGAGGTCCCTAGCATGGGTTGCAAGGGGGGTTTCCCCTGCTCGCACCCCAAGGGGGCCATCATGACAACAAGACTCGCCATCGCATCCCAGCGGCCCTCGGGCCGCGGGCTGCGCCTTCCAACTCTCAACCATGTGCGCGCGGTGCTGCAAGGCCTGGGCGCGCTGACCTTCGTCGGGCTGGCGGCCACGCCGGCGCACGCGGTGCCGGCCTTCGCGCGCCAGACCGGGCAGGACTGCGTGGCCTGTCACGTCGGCGGCTTCGGCCCGCAGCTCACGCCCTTCGGCCGCGCCTTCAAGCTCGGCGGCTACACCTTGAAGGGCGGCAGCGCCAAGCACGACATCCCGCTGTCGGCGATGCTGGTGGCTTCCTACACCCACACCACCGGCGACAGCAGCTCGCCGCCTCCCGGTTTCAACGCCAACGACAACGTCACCGCGCTGCAACAGGCCTCGATCTTCCTGGCCGGCCGTCTGAGCGACCACGTGGGCGTGCTGGCGCAGGCCACGTACTCGAATCCTGGCTCGGACCGCGTTGCCTGGGACAACACCGATGTGCGCTACGCGACCAACTACAAGATCGGATCCACCAGCGGCATCTTCGGCATCTCGCTGAACAACAACCCGACGGTATCCGACGTCTGGAACACCGTGCCGGCCTGGCAGTTCGGCTTCATGACCAGTCCCTTCGGCGCCGGCTACGGCCAGACGCCGGTGATCGAGGACCTGGGCCAGCTGGTGCTCGGCGCCACCGCCTACACCCTGGTCGACAACCACTGGTACGGCGAGCTCGGGCTGTATCACCAGCTGTCCAACTGGTGGGGTCAACAGCTGCGGGCCGGCGGCCCGGTCGATGCCCTCAATGATGGCGGGGCCGGTGCCAATGGGAACCTGACAGCGGGCGGAGGCGTGGTGAGCGGCTATGCGCCGTACTGGCGCTTCAACTACTCGAACTCGATCGGTGCCAACAGCTATGAATTCGGCGTGCTGGGCATGCAGACCAAGCTGAATCCGCAGAATCCGAACGGGTCGAATCTTCTGGCCGGCAACGGGCCCGACGAGACCTATACCGACATGGGCCTCGACGGCAGCTACCAGTACTTTGGCGAGAGCGGGATCTGGTCGGTCAACGGTCTGTACATCCACGAGCGCCAGAAGTTCACCCAGAGCTACCTGACCGGAGCGACGTCGAACGCCGAAGACACGCTCAACGCGATGAACCTGAACGCGGCCTACTGGTACCAGAACACCTACGGCGCCACGATCCAGTTCTTCAACACCACCGGCAGCTCCGATCCGTACCTTTACAACCCCAGTTCCAGCGCGCAGACTTCAGGCGTGACCTGGGAGTTCGACTGGAACCCCTTCGGCAAGAGCTGGGTGGATCCGGAGAAGAACCTGCGGCTTGGCGTGCAGTACACCACGTACAACAAGTTCGCCGGCTCGTCGCAGGATGCCAGTTCGAACAACAGTCTGTACGTCTACGTCTGGACGGCCATCTGAGGCCGGTCGCGGGCTCCGGCCCGCGACCCATCGTCCTGTCCGGACCCTGGAGATCGACATGAACGCGGTGCGAGACCTCTACCTGGCCCAGGCCTTCGAGCATGGGGAACCCGAGCGCCACAGTTACGTGGTCGCGGTGGGAAGTCTGCAGGCCGTGCGAAGCCTGGCGCGCAGCGAGCACGCGCGCCGTCATGGCGAGTACGGCATCGCCATCTACGAGGTCGAGCCCGACGTGCCGATGCAGCAGCATCCCTTGCTGGTCGACTACCTCGGCTCCGTCATGGGCGAGCGCTGGGTGGCCCAGGCGCCGGCCCAGGGCGCTTGCGCTGCCTGAGCCTGGCCCACGAACCCATCGCGGCGTCCCTCGGGGCGCCGCGTGCGCTTGAACGTCAACCCGGGCGGTGCGGATTCATCGGATCGCTCCCCTTGCCGCGCGTGCCGGCCTCCTCGTCGCGAATCCTGCGCCGGAAGAACAGCACGAAGAACACCCCCATGCCGAGCATGAAGACGAATACGGCCACGGTCATCCATCCGTAATCGGTGGTGAGCAGGTTGGTCCACGGCGATTGCATCGAATTTCTCCTGGATTCATGGCCCGCGCGGGGATCGCGTCGGTCGCGGTATCAGCCTAGGCACACGTGCCCTCGAGGGTGTTGACCCCGCGCAAGCGCGGTTCAGGCCGCGCAGGCGCGCAAGGCGAGCGCGTACTCGCGCCAGAAGTCGGGGTCCTGCGCGTGGGCGAAATTCAGGCGCATGCGGGTGCTTGCGCGCGCTTCCGGGTCGAACAGGCGCCCGGGCGCGATCAGGTACCCACGCTCGTGCAGGCGCAGCGCCAGGCGCTCGGTATCGACGCCGGTGTCCACCCATCCGAACAGCCCGCGCGGCGGAGTCTCGAAACGGCAGCCGTACTGGCGCGCCGTGTGCACCGCCTGCCTGCGCGCGCGCGCCAGGCGCTCGCGCAAGGCTGCCGCCTGCCGCGGCACCGCACCGCGCTCGAGCAGCAGCGCGAGCGCGCGCTCGGTGAGCGCGGGGGAGGCCAGGCCCGCCAGCAGCTTGGCTTCGCGCAGGCGTTCGGCCAGCGAACCGGGCGCGGCGATGAAGCCCACGCGCCAGCCGGGCGCCAGCAACTGGGAGAAACCGCCGAACAACAAGGTGCGGCGCAATCCGTCCATCGCCGACAGCAGCGGCGGGCCCCCATCGGACAGCGGCGCGTGGACGTCGTCCTCGGCGATCAGGAAATCGTGCTCGCGCGCCAGTTCCAGCAGGCGATGCGCGCAGCCGGTGGAGATGTCGCCGCCGGTGGGGTTGTGCAGCCGCGACGACACCAGCATCAGGCGCGGCCGCAAGTTGCGCGCCCAATGCTGCACGCGCTGCAGATCGGGGCCCTGCGCCCCGCGCGGCACGGCCAGCAGGCACAGGCCCTGGCGCGCCAGTTGCGCGAAGGCCAGAGGGGGACCTGGCTGTTCCACCATCACCGCATCGCCCGGACGCAGCAGGGCGCGTGCGAGCAGATCCAGCGCCTGCGTCGAGCCGTTGCACAGCAACAGGCTGGACGGCGGCGCCGGCACCTCGCGCTCGGCGAGCAGGCGTGCCAGTTGCGCGCGCAGGCGCGGATCGCCCTCGACGCAGGCGTAGGCCTGGGCCGTGCGCGCGCCGTCGCATTCGCGCAGCAGACGGCGCAAGGCGCGCGCCAGCGGCGGGGCCTGCAGCCATTGCGCGGGCAGGCTTCCGCAGCCGGGCATCGCGCGCACCGCAGCCGGCCCGTCCGTCTCGCCCGCCTCGCCCACCGGGGCGGTGTGACCCAGTACCGCGCGCAGCAGCGCCGTCGCCTCGGTGGGCGGGGGAAGGCGCGGGCTGCAGGGGGCCTTGGCCTCGTGCGCCCCGTCGGAGCGTGGGGTGGCGATGGCGGCGCCGCGCACGAAGAATCCCTGGCGCGCGCGCGCCTCCACCAGGCCCTGCGCCTGCAGCAGGTCGTAGGCGGCCACGACGGTCTGCGGGTTCACGCCTTGCTCCTTCGCGCAGGCGCGCACCGAGGGCAGGCGCGTCCCCGGTGGAATGCACTGGACAAGGATCTGCTCGCGCAGGCGCTGGGCGAGTTGCAGATGCAGGGTTTGGGGCAGGGCGGCGCGCTGCCGGGAATGTGACATGGTGAAACGACCCAAACAGCAAAGGGCGAACCGTGGGCACGTGTATTGGTCGGGGGCGCAGTGTCGATCTAGGCTGAAGGTGCGTCAATTTGTGACCTCATGGGGCGCCCGGGTACTCCGGGCATTCCACCGGGGCGCAGTCAGCTGGAGGTTCCGCATGTTCGAGTCCACCAACCTTCCCCCGATGGCGCGGCGCGTGGCACTGCTCGAAGCCGGTGACGCCGGGGAATTCCCGGCGTGGCCCGCCGAGGCCTGCGACGCCGACGCCTTTCCCGTCGAGGCCGCGTCGCGCGCCATGCGCCGCGTGCTGGCGCGCCGCGCGCGCGAGGCCCTGCAGTACGGGCCCGCGGAAGGCATCGAGCCCCTGCGCGAATGGGTCTGCGGGCATCTGGCCGCCCAGGGCCTGCGCCTGAAGCCGTCGCAGGTGCTGATCAGTTCCGGCTCCCGCCACGCCCTCGACCTGCTGGGCAAGGTCCTGCTGGACCCCGCCAGTCCCTTGCTGGTGCAGCGCCCGACCAGCCTGGGGGCCTTGCGCGCCCTGCGCGCCTACGCGCCGCGCCTGGTGGGCCTGCGCTGCGACGAGCAGGGGCCCGATCCGGAGTCCTTCGCGAACGCCCTGCCGGGAGCGCGCATGGCCTACCTGCAGACGCGTTGCGCCGATCCCACCGGATGCGCCTTGTCCGAGGCGCGTGCGCGGGAACTGGCGCGCCAGCTCCGCGGCGCGGCATGCTGGCTGGTGGAGGACCAGTCCTACGGCGACCTCTGGTTCGACGCGCCGCCCGCGCCGGGGCTGCTGGCGCGCGGCGTGGAACACGGCGTGGTCGTGGGCAGCTTCTCCACCCTCGGTCTGCCCGGCCTGCGCCTGGGCTGGGTGGCGGGGCACCCGCGTCTGGTCGCCACGCTGGCGCAGGCGCGCGGCGCCGCCGAGCGGCAGCCCGGTAGCCTGAGCCAGTGGGTTCTGCTCGAAATGTTGCGCGACGGCTGCCTGGAGCGCCATCTGCCTGCGATGCGCCAGCGCTATCGCGAGCGCCGCGACGCGGTGCTTCGCGCATTGCGGCGCCACATGCCCGAGGGCGTCGCGTGGACCCGCCCGCAAGGCGGCGCCCACCTCTGGCTCAACCTGCCGTGCCCGCTGGACGCGGCCCAGGTGATCGGGCCGGCGATGCGCGAGGGCCTGCCCGTGCTGCCCGGACAGGCCTTCGACGCCGGCGCGGGCGGCTGCGCGAGTTTCGGCGAGTGCAGCCAATGCCGCTTCGCCGACGATCCGCAGTCGGCGGCGCCCGTGCGCAACGCGCTGCGCCTGGGCTTCGCCGCGCTACCTCCAGGGGCCGCCGAGCCTTGCGTGGCGCGCCTGGCGCAGCTGTTGCGCGCGGCCACGCAGGCGTCGGCGCGGGGTGCGGGCGGCGCGCGCAGGGCGGGCGAGGGCCAGCTCGTGCCGGTGCGCATGGACCGCATGAGGCCGGCATGAGCGTCGCGCGAGGCGCCCTCGAGGCGACCGCGTTTGCCGCCGACCGCCGCTAGCCCCGAGAGCGTGCGCACTTGCCTGGCGCCCGAGGGGCTATAAGATGCGCGCACGGGGCCCGTCCAGCCGAATGTTCGCGGGCGGGCGCCGAGCAGGGCCGCCGCGCGCACCCGGACCCCGTTCCGGTCCGTGGGCGGCGACCACCTCAGGCATCTCACGGAGTACAAGACATGGCAACTGCAAAACCGGCCCCCGCGAAAAAGGCCGCAGCCAAACCCGCCCGGACGCCGAATGCGGCGTTCATGAAGCCGCTGACGCCCAGCCCGCAACTCGCGGCGGTGGTCGGCGCGGCTCCGCTGCCCCGTACCGAGGTGGTGAAGAAGGTGTGGGAGCACATCAAGGCGGCCAAGCTGCAGGATGCCGCCAACAAGCGCATGATCAACGCGGACGACAAGCTGCGCGCCGTGTTCGGCAAGCCGCAGGTCACCATGTTCGAGATGACCAAGCTGATCAACGCGCACCTGAAGTAATTCGCGTGCGTGGCGCGCGGCCCCGTGCCGCGCGCGGTCCCATCGTCACCCCGTCCGTCGCACCCCGCCGTCGCATGACCCCGGCGCCCCCACGCGCGCGCCAGGGCGTAAAATGCTCGTTCTCGGCGAATCCGGGCGCGAGGATGCGCGGGCAGTGGCTCCGCGACGCGTTGCCCGCGGCGCCGGCAGGCGCGGTATCCAGCGCGATGGCAAGGGGTTTGCGATGCGAGCATCGAACAAGAGTCTGTGGGGCGCGATCGCCGGCATCGCGCTGGTCGTGGCGGCCGGGGTCCTGGCCTGGAACGCCTTCGGGCGCGATCCCAAGGCCCCCAGCGTCGAATACCACCTGGTCGGCGGCGACACGCTGAGTTCCAGGGACCTGCGCGGCAAGGTCGTGCTGGTCGAGTTCTGGGCCACCAGCTGCACCACCTGCGTGGGCGACATGCGCAACATGGTGCGCACCTACGACGCCTTCGCGCCCAGGGGATTCGACCTGGTCGCGGTGTCGATGGACTACGACAACCCGCAGTACGTCGAGAACTTCACCCGCGCCGGCCCGGTGGGCAAGCTGCCCTTCCCGGTGGCGATGGATCGTTCCGGCGACGTGGCCAAGGCCTTCGGCAACGTGCGCCTGACCCCGACCAGCTTTCTCATCGACCGCTCCGGGCGCATCGTCAAGCAATATGTCGGTCCCCCCAACATGGACGAGCTGCACGCGATGATCGGCCGCCTGTTGCAGCGACAGGCCTGATTGCGACATTCCGCGGCGTGCTCGAGGAACCCGCGGTCATGTACACCCGTAGCTCGCCCGATACGCACACTGGCAACGCGGTTCATGCCGGAAATCCGGGGAAACCCGAATTCTCGCGGTAGGATGGAGGCCATGGTCGCTTCCTTCCATCCGGGCTCCCCGTTGGTCGACGGCAAGGCAAGCCTGGCCGACGCGCCGGGCCCGGTACCCGCATCGCCGGGCGCGTTCGCCGCGCGCGGCACCGGAGCCGGTGTCACCCACGCGGACGAGCAGGCCCTGCGACGCGCGCTGGCGCAGCCGGCGCAGACCCTGCCCGGCGGATTCGTGCTGCGCAGCCTGGGGCTGCAGTCCTACCTGCCCACGTGGCGCGCCATGCGTTCGTTCACCGATGCGCGAGGCGCCGACACGCCGGACGAGATCTGGCTGCTCGAGCACCTGCCGGTGTACACCCTCGGCCAGGCCGCCGACCCCTCCCATGTGCTCGATCCCGGGGCCATTCCCGTGGTGCCGACCGACCGCGGCGGCCAGGTCAGCTACCACGGGCCCGGCCAGGCGGTGGTGTACTGCCTGTTCGACCTGCGGCGCCGCCGCTGGATGGTGCGCGAGACCGTGCAGCGTCTGGAGGAGGCGGTGATCCGCACCCTGGCCCGCCACGGCGTGGTCGGGCTGCGCCGCCCAAGCGCACCCGGCGTGTACGTCGGCGCGCCCCATGCGCGGGCCGGCGCGAAGATCTCGGCGCTGGGCCTGAAGGTGCGCAACGGCTGCACCTACCACGGCGTGTCCATCAACGTCGACATGGACCTGCGCCCCTTCGCCGGCATCAACCCCTGCGGCTACCGCGGCCTGGAAAGCGTCGACCTGGCCACGCTGGGCGTGCATGCGCTGCCCGACGCGGTGGCGATGTGTTTCGCCACCGAACTGGCGATGCTGGCCGAGGACCTGGAGCGCGCGCAGGGCGCGGGCGCCGGCGGCCATTCCCAACTCCGAAGCTCATGAGCCAAGCCATCGATCCGCGCCAGAAGCAGAAAGGCGAATCCAAGACCGCGCGCATTCCCATCAAGATCGTCGCCGACGCGCCGGCCCTGAAGAAGCCCCAGTGGATCCGCGTGAAGGCGCCGCCCGCGTCGTCGCGTTTCAACGAGATCAAGGGCATCCTGCGCGAGCAGTCGCTGGTCACGGTGTGCGAGGAGGCCAGCTGCCCGAACATCGGCGAATGCTTCGGCCACGGCACCGCCACCTTCATGATCATGGGGGACAAGTGCACCCGGCGCTGTCCCTTCTGCGACGTCGGCCACGGCCGTCCCGATCCGCTGGACGCGCAGGAACCGCAGCGTCTGGCCGACACCATCGCCCGGCTGCGCCTGCGCTACGTGGTGGTGACCAGCGTCGACCGCGACGATCTGCGCGACGGCGGCGCCCAGCATTTCGTGGACTGCATCCAGGCCATCCGCGAGCGCTCGCCGGCCACGCAGATCGAAGTGTTGGTGCCGGATTTCCGCGGGCGCCTGGAGCGCGCGCTGGAAGTGTTCTCGGCCGCGCCGCCCGACGTGATGAACCACAACCTGGAAACCGTGCCGCGCCTGTACCGCCAGGCCCGCCCGGGGGCCGACTACGCGCATTCGCTCAAGCTGCTGCAGCAGTTCAAGCAGGCGCACCCGCAGGTGCCGACCAAGAGCGGCCTGATGGTCGGCCTGGGCGAGACCGACGAGGAGATCGTGCAGGTCATGCGCGACCTGCGCGAGCACCAGGTGGACATGCTCACGGTCGGCCAGTACCTGGCCCCCAGCAACCACCACCTGCCGGTGCTGCGCTACGTCGATCCGGACGGTTTCGCCGCGCTGGAACGCGAGGCCCAGGCGCTGGGCTTCAGCCACGCCGCGGTCGGCCCGATGGTGCGTTCCAGCTACCACGCCGACGCCCAGGCGCGCGAAGCGGGCGTCTGACTCGGCGTCGCGCGCGTGCGCACGCCGCATGCAAGGAGATCGTCATGGCCATCGATCACGCAAGTCCCGCCCAGGCCGTCGACGTGGGGCCGCTCGGGCGGGGCATGCAGGGTGAGCGCAGCAAGGCCCTGTTCAAGGCACGGGACCTGGAAGTCGTGCGTCTCGTACTGCGCGCCGGCGAGCAGATGGCGCCGCACAAGGTCTCCGGCGACATCACCATTCACTGCCTCGACGGCGCGCTGGACGTCAGCGCCGACGGCCGCAGCCACCCGCTGCGCGCCGGGCAGCTGATGTACCTGCCGGGCGAGTGCGTGCACGGGCTGGTGGCCACCGAGGACGCTTCGGCGCTGGTTACCATCGCCCTGCTTCGTTGAACTCGCCCCAGCCGTCCGTGGACCATCCCAGCTATCCCGTCGATGCCGTCAACCGCGTCAAGCGCATGCACGAGCGCGCCTCCTACGACCATGCCCGGGTGCATGCCATCCTGGACGCGGCGGCGCTGGCCCACGTGGCCTATGTGATCGACGGCCAGCCCTATGCCACGCCCACGCTGTTCTGGCGCGAGGGCACGCGCCTGTACTGGCACGGATCGAGCGCCAGCCGCATGTTGCGCCAGCAGTCCGCGGGCGTGCCGGTGTGCGTCACGGTCACCCACCTGGACGGCCTGGTGCTGGCACGCAGCGGCTTTCACCACTCGGCCAACTACCGGTCGGTGATGGCCTTCGGGCGCGCCGCGCTGGTGTCCGACGAGCAGGAACGACGGCGCGCGCTGACCATGATGGTCGAGCGGTTCTTCCCCGGGCGCTCGGCCGGCCTGCGCGAGACCACGCCCGGCGAGCTGAAGGCCACGAGCGTGGTGGCGATGGACATCGAGCGCGCGTCGGCGAAACAGCGGGCCAAGGGCGTCGACGACGATCCCGAGGACGCCCGACTGCCCATCCACGCCGAGCTGATCCCCTTGCACACGGTGCTGGGTACGCCGAGCCCGTGCCCCGAGGTGAGGCCCGGCGTCGCGCGCCCGGAGCACCTGGCGGCCTATCAGGCCGGACGGCACCTGGACGAGTTGCTGGCCGAGGCGCACCGCGCGACCTTCGGGGAGTGAGCGGCCCGCGCGGGCGGGGGATCTCAGTGCCTGTCCTCGCCGGGCCCGGCACGGGGTGCGGCCTCGATCTGGCGCGCGAGGTCGAACATCCACGCCTTGTCGTAGACCGTCGAAGCCCTCGGGCGGCGTACGTCGTCCAGAACCATCAAGGTGAAGTCGGTGCCGTCGTCGGCCCAGTCGAGTACCGAGCGCACCCGCCCCGAGGGAGCGCGCTGCACGCTGAACACGGCCGGCCAGGGGCCGACCCAGTCGTGGATGAGTTCGCGCACCATCACGGCCGCGCCGCGACCGTCGAGTTCGTTTTCCCCAAGTTCGATGACGACCCCGTCAGGGCGTTCGAAGTCGCGGCCGATCGTCAGCACGGGTTCGCCCGGGCGGGCCGTGTTGTCTCTCAGTCCGAGAAAGCGAAACGCCGAAAGCCCTGTTTCGGTAAGGTCTCTGGGGTGGATCAATACACGCCCCTGGTTCATGCTGCTGAAGGTCGGGTAGAGCGCTTCCGCCGGCTCGGGCCACTGCCAGTCGTCCTCGGCCACCTCATCAAAGTGGAATCCACCAAGGTCGCGTTGGGCGGCGAGACGCATCGCTTGGCGCGCCTCCTCTCGCATGGCTGGCGGAAGCTCGTCGATGCCAAAGACATTGACCTTGCCGATTTCTACCTGTGGCGGGCCGGAGGCGCCGGGCAATGGAGCGCGCTCCGCCGCGCCGGCAAAGGCGCAAAGCGCGAGCAGGACGATCGCGAGGGTGCCACTGCGCGCGGCATCGTGCATGGGTGGAGTTTGCATGATCACCATTCATTGAGGTTGCAGTCCGTGGCATCCGAGTTCCACAGCAGGTACTTCTGACCGGTGTACTGTTTCAAGCCCCAGTGGTGCCCGGTCACGTGTCCGTACCAGAATTCGCCAAAGTGGCCGGCACGCCCGCGTCGGCCGAAGTGCCAGCCCGGCCCCTTGGGCCCGTCGGTTGGCGTTACGACGTTGTGCAGCCAGCTCCGTGTGCCCTCGTCGTCGATCTGGTAGTGCTCGGAGATCACGTTGCTCCAGCGCTTGTATGCGAAGGCATAGGTGATCGACTCCTGGGCGCCGGCGCCGATGGCGCAGGATCGGCTGAATACATGCCAGTGAAATTCGACAACGTGCGCCTTGGCCTGCGCCGCCGTTGCGCAAGCTGTTGCGAGCGCGCGTGCGATCCGAAGGCGGCTCATCGTGTCGGCCTCCATGGTCCGGGCGGTGTTTGTGCACTCTGCTTGTGCTGGCTGATGCTGCTTCGACACGGGCGAGACGGGGAAGTTCCGTGCCGGTCATGAAAGGCCTACGGTTGGCGCTGCGATCGGGCGGCGTGGCCGACTGATCCAGGCTGCGCATGAATTCCGCCACTCTTTGAATTGATCCGGAATCGATGTTCCCGAAGAATGCAGGCCAGGCGCTGCCCACGGCGTCGCCGGTGCACGTCCAGCCTCGTTCCATGTCCCTCTCCTCCGGTCCCCTGCTCACCCGCATGCGGGTCATTCCCGTCGCCGGGAACGACAGCATGCTGCTCAACATCGGCGGAGCGCACGCGCCGCTGTTCACCCGCAACCTGGTGCTGCTGGAGGACGACGCCGGACATCTGGGGGTCGGCGAGGCGCCTGGCGGCGAGGTGATCCGCCAGGCGCTGGAGGCCGCCGCCACGCAGGTGCTGGGGCAGCCGGTGGCGCGCATGCGCAGCCTGGTTTCGGCGGTGCGTGCCGACCACCGCGCGGCGGACTTCGAGACCTTCGGGCGCGGCGCCTGGACCTTCGAGTTGCGCATCAACGCGGTGGCGGCGCTGGAGGCCGCGCTGCTCGACCTGCTGGGCCAGTGCCTGGGCGTGCCGGTGTGCGATCTGCTGGGGCCGGGGCGGCAGCGCGACCACGTCACGGTGCTGGGCTACCTGTTCTACGTGGGGGATGCGCGCAGCACCGATCTGCCCTACGAGGCTCCCGCGCGCCAGGGGCACGACTGGTACCGCCTGCGCCGCGAGCCCGCGATGGACACCGCCGCGGTGCTGCGCCTGGCCGAGGCGGCGCAGGATCTGTACGGCTTCCGGGACTTCAAGCTCAAGGGCGGCGTGCTGCCGGGCATCGAGGAGGCCTCCACCGTGCTCGAGCTTGCGCGGCGCTTTCCCGCGGCGCGCGTGACCATCGATCCCAACGGCGCCTGGTCGCTGCGCGAGGCGGTCGAACTGTGCCGGCCGCTGCGCGGCGTGCTGGCCTACGCCGAGGATCCCTGCGGCGCCGAGGACGGTTACAGCGGCCGCGAGGTGATGGCCGAGTTCCGTCGCGCCACCGGCCTTCCGGTGGCCACCAACATGGTGGCCACCAACTGGCGCGAGTTGCGCCATGCCGCGATGCTCGACGCGGTGGACATCCCGCTGGCCGATCCGCATTTCTGGACCCTGTCGGGCGCCGTGCGGGTGGCCGAGCTGTGCGAGGACTGGGGCCTGACCTGGGGCTGCCACTCGAACAACCACTTCGACGTCTCGCTGGCCATGTTCACCCACGTGGGCGCCGCGGTGCCGGGGCGCCCCACGGCCATCGACACCCACTGGATCTGGCAGGAAGGGCAGGGCCTTTGCCGCGAGCCGCTGCGCATCGAGGGCGGGCGCATCGCCGTGCCGCGGCGGCCCGGTCTGGGCGTCGAGCTGGACATGCAACGCGTGGAACGGGCCCATCGGCTGTACCTGGACCTGCCCGCGGGCGGGCGCGACGACGCCGCGGCCATGCGTCAACTCCTTCCCGGCTGGAGCTTCGATCGCAAGCGCCCGGCCATGGTTCGCTGAGATTTTCCACACCCGTCATTCCATGAGTTCTCCGTCCGCCGCGGCCAGCCGCACCCCCGTGGTCACCGAGTTGCGCATCGTGCCGGTGGCCGGCCGCGACAGCATGCTGCTCAATCTCAGCGGCGCGCACGGCCCCTGGTTCACGCGCAACGTCGTGCTGTTGCGCGACGACTCCGGCCGCACGGGCCTGGGCGAAGTGCCGGGCGGCGAGGCCATACGGCGCACCCTGGAGGATGCGCGTGCCCACGTGGTGGGGCGTCCGATCGGCGAGTTCAACGCGATGCTGCAGTCCATGCGCGTGGCCTTCGCCGAGCGCGACCGCGGGGGCCGGGGCGCGCAGACCTTCGACCTGCGCGTGGCCATCCACGCCGTCACCGGGGTGGAATCCGCGCTGCTGGACCTCCTGGGGCAGTTCCTGCAGGTGCCGGTGGCCGCGCTGCTCGGGCAGGGCCAGCAACGCGACAGCGTGGCCGTGCTGGGCTACCTGTTCTACGTCGGCGATCGCGCGCGCACCACGCTGGACTACCGCGCCGAGCCCGATGCCGACGACGACTGGCTGCGCCTGCGCAACGAGCCCGCGCTCGACCCGCGGGCGGTGGTGCGCCTGGCCGAGTCCGCGCAGGCGCGCTACGGATTCCAGGATTTCAAGCTCAAGGGGGGCGTGTTCGACGGCGCCGCCGAGATGGAGGCGGTGCTGGCGCTGCACGAACGCTTCCCCGAGGCGCGCATCACGCTGGACCCCAATGGCGCCTGGTCGCTGGCGCAGGCGGTGAGCCTGTGTCGCGACCGCTGCGACGTGCTCGCCTACGCCGAGGACCCCTGCGGCGCGGAAGACGGCTTCTCGGGGCGCGAGGTGATGGCCGAGTTCCGGCGCGCGACCGGCCTGCCCACGGCCACCAACATGGTGGCCACCGACTGGCGCCAGCTGGCCCATTCCCTGCAGCTGCAGTCGGTGGACATCCCGCTGGCCGACCCCCATTTCTGGACCCTGCAGGGCTCGGTGCGCGTGGCCCAGCTCTGCGACATGTTCGGGCTGACCTGGGGCTCGCACTCGAACAACCACTTCGACATCTCGCTGGCCATGTTCACCCACGTGGCCGCCGCGGCGCCCGGGCGCGTGACCGCCATCGACACCCACTGGATCTGGCAGGACGGCCAGCGCCTGACCCGAGAGCCCCTGCGCATCGAGGGCGGGCGCATCCGCGTACCCGACGCGCCGGGGCTGGGCGTGCGCATCGACCCCGTCGAACTGCAGCGGGCGCACGAGGCCTACCTGCGGCTGGGCGGGGGCTCGCGCGACGACGCCGCCGCGATGCAGTTCCTGGTCCCGGGCTGGCGTTTCGACCCCAAGCGCCCCAGCCTCGAGCGCTGAGCGGTGTGCCGATCGAGCCATCGCCCAGCCGGCGTCTTGTCAAGAGCGCTGTAGCCGTGCTCTTTGTACGGAAATGGACCAGGCCCTATGCAGGTCGCGAGAATATGTATAAAAATCCAGAAAATTTATGCATGTCTTGCTCCGCTGTCGGATCCCATGTCAACGCTCCCGAAGTCGCTGCAAACGCTCGATCCGCGCAGATTCGAGACCCCAGAGATCCTCAAACAGCTCGTCCTTTCACATCGCCACCTGGCCGAACTCAAGGGTGTCGCCATGTCCATGCCCAATCAGGGCATCCTGATCAACACGCTCGTGTTGCAGGAGGCGAAGGACAGTTCCGAGATCGAGAACATCGTCACGACCCACGACGAACTCTTTCGGGAGATCACACATTTCGGCGCGGGCGGAGGACAGGCGGCGAAAGAGGTTTCGCGCTATGCGCAGGCCCTACGCGTCGGATTCGAGGCCGTTCGTGGCAGCGGCCTCCTGAGTCTGGGTCATATCCTGCACATTCAGGAGGTGCTTGAACGCAACCGGGCGGGGCTGCGCAGAGTGACAGGGACGGTGCTGGTGGATGGATCTGGTCGTGTGGTCTACACACCGCCATCGCCGGAGCATCTGGCTGCGCTGATGGGCGATCTTGAACGCTTCATCAACGACGATGCGGCCTATTCGGCGGACCCTCTGGTCAAGATGGCTTTGATTCATCACCAGTTCGAGTCGATCCATCCCTTCTATGACGGTAACGGTCGAACCGGTCGCATCGTGAATGTGCTGTTCCTCGTGCGCCAGGGACTGCTGGACATCCCCGTCCTGTACCTCAGCCGTGCCATCGTGCGCAACAAGCAGGACTACTACCGTCTGCTGCAGGACGTGCGCGATCGTGATCTATGGGAGGACTGGGTGCTTTACATGCTGCAGGCCGTGGACCAGACAGCCAGGCAGACCATCTTTACGGTGAAGGCCATCCGAGCATTGGTGATGGACTACAAGCATCGCATCCGAAATGCGTATCGCTTCTACAGCCAGGATCTGATCAACAATCTGTTCTCGCACCCCTATACCAAGATTGAATTCATTCAGCGCGAACTCGATGTCTCACGACTCACGGCTACAAGCTATCTGGATCAGCTCGTGATGGGTGGCTTCCTGCGAAAGCACAAGGTCGGTCGATCCAACTACTACGTCAATGAGCCACTCGTCCGTCTTCTCACGGGGAGCGAGTCGAGCACGAAGGGCGATTGATGGATGCCTCGGGGCCGGGCTATGGCCCCGAGTTCCTTCAGCCGGCCCGCGCCGGCCCCGTGCCCGCGCCGCTGGCCTCGATCGCCGAGGCGATCTCCGACAGGTCCTGGGCATCCAGTTCCAGGCTCGCGGCATCCAGCCAGCCGTCGACCTGCTGCGGCGTGCGCGCGCCGACGATGGCGCCGGTCACGCCGGGCCAGGCCAGGGTCCAGGCGATGGCCACCGCGGCCACCGTGCTGTGGTGGCGCTCGGCCACCGGCTGCAGCGCGGCGGCCAGGCGCAGGTTGCGCTGCAGGCGCTCGCCGCTGAACTCCGGGCTGCGCGAGCGCCAGTCGTCGGCCGGCAGCGCGGCCGCGCGCTCGGCGCTGAAGCGTCCGCTGAGCAGTCCGGCCTGCATCGGGCTGTAGACGATCACCCCGGTCTCGTGGGCGGCGCACCAGGGCAGTTCCTTGAGCGCGACGTCGCGGCGGATGGCCGAGAAGGGCGGCTGCAGGGTGTCCACGTGTCCCAGGCGCTCGGCCGCGTCGAGTTGCGCGGCGTCGTGGTTGGACAGGCCGACCGCGCGCACCTTGCCTTCGCGCTTGAGATCGAGCAGGGTCTGCCAGTATTCCTCCAGCGGCGCGCCGTCCTTGGCCGGCCAGTGCATCTGGTACAGGTCGATGCGCTCGACGCCGAGGCGACGCAGCGAATCCTCCACCTCGGTGCGGATGCTGGCGGCGGCGCCGACCTGGCGCGCCGGCGCCTTGCGGTCCCGCGGGTCCCAGCGCAGACCGCACTTGGTGAACACGTAGGGCCTGCGCTCGGCGGGCATGCCAGCGAGGGCCTGGCGCACCACCTCCTCCGAATGTCCCAGCCCGTAGACGGCCGCGGTGTCGATCCAGTTGATGCCGCGCTCCACGGCGTGGCGAATGGCGGCGATGGAGTCGCGGTCGTCCTGCGCACCCCAGCCCACCGCCCAGTCCGGGCCGCCCACGGCCCAGGAGCCGAAGCCCACGCGGGTGATGTGCATGTCGGTGCGGCCCAGGCGGCGCAGCGGCAGGGCCGCGCCGTTTCCTTGTTGCTGTTGGTTCATGAAGCTTCCTTGCTGTTGGCTGATCGATGGGACCATTCTTGTGCATCGGCACGAATCGTTCCAACGGATTACAGTGATGCCGTTGATCTTGACTATCGCTGAATCAGAGGCGAACCGTGGAACTCAAGCAGTTGCAGCATTTCGTGGCCGTGGCGCAGGAACGGCACTTCACGCGGGCGGCGCAGCGCGTGCACATCGTGCAGTCGGCCCTGTCCGCCTCGGTGCGTTCGCTGGAGGACGAACTCGGCGCGCGCCTGTTCGTGCGCAGCACGCGTCAGGTGCGCCTGACCAGCGCCGGCGCCGCGCTGTACGACAAGGCGCTGGCCGTGCTGCATGCCGCGCGCGAGGCGCGCGAGGTGGTGGCCGAGGTGCAGGGCCTGCGCCGGGGCAGCCTGGCGGTGGGCTCGGTGCCCAGCCTGCCAGCATTCCTCGACCTGCCCGCGCTGCTGGCGCGGTTTCGCGAACGCCACCCGGAGGTGGACATCCGCCTCGGCCAGGGCTCGGCCGGGGCACTGCTGGAACAGGTGCGCGACGGCCGCCTGGATCTGGCCTTCCTGCCCCTGAGCGAGCCGCCCGGGGATCTTCAGACCCGGGTCATCGTCTGCGAGGAACTGGTGCTGGCCTGCGCGCCGGAGCACGCGCTGGCCGGACGCGAAGGGGTGCGCCTGGGCGAACTCACCGGCGAATGCTTCGTCGATTTCGAGCCCGGCTGGGGCACGCGCAAGCTGGTCGACAAGGTGTTCGCCGCCGCGGGTGTCGAGCGGCGCATCGCCTTCGAGGTCAGCGACCTGGGTACCGTGCTCGACCTCGTTGCGCGCGGGCTCGGCGTGGCGCTGGTGCCCGAGCCCGTGGCCGGCGCTCGCCTGCCCGCGCTGGGCATGGCGCGCCTGGCCGCGCCCTCGATCTGCTGGGAGCTGGTGGCGGCCCACGACTCGCGGGTCGGCGCGGGCGGCGCCGCGGGCAACCCGGCGGTGGGCGCGCTGCTGGATCTGCTCGACTGAGCCGCCGCGGCGCGCTCGCTCAGGCCAGTCGCCGGCGCAGCAGGCGCTGCCACTGGCCGCCGGCCAGCGCGGTACCGGCGAGGATGATCGCGCAGCCCAGCAGCATGGTGGCCGTGATCGCCTCGTGCAGGAACATGCGCCCCCACAGCATGCCGAATACCGGAATGAGAAAGGTCACCGAGGCGGCGTAGGCCGGGCCCACCTTCACCAGCAGGCGAAAGTACAGGGTGTAGGCCACCGCGGTGCACAGCACGCCCAGGGCCAGCACGTAGGCCCAGACGACCCCAGGCACGGGGCCGGCGGGCCACAGCGCCGCGCCGGGAAGCGCCAGCATCAGCGCGGCCCAGGCCTGGCTGGCGAAGGCGGTCAGCAGCGGGTCCACCTGCGCCAGGTGGCGACGCGCGTAGTGCACCGCGAAGCCGTAGGACACCGGGGCGAGCAATACGAGGCCGGCCGCCGCGAGCGAGCCCGAGGGGCCCGCATCGGCCTGCCCGGCGACCAGCACGACCACGCCGACCAGGCCGGTGAACAGCCCCAGCGTCTGGGCGCGGGTGATCGCGGCCCCGAAGGCCACCGCGCCCAGCAGCGCCGCCCACATTGGCGTGGTGGCGTTGAGGATGGACTCGAAACCCGCGCCCAGGTGTTCGGCGCCCATCGCGAACAGGGAGAAGGGCAGCGCCGAGTTGCTCAGGCCCACCACGGCCAGCGCCCGCCAGTGGCGCCGCAGCTGGGCGCGCCGCCCGGCATGGCTCAGCACGGGCAGCAGCACCAGCGCGGCGATGCTCACGCGCAGCGCGATCAGGGGCAGCGCGCCCAGCACGGGCGAGCACAGACGCAGGAACAGGAAGGAGCCGCCCCAGATGGCGGCGAGCAGCAGGAGTTCGAGCAGCGGCATGGCGGGTGGGGCGCGCGTCGGGCGCCTGGGATGGGGCCCTCACAATGTAGCCGTCGCGCGCCCGTCGGTCTGGCCGGAAACGGACCTGCGCCTGCCCATGCGATCGCGCCCGTGCCGTGCGGGCATGAAAAAGGCCGCCCCGGCGGGGCGGCCCGTTCAAGGCTTGTCGGCCAGGCTCAGCCGAGTTCCTCATACAGCGGCAGGGTCAGGAATTCGACGAATTCGGCCGAGGTGGCCATTTTCTCGAAAATCCGCGCGGCCTTGTCGAACTGGCCCTCGGCGCCGGTGGCCTTGACCTTGGCCAGTTCCTCGGGGATCAGCGCGCGCACCATGTCGGCGCTGACCTTGCGGCCGTCGTCGAGCACGCCCTTGGGGCTGTGAATCCATTGCCAGACCTGGCTGCGCGAGATCTCGGCCGTGGCCGCGTCCTCCATCAGGTTGTGGATGGGCACCGCGCCGCTACCGGACAGCCAGGCACCCAGGTAATGGATGCCCACGTTGACGTTGTTGCGCAGGCCGGCCTCGGTGATCGGGGCCTCCGGGCGGAAGTCCAGCAGGTCGGCCGCGCTGACCTTCACGTCCTCGCGGGTCTTGGAGAACTGATTCGGCTTGTCGCCGAGCACGGCGACGAACTCCTCCATCGCCGGGCCCACCAGGCCCGGGTGCGCCACCCAGCCGCCGTCGTAGCCGTCGGTGGCGTCGCGGCGCTTGTCGGCGCGGATGCCTTCCATGGCCTTGGCGTTCTTCTCCGGATCGTTCTTGATCGGAATCAGCGCGCTCATGCCGCCGATGGCCGGCGCACCGCGGTGGTGGCAGGTCTTCAGCAGCAGCAGCGCGTAGGCGCGCATGAACGGCGCGGTCATGGTGATCAGCGCGCGATCGGCGAGGCAGAAGTCGCGGTTGCTTTTGAACTTCTTGATGGCGCTGAAAATGTAGTCCCAGCGCCCGGCGTTCAAGCCCGCGCTGTGCTCGCGCAGCTCGTACAGGATCTCGTCCATCTCGAAGGCCGCGGTGATGGTCTCCACCAGCACGGTGGCCTTGATGGTGCCGCGGGGCAGGCCCAGCTCGTCCTGCGCGGCCACGAACACGTCGTTCCACAGGCGAGCCTCGAGGTGGCTCTCCAGCTTGGGCAGGTAGAAGTACGGGCCGGCGCCGCGCGCCAGTTGCTCGCGCGCGTTGTGGAACAGGAACAGGCCGAAGTCGAACAGGCCACCGCTGACGCGCTGCCCGTCGATCATCACGTGTTTTTCGTCCAGGTGCCATCCGCGCGGGCGCACCTGCAGCACGGCGATCTTGTCCGCCAGGCGGTAGGTCTTGCCGTTCTGCTCCAGCTCGATGGCGCGGCGCACCGCCTGCGACAGGTTGAGCTGGCCGCGGATCTGGTTGTCCCAGTTCGGCGTGTTGGCGTCCTCGAAGTCCGCCATGTAGCTGTCGGCGCCGGAGTTGAACGCGTTGATGATCATCTTGCGGTCGACCGGGCCGGTGATTTCCACGCGGCGGGTCTGCAGCGCCGGAGGCACCGGCGCGATGCGCCAGTCGCCTTCGCGCACCGAGCGGGTCTCGGCGAGGAACTCGGGGCGCTCGCCGGCGTCCAGGCGCTTGGCGCGCTCCACGCGGGCGGCCAGCAGTTGCTGGCGCCGCGCCTCGAACTGCCGATGCAGCCTGGCGACGAAGCCCAGCGCCTCGGCACTGAGCACGGAATCGAATTCGGGGTTGTGCGGCGCCGTGATGGTCACGCCCGCCGGCAGGTGAGGGTGCTGCATGCGAATCTCCAGGGTTTCAAGCTTTTTCAGCCAGTTCATGATGGATAGGGACAGATCGTGTCCCCAGGGGCGCCGGCGTGGCGCCACCGTGCCGGCTCGGCGGTAGCCTCGGCACGAAAGGTTCCAGTCTTCTATTAGACACCAGAGCAGACCCGGCGCCATGACGCCGCGGATCCGATGCTGCGTTGCGTCAACCGAGGCGATCGCGCAGTGCGCGCCAGGCCTGCGCGGCCAGGTACAGGAGGAAGCTCAGCGCGGCGATCCAGGTGCTGGCGGGCCAGCCGACGGCGTAGGAGGCGCCGAGTCCGGCGCATGCCAGTCCCACGCCCAGCAGCATGGACAGCAGCACGCCGGGCCCGAGGCGCCGGGTCAGCGCCTGCGCGGCCGCGGGCGGACCGACCAGGAAGGCGAAGATCAGCAGCGCGCCGATCACCGGCACCGCCACCGCCACGGTGGCCGCCAGCAGCAGCGCGAACCACAGGTCCAGCAGGTTCACCGGCACGCCGCGGGTGCGCGCCATGTCGGGATTCAGGCTGGCCAGGCACAGTGGGCGATAGATCAGCGCCAGCCCGAGCACGGCGCCGGCGGCCACCAGCAGCGACAGCCGGGCCTGCGCGGCGCTGATGCCCACGATGCTGCCGAAGAGCATGCTCATGGCCGACTGCGCGTTGCGCGTGTACAGGCTGAGGAACAGCACCCCCAGGCCGAGCGCGAACATCAGCACCATGCCGATGCCCACGTCGCGCTGGCGCAGGCGGCGTCCGGCCAGCGCCAGCGCGACGCCCGCCGCCAGCGTGAAGGCGAACAGCCCCAGGTAGGCGCTCAGGCCCAGCACGATGGCGCCGGCGGCGCCGGCGAAGCCGATGTGCGACAGCGCGTGGGCGGCGAAGGTCTGGCGCCGCAGCGTGACGAAATACCCGACGGCGGCGGCGGCCGCGCCGATGCTGCCGGCGGCCAGCAGCGCCTGGCGCATGAAGGCGTACTCGAGGCCCAGGATCATCGCGCCCCCCGCGCCGCGTGGGAGGCGGGCGCATGGTCGTGGCCGTGCCCGTGTTCGTGCGCGTGGACCTGCGCATCCGCCGCGCCCGCGTCGCCGTGCTCGCAATGCCCGCCCTGTTCGGCCATGAAGCCGCGCGCGGGGTGGATGAACAGGTAGCCGTCGTGCCGTGCCACCTGCATCGGCAGGCCGTACAGCGCGCTGAGCGCGCCGGGCTCGATGACCTCGTCCACGCGCCCCTGGCGTCCGCGTCCGCCGGCCAGGTACAGCACGCTGTCCATCACGCCCAGCAGGGGGTTGATGTCGTGGGCGCTCAACAGCACGGCCAGTCCGTGGCGCTGGCGCAGGCCGCGCACCAGTTCGATCACGCCGAGCTGGGCGCGCGGGTCGAGGTTGGCCAGCGGTTCGTCGAGCAGCAGCATGCGTACCGGGTTGACCAGCGCCTGCGCGATGCACACGCGCTGGCGCTCGCCGCCGGACAGCGTGTCCATGCCGCGCAGCTCCAGATGCCCGGCGTCCGCTGCGTGCAGGGCCTCGCGCACCGCGGCCCGGCGCCGCGCACCCGCTTTCGGCGACAGGCTCATGCCCCAGCGTTCGCCTTGCCAGGCGCTGGCCACGAAGTCGCAGGCACGCAGACGCGAGTAGGCACCGTCGGGCACCGACTGCGCGACATAGCCGATGGCTCGCCGCGCCTGCGCGGGTGTGCCGCCGAACACGCGCAGCTCGCCCTCGCGTACCGGGAGCAGTCCGGCCAGCGCCTGCAGCAGCGTGGTCTTGCCCGCGCCGTTGCTGCCGAACAGCCCCACCACCTGGCCCTGCGGGATGCGCAGGTCCAGCTCTCCCACCACGTCGCGCGCGCCGCGCGCCAGGCGCAGCCCCCGCGCCAGCACCGCGATGGCGGTGTCGGTGTCGGTGTCGGGGCGAGGCTCGAGGGGCATGGCGGACGGGGCTCGTGGGGGCACGGTGCGTGAAGCGCCGATCCTAATGCAAGTCGGTTGCATAAAGGGTCGCGGCGGGACGCGGCCCTGGCTTTGCGACAATACCCGCATGAGCACGATCGCCAACGACACCTTCCTGCGGGCGCTGCTGCGCCAGCCCACCGAATTCACCCCCGTGTGGCTGATGCGCCAGGCCGGGCGCTACCTGCCGGAGTACAACGCGACGCGCGCGCGCGCCGGCAGCTTCCTGGGGCTGGCCACCAGCCCGGATCTGGCCACCGAGGTCACGCTGCAGCCGCTGGAACGCTGGGACCTGGACGCGGCCATCCTGTTCTCCGACATCCTCACCGTGCCGGACGCCATGGGCCTGGGCCTGCGTTTCGCCGCCGGCGAAGGCCCGCGCTTCGAACACGCGCTGCGCACCGAGGCGCAGATCCGCGCGCTGGCGGTGCCCGACCTGGAGCGCCTGCGCTACGTGTTCGACGCCGTCACGCAGATCCGCCGCGCGCTCACCCGCGACGGCGTCCAGCGCGTGCCCCTGATCGGCTTCGCCGGCAGCCCGTGGACCCTCGCCTGCTACATGGTCGAGGGCCAGGGCAGCGACGACTGGCGCCAGACCAAGACCCTGATGTACTCGCGGCCGGACCTGATGCACCACATCCTGCGGGTCAATGCGCAGGCGGTGGCGGCCTACCTGAACGCACAGATCGAGGCCGGCGCGCAGGCGGTGATGGTGTTCGACTCCTGGGGCGGCGCGCTGGCCGACGGAGCCTTCCAGGAGTTCTCGCTGCAGTACAGCCGCCTGGTGCTGCAGGCCTTGCGCCGCGAGCACGAGGGGCGGCGCGTGCCCGCGATCCTGTTCACCAAGGGCGGCGGGCCCTGGCTGGAGGAGATGAGCGAGTCCGGCGCGGATGCGCTGGGCGTGGACTGGACCGTCAATCTGGCCCGCGCTCGCGCGCTGGTGGGCCGGCGCGTGGCGCTGCAGGGCAATCTGGACCCGTCGGTGCTGTTCGCGCCGCCCGAGCACATCGAACGTGAAGTCCGCGCGGTGCTGGACAGCTTCGGCCCGATCGCCCCCGGCGACGCGGCCGGGCACGTGTTCAACCTGGGGCACGGGATTTCCCAATTCACGCCAGCCGAGCACGTCGGGACCCTGGTGCGGACCGTGCACGAGCACAGCCGCGCCCTGCACCAGGGCGGGGCGTGATTCGATGTGCGTCGGGGTGCACGACGGCCCAAATTGGCGCTGTTGTCAAGCGCGAGACGGAGATTTATACACACCGTGCCTGTTTTTAGGACATAGCGCATGCTTCCCAGACCTTACCTCAGGATGGGTTATTTAAGCTGTTGAATTTGAAGAGATTTTGATGTTTTGCTGCGGAGCGGCATAGGCGGCGTCTGCAGTTATCCACAGATCTCGACATGATCGGGGCCGGCTCTATGCACAAAGTTATCCACAGATCCGGGATTCCCCTGATCGCCCGGGGGGCAGCACGCGCCGAGGCCTCCTACGAGGCGAGCCCGTACTCACATCCGGCGGTCCCGACAGGCCGCGGCTCGTGGTAAACCCGCAGTTCCCCGAACTGATTCCGAGCGACCCGGAGCGGGCTCCCGCCTGGCGTCTGAGCGTGGCGGTGGATGCCCCGATCTGGGGCGCGCTGGACTACGCGGGGGAGCGCCAACTGGCGCCCGGCACCGTGGTGCGCGTGCCGCTGGGGCGGCAGCTGGTCTGCGGCGTCGTGCTCGATGCGCAGCCGCTGGCCCCCGGCGCCTCCGAAGCGCTCAAGCCGGTGCGCGAGGCCTGCGATGCGCTGGATCCCCTGGGGGCCGACTGGCTCGAACTGCTGCGTTTCGCGGCCGACTACTACCAGCGCCCGCTGGGCGAACTGATGGCGGCCGCGCTGCCGGGCTGGCTGCGGGAACAGGGTGCGCAGGCCGTGCAGCGCCGGCTGCAGTCGGTGCGCCGGGCGACCGCGCGCTACGGCCTGAGCGAGGCCGGGCTCGAGCACTTGCCGCGCAGCCTGGGCGTGCGCAGCACGGCGCTGTGGCGCCTGGCCGAGGCCCTCGGGCTGCCCGCGCCGCGGCAGGCCGGTCGCACCAGGGACGAAGCCGCAACCCCGGCCGCCCCGCCGGGGCAGGGCGACGCGGCGCGGCCGCCGGCCTCCCCGAGCCGTGCCGAAGTTCCGGACGCGATGCCCACGCTGGACGAAGCCGGCGCGCGGCGCCTGCATCCCCGCGGGCCGGCGCTGCTGCGGGATTGGGCGGCGCGGGGCTGGCTGCGCGAGGCCGCGCCCGAGGCGCAACTCGCGCCCGCACCGGCGGCGCTCAGCCTGCACCCCGAGCAGGAGCAGGCGCTGCGGGTGCTGGCCGAGCAGCGGGGCTACGGCGCGCAGTTGTTGTTCGGAGTGACCGGCAGCGGCAAGACGGAGGTCTACCTGCGCGCGGTGCAGCGCGTGCTCGAGCGCGACGCGCGGGCGCAGGTGCTGGTGCTCACGCCCGAGATCAACCTCACGCCCCAGTTGCTGCGGCGTTTCGCCGAGCGCTTCCCCGGCGAGCGCCTGGCCCTGCTGCACAGCGGCCTGGCGGAGGCCCAGCGCTTCGACCATTGGGCCGCCGCCCATGCCGGGCAGGCGCGCATCGTGCTGGGCACCCGCCTGGCGGTGCTGGCCAGCCTGCCCGGGCTGGCCCTGGTGGTGGTGGACGAGGAGCACGATCCTTCCTACAAGCAGCAGGAGGGCGCGCGCTATTCCGCGCGGGACCTCGCGGTGTGGCGCGCGCGCCAGCGCGCCATACCGGTGCTGCTGGGCTCGGCCACGCCGTCGCTGGAGTCCTGGCACGCGGCCGAGCAGGGGCGCTACGGCCTGCTGAGCATGCGCCAGCGCGCCAGCGGCGTGCTGCCCCGAGTGCGCCTGCTGCCCAGCCACCACGATCCCCTGCTGCGCGCCGGAGGGCCGATCGGCCAGATCCTGTTCGATGCCGTCACCCAGCGCCTGCAGCGCGGCGAGCAGAGCCTGCTGTTTCTCAATCGCCGCGGCTACGCGCCGGTGTTGTGCTGCCCCGACTGCGGCTGGAAGTCCGATTGCCCGCACTGCGACGCCCATCTGGTCTACCACCGCAACGATCGCAGCCTGCGCTGTCATCACTGCGGGCATCGCGAATCCGTGCCGCGCGCCTGCCCTGACTGCGGCGGCCTGGACCTGCAACCCCTGGGTCGCGGCACCCAGCGCGTGCAGGAGGCGCTGGCGGATCTGTTCCCCCAGGCGCGCATCGCGCGCATCGATGCCGACACCGCCTCGCGCAAGGGACAGGCGGAGGCGGGTTTCGCCCAGGTGCATGCCGGCGAGGTGGACATCCTGGTGGGCACCCAGATGGTCACCAAGGGGCACGATTTCCAGCGCGTCAGCCTGGTGGCGGCGCTCAACCCCGACGCCGGACTGTTCAGCCACGATCCGCGCGCGCCCGAGCGGATGTTCGCGCAACTCGTGCAGGCGGCCGGGCGCGCCGGCCGCGCCGGCGGCTCCACGCTGGAGCCCGAGATGCTGGTGCAGACCGCCTACCCCGAGCATCCGCTGTACCAGGCCTTGCAGCGCAACGACTACGCCGGTTTCGCGGCACGGGAGCTGCAGGAACGCAAGCGCGCGGGGATGCCGCCCTTCAGCTTCCAGGCCCTGCTGCGCGTCGAGCACGCGCGCGAGCAGCGGGTGCTCGAGTTCGCCGAGCGGGCCGCCGAATTGGCGAGCGCCCTCGCTGCCGAGGGGACGCCCACCGTGTACCCGCCGGTTCCCGCGAGCCTGGCCCGGCTCGCGGGGGTGCACCGCCTGCAGTTGCTGGTGGAGGCGCCGCGTCGCGCGCTGCTGCACGCCTTCCTGGCGCAATGGCGCCATGCCTTGCAGGAACTGCGCGGCGGCGTGCGCTGGGCGATCGACGTAGACCCCACCGAGTTCTGAACCCGCCGGGCGGGCGAGGGCGGCCGCGCCTTCGATTGGCCCGGAGCCGGCACCGGCCCCGGGCTCGAGGCTCAATGCGGGAGCGCGGCCCCCTGCGGCGCCGTCGACGCGACCGATGACGGCGCCTGCGCCGCCACGCGCCACTGCTGCAGCAGGACTTCCCACTGCGGCAGCCACTGCTCCATGCTGCGCTGCTTCACCGGGCCGTAGCCGGCGATGCGCGACGGCAGTTCGGCCACCTTCACGGCCAGATCGAGGTTGTCCGCGCGCAATGAGCCCAGCAATTGCTCGACGGTGTCGCGGTAGCGCCGGACCAGCTCGCGCTCGGCACGCCGTTCCTCGCTGCGTCCGAAGGGGTCGAGCGCGGTGCCGCGCAGCACCTTGCCGTGGCGCAGCAGGCGCAACGCCGTGCCCATCCAGGGGCCGAACTCCATCTTGCGCGGGCGTCCGTCGGGGCCGGGGCGGCTGAACAGCGGCGGCGCCATGTGGTAGCGCAGCTTGAAGTCGCCGTCGAACTGCTCGCGCAGCGAGGCGGCGAAGCCCGGATCGCTGTGCAGGCGTGCCACCTCGTACTCGTCCTTGTAGGCCATCAGCTTGAACAGGGTGCGCGCCACCGCCTCGCTCAGGCGCTTGCTGCCCAGGGTCGATTCGGCCCGGGCCACGCGGGCCACCAGTTGCTGGTAGTCGGCGGCATAGGCGGCGTTCTGGTAGCCGGTCAGGAACTCGCTGCGCGTGCGCACCAGTTCGTCCAGGCCGGGGCGGCGCGCGAAGGCGATGACCTGCTCGGTGGCGCCCAGCGCGGCGAGTTGCTGCGGATGCGCCGCGGCATGGCGCCCCCACTCGAAGGCGGCCAGGTTCTGCGCCACCGCGACCTCGTTGAGCTCGATGGCCCGTTGCAGGGACTCGCGGCGCAGCGGTATCCAGCCCTTCTGCCATGCGAAGCCCAGCATCATCGGGTTGGCGAAGATGCTGTCGCCCAGCACGCGGCGGGCCAGCGCGTCGGCGTCGAAGCCGGCGATCTGCTGCGCCCCCACCGCCTGTTCCAGCGCCTGGTGGCACGCCGCCGCCGGGAACTGCCACTGCGGCTGGTGCACCAGCGCCGCGGTCGGCGCGCCGTGGGTGTTGAGCGCGACGAAGGTGCGGTCCTTGCGCACTCGTGCCAGGGTCTCGCGGTCGGCCGCCACGATGGGGTCGCAGCCCAGCACCAGCTCGGCCTCGGCCATCGCGATGCGCGTGGTGTGGATCTGCGCCGGATCGTCGGCGATCAGCACGTGGCTCCAGGTGGCGCCGCCCTTTTGCGCCAGGCCCGCGGCGTCCTGCGTGACGATGCCCTTGCCCTCGATGTGCGCGGCCACGCCCAGCAGCTGCCCGATGGTGATCACCCCGGTGCCGCCGATGCCGGCCACGAGGATGCCGTAGTTGCCCCCGCCGGCGCGGTCGGCCTTCACCGGATCCGGCACCCGCGGCTCGTCCAGCGCGGGCAGCGCGTCCAGGCTGGGCGCGGCGGCCGCGGCGGCCTTGCGGGGCCTGGCCCCCTCGAGCGAGACGAAGCTCGGGCAGAAGCCCTTCAGGCAGGAAAAGTCCTTGTTGCAGCTGCTCTGGTTGATCGTGCGCTTGCGTCCGAATTCGGTCTCCAGCGGTTCCACCGACAGGCAGTTGCTCTGCTCGGAGCAATCCCCGCAGCCCTCGCACACCAGCGGGTTGATGGCCACGCGGCGGTCGGGTTCGGCCATGGTGCCGCGCTTGCGGCGGCGCCGCTTCTCGGTGGCGCAGGTCTGGTCGAAGATCAGCACCGTGGTGCCGGCGACCTCGCGCAGCCGGCGCTGCACCGTGTCGAGTTCGTCGCGGTGATGCACGGTCACGCCGGGCGCGAGGTCGCGCACCTCGCGGTACTTGTCGGGCTCGTCGCTGAGCACGACGATCTCGCGCACGCCCTCGGCGTGCAGTTCGCGGCTGATCTGCCCGACGCTGAGCTGGCCCTCCACGGGCTGGCCGCCGGTCATCGCCACGGCGCCGTTGTAGAGGATCTTGTAGGTGATGTTCGCGCCGCTGGCGATGGCCTGGCGGATGGCCAGCAGCCCGGAGTGGTAGTAGGTGCCGTCGCCCAGGTTGGCGAACACGTGCTTGTCGGTCGTGAAGGGCGCCTGGCCCACCCAGGCCGCGCCTTCGCCGCCCATCTGGCTGAAGGTGGAGGTGGAGCGGTCCATCCACACCACCATGTAGTGGCAGCCGATGCCGGCCATCGCGCGCGAGCCCTCGGGCACGCGGGTGCTGGTGTTGTGCGGGCAGCCCGAGCAGAACCACGGCGGGCGCTTCTCGCTGGGCGGCGCCTCGGCCAGCGCGCGCTCCTTGGCCTCGATCAGCGCCACGCGCTCGCGCACGCGGCGCTGCAGGTCCTGCGGGGCGCGGGCCAGCAGGCCCAGGCGCTCCAGGCGCGACGCGACGGCACGCGCGATCACCGCGGGGTTCAGGTCGGCCTTGGCGGGCAGCAGCCAGTTGTCGCCCGGGTTGGCCTGGCTCCATTCGCCGCCGCTGCGATCACCGGGGGTTTCGTTGAACTTGCCGATCACGTTGGGGCGGACATCTTCCCGCCAGTTGTACAACTCTTCCTTGAGCTGATACTCGATGATCTGGCGCTTTTCTTCGATGACCAGGATCTCTTGCAAGCCCGTGGCGAATTCACGGGTGATGTGCGCCTCCAGAGGCCATACCACGGCGACCTTGTGCACGCGCAGGCCCAGTTGCGCGCAGGCCTGCTCGTCGAGGCCGAGGTCGGCCAGCGCCTGGCGGGTGTCGTTGTAGGCCTTGCCCGAGGCCATCAGGCCCAGGCGCGCGTCGGGGCTGTCGATCACCGTGTGGTTCAGGCGGTTCGCGCGCACGTAGGCCAGCGCCGCGTACCACTTCACGTCCATCAGGCGCGCTTCCTGGCTCAGCGGATCGTCGGGCCAGCGGATGTGCACCCCGCCCTCGGGCATGGGGAAGTCCTCGGGCATCAGGATGCGCACGCGCTCGGGCGACACGTCCACCGAGGCCGACGATTCCACCACTTCCTGAATGGTCTTCATGCCGGCCCACAGGCCGCTGTAGCGGCTCATCGCCAGCGCGTGCAGCCCCAGGTCCAGGATGTCCTGCACGTTGCTGGGGAAGAACACCGGGAAGCCCACGGCCTTGAACACGTGGTCGCTCTGGTGCGCCGCGGTGGAGCTCTTGGCCACGTGGTCGTCGCCGGCCACCGCGATGACCCCGCCGTGACGCGCGGTGCCGGCCATGTTGGCGTGCTTGAACACGTCGCCGCAGCGGTCGACCCCCGGGCCCTTGCCGTACCAGATGCCGAACACGCCGTCGAAACGCTTGCTCTGCGGGTACAGGTCGAGCTGCTGGCTGCCCCACAGCGCGGTGGCGGCGAGCTCCTCGTTGACCCCCGGCTGGAACACGATGTCGTTCTCGGCCAGCAGCTTGCGCGCCTTCCACAGCGCCTGGTCGTAACCCCCCAGCGGGGAGCCCCGGTAGCCGCTGATGAAGCCGGCGGTGCGCAGCCCCGCCAGCTGGTCGCGCTTGCGCTGCAGCAGGGGCAGGCGCACCAGCGCGTGGATGCCGCTCATGAAGGCGCGGCCGGATTCCAGGGTGTATTTATCGTCGAGACGGATCGTCTCCAGGGCCCGACGGACGGCTTCGGGCAGCGCTGCGTTCATGGCGCCTATCTCCTCAGTTTGCGACTCGATGCGCAACGGCCGTCCCCCGCCACGGTGGTGGCAGGCGGTTCGCGACTGGCTCGACAGGGTGGCGCCGTGCCCGCCACGGGGCGGGCTTCGTGGGCCCGCCCTGCGGTCGTCTCTCAGCGGGCCATCGTAGTCGGGCGCCCGGCGCTTGCCAACAGGAGGGATACCGATGCGCGCCGCGGGCGCGCAGGCTCAGGCCTTCAGCGCTGTTCCAGGCACAGCACGGCGCTGCCGGGGCTGCGCAGGTTGGTGATGGTGGCCTGGCGGCCCTTGAACCACACCTGTACCTCGCCGTTGGCGTAGCGCGCGCCGTCGGCGGCCACCGTCTGCTCGAGCTGCAGCACGCCCAGCGCGGTGCTCATGGTCACGCTGACGTCGCCGAAACTGGCCAGGAAGGAGGTGCCGTCGTTGCACACGTAGCGCACGGCCCCGGGCGGCAGCGTCGCGGGTTGCGACGCCGACGCGGCCGGCGCGGACGGCGCGGACGCGGGCGCCGAGGCGGCGCCGGGCGCCGCGGGGGCCGCCGCGGCCGATGCGGTGGAGGCGGCC
>JAJZUV010000044.1 GCA_021848345.1 Pseudomonadota bacterium | reverse complement strand
GGCCAGGCGTCCAGCCTGGACCCGCGCCCGCGCCTTGCCTGCGCCCCGATACGGCCCAGCGAAATGACAGTTCTGAGCGGGACAGGACACTAGCCTAGGAAGCGGCGCGCACGGCGTCCTTGACCCACGTCAGCAAGCACGTGGCGGGCAGGGGCGCGAGGACGGCGCCTACAGGGCGCCCGCGACCACGTTGACCGTCAGGGCGAGGATGAACACGTTGAAAAAGAAGGCGGCCACGCTGTGCAGCAGCACGATGTGGCGCACGCCGCGGCCGGCGATGTTCACGTCCGAGGTCTGGAAGGTCATGCTCAGCACCACCGAGAAATACAGGTAATCCCAGTAGTCGGGCGTGGCATCGTCGGGAAAGCGCAGTGCCGGGCGCCCGTGCGCGCGCTCCAGGTGGTCCGCGTGGGCATAGGCCTGGGCGAACACCACGCTGAAGAACAGCCACGACAGCACGATGCTGGCTGCCGCCAGCGGCAGGTCCCCCGGATGTCCGCCGTGCCCCGAGTGCAGCTCCAGGCGCAGCGCCAGCAGCACCACGCCGGAGGCCAGCAGCGAGAACACCAGCACCCCCCAGCGCCCCTGCAACTGGCGCTCGGCCCGCCTTGCCAGGGCCTGCGGCGCGCTGTGGCCCATCATCCAGCCGATCGAGCCCAGGTAGACGCCGCTGGCCACGTCGAAGGACAGCAGCAGCGCGCGCGCCGGGCCGAGGCGCGCCTGCAGCGCGCTGGCCAGCACCAGCGCGAGCAGCGTGGACGCGCTCAGCCGCGGGTGCAAGAGCGCGGTTTGCAGCGGGCGGGGAAGTCGGAGCATGGCGCGGGAGCGGGAGCCCTGCAGTGTACCGAGCGGCCCCGCGCGGGGCGCGCGCTCGCGCGGGCGTGCGCCGGGCCGGCACTTGTCCCTAGAATTTGCACTGCGCAGCGGGTACGCGTCCGCCGCCGACGCGCCTTGCGGGCCCGCCCGCCTGTCCACCTTCTCCTTTCCCCTGCCTCGGCCCCGTGCCTTTCGCCATGACCGAACCCGCCGTACCCGACCTGGCCCACATTTCCCCGCGCGACAAGGCCGAGATTCTCGCCCAGGCCTTGCCCTACATCCGCAAGTTCCACGGCAAGACCCTGGTGATCAAGTATGGCGGCAACGCCATGACCGACCCGGCGCTGCAGCAGGATTTCGCCGAGGACGTGGTGCTGCTCAAGCTGGTGGGCATGAATCCGGTGGTCGTGCACGGCGGCGGCCCGCAGATCGACGAGGCGCTGGCCAAGATCGGCAAGAAGGGCACCTTCATCCAGGGCATGCGCGTGACCGATGCCGAGACCATGGAGGTGGTGGAGTGGGTGCTGGCCGGCCAGGTGCAGCAGGACATCGTGGGCCTGATCAACTTCGCCGGCGGCAAGGCCGTGGGCCTGACCGGACGCGACGGCGGCATGATCCGCGCGCGCAAGCTGCGCATGCGCGACCGCGCCAACCCCGAGGTGGAACACGACGTGGGCCAGGTGGGGGAGATCGAATCCATCGATCCCGCGGTGGTCAAGGCGCTGCAGGACGACCAGTTCATCCCGGTGATCTCTCCGCTGGGCTTCGGCGAGGACAACGAGAACTTCAACATCAACGCCGACGTCGTGGCCGGCAAGCTGGCCGAGGTGCTCAAGGCCGAGAAGCTGGTGCTGCTGACCAACACCCCGGGGGTGCTGAACAAGGCGGGCGAGCTGCTCACCGACCTGTCGGCGCGCGAGATCGACGAGATGTTCGCCGACGGCAGCATCTCCGGCGGCATGCTGCCGAAGATCTCCTCCGCGCTGGACGCCGCCCGCTCGGGCGTCAACTCGGTGCACATCATCGACGGGCGCATTCCCCACGCCATGCTGCTGGAGATCCTGACCGAACAGGCCTTCGGCACCATGATCCGCTCGCATTGAGCATGCGCGGCGCGCGCGCCGGGTCGCCACGCAGCACGGTGTGGCTGTTCGACATGGACGACACCCTGCACGATGCGTCGTGGCAGGTGTTTCCGCGCATGAACCTGGAGATGAGCGCCTACATCCAGCGCCATCTCCAGGTGGACGCGCAGCGTGCCGATGAACTGCGCCGGCATTTCTGGCGTCGCTACGGCGCCACGCTGCTGGGCCTGATGCAGGAGCACGGCGTGCGCGCCGAACATTTCCTGGAGGAGACCCACCGCTTCTCCGACCTCGCCCGCCTGCTGCGTGCCGACGCGGCGCAGCGAGCCGCCTTGCGGCGCCTGCCCGGGCGCAAGTACGTGCTCACCAACGCACCGCGCGCCTACGCCTTGCGCGTGCTGGGGGCCTTCGACATGCTGCGCGAATTCGACGGCGTGATCGCGGTGGAGGACATGCGGCAGTTCGGCAAGCTGCGCCCCAAGCCCGACGCGCGCATGCTGCGCCACGTGCTGCGCCGTCTCGGCGTGCGCCCCAGCCAGTGCGTGCTGGTGGAGGACACCCTCGGGCACCTGCGCGCGGCGCGCACGCTGGGCCTGCGCGGGGTGTGGTTCACGCGCTATGCGCACCGTGCCGCGCGCCGTCAGGCGGCCGAGGCGGCCGCGGCCGCCGCGGAGTCGGCGCAGACCCTGCGCCTGCACCGTGCCGGGCGCCACGGCAGGCCCGGTTACGTCAGCGCGCGCACCGCCAGCCTGTGGCAACTGCCGCGCCTGATCCCCGCCGGACCTCGGACCTGAAGGGGCGCGGGCGCGCATCGGCGCCGGCGCCTCGCCAGGGCGCCGGGCATGACCGTGCGAGAATCCGCCCACCATGTCCGAGCCCGTCGAAGCTCCAGCGCCCGCCGAAGTCCCTGGTGTCGTGCGGCGCCGCCCGCCGCCCGGGAGGCGGCGCGAGCAGATCCTGCAGTGCCTGGCGGGCATGCTCGAGGAGGCGGCGGCCGAGCGCGTGACCACCGCGGCGCTGGCGGCGCGCCTGCAGGTGTCGGAGGCCGCGCTGTATCGGCACTTCGCGAGCAAGGCGCAGATGTTCGAGGCCCTGATCGAATTCATCGAAAGCAGCCTGTTCGGCCTGATCGCGCAGATCGAGGCGCAACAGCCCTCGGGCCTGCTGCAGGCGGCGCGCATGGTGCAGGCCCTGCTGGCCTTCGCCGAGCGCAACCCCGGACTGAACCGCGTGCTCACCGGCGACGCCCTGGTGGGCGAGCATGCGCGCCTGCGCGAGCGCGTGCTGCGCCTGTTCGCGCGTTTCGAGGCCTCGGTGCGCCAGAGCCTGAAAGTGGCGCAGCAGCAGGGCGCGCTCGGGGCGGATTTCGACCCGGCCGAGCGGGCGCGCTGGCTGCTCACCTATGCCAGCGGCAGCCTGGCGCTTCGCGCGCGCGGCGACGCGCGCGCCGCCGCGGGCGGCGACGAGGGCGCGCTGCGAGCCTTGCTGGGCTGAGCCCGCCCCGGCAGGCGCGGGCGACCGCGCGATTGCGTGGTTGACAAAGCTCGCGAATTCAGAAATAGTACGACCGTTCGTTTTCTTCCAGGCGCCCGTCGAGGCGCAGCGACCGTGTCGACCATCCGCAGGGCCTCCCTTTCCGATTCCGAAGCATCCCCCGAGGCGGCCGCACCGAGCGAGCCGGCCGGCAAGGGGCGGCAGACCCGTCGCGCGATCCTCGACTGCGCCTTGCAGATGGCCGGGCGCATCGGTCTCGAAGGCCTGTCCATCGGCGTGCTCGCCGATCGCATGCACATGAGCAAGTCGGGCGTGTTCGCCCATTTCGGCTCGCGCGAGGAACTGCAGATCTCGGTCATCCGGCACTACCACGAGCTGTTCGAGGCGGCGGTGTTCCTGCCGGCGCTGGAACAGCCGCGCGGCCTGCCGCGCCTGCATGCGATGTTCCATCGCTGGCTGCAGCAGGTCAGTCTCGAGGTCGAGACGGGCTGCATCTACATCTCGGGCGCGGTGGAATTCGACGATCGTCCGGGGCCCGTGCGCGACGCGCTGGTGCTGATGGTGCAGACCTGGCAGGCCGCGTTGCGCCGCGCCATCGAGCAGGCGGCGCAGGCCGGTCACCTGCGCGAGGACACCCCGGTGCAGCAGGTGCTGTTCGAACTGCACGGCCTCATTCTGGCGCTGCATCACGACGCGCGCCTGCTGCAGATCCCCGACTGCGCCGAACTGGTGCGCAGCGCCTACCTGCGGGTGCTGGGTCCGTGGACCACGCCGGCGGGCGAGCAAGTGCTGCGGGAACTGCAGAGCCCTGGCGCCTGAATCGCCCTTCCATCCTTCCATCCTTCCATCCTTCCATCCGTCCTTTAGCCCCCAGGAGACTCGACATGCCCCGCTACACCCCGCCGTTGCGCGACATGCAATTCGTCATGCACGAAGTGCTGGAGGTCGTGCCCGCGCTGCGCGAACTCCCCGCCCACGCCGACGTGGATGCCGAGCTCATCGACCAGGTCTGCGAGGAGGCCGGCAAGTTCTGCTCCGACGTGCTGTTCCCGCTGAACCTCAGCGGCGACGCCGAGGGCTGCCGCTACGACGCGGCCACGCACGTCGTGAGCACGCCCAAGGGCTACCGCGAGGCCTGGCAGCAATACGTGGAGGCCGGCTGGCCGCTGCTGACCGCGGCGCCCGAGTACGGCGGCCAGGGCCTGCCCCACCTGGTGGGCAGCGCGGTGCACGAGATGGAGAACGCCGCCAACCAGGCCTGGACCATGTACCCGGGCCTGACCCAGGGCGTGGCCGAGTTGCTGGGCACCCACGGCGACCAGCAGCAGAAGGACCTGTACCTGCCGCACCTGGCCTCCGGTCAGTGGACCGGCACCATGTGCCTGACCGAGCCGCATTGCGGCACCGACCTCGGGCTGATCCGCACCAAGGCCGTGCCGCAGGCCGACGGCTCCTGCCTGCTGTCGGGCCAGAAGATCTTCATCTCCAGCGGCGAGCACGACCTGGCCTCCAACATCGTGCACATGGTGCTGGCCAAGCTGCCCGACGCGCCCGAGGGCTCGAAGGGCATCTCGCTGTTCGTGGTGCCCAAGTTCCTGCCCGACGCCAGCGGCGAGCCGGGCGAGCGCAACGGCATCTTCTGCTCGGGCATCGAGCACAAGATGGGCATCCACGGCAACGCCACCTGCCAGATGACCCTGGACGGCGCGCGCGGCTGGCTGGTGGGCGAGCCCAACAAGGGCCTGCCGGCGATGTTCGTGATGATGAACGGCGCGCGCCTGGGCGTGGGCATGCAGTCGCTGGGGCTGACCGAGGTCGCCTACCAGAACGCGCTGGACTATGCGCGCGATCGCCTGCAGATGCGCTCGCTCAGCGGCCCGAAGGCCCCGCAGCAGGCCGCCGACCCGATCATCGTGCACCCCGACGTGCGGCGCATGCTGCTGACCGCGCGCGCCTGGGCCGAGGGCGGGCGCTTCCTCGCCTACTGGGTGGCGCTGATGCTGGACCAGTCGCACCAGCACCCGGACGCCGAGGTGCGCAAGGACGCCGACGACCTGGTGGCCCTGCTCACCCCGATCGTGAAGGCCTTCATCACCGACAACGGATTCTCCGCCACCAACGAATGCCTGCAGGTGTTCGGCGGCCACGGCTACATCCGCGAATGGGGCATGGAACAGTACGTGCGCGACGCGCGCATCAACCTGATCTACGAGGGCACCAACACCATCCAGGCGCTGGACCTGATCGGACGCAAGGTGCTGATGGACGGCGGCGCCCGGCTGAAGAAGTTCGGGCGCATCGTGCGCGACTTCGTCGAGGCCGAGGGCGTGGTCGAGTCCATGCAGGAATTCGTCAACCCGCTGGCCGACCTGGCCGAGAAGGTGCAGAAGCTCACGATGGAGCTGGGCATGAAGGCCATGACCGACCGCGAGCAGGTCGGCGCCGCCGCCACGCCCTATCTGCGCGTGCTCGGCCACCTGGTGTTCGCCTACGGCTTCGCGCGCATGGCCAAGGTGGCGCAGCGCCGTATCGCCGAAGGCGCCGACGAGACCTTCTACCAGGCCAAGCTGCAGACCGCCCGCTTCTATTTCGCCCGCCTGCTGCCGGAGACGGCGACGGCGATCCGCCAGGCGCGCAGCGGCTCGGCGGTGCTGATGGACACCGACGCGGTGTTCGCCTGAACCTGCCTCCCGCCCGACCTTCCCCTTTCGCCAACGCCCGTCCGCGGGCCTTCCCACCATGAGCCAGAACTTTCCCATTCGCAAGGTCGCCGTGCTCGGCGCCGGCGTCATGGGCGCGCAGATCGCCGCCCACTGCGTCAATGCCCGCGTGCCCGTCATCCTGTTCGACCTGCCGGCCAAGGAAGGTCCGAAGAACGCCATCGCCGAGCGCGCGGTGGCCAACCTGAAGAAGCTCAGTCCGGCGCCGCTGGGCCTGGCGCAGGAGGCCGAGCTGATCCGCTGCGCCAACTACGAGGACGACCTGGGGTTGCTCGCGGGTTGCGACCTGGTGATCGAGGCCATCGCCGAGCGCATGGACTGGAAGCACGATCTGTACCGCAAGGTCACCCCCCACCTGGCGAGCGGCGCGCTGTTCGCCACCAACACCTCGGGCCTGTCCATCACGCGCCTGGGCGAAGGCTTCGACGAGCAGCTGCGCCAGCGCTTCTGCGGCGTGCACTTCTTCAACCCGCCGCGCTACATGCCGCTGGTGGAACTCATCCCCACCGCGCATACCCGGCCCGAGGTGCTCGACCAGCTGGAGAGCTTCCTCACCACCACGCTGGGCAAGAGCGTGGTGCGCGCGCTGGACACGCCGAATTTCGTGGCCAACCGCGTGGGCGTGTTCTCCATCCTCGCGGTGATCCACGAGGCCGAGCGCTTCGGCCTGAGCTTCGACGTGGTGGACGACCTCACCGGCTCCAAGCTGGGCCGCGCCAAGAGCGCCACCTTCCGCACCGCCGACGTGGTGGGCCTGGACACCATGGCCCATGTCATCGGCACCATGCGCGACACCCTGCCGCTGGACAAGGATCCTTTCGCGGCGCTGTACGCCACGCCGAAGGTGCTGGCGCAACTGGTCGAACGCGGCGCGCTGGGGCAAAAGAGCGGCGCCGGCTTCTACAAGAAGGTGGGCAAGGATATCCAGCGCCTGGACCCCGCCAGCGGCGAGTACGTGAGCGGCGGCGGCAAGGCCGAGGAGATCGTCGCGCGCATGCTCAAGAAGCCGGCCGCCGAACGCTTCGAGCTGCTGCGCAATTCCAGCAACCCGCAGGCGCAGTTCCTGTGGAGCATCTTCCGCGACGTCTGGCATTACATCGCGCTGCACCTGGCCGACATCGCCGACAACGCGCGTGATCTGGACTTCGCCATCCGCTGGGGCTTCGGCTGGAACGAGGGCCCCTTCGAGACCTGGCAGGCCGCCGGGTGGAAGCGCATCGCCGGCTGGATCGCCGAGGACATCGCGGCCGGCAAGGCGCTGTGCTCGACTCCGCTGCCCGAGTGGGTGGGCCGCATCGATGCCGTTCACACGCCGCAGGGTTCCTGGTCGGCCTCGCAGGGCGCCTACAAGCCGCGGCGCCAACTGCCGGTGATGCGGCGCCAGCTGTTCGGCCAGAGCGTGCTGGGCGAGTCCGCGCCCGACGCGAAGACGGCCGGCACCACGGTGTTCGAGGACGAGTCCATCCGCCTGTGGACCGCGCCCGGCGCCGACGACGTGCTGGTGACCAGCTTCAAGACCAAGATGAACACCCTCGGCCCGGGCGTGGTGGCCGGGCTGCAGCGCGCCGTCGAACTGGCGGAGAGCTCCTACCGCGGCCTCGTGGTGTGGCAGACCGGCGAGCCCTTCAGCGCCGGCGCGGACCTGCAGGCCATGCTGCCGGCCTTCATGAGCGGCGGCGCCAAGGCCATCGAGCCGGAAGAGAAGAAGCTGCAGGACCTGGTGCTGCGCCTGCGCTACGCGCAGGTGCCGGTGGTCGCCGCGGTGCGCGGCATGGCGCTGGGCGGAGGCTGCGAGCTGGCGGTGCACGCGGCGCGCCGCGTGGTCGCGCTGGAAAGCTACATCGGGCTGGTCGAGGTGGGCGTGGGCCTGATCCCCGGCGGCGGCGGCCTGTGCTACATCGCGCGCCGCGCCGCCGAGCTGGCGCAGGCGGCCGGCGCCGACGCGGATCCGATGCTGTTCCTCAAGGGCCTGTACATGCAGCCGGCCACCGCGGCGGTGTCCAAGTCGGCCGTCGAGGCGCGGCGCATGGGCTGGCTGCGCGACGACGACGTCGTCGTCATGCACAAGGACGAGCTGCTGTTCGTGGCCATCGAGCAGGCCCGCGCGCTGTCGGCCTGCGGCTGGCGCCCGCCGGTGCCGGCGCTGATCCCGGTGGCCGGGCGCAGCGCCATCGCCACCATCCGCGGCCAGCTGGCCAACATGCGCGACGGCGCGCAGATCACCGAGCACGACTACCTGCTGGGGCAGATGATCGCCGAGGTGGTCTGCGGGGGCGATGTCGACGCCGGCACGCGGGTCGACGAGGCCTGGTTGATGCGCCTGGAGCGCGAACGCTTCTGCCGCCTGCTGGAACACCCCAAGACCCAGGAACGCATCATGAGCCTGCTGCAGACCGGCAAGCCGGTGCGCAACTGAGCCCGTCCGCGACGCCATCCCCCACCGAATTCCCGGAGAACATCATGTCCAAACAAGTGCAGGACGCCTACATCGTCGCGGCGGCGCGCACCCCGATCGGCCGCTCGCATCGCGGCGTGTTCCGCAACATGCGCCCCGACGACCTGCTGATCCGCGCCGTGCAGGCGGCGCTGGCGCAGGTGCCCGGGCTGGACCCGAAGGCCATCGAGGACGCCGTCATCGGCTGCGCCATGCCCGAGGGCGAGCAGGGTCTGAACATGGCGCGCAGCGCGATGCTGCTGGCCGGGCTGCCCGACAGCGTCGGCGGCGTCACCGTCAACCGCTTCTGCGCCTCCGGCCTGACGGCCATCCAGATGGCCGCCGACCGCATCCGCGTCGGCGAGGCCGAGGTCGTGCTGGCCGGCGGCGCCGAGAGCATGAGCATGGTGCCGATGACCGGCCACAAGCCCTCGTTCAACCCGCGG
>JAJZUV010000001.1 GCA_021848345.1 Pseudomonadota bacterium | reverse complement strand
CGAGAACTTCGCGTCCATCTGCGCCAGCGCCTCGTTGAGCCACTTGCGGATCGGGCGTAGCGGGTGGGACTGCGGCACGAATTCCTCCAGCCTCACCGTGCTGAACAACGCCTCGTTGTACCCATCCACTCCTCGCATCTCTCGCCTCTCACCGTTGCTCGTCGCTGCTCGACATCCTCGTCGATCACGGCGCAGCGCGCCAGTATTTCAACGGCCTGTTAGCGCCGCGAGAGTATTTGCAGGCAAGACTGACGACGATCCCAACTCCGTTATTTGGGAGGAAGAAAAACCGAAAGAGAGCAACAACTCTCGAGCACCAGGATTCACCCCAATATCAAATTGATACAACCCAAAGCTGTAACTACTCTTGCCGCCAGCGAGCGAAAATTGATCGATCAACTCAGTGTTGCCACCCAATTCAGTCGCGGCGACAACCTCTTCAAGAGCCGGTATCAGCGTAGAAGAAATATAGCTTGAATTGAACGTGAAATTCGAGTTGCTCATAGTCGCCCCTAAGTGGCAGAAATCGCCTTATGAAGAAATATGATCAATCAACACCAGCCCACCCTCATAATTCATTTTTCGCACAAATCAATATTTTCATCAGGCCCTCGGCGTCCATTTCCCACCACGATGCCGTCATTCGGCGCCCGCGCTCCTGTCGTAAGATACTCGAGAGGCACACTGCTAATATCTCCCAGCGCAGAAGGCACGCCAACAGAAGCGAAATCCATCAGATCTAACGGTTCACCAGGCCTTGAAAGGTAACTGATACTTTTTTCAGTACATTTTTGAAAAGAAACTATTGCTTCATTTTTATCAACAACCAGACCTGCAATAGACCGAGCATTGTACGCGTTCACCATAAAAATGCTATACCGCGAATCGCGCAGCCAAAAGGATAAAGCCGATTCGAATCCGAGCTGTGCATCTTCATATTGCTGCTTAAAGCAATTCTGCGGACGTACATTTTTCGATGGATATTGCATCAATATTTTTTTTCTTGCATCCCCGTATCGATAGACCAGCACCCCCGATTGAGCCGAAATTGCCCGGGATGCACAGAGCGATATGATTTTTGCATTTTTTAATGTGCACGCAAAGACGGACATCTCAGCTCGCTTACAAAGCGTCGGCTGGAACGATTTTTCGCCGCCAAAATGAATAAATGACCATCCGCCCCCCTCAGAACCTGAAGAGTGAGAATCGGCGGTCACGAGATTTTTTTCGTGCTCTGCGGAAAACGCAGCATTAGGTGGCGAGGTCAATATTACAATCGCGATGAAGCACATCCACCAACTAGACGACCTAACACTTGATTTCCCTTTGACCCTGCAACTTGATCGTGCGAGCCACTTGCGCGCCATATTATCACCCCATATTATTTCCGAGAAACAATTCACCTGGAAATCAAAACGCATTTCGAAAACCTATTATTCACAACTTTTGATTCATAAAACCCGCGAAAATTGCGATCCAATTTGACATTGAGATATTTTCTACGACAACACCTCAATACCATACTCAACAGACGTCAACGTTCTTGCAAGCTATCTTTGCCCGCACGCAGCAAGGGGCTGAGGAAGTACTCCATAACGCTCCTACGCTCCGTCTTGATATCCACCGTCACCGCCATCCCTGGCGACAAGTGCACCCATCTCCCGTCCACCCGCATGCGCTGCGCATCAATTTGGACCCTCACGGGGAACACGAGTTGCTGCTTCTTGGTCGTCTGCGCATCGTTGGACACCAGCCGCACCTTGCCGTGCAGGAAGCCGTAGCGCGTGAAGGAGAAGGTTTCCAGCTTGATCGCCGCGCTCTGCCCCGGGCGCACGAAGCCGATGTCCTTGTTGGACACCTTGGCCTCCACTTCCAGCGTGTTGTCCGGCACGATCTCCATCAGCGGCTTGGCCTGGGTCACCACGCCTCCGACCGTGTAGACCGCGAGTTGCTGCACAGTGCCGGCCACTGGCGCGCGCAGGGTCATGCGCTGGGTGCGTTCCTGCGCCTTGGCGAGATCCTGCTGGGCCTGCTGCGCCTGCTGCTGCGATTTGCTCAGCAGGTCGAGCTGGTCCTGGCGGAACTGGGCGCTCGTGGATGCGATGTCGCGCTGCTGCTGGACAATGGCCGCCTGCAGCGCCAGGGCGTTGCTGCGTTGGGTCGCGAGGTCTCCCGCCTGGTTGATGCTGTCCTGCTGCTTTTGCAGGTAGTCCTGGCGGGCGACGTAGTTCCCCTTCACCAGTTGGGCGTAGGAGGCCGCCACCTCGGCTGCCAGCGGCGCGGTCTGGCGCAGCTTGGCCACGTCCTGCTGGGTGGCTTCTAGTTGATCCTGCCGGTGCAGCAGCTCGGCTCGCTCGGAGGCCAGCTTGTCCTGCAGCGCGCCTTGCGGGCGCGCGAGCTTGTGGCGCAGCGCCTGCGCATCGGCCGGCAGGTTGTGAAACTGGGCGATCAGCACCAGGCAGGCCAGGCCCGCGTCAAGCTCCGCGGGGCCGGGCGAGCCGGGTGGCTGCTGCGCGGGTTCCGTCTCCGGGACCACGGGCAGCGCGCGTCAGGACTGGATCTGGGAGTTCGGTTGTGCGAAGGGGCGCTCTCGCTCGGGCAGGCCGCAGGCCGGGTGTCGTTTTCGTGGCGCTGCGCGGTCCATGCCTTTCATGTTCCCCTCCCCCTTCCCGGCTCATCGAGCGAAGTGGTTGTCGCCCAAGACCATCGCTGTTACACGATTGATGGGAACAACGGTTTGAGGCAATCTAACCGGATTTCGGGACAGGAGTGCGCAATGTCTCAGAGTGTTGCATTTGCGTACGTTGCACCGGAGCATGCGCATGTGGACGTTGACTCGCGACCCTCACCTACTTCGGCGTTGCCAAGAGCGCTCAAGATCGCTCGGACACGCCCTCGCGCGCAGCGGGCATCCTTGTCGGTACGCTTTGCAGTAGCGGAACCCGTGGCCGAGCCAGACTTCCTTTCGTGGCAAGGCCTTGCAAGTGTTTTTCGGTTCCTTTCACCGGCACCGGCACCATTAGTTACATCGTTCGCACTCCGTTACATGCTTCGCCCCGGCAGCGATCCCTCGCGCTGCGCTCAGCGGGCACCCAGTTGCGGCGCATCCAGCGCCCGCGCGCCGAACAAACTCGGCGAAGTCCCCAGATCCCCTACCGCGTAAGCCAGGTTCAGGCGCGCCAGCAACCACCTGCGCGACGCATCGACCTGCTGCGCACGCGCACGCACCAGTGCCGCCTGCGCATTCAACACTTCGAGCACGCTGGCCACGCCATGCCGGTAGCGCTTGCGCGCCGCTTGCAGCGCCTGACTCGCCAGCTTCGCCACGCGTTGGCGCATGCGCACGTCGTCCGCGGCCTCGGAATAACTCTGGTCGGCACTCCAGACCTGCTGGATCACCTTCTGCCGCGTAAGGTCCAGGGCGGCCAGCTGCTGCTGCGCCTGCGCCGAGGCTTCCTGCTCCCGGTCGCGCTGCGCCCAGCCGTCGAACAGCGGGATCTGCACCTCAAGGGCCACGTTATTGTCCCGCGTGGCGGCGCCGAAGGCGGGCAGCCCCAGCCCCTCGATCACCGGCCGGGTGCTGTGGCTGTATTGCCAGGCCAGCTTCACCGTGGGCAGGCCCTGGTCGCGCACCGCTTCGGCGTGGGCCAGCGCGCTGAGGTACTGGGCCTGGTCGGCACGGATGCGCGGGTTGGTGAGCTCGGCAGCACGCCACCGATGGCTGCTTCCGCGTTTGCTTGAGCTGCTCGATCTGTCGCATACGCTACCGCCTTCTCATTAGCCGGCGCATTCACCTTCGGCGTAAAACGAACAGCCTCCTTGTTTCCGTTTGAATCCGTCACACTCAAGAACGTACGCGGGATAAACCCATTCCATCCATTTGAAAACGATCCAACGTATGTCATCAGCGTGACGATTACCACTGGCGCAGTCAAAGGCGTTGCCTTGGTCGTCATGGTCAATTCTCCTGCATGTTGATTTCAAGACTCAGCAACGGCTTCTCAAAAATACCCCTTTTTTTATAGCGACTTCGCCAAAAGACGAATCGACTTACACGAAGATTGCTACTCAAGACATCCCTCGTCATCGCAAATATTGCGCGTTTGTTGGTGACCCCCCACACATTACACGCGAGCGACTTATACGATAAGCATGTCACGTAATAATCACCCAAACAGTCGCCCGACGCGCGCGCGCAGTATCCGTATTCAATTAATACTGGGAAAACCTTTCCTTGAATAAACGCGAGTTCGGCCGGACTTAGGCCACCCTTCATTCCGTCAGCCCAACAAAAATTTACCCCCAAGCCCAGCAACAATAAAACAATTATTAGCGATCGATAAACCGCAAATAAACGAGATTTCACCCAACAATAAAAAACATCGACAATCCCGGCCGGCGAGGCGTCAATAATTTGATAAATTTTCTTGATATCGTCAATCATTTTACCCCCCGCGCAAATCGACCAATCTCTACTCAACGTTTCAAGAATCTTGCGATGAGCGAAATTATCACAAGAATTGCAAACGGCAACAAGGTGAGTCGAAAATACTTTCTGAACGCGCTTATGCGAACAAGCACCATGGGCGATGACGCGCTCCATCTTGAAATGCGCCACCCCAACCAAAATGTCGCAGCGAACATGAAAGGCATTAACAGCAATCCCGCAACCCCCGCGAGCGTCCTTTGGTGCCGGGTCGGCAAAATGTCATTAAAAATCACCGACCCAGCAAAAGCAATATAAATAGTAACCGAGAAAAATCCGCCGCCCATTTTTTGCTGCTCACGCCCCGCCTCCGACAATCCCCTTCGAGACCACATTAAGCGCCAAATCCCACAAAACACCTTCCCGTTAAAATTCAGCCAACCCATAAAATCCGAAACGTTTTAATATCCGCATTAAAAGCGTCAGCGACGAGCTGCGCCATGACCTTGACTCACCGTCAACACTACCGAGAGCGAGACCGACCCAATCCACCAAAGAAGGCATGATCAACTTCTCCAATCGGTATAGGAAATCTCTCTATAGACGTCGAAGCAATCCCACGGCAAGTGATGCGAAAATTATCACGCACAGACAAAAGAAGATGAGCACAAAGACGTCGCGTCCGCGTTTTGCATTGGACAGCGCCTTCAATAACTCTATCACAAAAACAAGCAGCGCCGTTGCGATAATAGGTATGACTATGAGAGGATAAATCTTTAGCACACCGTGCATCGACTTGTCTCGCGCCATCATCGGGATCAATCCGAATGATGCCCAAGACAGGAAGAGAACCCCCGCAGCCACAATGAGTCGCGCCTTCATCATTCCCCTTCCCTTTCGTATCGGTGAATTTCCCCCGCGAGACGTGGACTTTGACGAGCATTCCGTCAAACATGGAGATACACTGCGGAAGCCTCCATTTTCATACTGTCTACTCAGCAGGGGAGCTTACGGTTGGACACCAGCCGCACCGTGCCGTGCAGGAAGCCGTAGCGCGTGAAGGAGAAGGTTTCCAGCTTGATCGCCGCGCTCTGCCCCGGGCGCACGAAGCCGATGTCCTTGTTGGACTCCTTGGCCTCCACCTCCAGCGTGTTGTCCGGCACGATCTCCATCAGCGGCTTGGCCTGCGTGACCACGCCTTCCACCGTGTAGACCGCGAGCTGCTGCACGGTTCCCGCCACCGGCGCACGCAGGGCCATGCGCTGGGTGCGCTCCTGCGCCTTCGAGAGGTCCTGTTGGGCCTGCTGCGCCTGCTGCCGCAGCCAGCGGCGCCGCCTGGCTCAGCTTCTGCAGGTCACGCCGCATGGCCGCAGGTTGATCCTGCCGCCGCTGTAACTTGCCCTGCCGGGAAGCGAGCTTGTCCTGCATGGCGGCATGCTGCGCATCGGCCGGCAGGTCGTGAAGCTGGGTGATCGGCGGCAGGCGGATCCGTCCCGGGTCAAGAACCGCGGGGCTGGGCAAGCCGCAGGACCGCTGCGCGGGTTCCGTCTCCGGGACCACGGGCGGCGCGAGTCAGGGCTGAATCGTGCAGGCCGGACTTGCGCAGGGGCGCTCTCCCGCGGGCGCGTCGCAGGAAGGGTGTCGATGTCGTGGCGCTGCGTAGCTGGTCGACTTCATGCTTCCCTCCCCCTTCCCCTTCCCGGCTTATCGAGCGAAGTGGTTGTCGCCCAAGGCCATCTCGATGGCGCGATTGATGGGAACAACGGTCTCGGTGAATTTAGCTGGATTTCGGGACAAGCGTGCGCAATGTCGCAGGGTGTTGCATCTGCGTACGTTTCAGCCAACCATGTGCACGTGGGCATCGACTCGGACGCCCTCGGCTGTTTCGGCGTTGCCATGAGCGCTCAAGATCGCTCGGACAAGCCCTCGCGCGCAGCGAGCATCCTTGTCGGTACGCTTTGCAGTAGAGACTCCCGGGTCCGAGCCAGACTTCCGTGCGTGGCAACGCCTTGCGAGGGTCTTACTGTTCTTTTCACCGGCACCATCAGAATCAACGAGTTGGCCCGCTTCGCGCGGGCCTTGTTGTTCCTGCGGACAAGCTGGGTATACGGTCGGGGGAATCCGGCAACACCTCACGCTGCTGGCGCCGGCTCCATGGGCGCCCGCTGCACCTTGATCCGCCTTCCCGCCTTGCGAGCCTGCCATAGGTCATAGCCGGCCTGGCGCTCGATCCAGAGCTCGGCCCGACCGCCGCGATCGGCGCCCAGCCAGGCCTCGATGCGCAGCGCCATCTCGGGCGAGATGCTTGCGTGGCCGTTCAGTACCCGCGACAGCGTGACGCGGGTCACCCCCAACTGCCCGGCCGCCTCGGTCACGGACAGCCCGAGCGCCGGTAGCACGTCGTCACGCAGGGTCAGCCCCGGATGAGGAGGGTTGTGCATGCGGGTCATCGTGAATGCTCCTGGTTCGATGAGGGCAACGCGTTCAGTGATAGTCCTGGTAGTCGACGAGGATCGCGTCCTGCCCGTCGAAGGTGAAGGTCAGGCGCCAGTTGCCGTTGACCCACACCGACCAGTGATCCGCCAGATGGCCGCTGAGGCGGTGCAGCCGCCAGCCCGGCAGGTTCATGTCGCCGGCCGATTTCGCCTTGTCCAGTTGGTCGAGCAGGTTGCCGAGCCGCGGCGCATGCCGGGGCTGGATGCCGGCCTTGCTGCCGTTCTCGAAGAACGCCTGCAGAACCTTGTGACGGAAAGTCTTGATCAAGCATTCGACTGTATCACGCAACTTTACGCGATACCACGATCAAGAGCTTGCGCATCGCGCGGGGATCAGCGAGCACGCTTGTCGGTAGGCTTTGCAGTAGAGACTCCCGGGTCCGAGCCTGACTTCCTGGCGTGGCAACACCTTGCGAGGGCTTTTCGGTTCCTTTCACCCGCACCCCCGTGCCATGGTCGCGCGGCCCCCGCGAAGCCCGGCCCGGGGGTCTGCGACTACAGCAGGGACTCGCAGGCCCGGACACGATAGGTGTTGGAGCCTTGCGCGTTAAAGCAGTAGATCTGACCGTTGACGTCCTTGACTCGAAGGTCCTTCGCGCATCGATCGGCCCGCGCGGTCCGGTCGGCAAGCCACCAGTTGTTCGCGGTGAGTTGATGCCCCTGCCCGATGTACATGCTGTCCTGCAGTTCGACTCCGTTGATCTGCATGGGGCCGGCGACCCAGAAGTTGAGCTTCTCCGGGTGGGTGGTCCGGGCGTCATCGATCGTGGTGCCGAACATGCGGCTGTCGTCGCCGCTCATCGCGTCGCGCCAGCTTCGGGCCACCTGTTCGCTGCCGCTGCGACCGGCGAACACATGCAGGGTCATCGAGCCCGGAGCGAGATCGACGCGCGTCCCGCTCATCGGCTGATCGACGGTCACGCGGCCGTCGATCGCGCTGAAGGCCATCGACTCGACACCCTGCCCGAACTGGAACACGAGTTCGTTGTCGCGCTCGGTGGCCTGCAGCGCTTCGCCCTGGCGAGAAGCGGTGTCCGGCGAGGGCTGCGCCTGCGCGGTAGCCATCCAGGGCGTCAGCAATGCAGCCGACAGGAGGATTTTCAGGTAGGTGGAATGCATCGAGATCTCCCGTTCGAGGTCCATGAACAAGATGCGTGACGCCACCAGCGGCTGCGCGCGCATCGAAGGTCCCGTTAGGACCCCGGCGCGAACACGAAGTTCCCGGCGCGCTTCGCATGAATCTCGCAGCGGGGGCCCGACCTCCGCTGCGCGACGGGCGACGGCTTGCGCCGGCGAGCAGGCGCCGGCGCGCGTTCAGCGCGAGGGCGAGGACGCGCCGGACGCGGCCCCCGCACCCAGCACCTGGAAATCCACCGGGCCGAGCTCGCGCGGGGCCTCGGCCCCACGCAGCCATACGCGCGCCTGCAGGCGATGCGCTCCGGCGGTGATGCGCCAGTCCAGGGAATCGCCGCCGCCGGGCAGCTCGCGGCCGTCGAGCAGCCATTCGACGCGGCGCGGAGCCCGTCCGGCGGTGTCGAGGGCGAAGCGGTAGACCTGGGCCTGGCGCGGCAGGCGCGGGTCCAGCGCCAGGGTCTCGCCGGGCAGCGGGCGAGCGATGGCCAGCGTGGACATCGGCGCCGGCGCGGCGACCCGCGCTCCGGGAAGGCGCCAGTCCTCGCGCCGCACGCAGGGCGGCGGGCCGATCCACTCGCAGGTGGGCTGCAGGCGCAGCCGCGCGTCCTGCCACAGGCCGGCATAAGGCGCGTCGCGCCGCAGGCGCGCGAAGATCTCGCGCAGCACCGGCGCCGGGCCGCTCGATCCGGTCAGGCCGTCGGTGGAGCCGCCCGCCAGGCGCCCCATCCACACGCCCACCGTGTAGCGACTGTCGAAACCCACGCTCCAGGTGTCGCGGTAATCGCTCGAGGTGCCGGTTTTCACCGCGGTCGGGTACGGCAGATCGAGCACGCTGTCGGCGCCGAACTCGGCGGCGCGCGCATCGGGATCGGACAGGATGCTGGCCAGCACCGAGCTGACCTCGGGCGACAGCAGGGGCACCGGTTGCGGCCGCGGCAGGCCGGCCAGCACATGCAGCGGCAGCCAGCGGCCCCGGCGCGCGAGGGTCGCGTAGCCCTGCACCAGTTCGTACAGGCTGACCGCGCCGTCGCCCAGCACGATGGCGGGGCCGTAGTAGTCGGCGCCGCGTCGCAGGCTGCGAAAACCCAGTTCCTGCAGCAGGTCGACGATGGAGCCGATGCCCACCGCCTGCGCGGTACGCACGGCCGGAATGTTCAGGGAGTTCGCCAGCGCGTAGCGCAGGCTGACCCGCCCGTAATGGCGCCCGCTGTAGTTGCGGTAGCGATGCACGCCCGGGCCGACGGTCTCGGCCAGCGGCGTGTCGAGCAGCACCGTGTCGGGCTGCCAGCCGAGGTTCTGCATCGCCAGGCCGTAGACGAAGGGCTTGAGGGTCGAGCCGGGCTGGCGCGGGCTGAGAACCGGATCGAGGGCGAAGGGTCCATCCTGCGGCGCCACGGCCCAGGCCAGTACCGCGCCGCTGCGGTTGTCCACGACCAGCGCGGCGGCATTGGCCACGCCGCGCGCGGCCAGCAGGCGCCGGCGCCGCGTCAGCGCGTCCTGCACGAAGCGCTGCAGCGGCGCGTCCAGCGTGGTGCGCTGGATGGGGGCATCGCGTCCCAGCGCGCGGGCGCGCGATGCGGCGTGCACCACGAAGGCCCCCGCGTCGAGCGCCAGGGTCTGCCGCCCCGGGGTGATCGGAGCTTGGCGCACCGCATCGGCCTGGACCGCGGAGAGGGTCCCCGAGGCCTGCATGCGCCCGGCCAGCTGGTCCACCGCCCGGCGCAGCGCCCGGGGGTGCAGGCGCGGGTCATAGCGCGTCGGCGAACGCACCAGCACGGCCAGCGCGAGCTGCTCGGCCGGATCCAGCGCCCCGGGATCGCGGCCGAAGTAGTAGCGCGCCGCCTGCACCACGCCGCGGCGGCGCGCGCCGTAGGGAACCTGGTTCAGGTAGAACTCCAGCACCTGAGCGTGGCCGAAGCGGCGCAGCAGGCGCGCGGCATCGAAACCGGCGAGCCAGTGGCTCCAGTAGCCGCGCGGCCGGGGGTGCAGGATGCGCACCACCTGCTCGCCGATGGTGCTGGCCCCGCGCACCACGTGGCCGGCGCGCAGGTTGTCCCACAGCGCATCGAAGCGCGCGACCCAGTCCGCGCCGCCGTGCCGCCAGAAGCGCTTGTCCTCGGAACTCACGAAGGCCTCGCGCAGCAGCGGCGGCACCTGCCACAGCGACAGCGTCGCGTTGGCGTTGAGCGCGCCGCGGTAGCTGTAGCTCAGGGGCGTGCCGTCGGCGGCGAGGAACTGCGGCGCGAGCGCCGTGGCCGGCGGCCGCAGCGAGGCCGGCAGGGGCATGCGCGCATCCCAGGTGGCCGCGCCCAGCAGCGCCGCGGCGGCGGCCGCCACGACCGCGGCGGCGCCCAGGGCGCGACGCAAGCGCGGGCTCATCGCGAGCCGCGCAGCCCTACGTCCACGGTCCGCGATGCGCCGCGCCCGAACACATCGGGTTCGTAGATCTCGCGTACCGTCGGCGCGGGCGCGAGGAAGCGTCCCGGCGCGATCACCTGCGCCGCGTACACCAGGCGGTAATGCCCGGCCGGCAGGGTGTCGGCGTAGAAGCGCACGGCGTCGAAGGCGGTCTCGCGGTGGTAGAAGCCGCCGGTGACCATGGACATGTCGGGCCAGGCCCCGGCGTCGAACATCAGCACCGAACGCCCCGCCAGCTCGGCCGGGCTGGTGTCCATCGCGGTGGCCAATTGCCGGTTCACCGCCTCGAAGGCCCCGGGCAGCGGGTCGCTGACCACCACGTAATGGCGCTCGGTGGGGGCGTCGACGTCGAGTTCCACGCGCACCACGTCGCCGCGCAGCAGCTGCGTGCCGGGGCCCACCGGGACCCAGCTCAGGCCGCGCTGCACCGCGTAGCTGCGCCGGATGCTGAACCCGGCGTCGGCCGGCGCAAGCGCATCGGCGGGCATCGCGTAACTCATGCGCAGCTCGTAGTACAGGCGCCCCTGTCCGGTGTGGTCGATGCCCAGCGTCGCCGCCCGGCCCGCCGGCGGAGCCGGCAGCTGCAGGGAAACGGCCGCGGAGCCGCGGGAATCGAAGCGCGCCTGCCGCGCCGGCGCTCCGGGCACCGTCACGCGCGCGCCCAGGTCCCGCACCGGGGGTTCGTAGGCGTCGGCGTAGTGCACGATGGCCGTGGTGCAGAACACGTTCTCCTGGCTGTTCGGCCAGCCGCCGGAGTTGCGCCGGCGCGCGGTGATCCAGCGCATGGCCTTCTGCGGGGTCGATCCCAGCAGGCCCTGGTCGCCGAAGCGTCGCTTGTACAGCGCCAGCGAATCGAGCACCGCGCAGTTGTCGCGCAGCGGCGTGGCCAGCAGCGAGGCGTAGGCGTCGCTGCGGCGTTCGTTGAAGGAGATCTCCCCGGCCGACTCCTCGGCGCTGGACAGCAGCGCGCGCACGATGGTGCGGGCGCTGGCGCGGTCGTCGGTGTCCAGCGCGGCGTCGAGCAGCATCGCGCGGCCGAACAGCCCGAGCTCGGGCAGTTGCGGCAGCATGCCCGCGACTTCTCCGGATCGGACCTCGCCCGCCGGAGCCAGCGCGGCCAGCGCGCCGGCGCGCAGCACCGGGTCGGTGCCCGCGGCGTCCAGCACGTGCTTGCGCAGGTAGCCCTGCAGCCTGACCTGCACGTCCTGCGGGATCGCGTGTCCGGCCTGGGCCAGCCATTGGAAGGCCAGCGCCGTGTACACGCTGAGGTAGGGGCTGACGTAGCGGTCGCCGGGAATCCAGAAGGCCATGCCTCCGTCGGGCGCCTGGAAGTCGCCGGCGGCATCCAGCGTGCGCTGGACCTGCGCGGCCGCGTCGGGCCACTGCATCGTGGCCGCCAGCGCGGGGCCGAGGCGCAGGTAGTCGCTGGCCAGCACGCCGCGGCTGAGCCGGATCTCCCAGGTCTGCAGCGGGTCGTCGCGCAGCACCTCGAAGGCACCGTCGAGCCCGCCCACCAGGGTGGGCGCCAGCTGCAGCTGGACGCGGACACTGCCGGGCAGGGCCCCCGCGGGGGGTTGCAGCGGGACCTGCGCGGCCGGCCCCGTCGTGCTGCCGTACTCGGCGGCCACGACCCGCGCTCGCGCCGGGCCCACCGGAATGCGCGCGCGCATCGCGTCGGACAGATCGCCCGAGCGGGCATCGGCCTGCAGCTCGATGTTGCCCGGGGCGTCGGCGTGCAGGCGCAGCCAGCTCAGGCCATGCGCGAAACTGCCCAGTCGCAGGGTCGACCCGGCCGCCGCGCTGGCGCCGGCGATCGGCCCCCGGGCCTGCAGGCGCGTGCGCACCTGCAGCGGTCCCTGGGTGCGGTTGGTGACGCTGAAGCCGGCGTCGAAGTCGTCGCCCACGCGCACCTGGTTGGGTAGCGCCTGGCGCAGTTCCAGCGGAAGGTCCACGCGCACGCTGGACGCACCCAGGCCCATCGCGTCCCCGCGGCCCATCGCGATGACCAGGATGCGCCAGCGGGTCAGGTTGTCCGGCAGCGTGAACGCGAAATGCGCGCGGCCGCGTGCATCGGTGCGCAGGTGGTCGTTCCAGTACACCGCGTAGCGGAAGTCGCTGCGCACGTTCGGGCCGACGCTCGTGCCGCCGTCGCCGCCCGGACTCTCGCCCTTGCCCGCCTTGGGTTGAAGCCGGGTCACCAGTTGTTCGGCCAGACTGTAGTTGGCGATGTCCGGCCCGGAGGGAGGAGCCTGCAAGGTGCCCGTGGGGTCGTAGTAGCCCTGGCCTTGCTGCAGCAGGTCCACCACCGACTGGTCGACCACCACCGCCACCAGCCTCGTGCCCGGCGCGACCGCGCCGCCGGCGCGATGCACCCGCACCGCCACGTCGACCTTCTGGCGCGGCTTGTGCTGCGACGCGTCGGGGATGACCTTGACCTGCAGCGCGCCGTCTCGGCCATGCACCGGCAGCGCCATGTACCCCAGCGCAAGCGTGGGCTTGCCCAGGTCGGGATCGGCCGGCGGGGCCACGCGCGGCGAGAAGATGGCCACCGACACGTAGGCCCCGGGGAAGAAGTCGGCCTGGATCGGAACATCCACCACCGGCGCGCCGCCGCGCAGGGTCAGCAGCTTTTTCCACAACACGCCGTAGCGTTCGACCGTGACCAGCGCGCGGGCGCCGGGAAAGGGGTTCTGGATCAGCAGGTGCGCGATGTCGCCGACCCGGTAGGCCTTGCGGTCGGGCACGATGGTCACGCCCCTGCCCTGGCTCCACACCACGTCGCCGGCACCGGTGACCCAGGTGCGCAGCTCGGCGCGGTCGACGCGACCGTGCGTGTCGTCGACCTCGGCCTCGATGCGGTATTCCCCCGCATGCTTCGGGGTCAGGGAGCAGTTGCCCGGGGCCGCGGTCGAGGTCGCCGCGCAGCGGTCCTCGGTGACCCAGGAGACCTGGTCCTCGGGCGCGAAGTCGCCGGCGCCGTTCTTCATCTGCACGCGGCCGATGAGCTGGCGCTGCAGCAGCAGGCGCACGCGGCTGCCGGCCCGCGGCGTGCCCTGCGGGTCGACCACCAGGTACTGCACGCCGAAGGCCTTGCCGGCCGTCTGCAGCCAGTTGTCGGTGCGCAGGCCGACGAAACGGTCCCGCGCGGCGTAGATCGCCTTCGCGCTGCGCGCCACCCAGGTGGCGCGCGCCGATTCCACCGCCGCCTCCACCACCACGTGGCCGTACACCACCTTGGAAACAGCGGGCAGGAGCTGGTGCATGCTGGCGCGGCCGGCGTGATCCAGGCGCAGTTGCTGCATGGACACCGTGCGGGTCGACGAGGAGTCGGTGTCGGTGTCGCCGCCGCCGAACTGGAACCCGGCGGCCAGCGGGTTGTCCGGCGCGAACGAGCGGGCCTCGATCCGGGTGGTGAACTTGACCGCGGCGTCGGCGTAGGGGCCGCCGGCCTGCAGCGTGGCACTGGCCTGGGCATCGATCAGGCTACCCGGGCCCGCCACCTGCTGGCGCAGCGAGGTATGCACCTGGTAGGACGCGGGCACGAAGTCGGTGACCAGGAAGCCGCCGGCATCGCGCGTGACCGTGCCGGTGGCGCTCGGCCAGCTCAGGCTGATGGTGTACTGGCCGCTGGCCGCGTTGCGCCCCACGTGCAGTTCGCCCGACACCGCACCGAATTCCGACAGCCTCAGGTGGTCGCGCTGCAGCACCACCTTGCCGGTGGCGTCGGTGATGCGCAAGGCGTAGTCCAGGCGCGGCGGCGCCCGCAGCTCGGTCGGCCCCTCGGCACGCACGAAGGCGATGTAGCGCACCTCGCTGCCCGGCTTGTAGATGCCTTGTTCGGTCACCGCCCAGGCGCGCATGTGCCCGTGCGCGGCCTGCTGGTCGGCCTCCAGGCTGTAGTGGCTGGCGTCGCCGACGGTGCGCGCGAAACGGTCGTTCAACGGCAGCAGCGCCAGGTCCTTGCCGTGCGTGACCCCGATGAAATATTCGCGCTTGCGCCCCCAGGGGTCGAACCAGTCCTTGGGCAACTCGGCCGAGCCCGGCAGCCGGGCCAGGCCCTGCGCGTCGGTGAGCACGGGGGCGCCACCCAGGCGCGTGAGCTTGCCCGGGTCGTCGCGCGGCGTGGTGTACAGCGCCACGCGGGCGCCGGCCACGGGCCGGCCGTCGGCCAGGCGGCTGAGCCAGATCAGGCTGTCGTAATGACCGATCTTGGCCAGCACCTGGTAGGGGGTGACCTCGGCCATCAGGGGGATCCGCGGGCCGACCTGCCGCGGCACGGCCAGCAGGCGCCCCCACAGCACTCCGGAGCGCCCGTCGAGCATTCGGCGCACGCCCAGCGAGCCGCGTACCTGCTTGTCCAGGCGCGGTGCCAGGTCCCGGCGCCGCATCAGGTCCTGCGTGCGCTCGGGCCCGGCGATGCCGCCTCGTTCGAGTTCGGGGGCGAACAGCCGGCGCTCGCGCAGCTCCAGGCTGTCCAGGTTGGTGAAGCGCAGGGGCACGATGGTGTGCAGGCCGGACTCGAGCACGGCCATCGGCGGCGGAGGGTCGAGAAACGGCGCGTAGTGTCCGGTCTGGAAGCGCAGTTCCACGGGGCTGGTCAGACTGCGCCCGAAGCGGTCCTTCACGCCGGCCGGAACGCGCAGCGTGTAGTCGTGCATCGGCTGGGGCCGGAAGGTCAGCGGGTAGGCATCGGGTTGCGTGGCGTCCGCGTCGTCGTTGCGCGGGCGCAGGAACCATGCGGGGTAGTCGGCCCATTGCCGCGCCAGCAGGCCCGGCGCCAGCGGGTCGGGCTGCCAGCCGATGGCCGCCAGCGTGGCGCGCGGCACCGGAGCGCTGAACAGCAGGTTCACGCTGCCCGGGCGGCAGCGCCGGGACGGATCGGAGCCCGGACGCAGCTGGAACGGGTTGCCGTGGCCGTCGTCGCAGGACACGCCCTGGAAGCTGAAAGCCCCGTAGGTGCTCGCGGTCGTGTTGAGGTCGGCCGCCACGCCGGGCAGCGGCCCCAGGGGAGAGCGCAGCCCGGCGCGCAGCTTGAGGGCATAGTCCCGCGCGCCCTGCAGCGCCTGGGCGGGCCGTACCAGCCACACGCGCCGGCCGGCCGCCGCGGCTGCTTCGCGATCCAGCGGCTGGTCCGGCTTGGGCGAGACGACCTCGAGCACCGCGCCCGGGGCCCCGGGCACCGGCAGCCACAGCGGCCCTTCGCGCTTGCGCGTGAAGGGCTCGATGCGAGCCCCGACCGCATGACCCTGGCGATCGCTGAACAACACGCTGCGCTGCGCCGCCTGCGCGGTCACCGGAATGTTGAAGTGCAGCAGGTATAGCGGGGTCACCGGGGAGTCCCAGCGCTGGAACTCCACCCATTGCACCCGCGGGCGCCAGGTGCTGAAGGATGCGGTCAGGGGCCGCGGGAGATGGTTGCCGTCCAGCGCGCTCAGGCCGGTGCCCACGCGCACCGTGTAGCTCGTGGCCGGAGCGAAACGGTGCTCGCCGGGCAGGCGGCAGGCCAGTTCGGTGGTGTCCAGCCAGCGCCACTGGCAGCCGGGATCGGGGCGCACCGAGACGTCGAGCCGCGCGGGCTCGCGCGCCATCGCGCCCAGCGGAACCATCGCGCGGTCGAACTGGATCACCAGTTCCTGGCCCGGCTCGACCTCCTGGCCCGACGGGGAGATGCGCCGCACCCGCAGCGCGCTGCCGCCAGCCTTGGCGGCGCTGGCCGCGGGGACGGCGGCTCGCGGCGCGCCGAACAGCGCGCGCTCCAGGCCCTGCTCATGGCGCCCGCAGGCTCCCAGCGTCAGGACCAGCAGGGCTGCGGCCGTCCAGCCCGCGAACTGGCTCCAACGGGGTGGTCTCACGATCGTCCTCGAAACGGGTCCACGCAGAGCGCCCGCGTGGCGGTCGCCAGCGATTGTAGGGATCGCTGCCGCGCAGCGCCCTATGCCCCTTCACTCCTCGGAGTCGAATTCCAGCAACTCGGCGCCGTCGGGAACCTGGTCGCCCACGCCGTAATGCAGCGCCGTCACCACACCCTTGCGAGGCGCGCTGATGGTGTGTTCCATTTTCATGGCTTCGAGCACCAGCAGCGGCGCGCCCTTGTCCACCGGGTCGCCGGCTCGCACCGACACGGCCACCACCTTGCCCGGCATCGGCGCGCGCAGGCTGTGCTCCAGGTGCTGGACATCACCGCCGGCGTGGAGCGGGTCGACCAGGGACAGCACGGCGCAGCGGCCGTCGAGGAATACATGGCGCCGCTCGCCCGCGGCCAGCACGGCGGCATGCACGTGGCGATCGCCCAGGCGCGCCCGCAGATCCCCGCGGGCGTCGGGCTCGGCCCGTGCCGGAACGCCCGGCCCCTCGGCATCGTCCAGGCGCAGCAGCCAGGCATTGCCGCGCGCCTCGGCCGTGACCTCGCGCGTGCGCTCGCCGTGGCGCAGGGCCAGGCGCCTGGTGCCCTGGCCGTTGAGGCGCCAGGCGTCGGCGGCGCTCCATGGGGAATCGGCGACCGGAGCTCCGGCTGCCGGGCCATCCGTGCGCCCGCGCCGCGCGCAGCTGCCCCTCAGTTCGGCCAGCGCCGCCAGCAGCCAGAACTCGTCGGGCGGCGGTGCCTGCTCGGGGAACAGCCTGGCCTGTTCGCGCTCGATGAGCCCGGTGTCCAGGTCGGCTTGCGCGAAGGAAGGCGTGTCCACCAGGCGCGCGAGGAAATCCACGTTGTTCGACACCCCCACCACGCGGTATTCGGCCAGTGCCCGGCGCATACGCCCCAACGCTTCGGCACGATCGGCGCCGTGGACGATGAGCTTGGCGATCATCGGGTCGTAGTGCGGCGTGATCTCGTCGCCCTGCTCCACCCCGGTGTCCACGCGCACGTGGTCGCCCTGCTCGGGCGGCCTCAGATGCAGCAGGCGGCCGGTGGAGGGCAGGAAGCCGCGATCCGGGTCCTCCGCGTACACCCGCGCCTCGATGGCATGGCCGCGCAGCTCCAGTTGCTCCTGGTGCAGCGGCAGCGGCTCGCCGGCGGCCACGCGCAACTGCCACTCGACCAGGTCGAGTCCGGTGATCATCTCGGTCACCGGGTGCTCCACCTGCAGGCGGGTGTTCATCTCCATGAAGTAGAAACTGCCGTCCTGGTGCGCGATGAACTCCACCGTGCCGGCCCCCACGTAGCCCACCGCGCGGGCCGCCTCCACCGCGGCGCGGCCCATCGCCGCGCGGCGCTCCGGGGTCATGCCCGGCGCGGGGGCCTCCTCCAGCACCTTCTGGTGCCGGCGCTGCACCGAGCAGTCGCGCTCGAAGAGGTAGACGCACCGGCCGTGGGTGTCGCCGAACACCTGGATCTCGATGTGCCGCGGGCGCAGCACGTATTTCTCGACCAGCACGCGCTCGTCGCCGAAGGCGCCCAGCGCCTCGCGCTTGCACGATTGCAGCGCGGCGGCGAATTCGGCCGGATCGTCGACCCGGCGCATGCCCTTGCCGCCGCCGCCCGCGCTGGCCTTGATCAGCACCGGGTAGCCGATGCGCGAGGCCTCGCGCGCCAGCAGCTCCGGGTCCTGGTCCTCGCCGTGGTAGCCCGGGGTGAGGGGCACGCCGGCGCGCTCCATCAGGGCCTTGGCCGCGGATTTGGAGCCCATGGCACGGATGGCCGAGGCCGGCGGGCCGATGAACACGATGCCGGCGCGCTCGCAGGCCTCGGCGAAGTCCTCGTTCTCGGACAGGAAGCCGTAGCCGGGGTGGACGGCCTCGGCGCCGCTGCGCCGCGCGGCCTCGAGGATGCGCTCGCCCACCAGGTAGGACTCGCGCGCCGGCGCCGGCCCGATGCACACGGCCTCGTCGGCCATGCGCACGTGGCGCGCGTCGGCGTCGGCCTCGGAATACACGGCCACCGTGGCGATGCCCAGCGAGCGCGCGGTGCGCATCACCCGGCAGGCGATCTCGCCGCGGTTGGCGACCAGGATCTTCTTGAACATCGTGGAATCTCCTCTTCGGCGAAGGCGCGGCCGCGCCCGGCCCGGGGCGCCCGCGTCCGGCCGCGGCTACATGCGGAACACGCCGAAGCGCGTGGGCGGGATCGGCGCGTTCAGCGCGGCCGACAGCGACAGCCCGAGCACGCGGCGCGCCTGCGCGGGGTCGACCACGCCGTCGTCCCACAGCCGCGCCGTGGCGTAGTACGGATGCCCCTGCGCCTCGTACTGGGCGCGGATGGGCTGCTTGAAGGCATCCTCCTCCTGCGCGCTCCACTGCCCCCCCTTGGCCTCGATGCCCTCGCGGCGCACCGTGGCGAGCACGCCGGCGGCCTGCTCGCCGCCCATCACGCTGATGCGCGCGTTGGGCCACATCCACAGGAAGCGCGGCGAGTAGGCGCGACCGCACATGCCGTAGTTGCCGGCGCCGAAGCTGCCGCCGATGAGCATGGTGATCTTGGGCACCTGGGTCGTGGCCACCGCGGTGACCATCTTCGCGCCGTGCTTGGCGATGCCTTCGTTCTCGTAGCGCTGGCCCACCATGAAGCCGGTGATGTTCTGCAGGAACACCAGCGGCACGCCGCGTTGCGAGCACAGTTCGATGAAGTGCGCGCCCTTCAGCGCCGACTCGCCGAACAGGATGCCGTTGTTGGCCACGATGCCCACCGGCATGCCGTATAGGCGCGCGAAACCGGTGACCAGCGTGGTGCCGTAGCGGGGCTTGAACTCGTCGAAGCGCGAGCCGTCGACCACGCGGGCGATCACCTCGCGCACGTCGTAGGGCTTGCGGGTGTCGCGCGGAATGATGCCGTAGATCTCGCGCGGGTCGTACAGCGGTTCCTCGGCCGCCTCCAGCTTGACCGTGACCGGCTTGACGCGGTTGAAATGGCCCACGATGCGCCGCGCCAGCAGCAGCGCGTGGGCATCGTTGTCGGCCAGGTGGTCGGCCACGCCGGAGATGCGGGTGTGCACGTCGCCGCCGCCCAGCGCCTCGGCGCTGACCACCTCGCCGGTGGCCGCCTTCACCAGCGGCGGCCCACCCAGGAAGATGGTGCCCTGCTCGCGCACGATCACCGTCTCGTCGCTCATCGCCGGCACGTAGGCGCCGCCGGCGGTGCACGAGCCCATGACCACGGCCACCTGGGGAATGCCCAGCGCCGACATGTTGGCCTGGTTGAAGAAGATGCGTCCGAAGTGGTCGCGATCCGGGAACACCTCGTCCTGCAGCGGAAGGAAGGCGCCGCCCGAGTCCACCAGGTACACGCAGGGAAGCTGGTTGGCCTGGGCGATCTCCTGCGCGCGCAGGTGTTTTTTCACGGTCAGCGGGTAGTAGGTTCCGCCCTTCACGGTTGCGTCGTTGGCCACGACCATGCATTCGAGCCCCTGGATGCGCCCGATGCCCGCCACCATGCCGGCGCCCGGCGCGTCGCCGTCGTACAGGCCCCAGGCGGCGAGCTGGCCGATCTCCAGGAAGGGCGAGCCGGGGTCCAGCAGCAGCCCGATGCGCTCGCGAGCCAGCAGCTTGCCGCGCGCCGTGTGCCTGGCGCGCGCGGTCTCGCCGCCGCCGAGCTCGACTTGCGCGATCTTGTCGCGCAGGTCGTCGACCACGGCCTGCATGGCCTGGGAGTTGGCCCGGAAGTCCTCCGAGCGCGGATCGATCTGGCTTTGCAGCACGTGCATGGGCGGCTCCTCGACGCGGCGGCTCAGGCGGTCTCGCCGAACAGCTCGCGCCCGATGAGCATGCGCCGGATCTCGCTGGTGCCGGCGCCGATCTCGTACAGCTTGGCGTCGCGCCACAGGCGCGGCGTCGGGTATTCGTTGATGTAGCCGTTGCCGCCCAGCACCTGGATGGCCTCGCCGGCCATCCAGGTGGCCTTCTCGGCCGAATAGAGGATGGCTGCCGCGGCGTCCTTGCGCAGGGAGCGCGCGTGGTCCGCGCGGTCGCAGGCTCGGCCCACCGCGTAGACCAGCGCGCGGCTGGCCTGCCAGGTGGTGTACATGTCGGCCAGCTTGCCCTGCATGAGCTGGAACTCGCCGATGGCCTGGCCGAACTGCTTGCGCTCGTGCACGTAGGGCACGACCACGTCCATGCAGGCGGCCATGATGCCCAGCGGACCGCCCGACAGCACCGCGCGCTCGTAGTCGAGGCCCGACATCAGCACCCGCACGCCGCCGCCCACGCTGCCCAGCACGTTGTCCTCGGGGATCTCGCAGTCCTCGAAGAACACCGGATAGGTGTTGGAGCCGCGCATACCCAGCTTGTCCAGCTTGGAACCGAAGGACAGGCCCTTGAAGCCCTTCTCGACGATGAAGGCGGTGATGCCCTTGGGGCCGGCCTGGGGGTCGGTCTTGGCGTAGACCACCAGGGTGTCGGCGTCGCCGCCGTTGGTGATCCACATCTTGGAGCCGTTGAGCACGTAGCGGTCGCCGCGCTTGTCGGCGCGCAGCTTCATGCTCACCACGTCGGAGCCGGCGCCGGGTTCGCTCATCGCCAGCGCCCCGACCTGTTCGCCGGACACCAGCCCGGGCAGGTAGCGACGCTTCTGCTCGAGCGTGCCGTTGCGGTGCAACTGGTTCACGCACAGGTTGGAGTGGGCGCCGTAGGACAGCCCCACCGAGGCCGAGGCGCGCGAGACTTCCTCCATCGCCACCATGTGCGCCAGGTAGCCGAGTTCGGTGCCGCCGTATTCCTCGGACACGGTCATGCCGTGCAGGCCCAGATCGCCCAGCTTTTTCCAGAGGTCGGCGGGAAACAGGTTGTCGCGGTCCACCTGCGCGGCGCGAGGCGCGATTTCCTTGGCCGCGAAGGCCCGCACCGTGTCGCGCAACATGTCGATCGTCTCGCCGAGGCCGAAGTCGAGGCCGGGTAGCTGCACCATGGGGGTCTCCTGTCAACGTGTGGCGGGCGCGAGCGCCGGCTCGCACAAGACTATCACTCTAGGGCTAGGCACAGCACATAGTCTGCCAAGATGGTTGCATATCCTGCCAACTTGAAGGGGGGCGCCGGTAGAATTCCCGGATCGCCGCGAGAATCGTCGTCCATGCCGCAAACCCCCGTCGCATCGCTGCCCAGGCATGAGTCGGCCCTGACGCCGATGGCCTTCGTGCGGGCGGTCGTGCTGGCCTACGAGCGCTACGGCGCGGACCCCTCGGCAGCGCTTCGACTGGCACAAATCGCGCCGTCCTCGCTGCGCGATGCGCAGGCTCGGGTGAGCGCCCGGCAGTTCGAGGCGCTGTGCCGCGCGGCCATGCAGGAACTCGACGACGAGGCCCTGGGCTGGTTCTCGCGCCGCCTGCCCTGGGGAAGCTACGGACTGCTGTGCCGCGGCTCGCTGACGGCCCCCGACCTGGGGGTGGCCCTCAAGCGCTGGTGCCGACACCACCGATTGCTGACCGAGGATCTGCTGCTGCATCTGGAACTGCGCGACGGCGTCGCCACCCTGTTCCTCGAGGAGCGGCGCGACTTCGGCGCGTTGCGCGAGTTGTGCCTGGTCACCACGCTGCGCTACGTGCACGGCTACGCCTGCTGGCTGATCGACTCGCGCATTCCGCTGCTCGGAACCGAATTCCCCTTCGCCCGCCCCGCCTACGGCGACGCGCACGGGCTGTTCTTCCCCGGACCGGTACGCTTCGGCGCCGAGCGCGCGAGCCTCTGCCTGCCAGCGCAATACCTCGAGCTCGCGCCCCGACGCGACGAGCGCTCGGTGCACGCCATGCTGCAGAACGCGCTTCCCCTGACCGTGCTGCAGTACCGTCGCGACCGCCTGCTGGCCAGCCGCGCGCGCGCCTGCATGGCCGCGCGCCCCGACGATGCGCACACCGCCGCCACGCTGGCGGCCGCGCTCAACGTGTCCACGCGCACCCTGCACCGCCAGTTACGCGACGAGGGCACCTCGCTGCAAGAATTGAAGGACGCCGTGCGCTTCGAGCGCGCCGCGCAACTGCTGCGCCAGGGCCGCCAGCCGGTCAAGCAGGTCGCGCTGGCCGTGGGTTTCGCCAGCGAGAAGACCTTCGCCCGCGCCTTCGGCGCCTGGGCCGGGCGCACGCCCAGCGCCTACCGGGACGCGCCCCGCACCGATGCGCTCGCCCGGCGGGGCCACCGTGGCGCGGCCGGGGACGATGGTCTACAGTGACGTAGAGACAACACGGGGGCTTCCCATGACCGATCTTTCCGCGCAGCAACAGGCGCTGGCCGGCTATCGACCGACCCACAAGGTCCGCTTCGTGACCGCCGCCGCCCTGTTCGACGGACACGACGCCGCGATCAACATCATGCGCCGCATCCTGCAGGGCATGGGCGCGGAGGTGATCCACCTGGGGCACAACCGCTCGGTCGAGGAAGTGGTGACGGCCGCGCTGCAGGAGGACGCGCAGGGCATCGCGGTCAGCTCCTACCAGGGCGGACATGTCGAGTACTTCAAGTACATGGTCGACCTCCTGCGCGAGCGCGGCGGCGAGCACATCCAGGTGTTCGGCGGCGGCGGCGGGGTCATCGTGCCGGCCGAGATCCGCGAACTGCAGGCCTACGGCGTCGCGCGCATCTACAGCCCCGAGGACGGGCAGCGCATGGGCCTGCAGGGAATGATCGGCGAGATGCTGATGCGCTGCGACCGCGAGGCCGGCGCGGCCGACGCGGGGGTGCTCGACGCCGTGGGCGGGCACACGCCCGCCACCTGGCGCGCGCTGGCACGCCTGATCACCGCGCTGGAGAACGGCCGTGCCGACGCGGAGCTGGTGGCCGAACTGCGTCGTCGCGCCGGCCGGGCGCGCGTGCCCGTGCTGGGCATCACCGGAACCGGCGGCGCCGGCAAGTCCAGCCTCACCGACGAGCTGGTGCGGCGCCTGCGCCTGGACCAGAACGACCGGCTGCGCGTGGCGGTGATCAGCATCGATCCGTCGCGGCGCAAGAGCGGCGGCGCGCTGCTGGGGGACCGCATCCGCATGAACGCCATCGGCCCCTGGCGCGACGGTCCCCGGGTTTACATGCGCAGCATGGCCACGCGCGACACCGGCAGCGAGATCAGCGCCGCGCTGCCCGACGTGCTGGCGGCGGTGAAGGTGGCCGGCTTCGACCTCGTGGTGGTGGAGACCTCGGGCATCGGCCAGGGCGACGCGGCCATCGTGCCCCTGGTGGACGTGCCGCTGTACGTGATGACCCCGGAATTCGGAGCCGCCAGTCAGCTCGAGAAGATCGACATGCTGGACTTCGCCGAATTCGTGGCCATCAACAAGTTCGACCGCAAGGGCGCGGCGGACGCGCTGCGCGACGTGGCCAAGCAGGTGCAGCGCAACCGCGAGGCCTTCGGCGCGCGCGTCGAGGACATGCCGGTGTTCGGCACCATGGCCAGCCGCTTCAACGACGACGGCGTCACCGCGCTGTACCAGGCGCTGCGCGCGCGCCTGGGCGAACTGGGGCTGGCGCTGGAGGACGGCCTGCTGCCGGCCGTGTCCACGCGCCACAGCACCCATCGCCACCCGATCGTGCCGCCCGCGCGCTCGCGCTACCTGGCCGACATCGCCGAAGGAGTGCGCGCCTACAAGCGCCGCGCCGGCGAGCAGGCTGCGCTGGCGCGCGAGATCCAGCAACTGCGCGCGGCGCGGCGCATGCTGGAGGCGGCCGGCGGCGGCGACGACGCCGCGGCCGCGGGGCCGCGGCTGGAGCAACTGGCGGCGCAGCGCGAGCAGCGCCTGGGCGAGCCTGCGCGCGCCCTGCTGGGCGGCTGGGACGAGCTGCAGCGCACCTACTCCGGCGACGAGCACGTGGTGAAGGTGCGCGAGCGCGAGATCCGCACCCGCCTGACCACCCGCACGCTGTCGGGCACGGTGGTTCGCAAGGTGGCGCTGCCGCGCTACGAGGACCACGGCGAGCGCCTGAAATGGCTGCTGCTGGAAAACGTGCCCGGCGGCTTCCCCTACACCGCCGGCACCTTCGCCTTCAAGCGCGAGGGCGAGGATCCCACGCGCATGTTCGCCGGCGAGGGCGACGCCTTCCGCACCAACCGGCGCTTCAAGCTGGTCAGCGAGGGCATGCCGGCCAAGCGCCTGTCCACGGCCTTCGACTCGGTCACGCTGTACGGCAACGACCCCGCGCTGCGGCCCGACATCCACGGCAAGATCGGCAACTCGGGCGTGAGCATCGCCACGCTGGACGACCTGAAGGTGCTGTACTCGGGCTTCGACCTGTGCGATGCGTCGACCTCGGTGTCGATGACCATCAACGGCCCGGCGCCGACCATCCTGGCCATGTTCATGAACGCGGCCGTCGACCAGCAGCTGGAAAGGTTCGAGGCCGAGCACGGGCATGCACCGTCACCCGAGCAGGCGCGCCAGCTGCGCGCCTGGGCGCTGGCCAACGTGCGCGGCACGGTGCAGGCCGACATCCTCAAGGAGGACCAGGGGCAGAACACCTGCATCTTCTCCACCGAGTTCAGCCTCAAGGTGATGGGCGACATCCAGGAGTACTTCGTGCGCCACAAGGTGCGCAACTTCTACTCGGTGAGCATTTCCGGCTACCACATCGCCGAGGCCGGGGCGAACCCGATCTCCCAGCTGGCCTTCACGCTGGCCAATGGCTTCACCTACGTGGAGGCCTACCTGGCGCGCGGCATGGCCATCGACGATTTCGCGCCCAACCTGAGCTTTTTCTTCAGCAACGGCATGGACCCGGAGTACACGGTGCTCGGACGCGTGGCCCGGCGCATCTGGGCCGTGGCCATGCGCGAGCGCTACGGCGCGGACGAGCGCAGCTGCAAGCTCAAGTACCACGTGCAGACCAGCGGACGCAGCCTGCACGCGCAGGAAATCGCCTTCAACGACATCCGCACCACGCTGCAGGCGCTGATCGCCATCTACGACAACTGCAACAGCCTGCACACCAACGCCTACGACGAGGCCATCACCACGCCGACCACCGAGTCGGTGCGCCGCGCCATGGCCATCCAGCTGATCATCAACCGGGAATGGGGGCTGGCGAAGAACGAGAACCCGAACCAGGGATCCTTCATCATTGACGAGCTCACCGAGCTGGTCGAGGAAGCGGTGCTGGCCGAATTCGACCGCATCGCCGAGCGCGGCGGCGTGCTGGGCGCGATGGAAACCGGCTACCAGCGCGGCAAGATCCAGGAGGAGAGCATGCACTACGAGATGCTCAAGCACACCGGTGAGCTGCCGATCATCGGGGTCAACACCTTCCGCAACCCGGAGGGCGAGCCGGTGCCCGAGAGCATCGAGCTGGCGCGCTCCACGCCGGAGGAAAAGCAAAGCCAGCTCGACCGGCTGCACGACTTCCACGTCCGCCACGCCGACGAGGCGCCGCGCCAGCTGCAGCGCCTGCGCCAGGCGGTGATCGAGGACGGCAACGTGTTCGAGGTGCTGATGGATGCCGTGCGCAGCTGTTCGCTGGGCCAGCTCACCGACGCGCTGTTCGAGGTGGGCGGGCAGTACCGGCGCAGCATGTGACGACCGACGCGTCGTCGACGGGACCGGCCCCGGGCGGGCACGCGGCGGAGTTTCCGCGGCGCATCGTCTGCCTCACCGAGGAGCCCACGGAGGTGCTGTACGCGCTCGGCGAATCCGCGCGCATCGTGGGCATCTCGGGCTTCACCGTGCGCCCGCCGCGGGCGCGGCGCGAGAAGCCGAAGGTGTCGGCCTTCACCTCCGCCCGCATCGACGACATCCTGCGCCTGGAGCCCGACCTGGCCGTCGGCTTCTCGGACATGCAGGCCGACATCGCGCAGGCGCTGATCCGCCATGGCGTCGAGGTGTGGATCAGCAACCATCGCTCGGTGTCCCAGATCCTGGGCTACGTGCGGCGCCTGGGCGCGCTGGTGGGCGCCGCCGCGGCGGCGGACGAACTGGCCGCATCCCTGGCCTCGCGGCTGCACGAGGCGACACGCCAGGCCGCCACGCTGCCGCGTCGTCCCAGGGTGTACTTCGAGGAGTGGGACGATCCGCCGATCTCGGCCATCCGCTGGGTCAGCGAGCTGATCGGCATCGCCGGCGGCGAGGACATCTTTCCCGAACTGGCCGCCGCCGGCCTGGGGCGCGATCGCATCGTGGCGGATCCGATGGAGGTGGTGCGCCGCCGCCCCGACATCATCATCGGCTCCTGGTGCGGCAAGAAGTTCTCCCCGCAACGCGTGGCCGCGCGTCCCGGCTGGCAGGACCTTCCCGCGGTGCGCGACGGCGAGCTGCACGAGATCAAGTCGCCGCTGATCCTGCAGCCCGGCCCGGCTGCATTGACCGACGGGCTGGAGGCGCTGCAGCGCATCGTGCGCGAATGGAACGCGCGCCGCGCGGCGCCCGGCTGAACCAGGCGCACGCCCTGCCCGGGCGCCGCGAAGAACGCGGCCAGGAGACACCAGATCCCGCTACCCGCCCGCGCGGCGCGCCGCGTCGGCCGCGGCCGGGACCTCGGCGGGCACCCCCGCCATGCGCAGGAAATTGTCCAGCACCGGGCTCATGCGATCGCCGCGCCAGACCATGCCCATTTCCAGGCTCGGCGCGTCCTGCAGATCCAGGTAGCGCACCCCGGCGCGCGCCAGCCGGCGCAGCGATGCCGGCACGAGGGCGATGCCCATGCCGGCCGACACCAGGCTGACGATGGTCTGCATCTGGATCGCGTGCTGGGCGATGGCGACCTGCCCGCCCGCGGCCGAGCAGTAGCCCACCACCTTGTCGTAGAACAGCGGCGCCACGTGGCGCGGGAACAGCACCAGCGGTGACGCGACCACGTCGGAGCGTGCCAGGCGCCCGCGCGCCGGCACCAGTCGCCGCTGCTCCAGCCAGACCTCGGGAACCGCGGCCACCAGGGCTTCGGACTCCAGCCTGCGGTAGCGCAGCGCACCCGGCATCGACTCCTGACCGTCGGGCAGGATGATGCCCACGTCGCCCTTGCCGTCGAGCAGCGAGGCGATCTGCACGTCGCTGGTCGCCTCGGTCAGCGCCAGTTCCACCTCCGGATGGCCTTCGCGGAACCGCCGCACCAGCTCGGGCAGGATGCTGTAGTCGGCGGTGCTGACGAAGGAGATCTCCAGGCGTCCGAGGTCGCCGGCGAGCAGGCGACGCGCGGTGGCGCCCAGTGCGTCGTGCCCCTGCAGCACCGCGCGTACGTGGGGCAGCCATTGCTCGCCGAAGGCGCTGAGGGCCACGCTGCGCCGGGTGCGCACGAACAGGCGCGCCCCCAGCTCGTCCTCCAGCGCGCGAATCGACTGGCTCAGCGGCGGCTGGGTCATGCGCAGGCGCTGCGCGGCACGGCCGAAATGCAGGGTCTCGGCGACGGTCAGAAAATGCCGAAGCTGGCGGGCGTCCACGTCTGATAGGTTTTGCGACTCAATAAACGCTGAATTATAGATTTCACTCTAGACTCGAACTGACGTAGATTCCCGCCCGACCCCCCATTCTTCGCAGGAGCCGCCATGCCAGCCTATCGTTCCAAGACCTCCACCGCCGGACGCAACATGGCGGGCGCGCGCTCGCTGTGGCGCGCGACAGGCATGAAGGACGGCGATTTCGACAAGCCGATCATCGCGATCGCGAATTCCTTCACCCAGTTCGTGCCGGGCCACGTGCACCTGAAGGACCTGGGCCAGCTGGTGGCGCGCGAGATCGAGGCCGCCGGCGGGGTGGCCAAGGAATTCAACACCATCGCGGTGGACGACGGCATCGCCATGGGGCACGACGGCATGCTGTACTCGCTGCCCAGCCGCGACATCATCGCCGACTCGGTCGAGTACATGGTCAACGCGCATTGCGCCGACGCCCTGGTGTGCATTTCCAACTGCGACAAGATCACCCCGGGCATGCTGATGGCCGCGATGCGCCTGAACATCCCGGTGGTGTTCGTCTCCGGCGGACCGATGGAAGCCGGCACCACGCGCCTGGCCGGCACCAGCACGCTGAAAAAGATCGACCTGATCGACGCCATGGTGATGGCGGCCGATCCGAAGGTCTCGGACGACGAGGTGGCGAGCGTGGAACGCTCGGCCTGCCCCACCTGCGGCTCCTGCTCGGGCATGTTCACCGCCAACTCGATGAACTGCCTGACCGAGGCGCTGGGACTGGCGCTGCCGGGCAACGGCACGGTGGTGGCCACGCATGCCGACCGCAAGCAGCTGTTCCTGGGCGCCGGGCGCCTGGTGGTGGAGCTGTGCAAGCGCTACTACGAACAGGACGACGCCTCGGTGCTGCCGCGCAATATCGCCGGGCGCGCCGCCTTCGCCAACGCGATGACCCTGGACATCGCGATGGGCGGCTCCACCAACACCATCCTGCACCTGCTGGCGGCCGCGCAGGAGGCCGAGCTGGATTTCGGCATGTCCGACATCGACCAGCTCTCGCGCCGCGTGCCCAACCTGTGCAAGGTGGCGCCGTCCAGCCACTATCACGTGGAGGACGTGCACCGCGCCGGGGGCATCATGGGCATCCTCGGGGAACTCGCGCGCGGCGGGCTGCTGGACACCAGCGTACCCACCGTGCACTCGCGCACCCTGGCCGAGGCGCTGGCGCGCCACGACGTGCTGGCCACCGAGGACCAGGCCATCCACACCTTCTTCCGCGCCGGCCCGGCGGGCATTCCCACGCAGGTGGCCTTCAGCCAGGACACGCGCTGGGAGAGCCTGGACCTGGACCGCAAGAAGGGCTGCATCCGCAGCGTCGAGCACGCCTACAACAAGGAAGGCGGCCTGGCCGTGCTGTACGGCAACATCGCCGCCGACGGCTGCGTGGTCAAGACCGCGGGCGTGGATGAAGCGCTGTACACCTTCGAGGGCAAGGCGCGCGTGTACGAAAGCCAGGACGCCGCGGTCAAGGGCATCCTGGGCGACGAGGTGCAGGCGGGCGACGTGGTGGTGATCCGCTACGAAGGCCCGCGCGGCGGCCCGGGCATGCAGGAAATGCTCTACCCCACCTCCTACCTGAAGTCCAAGGGCCTGGGCAAGCAATGCGCGCTGGTCACCGACGGGCGTTTCTCGGGCGGCACCGCCGGGCTGTCCATCGGTCACGTGTCGCCGGAGGCCGCCGCGGGCGGCGCCATCGGCCTGGTGCGCGATGGGGATCGCATCCGCATCGACATCCCGCGTCGCGGCATCGACGTGCTGGTGGACGAAGCCGAGCTGCAACGCCGCCGCGCCGAACAGGACGCCAAGGGGTGGAAGCCGGCGCAACCGCGCCAGCGCCGCGTGTCGGCGGCGCTCAGGGCCTACGCCAAGCTGGCCATGAGCGCCGACAAGGGCGCCGTGCGCGACCTCTCGCAACTCGAAGATTGACGGCCCCCTCCGTCGCGGGGGGCGGCCCCCGCTCCGTCCCCCCGAGGGGGACGCACCCCACCTTGGGGCGGCCCTGCGGTGGGTGTGCTCGCGACAATGGGGATCTGTCGCAATGGCCGCCGCATTCAGGTGGCGGTGCATAGCCGCCTTTGGCGGCCCAAAGTCCAAGGCAAAACCTGAGTGTGGTTGGCGTCAGACCGCCGCAGGCGGCTATGCAGCCCGCCTGGATGTCTCTCTTGCACGCGAGCCCTCCCCATGCCGAGAACCCTCCTGCCGCAGGGCCGCCCCAAGGCAGGGGGTGCCCCCCTCGGGGGGGCGGAGCGGGGGTCGCCCCCCGCGACGGAGGGGGCACATTGACAGGGCAACACTTCGACAATTCCCGGGCATACACGGGACAAACCGGGCGCGGATCATGGCTTCGCGGGGGCTCGCATCGGGCGCCCCGCGTCGAACCGGAGATCCGTTCATGCCTTCCCGACTTTCATCCCTGTCCCGGGCCCTCGGCCCGGCGCTGGCGCTGGGCGCGCTGCTGTTGCAAGCCCCCGCGCATGCGCAAATGCCACCGCCCGCTCCGGGCGCCTCCGCCGGCGGGCCCGCGTGGCATGCGCCGGGCGGCGCGCATCCCGGCTGGCACGGCTGGCACCATCGCGGAGCCTGGATGCAGCGTCTGGGGCTCAGCGCCGAGCAGCGCGAACGCATCCGCGACATCCTGCGCCGGGCACGCGCCGACGGCGCGCCAATGCACGGCCAGCTGCGTGCGCTGGGCGAGCAGGAGCGCCGCCTGTTCGCGGCGCCCACCATCGACGTGGCGGCGCTGGACAAGCTGCAGCGCCAGCGCGAGCAACTGCTGGCGCGCGCCGGCGAGCACCGTCTGCAAACCCGCATCGCCATCGCCGAGGTGCTGACGCCGGATCAGCGCCGGCGCGCGGCCGAGGCCTGGCGCGAGCACGCCGGACGGTGATGTGTACCCCCTCCGTCGCGGGGGGCGACCCCCGCTCCGCCCCCCCAAGGGGGGCACCCCCTGCCTTGGGGCGGCCCTGCGGCAGGTGGGTTCTCGGCGTTGGGAGTGCTCGCGTGGAAGGGAGACCTCCAGGCGGGCCGGAGAGCCGCCTGCGGCGGCCTGAAGCCAAACACTCTTAGGTTCGGGGCCGCCGAAGGCGGCTATGCACCGCCACCTGAAACGGGCGGCAATCGCGACGCCTCCCCATTGTCGAGAGCACACCCACCGCAGGGCCGCCCCAAGGCGGGGTGCGTCCTTCACCCCGCCCGACGCGGCTCCTTCCTGCACGCCGCCCCGCTGCCGAGAGCACGCCCGCCGCAGGGCCGCCCCAAGGCGGGGTGCGTCCCCCTTGGGGGGACGGAGCGGGGGTCGCCCCCCGCGACGGAGGGGGCCCCCTCCCCCCGCCAGCCGTCGTTGAGGGTTTTCAGGAAGGCGATGATGTCGCGCATGTCGCGCGCGCTCATCGCCGGAGCCTGTCCGAGCTTGCGGTTGAACGGAGGGTCGGTGCGGTCGATGTTGGCGCGGTAGCGTGCGGGCAGATCGTCGTACTTGTCGACCTTGCCGTCCACCACCGGGTAGATGCGCGCCGGACGCGTGTCGCGGAAGTCGTAGAAATCCAGCACCCGGGCCAGCGAGTGGTACACGCCGTTGTGGAAAAAGGCGTGGCGCGTGGCCGAGTTGCGCAGCGTGGGGGTGAGGAACATGCCGCAGTACTGGGTCTGCCGGGCCAGGTCGGTGCGGTAGGGCCCGCACAACCCGAGGTCGTGGTAGTGCGGGTCGCGGTTGGCCGGGATCGCGGGGTTGCGCGGCACGCCGAGCGCCTCGTACTGGGTGTCGGTGAACAGCGGCGGCTGCCCGTCGGCGCCCGGACGGTCCAGATGGCAGGCGGCGCAGTCGCCCTTGCCGGGATCGTTGAAGGCGACGTAACCCCGCGCCTGCGTGGGGGTGAAGCGGGCCTTGCCCTGCAGCCAGGCGTCGTACTTGCTGGTGAAGGGGTGGAAGCTCGGGTCCTCGATCTGGAACCGCGCCAGCGCGAACAGCGCCTCGCTCACCAGGAACTGCGAGTTGTCCAGCATGCCGGGGCCGAACAGCTGCCGGAACTGCCGGGCATAGCCCCCGCTGCGCAACTTGGCGGCCACCGTGGCCACGCTGCCGGCGTCCATTTCCAGCGGGTTGAACAGCGGGCCGTCGGCCTGCTGCTGCAGGGTGTTGACCCGACCATCCCAGAACAGCCCGCCCTGGGGCACCAGGTTGGCGGCCGTGGCCGCGGTGTCGTGCGCGGTCTTGCGCACCCGCGTGGCCTGCTTGCCCAGTTGCACCAGCTGCTGCAGGGTGATGGTCTCGTTTTCCTCGTTGTCGGGGCCGATGCTGAAATTCTGCTGTCGATACAGGTATTCGAGCGAGGGCACCGCGCGCACGCCGAATCGGTTCATGCGCGAGCCGCCGATCTGCACCGGCAGCGCGTTGGGCGGGCCGTAGGCATGCTCGGGGCTGTGGCAGGAGGCGCAGGACACGCGCCCCGAGCCGGAAAGCCGGGCATCGAAGAACAGTTCACGCCCGAGCCTGGCCACGGCGCTCAGCGGCTTGCGCGGCGGCAGCACGAGGTGGATCGGGTGCGGATTGGCGCCGTCCGGCAGCACCAGCGGGGGCGCGGGCCGCGAGGCGGCTCCAACCGGGGCCCGGGGCGCGGAGGCGGCGGGCGTCGCGCCCGCCTCCCCCGCGGCCCAGGCCGCGCCCGTCAGGACCGCGGCTGTCGCCGCGATCAGCAAGGCGCGACGGACCATCAGCTCGAACTCGGCGAGTTGCTGCCGGCCGGCGCACGGCGCAGCACGACGCCGGTGGTCGGGTTCAGGAACAGCGGCGGGTTCAGACGGCCGCCGAAGCCGTGCCCGTGCCAGCGATGGTCGTCGCCATCGTGGTCGCCGCCGAACTTGAACATGTCCATGATGCTGCCGGTGGTGGCGTCGAAGGAACCGCCGCCCAGGCGCTCGCCGTGCAGCCAGTTGTCCTCGATGAAGCGGGTCACCGAGGCCAGCGAGATGGGCTGGTGGCTCACGTAGTCGGCCTTCGCCCAGGGCGAGATCACCATGAACGGGATGCGCGTGCCGGGGCCGCAACGACCGTTGACCGGTTTGCCCTTCAGGCCGGGCATCGGGGTGCCGGTGCCGCACACGCCGGAGCCGTCGAGCTGGTCGGCCTGCGCGTCGAAGGACGGGTTGGTCGGCGTGGCGAAGGCATGGTCGTACCAGCCGTCCGAATCGTCATAGGTGACGATCACCGCGGTGTCCTTCCATTGCGGCTGCTGCTGCAGGAAGTTGACCACCTTGGTCACGAAGGCCTGCTCGTCCAGCGGATCGGAATAGCCGGCGTGCGCGTCCTGGAAGGCAGGCGCCTTCAGGAAGCTGACCGCGGGGAAGTTGCCCGCCTTGACCGCCGCGAAGAAGTCGTTCAGGCCGTACTCGTGGTTGGCCGGATCGGGCGTGCGCGTGCCCGGCTCGTCGGTATGGCCGATGGCCCGCAGCGACGACGGACGCGCGTGCGTCGGGTTGGCCGTCGAGGGGAAGTACTGGAACCAGTTGTGGTGGGGGATGTAGTCGGCCGTCGTGCCGGTGTAGCTCGAGGTCGTGCTGCGCTTGCACCCGGTGGTGCCGTTGGCGTTGACCGTGCCCAGGTTGAAGCCGCCCATGAAGCCGCCCCAGGAGATGTCGCGGGCGTTGAGCAGGTCGCCGATGTTGCGCCCCTGCATGAGGATCTGGTCGGTGGGGCTGGAGCACACGTCGTAGGCGGGATCGACGTCGCTGATCAGCGCGTAGCCGCCGGCGCCGTCCCGGATGTAGTAGGAGCCCGCCGCCAGCGTGAACGGCTGCTTGGTGGTCTTCACCAGCGTCACGCCGTCGGTCTGGCCCGAGACCACTTCCAGCGCGCCGGGGGTGGACGGGCCGTAGGTGTCGGTGTAGGCGTCGTCGCTCATCGCGAAGTGCTGGGCGTAGTTCCACAGCGCGGTCACGGTGTTGCCGTCGTAGTAGCCCATGACCTGCCCGTTGGTGCCGAAGGCGCCCACCGCGCCGGTGGTGCCGCGGCCGGTGTACTTGGGAAACAGGTCGGCCTTGCCGCCGTCGTAGGCGAACTGCTCGGGGGTGTAGGCGTGGTTCTGGTCGGCGGTCGCGGCCTGGCTGGGATCGAGCCGGAAGGGGTTGGCCGCGCCCGCGCCGTTGGCGGTGTTGATGTCGTTGGGGTTGTTGGTGAGCAGCGCGCCGCTCAGGCCGTTGACCGCGGGGGTGCCGCGGCGGGCATGGAAGGGCGTCTCGCCGCTGGGATTCGTCGCCTTCGGGTAGGTGGCGAAATAGTGGTCGAAGGAAACGTTTTCATTGAACAGCACGACGATGTGCTTGATCGGCGTGGCCGTCGGATAGGCCTCGGCGCGCATGCCGAAGTGGTGATGATCGTGGTCGTGGTCGTAGCCGTGGAACGGCGAGGCGCTTGCCGTGGAGGCGGAGGCGCCGACCGCGATCGCGGCGGCGATCACGGAGGTGGCGAGCAAGGTCTTGCGCAACATGTGGAGGGCTCCCTGAAGCGAAACGAGGCAGGAACCTCGCCGACAGCCGTATACGTCGCAGCCACCGGGCGAGGGCCGCGCCGATTGTTCGGGGACAACATGCAAGTCGCGTGACAATCCCCTGGAAGTCTCCGATGGTTTCCTTTGTTGCATTCTGTCGCACACGCGGGTCGACGACACGGCCCGACGCGCATGATCGGCCTGGGGGGCGGCCACGTTGGCGGCGAGCCGGCCTTGCCCCTGCAGTGCTTGTGGGAATCAGCTAGATTGCTCCCGCTCACCTTCCGCCGCATCGTGCTCCGTGCCGCCCCCATGACATCCTCCAACCCTCGCATCACCGTTGTCGGCGCCGGATCCGTCGGCAGCTATTTCGGCGCCATGCTGGCGCGCGCCGGGCATGCGGTCACGCTGGTCGCGCGCGCCGACCATGTGCAGGCCATCCAGGCCTCCGGCCTGAAGGTCCGGCGCTCCGACTCGGAATTCACCGTGGCGGTCGCGGCGACCACCTCGCTGGACGCGGTGCGCGGCGCCGACCTCGTGCTGCTGTGCGTGAAATCCCGCGACACCGAGGAGCTGGCGCGAGGCCTGGCCCCGCTGCTCGAGCCTTCGGCCGTGGTCATGAGCCTGCAGAACGGCGTGGAGAACCCCGCGGTGATCGCCCGCCACGTGCGCCAGCCGGTCGTGCCCACCGCGGTCTACGTGGCCACGGCGATGCCCGGCCCCGGCGAGGTGCGGCATTTCGGACGTGGCGAACTGGTGATCGGCCCGGCCACGCCCGGCGAGGCGGCCGACCCGGCGCTGCGCGCGCGCCTGCAGGACATCGCGGCGCTGTTCGGCACGGCCGGCGTGCCGGTGCAGGTGTCGGACGCGGTGATGGACGAGCTGTGGGCCAAGCTGCTGGTCAACTGCGCCTACAACGCGATTTCCGCGCTGACCCAGCAGCCCTACGGTCCGATGGCGGCGCTGGCGCCCATCCGCGAGCTGCAGGAGCAGCTGGTGCGCGAAGTGCTGGAGGTGGCCCATGCCGAGGGCCGCGCGCTCGACCCGCAGCGTGCGCGCGCATCGGTGGAACAGATCGCGCGCAGCATGCCGGGGCAGTTGTCGTCCACCGCGCAGGACCTGGCGCGCGGCAAGCCCACCGAGATCGACGACCTGAACGGCCTGATCGTGCGCCGCGGCGCCGCGCTGGGCATCGCCACGCCGGCCAACCAGAGCCTGTACGCGCTGGTCAAGCTGGCCGAGGCCGCGCGGCTGCAGGCCGGCGTCAGCGCGACGCCAGCGTGAGGAACAGCGGCAGCGACACCGCGCCGAGCAAGGTCGACAAGGACACCAGGCCGGCCACGTAGGGCCCGTCACCGCCCATGCGCATGGCCAGCACGTAGGCACTGGACGCGGTGGGCACCGCGGTGAACACCAGCAGCGCCACCACGTGGGCGGAGTCCAGTCCCAGGGCCCGCGCCAGGCCCCAGGCGGCCAGCGGGATCAACAGGTGGCGAATGGCCAGCAGCCAGCCCGACAGGGCCCAGTCGCGATGCAGGCCCTGCAGGCGCAGGCCGGCCCCCACCGTCAGCAGGCCCAGCGCGATGGACGCTCCGCCCAGGCGGTCGAACACCGGCTGCACCAGCTGCGGCAGGTGCAGGCCCAGCGCGTGCACGACCAGACCGGCCGCGGTGGACACCAGCAGGGGATTGCGCAGCAGTTCGCGCCACAGGCTGCGCCCGCCGTGGCGCGACAACGCCCACACCGCCGCGGCATTGCACAGCGGCACGCCGATGGCGATCAGCACCCCGACCATGGACACCATGGGGGCCCCGCCGAGGCTGGCGGCCACCGCCAGCACGATGTAGGAGTTGAAGCGGAAGGCGCATTGCATGCCGCTGGCGGTTCGCACGGCGTCGGCACCCAGCCAGTGGGCGGCCCAGGCCAGCACGATGCCCGCCAGCAAGGCGCCCATGCCGGCCAGCACCAGCGCCGAAGCCGAGGCCAGGGTGTAGGTCGCGCCCACGCTGGTGGAGAACAGCAGCGCCGGGAACAGCACGTAATACACCAGGCGTTCCACCCCGCTCCACACCTCGCGCCCCAGCGAAGTCAGGTGCATCAGCGCATAGCCCAGCGCGATCAACGCGAAGTCGGGAAACAGCAGCAGGGCGTCGTGCATGGAAGCGGCGAGGAGCGGATCGACAACGTTTCAGCGTAGCAGGCGCCGGCAGCCGGTGCACGCGTGCGCGGTGGCGCGGTGGCGCGTGCGGCGCGGGTCACGCGCATGCCCTAGGATGGTTTCCCGCCCGGTACGCACCGGGCCCGACCAGGAGGGCATGCATGAGGATCTGCATCATCGGTGCCGGCGCGATCGGCGGACTCATCGGCGCGCGGCTGGCCGCTCGCACCGGCTGCCAGCCCGCGGTGCTGGCGCGCGGGGCGACGCTGCGCGCGCTGCGCGAGCACGGCTGGCGCGCCGACACCGCCGGCGAAGTCCTGCAGGCGCCGGCGCGGGTGGCCGAACGCGCCGAGGAACTCGGCGAGCAGGATCTGGTGATCCTCGCCGTCAAGGGCCCCGCGCTGCGCGAAGTGGCCCAGGGCCTGGCGCCGCTGCTGGGCGAAGACACCATCGTCATGCCGGCGATGAACGGCGTGCCCTGGTGGTTCTGCGCGGCGCGGCCTGGGCTGGACCCCGCGCCGCTGCGCAGCGTCGACCCGGGAGGACGCATCGCCGCGGCGATCGAGCTGCGCCGCGTGCTGGGCTGCGTGGTGCACGCCACCACCTCGGTGCCCGAGCCCGGGCTGTCCTTTCACCGCGGCCCGGCGCGCCTGATCATCGGCGAGCCCGGCGGAGGCCACAGCCGGCGCGCCGAGCAGGTGTGCGCGGTGTTGCAGCAGGCGGGCTTCGAGACCGTGCACTCGGAGGACGTGCGTCGCGACATCTGGTACAAGCTGTGGGGCAACCTGACCATGAACCCGGTGTCGGCGCTGACCGGCGCGACCATCGAGCAGATGCTCGGCGACCCGCTGGTGCTGGCCTTCTGCAACAACGCGATGCGCGAGGCGCGCGCGCTGGGCGAGCGCCTGGGCTGCCCGATCGAGCAGACGCCCGAGGAACGCAACCAGATCACCATGCGCCTGGGCGCGTTCAAGACCTCGATGCTGCAGGACCTCGAAGCCGGTCGGGCGCTGGAACTCGACGCCATCGTCGGTGCGGTGCAGGAACTCGCGCGCCGCATGGATCTGCCCACGCCGACCATCGATGCGGTGCTCGGCCTGACCCGCCTGATGGCGCGCGTGCGCGGCCTGTACCCCTGGCCGGAACCGGACGCCGCCGCCTGAGCCGCGCCGGCGCCCGCGCCGCCTCAGGTGGCGGCCAGCAGGTGCTCGACCTCGGCGAAGCTCTGCGGCTTGTCGCTGGCCTCGATGGACACGCCGAGCAGGCGCCCGATGTGCGTGGCCGAGAAAATGCCGCACACCCGCGGCGGCTTGCCCTGCTCCAGCACCAGGGCGTGCTGGCGCCCGCTTTCGCGCAGCGTGTGCACCACGTCGCCGATGCTGGCATGCTGCACGTCGTTCCAGTCGAGCACCTGGATGCGCTCGCGCGGCACCATCACCCGGCGCACCGCCAGCTGATCGCGCGCGACGCCGTCCTCCACCGCCACGCGGATGGGGGTCTCGCCCATCAGGTCGCGCGCGGTGACCAGGCCCAGCAGCTCGCCGCCCGCGTCGGTGACCAGCAGCATGCGCACCCGCGCGTGCACCATGCGCTGCTGCGCCGCCTCCAGCGTGGCGTCGGGATGGATGGCCACCGCCGCGACGCGCCGCAGGTCGGTCATGGCGTACGGCGCCGGCTGGTCCATGGTGATGCCCTCGGGCCGCTGGCTCTCGGGCTCGCCGACATGGGAATGGGCGGGCAGCGAATGCAGGCGCAGCGTGCGATACGAACTCATGTTGTTCGACTCCTTCGATGCCTGGGCGCGCCGCTCCGCAAGTGCGCGGGGCCGGCGACACACCAGCGTGGAGTCACTGTAGGACCAAGGCCCGACCGGGGTTGTAACCGTACATCGCAAATGGAGAATCTATGTTGCACCGCGACATGAATGGGCACATTCCGGCCGTCCGCGCGGCCCGGGCTCGCGCGCGGGGGCGGTCGCGGGCCGAGCCTGTGCGCGGCGCTGCTAAAGTGCTGCGTAGCGAGGCGTAACCCGCCCGCACATGCCCCCCGGCGCATGCGCCGGGTTCCACGGAGTCGAGGATGAGCGTCATCACCTGCGTCGAAGACCTGCGCCTGCTGGCGCGCAAGCGCGTGCCGCGCATGTTCTACGACTATGCCGATTCGGGTTCGTGGACCGAAAGCACCTATCGCGCCAACGAACACGACTTCCAGCGCATATTGTTGCGCCAGCGCGTGGCCGTGGACATCGAGCGCCGCAGCCTGCGCACGCGCATGCTGGGGCAGGACGTGGCCATGCCGGTGGCGCTGGCCCCCACCGGGCTGACGGGCATGCAGCACGCCGACGGCGAGATCCTCGCCGCGCGCGCCGCCGAGGCCTTCGGCGTGCCCTTCACGCTCTCGACCATGAGCATCTGTTCCATCGAGGACATCGCCGCGCACACCCGCGCGCCCTTCTGGTTCCAGCTGTACGTGATGCGCGACCGCGGCTTCATCGAGCGCCTGATCGAGCGCGCCAAGGCGGCGCGCTGCTCGGCGCTGATGCTCACGCTGGACCTGCAGATCCTGGGCCAGCGCCACAAGGACCTGAAGAACGGCCTTTCCGCGCCGCCGAAGCCGACCCTGCGCAACCTGCTGAACCTGGCCACCAAGCCGCGCTGGGTGATGGGCATGGCGGGCACGCGCCGGCGCACCTTCGGCAACATCGTCGGACACGCCACCGGCGTCACCGACCTGAGCTCCCTGTCCTCGTGGACCAGCCAGCAGTTCGATCCGAGCCTGAGCTGGAAAGACGTGGAGTGGATCAAGCGCCAATGGGGCGGCAAGCTCATTGTCAAGGGCGTGCTGGACGCCGAGGACGCGCGCCTGGCGGCCGACAGCGGCGCCGACGCGCTGATCGTGTCCAACCACGGCGGGCGCCAGCTCGACGGCGCGCCCAGCTCGATCGCCGCGCTGCCGGCCGTCGTGGACGCGGTGGGTTCGCGCATGGAGGTCTGGCTGGACGGCGGCATCCGCAGCGGCCAGGATGTGTTCAAGGCGCTGGCGCTGGGAGCCAAGGGCACCCTGATCGGGCGCGCCTTCCTCTACGGCCTGGGCGCCATGGGCGAAGCCGGCGTGAGCCGCTGCCTTGAGCTGATCCGCAACGAGCTCGACCTGACCATGGCCTTCTGCGGCCTGGACGACGTCTCGCGCGTCGACCGGCGCGCTCTGGTGGAACCGTCGCAGCGGCCGCTCGGCTGAGCACCCGACCCGTTTGCGCCCCGGGTCGGTCCGGGCCGCACAATATCCGGCCATGTTCCGGGGCCACGCGATTGCCGTCGGGGCCCTTGGCTGCATACACTTGCGGGCGTGCAGTCCTGCACGCCCTCCCCGCCCGCCCCGCGCCATGCCCGACGACCAGCCCACGCCAGCCATCCAGGACCTCTACCCCGAGCACCTGGCGCACTGCTACGGCTGCGGCCGGCTCAACGAGCACGGGCACCATATCCGCACCTTCCAGGACGCAGGGCAGACGGTATCGGAGTTCCTGCCCGACCCCAGCCACATCGCGGTGCCCGGTTTCGTCTACGGCGGCGTGATCGCATCATTGATCGACTGTCATTCCACCGCGACCGCGGCCGCGGCGATGGCCGAGGCCAGCCAGCAGCCGCTGTCCGGCCCGGGCGCCAGGACGCCGCCGCGCTTCGTCACCGGTTCGCTGCACGTGGACTACCTGCGCCCCACCCCGCTGGGCGAGCCCCTGGTGGTGCGCGGCAAGGCGCGCGAGATCCGCGGTCGCAAGGTCATCGTGGAATCCACGGTCTACGCCGGCGGCGTGGCGACCGCGCGCGGCGAGGTGGTGGCCGTGCTGATGCCCGACAACTTCGGCCAGGGCTGAAGCCCGCGCATGGCCGGCTCCGCCCCATCCGGTTCCGAGGAACCCGCGCACGCCCCGGTTCCGGGTGCCTACGGACTGTTTCCCGCACGATCCGACGAGGACGCCTTCATCGGCGGAACCTGGCAGGAACTGGCGCCGCGAGCCCACGCGGTGGCGCTGTGGGGTGCCGTGATCTTCGGCGCCGGCACGCTGGCCGATTACCTGCTGGCCGACGCCACGGCATCGTGGATTCCGCTGCTGCTGGTGCGCGCGCTGGTGCTGGGCATCGGCCTGCGCCTTGCCTGGGTCACCCGCCCGGGCTCGCCGGTCGCCCCCGGGCTCCTGCGCAACTGGATGGCCCTGTTCCAGCTGGCCCTGTTGCTGGGCCAGCGCGCGGTCGTGCAGTTTCACGGATCGGCCTCGTCCTACCAGGCCATCGCGGCGGTCATGGCCTGCCTGATCATCTACACCTATGCGCCCATGGTGCGCCCGCTGCAGCTGTGGATGATGCCGGCCTGGGTGCTGCTTGCCATCGTGCAGATGCTGACCCTGGTGCCCACGCCCCCGCGCACGGTGCTGCTGTTCGTGATGATCCTGGGATTCGTGAACATCGTCGGCTGGCGCCTGGCCACGCATGCCAACCGTTCCCAGCGCACCGCCTGGCTGGATCGGCGGCGCCTGCAGTGGGAAGTCGCCGAACGCATGAGCGCCGAGCAGAACCTGCGCAACCTGTTCGAGGCCAGCCCGGTTCCGCTGGTGCTGGCCGGACAGCGCCGCGGCCAGTTGCTGCACCTGAACCGCGCCGCGCTGGACCTGCTCGACCCCCGCAGACTGCTGCCCGATCCGTCACAGGTATCGGCCCGCGACTTCTACGCCGACACGCAGACCGGCCACATGCTGACCCAGGCGCTGGCCCACCACGAGGCTTTCGGACCCGTGGACATGCGCGTGCGCGACTCCTCACGGCGCGTGCTCGACGTCATGGTCTCGGCGCGCAAGCTGCGTTACGACGGGCGCCGGGCGGTGCTGGCCAGCCTGGTGGAGATCACCCATCGCAAGCGCCAGGAACACGAGCTGCAGCGCCTGGCGCATACCGATCCGTTGACCGCGCTGCACAACCGGCGGGGCTTTTTCGTGCGCGCCGACCATGCGCGGCGCCAGTGCGCGCCGGCCCCGCTGGCGCTGCTGGCGCTGGACGTGGATCTGTTCAAGGCCATCAACGACAACCACGGCCACGCGGTGGGCGACATCGTGCTGCAGCAGATCGCCGGACGCATGGCCGCGGTGTTGCGCGAGCAGGACCTGCTCGCGCGCATCGGCGGCGAGGAGTTCGCCGCGCTGCTGCCGGGCCTGAGCGGCGCCGAGGCGCTGGAGACGGCCGAACGGGTACGCCGCGCCGTGTGCGATCACGCCGTGCGCTGCCAGGGGCTTCGCCTGCAGACCAGCGTGAGCGTGGGCGTGGCGCTGCTCGAAGCCGGGGACGACGACGTCGACGGCGCGCTGGCCCGCGCCGACGAGGCCATGTACCGCGCCAAGCAGGCGGGTCGCAACTGCGTGGAACTGCAGGGCCGCTCGGCCAGGCCGGGCCTCGAAGGCGAGCTCGATACGGGCGCCGGGCCGGCCTCGCGGATCAGGCGCGCCAGCGCCCTGGCCGGTTGAGCCCGTCGCGTCGGCGCGGGATCGACGCGCTCAGCGCGCCAGTTCGCTGACCAGTCGCTCCACCGGGGGCCTTTGCCGCGGCTCGCGCCCGCGCGCCACCGTGCCCACCGCCACGAAACACACCGCGCGTTCATGCTCGGACAACGCGCAGAACTCGCGCAGCGCCCGGCTGTCCATGGCCAGGCCGCTGACCAGACCGGCCCCGAAGCCCTGCGCGTACGCCATCAGCAACAGGTTCTGCAAGGCGCCGCCCAGGCTCACCATGCGCTCGTGCACGCGGATGTGCTCCTGTCCGTCGCCGCCTTCGCGCACCACGGCCAGCGCCAGGAAGGGCGCCCGCGACGCCTTTTCGCGCGCGCGGCCTCGCTCGTCGTCGCCCGCCGCGGCGTCGCGCTCCAGCAGGGCCTGCTCGAAGGCCCGGCCCAGGCGCGCGCGCGCCTGGGCATGGATCAGCACGAAACGCCACGGCAAGATCTGCCCATGGTCCGGCGCGGTCGCCGCCGCCTCGAACAGCTGGCGGCGCTGGCCCTCGTCGGGCCCCGGCTCGACCAGGTGACGCGGCCCCGTCTGGCTGCGTCGGCGCATCGACTCCAGCAGGCCTTCGGCGGAGCCGGGAAACGCACTGTGGGAAAGGTTCATGAGGACTGGACGTGGGTCGGCCGGGCACGCGCGGCGGGCGGGCGCGAAAGGCACCCACGCAGCATAGCGCGATCACGCGCCGCGCTGGGCATATGCTGTATGCTTGAACAGTTTCACGCATCGTGCCCCGTGGGGCTGCCTCCATGTCCGCTGTCGCCGATTCCGTGGGTTGCTGCGCCGAGATGTTCGGCCTCGACGACGAGCAGCGGGCCGCCGTGGCGCACGGCGCGGCGGGCCAGACCGCGCCCGCGCTGCTGCTGATCGCCGGCGCCGGCTCGGGCAAGACCACCACGTTGGCCGCGCGCGTGGCCCGCCTGGTGCTCGATGGCGCCGACGCGCAGCGCATGCTGCTGCTCAGCTTCTCGCGCCGCGCCGCGCAGGACCTGCAACGCCGCGTGGGCACGGCGCTGCACCGCGCGCTGAGCCTGCCGGCCGCGCAGGCTCCGCCCCAGTTGCCCTGGGCAGGTACCTTCCATTCGGTGGCCGCACGGCTGTTGCGCGAGTACGCGCCGCGCATCGGGCTGGCCGCCGATTTCAGCGTGCTCGACCGCGGCGACGCCGAGGACCTGCTGGGCCTGCAACGCCAGGCGCTGGGCCTGGGCGACCGCCGGGCGCGCTTTCCCCTCAAGGCGACCTGCCTGGCCATCCATTCGCGCTGCGTCAACAGCGGCGAGGCGCTGCGCGACGTGCTGCGCGCCCAGTTTCCCTGGTGCGCCGCGCACGAAGCCGAGTTGCGCCTGCTGTTCCAGTCCTACACCGCCGAAAAGCTGCGCCAGCATCTGCTGGATTTCGACGATCTGCTGCTGTGGTGGGCGCAGCTCATGGCGGAGCCGCTGCTGAGCGCCAGCGTGGGCAGCCGCTTCGACCACGTGCTGGTGGACGAATACCAGGACACCAACCGCTTGCAGGCGCGCATCGTGCGCGCGCTCAAGCCGGACGGGCGCGGCGTCACCGCGGTGGGCGACGACGCGCAGTCCATCTACTCCTTCCGCGCTGCCGAGGTACGCAACATCCTGGACTTCCCGTCCCAGTACACGGACGCCGCGAAGGTGCTCGGGCTGACCCGCAACTACCGCAGCACCCAGCCCATCCTGGACGCGGCCAACGCGCTGATGGCGCAGGCGGCCGAGGGTTACGCGAAGCGCCTGTGGACCGATCGCGCGTCGAGCCTGCTGCCCGGGCTGGTGCACGTGGCCGACGAGGCGGCGCAGGCCTCGCACGTGGCCGACGAGGTGCTGCGCCAGCGCGAGCGCGGACTGCGCCTGCGCCAGCAGGCGGTGCTGTTCCGTGCTTCCCAGCACAGCGCGCCGCTGGAACTGGAACTGGCTCGGCGCGGCATCCCCTTCGTGAAGTTCGGCGGCCTGCGCTTCATCGACACCGCGCACGTGAAGGACCTGCTCAGCCTGCTGCGCTGGGCCGGCAACCCGCGCCACCGCCTGGCCGCCTTCCGCGTGGCGCAACTCCTGCCGGGCATCGGCCCGGCGCAGGCACGCCGTCTGCTCGACGCCTTGCAGGCGGCCGCCGATCCGGTGCGGGCGCTGCGCGAGTTCCGCCCCCCAGCGTCGGCGCGCGAGGACTGGGACGCGCTGCTTGCGCTGTGGCTGCGCCTGCACGCCCAGCCCCCGTGGCCGGCCCCGGTCGAGCTGGCCTGCGCGTGGTACGAGGCGCAGCTTCCGCGCCTGCACGACGACGCGGCGGCACGCGCGGCCGACCTTCGCCAGCTGGCCCACATCGCCGCCTCCTACGGCAACGCGGAGCGATTCCTCACCGAACTCACGCTGGACCCGCCGGAAATGGGCAGCGACCTGGCCGGTCCCGCGTATCGCGACGAGGACTACCTGATCCTGTCGACCATGCATTCGGCCAAGGGCCAGGAGTGGAAGGCCGTGTACGTGCTCAACGCGGTCGACGGCTGCATTCCCTCCGACCTGGCCTGCGACGACACGCGCCAGCTCGACGAGGAGCGGCGCCTGCTGTACGTGGCGATGACCCGCGCGCGCGAGCATCTCGAGCTGCTCGTGCCGCAGCGATTCTTCGTGGGCCAGCAGGCGCGCTACGGCGACGCCCACGTGTACGCGCTGCCCAGTCGTTTCCTCGACGCCTCGGTGCGCGCGCACATGCACGAGAAGACGGTGGGCGCCGAGCCGGCGGCATCCGCCGCGCCATGCGCGGACGATACCCCCACCGTCGACCTGGCCTCACGCGTCGCCACGCACTGGGATTAGTGAACAGCCCCCACACTGGATTCAGGCGAAGAAGGCCTGCTGCGCCGGGGCGGGGATGGCCTGGCCGGTGGCGCGGGCGCGCTCCAGCAGCGCCCAGTAATAGCGGTAGGAGGCGCGGTCGTGCAGCCGGCCCGCGTGCTGGATGGGGCCCCACTGGCGCGCCTGCGCGGCCAGCAGGATCTGCGCGGCCTGCTCCACCTCGCCGAACTCCGGGCGCATGGCCTCGACGATGGGCGCGATCTGCATGGGGTGGATGCTCCACATGCGCTGGAAACCGAACTCGCGCCGCGCCCGCAGCGCATCCGAACGCACCACCTCCGGGTCGCGCAGTTCGGTGCACACGTTGTGCGCGGCCATGCGCCCGTTGGCCAGCGCCGCCGACGCGATCTCCGCCTTGGCGCGCACCACCAGCGGGTGCTCGAACTGGCCCGGGCTGTGCATGGCCCACGCATCGATGGCGCCGCGGTGCGCGCTCACCCAGTCCATGATGCCGAAATCCAGCACTTCCACCTGCGGCAGCGCGGCGATCTCCCACACCCGGCGCAGCGCGCCGTGGGTCTCGATCAGAACGTGCACCGGCAGCGCCGAGCGGCGCCCGCCCTGGCGCGCCGCCTCCTGCACCGCCTCGACCACTTCCAGCACCTCGTGCTCGCTGGCGACCTTCGGGATGGTCACGTAGGCCAGGCGCGTGCCGGCCTCCCCGACGATGCGCTGCACGTCCTCTCGCCAGCAGGCATGCGAGGGAGCGTGGATGCGCACGCCCACGCGATCGAAGCGATTCGCCGGGGAATTCACCACTTCGACCACCATGCGTGCCTGCTCGGCCTCCTGCCCGGCGGCGGCGCCGTCCTCGCAGTCGGCGCTGAGGTCGAACACCGGCCCCATCTCGGCCTGCAGGGCCAGCGCCTTGTCGAGCAGGCGCCGGCTGCCGGCGTAGTGTTCGCAGGCGGCCAACTGCGCCGATGCCTCGCCGGCGGCGAAAAGGGCATCGCGCGGATGCTGCGCGCCGGCCTGCGCCGGCTCCGGGAATGGCTGGTTCACTTGTTGAGTTCGCGCATCGCGCGCGCGAGTCCGTCGAGGGTCATCGGGAACATGCGTGAGCCGAACATGCTACGGACGATCTCGATCGAATGGTGGTACTGCCACAGGTTGGGCGGGGTCGGATTGAGCCACACCGCGTGGCGCCAGGTCTGCAGCAGGCGCTGCAGCCAGGCCGCGCCGGGCTCCTCGTTGGCGTACTCCAGCGCGCCGCCGGGCTGCAGGATCTCGTAGGGGCTCATGGTCGCGTCGCCGACCAGCACCACCTTGTAATCCTCGCCGTACTTGTGCATCAGCTCGCGCAGTTCCAGGCGCTCGTCGTGGCGCCGTCGGTTGTCCTTCCACACGTGCTCGTAGATGCAGTTGTGGAAATAGAAATGCTCCAGGTGCTTGAACTCGCCGCGCGCGGCCGAGAACAATTCCTCGCAAATGCGGATGTGCTCGTCCATCGACCCGCCGACGTCGAGGAACAGCAACACCTTCACGCGATTGTGGCGCTGCGCGCGCATGCGCAGATCCAGCCAGCCGGCGTTGCGCGCGGTGCCCAGCACGGTACCGTCGAGGTCGAGTTCGTCGAGCGCGCCCTCGCGCGCGAAACGCCGAAGTCGGCGCAACGCGAGCTTGATGTTGCGCGTGCCCAGTTCGACCTGGTCGTCGAGATTGGCGTACTCGCGGCGCTCCCACACCTTCACCGCGCTGCGGTTGCCGGCCGACGGGCCGCCCACGCGGAGGCCTTCCGGGTGGTAGCCCCCGTGCCCGAACGGACTGCTGCCACCGGTACCGATCCAGCGGCTGCCCCCCGCGTGACGCCCCTTCTGCTCCTCCAGTCGCTTGCGGAATTCCTCCATCAAGCGATCCCAGCCGAGCTTTTCCAGGCGCGCCTTGTCCTCGGGCGAAAGGTGCCTGCGCATCGACGCGCGCAACCAGTCCTCCGGGATCTCGGCCTGCAGGCCCGGCAGGTTCTGGATGCCGCGGAAATACTGCCCGAAGGCGCGGTCGAACTTGTCGTAGTTCGACTCGTCCTTGACCAGCGCGGCGCGCGACAGCGCGTAGAACTCCTCGATGGAGTGCCCGATCACCCGAGCCCGCAGCGCCTCCAGCAGCCCCAGGTACTCGCGCGTGGACACCGCCAGGCCGCTGTCGCGCAGATGCAGGAAGAAATCGATCAGCATGCCCCTGCTCCGCCGTGGCCTATACCTGAGGGAAGATGCACGCGGCGCCCGCAGGGCCGCCCCAAGGGCGCCGCGACCCCCTCGGGGGGCAGCGAACGCAGTGAGCGTGGGGGTTGTCCATCAGCGGTTGTGGCGGGCCATGAAGACGAGGCGCTCGAACAGGTGCACGTCCTGCTCGTTCTTCAGCAACGCCCCGTGCAGCGGCGGCACCACCACCTTGTGGTCCCTGCTGCGCAGCGCCTCGGGGCCGATGTCCTCGGCCACCAGCAGCTTGAGCCAGTCGATGAGCTCCGACGTGGAGGGCTTCTTCTTCAGGCCCTGCACCTCGCGCAGGCCGAAGAACATCTCCAGCGCCTCGGTCAGAAGCTCCTTGCGCAGCCCCGGGAAATGCACGTCCACGATGCGCGCCATGGTCTCGCGGTCGGGAAACTGGATGTAGTGGAAAAAGCAGCGCCGCAGGAAGGCGTCGGGCAGTTCCTTCTCGTTGTTCGAGGTGATGAACACCAACGGCCGATGGCGCGCCCGCACGGTCTCGCGGGTCTCGTAGCAGTGGAACTCCATGCGGTCGAGTTCGCGCAGCAGGTCGTTGGGAAACTCGATGTCGGCCTTGTCGATCTCGTCGATCAGGATCACGCAGGGGCCTTCATGCTCGAAGGCCTGCCACAGCACGCCCTGGACGATGTAGTTGCGGATGTCGTGGACCTTCGGGTCGCCGAGCTGCGAGTCGCGCAGGCGCGACACCGCGTCGTACTCGTACAGCCCCTGCTGCGCCTTGGTGGTGGACTTGACGTGCCACTGCAGCAGCGGCAGGTCCAGCGCACGCGCCACCTCCTCGGCCAGCATGGTCTTGCCGGTGCCCGGCTCGCCCTTGATCAGCAAGGGGCGCTGCAGCGTGATGGCGGCGTTGACGGCGATCTTCAGATCCTCCGTCGCCACGTACTCGGAACTTCCCTCGAAACGCAAGGCCATGCAGGTCTCTCCCGGAATGTCAGCTTGCCAGCCGCGCGCCGAAGGCCAGGAACACCAGCCCGGTGCAGCGGTCGAGCGCCCTCGCGACGCGCGGCCTGGACAACCAGCGCCCGATCGGCGCCGTGGCCGCGATCAGCACGGCGAACCAGGCCAGCGAAAGCGCCACGTGCACGCAGGCCAGCAGGAACAGGAACCCGCCCACCCACACCCCATGGGGCACGAACTGGGGCAGGAAACTCACATAGAACACCCCGACCTTGGGGTTGAGCAGATTGGTCAACAGTCCGCGCAGCCAGTCTCCCGCCGGGCCCGGCGAGACTGCGCCGCCGGGCGCCCGCGGCGCGAAGGAGCGGCCCGGGCGCAGCAGCAGGCGCAGGCCCAGCCAGGCCAGGTAGGCGGCACCCAGCAGGCGCAGCGCATCGTAGGCCCGCGCCGAGGCCGCCAGCAGCGCGGCCAGGCCGGCCGCGGCGAGCAGGCCCCAGGCCAGGCATCCCATGGCCACGCCCAGCGCCGCCGCGACACCGCGCCGCCGCCCCGCGCCGGCGGCGCTGCGCAGCACCACGGCGGTGTCCACGCCCGGGGTGATGGTGAGCACCAGCGCCGCGGCGCTGAAGGCGAGCAGGGAAGAGGCGATCGGACTCATGGCAGGTGGCGGCGCGATGCGCCCTATTGTGCCCGCATCGCGCGCTCCCGCGCCGCGCGCGGGCCCGGCACGGCGCGCCGGCTCAGGACCCGGCGCCGGCCTCGAAGCCCTGCAGCAGGTTCACCGCGTTGACCCCGAGTTCGGCCACCGCGTAGCCGCCCTCGAAGGTGAACAGGGTCGGCAACCCGATGCGCGCCAGGCGCTCGCCGATGCGCAGGAAATCCTCGCCGCGCAGCGTGAAACCGCTGATGGGATCGCCGACGAAGGTGTCCAGGCCCATCGGCACCACCAGGGCCTGGGCCCCGAAGCCGCGCAGCTCGGCCAGCGCGCGCTCCAGCGCTTCGCTCCAGGCCTCGAATCCGCTGCCCCTGGGCAGCGGCAGGTTGAGGTTGAAGCCCTGCCCGGCGCCCGCGCCGCGCTCGTCGGCGAAGCCCAGGAAGTACGGGTACTCGGTGGCCGGATCGCCGTGCAGGGACAGGGTCAGCACGTCGGCGCGTTCGTAGAACAGGGTCTGCGTGCCGTTGCCGTGGTGGTAGTCCACGTCCAGCACGGCCACGCGCTCGCAGCCGCCGTCGCGCAGCGCCTGCGCGGCCAGCGCCGCGTTGTTCAGGAAACAGTAGCCGCCGAAGTAGTCGGGGCCGGCGTGATGCCCGGGCGGGCGCGTGAGCGCGAAGGCGGCGCGCCCGCCCGCCAGCAGTTCGCGCGCGGCGGCCAGCGCGCAGGCCGCGCCGGCGCGCGCCGCGGCCCAGGTGCCGGCGGTCAACGGCGTACCGGCATCGAAGGCGTGCTGGCCCAGACGGGCGGCGAAATGCCGCGTCGGCGCGTCCATGCGAAAGGCGTGACGGTGACCCAGCGGCCACACCGACGGCAGCGCGTCGCGTTGCGCGTTGTCGGGGTCCAGCGCCACCCAGGCCCGCCATGCGCCCTGCAGGAAGTCCAGATAGGCGCCCGTGTGCACGCGCAGCAGGGCCGCTTGCAGCGCGGCGTCGTCGACGGCGGGCTCGAGCAGTTCGCCCAGCGGACGCCGCCCCAGCTCGGCCAGCACATGTTCGAGTCGCTCGGGCAGCTCGTGGCTGGGCACCATGCGCCCGCGGAACATTTCCTGCCGGCCCGCGTGCGCGGCGTGCAGAGGGTTGTGGAAAATCTTCATGCGCGATGCCTCGGTGGGAACCAGGCATTATCCGGGGCGGCGACGCGGATTCAATGGAAATCGCGGGACGCGGTGGGCAGTTCCCCCAGCAGGGGCGTGAGGTCGAACAGGCGCTCGGCGAGCAGGCTGCCCACCGCGCCGTCGGTCTGCCAGCGCCCGGCCACCGCCATCAGCCGTGCCCGCAGCAGCACCTGGCGCTGGCGTTCGCGCAGGCTTTTCCAGCAGATCACCTGCACCACCCCGGTCTCGTCCTCCAGGGACACGAAGGTGGTGCCGCGCGCGGTCTCGGGCTGCTGGCGCAACGTGACCAGCCCGCAGGCACGGGCACGGCTGCCGTCGGGCAGCGCCGCCAGTTGCGCGGCGCGCAGCCAGCGCGGGTGCAGACGCTCGCGCAGCAAGGCCAGCGGGTGCCGGCGCAGGCTCAGTCCGGTGGCGGCATAGTCGAACACCACGTCCTCGCCTTCCGAGGGGGCGTCCAGTTCCAGCACCGGCTCGGCCGGCGCCGCGCCGCGCAACAGCGGCGGCAGCGCATGCACCGCGGCGGCCTGCCAGACCTGCTGGCGCCGATGCCCGGCGAGGCCGCGCAGCGCATCGGCGGCGGCCAGCAGGCGCATGTCGCTGCCCGCCAGCGCGGCGCGGCGTGCCAGATCCACCGGGTCGTCGAAGTCCCCATCGGCGCGCGCCGCCTCGATGCGCCGCGCGGCCTCGCGTCCGAGCCCGCGCACCAGGCGCAGGCCCAGGCGCACGGCACCGTCCTCGAGCGTGCTGTCCCAGGCGCTGGAGCGCACGTCGGGCGGCAGCACGCGCACGCCGTGGCGCCGCGCGTCCTGCACCAGTTGGGATGGCGTGTAGAAGCCCATGGGCTGGCTGTTGAGCAGCGCGGCCAGGAACTGCGCCGGATGATGGCGCTTGATCCAGGCGCTGGCGTACACCAGCAGGGCGAACGAGGCGGCGTGGCTTTCGGGGAATCCGTACTCGGAAAAGCCCTGCACCTGGGCGTAGATCTGCTCGGCGAAGCCCGGGTCGTAGCCGCGCTCGACCATGCCGCCGACCAGGCGCTCGCGCCACACCTGCAGCGAACCCTTGCGACGCCACGCCGCCATCGCGCGGCGCAGCCCGTCGGCCTGGCCGGCGCTGAAACCGGCCGCCAGCATGCTGATCTGCATCACCTGCTCCTGGAACACCGGCACGCCCAGCGTGCGCTGCAGGGCCTGGCGCAAGGCCGGGCTGGGATAGTGCACCGGCTCAAGTCCCTGGCGCCGCCGCAGGTAGGGGTGCACCATGCCGCCCTGGATCGGGCCCGGACGCACGATCGCCACTTCCACCACCAGGTCGTAGAAACAGCGCGGACGCAGGCGCGGCAGCATGCCCTGCTGGGCGCGCGATTCCACCTGGAACACCCCCACCGAGTCGGCCGCGCACAGCATGTCGTAGGTGGCGGGATCCTCGGCCGGGATGTCCTGCATCGCGAAGGGCCGGCCGCGCGCGGCGCCGATCAGGTCCAGGGACTTGCGGATCGCCGTGAGCATGCCCAGCGCCAGCACGTCGACCTTGAGCATGCCCATGGCGTCCAGGTCGTCCTTGTCCCACTCGATCACCGTGCGTCCGGGCATGGCCGCGTTTTCCACCGGCACCAGCTCGTGCAGCGGATCGCCGCTGAGCACGAAGCCCCCAGTGTGCTGCGACAGGTGGCGCGGAAAGCCCAGCAGCGCGCGCACCAGCGCCATCCACTGGCGCACGCCCAGGTCGGCGGGGTCCAGGCCGGCCTCCAGCAGGCGCTCGGCGGCGATCTCGCGCCCGTCCCACCACTGCACGTTGCGCGCCAGGCGCTCGACCACCTCCGGCGCGAATCCCAGCGCCTTGCCGACGTCGCGGATGGCGCTGCGCGGGCGGTAGGTGATCACGCTGGCGGTCAGCGCCGCGCGCTCGCGCCCGTACTTGGCGTACAGGTACTGGATCACCTCCTCGCGGCGCTCGTGCTCGAAGTCGACGTCGATGTCCGGCGGCTCGTTGCGCTCGCGGCTGATGAATCGCTCGAACAGCACCTGCATGCGCGCCGGGTCGACCTCGGTCACCCCCAGGCACCAGCACACCACGCTGTTGGCCGCCGAGCCGCGTCCCTGGCACAGGATGCCGCGCGAACGCGCGAAGCCGACGATGTCGTCGACGGTGAGAAAGTAATGCGCGTAGCCCAGCTCCGCGATCAGCGCGAGCTCGTGCTCGATGAGCTCGCGCATCGCCGCATCGGGCCCGCCCGGCCAGCGACGCCGCGCGCCTTCGTAGACGCGCCGGCGCAGGTGTTCGTCGGCGCGCAGCCCCGGCGGCACCACTTCGCGCGGGTAGTTGTAGCGCAGTTCCTCGAGCGAGAAGGAGCAGCGCGCCGCCAGTCGCGCGCTGCGTTCGAGCAGTTCGGCGGGGTAGCGCCGGGCCAGTTGCTCCAGGCCTTGCAATGCGCGTTCGGCGTTGGGCTGCAACTCCAGTCCGCAACGCGCCAGCTCCCGTCCCAGGCGGATCGCGCACAGCGTGTCGTGCAGCGGCTGGCGCGACGCCGCGTGCATCTGCACGTCGGGACAGGCCACGAGTTCCATGCCCAGCTGCCCCGACAGCGCGCGCAGGCGCTGCAGCCAGCGCGCGTCGTCCAGTTCGCGATGCAGTTCCACTCCCAGCAGCAGCCCCTGGTCCGAATCCTGGTCCGAAGCGGCGCCCAGGCCATCGCGCAGCGCGGCGGCCCAGCCGAGCAGACGCGCATCGTCGGCCCGTCGCGGCAGGCACAGCACGCCCACGCAGGCCCCGGGCGGCTGGCGCAGCAACTGCTCGAGCTCCAGGCGGTAGCGGCCCTTGGGCGACGCGCGGCGCAGCCCGGTGATGAAGCGGCACAGCGCGGCGTAGTCCGCGCGATGCCGCGCCAGCAGCACCAGCACGGCCTCGTGCCCGGCGTCCAGGCGCAGGCGGAACTGGCTGCCCACCAGCAGCTTCACCCCGGCCTCGCGCGCCGCCACGTGGGCGCGCACCACGCCGGCCAGGGAACATTCGTCGGTCAGCGCCAGCGCCGCGCAGCCCAGCTCGCCGGCGCGGCGCACCAGCTCCTCGGGATGGCTGGCGCCGCGCAGGAAACTGAAATTGGACATGCAGCGCAGCGCCGCCCAGGCCGGCCGCCCGCCGCCCTCGCCCCCACCGCCGTGGTCCCCGCCGCTCGCCCCCATCGACATGTCCGAGGCCTCCGTCAGGCGAACACGCCGTGCAGGAACCACTGCGCGCGCGCCGTGCGCTCGCGGCTGCGAAACACCCACAGCAGGCCGGAGCGCTGGTTCGCGGCCACCCAGTAGTCGCGCGCCACGTGGTGGGTGCCTCCGGCCGGGTCGCGCTGCCACCAGCCGCCCTCGATGCGCTGGGGCCCCAGCAACAGGCGCAGCTCCCCCTGCCACAACGGCCGCCCGTCGCGGCTGCGCAGAGGCAGCGGACGCGGCAACAGGAAGGTCGGGCGGGGTCCGGCGCTGCCCGCGGGGGGCGGGGCCGCGTCCCGCGGGGCGTCGCCGAGGGGATGCCAGGCCTGCTGCCACTCGGGGCGGTGGTCGGCCAGCACGGTCCCCTGCAGCACCTGCTCCGGCCCCAGGCGCGCAGCCACGCGCTGCAAGGCCAGCACCAGCTCGCGCGAGGCGCCCGCATCCTGCGCCGGCGTGCCCGGCAGCAGGCTGGCGGTGATACCGGCCAGCGGCTGCATGTCGCGCAACTCCAGTTCCAGTTCGATCGCCGGAGCCTCCAGGCGCACGTGCCCCAGGTGCTCGGCGAGCAATCGCGCCAGTTGCTCGGCGCCGCGCAGCGGCAGCGCGGTGCGCACGACGAGTTCGCCGCACGCGACGGACAGGCGCGGCGCGTCGAAGCGCCAACGCAGCACGAGCGCGGTGGCGCCGGCCTGGCGCGCCCCCAGCCAGCCCTCGAGTTGCAGCAACAGGCGCCGCGCGCCGAACAACAAGGCCTGCGCATCCTCCACCCGGGCCGGCAGTTCCAGGCGGGCGCGAAAACCCTGCGGCAACGCGAACCAGGCATGCTGCTCGGGCCGCTGGCCATAGGCCTGATCGAGTTGCTGCAGCAGTTGCGGACCGCAGCGCCGCGCCAGGCCGTCGCGCGGCAGGCGTCTCAGATCGCCCAGCCGGCGGCACCCCAGGCGCTGCAACAGCGCCGCCTGCGCGGCGGCCGCGTCCAGGCAGTGCAGCGGCAGCGCGTCCAGTGCCCGCGCCAGGTCGCGCGGCGGGGTGGGCCGCGCCGCCGCCCGCGCCAGCGCCAGCGCCCCCAGCGCGGTACCGGCCCAGGCCTGGCCCACGGCGCCGAGTTCGGCCGACTGCGCGTCGATGCGGGTCCGCAGGGCATCCAGCCCGCCGAAAAGCCGCAGGCTGCGCTCGAGCTCGAGCAGCACCGCGCGCTCCAGCAGCGCCACGCGCGGCGTGAACTGCAGGCCCCAGACGGCCAGCGCATGCGCGGTCGCCTCGGACGGCGCGGCCGCGCCGTCCGGCTCAGGCCAGGCGCATGCCAACAGCGCGACCCACAGCATCGCCGTGCTCCCACGCGGGCGCCCGGCCCGCCTCGCCAGACGCCTCGCCAAGCGCTTCATCCAGGATCTGTCCATCCCGCCCGTGCCGCACCCCGAGGCTCCAGGCGTCCCCGGGCGCGGCGAGGATGGCCTGCTCGAGTCCTGCGGGGCGCGAGGCCAGGCGCAGTTCCTGTTCATGGGCCGGGCCGCGGCGCTTGAGCAGCTGCACGCACAGCTCCCAGGCCTCGCCGGGCCGCGCACGCACGCGCAGCGGCGCCGGCGAGGCCTCGCCACGCGCCTGCTCGGGACGCAGCGCGAACACCGGGGCGCGGCCGTCCTGGGCGTGGGCATGCAGGCGGCGCAACGCCTCGGCACGGCAGGCCGGCAACCACACCAGCACCGCCGCGGCCCCGCCCGCGCGCAGCACCTGCTCGGCGGCCCACAGGCTCTGGCCGGCTTCGCGGCTGCGCACCCACACCAGTTGCGCGGGGTCGATGCCCTGTTCCTGCAGCCCCGGCAGATAGGGCACCGCGGGCGGGCCCACCAGCACCAGGCGGCCGCCCGCGCGCAGCGCGGCGCGCAACGCCGTGCCCAGCAGGCGCCACTCCAGCAGCGCGCCCCGCGGCACGAGCAGTTCGGTCAGGCTGGCGCAGGGCCAGCCGCCCCCGGGCAGTTCGGCATCGAGCCGGGGCCAGCCGCTGCGCAGCACCGGCGCGCCGGCATGCCCGAGGTCGACGCCGCGCCAGACGCTGGCGGCGAGCCCGGAAGACAACAGGGAGGAAACGGCGGCGGACATCGGACGGCCTCGCGTGCATCGACGACGCCCGGACGCCCGGGCGGGAAGCGAAGCCTATCAAAAAGCTGTATAAAAATACAGTTCAACGGGATGCCGGGGCGGCCGCCCGCCGCCCCGCTCCCTCACGGCCTACAAGGGATAGTCGGTGCGCCTGGCCACGGTACGCAGCGCGAACATGCCCCGGACGCGCGCGACATGCGGCAGGCGCGCGAGTTCGCGCTTGTGCACCCGCTCATACTCCTGCATGTCCTGAACCGCGACGCGCAGCAGATAGTCGAAGTCCCCCGCGACCAGGTGACATTCCTGCACTTCGGAGCAGACTCCCACGGCCTGCTCGAAGGCCGCCAGCGCTTCCTCGGTCTGCGAATGCAGGGTTACTTCCACGAACACCGTGCTGGCGCGCCCCACCGCCTGCGGATCCAGCAGGGCCACGTAGCCGGCGATGATTCCCACCTTTTCCAGGCGTTGCACCCGTCGCAGACAGGCCGAGGGGGACAACCCCACGCGCTCCGCCAGTTCGGTATTGGCCATGCGCGCATTGCCCTGCAGCAAGGACAGAATGCTGCGGTCGAAACGGTCAAGTTCGGTCATCCCAGTAGCCTCCGTTGGAATGCCAGCAATTCTGCGCCTCAAGCTACAAATAATTCGTTGATCAATTGCAGAAACCGATGTTTTATCCGCGTTACATGCAAAATCCACACTGCAACCTCTGATCCGGGATCCGCGTGATGATGGTGTCTGGTCATGGACGTCATCCGAGCAAGGAGCACGCGGCATGCTGATAGGAGTTCCCAAGGAGATCAAGGTGCACGAATACCGGGTCGGGCTCACGCCCGAGGCGGTGCGCGAACTCGTGCATCACGGCCACCAGTTGCTGGTGCAGGCCGGTGCCGGAGAAGGCATCGGCGCCGACGACGCGGCCTACGAGGCCGCGGGTGCGTGCATCGCCGCCGACGCGCCGGAGGTGTTCGCCGGCGCCGACATGGTGGTCAAGGTCAAGGAGCCGCAACCGGAAGAATGCCGCATGCTGCGCGCCGGGCAGGTGCTGTTCACCTACCTGCACCTGGCGCCCGACCCGGAGCAGGCGCAAGGGCTGCTGCGCAGCGGCTGCACCGCCATCGCCTACGAGACCGTCACCGACGCGCGCGGGCAGCTGCCGCTGCTGGCGCCCATGAGCGAGGTGGCGGGGCGCATGGCGGTGCAGGTCGGCGCGGTGGCGCTGCAAAAGAGCACCGGCGGACGCGGCGTGCTGCTGGGCGGCCTGCCGGGCGTACCCCCCGGGGACGTGCTGGTGATCGGCGGCGGCACCGTGGGCACGCACGCGGCGCGCATGGCCGTGGGCCTGGGCGCGCGCGTGACCGTGCTGGACAAATCCCTGCCCCGGCTGCGCGAACTCGACGAACTGTTCCAGGGTCGCGCGTCCACGCAGTACGCCACCCTGCACGCGCTGGAATCGGCGCTGGAACAGGCCGACCTGGTGATCGGCGCGGTGCTGGTGCCCGGCGCGGCGGCCCCCAGGCTGGTGCGCCGCGACATGCTCGCGCGCATGCGCACGGGTGCCGTCGTGGTCGACGTGGCCATCGACCAGGGCGGGTGTTTCGAGACCTCGCGCCCGACCACCCACGAGCACCCCACCTACATCGAATGCGGCGTGGTGCACTATTGCGTGGCCAACATGCCCGGTGCGGTGGCACGTTCGTCCGCCTACGCGCTGAACAACGCCACGCTGCCCTTCGTGCTGGACCTGGCCGGCAAGGGCTGGGCGCGCGCCTGCGAGGAGGACCCGCACCTGCTGGCCGGACTGAACGTGCACCACGGGCGCATCACCCACCCGGCGGTGGCGCAGGCGCTCGGCCTGCCCTACGTACCGGCCTGGCAGGCGCTGGCGGAGTAGGCGGAGCGGCTCAGGCGGGCGGCTAAAATGCCGCCCGCGCACCGTCGCGCACCCCGCCGTGACCGAATCCTCCTCCGAAGAAACCCTCCGAGACCCCCTGCCTTCGCGCCGCGCCCTGCTGGCGCTGGGCGCGTTGCTGGCCATCCTGTGGCTGGGCGTGCTGGGCGTGCGCGACCTGGTCCCCACCGACGAAGGCCGCTACGCCGAGATTCCCCGCGAAATGGTGCGCACCGGCGACTGGGTCACCCCGCGCCTGGACGGGTTCAAGTATTTCGAGAAACCCCCGCTGCAGTACTGGGCCACCGCCGCCAGCTACGAGGTGTTCGGCATCGGCCAGTGGCAGGCGCGCCTGTGGACCGGGCTCAGCGGATTGTTCGGCATCGCCTTCACCGCCCTCGCCGGCTGCCTGCTGTGGGGGCGCCGCGCCGGTCTGTACGCCGGCGCCGTGCTGGCGAGTTGCGTGTACTGGCTCGCCATGGGCCACATCAACACCCTCGACATGGGGGTGTCGGCCTGCCTGGGCGGCAGCCTGCTGAGTTTCCTGCTGGCCCAGCGCGACGGCGTGTCGCGCGCCGCCGAGCGCGGCTGGATGCTGGCCTGCTGGGGCTTCATGGGGCTGTCGCTGCTGTCCAAGGGGCTCATCGGACTGGCCTTCCCCGGCATGACCCTGGTGCTGTACACGCTGTGGAGCCTGGAATGGGGGCTGTGGCGGCGCCTGCACATCCTGCCCGGCCTGGCGCTGCTGCTGGCCGTCGCGCTGCCCTGGCACGTGATGGTGCAGTTGCGCAACCCCGAATTCTTCCATTTCTACTTCATCTACCAGCAGTTCGACCGCTTCGCCACGCCCGACCTGTCGCGCCCGGGCCCCTGGTACTACTTCGTGCCGATCCTGCTGCTGGGCGTCATGCCCTGGCTGGGAGCCCTGGTGCCGGCGTTGTGGCGCAGCGGTCGTCGCAGCCTGCTGCCGCCGGCCGACGAGAGTCCCGGCTCGCTGCGCACGCGGCGCGTGCTGGTGGTGTGGGCGGGGTTCATTTTCGTGTTCTTCAGCGCCTCGCACTCCAAGCTGCCGTCGTACGTGCTGCCCATGTTCCCGGCGCTGGCGCTGCTGCTGGGCGAGTACCTGGCGCGGGCCCGCTCGCGTGCGCTGGGCTGGCAGTTCGCGCTGTGGGCGCTGCTCAGCCTGGCCGCCGGCATCGGCTTCACGCAGCTCTGGCGCGCCGGCACCTCGGTGACCCCGGGTGCGCTGTACCAGCGCTTCGGCTGGTGGCTGGAGATCACCGCGGGGCTGGGCCTGGTCGGGGCGCTCGCCGCCTGGCGCTGGGAACGGCACGGGCGCCGCAGCCTGGCGGTGCTGGCGCTGGCCGGCAGCATGTTCGTCGGCCTGACCGTGGCCACCCAGGCCTTCCAGATCCTCGGGCGCACCGCCTCCACGCGTGACGTGGTGACGGCCATCCGGCCCTGGCTGCACAAGGACCAGCCCTTCTACACGGTGGCCACCTACGACCAGACGCTACCCTTCTACCTGCGCCGCAAGGTCACGGTGGTGCAGTACCGCGGCGAACTCGATTTCGGCATCGACCAGCAACCCTCGCTGTGGGTTCCCACGCTGGGCGACTTCGCCGCGCGCTGGCGCGCCGCGAAGCTTCCACTGGCCTTCATGCCCAGCGGCGAACTGCCGGCGCTGCGCGCGCTCGGGCTGCCGCTGCTGGTGATCGACAGCACCCCCCGCTACGTGGTCGTGGCGCGCCCCGACCAGGATTACGGCGCCGCGGCGAGCCAGGCGCGCGCGCGCCTGCCGGCGGCATGGAATCCCCCATCCCTCCAGGAGAAGCAACCTTGACGCCCGTGGCCTTCGCGCTCGTGCTGACCGGTGTGATGCTCAACGCCGCCGCGCAACTGCTGATCAAGGCCGGCGCCGACACCGCCGGTCATTTCACCTTCACCGCCGGGCACATCCTGCGCGCCGGGCTGCATTTCGCGATGCAGTGGCAGATCCTCGCCGGCCTGGCCTGCTACGCGGTGTCGGTGGTGGTGTGGATCCTCGCGCTGACCCGCGTGCAGGTGTCGATCGCCTATCCGATGCTCTCGCTGGGCTACGTGGTCACCGCCTTCGCCGCCTGGGGCTTGTTCGGCGAGTCCCTGAGCGCGCAGAAGCTGCTGGGAATCGGCATCATCATCGCCGGCGTCGTCCTGCTCGCCCGTACCTGAAAGGCTTCCATGTCCGCATCCCACGCCGCCGGCGGCCCGGCCGCCGAGTTCCTGCCCTTCACCCGCCCCGACATCGACGAGGAGACCATCGCCGGCGTGGTCGAGGTGCTGCGCTCGGGCTGGCTGACCACGGGACCGTGGAATGCCCGCTTCGAACAGGCGCTGTCGGAGTACTTCGGCGGACGCACGGTGCGCGCCTTCAACTCCGGCACCGTGACCATGGAGATCGCGCTGCGCATGATGGGCGTGGGCGCCGGCGACGAGGTCATCACCACCCCGCTGTCGTGGGTGGCCACCGCCAACGTGATCCTGGCGGTGGGCGCGCGCCCGGTGTTCGTGGACATCGACCCGCGCACGCGCAACCTCGACCTGGATCAGCTCGAGGCCGCGATCGGCCCCGCCACGCGGGTGCTGCTGCCGGTGCACCTGGCCGGCCTGCCCTGCGACCTCGACCGCCTGTACGACATCGCCGCGCGTCGCGGCCTGCGGGTGCTGGAGGATGCCGCGCAGGCCATCGGCAGCAGCTGGCGGGGACGCCGCGTGGGCAGTTTCGGGGATTTCGCCTCCTTCAGTTTCCATCCCAACAAGAACGCCACCAGCATCGAGGGCGGCTGCCTGGTGCTGCCGGCCGACGCCGACCCGGCGCTGGCCGAACGCTACCGCCTGCAGGGGGTGCGGCGCTTCGGCCTCGACGGCATGGACGTCGACCTGGTGGGCGGCAAGGCCAACCTGACCGACGTGGCGGCCCGCGTGGGCTGGGGCCAGCTGCAGCGCGTGGAGGCCTTCAACGCGCGCCGGCGCGAGCTGGCGCGGGCCTACTTCGCGGCCGCCGATGCGGCCGGACTCGACGCGCGCGGCGTGCAACTGCCGCCGCGCGAGTTCGAGGACTCCAACTGGCACATGTTCCAGGTGGTGCTGCCGACGCAGGCGCCGCGCGCGGCGGTGATGCAGGCGCTGAAGGACCGCGGCATCGGCAGCGGCGTGCACTATCCGCCCATCCACCTGTTCAGCCTGTACCGCAAGCTGGGGTTCAAGCCGGGCGACTTCCCGCAGGCCGAGCGCATCGGCGCCGGCATCCTCACGCTGCCCCTGTTTCCCGCCATGCGCGACGGCGACATCGAGCGGGTCGTGCGTGAGTTTTCGGCAGTGCTGCGAGAATTCGGGGTATGAGCCAGCAGCCCTCCATCCAGCCCGCGGTTTCGGTGGTCGTGCCCGTGTACAACGAGCAGGACGGCCTGGCCTCGCTGTACGCCCGCCTGTACCCGGCGCTCGACGCACTGGGCGAGCCCTACGAGGTCATCTTCGTCAACGACGGCAGCCGCGACCGCTCCGCCGCGCTGCTGGCGGCCCAGCAACGCGAGCGCCCCGACGTGACCCGGGTGATCCTGTTCAACGGCAACTACGGCCAGCACATGGCCATCCTGGCCGGCTTCGAGCATTGCCGCGGCGAGATCATCGTCACCCTGGACGCCGACCTGCAGAACCCGCCGGAGGAGATCGGCCGGCTGGTGGCCAAGATGCGCGAGGGCTACGACTACGTCGGCACCATCCGGCGCCAGCGCCAGGACAGCTGGTTCCGGCGCAACGCCAGCCTGTGGATGAACCGGCTGCGCGAAACCATCACCCGCGTGCGCATGACCGACCAGGGCTGCATGCTGCGTGCCTACGGGCGCCACGTGGTCGACACCATCAACCGCTGCCACGAGGTCAATACCTTCGTGCCGGCGCTGGCCTACACCTTCTCGCTCAATCCCACGGAAATCGAGGTGGGACACGAGGAGCGCGCGGCCGGCGAGTCGAAGTACTCGCTGTTCAAGCTGGTGCGCCTGAACTTCGACCTGGTCACCGGCTTTTCGCTGATCCCGCTGCAGTTCATGTCCTTCCTGGGCATCGCGCTGGCGCTGGCCTCGGGCGCGCTGTTCGTGCTGCTGATGGTCGACCGGCTGCTGTTCGGCTCCCAGGTGCAGGGCGTGTTCACGCTGTTCGCCATCACCTTCTGCCTGCTGGGCGTGCTGCTGTTCAGCATCGGCCTGCTGGGCGAGTACATCGGGCGCATCTACGAGCAGGTGCGCGGGCGTCCGCGCTACGTGGTGCAGGCCGTGCTCGACGACACCGCGGACGCCGGCTCCGCGCAGGCCCGATGACCCAGGCCTCCGCGACCACCGCGCAGGGCGCCACGCGAGCCGTGGTGTTCGCCTACCACAACGTGGGCGCGCGCTGCCTGCGCACCCTGCTGGCGCGCGGCATGCGCGTGGAACTGGTGGTCACCCACCCGGACGACCCGGGCGAGAACCTGTGGTTCGAGCGCGTGGCCGACGTCGCCGCGGAGCACGGCATCCCCGTGCTGCTGGTCGACCAGGGGCTGGAGCCGGCGCAGATCGAGCGCGTGCGCGCGCTGCACGCCGACTACGTGTTCTCCTTCTACTTCCGGCGCATGCTGCCGCAGGCGGTGCTGGATGCCGCGCGCGTGGCGGCGCTGAACATGCACGGCTCGCTGCTGCCGCGCTACCGCGGGCGCGTGCCGGTGAACTGGGCCGTGCTGCACGGCGAGACCGAGACCGGCGCCACGCTGCACCTGATGCAGGCCAAGCCCGACGCCGGCGACATCGTCGCGCAGCAGGCGGTGCCCATCCTGCCCGACGACACCGCGCGCGAGGTGTTCGACAAGGTCACGGTGGCCGCCGAGATCGCGCTGTGGCAGGTGCTGCCGGCGCTGCTGCGCGGCGAACTCCCGCGGCGTCCGAACCGCCTCGAGCAGGGCAGCTACTTCGGCGGGCGCAAGCCCGAGGACGGGCGCATCGACTGGAGCCGGCCGGCCGCGCAGGTCTACAACCTCATGCGGGCCGTGGCGCCGCCCTACCCCGGCGCATTCTTCGAGGCGGGCGGACGCCGTCTGCTGGTGGCGCGCGCCCGACACGCCGCGCCGGCGCTGGCGGCCGCACTGGAACCCGGCGCGCCCGAAGGTCTTCATCTCCGTGCGGGTGCGCTGCTGGCCCGCTGCGGCGACGGCGGCGTGCTGCACCTGCAGCAGGTCTGGGACAGCGCGCAGCCCGGCCTGGCCCTGGAGCCGCAACGCATCGCACATCTCTTGCACCATTCATCATGAAAAAAATCCTGATCCTCGGAGTCAACGGCTTCATCGGCCACCACCTGTCCAAGCGCATCCTCGGCACCACCGACTGGGAGGTGTACGGCATGGACATGAACACCGACCGCATCGCCGACCTGCTGGACAAGCCGCGGTTCCGGTTTTTCGAGGGCGACATCACGATCAACAAGGAGTGGATCGAATACCACGTGCGCAAGTGCGACGTGATCCTTCCGCTGGTGGCCATCGCCACGCCGGCCACCTACGTGAAGGCGCCGCTGCGGGTGTTCGAACTGGACTTCGAGGCCAACCTGCCGATCGTTCGCGCCGCGGTCAAGCACCGCAAGCACCTGGTGTTCCCGTCGACCTCCGAGGTCTACGGCATGTGCCCGGACGGCGAGTTCGACCCCGAGGCCTCGCCGCTGGTGTACGGCCCGATCAACAAGCCGCGCTGGATCTACGCCTGCTCCAAGCAGTTGATGGACCGCGTGATCGCCGGCTACGGCCAGCAGGAAGGACTGGACTACACGCTGTTCCGCCCCTTCAACTGGATCGGCGCCGGGCTGGACACCATCTTCTCCGCCAAGGAAGGCAGCTCGCGGGTGGTGACCCAGTTCCTCGGCCACATCGTGCGCGGCGAGAACATCAGCCTGGTCGACGGGGGCATGCAAAAGCGTGCCTTCACCGACATCGACGACGGCATCGACGCGCTCATGCGCATCATCGAGAACCCGCGCGGCGTGGCCAGCGGCCAGATCTACAACATCGGCAACCCGGCCAACAACCATTCGGTGCGCGACCTGGCCGAGCGCATGCTGCGCATGGCCGCCAGCATTCCCGAGTACGCCGAGACCGCGCACAAGGTGCAGCTGGTGGAAACCAGCTCGGGCGCCTACTACGGCGCCGGCTACCAGGACGTGCCCAACCGCGTGCCCAAGATCACCAACACCATGCGCGACCTCGACTGGGCGCCGCGCACCGACATGGACACCGCGCTGCGCAAGATCTTCGAGGCCTACCGCGGCCAGATCGCGCAGGCGCGCGCGCTGGTGGACGAAGCCGGCAACTGACAGGGACCGCACGCTCCGAGCCTCCCATGCCCCGCATCGCCCTCAAGGTCGACGTGGACACGCTGCGCGGCACCCTCGAGGGGGTGCCGGCGCTGCTGCGCCAGCTGGCGCGCCACGAACTTCGCGCCACCTTCCTGTTCAGCCTCGGCCCGGACCACACCGGGCGCGCGCTCAAGCGCATCTTCCGCCCCGGCTTCCTCGCCAAGGTGCGCCGCACCTCGGTGGGCAGCAACTACGGGCTCAAGACCCTGCTGTACGGCACGCTGCTGCCCGGCCCCGACATCGGGCGTCGCGCGGCCGAGCCGATGCGCGCCTGCTGGCGTGCAGGGCACGAAGTCGGCGTGCACACCTGGGACCACGTGCTGTGGCAGGACCATGTGGCGCGGCGCGACCGCGAATGGACCCGGCGCCAGCTGCAGCTGGCGGTCCAGCGCTTCGGCGAGGTGTTCGGACGCGCCCCGGAGGTGCACGGAGCCGCCGGCTGGCAGATGAATCCGCAGGCCTACGAACTGGAACAGGAGCTGGGCTTCAGCCTGGCCTCCGACTGCCGCGGCGACGCCCCCTTCCTGCCGCGCATCGGCGAACGCGTGCTCGAGGTGCCGCAGCTGCCGACCACGCTGCCCACGCTGGACGAGCTGATCGGGGTGGACGGCATCAGCGCGGACAACGTCGCCGAGCACCTGCTGAAGCTTTCGCTGGACGGCCGCGACCACGTCTACACGCTGCACGCCGAACTGGAAGGCGGCCAGCTCAGCCCGGTGTTCGAAGCCCTGCTGCAGGGCTGGATGGCCGCGGGTCTGCGCATCGGCACGCTGGGCGGCTACGCCGCCACGCTGGACACGCGCGCCTTGCCGGTGCGCGAGGTGGGCATGGGCAGCGTGCCGGGCCGCAGCGGGCTGCTGGCGGTACCCCTGCCCGCTGCCTGAGGCAGCCTGCGCCTGAAACAGGGCCGGTGCATCGCACCGGCCCGCGCGACAGCGCATTGCCGGGGACGGCCCCCGCGCGACCGGCCCCCGTGGCGCTCAGTGATTGCGCGCCAGCTGCTCCAGGATCGCCGGATTCTCCAGGGTCGAGGTGTCCTGGGTGATCTGCTCGCCCTTGGCCAGGGTGCGCAGCAGGCGGCGCATGATCTTGCCCGAACGGGTCTTCGGCAGGTTGTCGCCGAAGCGGATGTCCTTGGGCTTGGCGATGGGGCCGATCTCGCGCCCGACGTGGTTGCGCAACTCGGCTGCGATCTGCACCCCCTCCTCGCCCGTGGGCACCGGGCGCTTGAGCACCACGAAGGCGCAGATCGCCTCGCCGGTGAGCTCGTCCGGGCGCCCCACCACCGCGGCCTCGGCCACCAGCGGGTGCGACACCAGCGCGGATTCGATCTCCATCGTGCCCATGCGGTGGCCCGACACGTTGAGCACGTCGTCGATGCGCCCGGTGATGGTGAAGTAGCCGGTGTTGGGATCGCGGATGGCGCCGTCGCCGGCCAGGTAGTAGCCCTTGAGCTCCTCGGGGTAGTAGCTCTTCTTGAAACGCTCGGGATCGCCCCAGATGGTGCGGATCATCGACGGCCAGGGCTTCTTGATCACCAGGATGCCCCCGGTGCCCCAGGGCAGGTCGTGGCCCGTCTCGTCGACCACCTCGGCGAACACCCCCGGCAACGGCAGCGTGCACGATCCCGGCACCATCGGCGTGGCTCCGGGCAGCGGGGTCATCATGTGCCCGCCGGTCTCGGTCTGCCACCAGGTGTCGACCACCGGGCAGCGGCCGCCGCCGATGTTCTGGTAGTACCACTCCCAGGCCGCCGGGTTGATCGGCTCGCCCACCGTGCCCAGGATGCGCAGGGAATCGAGCTTGTAGTTGCGCGGATGCGCGGCCGCGTTGGCCTCCGCCGCCTTGATCAGCGAGCGGATCGCCGTGGGCGCGGTGTAGAAGATCGTGACCTTGTGGTCCTGGATCATTTTCCAGAACCGCCCGGCGTCCGGGAAGGTCGGAACGCCCTCGAACACGATCTCGGTGGCCCCGCAGGCCAGCGGACCGTAGGCGATGTAGGTGTGGCCGGTGACCCAGCCGATGTCGGCCGTGCACCAGAACAGGTCGTCGGGGCGGATGTCGAAGGTCCACTGCATGGTCAGCTGGGCCCACAGCAGGTAGCCCGCGGTGGAGTGCTGCACCCCCTTGGGCTTGCCGGTGGAGCCGGAGGTGTACAGCAGGAACAGCGGATGCTCGGCCTCCACCCACTCGGGCGCGCACTGCGCGGGCTGCGCCTGCACCAGCTCGTGCAGCCACAGGTCGCCCTTGGGGTTGAAAGCCACGTTGCCGCCGGTGCGCCGGTACACCACGACGTTGCGCACGCTGTCGCAGCCGCCCAGCGCCAGCGCCTCGTCGACGATGGCCTTCAGGGGCAGCGACTTGCCGCCGCGGCGCTGCTCGTCGGCGGTGATCACCAGCACCGCGCCCGCGTCCTCGATGCGGTCGCGCAGCGACTGCGCCGAGAAGCCGCCGAACACCACCGAGTGGGTGGCGCCGATGCGCGCGCAGGCCTGCATGGCCACCACGCCCTCGACCGACATGGGCATGTAGATCACCACCCGGTCGCCCTTCTTCACCCCCAGGCTCTTGAGCCCGTTGGCCATCCTGCAGGTGCGCTCGAGCAGCTCGCCGTAGCTCACGCGCGTGACCTTGCCGTCGTCGGCCTCGAACACGATGGCCGTGCGCTCGCCCTTGCCTGCCTCCACGTGGCGGTCCAGGCAGTTGTACGAGACGTTGATCAGCCCGTCGGTGAACCACTTGTAGAACGGCGCGCCGCTGGCGTCCAGCGTGTGCGTGAACGGCTTGTGCCAGCTCAGCCCTTCGCGCGCCAGGCGCGCCCAGAACCCCTCGAAATCGCGCTCGGCCTCGTCCACCAGCGCGCGATACGCGTCCATGCCCGAGATCCGCGCTCCCTGCACCGCCTGCGACGACGGGTAGTAGGTCTTCAGCGGCTGATGCTCGGGGGCTTGTTGTTCGCTCATGGTTGTCTCCAGAGGGTTGGGCGGTTCGTGCCGCGTTCGGGTACCCGGCGGGCTCGCGCGCCCGCTGTCAGGTCCCACTGTAGGCGGTAGGAGTCCGATTGTGTACTCCAGGCTCTTACAGCGCCCTGACGTCGCGCAACGCGACGGTCCGGCGCGATTTCCCCGCGCATGCTCGCGTTTACACTTGCATGCAATTCCGCCCGGCCCGGCGGCGACCGCTGCACGCGCCGCCTTTCCCGCCCCCTTCTCCGCGCCCCTCCCCGGATCCATGAGCCCCACTCCCACTCCCGAGCGTCCCATCCCGCCGGTGGCTCGCCTGCTGTTCCTCAGCCGCTGGCTGCAGTTGCCGCTGTATCTCGGCCTGATCGTCGCGCTGGGCGTGTACGTGGTGCATTTCTGGCTGGAATTGTTCGACCTGGTACGCGCCGCCTCGGGTAGCCAGGCGGCGCTGCAGCACCTGCTGGAAGGGCAGGCTGCGGGACGCGCGGCCATGGAAGGTCCGCCTCCCACGCGCCTGGGCGAGACCACGATCATGCTCGTGGCCTTGAGCCTGATCGACGTGGTGATGATCGCCAACCTGCTGATCATGGTGATCATCGGCGGCTACGAGACCTTCGTGTCGCGCACCTACCTGGAGCAGCATCCCGACCACCCGGAGTGGCTGTCGCACGTCAACGCCTCGGTGCTCAAGGTCAAGCTGGCCATGGCCATCATCGGCATTTCCTCCATCCACCTGCTGCGCACCTTCATCAACGCCGACGCCTACAGCGTGAAGGCGCTGATCGCCCAGACGGCCATCCATGTCACCTTCCTGTTGTCGGCGCTGGCCGTGGCCTGGACCGACCGAATCATGACCCGCACCATCCACATGAGCGAGGAGCACGAATCCGCCAACCACTGAGCCGGGGCGGCGGGCTTAACATGCCGGGATAACCCGAAGATCATCCCGCCTCCCGGAGACCGCCCCATGACCAGCACCGTGATCCGCCAGGAAGACCTGGTGGAGTCCATCGCCGCCGCGCTGCAGTTCATCAGCTACTACCACCCGGCCGACTTCATCCGCCACCTGGCGATGGCCTACGAGCGCGAGCAGAGCCCGGCCGCGCGCGACGCCATCGCGCAGATCCTGACCAACAGCCGCATGTGCGCGGAGGGCCACCGCCCGATCTGCCAGGACACCGGCATCATCAACGTGTTCCTGCGCGTGGGCATGGACGTGCGCTTCGAGGGCCTGAGCGGCTCGCTGCAGGACGCCGTCGACGAGGGTGTGCGCCGCGGCTACCTGAACCCGGACAACAAGCTGCGCGCCTCGGTGCTCGCCGACCCGCTGTTCGGGCGCAAGAACACGCGCGACAACACGCCGGCGGTGCTGCACGTCGAACTCGTGCCCGGCAACACGGTGGACGTGCAGGTCGCCGCCAAGGGCGGCGGCTCGGAGGCCAAGTCCAAGTTCGCCATGCTCAACCCCTCGGACAGCCTGGTCGACTGGGTGCTCAAGACCGTGCCCACGATGGGCGCCGGCTGGTGCCCGCCGGGCATGCTGGGCATCGGCATCGGCGGCACCGCCGAGAAGGCCGTGCTGATGGCCAAGCAGGCGCTGATGGACGACATCGACATGAGCGAGCTGCTCACGCGCGGACCGCGCGACCGCTTCGAGGAGTTGCGCATCGAGCTGTACGAGAAGGTCAACGCGCTGGGCATCGGCGCGCAGGGCCTGGGCGGGCTGACCACCGTGCTGGACGTGAAGATCCGCCACTGGCCCTGCCACGCCGCCAACCTGCCGGTGGCCATGATCCCCAACTGCGCCGCCACGCGCCATGCCCACTTCGTGCTCGACGGCCAGGGCCCGGTGTATCTGGAGCCGCCCAGCCTGGACCTGTGGCCCGCCGTGCACTGGACCCCGGACACCCAGAAGAGCCGGCGCGTGGACCTCGACACCCTCACGCCCGAGCAGGTCGCCGCCTTCAAGCCCGGCGAGACCCTGCTGCTGTCGGGCAAGCTGCTCACCGGCCGCGATGCGGCGCACGCGCGCATCAGCTCCATGCTGGCCAAGGGCGAGAAGCTGCCGGTGGACTTCACCAACCGGGTGATCTACTACGTGGGTCCGGTCGATCCGGTGCGCGACGAGGCCGTGGGTCCCGCGGGCCCCACCACGTCCACGCGCATGGACAAGTTCACCGAGACCATGCTGGCGCAGACCGGACTCATCGCCATGGTCGGCAAGGCCGAGCGCGGGCCGGTGGCGCTGGAGGCCATCCGCAAGCACAAGAGCGCCTACCTGATCGCCGTCGGGGGCGCCGCCTACCTGGTGTCCAAGGCCATCAAGAGTTCGCGCCTGCTGGCCTTCCCCGATCTCGGCATGGAGGCGATCTACGAGTTCGACGTGCGCGACATGCCGGTCACCGTGGCGGTGGATTCCCAGGGCGAATCGGTGCACAGGACCGGCCCGGCCGAATGGCAGGCGCGCATCGGCAAGATTCCGGTGACCACCGCCTGATGGCCGGCATTTCGCCGAGACCGCGGTGACCGAGATCGCGCCCGCCGCGCCCAGCCCCGCGCCCAGCGCCACGGAACGCGAGGCGGCGCCGTGCATCGGCGTGTTCGATTCGGGCGTGGGCGGGCTCACGGTGCTGGCCGCGCTGCACAGGCGCATGCCGCGCGCGCGCCTGCTGTACGCGGCCGACTCCGCCTTCGCGCCCTACGGCGAACGCGACGCCGCCTACGTGCAGGAACGCTCGCGGGTGCTCACCCGCTTCCTGCTCGCCCAAGGCGCGCAGCTCATCGTGGTGGCCTGCAACACGGCCACCGCGCTGGCCATCGCCGAGCTTCGCGCCGAGTGGCCCGAGGTGCGCTTCGTGGGCATCGAGCCGGCCATCAAGCCGGCGCTGGCCGCGCGCGCCGAAGCGGACGGTCCGGTGGGCGTGCTGGCCACCAGCGCCACGCTGGCCAGCGGCCGGTTCCGCAAGCTGCTGGAGCAGCATGGCACCGGCGCCGCGGTGGTGCTGCAGGCCTGCCCGGGACTGGTCGAGGCCATCGAGCGCGACGGACCGCAGGCGCCACGCACCCTGGAACTGCTGCGCGGCTACTGCCGCCCCTTGCGCGAAGCCGGCTGCACCCGCGTGGTGCTCGGCTGCACCCACTATCCGCTGCTGGCCGAGGGCATCCGCGACGCCGTCGGCGACGCGGTGCGCCTGCTCGATCCCGCCGATGCGGTGGCCGCGCAGGCCGAGCGCCTGGCGCGCGACCTGCCCGCGCCGGCGGCGGACGCCGCGCTGCTCGCCTGGAGCAACGGCGAGCCCGCGCTGCTGCTGCGCGTGGCCGCGGCCTGCGCCTTGCCGATCGAGGTCGTGCTGGAACTGCCGCGGGGGCTCCCGGAGTCCATCGGCCCGAGGGATCTCGAACGAGTCGTGTAATAAACTTTCACAGACGTCCGCGATCGACAAGAATTCGCCGATCGGTTGCGCATTCAGGGTAAGCCCCGTGGCCCGAATTTTGTAGCAATCCTACATTTTCGGGCCATGACTTCTTCCCGAACCTTGAACATCGGCCCCCGCCTCGCGCTGGGATTCGGCGTACTGGTGCTGATGCTGCTCGGCCTGCTGGGGTTGGCCGTGCACGACATGCAGCAACTCAAGACCAGCCTGCAGACCCTGGCCGGGACCCACGCCCGCGCCGAACGCCTGGCGGACGGCGCCCTGCTGAGCACCGAGAAGATCGGCTCGGCCGGGCGCGACGTGGTGCTGCTGATCAACCCGACATCCATCCAGGCCGCGGCCAAACGTCTGGCCGCGCACGAACAGGAATACGCGCTGCAGATGCGCCAGCTGGCCGGCTACGCGCATACGCCGGCCGACCGCGCGCGCCTGGCGGCGATCGCCGCGATCGCCGCCAGCACCACGGCGAGCCTTCAGCATGTGGTCGATTTCGCGCTGCACAGCCAGGGCATGCTCGCCACCGTGCACCTGCTGCGTGACGTGCGTCCCTTGCAGGCGCGCTGGCAGGCCGCCCTGCAGGCCTTCGTCGCCTCGCGCAAACAGGCCGACGATGCCGCGATGGCCGGCGCGCTGGCCTCCTACCATCACGCCCTGGGCTTCGCCATCACCCTGGGGGTGGCCGGTGTGGTGATCGCCGCGCTGCTGGCGGTGACCATCACCCGCTCCATCACCCGCCCGCTGGCGCTGGCCGTCGGCGTGCTGCACCGCGTCGCCGCCGGTGAACTGGCGCTGGAGGTGCCGCGCGGCCGCTCCGACGAAACCGGGCAGTTGCTGAGCGCGATGCGCGACATGGTGCGGGGCCTGGGCGAGACCATCGGCCAGGTGCGCTCCACCGCGACCCAGCTGGCCACGGCCTCCGAGCAGGTGGCCGAGACCGCGCAGAGCGTATCGCAGGGGGCCTCGGAGCAGGCGGCCTCGATCGAGCAGACCTCGGCCACGCTGGAGGCCTCGGCCGACTCGGTGCGCAGCAGCGCCGACAGCGCGCGTCTGACGGCCTCCATGGCCGAGCAGGCGGCGCAACAGGCGCGCGGCACCGGCGAGGCCGTGCAGCGCACGCTGCAGGACATGCGCGCCATCGCCGAACGCATCTCGGTGGTCGACGACATCGCCTACCAGACCAACATGCTGGCGCTCAACGCCGCCATCGAGGCGGCGCGCGCCGGTCAGTCCGGCAAGGGTTTCGCGGTGGTGGCCGGCGAAGTGCGCAAGCTCGCCGAACGCTCGCAGGTCGCCGCGCGCGAGATCAGCCAGCTGGCCGCCTCCTCGCTCAAGCAGGCCGAGGCCGCCGGCGCGCTGCTGGAGCAGATGGTGCCCAGCATCGTCAAGACCAGCACCCTGATCGCCGAGATCGACGCCGCCGGCGCCTCGCAGTCCACCGGCATCGCCCAGATCCACACGGCGATGACCCAGGTGAACGCCGCCACTCAGCACAACGCCTCGGCCTCCGAGCAACTGGCCGCCACCGCCGAGCAGATGCGCGGCCAGGCGGCCGCGCTGCGCGTCAACGTGGAGCGATTCCGGCTGGAAGCCTGAGGCAACCCGGGAGGCCGCGCACGGCGGCCTCGCCGCCGTGCGGCCCGCGACGAGATCGCCGGATGGCCACGATCAGAACGCCCCGATGGTCCAGCTCGAACCGCGAGCCAGGCCGGCCAGGTTGGTCGAGAAGGTCTCACCAGCCACCGGCGAAGACGACGAGAGGTCGATGCCGGCCCCGATCAAGGGCGAGCCCGATTGCGGCACGGCGTTGGCCTGGTCGTACGGTGCATGCGACGGGCTGGACAGCGCGCTCGTGCCCACGAGCATCGGATTGGCGAAGAAGCCTGCGAGGTCGTATCCGGTCGCCACCTGCCACTGCGCGAAGGTGTCCTTCGACACGGTGTTGAACCCCAGCATGAAGCTGGTGCTGTTGCCGGCGTTCCAGTAGGCATTGTGATCGACCTGCACACCCGGGTCGGCCCCCGTTCCCTGATACCAGATCACGGGCTCGGTCGAGTCCCATCCGATGACCAGGTTGTTCACCACGGCGCTGTTGGTGTTGGCGGTGCCGTTGTCCCACAGATAGATGCCCGCCGTGTAGGTGGACGCTGGCGTCGTGGGCATGAGCACGATCGTGTTGTTGGCGATCAGCGTGTTCTTCAGCCCGTGCTGACCCGACAGCACGTTGCCTTCCCAGTACTCGGTGATCCCCAGGCGGCATCCGACGAGCAGATTGTTGTAGACCTGCGAATTGGCCAGGTTGGCCGTCATGTTGGCCGAGGAGTTCGCCTCGTCCGCCAGCGCCAGACAGGTGCTGTACTTGTACAGATCGTCCGTCTGGGACTCCCAGGTGCTGGTGTCGAAACCGGAGAAGTACAGCAGGTTGCCGCGCGCGATGTCGTTGGGCTGATTGTCGAAATACATCTGCATGGACCAGTTGTCCATGCTGAGGTTGTTCTCGAACAGCACGCTTCCGGTGGTCTCCGACGGGCCGCTGCCGTAGCTGATGATCCCCTCGCCACCGTTGTCGATCACGAGATTGCCGCGCGCGACTCCCTTGTAGGCGTCGCTGAAGGCGAGTCCGCCGCTCCAGCCCCCGCCGGACGAGTAGAAGCCGTTGGTCCCGCGGGGCCAGTTGTGCAGCGAGTTCATGTAGACCAGGTTATCCAGCGCCTGGTTGTTCGCGTTCGCGTTGCCCGACATCATCATGAAATTGATGCCGGCCTTGATGTTGTACTGGCTGACGCAATGCTCGATGGTCACGGAGCTTCCATAGCCCCAGATCCCGGAATTGCCGCCAGCCTCGGCGGTCAGCCCGTCGAACACGAGGTCATTGCTGCCGTACCAGTAAATCGGGCTCGGGTTGTTCGCGTTGGCCACGACCACCGTGGCCGACGAGGGAACTGCAGAGCCGAAATCCACGGTCAGCGTGGAGCCGTCGTAGGCAAAGGTGCCGCTCCCCGGCGTGACGCTGGCCGGGTTGTCATTGGGCGCCAGGCGAAGCGCCTTGTCGTTGACGACGACGACCATCGCGGTGGACGGATCGGTGCCGTTGGGCACGGCCAGGTTGGTCGATCCGTCCTGGGTCTTGCTCACGCTGGCCCGGTAGACCGAGCCTCCCACCGCGGACCAGGCCGACGACGCGATCACCGGGGATGCGTCGAGCACCACGGCGCCGCCTCCCGCGTTGCCGAAGGTGATGGGGTGCCCGCTCGTGCCGGACAGCCCGCCGCCCAGGTTGATCGTCTGGTGATAGACGCCGGGCTCGAACAGCAGCGTGTCGCCGGGTTGCATCAACGAAACCGCGTGCGCCACCGTGGCAAAAGCCCTCTGGGCGGAGGTTCCGCTGTTGCTGTCGCTTCCCGTGAGCGAGACGTAATAGGTCGTCCCCGTGGAAGATCCCGCGGTAGTGACGTTGGCGTTGGTCCAAGACGACCAGGGAAGGTCCATCGTGACCCAGGTCTTCACACCCGCGACGAGATGCGGAACCTGGACCGAATTCTCGGCGGTGAAGCTGCTGGGAACGGGAGCGGGCGTCGACGTGCTCGTGCTCGTGCTCGTGCTCGGTGCCGACGTCGTGCTCGTCGAGACGACCGGCACCGTCGTGCCGCCGCCGGGCGCGTTCACGTTGCTCGTACTGGTGTACGACTGGGTCGACGCCGTGGCGCCGACGGCGCCGCTTGCGCCCCCGCCGCCGCCGCCGCAACCCGCGAGGGTCATCGCGGCGAGAATCGGAAGTGCGGCGGTGCGAAACAGGTTCTGTAGACTGGACATGGCGGTTGCTCCCTGGGACCCCGCCCCTTTTCGGGGCGGACCGTGGCAACGCTGCCATCCAGCCGCTTTGAGCGGCCAATACGTCTACAGCTCGAGAAGTCACGACGCGCACTCGCGCCGGCAACCCCGCTGTCATGGGCATTTCTGCCGTTAGACCGGAGGCTTTGCGTCCCCGCCTTTCGACGGGTTTGCCAAAGTAGGCACAAAGTTAACTGATTCCTGTGAAATTTGCATCGGGTTGCAGCTTATTTTCCACAAACAGGGGGTTGACTTTGCGCATGCTCTTGTTTTAGGTCAAAGGTTTCGGCCACCCGCCCCCCAGTTCCATTCCCCGAATCCCCATCGCATGAAAATCGCCACCTGGAACGTCAACTCCCTGGCCGTGCGCCTGCCGCAACTGCTCGACTGGCTGGCCGCGCAGCAGCCGGACATCGTGGTGCTGCAGGAAACCAAGCTGGTCGACGCCCGCTTTCCCCATGCCGAGTTGCTGGCCGCCGGCTGGCAGGCGCAGTGCTTCGGGCAGCCGACCTACAACGGCGTGGCCCTGCTGTCGCGCACGCCGGCCGAGGACGTGCAGCGCAACCTGCCGGGCCTGGACGATCCGCAGGCGCGGCTGATCGCGGCCAGCGTCGGCGGCCTGCGGGTGGTCGGCGCCTATTTCCCCAACGGCCAGGAGCCGGGCAGCGAGAAGTTCGCCTACAAGATGGGCTGGCTGCAGGCGCTGGAGGACTGGCTGGCCGGGCAGCTGGCCGCGCATCCCCGGCTGGTGCTGCTGGGCGACTTCAACGTGGCGCCGGAGGACCGTGACGTCTACGACCCCGATGCATGGCGGGGCAAGATCCACTGCACCGACGAGGAGCGCGGCCACTTCCGCAAACTGCTCGAGCTGGGCCTGGTGGACGCCTTCCGCCTTTTCGAGCAACCCGAGAAGAGCTGGAGCTGGTGGGACTACCGCAACCTGGCGTTTCGGCGCAACCAGGGCCTGCGCATCGACCACGTGTTGGTCTCCGAGGCGCTGCGCGCCGGGGTGCGCGCCTGCGCCATCGACCGCGCGCCGCGCAAGAACGAGCGCCCCAGCGACCACGCGCCGGTGTGGGTGGAGCTCGACACGCCCGCCGCCTGATCCCGGCGCCGGGGCCGTCTACTCGTCCAGCCCCAGTTCCTGGATCTTGCGCGTGATGGTGTTGCGCCCGATGCCCAGGCGCTGGGCGGCCTCGATGCGCCGCCCGTGGGTGACCTCCAGCGCGGCCAGGATCACCGCGCGCTCGAAGCGCTGGGTGAGCTGGTCCATGACCTGCGTCGAGCCCGACTGCAGCAGGGTGCGGGCCTGGCCGGCCAGGTCGGACTCCCACGCGGCGGGGGCCGGCGCCGGCGCGATCGCCGGCGCGCCACCCGGCGCCTCGGTGCCGGGCGCGGGCTCGGTCGCGGCGCCTGGCGCGACACCGCCGCCGGCCGTCGGCGCGCCCGGGATGGCCGTCGCCGCCGCCATGGCTCCGGCCTGCGGCGCGCCGCTGAGCTCGGGCGGCAGATCCTTCACGTCGACCACCAGGCCGGGCGCCATCACCGTGAGCCAGTGGCACAGGTTCTGCAGCTCGCGCACGTTGCCGGGGAAGGAATAGCCTTGCAGCACGGCCAGCGCGGCGTCCGACAGGCGCTTGGTCTCCACGCCCAGCTCGGCCGCGCTCTTGTGCAGGAAATGCCGCACCAGCAGTTCGATGTCCTCGCGGCGCTCGCGCAGCGGCGGCAGGCGCAGACGGATCACGTTGAGCCGGTGGAACAGGTCCTCGCGGAACTGCCCGTCGCGTACGCGCTGCTCCAGGTTCTGGTGCGTGGCCGCGATCACGCGCACGTTGGCGCGTATCGGCGCATGGCCGCCGACGCGATAGAAATGCCCGTCCGACAACACGCGCAACAGCCGCGTCTGCAGCTCGTAGGGCATGTCGCCGATCTCGTCCAGGAACAGCGTGCCGCCCTCGGCCTGTTCGAAACGCCCCCGGCGCGAGGCCTGCGCGCCGGTGAAGGCGCCGCGCTCGTGCCCGAACAGCTCGCTTTCCAGCAGATCGCGCGGAATCGCCGCGGTGTTGATGGCCACGAACGGCCCTTGCGCGCGAGGACTGTGGCGATGCAGCGCCTGCGCGACCAGCTCCTTGCCGCTGCCCGACTCGCCGGTGATCAGCACCGTCACCAGCGAGGGCGACAGGCGCCCGATGGCCCGGAACACGTCCTGCATGGCCGGCGCCTGCCCCAGCAGCTCGGGGGTCTCCACGCCCGAGGTCTCGGCGCCCTGCTCGCGCAGGCTCTCGTCGACCGCGCGGCGGATCAGGTCCACCGCCTTGTCGACATCGAAGGGCTTGCTCAGGTATTCGAAGGCTCCGCTCTGGAAGGCCGACACCGCGCTGTCCAGGTCGGAGTAGGCGGTCATGATGATCACCGGAAGCTGCGGCTGGCTGCGCTTGAGTTCCTGCAGCAGCGCGATGCCGCTTCCTCCCGGCATGCGGATGTCCGACACCAGCACCTGCGGCTGCTCGGTGGCCAGCGCCGCCTGCACCTCGCGCGTGCTGGCGAAGCTGCGCACGGGCAGGTCGGCCTTCTCCAGCGCCTTCTGCAGCACGAAACGGATGGATTGATCGTCGTCGACGATCCAGATGGGCTTCATCGCGGCCCCCCCGCCCGGCTCAGGCCAGAGGCAGCAGGATGCGGAAGTCGGTGTGTCCGGGCTGGCTGTCGCACTCGATGGTCCCCTGATGCTGTTGGATGAAGGTCTGCGCCAGGGACAATCCCAGGCCAGAGCCACCGTCCCGCCCCGAGACCAGCGGAAAGAACATGCGATCCTTGATGTGTTCCGGGATGCCGGGGCCGTTGTCCGTCACATGCAAGACCAATGCCAGGCGATGGCGCTGCTTGGCCACCGTGACCTGGCGTGCGATGCGTGTCTTGAACACGATGCGCGCGTCCCCGGCGGCGCGGCGCTCGGCCAGCGCCAGCGCCGCGTTGTGCGCGATGTTCAGCACGGCCTGGATCAGCTGCTCGCGGTCGCCGCGCAGCTCGGGCAGGCTGGCGTCGTAATCGCGCACCACCTCGAGGCCGCGCGGGAACTCGGCCAGGATCACCGAGCGTACGCGCTCCAGCACCTCGTGGATGTTCAGTTCGGCCACCACGTGCGGGCGCCGGTGCGGCGCCAGCAGCCGGTCCACCAGGCTCTGCAGCCGGTCGGCCTCGTGGATGATCACCCGCGTGTACTCGCGCAGCTCGCGGCTGTCCAGCTCGGACTGCAGCAGTTGCGCGGCGCCGCGGATGCCGCCCAGGGGATTCTTGATCTCGTGCGCGAGGTTGCGGATCAGGTCCTTGCTCGCCTGCGCCTGGCGATGCCACTGCTCCTCGCGCTCCTGGCGGCTTTGCTGACCCAGCTCGAGCAGCTCGACCAGCAGCAGATCGGGCGAATCGGTGCGCGAGACGACCACCTGCACCGGAATCGCCTCCGCGCCGGCGCGCGCGATCATCGCGTCGTCGAAGCGCTTGCTGGAGAACTCCTCCGCGAGCACCTGGCGCAGGGCCTCGCGCAGCGGCCCGTGGCGGGTCAGCCAGTGATCGAACTCGTGGCCCAGCAGCTGGCGCCGCGACAGGCCCAGGCCTGCCTCCAGCGAGGCGTTGGCATGCACGACCCGCCCGTCGGCGTCCACCACGGCGACCATCGTGGCCAGCCAGTCGAGCGCGGCCGCCGCGTGCAACGCGCCTTCCGGGCGCTCGTCGTCACCGCCGGAGACTGACAGCGCGGCCTCGTTCACACCGTCAGTTCGCGTAATGCTGCAGCTCTCGCTGCAGCGCGTCGATGTTGGACTGGGTCAGGTCGATCTGCTGCTTCATCGCCTGCACGCGGTCCAGGTACTTCTGGTAGTTGCGCTCGTCGCCCAGGCGCTGCGGCTGCCCGTTGTTGTACTCCTTGAGCTGCTGGGCCAGCTTGGCCTGTTGGGTCTGCAGTTCGCTTTGCAGCAGCTGGCGGGCCTCGGCGTCGCGTTCGCTCTGCGCGCCGGAGCTCACCTGGTCGGGACCCGAGGCATGGCGCGGGGCGCGGCGCCCCCGGGCTGCCGGGGCCGGCGTCGGCGTCGGGGCCAGCACGCTGATGTTGGCGTTGTCCACCGGCTGGCAGTTCTTCTCCCGCACCACGCTGAGCATGTTGGTGTAGGAGTTGTCGGGGCAGCGGTACACGCGACTGGGATCGACGTCCTGCGCCGACGCGGCGGCCATGGCGCCAGCGCCCAGACAGGTCAGGAGAACAAGACGGCCAACGGCAACGGTGCGCATCGCAAACCCTGGAAGAACGGACCGGTCAACGGCCATGATCGGCGGCGCCCGCACGACGGCGGGCAGGTGCCCGAGTGTAAAGTAAACCGGCGCCGCAATCTCGCGACTGCGGCGCCGGCGGCGCTCCCTGCCCTGTCCGCCGCGGGCCCTCGCGGGCCCTGACGGACGCGGACATCAAAGCGAGTAGTACATGTCGAACTCGACCGGATGGGTGGTCATGCGGAAGCGCGTGACCTCTTCCATCTTCAGCGCGATGTAGGCATCGATGAAGTCGTTGCTGAACACGCCGCCGCGGGTCAGGAAGCCGCGATCCTGGTCCAGGTAGCCCAGCGCCTGGTCGAGGCTGGAGCACACGGTCGGGATCTTCGCGTCTTCTTCCGGCGGCAGGTCGTACAGGTTCTTGCTCGCGGCTTCGCCCGGGTGGATCTTGTTTTCCACGCCGTCGAGGCCGGCCATCAGCATGGCCGCGAAGCCCAGATACGGGTTGCAGGTCGGATCGGGGAAGCGCACTTCGATGCGCCGCGCCTTGTCGCTTTGCACGTAGGGCACGCGGATCGACGCCGAGCGGTTGCGCGCCGAATAGGCCAGCTTCACCGGGGCCTCGAAGCCCGGCACCAGGCGCTTGTAGCTGTTGGTGCCCGGGTTGGTGATGGCGTTGAGCGCGCGGGCGTGCTTGATGATGCCGCCGATGTAGTACAGCGCGAAGTCCGACAGGCCCGCGTAGCCGTTGCCGGCGAACAGGTTCTTGCCGTCCTTCCAGATCGACTGGTGCACGTGCATGCCCGAGCCGTTGTCGCCCACCACCGGCTTGGGCATGAAGGTGGCCGTCTTGCCGTAGCTGTGGGCCACGTTCTGCACCACGTACTTGAGCACCTGGGTCCAGTCGGCGCGCTGCACCAGGGTGGAGAACATGGTGCCGATCTCGCACTGGCCGGCGCCCGCCACTTCGTGGTGGTGCACCTCGACCGGCACGCCCATCTGCTCGAGGATGAGGCACATCTCGGAGCGGATGTCCTGCAGGCTGTCCACGGGAGGCACGGGGAAGTAGCCGCCCTTGACCGCCGGACGGTGACCCATGTTGCCGCCTTCGATCTTCTCACCGGTGGACCACGAGGCCTCGTCGGAGTCGATCTTCACGAAACAGCCGGACATGTCGACGTTCCAGCGCACCTGGTCGAAGATGAAGAACTCGGGTTCCGGACCGAAATAGGCGGTGTCGCCGATGCCCGAAGCCTTCAGGAAGGCTTCGGCCTTCTTGGCGATGGAGCGGGGGTCGCGATCGTAGGGCTTGCCGTCGCCGGGTTCGAGCACGTCGCACTGCAGCAGCAGCGTGGTCTCTTCCATGAACGGGTCGATGTTGGCGGTGCTGGCGTCGGGCATCAGCAGCATGTCCGAGGCCTCGATGCCCTTCCAGCCGGCGACCGAGGAACCGTCGAAGGCATGACCCTGGGTGAACTTGCTTTCATCGAACGCCGACACCGGCACGGTCACGTGCTGTTCCTTGCCGCGGGTGTCCGTGAAGCGGAAATCGACGAATTTGACGTCGTTTTCCTTCACCATGTTCAGTACGTCAGCAACCTGTTTGGTCATGCAAGTTCTCCAGAATGGATGTTCGGTTGTATGGAGGGAACGGCCCGCGGCTTCGGCCCGGTCGCGCACCCCGGCGCGGTCGCCCACGCGACTGGCCGCGGGTTCGCTCGACCCTGCTCGCAAATCTAGCAGAATCCATGCCACACGCCGGTGATTTCGCACCATGGCGAACGGCGATGCGCGCAAGGCCTGCGTGCCTGGGCTCGCCCCCGCCGACAGGCCCCCGCGGCGCGGCCGCGGCGATGCGCGAGGCGCACCGATATGGTGCGTCACGCCCCGCTTTCGTGCTTCTCAGATCGAACGCACCGTTTCGGTGCGAATGTCCGCGCCGAGTGCGATCAAGCCCTGTCTGAGCACATCGAACGCCGCTTGCACGCGCCGGGGTTCGCCCTTGACGCCGATCTCGATGTGCCGCCCCCACTGGGCATCGTCCACGCTGGGCAGGCTGTAGACCTTGACCTGCTCGTGCTCTTGCTCGATGCGCAGCATCAGCGGGGTGAGTTCCGACTCCATCGCACCCTGCACGATGAGCCCGCGTTCCAGGTAGCCGGCCGGGCGATGCAGATGCTGCAGCCGGGTGTCCAGCACCCACTCGATCATCGGCCAGGCCATCACCGGGAAGCCGGGCACGAAGTAGTGCTCGCGGATGAAAAAGCCCGGGATCTGGTTGTAGGGGTTGGGAATGATCCGCGCGCCTTGCGCGAAGGTCCCCATCTGCAGGCGCTGCCGGTTGGCCTCGGAGTCGGGATCGCCGAGCGAGGCGGTGGCGATGCGCTGGCGGATCAGCGCGGCGGCCTCGGGATGCAGTTCCAGCGGCAGGCCGAGCGCGGCTGCCGCCGCGGCGCGGGTGTGATCGTCCGGCGTGGCGCCGATGCCCCCGCAACTCAACACCGTGTCGCCGCGCTCGAAACTGGCGCGCAGGGCGTCGCGCAGCACCTGCGCATCGTCGCCCAGATAGTGCGCCCATTGCAGTTGCATGCCGCGAGCGGCCAGCAATTGCTGCACGCGGGAAAAGTGCTTGTCCTGCCGCTTGCCGGACAGGATTTCGTCACCGATGATGTACAGACCCAGAGCCATAAGCTGGAGAGGCGCGGTAGGACGGAACGATCTGGCGTCGCACTGCCGACAAACCGACGTGCCCGCCAGGGCCAAGTGAATGCCGTACATTGTTTGCGCATTCGGAGAAACTTTCCATGAACCTACGCGAGAATTCCCGGTCCCCCGGACAGGTGGCCGCTTCGGCGGCGCCGATGCAGGCACTGTGGATGCCCTTCACGGCCAACCGCGCCTTCAAGAACGCGCCGCGCCTGCTGGTGCAGGCCAGCGGCATGCACTACCGCAGCGACGACGGGCGCCAGATCCTGGACGGCGCGGCCGGCCTTTGGTGCGTGAACGCCGGCCATTGCCGCGAGCCGATCACCCGCGCCATCCAGGAGCAGGCGGCGCGCATGGACTACGCCCCGTCGTTCCAGCTCGGGCATCCGCTGGAGTTCGAAGCTGCGCAGGTCCTGGCGGATATCGCGCCGGGCCGGCTCAAGCGGGTGTTCTTCACCAACTCGGGTTCGGAAAGCGTGGACACCGCGCTGAAGATCGCGCTGGCCTACCACCGCGCGCGCGGCCAGGGCCAGCGCAACGTGTTCGTCGGCCGCGAGCGCGGCTACCACGGGGTGGGCTTCGGCGGCATCTCGGTGGGCGGCATCCCGGGCAACCGCAAGGTGTTCCACGGCGCGCTGCTGCCCAACGTGGATCATCTCCCGCACACCCATGACCTGGAACACCAGGGATTCTCGCGCGGCCAGCCGGGCTGGGGCGCGCACCTGGCCGACGAACTCGAGCGCATCGTGCAACTGCACGACGCGTCGAACATCGCCGCGGTGATCGTCGAGCCGGTGGCCGGCTCCACCGGCGTGCTGGTGCCTCCGCAGGGCTACCTGCAGCGCCTGCGCGCGCTGTGCGACAAGCACGGGCTGCTGCTGGTGTTCGACGAGGTGATCACCGGCTACGGGCGCCTGGGCGCGCCCTTCGCCGCACAGGCGCTGGGCGTGCTGCCCGACATCATGGTCACCGCCAAGGCGGTGAACAACGGCACCGTGCCGCTGGGCGCGGTGTTCGTGCGCGAGGACCTGGTCGACACCGTGCTGGACGCCGCCGCCGAAGGGGCCATCGAACTGCCCCACGGCTACACCTATTCCGGCCATCCGCTGGCCGCGGCCGCCACGCTGGCCACGCAGCGCCTGTATGCCGAGGAAGGCCTGCTCGAACGGGTGCGCCGCGACGGCCTGGACAGCTACTGGGAACAAACCCTGCACGCGCTGCGCGACGCGCCGCACGTGCGCGACATCCGCAATATCGGACTCATGGGGGCGGTGGAACTGCAACCACGCGCCGATGGCGCCGGTCTGCGCGGCCAGGAAGTGTTCGCGCGCTGCTTTGCGCTCGGGGCTCTGGTGCGCTATACCGGAGACACGATCGCGCTGTCGCCGCCGCTGATCATCGAACGCGCGCAGATCGACCAGCTCGCCGAGACGCTGCGTCGCGCGCTGCTGGACACACGCTGAGCGACGGCCACGGCGGCGCGCGCCGCCACCTCCTCCAACTGCCCAAGGAGCCCTCGATGCGACGCCTCTATTTCCTGGTTCCGGACGTACCCACGGCCTCGGCCATCGTCGACGAGCTGCTGCTGGCGCGCGTGCCGGAGAAGTCCATCCACGTCGTCGCGCGCGAGGGCACGCCGCTGGGCAACCTGCCCGAGGCCGGCCTGGCCGAGAAGTCCGACCTGATCCCCGCCATCGAACGCGGGCTCGGGCTGGGCGGGGTCACCGGCACGCTGGCCGGCCTGGTGGTCATCGCGGTGCCGGGCGCGGCGGTGGTGTCGGCCGGTGCGATCGTGCTCAGCCTGGCGGTCGCCGGCGGCGCGGTCGGCGCCTGGGTGAGCAGCATGATCGGGGTCAGCGTGGACAGCCCGCGGCTGCGCCCCTACGAGCAGGCCATCGAGCAGGGCAAGCTGCTGATGATGGTCGACGTGCCCCCGAACCGCGTCGAGGAGATCGACGGGATGGTCCGCCGCCAGCACCCGGAAGCCCAGCCCGAGGGCGTCGACCCCGACATCCCCGCCTTTCCCTGAAGCCCGAGCGGGGGATCTTCCACCCCATCAATCGAAGTGGAAGGTGTAGAACAGGTCGACGGCGTTGTCCGTCCCCGACTGCAGGCGCAGCGACAGACGCCGGGTGAAGGTGTAGCGCACGTTGAACAGGCTGGAAGCGGCGGCCAGCCCCTGCTCGACGCTGACCGACAGGCGCGAGCTCAGTTTCTTGCCCACCGTGACCACGCTGTTCTGCAAGGCTCCCTGACCGCTGAGCGTGAGCTGGTCCAGCCCGAGGGCTCCGGCCACGCGGCTGGTCAACGGCACCCCTTGCCCGCTGGACAGCAGCGCGGCGGCGGCCGTCTGCAACAGGGCGCTCTGGTCGCTGCCCACGGTGCTCGGGTCCTGACCGAGGATCAGCCAGGACAGGATGGCGCCGTCGGACATCGGCGGATCCGAGCTCAGGGTCACCTGCGGCGCGCGCAAGGTGCCGGTGACCCGCACGCCCACCTGCACCGGCAGGTTCTCGCGCTGCGCGGCCAGGTTCAGTCCCGGGTTGTCCACCGGGCCGGAGAAATTCACGCTGCTGCCCTTGACCAGGGTCAACTGCTGGCCGTAGGCGGAGTAATTGCCGCTGCGCACCGCCACGCTGCCCTCGGCGCTCAGCTGCTGTCCGGGTACGGCGCGCAGCAGCAGCGAGCCTCCCAGACGCGCGTCCACGCCATAGCCGCCGAGATGGAAGTCGCTGCCCAGGTCGAGGCTCAGGCTCGCGCTCACCGGCATGCCGGCACCGGCCGGACGGGGCGCCGGACGCCCCTGCACCACCACGTCGGGAGCCAGCCGGGGAGTGTCGGCGCTGGCCAGTTCGATGTCGGCCTTGTCGATGCGCACCGCGCCGTTCATCGAGACCTGTCCCTGGAGCGCGCGCAGCGTGCCGTTGCCGCTGAGCTGCACCTGGCGCCCGGGGCGGTCCAGCGCCTGCAGCTTGTCCAGCTTCAGGTCGATGGTTCCGGTGGGCAGGCCGTCGGCCAGGCCCATGCTGCCGCTGGCCTGCAAGGTACCTCGTCCCGAAGCGTCGTGCACCACCAGGGAGCGCAGGCGCAGTCGATCGCCGTCGAACAGCGCATCGAGGCTGCCGTCGCGCAGGTCCAGGCCGACATCGGGCAAGGCGAGCGCCAGCGAGCTCCCCGACAGGCTCCCCTGCAGCTGTGGCGCGGCCAGGGTGCCCGCGGCCCGCAGTTCGCCGCGCAGCGCCCCGCCCGCTCGCGCGCCCTGCGGTAGCCAGCCGGTCAGCCAGGACAGGTCGGGCATGTCCAGCTGCGCCCGGCCGCTGAGCGGCGCCCGCGGGTCCACGCCCCAGCCCCGCGCCGAATGCCGCAGGGGCAGATCGGCGCGGGCCTGCAGGCTGCCCAGCCGGGTGCCGGCGGCGTCGAGCACCGCGCGCAGGCCGGTCGGACTCGCATCCACGCGCAAGGCCAGCCGCGACATGCCCAGCGGCAGCCCGCCTCCGGCCGGCAGCACGAGGTCTCCGGCGCTGCGCTCGAGGCTCAGATGCAGGCTCATGTCGGGACTGCCGCGCAGATCCCAGGCGGTGCGCAGGCGCAGATCCGAGCGCAGCCCGTGCAGATCGGCCCCGGACAGGCGCGCCCAGTACATGGGATCGAGCCCGCTGGCATCGCCGCGGCTGGACCAGTCCCGCCCCTCGCGCCGCAGACTGTCCAGGTCGATGCGGCCACCCGGGCTGCTCAGCACCGCATGTCGCAACGCGAAGGAGCCGTCCCTGCCCACGCGCAGCGCCGCCGGCGCCAGCAGGCGCAGCGGCAGCGAGCCGGCGTTGTCCAGGCTGTCGATGCTTCCCGTCCATCCCGTCGCGCCCTGCCAGGAGCCATGCGCGCTCGCGCTCAGGCGCAGGCGCGGCGGCGCGTCGAGCCGCAGGCTCAGCGTGTGCGAGCGCAGCGTGCCCTGCACGCGCAGCGCAAGCTCGCGTAGCGACTGCCCGGCCAGGCGCAGGTCGCGGCCGCTGGCCTGCACGCTCAGCGGGCCTTGAAGCCCGCCTTCGAGTCGCGCGTCGACGTCCAGGCGCGCCACGCGCAGCTGGTCCGGACCGAGCAGGTCATGAGCCTGCAGACTCAGGCTTCCGCTCGGCGCAGCCAGTCCGCCGTGCAGGCTCGCATGGGCCCGCGCGCTGCCGCTCCAACCCTCGCCCAGCTGGGCCAGCGCGGGAGCCTGCAGGTCCAGATTCAAGGTATCGCCGGGCGCGCCGAAACTGCCTCGGGCCTGAAGCTGGTTGGCCCCCAGGCGCAGCCGCGCCTGCAGCTCGCGCACGCTGCGCGAGCTCAGCTCGCCGCTGGCGCGTCCTTCCAGGACCTGCCCGCGCCACGTGCTCGGCCGCACCTGCAGGTTCACGCTGGCGCGCGGGACGGCAAGCTCCCCTTGCGCCCGCAGGTGCAGGTTCAGGCGCGCACGCGGCCAGTCACCGAAGCGCCGGGGATCGAAATCGCGCAACTCGGCCCGCAGCGCGAAAGCCTCGCCCGCTGCCTGATCGAGATGCCCCGACAGACTCAGCTCGGCGCCCTGGGCCCGCAGCAGCGCCTGCCGGATCTCGATGCGCTGCCCCTCGTGTCGCGCCTGCACGCTCGCCTGCCAACCCGGCTGGCTCAAGCTCGCCGAGACGCTCTGTGCCCGCGCGTCCAGCGTGCCTTGCAGACGGCCCTGCAAGCGCGTGGCCAGCATGCGCGCGTACAGCGCGTGCAGGTCCAGCGCCCGCGCCCGAAGGTCCACCGTGGCACCGGCATCCAGCGGCCAGTTCACGCTGCCGTCCAGGCTGCCGCCCCCGGCGAGCGCCAGATGCAGCCCGGGGGCACGCAGCACGCCGGCCTGCAAGGTCAGCGGGGAGCGCAGTTCCAGCAGCGGCAGGCGCCCCGCGTCGATGGTTCCCGGCCGCGCATTGCGCAGGCGCACTTCGCCGCGAAGCCCGTCCCGTGCCTCGCCGCGCAGCGCCGCGTGCAGTTCGAGTTCGGCCTGCGGCAATGCGGGGTCGAGGCGCCGCGGATCCAGCCCCTGCACGTCGAGCGTGGCGGGGCCCAGCCAGATCGGCTCGAAGGGGCGCAATTGCGCCTGCAGCACCGCGCGCGCCTGCACGGCGCGCAGCGTCGCCTTCACGCGAGGAAGCTGCAGGGTCCCGTCGACCCGGGAGTCGAGTTGCAGCTGTTGCCGGCGCAGCGAGAGCTCCGCCTGCAGCGAGGCGCCCAGCGCGAACGGTGCCCGCGCGGCCATGCGCCATTGCATGCGCGCGCTTCCCCATGGGCCGCGCCATGCGGCCGAAGCCTGCCACGCCGCGGCGTCGCCGCGCAGGTTCCCTTGCAGCGAGCCGAGGTCCAGCCATCGAGCCTGTCCCTGCCGGCGCCAGCGCAGGCGGCCCACGCGCAACGAGTCCACGCGCAGCGCCAGTGGCGGCGCCAGACGCGCCGGCGGACGTGCGGGCGCGCCCGCGGCCGCACCCGAAGCCGCCGCCGATTGCAGGTCCAGCTCTCCCGCCGACAGCTCGAGCAGGTGCAGATCGGGGTGCAGACTCAGCAACTCGCGCGGGAGCCAGCGCAGCACGACGTCGCGCGCATCCACGTGGGTGGTGCCGCTGTCCCAGCGCAGGCTCGACACGCGCAGGGAACTCCACGCATTGCCCTGCACGCCCTGCATGCTCACCCCCGCCCGCGCGGCGATCCAGCGCACGCCGCCGGGGCTGCCGAGCCAGGCCAGCGCGCCGGCCAGCACGGCCAGGCAGGCGACGATGCAGCAGGCGACGAGCAGCCAGGCGCGCCGGACGCGGCGCCGCGCGTGTCGATCGGACGGAGGAGAAGCGCCGGGCTCGGACATCAGAAACTCACGCCGGCGTTGAACTCGATGCGCGTCGAGCCGATGGCCCGCCCATGCGCCAGATTGATGCTGACCAGTCCCACCGGGCTGCGCCAGCGCACGCCCACCCCGTAACCCAGCACCGGATGCAGGGCGCGGAAGCTGTCCGCCGCGTTCCCCGCATCGACGAACACCGCGGCGCCCCAGCGCGGCAGCACCCAGTGCACGGCGTCGATCCCCGCGGTGAACAGCGCGCGGCCGCCCACGACCGCGCCGTCCTCCATCACCCCCAGGCTCTGGTAGGGATAGCCGCGCACCGAGCCGATGCCGCCCGCGCGAAACAACTCCTGCTGCGGAATGCCGTTTGCCGACGGGCTGAGCACCTGGCCCAGTTCACCGCGCAGGATCAATTGATCCTTCGGGCCCAGGGGCACGAATTGCAACGCGTGCACATACAGGCGGACGAAGTTCTGCTGGGACAGCAGTGCCCGCGTGCCACCACTGATCTGCGCGCTCAGCAGGTTGCCGCGGGTCGGATCCAGCGAACTGTCCAGGCGCCTGCGAGTCCAGGTGTAGCCGGGCATCAGCGCCATGTTGGACGAGACCGGCCCACCGGTGAGCTGCTGCTGCTCGTTGATGAATTTCAGCGACTGCACGGTCTCGATCGGGCCGTCGGTGCGACGGCGCTGCAATCCGAGGCTCTGGCTGCGCGTGGTCAGGCCCTGGATGTCCGAATGCAGTACCTGGGCATCGATGCCGTAGCTCGCGCCGTTGCGCTGGCGCGGGAACCGCAGCTGCGCGTCCAGGCTTTGCTGCAGGGTCTCCACCTTGACCGAGCTGTTCAGGCGCAAGGCACTGCCGAACAGGTTCAGGTTGCCGTAGTCGACCTGGGTGCGCGCGCGCGTATTGCTGCTGTAGCCCAGCCCGAATCCCAGGCGCTGCGCGCGCTGCTCCACGACGTTCACGTCCACCGGAAGCACGTCGCCGTGCGCCCCGGAAAGCGGCGCGCCCACGGTGGCGCTGCGGAAATAGCGGCTGTTCTGCAGGTTCGCCTGCAGGTCCAGCAACTGTTCCTGGGAATAGGGGTCGCCCTGCGACCACGGGGCCAGGTTGCGCACCACGGACTCGGGATAGCGCTGCAGGCCCTGCACGCTCAGCGGACCGAAGCGGTAGTCGGGCCCGGTCTCGAAATCCACCGTCAGGCGCACCGTGTGTCGTGCCGGATCCACCAGCGCGCGACTGCCGACGATGCGCGCCGCCGCGTAGCGCCGCGTGCTCAGGCGCAGCAGGGCATTGCGCTTGGCGGCCTGCCAGCTTCCGCTGTCGAACACGCTGCCCTCGCCCAGGCCCCAGTCGTGCAGCAGCCGCGCCTGCAGGGCCGGCATCGGACGCCCGTCGGGTCCGAGCACGCGCAGCCGCACGGCCGCCACGCGGCTGGGCTCTCCCGGATCCACGCGCAGCACCACGCGTTGGGGGCGCTGGGTGGTGTCCAGGCTGACCTCCACGCGCGGCGAAAAATACCCCAGCGCCTCGAGCACGCTTCGGGCCTGCGCGGGCACGCCTTCGACCAGCGAACGCAACTGTTCCTCGCGCAGGTCGGCGAAACCCTTCCAGCGCTCCACGTCCAGCCCGCGGCGCAGCACGTCGCGCAGGTCCTTCGGTGCCTCGATGTCGACCACGTAGGCGCCGGCGCGCGCCGCCGCATGGGCGCGCACCGGCGGCGCGATCGACTCGGCATGCGCAAGCACCGGCTGCATCAGCGCGATGGCAAGCAGCGATGCGGCTACGCGCGGCACGAGTCGATGGTGGCGTGGGACGTGGATCGGCATGGGTGCATGGGCCCAGCCGGCCGCCAGTACGAACACGATCCGGGCAATCGGCATTATGGCTTCATGGCCAAAACACCCTGAGCCCAGTCGGGTTTGTCCAGGCACAATTCCCGGGCGTCCCCCGACGATCCGCCCACGCATGTTCCGCAGCCCGGAGTCCCCGCCATGTATCTGCCCAGTCATTTCGCCGTCGACGACCCCGTCGAGGTCCTGCGCCTGCTGCGCGCGCGCCCGCTGGCCACGCTGGTCACGCACGATGCCGAGGGTCTGGACGCCAATCCGGTGGTGTTGCTGGCCGACGGCGACGCGCAGGGGCGCACGCGGCGCCTGCGCGGGCACGTGGCGCGCGGCAATCCCCTGTGGCGCCGCGCGGGCGCCGGCGGATGCGATGTGCTGGCGCTGTTCCACGGCGCCCAGGCCTACATCAGCCCCGCCGCGCACCCGCGCAAGGCGGTCGACGGCAAGGTGGTGCCGACCTGGAACTACCTGGTCGTGCAGGTCAGCGGACGCCTGCGCGCGGTCGACGACCCGGCCTGGTTGCGCGAGCTGGTCGGCGAACTGACCGACACGCACGAGGCCGGGCGCGAACACCCGTGGGCGGTGTCGGACGCACCGGAGGACTACGTACGCGCGATGCTGGCCGGCGTGGTGGGCATCGACATCGAGGTGCTGCGGGTCACGGCCAAGTTCAAGCTCAGCCAGAACCATCCGGAGCAGGCCCGCACCGCGCTGGCACACGCGCTGCGCGAGGGCGGCGAAGACGCGCGCGAACTCTCCGCGCGCATGCTCGGCTCGTACTGAGTGCGCCGGCGCCCCGGCTCGCGGCGACCGCGACGCAGCGGCGGCGTCAGGCCAGCAGCTGGCGGTGCAGGCGCAGGGCTTCGAGCACCACCGGCGAGATGTCCTTGCCGCCCTGCTTGTCGAGGTACTCCAGCAGTTCGCGCCGCATGCGCGGCTCCCAGAATCGCTTGACGTGCAGCGCAATGCCTTCGAGCGCTTCGTCGTGGTCCGGCATCGCCTGGAAGAACTGCCCGATGCGATTGACCATGGAGATCAGGTGTTCGGTCTTCATGTGGGGAGCAGACTGGTCGAGAGTTCGGGAAAGGATTCGAGCGCGATGCGTTGCGCGCCGCTGTAGACCACCATGTCATCGCCGCGCGCGAGGCCGACCAGGCACATGTCCACCTCGCGCGCGCTGCGCACCGCAAGCGCGGTGGGAGCCGACACCGCGACCAGCATCGGCATGCCGGCCTGGGCGGCCTTCTGCACCATTTCCACGCTGGCGCGGCTGGTGATGACGGCGAAGCCCCGCGCGGCATCGGTACCGCGGCGTGCCATGGCGCCGATGAGCTTGTCCAGCGCATTGTGACGCCCGACATCCTCGCGCACCAGCAGCAGGCGCCCCCGCGCATCGCACCAGCCGGCCGCATGCACGGCTCCGGTCGCGGCGTTCAGGTGCTGGTGCTCGCGCAGCGAGCCCAGGGCGCGCGCCACGGCGGACGATCCGACGGGCGGTTCCGTCCGCGCGGGCAAGGGGCGCAGCGGACGCAGCGCCTGCTCGAGACTGTCGGTCCCGCACAGCCCGCAACCGGTGCGCCCGGTCAGGCTGCGGCGGCGCTCGCGCAGGCCTTCGAAGCAGCGCGCGGCCACCTCGATCTGCAGCGTGAGCCCGCGCGGCTCGCGCACGATCTCGCAGTCGTAGACCTCGGCCGGGCGCTCGACGATGCCCTCGCTCAGGCTGAAGCCCAGCGCGAAGTCCTCCAGGTCCAGCGGCGTGGCCAGCATCACGGCGTGCGACACACCGTTGTATTGCAGGGCCACCGCGACCTCCTCGGACAGCCAGTCGTCGACGGGCTGCGCGCGCCCGCCGCGCCAGCGCAGCACCTCGAGGCTGCGCGCGCCTTCGCAGATCGCGGCGGCGGGGCCGCCGGACTCGTCGCCCCGCCCGCCCGCCCGTGGACGTGCGGCGCTCATCTCGGCTCCGTTCGAGCCCGGCGCCCCGGGGCCATGGCCGCCAGCGAGCTCATGTCGCCGCCACTTCCTTGCCCGCCTGCGCGCCTCGGGCCTCGCCCACCGCCTGGGCGCCGCGACGCTGGGCCAGCAACTGCTCCTGCGTGCGGCTGAACCGCGTGTACTCCCGCTGCCAGGTCGAAGGCTGGCTCACCGGCATGACCTGCACCGCCGTCACCTTGTACTCGGGGCAGTTGGTGGCCCAGTCGGAGCTGTCGGTGGTGATCACGTTGGCCCCCGACTCGGGAAAGTGGAAGGTGGTGTAGACCACGCCGGGCTGCATGCGCTCGCTGACCAGCGCGCGCAGCACGGTCTCGCCGGAACGGCTGCTGATGCCCACCCAGTCGCCCTCGCGGATGCCGCGGTCCTCGGCGTCGTGCGGGTGGATCTCCAGCCGGTCCTCCTCGTGCCAGCGGCTGTTCTCGGTGCGCCGTGTCTGCGCGCCCACGTTGTACTGGGACAGGATGCGCCCGGTGGTCAGCAGCAGCGGGTACTTGGGCGTGACCTTCTCGTCGCTGGCGACGTACTCGGTCAGGATGAAGCGCCCCTTGCCGCGCACGAAACTGCCGACGTGCATGGTCGGCGTGCCCTGGGGAGCCTGCTCGTTGCACGGCCACTGCACGCTGCCCAGGCGATCGATCAGATCGAAGCTGACGCCGTGGAAGGTCGGCGTCAGCGCGGCGATCTCGTCCATGATCTCGCCGGGATGGCGATAGTTCATCGGGTAGCCCAGCGCGTTGGACAGCAGTTGCGTGACCTCCCAGTCGGCATAGCCGGCCAGCGGAGGCATGACCTGGCGCACACGGGAAATGCGACGTTCGGCGTTGGTGAAGGTGCCGTCCTTCTCGAGGAAGGACGAGCCGGGCAGGAACACGTGCGCGTACTTGGCGGTCTCGTTGAGAAAGATGTCCTGCACGACGATGCATTCCATCGCCGCCAGCGCCGCCGCCACGTGCTGGGTGTCGGGGTCCGACTGCACGATGTCCTCGCCCTGGCAGTACAGGCCCTTGAAGGAACCGTCCAGCGCGGCGTCGAACATGTTGGGGATGCGCAGCCCCGGCTCGGGCTGGATCTGCACGCCCCAGACCTGCTCGAACTGCGAGCGCACGGTCGTGTCGGACACGTGCCGGTAGCCGGGCAGCTCGTGCGGGAAGGATCCCATGTCGCAGGAGCCCTGCACGTTGTTCTGCCCGCGCAGCGGATTCACGCCCACGCCCTCGCGGCCGACGTTGCCGGTGGCCATGGCCAGGTTGGCGATGGCCATCACCGCGGTCGAACCCTGCGCGTGCTCGGTCACGCCCAGGCCGTAGTAGATCGCCGCGTTCGGACGCCGCGCTCCCAGCTTGCCCTCGACGTTGCCGGTGGCGAACAGGCGCGCGGCGGCGCGCAGCTGCTCCGCCGGCACGCCGGTCACCGCCTGCACCGACTCGGGCGAGTGCTCGGCACGGGCGACGAATTCGCGCCACTGCTCGAAGGCCCTGGGCTCGCAGCGCTCGGCCACGAAGGCCTCGTCGACCAGGCCCTCGGTCACGATCACATGGGCCAGCGCGTTGAGCACGGCCACGTTGGTCCCCGGACGCAACGGAAGGTGGTGCTGCGCGCGCACGTGGGGGGACTTCACCAGGTCGATGCGCCGCGGATCGACGACGATCAGATGGGCGCCGGCGCGCAGGCGCTTTTTCATGCGCGAGGCGAACACCGGGTGGCCGTCCGTGGGGTTGGCGCCGATGACCATGATCACGTCGGACTTCTCCACCGACTTGAAGGTCTGCGTGCCGGCCGATTCGCCCAGGGTCTGCTTCAGCCCGTAGCCCGTGGGGGAATGGCACACCCGCGCGCAGGTATCGACGTTGTTGTTGCCGAAGGCCGCGCGCACCAGCTTCTGCACCAGGTAGTCCTCCTCGTTGGTGCAGCGCGAGGAGACGATGCCGCCGATGGAGTCGCGTCCGTATTTGGCCTGGATGCGCTTGAACTCGGAGGCCGCGTAGCCGATCGCCTCCTCCCAGCTCACCTCGCGCCAGGGCTCGGCGATGCTCTTGCGGATCATCGGCGTGGTGATGCGGTCCTTGTGGGTCGCGTAGCCCCAGGCGAAGCGGCCCTTGACGCAGCTGTGGCCTTCGTTGGCGGCACCGTCCTTCCACGGCACCATGCGCACCACCTGGGTGCCCTTCATCTCCGCCTTGAAGCCGCAGCCGACACCGCAGTAGGCGCAGGTGGTACTGATGCTGTGCTCGGCCTGGCCGAGCTCGATCACCGATTTTTCCATCAACGTGGCGGTCGGGCAGGCCTGCACGCAGGCGCCGCAGCTCACGCACTCCGAATCCATGAAGGACTCGCTCATACCGGCGGCCACGCGCGACTCGAAGCCGCGCCCGCTGATGGTCAGCGCGAAGGTCCCCTGGGTCTCCTCGCAGGCACGCACGCAGCGATTGCACACGATGCACTTGGCCGGGTCGTAGCTGAAGTAGGGGTTGGACTCGTCCTTCGTGTCGGCCAGGTGGTTCGCGCCCGCGTAGCCGTAGCGCACGTTGCGCAGGCCCGTCACGCCGGCCATGTCCTGCAGTTCGCAATTGCCGTTGGCCGAGCAGGTCAGGCAGTCCAGCGGATGGTCGGAGATGTACAGCTCCATCACGCCCTTGCGCAGCTCCTGCAGCTTCGGCGACTGGGTACGCACCTTCATGCCGGCCTCGGCAGGCGTCGTGCACGAGGCCGGGAAACCCTTGCGGCCCTCGATCTCGACCAGGCACAGCCGGCACGAGCCGAAAGGCTCCAGGCTGTCGGTGGCGCACAGCTTGGGCACCATCACCCCGGCCTCGGCGGCCGCGCGCATCAGCGAGGTTCCCTGCGGAACGCTCACCTGCACGCCGTCGATGTCCAGCGTCACCTCGCGCTCCGATTCGCGTCGCGGGGTTCCCAGATCGGCTTGCTTGAGTTGCTCGAGCATGGTTCGTGTCTCCGTGTCGGGTGGTGCGCGGGGGTCAGGCCGCCGCCGCGTCGGCGGCGTCCAGCCCGAAATCCCGCGGGTAGTGGTTCAGGGCCGACAGCACCGGATAGGGCGTCATGCCTCCCATCGCGCACAGGCTGCCGTGAAGCATGGTGTCGCACAGGTCGCGCAGCAGATGCACCTGCTGCGCGCGCTGCGCCGCGTCGGCGGCGCCGCGAATGCGGTCGATCACCTCCACGCCGCGCGTGGAGCCGATGCGGCAGGGCGTGCACTTGCCGCAGGATTCGATGGCGCAGAACTCCATCGCGTAGCGCGCCAGCCCCGCCAGGTCCACGCTGTCGTCGTGGGCGACGATGCCGCCGTGCCCCACCACCGCGCCGACCGCGGCGTAGGCCTCGTAGTCCAGCGGCAGGTCCCATTGCGACTCGGGCATGTAGGCCCCGAGCGGACCGCCCACCTGCACGGCCTTGATCGGACGCCCGCTGGCGCTGCCGCCGCCGAAATCGAACAGCAGCTCGCGCAGGCTGACGCCGAAGGCCAGCTCCACCAGCCCGGGACGCTTGAGGTTGCCCGCCAGCTGGATGGGCAGGGTGCCGCGCGAGCGGCCCATGCCGAAATCGCGGTAGAAGGCCGCGCCGCGCGCCAGGATCAGCGGCACCGAGGCGAAGCTGATCACGTTGTTGATCACCGTCGGCTGCCCGAACAGGCCGGAGATCGCCGGCAGCGGAGGCTTGGCGCGCACCACGCCGCGCTTGCCCTCGAGGCTCTCGAGCAGCGCCGTCTCCTCGCCGCATACATAGGAGCCGGCGCCCAGACGGGCCTCCAGGTCGAAGGCCCGGCCCGATCCGAGGATGTCCGGGCCCAGGAAGCCGGCCTCGCGGGCGAGTTCGATGGCCCGCTGCATCGTGCGCATCGCGTCGGGGTACTCCGAGCGGATGTAGACGAATCCCCGGGTCGCGCCGCTGGCCAGGCCGGCGATGGCCATGCCCTCGATGAGCATGAAGGGATCGCCCTCCATGGTCATGCGGTCGGAGTAGGTGCCCGAGTCCCCCTCGTCGGCATTGCACACCACGTATTTCTGCGCGGCCGGGGTATTCAGCACGGTGCGCCACTTGATGGCGGTCGGGAAGGCCGCGCCGCCGCGTCCGCGCAGGCCCGATTCCAGCACCTGCTCGACGATCTGCTGCGGCTGCAGCGCCAGCGCCGCGCGCAGCCCGGCCCAGCCCTCGTGCGCCTCGTAGTCGGACAGCGAGAGCGGATCGGTGACGCCCATGCGCGCGAAACACAGTCGCTGCTGGCGCGCCAGGTATTCGATCTTCTCGGTCGGGCCGTGGCACAGCGGGTGCGCGCCGCCGCGCAGCGCACCGGCATCGAGCAGGCCCGGGACGTCCCCGGGCCGCACCGGCCCGTAGGCAATGCGCCCTTCGGGCCCCGCCACCTCGACCAGCGGCTCCAGCCAGAACAGGCCGCGCGAGCCGTTGCGCACGATGTTCACGTCCAGGCCGCGGCGAGCGCATTGCTCGCCCAGCGCGCGCGCCACCTCGTCGGCGCCGAGGGCGCGCGCGGCGGAATCGCACGGCACGTACAGGGTCACGGCACTCATCGCTTGCCCTCCTCCAGCGCGTCGATCAATGCGTCGAAGCGCGACGCATCGACGCGCGCGTGCAGGGTCTGTCCGATCATCACCGCGGGCGAAGCCGCGCACAGGCCCAGGCAGTACACCGGCTCCACCTGGTAGCGCCCGTCGGCGCCCCGGCAGGCATGGCCCGGCCCGCTCTGGCCCTCGCAACCGGTGCGCCGCAGCACGTGGCCGTACAGGGCCTCGGCGCCCATGGCCTGGCAGGATTCGGCGCGGCAGACCTGGATCACATGGCGCGCGGGCGCCTCGGTGCGGAAGTGGTGGTAGTAGCTGATCACCCCGTGGACCTCGGCGCGCGACAGGTTCAGTCCGCGCGCGATCTGCGGCACCACCTCGCCGGGGATGTACCCGACGGCCTCCTGGATTTCGTGCAGGATGGGCAGCAACGGGCCGGGTCGATCGGACCAACGCGCCAGGGCCTGCGCCGCGACGTGCCCGGCGCCTTCGCCGTCACGCGCCTCGCCTTGCGGGGTTTGTTGCATGTTGTCTCCAGGCAGGGGAACGCAGGTCCACCGGCCGCGCCGCCATGCCATCGATGGCCCGCACCGCCCGAGTGCATCTGCTCTTCAACCACTTTAGGATTCGTGCATGCGTTGCGCAATATGCTTCGTCCGACGCATTTCATAAGAAACCGGGCTCCTAAGGCATAACCCTATGTTCGAGGTCACGATCGAAGCCCGCTGGACCCTGCGCCTGGACGGCGGCCCCGCGCTGCCCGAGCGCACCATCGCGCTGCTGCTGGCGGTGGACGAGCACGGCAGCCTGTTGCGCGCCTGCGCGGAGGTGGGGGTGTCCTACCGACACGCCTGGGCCTTGATCCGCGAGGGCGAGGCGCTGCTGGGCATGCCGTTGCTCGAGATGGAGCGCGGCCGCGGCTCGCGCCTGAGTCCCCTGTCGGAGAAGCTCGTGTGGGCACAGCGCCGCATCGCCGCGCGCCTGTCGCCCACGCTGGACACGCTGGGCTCGGAGCTCGAGGCCGAGATCGGCCGCGTGCAACACGAAAACGACGCGGTGCTGCGCATCCGCGCGAGCCACGGGTTCGCGGTCGAGGCCCTGCATCAACGGCTCAACCGCGACGGTGTGCTGAACGAACTCCGCTACTGCAGCAGCAGCGACGCCGTGGCGTCCCTTGCGCTGGACAACTGCGACCTGGCCGGCTTCCACGTGCCCATCGGCGAATTCGAGGCCGACGCCATCGCGCATTACCGGCGCTGGCTGCAACCGGCCACGCAGCGCGTGATCGGACTGGCCACGCGCCGCGTCGGGCTGATCATCGCGCGGGGCAATCCGAAGAAGATCTACGGCATCGAGGACCTGGCGCGCGAGGACCTGCGTTTCATCAACCGCCAGCCCGGCTCGGGCACGCGCTTCCTGCTGGACCTGCTGCTGCGCCGCGCCGGCATCGAGGCCGCGCGGGTGCACGGCTACGAACAGTGCGAGTTGACCCACGCCGCGGTGGCCGCCTACGTGGCCAGCAACATGGCCGACGTGGCCTTCGGCGTGGAAACTCCGGCCCGGCGCTTCGACCTGGACTTCGTGCCCATGCACAGCGAGCGCTATTTCCTGCTGTGCCAGGCCCGGCGCCTGGGCGACGCGGTGCTGCAGCAGACCTTGCGCACCCTGTGCGGCCAGGAGTTCCGCAACGCCGTGGACCAGCTCCCCGGCTACCAGGCCGACAACGCCGGGCGCGTGTTCGAACTCGGCGAGGCCTTTCCGGGGCTGTGGGCTCCGACTGCGCGCTCGCGGCGGCCGCGAGCCAAGGCCTCGTAGACGGAGGTCGCGGGGATTCTTCGATGCTTTCGGAATGCCTCGTTCCGATTATTTCCTCGCAAGCCTCCTGCATACGCCGACCCCGGGTTGGTCCTTCTAGATCCCTCGGTTCGTATGCGGTTATAACGAGATCCGAAGCCATGGCCCATGCAGCCACGGCTCGACCCGTTCATGACAAACAGTCCCGAGGAGACGAAATGTCCGAGGCACTTAGCCAAACCATGGCCGCACCCGGCCTGCTGGACCGCGCGCGCATCGTTGCCGGTCCGCGCTTCAATCGATGGCTGGTTCCGCCTGCCGCACTGGCCATCCACCTGTGCATCGGCATGGCTTATGGGTTTTCCGTGTTCTGGCTGCCGATGAGCAAGCTGCTCTCGGGCAGCGACGCGACCTGTCAGGCAGCGGGGTTGGGGACCCTGATGTTCTCGACCACCTGCAACTGGAGCGTGCCGCTGGTCACCTCCACCTTCGAGATGTTCATCGCCGTGCTCGGGGTGTCGGCGGCGCTGTGGGGCGGCTGGCTCGAACACGCCGGGCCGCGCAAGGCCGGTTTCATCGCCGCGCTGTGCTGGGGCGGCGGCATGGTGCTGGGGGGCATCGGCGTGTCCATGCACCAGCTCTGGCTGCTGTGGCTGGGCTGCGGGATCATCGGCGGCGTCGGCCAGGGCCTGGGATACATCACCCCGGTTTCGACACTGATCAAGTGGTTCCCGGATCGCCGCGGCATGGCCACCGGCATGGCCATCATGGGCTACGGGGGCGGCGCGATGATCGGCGCGCCCATCGCGGTGGCGCTGATGAAGCACTACGGCGCCGGTGACGCCGCGGCCGGTGTGTCCGCCACGCTGATCACCATGGGCATCCTGTACATGATCGTCATGTCCCTGGGCGCCTTCGGCATGCGCGTTCCGCCCAGCGGCTGGAAGCCCGAGGGCTGGACCGAGCCGGCCAAGGCCAAGGCCATGGTGACGAGCAAGCACGTGCACCTGGACACGGCCTGGAAGACCCCGCAGTTCTGGCTCATCTGGGGCGTGCTGTTCCTCAACGTGACCGCCGGCATCGGCGTGATCTCGATGGCCAGCCCGATGCTGCAGGACGTGTTCGGCGGCCACCTCATCGGCCTCGACGCGACGACCGCGCTGACCACCGCGCAGAAGGCGGCCATCGCCGCGTCCGCGGCCGGACTGGTGGGCCTGATCAGCCTGTTCAACAGCCTGGGGCGCTTTTTCTGGGCCAGCATCTCCGACCACATCGGACGCAAGTCGACCTACTTCCTGTTCTTCATCATCGGCATCCTGATGTACCTCAGCCTGCCGGTGCTGGGGCACCATGCGATGGCCGGCGCCTTCGTGGTCGCGGTGTGCATCATCCTGTCCATGTACGGCGGCGGCTTCTCGACCGTGCCGGCCTACCTGGCCGACATCTTCGGCACGCAGATGGTGGGGGCCATCCACGGTCGCCTGCTCACCGCCTGGTCGGTCGCGGGCATCGTCGGCCCGTTCCTGATCGCGCACATCCGCCAGGCGCAGATCAATGCCGGCGTGGCCCACAACCTGGTCTACGACGGCACGCTGCACATCCTGGCGGGGCTGCTGCTGGTGGGCCTGATCCTCAACGCCCTGATCCGGCCGGTGCACGAGAAGCACCACATGGACGAGCAGCGCCTGGCGCGCGAACGCTCGCTGCAGCATGAGCAACAAGGCGCCGACAGCGCCCACAGCGCGGCACGCGGCAGCTTCGGCGCCCTCGGGCTGGTGTCGTGGCTGGCCATCGGCATCCCCTTCCTGATCGGCGTGTACATCGCGCTGACCAAGGCGGCGGCGTTGTTCTGAGTGACCGGGGCCGGGGCCGTGCGCGGCCCCGGCCCGCGATGCACGCGCAAGAAGGGAAGCCAGGCCTGCAGCCTGGCTTCCTGTTTTCCAGCCGCGCCCGCGAGGGGCCGCCCGGCGCCTCAGGGAAATCCGACCCGCAGGTTGCCCCACTGCCGGTCGCCCACGCGAATCGGCACGTCCAGTTCGCGCAGCACCTCGCCGGTGTCGCGCGCGTAGATCATCAGGTGGATGGGCTTGGTGTTGTGGGCGGCTTCGAGGCCCGCGGCATCGTTGAAGATGCGCATGGCCCGGTTGCCCACCAGGTCCTTGCGGGGATCGCCGGTCAACGGCTGGTCATAGATGGTGTTGTGGGTCGGCGTGTAGCCGTTGCGATCCACGGCGAAGGCGAAGCGCAGGGTCGGTCCGCGTCCCAGCGTGCGATCCAGCAGGGGCTGCACGCGCTGCTTGAACAAGGCACTGGCGCGGGTGCGGAACTTCGGCGGCTGCGAGCCCGGGATCGGCACGTACTGTTCGTCGAACAGCGCCTCCGGCGAGATCGCCCCCTCGGCCAGCGCCTGTTCCAGCGCCTGGCCGATCTCCCGCGCGCCGTCGATGGCCGCGCGGGACGCGACGCTGAGTTCGGACCCCGTGTCGAAATCCAGCGTGGCCTCGAGCAGCACCTTGTTCTCGTTCAGGGTCTCGAGCAACTGGGCGGACATCTCCTGCGCACCCTGGATGCCCTGCTCGTTGGCCTGGCGCACGCCCGCGGCCATGCGATCGAAACTCTGCGACAGCGCGCCCACCGCCTCGCGCGCCGACAGGCTCAGGCGCGTGATCTCCTCGAACACCCCCTGGTTGGCCTCGATGCCGGCGCGGATGTCGGCGAAACCCTGCACCACTCCGCCCATCTGGTCGGCACTGCGTTCCACCGCCTCGCCCAGGGTGCGCGAAACCTGGTGGGCCACCGCCACCGAAGCCTGGATCGCCTCGATCGACTCGCCGGCCGTCACCACGGTCTGCGCCACCTTGGTGGCCAGCCTGCGAACCTCGTCGGCCACCACCGCGAAGCCGCGGCCGGCCTCGCCTGCACGCGCGGCCTCGATGGCCGCGTTCAAGGCGAGAAGATTGGTCTGTCCCGCGATGTCGCGAATCACCTGCAGCACCTGCGTGACGCCCTGTGCGTGCTCGCGGATACGCCCCAGATGCTGCGCATTGCGCGCCGTCTCGTCACTCAGGGTCTGGAATTGCTCGCGCGCCCCTCCGACGTCGCGTTGGCGCGATTCGCAGACCTGGAAAATATTCCCTGCGCGCTCGGCGGCAAGCCCGATGTTGTGCTCGACCGCGTGCGCCGCATCCACCACATGGCCCACGCCTTCGCCGACGCTGGCGATCAGGGCCTCCTGCTCGGCCTGGCGCTCGCGAAATACCTGCACGGACCCCTTGGGCGAAAAATAGCCTCGGGCGGCGGCCAGGCCGACCTTCGTGGACCCGCGCTCCCAGGCCAGCGCCATGTCGCGCAGGAAGGCCAGCGCCTGGCGCGCCGGACCGTCCAGCGCGGCCAGTTCCCGCTCCGTCGCCGCCACCGGGCGGCAGGACAGATCGTGCAGCAGCCGGGCGGCGGACGGGCCCCCGTCCACCACCGGCGCCGCCGGGTCCTGCCACGACAAGTGGAAGCCGATCACCCGATCCTGTTCGTCGCGCAGCGCCCTCAGACGCAGCGCCCCTCCCGCCGTGTCCAGTTCCGCGTCGGCGCGCGCGCCGGCCGTGAGTTCGCGCAACGCCCCCATGCAGACCACCGGGTCCAGGCCCAGCGCCTCCACCCACGCTGCCAGCGTGGCGCCCTCGGAGACACCCAGGGGCTCGAGCATGGCGCGCGCGGCGTCGTTGAGATGAACGATGCGAATGCCGGCGGCCGAGCCGTTGGCCTGCACCAGCATGTCGCAACTGCGCAGCGGCGCCAGCAACTGCCGCAAGGCATGCAGCGCCGCGGGATGGAAGGAGTTCTCGGCCATGGGTGCGAGGAGCTTGTGCGAAGTCAGACGACACATCGGCCGGGGACTTGAGGCGCCGGTCGTGCGCGCGCGGCGTGCCTGGGCATCCGCGAGCACGCTCAGAGACGGATCAGGCCGTCCGGACGAAAGGCCGGATTCTCGAATTCCAGATCCGACGGATCGCCCGCCTGGTCGATGCGCCTCGCATTGCCGCGCGGGTTGGTCACCACCCGGCAGGCGTGGCCTTCGGGCCCCTGCACGAGGTAGTCGAAACTGTCGTGCACATGACCGTGCAACCAGACGCTGGCCCCCGCCATCAGCGGCTCCAGGCGGCTCGCGTAGGCGGGATTCACCGGGTGGCCGGCGAAGCGCGGATGCACCGAACGCGCACTGGGCGCGTGATGCGTGACCACCACGGTGGGACCGGAGAAAGACTGCGCCAGCGTGCGCTCGAGCCAGGCGCGGCAGCGCCGGTGCTCGGCCAGCGCATCCTCCGGCGCGAACATGCGCGCCCCGACGCGGATCACCGCATGATCGCGCATGCGCCGGGCGCAGGCCTGCATCTGCTCTTGAGGAAACGCCGGGCCGCCCCAAGGTTCCTCAACCCCCACGGGGGGCGGGCTGGGCGCAGCCTGGCCCTGGGGGCTCCCTTGAGGAAACGCCGGGCCGCCCCAAGGTTCCTCAACCCCCACGGGGGGCGGGCTGGGCGCAGCCCGGCCCTGGAGGCATGCACTCGGGTCGAGCGCTTCCTGCAGGGCGTAGTCGGTCCACAGCGTGCAGCCCAGCCAGCGCACGCCGCCCAGCACGCATTCGTCGCCGTCCAGGATGCGCACCCGCGTGCCCTCGGCGGCCCGCCGCAGCTCCTCGCGGGTGTGCTGCCAATCGGCGTCGAAGAACTCGTGGTTGCCCGGCACGTACAGCACCGGCACCGGCCAGTCGGCGAACAGGCGCACGCCGTCGGCGCGCGCCGCGATATCGCCCGCCAGCACCAGCAACTCGGCCTGCGGCGCCGGCCGGATGAGCGTTTCGCCCGGAAAGCGCCGCGCCAGGCGTTCCAGGTGAAGGTCGGAAGCGAGCTGGACGATCATGGCCTTCATTGTGCTTCACCCACCGCGGAGCCCGCGCCGGGCGTCGCGCAATGCCAACCAAAGTCACGGAATGCGACACAAATCCGAGTCGTGGGGACGTATTCACGAAGTTCCATGAGTAGCATGGACGCGTGGGAATCCGGGACTTCAACCTCCTGGCGCGCTCCGCCGGGACTCGCTACGCCGCCGCCACGGCCATCGTGGCGGGCGCGCTCGCGTTGCGCCTGATGGTGCTGCCGGTCGAGCAACGCGTCGCCTATCTCACCTTCTACCCGGCCATCGTGCTCGCCTACTACCTGTGCGGCAGCGGCCCCGGGCGCTGGGCCACGCTGCTGGGAGCGGGCGCCGGACTCTACATCTTCACCCCCCCGCACTGGTCGCTGCTGGTCACCCGCGCGGGCCTGCTGGCCGCGCTGTCCTTCGTCGTGTCCTCGCTGCTCATCGGCCTGGTGATCCGGGCGCAGCAGTCGACCGCCCTGCGCCTGCGGCACACCCTGCAGGACCTGCGCGACGCGCTGGGAAAACTGGAGACCAGCGAGGCACAACTCAGCGCCATCGTGCGCGACCAGCGCGACCTCGTGCTGCGTTTCGGCGTGGACGGCGAAATGCTGTTCGCCAACGACGCGGCGCGCGACCGCTTCGCGCTGGGCGACTGCGATCCCGGCGACCTCGGCTGGGAGACGGTGGTGCATCCTCCCGACCTGCGCATCGTGCGCCGCGCGCTGGCCCAGCTGCACCCTCGCCGGCCCGCCGCCCAGGTGGAACTGCGCCTGCGCAACCCCGGCGAGGGCCACCGCTGGTACGACCTGCAACTGCAGGGCCTGTTCGATGGCGGGCCGCGCCCGGCGGAGGTCCAGGTCTCGGCACGCGACGTCGACGAGCGCAAGCGCCTGGAGCGCAGACTGGCCGCGGCCGGGGAGGAGCTGGAGGACCTGTACGAAAGCGCTCCCTGCGGCTACTTCTCGCTGGACGACATCGGGCGATTCATCCGCATGAATCGGCAAACCTGCACGCTGCTCGGGTGCACCCTCGACCAGGCGCTGGGCAAGCTCGGCCCGGCGGACTTCGCCACCCCGGAAGGCCGGGCCGTGTTCGAGCAGCGCTTCGCGCAGATGCGCGCGGGAGAAGCCCCCCGTCCCTACGACCTGGACATCGTTTCCCTCGACGGAACGCTGCGTCACCTGCACGTACGCACCAGCGTGGTCAGCGACGAGGAGGGCCTGTTCGTGCGCACGCGCTCGATGATGCTCGACCTCACCGAACTGCAGCGCGCGCGCGCCTCCCTGCAGGATCTGGTGCGCGAACAGCATGCGATGCTCAACAGCGAACTGCTGGGCATGGTCAAGCTGCGCGAGGGCCGGGCAGTGTGGGTCAACGCGTCGGCCGAACGCATGTTCGGCTACGCCCCCGGGGAACTGCTGGGCCAGTCGCCGCGCTTGCTGCATCCCGCCGGCGTGGACTACGACGCCCTGGAAGCCCGCGCCTTCGGACTGCTGGCCGAGCACGGCACGTTCCGCACCCAGCTGCGCATGCAGCGCAAGGACGGCGAGCTGTTGTGGATCGACCTCAACGGCGCCATGCTGTCGCGCGAACGCGGCGAGTCGCTGTGGATGATGCTGGACGTCAGCGCCCTGAAGGAGCGCGAACAACAAGCCACGGAACTCGCCCACCGCGACAGCCTGACCGGGCTCCCCAACCGGCTCGAACTGCAGCACCGCCTCGACGAGGCGCTGGCCTGGCACGCGCGCGCGGGCCTGGGCCTGGCCCTGTGTTTCGTGGACCTGGACGGTTTCAAGGGCGTGAACGATCGCCACGGCCATCAGGCCGGAGATCTCGTGCTGGTGCGCACCGCGCAACGCCTGCAGCAGGCGGTGCGGGCCCACGACATCGTGGCGCGCCTGTCGGGCGACGAATTCGTGTTCGTGCTCACCCGGCTGGAGTCCCGCCGCGACGCCGAGCCCGTGATCTCGCGCGTGCTGCCCCTGTTGTCGCAGGCGGTCGATCTGGGGGAATCCCGTCAGGCGCAGGTATCGGGCAGCGTGGGCGTGGCGCTGTTCCCGGAGCACGGCGCGGACGCCGAGAGCCTGCTGCTGCGCGCCGACGCGGCCATGTACGAGGCCAAGCGCGCTGGAAGATCGCAGGTTCGGTTCGCCGGCGAGGACGCTTCGCTCGCCGCCGGCTGAGCCGCGCTTCCGGGTCGCGGCGCGATGGCGCGCGCGCTGCGCGCTCAACCCGGCAAGGGTTGTGTCAGATCCCGGCCCAGATACATGACGTCGTCGAGCGGGTTGTACACGTAGGGCTCGATGGGTGCGAAGCCCAGCGAGGTGTACAGGGCCACCGCCTCGCGCATGCCGGCAAGCGTGTCCAGGCAGATGCGACGGTACCCCTTCGCGCGTGCCTGCTCGCAGATGGCCAGTGCCAGGCGTCGCCCGAGGCCCAGTCCACGCGCGCTCGGGCGCAGGTACAGGCGCTTCATCTCGCAATCGCCGTCGCCCAGCGCGCGCAAGGCCACGCAACCCAGCGCATGGCCGGCATCGTCGCGCGCCAGCAGCAAGGCTCCCCCGGGCGGCGCATAGCGCCCCGGCAGTCCGGCGAGTTCCTGCTCGAAGCCCTGGAAGCACAGGTCCACCCCCAGCCCCCGGGCGTATTCGCGAAACAACTCCCGCACCAGTGCCGTGTCCTGGGGCCAGATCGCCGGCTCAATTCGCATTGCGCGATGCCTTTTCACAACATGCGAAATGAAACCCCTTGGCAAGGTGCAGGGTTAACCCTAATATTCGGGTTAACCCCAATGCCCGAACCGGGCTGTCGATCCCCACCGAGGGAGTTCATCATGTTCAATCCTGCCAAGTTTTTCGACGAACTGTTCCACTTCGACCCGCAACAGCGCATGGACGAGGCCTATCTGGCCCAGGCCACCGACCTGAGCGACCTCGAGCGCCGCATGCTGGCGCTGGAAACCCAGGCCCAGGAGCATATCGCGCACATTCCCGGCGGGTATGCGATGCCCGACACCTTCGCCGGGCACGGACGTCCGCGCTGGTAAGAGCAAGCGGGTCGCGCCGCGCATCGGGCGATGCGCGACGTCGATCGAGCGATGGGCCGGGGATGGCCGGTCAGGACCGTCGCGGTTCGAGGTCGGCTGCCACGCCCTGCGGACGCGGGGCCACCGCGAGCGCGCGGCGCGACGCCGCCGCGCGCACCCGGCGCTCCCCATAGCGCCGGACCAGCCAGCTCAACAGCCGGATGTCGTCGGCGCACTCGATGCGCACGCCCAGGCTCCACAGGGGCGGCTCCTCGATCGATGGCTGGAACATGTCGTCCTCCTTGCGCCCGCCTGGATCACGTGTCCGGGGCTGCTGTATCTTGGTTTCGGCAAAGCTAGGTCGCGCCGCGTGCCTGCGCGTTGCGCTGGATCAACGTCCCTCCCTGCTGCGCGCCCCGCCCGCCGGCGTCTTGCGCCATGGCAAGAAAAAACCCGCCGCAGCGCGACGGGCCGAAGATGCGTTCACACAGAGGCTCAATCGGTCGCGGGCACACGACCCACGTGCAAGGCGCGCAACGCAAGCGCGCACCGAGCCCGCACCATCGAGCATAGGCGGGGCATGTGACCGAAACATGTCAGTCGTCCACGCCACGCGGGCCTGTCCGCCGCGGGCGGGCGAGGCGCGAAATCGCTTGAGCCCGTCGAGTCGGCAGCGCTATCCTCGCGGTATTGCCGCCAGCCGGCGCCATCCGCGCGCCGTCGCCACGAATCGCGCACCGCATGAAATCTCTCGACAGCCAGTACGACGCCCCGCCGACGATTTCCGAGACCAGCGATCCGCTGACCCTGCACAGCCTGCTGGACGGGCTGGACCATGTCGGACTGGACCGCCGCGGTACCTTCCAGGCGCTGGACGTCACGCTGTGGAGCAGCCATGACGGCATGAGCACCGGCACGGAGGCCAGGCTCGTGGGCACGCGCCCGGGCAACGTGCTGGTGGTGCTGTCGGACTTCGCGATGAACCAGGGCGAGAAACTGGCGCTGCACCGCGCATTGCGCCTGGCGGGGTCGCCTGCGCGCACCCCCTGCCACGTGGTGTCGTCGCGTCCCGGCATGCGCGCAGGCGACACCAAGCGGACCTACGTGCTGGAACTGCAACGGGCCCGCGCGGCCTGAGCCGTGTCGGCGCGGCCGACGGCCGCAGCCTCAGGCCGGGTGGCCCGCCGGAATGCAGGCGCCCAGTTCGCGCGCGATGCGCTCGGGCTTGGGCGACTCCCGCAGGCGCAGGCTGTGCGCCACGGCGCGAATGCGCCCCGCGTCGAAGCGCTCGAGCAGCCAATGCAACTGGCGCGCCTCCTCGGAACTTTCGACGCGTACCCCCAATCGGGTCCAGATGGGATCGCTGATTCGCGAAGTCATCTCTCGATTCTCCCCTGCGACTGATGTGCGCGAAGCTTACGCTGCGTTGCAGCATCCAGGTGTAAGAAAACGCATTCAACCCTGAACGTCGAGGGCGGCGATGCGCGTGGAACCCAGCCACGCCTCCACGTCGGCGCTGGCGCAGGGCCGCGCGAACAGGTAGCCCTGCGCCTCGTCGCACCCCAGCCGGCGCAGCTCCGCGCAGACCTGCGCGGACTCCACGCCCTCGGCCACCACGCGCGCGCCGATCGCATGCGCCATGTCGATCACGGCGCGCACGATCGCCCGATCCTCCGCGCTGGTCGCGATGCCCTGCACGAAGCTGCGGTCGATCTTGATCTTGCTCGGATGGAAGTGCTTGAGATAGAGCAGGTTGGAATAGCCGGTGCCGAAATCGTCGATGGCCACGCCGACCCCGAGTGCGCGCAGGCGAGCGCTCATCTCGGCCAGATGCGCCGCGTCGTGGATCAAGGCCGATTCGGTGACCTCGAGTTCGAGCATTCCAGGCTCCAGGCACTCGGCTTCGAGCATGGCACGCAGTTCCGCCTCGAATTCGCCGCGCTGCAGTTGCAGCGCCGACACGTTCACCGCGATCGCGTGTCGACACCCCGGCATGCGGCGCCAGCGCGCCGCCTGGCGGCAGGCCTGGCGCAGGGTCCAGCTGCCCAGCGAGGCGATCAGTCCACACTCCTCGGCCACGGGGATGAACACCCCCGGGCTGACCCGGCCCAGTTGCGCATCGTCCCAGCGCATCAGCGCCTCGAAGGAACGCAGTTCCCCGCTGGCCAGGTCGAGGATGGGCTGATAGTGCAACTCCAGCGCACCGAGCTGGATGGCGCGATACAGGCGGGTCTTGATCGCCTGCTGCCGGGTATCGGGCAGGATCTGCGCCGGGGCGAAATACCAGGTGTTGCGTCCCAGGCGCTTGGCCCGACTCATGGCGTGGCTGGCACGCTGCATCAGCGCGTCGAAGTCCACGTCGCGGCATTCGCGCGTGGCCACGCCCACCGAGGCGGTGACGATCAGTTGCTCGCCGCCGATGTCCAGCGGCTCGTGGATGGCACGCATCAGCGCCGGCACGAATTCGCGCATGTCCTCGGCGCTGTCGCGACCGCGATGCACGACGAGGAATTCGTCACCCGCGGTGCGGCACACGCAGCCGAAGCCGGCACTGCAGCGCCTGAGCGCGTCGCCGACCGCGCGCAGCACGCTTTCCGCAACATCGTGCCCGTAGCCCTCGTTGACGCTGCGGAAGTTGTCCAGGTCGACGCAGGCCACCGAGATCGAATCGCCCTCGTACGCGCCCGGCACCACCGTCGACTCGATCAGTTCGCGCGCGCCCCGTCGATTGGGCAGGCCGGTCAGCCCGTCGTGCAGCGCATCCGGGGCACGCACGCCGCCGCGCAGCGGGCTGGTCGTCAAGGCCTGCAGCGAGAGCACCACGCGCCCGGGCTCGTGCGCGTGGGCGGCTCGCAGCCGTGCGCAGACAGGAATCCAGCCGCCGTCCGCACGCGCCAGGGTCAGATCCTGGCTGGCGGGCCGCGCCGCGACGGCATCGCGGCGCGGCCCGTCGTGTCCGGATTCGCGCCAGAATTCGCGCCACCATGCGCGCCAGCTCGCGCGCGACTGCGCCCCCAGACGGCTGGCCAGGAGCTGGCCCCGCAGGGCCGTCGGCGTCTCGCCGAACAGGCTCTGGGTCATGCCCTCGCAGGATTCGATCAGACCGCACGCCGAAAGGTGCAGCTCGCATACGCCCTTGGGTTTCATCGCTCGCAACCGGTGTCGCCGCCTACCTCGACACCCTGGCGGATTGCACGCGCGACGCAGCCTGGCACGAGGCCGGCACGCTTGCGCGACGAAACCATCGGATGACCCGGGCCTCTTGGGCCCCGGCGCCTGGAGACGGGCGACTACAGCTTGTGGTGGGTCCCCACGAACTGGCCGGAAAAGGCCCGGCGCCGGCGGGGTGAATGAGGCTGCCCCAGGTATCGGCGCGGCCCGGCGAGCCCGCGCCGCACGACTCCCGCGGGAGTCGTGCGCCTCGTCACGACACCGCCCACTTGGGCGGGACGAGCTCAAACCACGAGATTGTAGGAACGGCTCCGCCGGCCCGTAGGGGCCGGGGACGACAAGACCCGTCGGTTGTTAGGGTTAACCCTTATCCGGGCGAGCTGGCGAACCGGACTCAGTAGCCGGTGTTCGCATGCACCTGCGGCAGGTCCTCGCTGGTGAGCATAGACCACACCAACTGCGCGACGCTTTCCGGCGCGATCACGGTACGCGAATTGCCCCGGCTCGCCAGACCCTGGCGCAGGCTCTGACGCACGGCCAACTGGCCGCTCAGGTCGAACACGATGTCGATGCCTGCCGCCTGTGCCAGCAGATCGTTCAGGCTGAGCACCGGGATACCGGCAGCCTCCGCGGCCGCCCGCCCGGGCGTCTGCCCGGTCTCCGCGACGGCGGCGATCTCCAGGCCGCGCGAGGCGCGTCCGAGCATGGCCTCCAGAAAACGGGAACCCACCCGACCCAAGCCCACGATCGCGATTCGTTGCATGTCTTCTCCTCCTAGCGGTTCGATGCCCCGATTCTTCGCGGGGTCCCTGCACTCCTGTCGCGGATGGTAGCGAAAGCCGCACGTTCACGGCGCAGCGCCACCGAATGCACCGTCGCCCATCGCAACCTGGGTCCCGAATCGCGGCCCCGCGACGCTTCCCCGATCGGGCGCTTCGAAGCGCACCGATAATGGGCGCTTGACCCTCGACGATGAAGGCTATGCAAGGATCGGTGCTGGTGCTGGGAGCCGGAATGGTCGGCGTGAGTTGCGCGCTGGAACTGCAGCGCAGGGGCTTCGCGGTCGTGCTGGCCGACGCCGAAGACCCGGGCAGCGAAACCTCCCACGGCAACGCCGGGGTGCTCACGCGCAGCTCGATCGTTCCCCTGAACAACCCGGCGTTGTGGCGCAGCCTGCCGGGACTGTTGTCCAACGAGTCGGCCTCGCTGCGCTACCAGCCGGGCTATGTGCTGCGCAACCTCGGCTGGGCCGCGCGCTTCCTGCTGGCGGCGCGACCGAAGACCTTCGAGCGCACGGTCGCGGCGCTGGACCAGCTCATCCACCTGTCCCTGCGGGAGCACGAGCGCCTGCTCGCCGAGTCGGCGCAGGGCGCGCGCCTGCGCCGCGACGGCTGGATGTTCCTGTACCGCGACCCACGGCGCTCCCCCGGCATGCGCCTGCAACTCGAGGTGTATCGACGCTGCGGCGTGGACGTCGAGGAACTCGACGCCGCGGCGATCCGCGCCCTCGAGCCGGCGCTCGAACCCATCTTCGCCCGCGGCCTGCTCGTGCGCTCGGCCCATTCGGTGGACGACCCGGCGGCGGTGGTTCGCGGCTACGCGGACCTGTTTGCCCAACGGGGTGGCCGTGTGTTGCGACGCAGGGCCGCGGGCCTCGCTCGGCAAGACCGCGGATGGAGCGTGCGCTTCGACGACGGCAGCGTGGAACAGGCCGCACAGGTGGTGATCGCGCTCGGGCCGTGGTCGGCCGAGTTCCTGCGCGGCAGCGGTCTGCGCATCCCGATGGCCTTCGAACGCGGCTACCACATGCACTATGCGGGTGCCGCGCCCGGGATGCCCGCGCTCACGCGCCCGATCCACGACGCGCAGGCCGGCTACGTGCTGTCGCCGATGCGCCGCGGGCTGCGCCTGAGCACCGGGGTCGAGCTCAACGACCTGGATGCACCGCCGAACCATGCCCAGCTCGAACAGGCGCAGCGCGCGGCCGGCCAGGCGCTGGCGCTGGGCGCGCGCCTGGACGACCATCCCTGGAAGGGCGCCCGCCCCACGCTGCCCGACAGCCGTCCGATGATCGGCGAGCTGCCGCGGCGCGGACTCTGGGCCGCCTTCGGGCACCAGCACATCGGCTTCAGCACCGGCCCCGGCAGCGCCAGCCTGCTCGGCGCGCTGATGTCCGGCGAGGCCCCGCCCATCGACCCCGCGCCCTTCGCGCCCCGCCGCTTCGCGGGCCTCGGACGCGCCGACTGAAGGCCAGCTACGCCGCGCCGCCCGCGGCGCGCCAATGGCGCAGCAGCAGGGTCTCCATGTCCACCACCGTGCGCCCGGTCGCCTCGCGCACCGCCTCGCGATACGGCGGCATGTTGGTGCATTCGAGCACGATGCTGTGCAGCGACGGATGCGCGTCGACCAGCGCGCGCGCGGCCTGCACGACGTCGTCGCGCGCCTGCGCGAGGTCGAGCCTGGGTTCGTTGCCCAGGATGCGCTCGCGGAACTCGCTGCCCGGGCGCACGCCCTGCACGGGCACGCCCGGCGGCACGCCGGCGCCGCCGAGTTCCTCCGGCCCCAGGCTTTGCGCGTCGATGGTGACGATGCCGGGCCGCGGTAGCTCGCGCACCTGCAGCAGACTGGAGGTGAGCACCGGCACCCGCAAGGCGCGCTCCAGGCGCGGCTGGTAGCGACTCAGGAAGCCGCAGGTGGTGGCCACCAGGCTCGCGCCCTCGCGTTCGAGCTGCAGCGCGCCGTGGATCACGGCCTGCAGCATCGCCTCGTCGGACTCCTGCACCGCGCGCCGCGGGCCCACCCCCTGCATGCGCAGATAGCGCACCGCAATGCCCGCTCGCTCGAAGGTGCGCGCGCAGCCGATGTCTCCCGGCGGGCGCGGAAAGCGCGTGTCGAGCATCAAGATGCCCAGGAAGCCGGCGGCCATGGAGGGACTTCGCGGGGCGGGGAGCGTGCGGGCAGGCCCGTTCGGCGCGCCGGGGCGCCTCAGGCCGCGGCGCGAAACCGCGCCAGGAAGCCGCGCGTGGCCTCCTCGCGCGGCTGGTCGATCACCTGGGCGGGCGGGCCGGCCTCGACCACCACGCCGTCGCGCATGAAGATCACGCGGTCCGCCACCTCGCGCGCGAAGGCGATCTCGTGGGTCACCAGCACCATGGTCATGCCCTCGGCCGCCAGCTCCTTCACGACGGCCAGCACCTCGCCGACGAGCTCGGGGTCGAGCGCCGCGGTGGCCTCGTCGAACAGCATGACCTGCGGTCTCATCGCGAGCGCGCGGGCGATGGCCACGCGCTGCTTCTGCCCCCCGGAAAGCTTGGCCGGCAGGAAATCCGCGCGATCGCCCAGGCCCACCCGCGCAAGCAACGCCAGCGCGCGCTCGCGCGCCTGTTCGCGCGGCATGCGCAACACCGTCAGCGGGCCTTCCATCACGTTGGCCAGCGCCGTCATATGGGGAAACAGGTTGAACTGCTGGAACACCATGCCGGTGGCGGCCCGGAATCGCGACATGCCGCGCGCGTCCGGCAGCCGGGTGCGAGCCCCCTGGAACTCGATGCGCCGGTCGCCCACGCGCAGGCTGCCGCCGTCGGGAATCGTCAGCAGGTTGATGCAGCGCATCAACGTGGATTTGCCCGAGCCCGAGGGGCCGATGATGGCGACCACTTCCGCCCGGTTCACCGACAGGTTCACGTCGCGCAGCACGACATGCGCGCCGAAGGACTTGCGCAGGCCGCGAATCTCGATCAGCGGTGGTTCGAGCTCCATGTCGGCCACTCAGTGCTCACCCTTGTCGCCGATCTCGAGCTTCTGGGCCAGCAGCGTCGCCGGAAACAGCACGAGGAAATAGATCACCGCGGCGGCCGTGTACAGCTCCAGCGGCCGGTAGGTGGCCTGGGCCGCGCTCTGGGCCTGGTACAGCAGGTCCGGCACAGCGATCACCGACAGCAGCGAGGTGTTCTTGAGCTGCATGATCGACTGGCTGACCAGCGGCGGCACCATCTTGCGAAAGGCCTGCGGCAGGATGACACGACGCATCACCTGCAGCGGCATCATGCCCAGCGCCTGCCCCGCCTCGGTCTGCCCGGAGTCGATGGACAGGATGCCTCCGCGGATGATCTCCGAATAGAAGGCTCCGCCGTACAGCGACAGGCTGATCGCGGCCGCCACCGGCGCCGAAAGCTGCAGCCCCGTGAGCACCGGCAGCGCGTAGTAGATCCACACCAGCTGGACCAGCAGCGGCGTGCAGCGGAACAGCTCGATGAGCGCACGCACCGGCACGGCCAGCGCGCGAACGCCCGAGATCCGCGCCAGCGCCGTCAGCAGCCCGAACAGGAAGCCGCAGACGATGCACACCACGGTGAACAGCACCGTGTACCACAGCCCCGCCAGCAGTTCGCGGCGGTAATCCCAGATCACGTGGAAGTGCCAGCGGTACGCCGGCACCCCGGACGCATGCGGCCAGGCCAGGCGCACCAGCAGCGCGATGCCGACGACGGCGGCCAGCCCCCACAAGGCCGCCGGAACCCCCTTGCGCGCAGGCTCTTCGCGCATGTCCTGCCCCGCGGCCCCGCCGCCTGCCTCGCCGGAACCCGCCACTCAGAACTTCACCTCGGGCGGGAAGCTGCTGGGCGGAATGCCCACGAGCTTTTGCATGTTCTTGAGAATGTCGGCCTGGATCTCGCCCTTGGCCCGAGCCTGGGTGATCCACGCGTCGAGGCGCTTGAGCAGTGCGTCGCCCACGCCCTTGTCCACGGCGACCGTCACGTCGGAGGTGCTGACCGGCGAGGGCACGTACATCGAGCCCACCTGCGGCTGCAGCTTGACCAGCGGCTCGGCCAGCAGCACCACCAGCGCCTGGCAATCGGCGCGCCCGGATTGCACGGCCAGCGTGGCCTCGCTGGATTGGGTGAAGCGCAGGATGGTCGCCTTGGGCAGGCGCGCGGTGGCGAAGGCGTCCTGGTTGGATCCCAGGTCGACGGCCACGCGCATCGACGGCTTGTTCAACTGCTCCCAGTCCTTGACCATCACGCCCTTGCGGCACACGACGGTGAAGGTGTTGTGGAACAGCGGGATGGAGAAGTCCAGGACCTTGCGGCGCGCCGGTGTCGGACCGGCGCCGAACATCACGTCGATCTTGCCGGACTGCAGGTCCAGCACCGCGTTGCCCCAGGTGGTCTCGACGAACTTGACCTTCACGCCCAGGCTCTTGGCGAAGCTCTGCGCGAAATCGGGACAGAAGCCTTCCCATTGCCCGGTCTCGCGATTCTTCACGAAATACGGGACCGCCGCAGCGACGGCCCCCACGCGCAGTTCACCGCTGGCGAGTACCCGCTTGAGCACGTCGTCGGTGCCCTGGGCAAAACTCAGCGGGGCGACTGCCGTGCCCGCGAAGGCGGCCACCGCCTTGCAAAAATCGCGCTTGCGCATGTTCTCGGACTCCCCTGTCTTGGACTTCTTGCGACGCCGGAAAATGAATGCAACGGCGCAGTCTAAGCCGCGCCTACGCGAGTGGCAACCAAGCGCGAGCGCGCGCGCTGGAGGCTCCTCGAAGCGACCGCTCCACGAAGGTCTCGTGCACCGCGCCGCCGCGGGGACACGGCCCTAGTGCGTGCGCGCCAGCAAGGCCAGCAGTTCGCGCAGCGCCCCGTTGCCGCGCAGCTGGGACAGGTCCATCGCGGTGCTGACCGGGTACAGCGCCCCCAGGTCCAGCCCCACGCCCACGCCCATCACCTCGGCCTCGCCGCGCGCGCGGGCGCGCTCCACCACGTCCACCAGGTGCCGCTCGAGGTAGCCCGGCGGGTTGACGTTCTCGCTGGCGGTGTCCATCGGGCAGCCGTCGGAGATCACCAGCAGCAGGCGCCTGCGGTGGCCCAGGCCCTGCATGCGGGCGACGGCCCACTGCACGGCCTCGCCGTCCACCCCCTCCCGGTACAGATCGGGCTTGAGCAGCGCGGCGATGCCCGCGCGCGAACGCCGCCACGAGGATTCGCGCGCCTTGAACACCAGGTGCGTCACCTCGTTGAGTCGCCCGGGGTGACGCGGCTGGCCGGCGCGCAGCCAGTCGCGCCGCGCCCTGCCCCCGTTCCAGGCTCCGGTGGTGAAGCCGAGGATCTCGTGCTCCACTCCCGCCAGATCCAGCGCGCGCGAGAACGAATCCACCAGCAGCGCCACCGCCTCGGCGTGCTGGCGCATCGAGCCCGAGCAGTCGATCAGGAAACTCAGCATGCAATCGGCCAGCGGCTGATGGGGCTGTTCGACGAACAGCCTGCGCTCGGCCGGCGAGGCCACCAGGCGGGCCAGGCGGCGACCGTCGATGCGCCCCTGTTCGTGCCCGCCCTCCCACCCGTCCGGCTGGGCGCGCGCCAGCAGCGCGCGCAACTGCGCCCCCAGGCGCCCGACGTGGATGCCGCTGGCGGCGGCCAGCGCGTCCAGGCGCTGGCGCAACTCGCGCAACAGTTGCGGGCGCACCAGCGCGGCGGCCTGCACCTCGCGATCCCAGGCGCGCGTGAACACGCGGTATCCGGCGCCCTCGAGGTCCGAGCCGCCGCGGCTGGACGCCGCCGCGGGCAGGGCGTCGCCCTCGCCGCCGTCGGGTTCGATCAGCCATTGGAAGCCGTTGCGCCCGTCCTTCGCCTCGGCGGCATCCGACGCATCCGGCGCATCGCCCTGCTCGCGCAGGTCGCGCGCACGCGCGCCCACCTGCGCGGCCAGCTGGAGAGCGACGCGCCCATACGCCCGCTGGTCGTCGCGCAGGCGCGTGAGCTCGCGCATGGCCGGGCCCAGCACGTCGGCCAGGCCGAAGCGCGTGCCCTCGATGAGATCGGCGACGGGCTCGGGCAACTCCTCGCCGGTGATGCGGGTGCGCGCCACCTGCGCCACCGTGAACACCAGGATGCCCAATGCGCCCTCGGTCAGGCCGGAGGCCGCGAACTCGTCGGACCAGGCGCGAAAGCGATGCTCCAGGTTGCGGCGCAGCCCGCGCTGCACCGCCGGCGCCAGGGATTCGACCCGAAACTGCTCCAGCATGTCGAACACCAGACGCTCCACTGCGTCGGCGGGCTGCACGGATCGGTGCAGCGCCGCGTCCGAACGCGAAACGCGCAGCGCCAGGCCGTCGGCCGCGCCCCGCAGCGAGCCCAGGTCGGCCTGCCCGAACACCGGGTACAGATGGGCGGCGAACCGCGGCAGACGCTGCGCGCCGCGCCAGAGTCGTCCGCCGCGCCACTGCAGCTGCGGCTGCCCCGAGACGGCGCGGATGGTCGCGCCGCACAGTTCCTCCAGGTGGCGCTGCCGGCGCGCCAGCGCCCGTTCCTCGTCCATGGCCCGCCCTCAGGCCGCCGCGGCGGCAGTCCCCAGGTCGAGCTCCTGGTCGAAACAGCGCTGGTAGTACTCGGCCACCAGCGCGCGCTCGGCGTCGTCGCACTTGTTGAGGAAGGACAGGCGGAAGGCCACGGCGGGATCCCGGAAGATCTCGCAGTTCTCGGCCCAGGTGATCACCGTGCGCGGGGACATCAGCGTGGACACGTCGCCGGCGGCGAAGCCGCGGCGCGTGAGCTCGGCCACGGCCACCATGCGCGCCACCAGTTCGCGCCCGGGCGGCGTGTCCTTGCCCGGCACGCGCGCCAGCACGATGGCGATCTCCTCGGCCGCGGGGAGGTAGCTCAGCGAGGCGACGATGTCCCAGCGGTCCATCTGCGCATGATTCAGGCGCTGCACACCCTGGTACAGGCCGTTGAGGTTGCCCAGGCCGACGGTGTTGGCGGTGGCGAACAGCCGGAAGTGCGGGTGGGGGCTGAGCACGCGGTTCTGGTCGGTGAGGGTGAACTTGCCGTCGCGCTCGAGGATGCGCTGGATCACGAACATCACATCCGGGCGTCCGGCGTCGTACTCGTCGAAGATCAGCGCCACCGGACGCTGCAGCGCCCAGGGCACGATGCCTTCCTGGAATTCGGTGACCTGCGCGCCGTCGCGCAACACCACCGCGTCCTTGCCGACGAGGTCGAGGCGGCTGATGTGCGCGTCCAGGTTCACCCGCACGCATGGCCAGTTCAGGCGCGCCGCCACCTGCTCGATGTGGGTGGACTTGCCGGTTCCGTGCAGGCCCTGCACCAGCACGCGCCGGTTGCGCCGAAAGCCGGCCAGCAGGGCCAGCGTGACGTCGGGGTTGAATCGATAGGCCTCGTCCACCTCGGGCACGTGGTCGTCGCGTTCGGCGAAGGCAGGTACCTGCAGGTCGGAATCGATGCCGAAGGTCTCGCGCACGCCGAGCATGCGCTCGGGCCGCAGTTCGTTCAGGTCGGTCATGGGATATCGCGGTGGGAAGGGAGTTCTCAGGCCCGGTTCGCGCGCGGCATCGCGTCGGCCTCGATGCGCGCCAGCGCCTCGGCCGCGCGGCGCAGCGCCGGCAGCACCTGCGGCGCGCGCTCGGCGTTCAGGCGCATCACCGGCGCCTGCACCGCCACGCACAGGTTGTGGCTTCGCCCGGCCTCGGCCGGCACGGGCACCGCCACGCACAGCAGGCCGGGGAGGAATTCCTCCCGGTCCAGCGCGTAGCCCTGCTCGCGCACCTGCTCGAGCTCGCGCTCGAGCAGCGCGGGATCGGTGATGGTGGCGCCGGTGTAGGCGTCCAGCGGCACGTGGCCCAGCAGGCGTCGGCGCTGCGCGGGGGGCATCTGCGCCAGCATCAGCTTGCCGCTGGCCGAGCAATGCACCGGCACGCGCGATCCGGGGTGGAGGTAGAAGCGCAGCGGCGCCGCGGTTTCCACGCGGTCCAGGTACACCACCTCGCTTCCCGCCAGCGCGGTGATGTTGCAACTCTCGCCGAGTTCCTGCACCACCGAGCGCAACACCATGCGGCGCGCCCCGTTGAAGCTGTCGTTGAGCATCAGGCGTTCGGCCAGGCGGCGCAGGCGCACCCCGGCTGCGTAGTGGCGCGCGTCTCCCTGGCGCTGCAGCAACGCGGCCTGTTCGAGCTGGGCCAGCAGGCGGTGCACCGTGGGCTTGGGCAACCCGAGTTCCACGGCCATCGACTGCAGGGTGAACGGCTGGTCGCGCCCGGCCACCGCCTCGAGCAGGCCGAACAGCCGGGCCAGCGGCGTGTCGACGCCGCCCGCGGCGGGCTCGGGCAGCGGGATTTCAACGCGTTCCATGGCTGTTGCCTCGCATGGGGGTGAGTTCTGATTTCGAATTTTGAAACATCATATACCGAAATCCGGAATTCTCTGTTGACGCCCAGGCGGGCCGATCCTATAGTTCGCCCACCGTTGGATGGAATGCAACGTCTCGTTTTTTGCAATTTCCGCCAAGGCCCCATTTCCACCGGAGACTTCCCGCCATGAGCCAGACCCCTCCCGCCGACAACCGCAAAGTCGTCACCGGCGTGCAAAAAATGACCCCTTCCGAGGCCTTTGTCGAAACCCTGGTCGCCAACGGGGTGACGGACATCTTCGGCATCATGGGCTCGGCCTTCATGGATGCGATGGACATCTTCGCGCCCGCCGGCATCCGCCTGATCCCGGTGGTGCACGAGCAGGGCGCCGCGCACATGGCCGACGGCTACGCCCGCGTCAGCGGGCGCCACGGCGTGGTCATCGGCCAGAACGGCCCCGGCATCAGCAATTGCGTGACCGCGATCGCCGCCGCCTACTGGGCGCACAGCCCGGTGGTCATCGTCACCCCGGAGACCGGCACGATGGGCATGGGCCTCGGAGGCTTCCAGGAGGCCAACCAGCTGCCCATGTTCCAGGAGTTCACCAAGTACCAGGGCCATGTGGTGAACCCCAAGCGCATGGCCGAGTTCACCGGGCGCTGCTTCGACCGCGCGATCAGCGAGATGGGCCCGACCCAGCTGAACATTCCGCGGGACTACTTCTACGGCGAGATCCAGTGCGAGATCCCGCGCCCGATGCGCGTGGAGCGCGGCGCCGGCGGCGAACAGAGCCTGAGCGACGCGGCCGAGTTGCTGGCGCAGGCGAAGTTCCCGGTCATCCTGGCCGGCGGCGGCGTGGTCATGGGCGACGCGGTCGAGGAGTGCAGGCAACTGGCCGAGCGCCTGGGCGCCCCGGTGGTCACCGGCTACCTGCGCAACGACGCCTTCCCCGCCAGCCACCCGCTGTGGGCGGGCCCGCTGGGCTACCAGGGCTCCAAGGCGGCGATGAAACTGATCTCGCAGGCCGACGTGGTGGTCGCGCTGGGCTCGCGCATGGGCCCCTTCGGCACCCTGCCCCAGCACGGCATGGACTACTGGCCCAAGAACGCCAAGATCATCCAGGTCGAGGCCGACCACACCAACCTGGGCCTGGTGAAAAAGATCACGGTCGGAATCTGCGGCGACGCCAAGGCCGCCGCGAAGGCCATCGCGCAGCGCCTGCAAGGCCGCGCCCTGGCCTGCGACGCGAGCAAGGCCCAGCGCGCCGAGACCATCCGCTCCGAGAAGGAGGCCTGGGAGAAGGAGCTCGATTCCTGGACCCACGAGCGCGACGCCTACAGCCTGGACATGATCGAGGAGGCGAAGCAGGAGAAGCCCTTCAGCGGTGGCGAATACCTGCACCCGCGCCAGGTTCTGCGTGAGCTCGAGAAGGCCATGCCGGCGCGCGCCATGGTGTCCACCGACATCGGCAACATCAACTCGGTGGCCAACAGCTACCTGCGTTTCGAGGAGCCGCGCAGCTTCTTTGCGCCCATGAGCTTCGGCAACTGCGGCTACGCGCTGCCCACCATCATCGGCGCCAAGCTGGCCGCGCCGGACCGCCCGGCCATCGCCTACGCCGGCGACGGCGCCTGGGGCATGAGCATGGTGGAGATCATGACCTGCGTGCGCCACGACATCCCGGTCACCGCGGTGGTGTTCCACAACCGCCAGTGGGGCGCGGAAAAGAAGAACCAGGTGGACTTCTACAACCGCCGCTTCGTCGCCGGCGAGCTGGAAAGCGAGAGCTTCGCCGGCATCGCCCGCGCCATGGGCTCGGAGGCCATCGTGGTCGATCGCCTGGAGGACGTGGGCGCGGCCCTCAAGCGCGCGGTGGACATGCAGATGAACCAGCGCAAGACCTGCGTGATCGAGATCATGTGCACCCGCGAGCTGGGCGATCCGTTCCGGCGCGACGCCCTGAGCAAGCCGGTGCGCTTCCTCGACAAGTACAAGGACTACGTGTGAACACGCCGCCCGCCCCCCGCGGCGGGGCGAGCGAGCAGCCCCGGGGTGCCCCGGGGCTGTCGCGCGAGTTCCCGCGCCTGCGTCAACTCATCGAGCGCGCGCGGTTCATCGCCTCGTGCGAGCGCGCGCGCATCGGCCTGGTGCATCCCTGCGACGCCCTGGCGCTGCAGGCGGCCGGTCTGGTTCGCGACGAGGGTGTCGCGCAGCCGGTGCTGGTGGGCTGTCGGCGCCTGATCGAGGCCGCTGCCGAGAAGGCCGGCTTGGATGCGCGGGACTTCGAGATCGTCGACACCGACGCCGCCCCGCAGGCGGCAGCCGCCCGCGCGGTGGAACTCGCCCGCGACGGCACGCTGCGCGCGCTGATGAAGGGCTCGCTGCACACCGACGAACTGATGTCCGCAGTGGTGCATCGGGAAACGGGCCTGCGCTCGAACACGCGCATCAGCCACGCCTTCGTGTTCGACCTGCCCCGCTATCACAAGCTGCTGGCCCTGGCCGACTGCGTGGTGAACATCGCGCCGGACCTGAAATCCAAGCTCGACATCGTCGGCAACGCGCTGGACCTGCTGCGTCGCATCGGCGTGCAGCGCCCCGCCGCGGCCGTCGTGGCCGCGGTGGAAACCGTGAACCCGGCCATCGCCGCCACGCTGGACGCGCAGGAACTGGTGCGCCTGGGTCGTGAGGGGCGCTGGGGCGACGCCGGCATCGAGGGCCCGCTGGGCTTCGACAACGCCTTTTCGGCCCAGGCGGCGCGCACCAAGCACATCGAATCCGGCCACGCCGGCGACTTCGACCTCATGGTGGTGCCCGACCTGAACGCCGGCAACATGCTCTACAAGAGCTTCGTCTACGTCGGCGGCGGCGATTGCGCCGGGCTGGTGCTGGGCGCGCGCGTACCCATCGTGCTGACCTCGCGCGCCGACTCCCTCACCGCGCGCGTGGCCTCGGTCGCGCTGGCGGCCATCGCCACCCGAGCCGACGCCACCGTGGCCTGAGCTCCACGGCGCCCGCCACGGCCCGGGGCGCAAAAAAGGGCCTCGTGCGCATGCGCGACGAGGCCCTGAAAACCGCGACGACTCGATGCGGATGAAGCACCCCGAGGGGCGCCCCGTCCTTCAACCATGCGGACTGCTGGAAGCGGTGCCGGCGATCGCCGGGCGGCGCGCGCGCCGGCGCAGCCAGTGCAGCAGTTCGCGCGTGACGGGGTAGAACACCGCGAAGGCGGACATGGCCAGCAGGGTTCCGCTGAGCGGCTCGGTGAACGCCGCGGTCCAGTTGCCGTGATGCACCACCATGCTGCGCATGAAGTTGGTCTCGCCGATCGGCCCGAGGATCGCCCCCAGCACCATGGGCGAGATCGGGAAGCGGAACTTCTCGAACAGGTAGCCCAGCACGCCGAAGATCAGGATCATCCAGACGTCGGACATGGAGTTGCGGTCGGCATAGGCGCCTACCAGGCAGAACAGCACCACGATGGCGTTGAGCAGGTACTGCGGGATCAGCAGCACGCGCACCACCAGGCGGATCCAGAAGAACCCGATCAGGCACATGCCGATCACCGCCACGAACATCGAGGCCAGGATGGTGTAGACCGTCACGCGCGAGGCCGGATCCGACAGCAGCATGGGCCCGGGCTGCACCCCGTGCAACAGGAACGCGGCCAGGATCACCGCGGTGGCCGCGCTGCCCGGAATGCCCAGCGTGAGCATGGGGATCAGGTGTCCGGCCACCGACGCGGTGGAGCCGATCTGCGGGGCCACGATGCCGCTGGGGTGGCCGGTGCCGAGCTTGGCGCGCTCGCGTCCGTACTGCTTTTCCACGCCGTAGCAGATGAAGGAGGTGATGGTCGCGCCGGCCCCCGGGACCACGCCGAGCAGAGTGCCCAGCGCGCTGCTGCGCAGGATGGCGCCGCGCACGCCCCAGATCTCGCGCAGGCGCGGGAAGCTGGTCTGCACCTTGAGCTTGGCACCGGCCGGCGAGCCCTTGATGGCCAGGCCCTGGCCGATGCGCTTGAACACCTCGCCCAGGCCGTACATGCCCACCAGCACCGCGACCAGTTGCACGCCGTCGCCCAGGATCGGAACGCCGAAGGTGTAGCGGCTCACGCCGTAGATGCTGTCGACGCCGATGCAGGCCACGAGCAGGCCCAGGCACAGGCTGACGAAGGCCTTGACCAGGGACTTGCCGGCCAGCGACACCACCGTGGTCAGGCCGAACACGATGGCGGCGAAATAGTCCTCGGAATTGAACTTCAGCGCCACGTCGGTCAGCGGCTGGGTCAGCGCGACCATCACCGCGGAGGACACCAGGCCGCCGATCAGCGCGGCGACCAGCGCCCAGCCCAGCGGCTTGGCCGCGCCCTCGCGCTGGCCCATGGTGTAGCCGTCCCACAGCAGCGGGACGTCGTTGGGCTCGCCCGGGATGCGGTAGAGGATGGTGGTGAAGCAGCCGCCGTAGGTGCCGGAGAAATAGATCGAGGTCAGCAGGATCACCGCCGGCTCGATCTGCATCTTGTAGGTGAAGGGCAGCGCCAGGATCACCCCCATGACGAAACCCAGTCCGGGCATGATCGACACCAGCATGCCCACCAGGATGCCCACGACCAGCATCAGCAGGTCGTAGGGCTGGAATACGTGCATCAGCCCGATGGCCAGATCGTGGAGTACGTACATCAGTGGATCCCCATCAGCTTGAACACCAGCAGCGACACCTGCTTGAAGCCTCCGACGCCCAGCGGAAGCGACACGTACACGACCTTCATGAACAGCAGCGTGAACACCCCGGACAGCACCAGCGCCGTGGGCGCCAGCCAGGCCCAGCGGCGCATGCCGCCGATGAGCAGCAAGGCCGCCGCGAACAGCACGGTGGCGATGAAAAAGCCCAGGTAGGGCATCGCGCCCACGTACAGGCCGGTGGCCGCCACGCCGATCCACACCAGGTAGGGGTGGGTCTCGGGCGGCGAGACCAGCGCCTCGTCGACGGGCTCCACCTCCTGCGCGTCACCCGAGGCGAAGGCCGCGCCCACCAGTCCGATCAGCGATACCGCGGCCAGCAGCACGCAGATCATCTTCGGCCACAGGTCCGGCCCCGGCATGCGGGCGCTCGTGAGAACGGGGAACTGGTCGGCCTGCAGGTACAGGAACACGGCCAGCGCGAGCGTGATCAGGTACGGGATCACGCGCTTGAGCATGCTGGTGGACATCGCCTCTCCCTGGCAATCGATCCGGCGCCGCGCACACCGCGCGGCGCCGCGGCGCTCACTTCGAGATCTCGATCGTGTGCTCGGCCTGGCGCAGCCAGCCGGCCATGAAGGCATCGGCGTTCTGCATCGGCACGTAGCTGTTCGGATCCGCGTACTGCTGGTTCAGGTAGGCCTTGAACTCCGGGGTCTGCGCCACCTTGGCCAGCGCGTCGGCCAGCTTCTTCACGCGGTCCGGCGGCGTGCCGGCCTTGACCACGATGGCCCGGAATTGCGGCAGGGTCACGTCCAGCCCGAGCTGGCCCGACACCGGCACCTTGGCGAAGGCGGGAATCGGCACCGGCTTGGGATAGAAGAACAGCACCGGACGGAACTTGCCGGAGTCGAAGTAGCTGCGCACGTCGCCGGTCTGCTCGTACACGATGTCGGCATTGCCGCCCAGGATCGAGCTGTAGCGCTGGCCGGGCTTGGCGAAGGGCACCGACTCCAGCTTGATGCCCAGCTTGTGGGCCAGGTAGCGGGTGGTGATGTCGTCCGCGCTGCCGAAGCCGGTCACCGCGACGGTGAGGGTCTTCTTCTTGGCGGCGTTCTCCACGTCCTGCCAGGTCTTCCACGGGCCCTTGGCATTCACCCAGTAACCCGAAGGCTGCTGGATCATGATGGCCAGCGGAATGATCTGGTTGAGCTTGAACGGCGGGTTCTTGCCGGTCAGCAGCGCGAAAGTGTCGCCGATCAGCACGGCCACGTTGTAGCCGTCGGCCGGAGAGGTCAGCAGCTTGGTCATGCCCACCACGCCGTCGGCGCCGGGCACGTTGATCACGGGCAGCGATACGCCGAGCTGCTTTTCCATGATCTTCGACGAGGTGCGCGCCAGCAGGTCCGCGCCGCCGCCCGCGCCCCAGGGCACGATGAAGTTGATCGGGTGGTCGGGATAGGCCGCGTGCGCCAGCGGCAACGCCGCGGCCAGGCCCAGCGCGACCGCGGCCTTGCGCAGGCGCCCCGTCCATGACGCTCGCGGCGCGTCGCCTTCTCGAATCGATGTGTGCAGCATGGTCTGTCTCCTCTTGGCTTTGTATCAAGGTACTGCCAGATGTGTCGCCGGGACATACCCCGACGACGGCCGGCGCCGTGCCGAGTCCGGATCAGGCGGGGTGCAGACGCAGGGAGCGTCGCACGGCCTCCGCCGGAAGTTCGGTCAATTTCAGGCGCTGGATCTTTCCCGACGGCCCTCGCGGAAGATCGTCGACGATATGACATGCCCTGGGCATCTTGTACCGACCCAGGTGCTGCAAGCAGTGCTCGCGCAATTCCTGTTCCTGCACCTCCGCGCCCGGTCGCAGCACCAGGTAGGCCTCGATATTCTGGCCGTAGTTGCTGTCCTTCACGCCCACTGCGGCGGCTTCCAGCACCGAGGCATGCTTGAGCAGGGCTTCGTCGATCTCGCGCGGCGCGATGTTCTCGCCGCCCTTGATGATCAGCTCCTTCGCGCGTCCGGTGATGAAGTAGTAGCCGTCGGCGTCGCGATAGCCGAGGTCGCCGGTGCGGAACCAGCCGTCGGCGGTGAAGGCCTTGGCGGTTTCCTCGGGATTCTTCAGGTAGCCGCGCATCACGTTTGCGCCGCGCAACTGGATCTCGCCCACGTCGCCGTCCTTCAGCACCGCGCCGTCGGCGCCGACCACGCGGGCCTCGGTACCCGAGGGCCTGCCGATGCTGCCGATCTTGCGCAGCTCGCGCTGTACCGGATTGCTGAACGACGGGGCGGCGGTTTCCGTCAGCCCCATGGTCTCGATGATGTCCACGCCGAAGCGCGACTCGAAGGCGCGATGGTGCTCGGGCGGCAGCGCCGCCGAGGCCGAACGGCAGAAGCGGATGCCCGCGAGCTCGCGCGGGCCGAGCTCGGACGGCGCGGACTGGATCAGGTAGGCGATGATGGTGGGCACCGCGTTCACCCAGGTGCATTGGAAGCGCAGCGCATCGCGCCAGAAGCTCGAGGCCGAGAAGCGCGCCGGCATCGCCAGCGAACCTCCATGCGCGAGCGGGGTGACCAGATTCACCACCAGCGCATTGATGTGATAGAGCGGCAGCGGCGCCAGGCCCCGATCGCCCGGCCCCAGCAGGTGCTCGCGGCTGATGTTCACGCCGTTGGCGCAGAGGTTGCCGTGGCTGAGCAGCACTCCCTTGGGCGTGCCGGTGGTGCCGGACGTGTACATCAGCAGCGCAGCGTCGTCGAGCGCGGGCGTCCGCGCCGGCTGGCGCGCCGCGCCGCGCGCGCGGTCCAGCCACCCGGCGTCGCCGATCACCTCGACATGCAGCTCGCGCGACAACCGCGCGGCCAGGCCGCGCAACAGGCTCTCGTGCTCCGGCAGGGTGAGCACCAGGCGGGTCTCGCTGTGCTCCAGGATGTAGCCGAGTTGCGCGGGCTGCGACAACAGGTTGATGGGATTGATCACCATCCCCTGGTACATGGCGGCCAGGATCAGCATCGCGGCTTCCACGCCATTGGGCAGGAACAGCGACACCACGTCGCCCTGGCCCAGCCCGTGGGAGGCGAACAGCGAACCCAGTTCCGCGCACACGCGCTGCAACTCGGCGAAGCTGATCTCGCGCCCGGTGTCGGTGGCCACGAAGTAGGTCGCGCCGGGGGCGCGCAGGGCGTTCGCGTCCACCAGGGCCTGGATGCTGCACGCGGGTCCTCCCTCGGCGGGCAGCAGGGCTTGTGCGAAGGGGCTTTCGGGACGGTTCATGGAAGGCGTGGCGTCGGTCGCATCGCAGGGGCGTCTGTGTCGGCGGGCGGCTTCGGATCCCTCCCTCCGCGCAAAGCGTGTTGGCAATTTAGGGAAAAAATGCCCACAAACAGTCCCGTTTTTTACTTTGATGGAGAATGTCTACTGCCCCCCGCGTTTTTTGCGTTTTTCGGGACGTTTTGAGGCCGTTTTTCGCGCCAGGAACTGGATACAGTTCAGTTCATGGGCTACCGGTCCGCTTCGCGCCCCGCCCTACCCACTCCGAACCACCGCCTGCCGTGTCCAGCCGAAAAGCCATGACCTCGAACCAGTCCAATGCCGCGGCGGTGCGCGCCTTTCGCGTGCTCGAGCTGCTCAGCACCGCCGAATCCATGAGCCTGATGCAGATCTCGGACGGGCTGCAACTGCCCAAGCAGACGGTGCATCGCATCCTCAAGACCCTCGCCGCCGCGCAGCTGGTCGTACGCAACCTCGACGGACAGGGCTACGAATGCGGGCCCCGGGTGCGCCAGATGAGCGTGTCGGCGCTGATGCACACGGGGCCGGCCACGGCGCGGCGCGCGGTGCTGCGCAAGCTCGGCGAGCGCCTGGGCGAAACCGTGAACCTGACGGCGCTGGACGGCGACCTGATCGTCTACCTCGACCGCGTGGAGACCGACTCGCCGCTGCGCATGCACCTGCAGCCCGGCTCGCACGTGCCGCTGCACTGCACCTCCAGCGGCAAGCTGCTGCTCAGCCTGCAGCCGGCGGCGATGCGCAACCGCATCGTCGACTCGCTGCCGCTGCGCAAGATGACCGAACACACCATCATCGACCCAACCCGCCTGCGCCAGGAACTGGCCGATACGCGGCGCCGTCGCATCGGCATGAACGACCAGGAGTTCATCCAGGGCATGGTGTCGATCGCCGTGCCGGTGATGCGCGACGCCTACCGCGCATGGGGCGCGGTCGCCGTGCAGGCCCCGCTGGCTCGCTACGACATCGAGGCGCTGCTGCGCCATGTGCCGGCCATGCGCGAGGCCGCCGACGCCATCGCCGCGATGGTGCCCGCGTCCTCGCGCAAGGCGCAGGCCCAGATGGCGGCGCAGGAGGGCGCGACGGCCTGAAGGCGCGCACGAGTCCCGCCACGCTCCTGGCGCCGGCGCGCTCCCCTTTTCCCCGCATCGAGGACTTCCGCATGGACATGAAGACATCCCCCTCCCCCGAGCTCGACGCCGTGCGTCGCCAGGTGGCCGAATGCGTGGCGCGCGCGCGCGCCGCGCAGCAGGCCTACGAAAGCTACGACCAGCAGCGGGTCGACGAGGTGGTGCTGGCCGTCGGCTGGGCGATCATGGAGCCGGCGCGCAACCGCGCGCTGGCCGAGCTCGCCGTGGCCGACACGGGCCTGGGCAACGTCGAGGACAAGGTGATCAAGAATCACCGCAAGACCCTCGGCCTGCTGCGCGACCTGCGCGGCGCGAAGTCGGTGGGCGTGATCGCCGAGGACAAGGCCAAGGGCGTGATCGAGATCGCGCGCCCGGTCGGCGTGGTCGGCGCGGTGACGCCGTCGACGAACCCCGGCGCGACGCCGGCCAACAAGATCATCAACGCCCTCAAGGGGCGCAACGCGGTGATCCTGGCGCCATCGCCCAAGGGCTACGGCACCAGCACCCTGCTGCTGCGCTACATCGCCGAGGAACTCGATCGCGTGGGCGCGCCGCGCGACCTGGTGCAGCAATTGCCGGCGCCCGTGAACAAGGCGGCCACGCAGGAGTTGATGCGCCAGGTGGACCTGGTCGTGGTGACCGGCTCGCAGAACAACGTGCGCGCGGCCTATGAGAGCGGAACCCCGGCGATCGGCGTGGGCGCGGGCAACGTGGCCGTGATCGTCGACGAGACGGCCGAACTGGCACAGGCGGCCGAGAAGATCCGGCGCTCCAAGACCTTCGACAACGCCACCAGTTGTTCCTCCGAGAACAGCGTGGTGATCGTCGATGCCGTGTACGACGCCATGCTCGACGCGCTGCGCGCCCAGGGCGGCGTGCTGCTGGACGCGGCGCAGAAGCAGCGACTGCAGGACACCATGTGGCCCGCCGGAAAGTTGTCGCCCGCGGTCACCGCGAAGGCGGCGCCGGTGATCGCCGCGCTGGCCGGACTGCAGGGCGAGGCCTTCGAGCGCGCGCGTTTCCTGATGGTGGAGGAGACCGGCGCCGGAGCGCAGCATCCCTTCTCGGGCGAAAAGCTCTCCCCCGTGCTGACGGTGTACCGCGCCCGCGACTTCGAGCACGCGCAGGACATCGTGCGCGCGATCTACGCCCACGAAGGCGCGGGCCACTCCATCGGACTGCATTCCAAGCTCCCGGAGCGCGCGCTGCGCATGGGCCTGGGCATGCCGGCCTGCCGCATCATCGTCAACCAGGCCCACTGCTTCGCGACCGGCGGCAGCTTCGACAACGGACTGCCCTTCTCGTTGTCCATGGGCTGCGGCACCTGGGGGCGCAACAGCATCTCTGATAACCTGAACTACAAGCACTATCTCAACATCACGCGCGTATCCACGCCGTGCACGCCGGACGAGCCGACCCTGGACGACATGTTCGGCGCGTACCGCAGGCGCCACGGGCTCGCCTGAGCCCGAACTCGCCGCGCGCGCACGCGGCGCGGCCACGCCGCGTGCCGCCCCCTCGATGAACCACCGCACGAACACCCTGCTGTGGAAGCAACTGCTGCAACGCAGCGCACGCAGCAACCTGAGCCTGCAGGGCCAGATCCGCGAGATGCTGGTGTCGGCGATCCTGGACGGCATGATCGATCCGGGCACTCCGGTGCCGTCCGGGCGCGAACTGGCCGAGCAGCTGGGCGTGGCGCGCAACACCGTGGTGCTGGCCTACAAGCAACTCGCCGACGAGGGCTACCTGCTGTCGCGTCAGCGCAGCGGGCATTTCGTGAACGCGGAATTCGTCGCCGGCCTGCGCGCGCGCGAACCCGGCACCGCGAACGGCGACGCGGCCATGGCGCCGGCCGACTGGGAACGCCGCCTGCGCCTGCAGCCGACGCGCCAGCGCAGCATCCACAAACCGGCCGACTGGCAGAAATTCCCCTACCCCTTCCTCTACGGGCAGTTCGACGCCTCGCTGTTTCCCACCGCCAACTGGCGCGAGTGCTGCCTCAAGGCCTTGTCCGTGCTGGACATCCGCGACTGGGCGCCCGATCACATCAACCGCGACGACGAAACCCTGGTGCAGCAGATCCGCACCCGCGTGCTGCCGCGCCGCGGGGTGTGGGCGCAGGCCGACGAGATCGTGGTCACGGTGGGCGCGCAGCACGCGCTATACATGGCGGCCGACCTGCTGCTGGGGGAACACACCACGCTCGCGCTGGAAAACCCCGGCTATCCCGACGCGCGCAACATCTTCGCCGCGCGCACCTCGCGCCTGCTGCCCATCGACGTCGATGCCGACGGCCTGCCGGTGGACGAGCGCCTGCGCGAGGCCGACTACCTGTACGTCACGCCCAGCCACCAGTGCCCGACCGGCGTGACCATGCCGCTGGAGCGCAGGCGGCGCCTGCTGCAATGGGCCGACCGCCACGACCGCATCATCATCGAGGACGATTTCGAGAGCGAGAACCGCTTCGGCGGCGAACCCATTCCGGCGCTCAAGAGCCTGGACCACAACCATCGCGTGATCTACATCGGCAGCCTGTCCAAAAGCTGGGCGCCCGGGCTTCGTCTGGGCTACATCGTGGCCCCGGCCCCGCTGGCGCGGGAGTTCCGCGCGCTGCGCCGGCTCATGCTGCGCCATCCTTCGGCCTTCGTGCAGCGGGCCTTCGCGCTGTTTCTTTCCCTGGGACACCACGACGCCCAGTTGCGGCGCATCGCCATGGCCCAGCAGCAGCGCAGCCGCGCCGCGCTGGAGGCGCTGGCGCGGCACGCGCCGCAGTGCGTGGTCACCCCCGTGATCGGCGGCGGATCCTGCTGGCTGCGCCTGCCCGACGGCGTCGACACCGGCGAGCTGGCACGTCGCGCGGCCGCCGCCGGAGTGCTGATCGAGACCGGCGACGTATTCTTCTTCCAGCAACCTGCCCCCGGCTCCTTCCTGCGCCTGGGCTGGCAATCGATCCTCGACAAGGCCATCGAACCCGGCATCGCGCTGCTGGGTAAGACTCTACAAAGCCTGTAAGCCCCCGAGGCCACCAAAGGCGGCTACGGTGCCCACCTGAAATCCCCGGCTACTGCGACACGGCTCCAATGTCACGCGCACTCGCGCCGCAGGGCCGCCCCAAGGCGGGGTGCGTCCCCCTTGGGGGGACGGAGCCGGGCTCGCGCCCGGCGACGAAGGGGGCACCCACCCCGCCTGAGGCAGCCAGTTCCTGCACCCCGCAGCGCTGCCGAGAGCACACCCGCCGCAGGGCCGCCCCAAGGCGGGGTGCGTCCCCCTTGGGGGGACGGAGCCGGGCTCGCGCCCGGCGACGAAGGGGGCCACCCTCAATGCGCCAGGATGCCCATGGCCTGCTTTTTCAGCTCCAGGAATCGCGGCTCGAAGGTGGTCTCCGGCGTGCGCGGACGTTCGAGTTCGATGGGAACGTCCAGCGCCACCCTGCCGGGCCGCGCCGACAACACCACCAGACGCGTGCCCAGGAAGATCGCCTCGTCGATGTCGTGGGTGATGAACACGATGGTGCACTGCAGCTTTTCCCACAGCGAGGTGAGGAAGGACTGCATGGAGGCGCGGGTCTGCGCGTCCAGCGCGCCGAAGGGTTCGTCCATCAGCAGCACCTTGGGCTTCATCACCAGCGCGCGGGCGATGGCCACGCGCTGCTGCATGCCGCCGGACAGCTCGTAGGGCTTGTGGCGCGCGAAGCCCTCCAGACCGATGATGCGCAGGATCTCGGAGCTTTCCCGCCGGCGCTTGTCGCGCGGCATGCCCTGCAGCTCCAGCCCGAACTCGATGTTGTCCTGCACGTTCAGCCAGGGGTACAGCCCCGCCTGCTGGAACACCACGACGCGATCGGCCCCGGGCCGGCTCTTCACCTCCCCGTCGATGTAGATGGCCCCGCGCGACGGCGTCGTGAGACCCGCCAGCAGGTGCAACAGCGTGGTCTTGCCGCAGCCGGAGGACCCGAGCACGGTGACGAACTCGCCACCCTGGAACTGCAGGTTGATGTTCTCCAGCGCGGTGGTCGAGCCGAAGGTCTTGTACAGGGAATCGATGACGATGTTCACGTGGCTGTCCTCGGCGGGGCGGCTCGCGCCGCCCCGCGGTTCAAACGCTGCATCAATGCGTCAGGTGCTCGGAGTACTGCGGGGCCACGTTGTCCGCGAAGCTCGCCGGAACCTGCTGGATGCGCCCGATCTGCTGCAGCACCTTGGCGGTGTTCACCAGGGTCATGTAGGTGGCCGAGGTCTTCACGCCGGCGCCCTGCCCCATGCCCTTGGGCGAGACCTGGTCGGCGCCCGAGAACAGCTCGTAGCCGGCCAGCTCCTTGCGCGCCACCGGCACCGTGACCCCGGTCTCGCGCGCCATGTCGGCCAGCGCCTTTTCCGGATCCTTGCGGGTGATCTGGTAGCCCTCGTCCATGGCAGCGACGAAACCTCGCACCAGCGCCGGGTGCGCGGCCGCCCACTTGGAGTCGGCGATGCACACGTTGTAGCTGGAGGCCGTGCGCGGCAGGTCCCCGTCGGTCTTGAGCACCTTGCCGCCGGCGGCCTGCAGGGCGCTGAACACCGGGTCCCAGACGATGGCCGCGTCGATCGCGCCGGTCACCCACGAAGTGCGCATCTGCGGCGGCGCCATGTTGATCTGGGTCACCGAGTCATAGGCCACGTGCGCCTCGGCGAGGAAGGTGGCCAGCTCGAAGGAGGACTGGGAACCCGCGACGATGGCGATCTTCTTGCCCTTCAGCCCGGCCACGCTGGTGATGCCGCTGGCGGGCTTGACCACGATGCCGGCGGCCGTGGTGTAGCGCTCCTGGTTGTACACGATGGTCATCGGCAGTCCCTGCGCGATGGCGGTCACCAGCGGGGGAACGCCCAGGCCGCACATGAAGGTCAGGCTGTTGGAGGCCAGCGCGCTCATCGCCGCCGGCCCGGAGCTGAACAGCTTGTACTGCACGTCGGCTCCCATGGTCTTCTCGAACAGGTGCCGTGCCATCGACACCATGTACGGATCGGCGCCGTTGTTCTCGTAGCCGATGATCACGTCGGGCTTGTCGGCGGCCATGGCCGCCACCGGGACCAGGCCTGCCGCCAGGGTGCAGGCGGCGAGCGCGCCGCGCATCCAGGATCGCTTGTTCATGTGCTCTCTCCTGCGTTGGGGATGGAATCGAAGCCCTGCGGGCCTTGGAGGAATGGATCAGTTGTGCCCGCGCCAGGGCACGACCAGGGTCTCGATCTTGCGGATCACCAGTTCCATCGCGTAGCCGATGAGCCCGATGATCACGATGCCGACGATGACGATGCTGACCTGCAGCGCCTGTCCGGCGAACTGCACCAGCCAGCCCAGCCCGCTGCTGGCGGCGATCAGCTCGGCCGCCACCAGGCAGGTCCAGGCCACGCCGATGCCCACGCGCATGGCGGTGAAGATCTCCGGCAGCGCCGAAGGCAGGATCACCTTGCGGAAGATCTGCGCATGGCTGGCGCCCAGCGTGCGCGCCACCGACACGCGCAGCGGCGGCGTGCTCTTCACCCCGGAGATGGTGCCGATGATGATCACCGGGATGGTGCCCACGAGAATCAGGATGGCCTTCGGCAATTCGCCGATGCCGAACCACACGACCAGCAGCGGGATGTAGGCCAGCGGCGGCACCGGACGCACGAACTGCAACAGCGGATCGATGATGTCGAACACGACCTTGTTGCGCGACATCAGCAGGCCCACCGGCACCCCGATGACGATGGCGCCGACGAATCCGATCAGGATGCGAAAGCAGCTGATGCCGATGTCGGCGCTCAGCGACTGCCCGCCGTAGCCCTGGCGCAGGATGCCGACGAAGGCCTTCCACACCGCCACCGGCGAGGGCAACGCGAAGGGCGGGAACACCCCCGCGACCGCCACCAGTTGCCACACCACCAGCGCGCCCAGCAGCACGAGCACGGTGATCCACTGCGGCGCCAGCTTCAGGCGAACCCTGCGCCCGGGACGGGCGGAGGGGGGTGGCGCGGAGACGTTCATGTTCTGGCCTTGCTGTTCGGGAATCGCGCTCATCGAAGGTGCCTCCGTCAGCGAGCGGGGGTGCGTTCCTTGCGGAATGCGTTCTTCACCGCGATGCGGCCGCCGGCGAAGGTGAATACGTCGACCATGCGCGCCTCGATGCGCACACCGTCGGCTCGGGTACCGCGAAAGGTCGATTCGGTGACCCCGCGCTCGCCGCAGACGAAATGCACCGGGTCCAGCCAGGCCGCGTCGGGAAAGGTCTTCCAGGCCAGTTCGAATCCGGCACGCACCTCGTCGCGGCCGCGGAAACTGCGGCCCAGCACGTCCGGGCCGCCCACCGCATGGAATACGCAGTCATCGGCCATGAAACTCATCAAGCGTTCCAGGTCATGGGCGTTCCACGCATCCGAAAATGCCTGGAGAGTATCTACGGTGGGATTCATATTCAACAGCCCCGCGGTTTTGGCGATGTGTTCGGTTTTTTCAATATAGTGATGCGCGGCCTCGGCTGTGTAGATCCAGTTCGTGGCTTTTGATTGGTCCAGATCGGCGGCCCGGATCTTGCTGGGCGAATCCCTTGGCCTTCGCCCTGAAAACTCGGGTTTCCACCGATCTGGTAAACCCCGACGATTCTCCGATCGCCGGACTCCGCACCTGGATTGTGCGGCGCGGAAATCGAGTGTTCGATTATGGTGCGCGGGATGCACCGAATCTGGACCATCATTTTGTTCCGATCTGGCTCCATCCCCGCGCAAAATCGGCCCCTATCATGGCTCGTAAACCCATGTCTCCACGGGTTTCCTTGAATCCTCGGGCACGACTCCCATGAATGTTTCCGCCGATCACGCACCGCCTTCCCCGCAGTCCCCCTACGACCCACGCTACGACCCGCTGGTGAACTCCACGCCGGGCCAGGGCAAGGCCTACGCGCCCACCTACTGGGTGGGAACGGCGGGCACGCCGCCGGACGACGACGGCCCGGTGCGGGGCGACATCGAGGTCGACGTCGCGGTCGTCGGCTCGGGCTTCACCGGTCTTTCCACCGCGCTGTTCCTGGCGCGCGAACACGGCATCCGCGCCACCGTGCTGGAGGCCAACCAGACCGCCTGGGGCTGCACCAGCCGCAACGGCGGACAGGGCCAGAACGCCAGCGGCCGCCTGTATCGCTCGCAGTGGATCGCGCGCTGGGGGCGCGAGACCGCCTTGCGCCTGGACCGCGAGATCCGCGAGGGCTTCGACACCTTCAAGTCCCTGGTGGCCGAGTTCCCCGAGTGCGAGCCCCAGCCCGGCGGGCATCTGTACATCGCGCATCGGGACAAGAAGATGGACTTCCTGCGCAACGAGGCTCGGGTCATGCGGGAAGTGTTCGGCTACGACACCCGCATGCTCAGCCGCGGGGAGGTGCATGAACGCTACGTGCGCGACGCCGAATGCAGCGGGGCGTTGCACGAGCCCGACGGCATCGGCGTGCATCCGTTGAAACTGGCCTTCGCCTACCAGCGCGCCGCGCGCGCCCTCGGCGTGCGCATCCACACGGCCAGCCCGGTCACGCGTTTCGAGGGCTCGAAGGGCCGCTACCTGCTGCACACCCCGGGCGGCGTGGTGCGCGCGCGCGCGGTGGCCTTCGCCACCGGCGGCTACACCAGCAACGCGCTGCACCCGCGGCTGCGCAACAAGATCCTGCCCATCCTGTCCAACTCCCTGGTCACGCGGGTGCTGCGCGACGAGGAGATCGAGGCCACGGGCTTTCGCACCCACGAGGTGATCACCGACACCCGCACGCTGCGCTTCTATTACCGCCTGCTGCCCGACCGCCGGGTGCAGATCGGCAGCCGCAGCTCGATCACCGGAGCCGACGCGCCCAACCCCCGGCACCTGCGGCTGCTGATCGACGGTCTGCACCGCAAATTCCCCGCGCTGCGGGGCATCGACATCGACTATTCGTGGTGGGGATGGGTGGACGTGAGCCACGACATGATGCCCCGCATCACCCAGCCCGATCCGGCCGAACAGGTGTTCTACGCCCTGGGCTACGGCGGCAACGGCGTGTCCTTCTCGGCCCACGCCGGACGGCGCATGGCCCAGCGCGTCGCGGGCAAGGCACCGCCGGTGCTGGACCTTCCGATCTACGCCGGCGAACTCGAGTATCCGAACGCCTTCGACCTCGTGCGCTCGCCCCTGCTGGCCCCGATGCGCCGCCTGGGGCAGCGCTTCCTGTACCGCTGGTACTACCTGCGCGACGAGCGATTGTGAGTCTGCCCGGGGCCGCGCGTCGCGACCCCGGCGGCTCGGCTCAGGCGCGCAGCGCATCCTCGCGCGACACTCCCCGCATGAAGGTCACCGACACCAGGCTGACCAGCGCGACCACGACCATGTAGCCGGCCACCAGCCACGGCTTGCCGTGGCCCAGGCCGATCAGCGCGGTGGCGATCAGCGGCGTGAGCCCGCTGGCGAAGATGCCGGAGAACTGGTAGGCGAAGGACACGCCCGTGTAGCGCACGTGGGCATCGAACTGGCTCGCGAACAGCGAGGACTCCGGCCCGTAGACCATCGGGTAGCCCAGGGTGAAGGGGACGATCAGGCCCAGCAGCACCACGCCGTAGTTGTGGGCGCCCCACGTGTGCATGATCCAGAAGGAAAACACCGAGGCCGCGGCGATGAACACCGAGCCGATGGAGAACACCCGGCGCAGCCCGAAGCGGTCCGCCGCCCAGCCCGACAGGACGATGAAGGGCAGCATCAGCGCCGAGGAGATGATCACCGCGTTGAGCGCGTCGCCTCGACTCAGGCCCAGCGAATGGGTGATGTAGTAGATGCTGAACACGCCGAAGGTGTTGAAACAGGCGCCCTCCACGTAGCGCGCGCCCAGGGTCAGCAGCACCTCGCGCTTGAAGTCGCGGAACATCACCGCCACCGGCACCGGCACGATGCGCTTTTCCCGCTGCGCGCGCTCGAAGTCGGGCGTCTCCATGATCTTCAGGCGCACGTACAGGCCGATGGCCACCAGCAGTCCGCTCATGAAAAAGGCCACGCGCCAGCCCCAGGAGATGAAGGCCGAATCCGGCAGCAGGTTCAGCAGGGCCACCACCGCGGCGCTGCTCATCAGGCCCAGCGGCACGCCCAGCTGCGGCCAGCTTCCGTACAGCGCACGCTTGCCCGGGCTGGCGTGCTCGATGGTCATGAGCACCGCGCCGCCCCATTCCCCACCGATGCCGATGCCTTGCAGCACCCGCAGCACCAGCAGCAGCAGCGGCGCGGCCACGCCCACCGCCGCGGTGGTCGGCAGCGCGCCGATCAGGAAGGTCGAGCCCCCCATGATCAGCATGGTCAACACCAGGATGGTCTTGCGCCCGATCCGGTCTCCGAAATGCCCGAAGATGATGCCGCCGATGGGCCGCGATAGAAAGCCCACCGCGAAGGTCGTGTAGGCGGCGATGGTGCCGATCACCGGCGAGAGGTCGGGGAAGAACAGGCGGTTGAGCACCAGCGGGGTGAGCACGCCGTACAGGAAGAAGTCGTACCACTCGATGGTCGTTCCCAGCGTGCTGGCGAACACGATCAAGGCCTTGCTGGCGCTCGGCGCGGCGACGCCCGGGGCTGCCCTGGAATCGGGCGTCGCCCGTGATGGTGATGCGCTCATGGTGTCTCCTCGACGAAAGGACGTTTCGGCTGCATCGCGGCGCTCCGGCAGGGCGGCCGCGGCTCGGAACGGAACCCGCGGACTCGGGGCCCGCGCGAATTGTTTTTGAAAAATGGTACGTTTTGTTCCGTAGAGGCCACTATAGACGTCGCCGCTTCGGACCACAACGTTCCGTGCATCGGGATTTGCCCTAGCCGCGCACCGACCTTGCGCGCCGGCATCTCCCGCCGCGCGCTGGCGCGCGCCCAACACGCATACACTGCGTGCCCATGTCCGCGCCCCCTGTCTCCGCCGGTTCGCCGCCGCCTCCCATGTCCACCCCTTCGGCCTGGCCCTTCGAGTTGCTGATCGGATGGCGCTACACGCGGGCGGGCAGGCGCACGCGGCACAACGGATTCATCTCCTTCATTTCCTTCATCTCGGTGGCGGGCATCGCGCTGGGCGTGGCCGCGCTGATCGTGGTGATCTCGGTCATGAACGGCTTCCAGGAACAGGTGCGCGACCGCATGCTCGGCGTGGTCCCCCACGTGCAGGTGCTGGCCGCCGACGGCGGCTCCCTGGGGCCGGACTGGCGGGCGCTGGCCGCGCGCCTGCGAAGCGATCCTCAGGTCACCGGCATCGCCCCGGTGGTGCAGGGACAGGCCTTGCTGGCGCAGGGCAATTCCCTGTTCGGCGTGCTGGCCTGGGGCATCGACCCCAAGCTGGAGCCGCAGGTCTCGAGCATCGCCTCGCACATGGTGGCCGGCTCGCTGGACGCGCTGCGTCCCGGCGAATTCGGCGTGGTGCTGGGCGAGGACCTGGCGCAGCGCCTGGGCGTGGGCGTGGGCGATCTGGTGACCATGGTGGTGCCCAGCGGTTCGCTGACCCCGGCGGGCATGATCCCGCGCCTGCGCAGCCTGCGCGTGGTCGGGGTGTTCCGCATCGGGCACTACGAATACGACTCCAGCCTGGCGCTGCTGGACCTGCGCGACGCCTCGCGCCTGTTCCTCACCCAGGGGCCCACCGGGCTGCGTCTGCAGACCCGCTCCGTCGACGACGCGCCCGCGGTGGCGCAGCAGATCCAGGCGATGCTGCCCCCCAACCTGGTCGCCCAGCCCTGGACCACGCAGAACCGCACCTGGTTCGAGGCGGTGGTGATCGAGAAGCGCATGATGTTCATCATCCTGGCGATGATCGTCGCGGTGGCCGCGTTCAACCTGGTGTCCACGCTGGTGATGACGGTCACCGACAAGCAGTCGGACATCGCCATCCTGCGCACCCAGGGCGCCAGTCCGCGCTCGATCATGGGCATCTTCGTGATCCAGGGCGCCGTCACCGGCGTGTTCGGCGTGCTGTCCGGCGTGGCGCTGGGCCTGCTCATCGCCTTCAACGTGGACCCCATCGTGTCCTTCCTGGAGTGGCTGTTCCACACCCAGTTCCTGCCCAGCAGCGTGTACCTGATCCACACCATGCCCAGCGACCCGCGCCTGGGCGACGTGCTGACCATCACCCTGATCGCGCTGGGCCTGAGCCTGCTGGCCACGCTGTACCCGAGCTGGCGCGCCTCCCGCGTGCAACCCGCGGCCGCGCTGCGCTACGAATGAAAGACCGGCGCCGCGAGCGCCCCTGACCCGAGCCCAAGGATCGAACAACATGAGCGAGCATGGCGTCCACGTCCACGCCCCCCACGAGGAAATGCTGCACCACGCCGCGCAGGCGCACCCCTCGCGCCTGAACCAGTGGGTGGCCGTGTTCACCGCGGTGCTGGCCGCGCTGGGCGCGCTGGTCAGCTACCAGGGCTCGGTGCTCATGGAGGAAGTGCTGCTGAACAAGAACGAGGCGGTGCTCGAGAAGGCCCATGCGACCGACCAGTGGAACTACTACCAGGCTGTGAGCACCAAGCAGCACCTGATGGAACTGTCGCGCGACCTCGCGCCCCCCGAGCGGCGCGAGGCGATCGACGCGAAGATCGCGAAATACGTGGCGCAGAAGGAGGAGATCGCGAAAAAGGCGCGTGAACTCGACGCCGCCTCGGCCCACGCCAACGAACACTCCCTGCATCTCAGCCGCCCGCATGGGGCGATCCTGCGCGCCATCATCGCGCTGCAGATCGCCATCTCCCTGGCCTCGATCACCGCGCTGACCGGCAAGCGCTGGCTGTTCGCGCTGGCCGGACTGAGTGCGCTGGCCGGCGCCGGGCTGTGGCTCGCGGCGCTGGGCTGGAAGGTCCTGGCATGAGCGGACCCTGGTGGTACAGCTGGGGCGGGCTCAACCAGCGCCTGTTCCTCGAGATCAACCATGCCGGCTCGGGCTGGCTGTGGGACCACCTGGCCGCCTGGGGCACGCTGGCGGGCGACCATCTGTACTACCCCTTGTGGGCCGCGCTGGCGCTGGCGCTGGCGCACAAGCGCCCCAACCTGCTGGACCAGCGCGCGGTGCTGTCCTTTCTCGTCGCTTACGTGTTCGACTGGGTCCTGGTGGCCTCCATCAAACCGTGGCTGGACTTCCCGCGCCCGCCTCGCGCGCTGGGCCTGGCGGCGGTGCACGTAATCGGGCGCCCCGAGTTCTTCCACAGTTTCCCGTCGGGCCACTGCGCCTTCGCCTTCACCGCCATGGCCAGCCTGCTGCCTGGAGCGCACTGGGGGCTGCGCGGGCTGCTGGTGGTCTACGCGGTCTGGGTGGCGTGGTCGCGCATGGCCGTGGGGGCGCATTTCCCGGCCGACGTGCTGGGCGGCGCGCTGATCGGACTGTTCTCGGCCTGGCTGGCCACCCAGCTGCTGAGCTGGACCGGCTACGGCCGGCGCTGAGCCGGCCCCCGGTCAATCCAGCGGCCAGGCCCGGCGCAGCAAGGCGGCGGCCTCGCCGACGGGCACGCCGACCCCGAACACGCGTCCGCCCTGCCCGCGCAGACGGGTTTCGACGAAGGCATCGGCCACCGCCCGGGGCGCATGCGCCCCCAGCAGCGCGGCCTGCACCAGCAGCACCAGCTGCTGCGCGACCTGGCGCGCCAGCGAGGCGTCGTGCTGCGCCTGCGCGCACAGAGCGTCGAGCTCGGCCAGCGCCTGCGCCGGCAACGCGCCCGCCTGGGCCAGCCATTCGCGCAGCGCCTCCGCGGCCTCGGGCTCTGCGCGCAGGGCGCGCAACACGTCCAGCGCCACCACGTTGCCGCTGCCTTCCCAGATCGAGTTCACCGGCGCCTCGCGCAGCAGGCGCGGCAGCACCGATTCCTCCACATAGCCGTTGCCTCCCAGCACTTCCATGCACTCGGCCAAGGCCTGCACCGTGCGCTTGCACACCCAGAACTTGGCCGCCGGGGTCAGGATGCGCTGCAGCGCGGCGGCCAGCGGGTCGGCGTCGGCACGCTCGAAGGAAGCCGCCAGGCGCAGCGCCAGCACGGTGGCCGCCTCGCTCTCCAGCACCAGGTCGACGAGCACGGCCTGCATCGCGGCATGGTCCTGCAAGGACCGGCCGAAGGCACGCCGCCGTCGGGCATGATGCAGCGCGGCCACCAGGCCCGCGCGCAGCAGCGCGGTGGACCCCAGCACGTTGTCCATGCGTGTGTAGTGGGCCATGCGCAGCAGCGTGGCGATGCCGCGCCCCGGCTCGCCCACCATCAGGCCCCAGGCGTCCTCGAACTCCACCTCCGCGCTGGCGTTGGAGCGGTTGCCCAGCTTGTCCTTCAGGCGCCGCAGGCGCAACGCGTTGCGCCGGCCGTCGGGCGTCCAGCGCGGCACGAAAAAACAGCTCGGCGACGCATCGGGCTCTCGCGCAAGCACCAGGTGCGCGTCGGACTGGGGTACCGAGAAGAACCACTTGTGACCGCGCAACGCGTAAGCCCGGCCGCGCCCGGGCCGCTCCAGCGCGTCCGCCCGGGTGCTCAGCGCCCGCAGGTCCGAGCCCCCCTGCTTCTCGGTCAGCCCCATGCCGACCAGCATGCCGCGCTTGGTCTGCAGCGGCGCATCGGCCGGGTCGTACTCGGCGCTCAGCATGTGCTCGCGCAGGCTCTCCCACAGCTGCGGCTCGGCGCGCAGCAGCGGCACCGAGGCGAAGGTCATGGTGGTCGGGCACAGAGTGCCGGCCTCCACCTGCCCCTGCAGCACGAAGGCCGCGGCGCGCGCGACGAAGGCGCCTGGGCGCGCCTGCAGCCACGGCGAGCAATGCAGTCCGCGGCGCCAGATGCCCTGCATCAGCTCGTGCCAGGCCGGGTGGAACTGCAGGCGGTCGACCCGCCGGCCCTGGGGGTCGTAGGCCTGCAACCGGGGCGCGCAGGCGTTGGCAAGGCGCGCCAGCTCCGCCTGCCGAGCCTGCCCGAGCTCGGCGCCGATGCCGTGCAGCGCGTCGTCGGCCCAGGCAGCGCCCTCGCGCAACACGGCTTCGCGCAAGGCCGCATCGGCATCGAACAGGTTGTACTCGAGAGGCTCCTCGACGACGTTGTCGACCTCGTGGGTGGTCCAGTCCTGCATCGCGGCGCGGCGGGCGCCGCCTTCGCGGCCCCGCGGATCCGACGGCAATGGCCGTGGTTGCCCTCGCGTTATAGGCCCGTCCGCGCGGCCCGGCAAGCACGCAGCCAAGTACCATAGGCACCCTGGGCCGGATCGCGCGCCTGCCCGCCCGCACCTGCCCCGCCTTCACAGCCATCCTTCGAGTCAGCGTTTCGCATCGTGATTTTGCCGTCCCGCCCCGAGTCGAACCTCCCCCCGCGGACAGCGGGCTGCACGCAGCCCGGCCGCTCGCCCGCCGCCGGCGCCCCGGCCCGCCGCCCATGACGGCGCGCAAACCCACCCTGTTCGACCTGCGCGCCGGCGCCATCGAGGCGCTGCAGCTGAGCCCGCGCAGCGCCGACCTGGACGCGCTGCGCGAGGCGCTGGACCAGCACCTGGGCGCGTCCCCCGGGTTCTTTCGCGACGAGGCGCTGGTCATCGACCTGCGCCGCCTGCCCGAAGCACAAACCCTGGACGTGGACGCGCTGGCCGACTGGCTAGCCGAACGCGGACTGCGCCCGCTGGGCCTGCTGGCCGAAGCCGGCGCTGCGCCGGCCACGCGCCTGCCGCTGCTGCACGGCCAGGAGCGCCGCGCGGCCGAGGCCGCCCCGCAGCCCGGCGCCACGGCGCCGGCTGCCGACGCCGAACAGCACGGCTCCGCGCCGCCCGCCGCGGGCGGCTCGACGGTGCTGGTGGATCGCCCGCTGCGCTCGGGCCAGCGCGTGTACTCGGCCGGCGACGTGATCGTGCTCGACGCCGTCAGCCACGGCGCGGAGATCATCGCCGGAGGCAATATCCACGTCTACGCGGCACTGCGCGGACGCGCGCTGGCCGGAGCCCACGGCGACACCAGCGCACGCATCTTCTGCAGTTGCCTGGAACCCGAGCTGGTGGCCATCGCCGGCGTGTATCGAACCGCGGAACAGCCGCTTCCGCCGCAGGTGGCGGGCAAGAGCGCGCAGGTGCTGCTCGACGGCGAAACGCTTCGCTTCGAGCCGCTCCGCACGCGCTGACCCCCACGCGCCGCTCGCGCAGACCTTCCTCTTTTCCCCAGCAGCCCCCTTCCCATTCGTTTTCCGTCACCATGGCAAAAATCATCGTCGTCACCTCGGGCAAAGGCGGAGTCGGCAAGACCACCACCAGCGCGGCCTTCGCTTCCGGCCTGGCCCTGCGCGGGCACAAGACCGCGGTCATCGATTTCGACGTCGGCCTGCGCAACCTGGACCTGATCATGGGTTGCGAGCGCCGCGTGGTGTACGACTTCATCAACGTCATCCAGGGCGAGGCGAACCTGAACCAGGCACTGATCAAGGACAAGGTCTGCGACCAGTTGTTCGTGCTGCCCGCGTCGCAGACCCGCGACAAGGACGCGCTGACCAAGGAAGGCGTGCAGAAGGTGCTGGAGGAACTCGACGCGATGGGCTTCAGCTACATCGTCTGCGACAGCCCGGCGGGCATCGAGAGCGGCGCGCTGCTGGCCATGCACTTCGCCGACGAGGCGCTGATCGTCACCAACCCCGAGGTATCCTCGGTGCGTGACTCCGACCGCATCCTGGGCATCCTGGGGTCCAAGACGCGGCGCGCCATCGAGGGGGCCGAGCCGGTGCGCGAACATCTGCTGATCACCCGCTACAACCCGCGGCGCGTGGCCGACGGGGAAATGCTGTCCATCGAGGACATCCAGGAGATCCTGCGCCTGAAGCTCATCGGCGTGGTGCCGGAAAGCGAGGCCGTGCTGCAGGCCTCGAACCAGGGCACGCCGGCCATCCACCTCGAGGGCTCCGACGTGGCGGGCGCCTACCAGGACGTGATCGCACGCTTCCTCGGCGAGGAGCGCCCGCTGCGCTTCACCGAGTACCAGAAGCCCGGGCTGTTCAAGCGTCTGTTCGGCCGGTGAGCGGGAGAATGCCCATGTCCATCCTGTCTTTCCTGCTGGGCGAGAAGAAGAAGACCGCGACCATCGCCAAGGAGCGCCTGCAGATCATCCTCGCGCACGAACGCGCCTCCGGCGCCCCGGCGGATTACCTTCCGGCGCTGCAACGCGACCTCATGGAAGTGATCTCGCGCTACGTGCGCATCGACCCGAACGACATCCAGGTCAAGCTCGAACGCCACGAGTCGCTCGAGGTGCTGGAAGTCAAGATCGAGATCCAGCAATCCTGAGCCCCGGGCCTCAGCCCGGGTCGGTGCCGAGGCCCCAGGCCTCGTCGAGCATGCGCTCCACCTGGGGCTGCCAGGGCGGCAGCCACACCCCCAGCCAGTCCTGCAGGGCCCGGCAGTCCAGGCGGGAATTGGCCGGGCGCGGCGCCGCCACCGGATAGTCCGCGCTGGTCACCGCCTGCACCTTGTCGGCGTCGCAGCGCAGGCTCATGCCGCGCTGCGCGACGTGGCGCAGCACGTGGCATGCATAGCCGTGCCAGCTGGTGCAGCCGCTGCTGCTCAGGTGGTACAGGCCGGTGTTGGCCCGCGCCAGTTCCGGCTCGCGCAACAGGCGGTGCAAGGCCAGCGCGCTGAGGTCGGCGATCAGTTCGGCGGAGGTCGGCGCGCCCACCTGGTCGGCCACCACGCGCAGACTGTCGCGCTCGCGCGCCAGGCGCACCATGGTCTTCGCGAAATTCGAGCCGCGCGCCGCGAACACCCACGAAGTGCGCAGGATCAGGTGCGCGCAGCCGCTGGCGCGGATGGCCTGCTCGCCCGCCAGCTTGGTGCTCCCGTACACGCCCAGCGGACGCGTCGGATCGCTCTCGCGCCACGGCCGGGTGCCGCTGCCGTCGAACACGTAATCGGTGGAATAGTGCAACAGCAAGGCGTCATTGGCCGCCGCGTAGTCGGCCAGCAGCGCGGGGCCCTCGGCATTCACGCGCCGGGCGGCTTCCGGCTCGCCTTGCGCGCGGTCCACCGCGGTGTAGGCGGCGGCGTTGACCACCACCCGCGGGCGCAGGCGCGCCAGCAACCCCCGCATGGCGGCGGCATCGCCGAGGTCGGCCCGCGCGCGCCCCATGGGCAGCAGTTCCCCCAGGGGCAGCAAGGCACGGCGCAATTCCCAGCCGAGCTGCCCGTCGGCACCCAGCAGCAGGATGCGCGGGCCCCGGTCCGCGGACTCCGGCGTCGTCACCGCAGGCTGGCCTCGCGATAGCTGCCGCTGAGCACGTGGGCGGTCCAGTCCTGGTGCTCCAGGTACCAGCACACGGTGCGCCGCAGCCCCTCGGCGAAGTCCACCCGCGGCGCCCAGCCCAGTTCGCGCTGGATGCGCGCCCCGTCGATGGCATAGCGCCGATCGTGCCCGGGACGATCGGCGACGAAGGCGATCTGCGCCGCGTAGCCCTGCCCGTCGGCGCGCGGGCGCAGCTCGTCCAGCAGGCCGCACAGGCGGCGCACCAGATCGATGTTGCGCACCTCGTTGTGCCCTCCCACGTTGTAGCTGCTGCCGGGTTCGCCGCGCGCCAGCACCTGCTCGATGGCCCGGCAGTGATCCTCCACGTACAGCCAGTCGCGCACATTGGCACCGTCGCCGTACACGGGCAGGGGCTTGCCCGCCAGCGCATGGTGGATCATCAGCGGAATGAGCTTTTCCGGGAACTGGTACGGACCGTAGTTGTTCGAACAGTTGGTGGTCAGCACCGGCAGGCCGTAGGTGTGATGCCAGGCGCGCACCAGATGATCGCTGGCCGCCTTGCTCGCCGCGTAGGGGCTGTTGGGCGCGTAGGGCGTGGTTTCGCGAAACGGCGCGTCCTGCGGCCCCAGCGAACCGTAGACCTCGTCGGTGGACACGTGCAGGAAGCGGAAGGCCGCCGCTCGCGCCGGCTGCAGGCCCGCGTGATACGCGCGCGCCGCCTCCAGCAATTCGAAGGTGCCCTGGACGTTGGTGCGAATGAAGGCTCCGGGGCCGTCGATGGATCGGTCCACATGGCTTTCCGCGGCGAAATGCACCAGCGCGCGTGGCTGGTGCCTGCCCAGCAGGTCCTGCACCGCCGCGCGTTCGCAGATGTCCACGCGCTCGAAGTCCAGGCGCGGGTCGGCGCGCAGATCCGCCAGGCTTTCCAGGTTGCCGGCGTAGGTCAGCGCATCCAGCACCAGGACCGGCTCGTCGTGGCGGCTCAGCCAGGAGTGCACGAAATTGGCGCCGATGAATCCGGCGCCTCCGGTGACGAAGATCATGGATGGGCGGTCTCGTGGAAACGGCGGCGGCTTGCCCCGGCACGCATTCTAGAAGCCGCCGCGGCCGCCGCCGCCGGAAAATGCCCGTGGACCCGGTAGAATCCCCAGGTTTGGCGCGGGCCATACCCCGGCGGACACTCCCGCCGGCGGGGCCACCCGCTCTCCCGAACCGCCCGGCGCGCCGGGCCGACGCCCGACATGCCCGCAAGCTCCTCCATCGACACCTCGGGTCTGCGCCTGGAGTTCACGCGCCACGGCGCGCAGGCGCTGGCCACGGCCCGCACCACGCTGGCCACCTTGCCGCAGCAGCCCGCCGACCTGGTTTCCAGCAGCGTGCTCAACGGCAGCGAAGGGCGGCCGGCCTGGCACATGCTGTCCCGCCTGGGCGCGCGCGGGCGCGATGCCCCGGCCACGGCGGCCGCCGAATTCCTGCAGGCCGAGCACGCCCGCATGGTCGAGTGGACCGAGCAACTGATCGTCTCGTCCGAGCAGCCGCTGGACATCATCCACCTCGGCGCCGGGGGTTCCGAGACCCCCATGCTGGCGCTTCACACCGCGCTGTCGGTGCTGCAGGCGCCGCGCTGCCGCGTGCACTGGGTGGCCAACCTCGACGGATCGACACTCGACGCCGCGCTCGGCGCCAGCGACCCCGCGCGCACCTGGGTGCTGATCAACAGCAAGTCCTTTCGCACCCAGGAGGTCATGCGCAACGCCGAATCGGTGGTGCAGTGGCTGCAGGGCCACCTGGGAGCCCCCGAGGCGCGCAAGCGCCTGGTGGCGCTGACCGCGAATGCCGAGGCGGCCCACCAGCGCTTCGGCATGCCCATGTCGCAGGTGTTCCGCTCGCTGCCCGAGATCGGCGGACGCTTCTCGCTGTGGAGCGCCCACGGCATGGCGCTGCTGCTGGCCTTCGGGGCCGACGCGGTGGCCGAACTGCACGCCGGCGCGCTCGACATGGACCGGCATTTCCTCGACACCCCGCTGGGCGCCAGCGCCCCCGGTCTGCTGGCCGGACTGTCGCACGCCTACCGGGTGCGTTTCGGCCTGCCGCTGCTGTCCATCGGCCTGTACGGCGACGCCTTCGCCCACATGCCCCTGTACCTGCAGCAGTTGCTGATGGAATCGCTGGGCAAGTCCACCTCGGCCGACGGGCTGCAACCGGTGGCGGTCAGCGGCCCGGCGGTGATCAGCGGCGTGGGCACGCCGGTGCAGCACACCTATTTCCAGCTGCTGCACCAGGCCGCGGTGCCGGTGTTCCACGAGATCGTCGCCGTGGCCAGGCCCTGGCACGCGCGTCACGCCGAGCACCTGGCGCTGCTGTCCAACGCGCTCGGCCAGGCCGACGCGCTGTGGAACGGCAAGGACGCGTCGAGCTGGCAGCGCGAGCTGATGCAGCAAGGCATGCCCGCGGCCGAGGCGCTGCGCGCCGCGCATCACCGCGCCTGCCCCGGCGGGCGCCCGTCCACCTTCATCTGGATTCGTGAACTCGGGCCGCGCCAGCTCGGCGCCCTGCTCGCGCTGTACGAGCACCGCACCGTGGTCGAGGGATGGCTGTACGGCATCAACCCCTTCGACCAGTGGGGCGTGGAACTCGGCAAGACCCTGGCCACGCGCATCGAACAGGCGCTGCTGACCCGCGACGCCCAGGGCCTGAGCGACGAGACCGCCGCATCCATCGACTACCTCCGCCAACAACTCGCCTCATGAACAAGCCAACCGCCGAAGCGCCCGATGCAAGCGCGCCCAGCAGCCCCGCGAACGCCTCGGCGCTGCTGGGCGAACGACGCGCCAAGCTGGCCGCGCTGCGCGCGCAGGGCAGCGCCTACCCGAACGACTTCAAGCCCGATGCCCGGGCGGCCTCGCTGCATGCCGACTACGATCCGGTACCCGCCGACGAGCTGCCGGCGCTGGCACGCCAGGTTTCGGTGGCCGGTCGCCTGATGCTCAAGCGGGTGATGGGAAAGGCCAGTTTCGGCACCCTGCAGGACGCCAGCGGACGCATCCAGATCTACGTCACCAACGACCACACCGGCGAGGCCGGCCACGGCGCCTTCAAGCATTTCGACCTGGGCGACATCGTGGCCTGCCGCGGCAGCCTGTTCAAAACCCGCAGCGGCGAACTGACCGTGCAGGCCACCGAAGTGCGCCTGCTGGCCAAGAACCTGCACCCCCTGCCGGACAAGTTCCACGGCCTGGAGGACGTGGAGACGCGCTACCGCCAGCGCTACGTGGACCTGCTGGTCACCCCCGAGGCGCGCCAGCGCTTCGTGGACCGCGGGCGCATCGTCTCCGCGCTGCGCGCGGAGATGGAGCAGGCCGGCTTCGTCGAGGTGGAAACCCCGATGCTGCACCCCATTCCCGGCGGCGCCAACGCCAAGCCCTTCGTCACCCACCACAACGCGCTCGACCAGGAGATGTTCCTGCGCATCGCGCCCGAGCTGTACCTCAAGCGCCTGGTGGTGGGCGGTTTCGAGCGGGTGTTCGAGATCAACCGCAATTTCCGCAACGAGGGCATCTCGGTACGTCACAACCCCGAGTTCACGATGATGGAGTTCTATTGCGCCTACTGGAACCACCAGGACGTGATGGACTACACCGAGGCCCTGCTGCGCCAGGCCGCCATCCGCGCCCGCGGCTCGGCCCGCTTCCAGTACCAGGGGCGCGAGATCGACTTCGACTCGGGCTTCGCGCGCCTGAGCGTGCGCGAATCCGTGGCGCGCCATGCCGGGCTGGACGAGCGCTCGCTCGACGATCCGAAGGCTCTGCGCGAGGTGCTGCAGCGCGCCGGCGAGCCCGCGCCCGCGCACTGGGGCGTGCCGGAACTGCAGTTCGGCGTGTTCGAGGCGGTGGTCGAGGAGCAGCTCTGGCAGCCGACCTTCATCGTCGACTATCCGGTCGAGGTGTCGCCGCTGGCGCGCGCCAGCGACACCGATCCGACGGTCGCGGAGCGCTTCGAGCTGTTCATCGCGGGTCGCGAGATCGCCAACGGCTTTTCCGAGCTCAACGACCCCGAGGACCAGGCGGCCCGTTTCGCCGCGCAGGTGGCGAACAAGGACGCCGGCGACGAGGAGGCCATGTATTTCGACGCCGACTACATCCGCGCGCTCGAGGTGGGCATGCCCCCGGCGGGCGGCTGCGGCATCGGCATCGACCGCCTGGTCATGCTGCTCACCGACGCCGCCAGCATCCGCGACGTGATCCTGTTCCCGGCACTGCGGCGCACGGCGGGATGATGCGACGTCGACGCCGGCCGGACGAGCCCTTCCTGTGCCAGGAGCGCGGAGAGGTCTCGCTGCACTTCGGGATGTCGGCGCTGCAAAGCCGCATGCGCGCGACCGAACCCAACCGCCTGGTGCTCGACTACACGCGGGCCATGATGTGCTTCGTGCTGCTGCACCCCCGCCCGGAGCACGTGGTGATGATCGGCCTGGGCGGCGGCTCGCTGGCCAAGTACTGCCATGCCCACCTGGCCCACTCGCGCTTCACGGCGGTGGAGATCAACCCCGAGGTGATCGCGATGCGCGGCGCCTTCGCCGTGCCTGCCGACGACCAGCGCTTCGCCGTGGTGCAGGCCGACGGCGCGGTGTGGATCCGCGAGCACGAGCAGTCCTGCGACGTGCTGCTGCTCGACGGTTTCGATTCCGAAGGCCTGCCGGAGTCCCTGTCCAGCCAGGAGTTCTACGACGCCTGCGCGCGCGCGCTGCGCCCCGGCGGCGTGCTGGTGTCCAACTTGTGGGCCCCGGAGTTCCGGCGCGAACAGGCCATCGCGCGCATGCGCGCCGCCTTTGAGTCCGGCGTCGCCGCGATGAGCGCGGAGCAGGGAGAGAACACCATCGCGCTGGCGCGCCACGCGGCCGGCTGGCCCGCGCAGGAACGCCTGTTCGAGCGCGCGCGCGAGCTCGCGGCGGAGCATGAACTGGACCTGCAGGCGGCGGCACGCCGCCTCGCGATGGCCCTGCAGGGCGCGCCGGTCGAGCCGGATTCTTGCTGAAACCCCTGGTTTGTTGCGGATAAGGCCTGCACGGCGCGACCGCGCCACGCTACAGTGCCGGCACGGGCGCCGCAGGCAGCGCGCCGAACCCGGGCCCGCCGGACCTTCCCGATGAGCACCCTGCTGCATGTCCTTTTCTGGCGCCATGCCGATGCCGAGGAATCCGCCCCCGGCGGCGACGACCTGCGCCGTTCGCTGACCCGTGAGGGCCGGCGCGATGCCAGCGCGATGGCGGCGTGGATCAAGGCCCACGTGCCCAAGCCCTGGACCGTGTGCTGCAGCCCCGCGCTGCGCAGTCGCCAGACCGCGCTGGCGCTGGCCGACTACCCGGTCGAGCGCGCCGAACTGGCGCCCGATCGAACGCCGATGGACATCGTGCAACTGGTCGAGTCGAGCCGCGACGACGGCCACGCACTGGTGCTGTGCGGGCACCAGCCCTCGCTGGGTAGCGCCGCGCTGCACTGGCTGTGCGGGCTGGATGCCCCGTTCACGCTGCGCAAGGGCGGCCTGATCTGGGTCTGCGAGCGCGAACGCGCGGGCCAGCCCGCCCGCGTGCTGCGCGCCTGCGTGAGTCCCGAGTTGGTGGATTGAGGCCCCCTCCGTCGCCGGGCGCGGGCCCGGCTCCGTCCCCCCGTGGGGGACGCACCCCGCCTTGGGGCGGCCCGGCGGCGGGGGTGCTCCTGGCAGCGGGGTGAGGTGCAGGAACTGACTGTGTCAGGCGGGCAAGGACTGGCAGCGAGGTGAGGTGCAGGAACTGACTGTCTCAGGCGGGCAAGGGCCGGCAGCGAGGTGAGGTGCAGGAACTTGCTGCGTCGGGCCGGATGGGTTGGGGGTCTCTTCGGGGTGCGGGAATGCGGTGGGAGCGGCAGGCGGGGTCCGCGGGCGGACGGTGTGCCGGGTGGCGAGCAGCGCAGGGCGGCAGGCGGCGCGCGCAGCGCGCTTCCAACCTCATGCTTGCGGCAGCTGTGTGAGCGCAGCGCGCAGCGCGGAGCGAGTTCTGCCGCACGCCTGCCGACCGAGCAGCGCAAGCGCAGTCGGGCCCGAAGGGACCGACCACCCGGTCACCGGCCGCCCGTGGGCCCCGCCTGTCGCTCGCGCGGAGTGGTGGGCCCCCTTCGTCGCGGGACGCGACCAGTGCAGGAACTGGCTGCGTCAGGCGGGGTGGGTGGGTGTTTCCTGGGCGTGCGGGAAGGTGGAAGCGGCAGGCGGGGTCCGCGGGCGGACGGTGTGCCGGGTGGCGAGCAGCGCAGGGCGGCAGGCGGCGCGCGCAGCGCGCTTCCAACATCATGCTTGCGGCAGCTGTGTGAGCGCAGCGCGCAGCGCGGAGCGAGTTCTGCCGCGCGCCTGCCGACCGAGCAGCGCAAGCGCAGTCGGGCCCGAAGGGGCCGACCACCCGGTCACCGGCCGCCCGCGGGCCCCGCCTGTCGCTCGCGCGGGGTGGTGGCCCCCTTCGTCGCGGGACGCGACCCGATACCCGCCGTTGTCATGGGGACGTCACGGTTCGGTCATGGGAACGACATGTGGCTCTCGTATCGTGTTGCAACACCTGACACGAGGAGCATGGCATGTTCGATCACGACCCCGCGGGGTCCTCCCGCCAGGGCCGTCTGGCGCCCGAGGCGGCCGGCGCGCGCAGCAAGCTGCGCATCTCCTGGGCTCGCCACGCCGAAGAAGTGCGCGAGGCCCAACGACTGCGCTGGAAGATCTTCGTCGACGAACTCGGCGCGCGCACCGGAAGCCCCGAGCCCGGTTACGACATCGACATCTTCGACCCCTATTGCGACCACCTGCTGGCGCGCGACTCCGAGGATCGGCTGGTGGGCACCTACCGCGTGCTGCCCCCGCACCAGGCCAAGCGCATCGGCGGCCTGTACTCGGAAACCGAATTCGACCTGACGCGCCTGCTGCACCTGCGCCCTCGCCTGCTCGAGCTGGGCCGCGCCTGCGTGCACCGCGACCACCGCAGCGGCGGCGTGATCATGGCCCTGTGGGCGGGTCTGGCCGACTACATGCGCCGCCATGAACTGCAGGCGATGATCGGCTGTTCCAGCGTATCCATGCGCGACGGCGGGCACTACGCCGCCAGCCTGTGGGCACGCCTGCGCGCGTCGCACCTGGCACCGGCCGAGGACCAGGTGCAGCCGCGGGTCGCGCTGCCCGTGGACAACCTGCGCCACGACCTGCCCACCGAGCCCCCGGCACTGCTCAAGGGCTACCTGCGCGTGGGCGCGCGGATCTGCGGCGCGCCGGCCTGGGATCCGGACTTCAACACCGCCGACTTCCCGCTGCTGATGCGCCTGGACGCCGTGCAGCAGCGCTACGCGCGGCACTTCCTCGGCAACACCTGAGGCCGTCCTTCCGCGCGGCCGCCCTTCAGGACAGCGCCTGGGACTGCAACTGCAGTTGCAGGTCCAGGCCGACGCGCTGCCACTCGGAGACTTCCTGCTCCAGGCTGTACTGGGTCAGCGGCGAGGCGCGCAGCCAGCGGGCGGCGGCCTCGATGCGCGTGCCCGAGACGCCCTGCGGCCCGCCCAGCAGACGCAGCCCGCCGTCGAGTTCCACGTCGCGCCGGTTGCGCGCCAGCAGCACCGCCAGGCGCAACGCCAGCAGCGCGCGCAGGTCCACCGGCGGGCCGGTCAAGGCTCCCAGCTTTTTCAGCTTTCCGCCGTGGCAGAGCAGCATCTCGGCCATCGCCGCCTGCTCGCTGCGCGAGAACCCCGGCATGTCCGCATTGCCCACGATGTAGGCGGAATGCTTGTGGTAGGCGCTGTGCGAGATCGACAACCCCACCTCGTGCAGTTGCGCGGCCCAGCGCAGCGCCTGGCGGCGCTCCGGCGTGGCCAGCGGGTCGATCTGTCCGAGCAGGCTCAGCGCCAGCTGCTCGACGCGCGCGGCCTGGCGCGCGTCGACCGCGTAGCGCTGCGTGAACTGCTGCACCGTGAGTTCGCGCATGTCCTGCTGCTGCTCGCGTCCGAGCAGGTCGTACAGCACGCCCAGGCGCAGCCCGGCATCGGTGGCCTCCATGTCCTTCAGGCCCAGTTCCTCGAACACCGCCAGCATGATGGCCAGTCCCCCGGCGGCCACCGGCAGGCGGTCGGGCTTGAGCCCGGGCATGCGAAGGGTGCTCAGGTCCTCGGCCTGCACGTAGATCTTGCGCAGGCGCCGCAGCCCGCCGCGCGTGATGCCCAGGCTGGCGCCGGAATCGTTGAGCTGGCTGCCCACCAGGATGTCGGCCAGCGCGCGCGCCGTGCCGCTGGAGCCCACCGCCGAGGCCCAGCCGGTCTTGCGGAAGTTGCGCGCGATGATCTGGATCTCGCGCCGCGCCGCCAGCTCGGCCGACTTCATGCGCTGCTCGTCGACCCGCCCCGCCGGGAAGAACTCGCGGGTCATGGACACGCAGCCGATGTACAGGGATTCCATCATGCGCGGCTCCAGGCCGGAGCCGATGATGAACTCGGTGGAGCCGCCGCCGATGTCCACCACCAGGCGGTGCCCGGCCGACGGAGTCACCGAATGGGCCGCGCCGATATACACCAGCCGGGCCTCCTCGCGCCCGGCGATCACCTCGATGGGAAAGCCCAGCGCCTGCTGCGCCCGCTCCAGGAAGGCCGGCGCGTTCTTGGCCACGCGCACCGCGTTGGTGGCCACCGCGCGCACCCGCTCGGGGTGGAACTGGCGCAGCCGCTCGCCGAAGCGGCGCAGCGTGGCCAGCGCGCGCTGCTGGCTCTCCTCGGTCAGGTTCTTGTTCTCGTCCAGGCCCGCGCCCAGGCGCACCGGCTCACGCAGCGAATCCAGCGGGTAGATCTGCGCCCCATGCGGGCTTTCGGCGGCCTTGCCCACCAGCATGCGAAAGCTGTTGGATCCGAGGTCGACGGCGGCGAGATGCTGGACTTTCAGGGACATGGCTCAAGTGGAACACGACCGGATGACACGCCCTTGACGATGTCATGTAGATTTCACGGGAATGTGGGATCGTAAGCCTTTCCCCGTTCTGCCCGAGCCCGTTCCAAGCCGATCCATGGCCAAGCCAGCGCCCTCCCCCCTGATCAACCGAGAAATCGGCATCCTGGCCTTCAACCGCCGCGTGCTGGCGCAGGCGCAGGATCCCGACATTCCCCCGCTGGAGCGTCTGCGCTACCTGTGCATCGTGGCGTCGAACCTGGACGAGTTCTTCGAGACCCGCGTGGCGCAATTGCAGGATCTGCTGGAACACGAACCGGCGGCGCTGACCCCGGACGGGCTGCCGGTGGCCGAGGCGCTGCGCCTGATCGCCGACGAAGCGCACGCGCTGGTGGCCGAGAAGTACCGGCTGCTGCAACAGGCCATCTACCCCATGCTGCACGGCGTGGGGGTGCGCTTTCTGACCAGCGGCGAGTGGTCGGCGCGCCAGGAGCGCTGGGCGCGCTCGTACTTCGAACGCGAGGTGCTGCCGGTGCTCACGCCCATCGGCCTGGACCCCGCGCACCCTTTCCCCAAGGTGCTCAACAAGAGCCTGAACTTCGCCGTCATGCTCGAGGGCACGGACGCCTTCGGACGCAACGTGGACCTGGGCATCATCCAGGCGCCGCGGGCGCTGCCGCGGGTGCTGGAGATGCCTCATGAGCTCGTGGAGGACGGCAAGCAGCACAGCTTCGTGCTGCTGTCCTCGCTGATGCAGGCCTACGCCGGGCATCTGTTCCCGGGCCTGAAGGTGCTGGGCGTGCACCAGTTCCGCGTCACCCGCAACAGCGAGTTGTTCGTGGACGACGACGAGATCACCAACCTGCGCACGGCGCTGCAGGGCGAGCTGCGCGCGCGCCATTACGGCGACGCCGTGCGCCTGGAGGTCACCGCCGCCTGCCCGCAGCCCCTGCTCGAGCGCCTGATGCGCGAGAACGGGCTGCACGAGCGCGACTGCTTCCGCGTGGACGGCCCGGTGAACCTGGCGCGACTGCAGTCGGTCATCGACATGCTGCCGCAATCGCGCCTGACCTACCCTCCGCACCTGCCGGCCGCGCTGCCCGACTGGCCGGGCGCCGAGCCCGAGCTGTTCGAGCGCATCCGTGCCGGCGACGTGCTGCTGCACCACCCCTACGACAGCTTCGCTCCGGTGGTGGACCTGGTGCGCACCGCGGCGCGCGATCCCCAGGTGCTGGCCATCAAGCAGACCATCTACCGCGCCGGGCACACCTCCGATCTGATGGAGGCGCTGATCGAGGCCGCGCGCAACGGCAAGGAGGTCACCGTCGTGCTCGAGCTGATGGCGCGCCTGGACGAGGAGACCAACATCAACTGGGCGGCGCGCCTGGAAGCGGAGGGCGCGCACGTGGTCTACGGCGTCGTGGGCTTCAAGTGCCACGCCAAGATGCTCATGGTGGTGCGCCGCGAGCGCATCGGACGCCGCGCCGAGCAGCTGCGGCGTTACGTGCACCTGGGCACCGGCAACTACCACACCCGCACCGCGCGCCTGTACACCGATTTCGGTCTCATGACCGCCGACGAGGCCATCTGCGCCGACGTCAACCAGGTGTTCCTGGAAATCACCGGCTCCTCCCAGTTCGCCCCGCTGCGCCGGCTGTGGCAGTCGCCCTTCTCGCTGCTGGACAAGCTGATCCGCTCCATCCGCCACGAGGCTCGGCTGGCGCGCGCCGGCAAGACCGCGCGCATCTGGGCGCGGGTGAACGCGCTGGTCGAGCCCACCGTGATCGGCGAGCTCTACAAGGCCGCGCGCGCCGGCGTGGAGATCCGCCTGCTGGTGCGCGGCCCCTGCATGCTGCGCCCGGGCATCGCCGGGCTGTCGGAGAACATCCGGGTGCGCTCGGTGATCGGACGCTTCCTCGAGCATTCGCGGGTGTTCTGTTTCCACAACGACGGCGCCGAGGATGTGTGGATCTCGTCGGCCGACTGGATGGAGCGCAACCTGTTCCGGCGCGTGGAGATCGCCGCGCCCATCCTCGACCCCGCCGCCAAGGCGAAGGTCATCCGCGAGGGCCTGCGCGTGCACTGGGCCAATCCCGGCAACGCCTGGGACATGGACGGCGCCGGCAACTGGCGCCGCGCCCGCGGCTGGCACACCGGCCGCAGCAGCCACCAGGTGCTGATCGACTCGCGCAACTCCGAGCCGGGCTGAGGCCGGACAAGGCCCGGGCGGCCGCCGCCCCGTCCGCGCACGGCGCGATCAGGCGCCGTGCTCGACGGCCGGCTCCTGCGGCGCCACCGGCTGCGCGAGCACCACGCGCTGCGCCGGGAAGCGGGCGCTGAAGGTGCTGCCCTCGCCCAGCTGGCTGGAAATGCGCAGTTCCGCCTGGTGGCGCAGCAGCGCATGCTTGACGATGGCCAGGCCCAGTCCGGTGCCCCCCGACTCGCGCGAACGCCCGCGATCCACGCGGTAGAAGCGCTCGGTCAGGCGTGGGATGTGCTCGGCGGCGATGCCGATGCCGTCGTCGGTGACGCTGAACTCGCCCACCGCATCGCCCAGGCCCGTGTCGAGCACCCGCCAGCGGATCTGGATGAGTCCACCCTCGGGCGTGTAGCGCACGGCGTTGCTCACCAGGTTGCCGAAGGCGCTGGAGAGTTCGCCGCCGGCGCCGCGCAGCTTGCTCAGGTCGGCCTCGGCCTCGATGCGATGGCGCCCGCCCGACAGCGCGCGCGCGTCGGCGGCCAGGCGCGCCACCATGTTGGGCATGTCCAGCAATTCCTCGGAAGGCTGGTGCGGATCGCCTTCCAGGTGCGCCAGGGTCAGCAGGTCCTCCACCAGGTGGCGCATGCGGTCGCTTTGCTGCTGCATCAGCACCAGCATGCGCTCGCGCTCCTCGGCGGAAAGATCCAGGTTGCGCAGGGTCTCGACGAAGCCCGCGATCACGGTCAGGGGTGTCTTGATCTCGTGCGAGACGTTGGCCACGAAGTCGCGGCGCATCGCCTCGGTGCGCTCGATCTGGGTGACGTCGCGCGACAGCAGCAGGCGGTCGCCGTCGCCGTAGGGAATCACCTGCACGCTCAGCAGCAGGGTGCCCTGGCTGCCGCTGCGGCGCATCAGCAAGGGTTCGGCGAACTGGCGCCCGGCCAGATAGGCGACGAACTCCGGATTGCGGATCAGGTGCACCGCATGCTGGCGCATGTCGCGTCGCGGGTCGAGCCCGAAATGCCCGGCCGCGGTGGCGTTGCACCAGTCGATCTGCCCTTGCGCATCGATCAGCATCACGCCGTTGGGCGACGCCTGCAAGGCTTCGATGAACCGCGCGAGCTTGTTCTCCTCGCGCTGCACACGGCTTTGCCACAGGCGCAGCTGGCGCGCGCTGCGATAGAACACCTCGCCCCAAGCTCCGATCGAGGCCGGAATGCTGTCGCGCTGGGGAAAGCGCAGCCAGTTCAGCAGCCGGGCGCGGGCAAGGGTGTCGAAGCCGACCACCCCCAGCGCGATCGCGCAGGCCAGCGCCAGGCCGGCCGTCTCGCCCAGCCAATGCGCGGCCAGCGCTCCGGCCAGCGCCATCACGGCCACGATGCCGGCCAGGCGAATGATCAGGGAACGCATGGGAGCAGCCGCGGGCTCAGCCGGCTGTGGTGGCGCCCTGGCGCTGCGTGAACCGGTATCCGGCTCCGCGCACCGTCTCGACCAGCTCCGCGCAGTTCGCCGGGGCCAGCGCCTCGCGCAGACGCTTGATGTGCACGTCCACGGTGCGTTCCTCGATGAACACGTGGTCGCCCCACACCTTGTCGAGCAGAGCGCCCCGACTGTGCACGCGCTCCGGGTGGGTCATCATGAAATGCAGCAGCTTGAACTCGGTGGGCCCCAGGCGCAGTTCCTTCTCCGCGCCGTCCCCCGCGGTATAGGTCACCCGACGGGTGCCCGGGTCGACGGCAAGCGCCCCGGCGCGCACAGGCTCGTCGGTGAGCTGCGGCGAACGCCGGCGCAGCACCGCGCGGATGCGCGCCAGCAGTTCCTTGGGCGAGAAGGGCTTGGTGATGTAGTCGTCCGCGCCTGCGTCCAGCCCGGCGATGGTGTCGGTCTCCTCGCTGCGCGCGGTCAGCAGGATCATCGGGATGGCGCGGGTGCGCGCGCCCTGGCGCAGCTCGCGCAGCAGGGCCACGCCGGACATGCCCGGCAGCATCCAGTCCACCAGCATCACGTCCGGCAGCACGTCGCGGATCAGGCGCAGGGCCTCCTCTGCGCTTCCCGCCACGATGGGGCAATGCCCGGCGTGGCGCAGGTTCACCGCGAGAAGTTCTGCGATCGCGGGCTCGTCTTCGACAATCAGGATGTTGCTGGGCATGGATCGGACTCGGGCTCGCGCCTCCCTCCCTCGGCGCGCGCGTTGAGGTTCAGAGGGTTCCCGCCACCTCGTTGAAGGCTTCCTTGTTGTGGCGTACGTCGGTGCCGCGCACCACGTAGATGACGAACTCGGCGATGTTCTTGGCGTGGTCGCCGATGCGCTCGATGGCCTTGGCGATGAACACCATGTCCAGGCTGGCCGAGATGTTGCGGGGGTCCTCCATCACGTAGGTGATGAGCTTGCGCATGAAGGAATCGAACTCGGCGTCGATGGCGCTGTCGGCGGTGACGATGTCCACCGCCGCGCGCTCGTCCAGGCGCGCGAAGGCGTCCAGCGCCTTGCGGATCTGCGCCACCGCGAGATCGGATTCGCGGATGATCTCGTTGAAGGAAATGCTCAGGTTGGCGCCGGCCTCGACCAGGTCGCGCGCCATGCGCGCGATGCGATCGGCCTCGTCGCCCACGCGCTCGAGGTTGGTGATGGTCTTGGAGATGGCCAGCATCAGGCGCAGGTCGCGCGCGGTGGGCTGGCGCTTGGCGATGATCTGCGCCACGTCGGCGTCGATCTCCACCTCGAGCTGGTTGACCCGCTTCTCGTTGAGCATCACGCCGCGCGCCGCTTCGGCGTCGAAATGGCGCAGCGCGTACACGGCCTGCGCGATCTGCGACTCCACCAGGCCGCCCATCTCCAGCACGCGGGTGGTGATGGCGCTGATCTCGGCGTCGAACTGGGTGGAAAGGTGCTTGTCCATGGCTGGATCTCCTGGCACGCGTTCAGCCGAAACGGCCGGTGATGTAATCCTCGGTCTGCTGCTTGCGCGGCTTCAGGAAGATCTGGTTGGTATCGCCGAACTCGATGAGCTCGCCGAGGTACATGTAGGCCGTGTAGTCGGACACGCGCGCGGCCTGCTGCATGTTGTGGGTCACGATGGCCACCGTGTAGTCGCTCTTGAGCTCGGTGACCAGCTCCTCGATCTTGCCGGTGGAAATCGGGTCCAGCGCCGAGGTCGGCTCGTCGAGCAGCAGCACCTCGGGACGGATGGCGATGGCGCGCGCGATGCACAGGCGCTGTTGCTGCCCGCCCGACAGGCTCAGCCCGCTCTGGTGCAGCTTGTCCTTGACCTCGTCCCACAGCGCCGTCTTGGTCAGCGCCCAGTTCACGCGTTCCTCCATGTCGGCGCGCGGCAGCTTCTCGTACAGACGGATGCCGAAGGCGATGTTCTCGAAAATGGACATCGGGAACGGCGTGGGCTTCTGGAACACCATGCCCACGCGCGCGCGCAGCAGCGACACGTCTTCGGTCTTGGCCAGGATGTTGCGGCCGTCGAACAGCACCTCGCCCTCGGCGCGCTGGTCGGGGTACAGCTCGAACATGCGGTTGAAGATGCGCAGCAGCGTGGACTTGCCGCAGCCCGACGGCCCGATGAAGGCGGTGACCTGCCGGTCCGCGATGTCCAGGCTCACGTCCTTGATCGCGCGGTACTTGCCGTAGTAGAAATTGACATTGCGCACCGACACGCGCGGCTTGCTCGGCGCGGTCGGCTCGGTTGCCGGTTGATTCATCGTCGGTTCTCGGAGGGCGAGGTTCACAGGCGCTTGCGCAGGAAGATGCGGGTGGCGATGTTGATCACCAGCACCACGGCGATCACGAGGAAGGCGGCCGCGTAGGCCAGCGCATGCGCCGAGGCGAAGGGCTGGTTGATGAAACTCCAGATCACGTACGTGAGGTAGCCGATGGGCTCGCGGGTGAGCTGGCCGTTCCACAGGTAGTTCGACCAGCCCGCGGTGTAGATCAGCGGCGCGGTCTCGCCCACCGAGATGGCCAGCGACAGCAGCACCCCGGTGATCACGCCCGAGCGCGCCGCCGGCAGCAGGATCTTGAACACCACCTGGTGCTCCTTGCAGCCCAGCGCGTAGCCCGCCTCGCGCAGGCTGGCCGGGTTCTGGCGCATGGCCAGTTCGGTGAAGCGCGCGATGTAGGGAACGATCATCAGCGCCAGGGTCAGCGCGCCGGCCAGCGCCGAGAACTGCCAGCCCAGGCCCTCGACCAGCGTGACGTAGCTGAAGTACCCCAGCACGATGGACGGAACTCCGGTGAGCACGTCGGCCAGGAAGCGCACCGAGCGACCCCAGGCACCCTCGCCGTACTCGGCCAGGTAGATGCCGGTGATCACCCCCACCGGGGCGGCGATCAGGATCGCTCCCGCGCTCAGCACCAGCGTGCCCTCGATGGCGTTGAGCAGGCCGCCGCTGATGCCGTTGGTGACCTGGGTGAACACCGTCAGGTTCAGCGCCCTGGCGCCGCGCGACAGCACGGTCCACAGAATGTCGGCCAGCGGCACGACCACCAGCACGAAGGAGATGGCGCAGAAAATGCCGAACAGCACCGCGTCGACGCGGCGCCGGCGCGATACGCGCAGCACGGACTCAGCCGGCGACTGCAACACGTCGCGTGAGGATGCGAGCGATGACATTGACGATGACCGCGATGATGAGAAGGACGAGGGCGATTTCGGCCAGCGAACGAACCGCCATGCCGCTGGTGTCCTGCAGGGCGCTGTCGAGCTGCGAGGCGATGAACGCGGCCATGCTGGTGATCGGGCTGAACAGGGAACCGGGCAGGTAGTTCAAGGCTCCGCCGCTGACCATCAGCACCGCCATGGTCTCGCCCAGGGCGCGCCCCAGGGCCAGGATCACGGCGCCGATCAGCGGCGTGCGCACCGCCGGCAGCAGCGCGCGGCGCTGCACCTCGGCGCGGGTGGCGCCGAGCGCGAAGCAGGACTCGCGCAGCTCGCGCGGCACCCGGCGCAGGGCCTCGATGAGGGTGCTGGCGATCACCGGCAGCACCATCAGCGCCAGCACCAGGCTGGCGGTGAACAGGCCGAAGCCGCTGCTGGCCGGCGTGGAGAAGAAGGACAGGAAGGGAACGGCGGAGGAAATGGCCGGCGCGAGGTACTTCAGGGTCAACGGGGCGAGGATCTCGAAACCCCACAGGCCGTAGACCACGCTGGGCACCATGGCCAGCAGTTCGACGATCTGCGCGAAGGCACCGCTGAGCCGGTGCGGCGCGTATTCCACCAGGTACAGGGCCACGCCGATGCCCACCGGAACCGCCAGCAGCAGCGCGAGCGCGGAACTGGCCAGCGTGCCGACGATGAACACCCAGATGCCGTAATGCGCGCCCGGAGGCACCAGCGCTCCGTTCACGTGCACCGGATCACCGTACAGGTTGCCCAGGCTCCAGGTGTTGGAGAACAGGAAGCCGAAGCCGTTGAAGCGGATGGCCGGCCAGGAGTAGGCGGTGAGGAACACGAACAGGGCGATCAGACCCAGCGGGATCAGCGCCGAAGTCGCCTGCAGTCCGCGTTGAAACCATTTCATGCTTGCTTACACCTGGGGCTCGGGTTGCGAACTTCGGGAACACGTTCGGCACCCTCGAGGGTGCCGAACGCGCGTTGCACGCGCCGCGGGGCGCGTGCGGTGATGCCGATTACTGGATCTTCGCGATCTGGGCCTTGCTCAGCTCCTGGATGTGCTTCGGCAGCGCGATGAAGCGCACCGCTTCCAGGTACTTGGAGGCATTGCCGCCGTCGCTTTCCACCGCCCAGCCCAGGAATTCCTTGATCGCCTTGGCCTGCTCGGGGTTGGCCTGCTTGGCGTTGACGATCGCGTATTCGTAGTTGATGATGGGGTAGGACTCGGCACCCGGGGCGAACACCAGGCTCAGGCGCTCGTCGGCCGGGGTCTTGGCGATCAGCCCGTCGGCGGCGGCGCTGACGGTCTTGGGCGTCGGCAGCAGGAACTTGCCGGCGCGGTTCTTCAGCATCGCGGTACCCAGGCCGGCCTTGGCGACCTGCTCATGGAAGCTCACGCCGATGTAGGCGATCGAGTACGGGGTCTGCTGGCAGGCCTGCACCATGCCGGGGTTGCCGTTGGCGCCCACGCCGCCCTGCACCGCCGGCCAGCTGATCGTGGTGCCGTAGCCCACGCTGCCGTTCCACTTGCTGTCGGAGAAGGACAGGTACTGGCTGAAAATGAAGGTGTCGCCGCTGCCATCGGTGCGGTGGATCGGCACGATGGTGTGGTTCGGCAGCTTCACGCCGGGGTTCAGCGCCTTGATGGCGGCGTCGTCCCAGTTCTTGATCGCGCCGCTGTAGATGCCGGCGAGCACCGGGCCGTCGAGCTTCAGGTGATCCTTGTTCAGGCCCGGAACGTTGAAGTTCACGGTCTGCGCCGAGATCGCCAGGGGGATGTTCAGGATGCTGGGGTTCTGCTTGATCTGGCCGTCGCTCATGTACGCGTCGGAAGCGCCGATCTGGGCCACGCCGGAGATCGCTTGCGCGATGCCGGTGCCGCTGCCGGTGCCCTGGGTGGTGATGCGCACGCCCGGGTGGGCCTTGGTGTAGTCGGGCACCCACAGGTTGAACAGCGGGTACAGCAGCGTGGAGCCGGTCTCCAGCAGGGTCACGTCGGCAGCGTGGGCGGCCATCGGAGCCACGGAGGTGGCGACCACCAGGCCCGCGGTGGCGAGAGCCAGCTTGAGCTGTTGGCGGCGGGTCGTATTGATCGACATGCAAGTTTCTCCTGAGGTCATGCACCAGTCAGGGGCTGGTGTCTGGACGCTCATTGGATACTTGAATTATGACACTTTGGTGAACGACCCAGAAGTGTCGCGCTCGCGCCCCGCCGGAAGCCTCAATCCTGCTGCAGCGCATCGCCCAGGCGTTGCGCGCAGGCCTTGCCGAATCCGGGATCGGGATGCTCGACCATGATGCGCAGGACCGGCTCGGTGCCGCTGGCGCGCACCAGCAGTCGCCCCTGGTCGCCCAGTTCGGAGCGTACCTGGCTGCTGGCCTGCGCCAGTCCGGCGTGGGTCTTCCAGTCCAGCCCGTCGCGCATGCGCAGGTTCAGCAGGGTCTGGGGCAGCAGGCGCAGGCTGGCCAGCTGTTCGGCCAGCGAGCGTCCGCTGCGCACCACCAGTTCGAGCATCTGCAAGGCCGCGACGATGCCGTCGCCGGTGGTGTGGCGGTCCAGCAGCAGCATGTGCCCGGAACCCTCGCCGCCGAGCTTCCAGTCGCGCGCCAGCAACTCCTCCAGCACGTAGCGGTCTCCCACCGCGGCGCGCACGAACTCCATGCCCTGCGCCGCCAGCGCCTGCTCCACCGCGAGGTTGGTCATCAAGGTACCCACCACGCCGGGCGGCCGGCGGTCCATGGCCAGCAGGTACAGCAGCTCGTCGCCGTTGAACAGCCGGCCGCTGGCATCGACCAGTTGCAGCCGGTCGGCGTCGCCGTCCAGCGCGATGCCGTAGTCGGCGCGGTGTTCGCGTACCGCCGCGATCAGCGCCTGCGGCGCGGTGGCGCCCACGCCCTGGTTGATGTTGAACCCGTCGGGCTGCGCGCCGATGGCCACGACGTCGGCGCCCAGCTCGTGGAACACCGAGGGCGCGATGTGGTAGGCCGCGCCATGCGCGCAGTCGACCACCAGGCGCAGGCCCTTGAGCGTGCGGTCGTTGGGAAAGGTGCTCTTGCAGAACTCGATGTAGCGTCCGGCGGCGTCGTCCAGGCGCCGCGCCTTGCCCAGTTGCTCGGAGGGCACGCAGCCCTCGGCGCGCGGCAATTCGGCCTCCACCTCCAGCTCCCAGCTGTCGGGCAGCTTGCTGCCGTCGGCGGAGAAGAACTTGATGCCGTTGTCCGCGTAGGGGTTGTGGGAGGCGCTGACCACCACGCCCAGGTCCAGGCGCAGCGCGCGCGTCAGGTAGGCCACGCCGGGCGTGGGCAGCGGCCCCACCAGCACGACGTCGCAGCCGGCGGCGGCGAAGCCGCACTCCAGCGCCGCCTCCAGCATGTAGCCGGAGATGCGCGTGTCCTTGCCGATCAGGACCGTCGGCCGCCTGGCACCCTTCGCCCGCAGCACCCGCCCGGCCGCATGGCCCAGGCGCAGACCGAATTCCGGAACGATCGGCGCCGTGCCCACGCGCCCGCGCACCCCGTCGGTGCCGAAGTATTTCCTGCTGCCCAAGATCGCCGCTCCCGTAAGGACTGTGGATGAACGATGCGCGCGCGCAGACTCAGGCGCGCATCGCCTCGAAGGTACGTACCGCGTCACGCGTGGCGGCCACGTCGTGCACCCGCACCACGTGCGCGCCGGCGGCCACGCAGGCCAGCGCCGCCCCCAGGCTGGCGGCCACGCGCTCGTGGGGCGCCTGGCTCGAGGTGGCGGCCAGCATGGACTTGCGCGACACCCCCACCAGCACCGCGCAGCCGAGCTCGCGCAGGCGCGGCAGATCCCGCGCCAGTCGCAGATTGTGCTCGCGCGTCTTGCCGAAGCCGAAGCCCGGATCGACGCAAAGGCGCTCCAGCGCCACGCCGGCCTCGCGCAACACCCGCACGCGCCGGCCGAGGAAGTCCAGCACCTCTGCGGTCACATCGTCGTAATGCGGAGCCTGCTGCATGGTCGACGGCTCGCCCTGCATGTGCATCAGGCAGGCCCCGGCGGCCGGGCTGTGGGCCAGCGCCTCCAGCGCGCCCGGCGCGCGCAGCGCGCGGATGTCGTTGATCACGTCGACCCCCAGTTCCAGGGCCGCTCGCATGGTGCGCGGATGGTAGGTGTCCACCGACAGCGGCACCTGCCAGCTCACCAGCTCGCGCAGCACCGGCTGCAGGCGGCGCCACTCCTCGTCGTCGTCCACCGGCACGGCGCCCGGGCGCGTCGACTCGGCGCCCAGGTCCAGCAGGTCGGCGCCCTCGTCCAGCAGGCGCCGGGCATGGGCCAGCGCGGCGTCGGGGCCGGCGTGCCGGCCGCCGTCGGAAAAGGAATCGGGCGTCAGGTTGACGATGCCCATGAGCAGCGTGCGCCGAAGCTCCAATGCGAAACGCCCGGCCTGCCACACCCTCGCGGGGGGCAGGCCGGGCGCGTCGAGCTTCGACGTGCGCTCGGCCAAGGGGATCCGCCGCTCCGGATCAGACCGGATTGGCGCTGGGCGCGTCGCTGGGCAGGCCGCCGCTGCTGCGCCCGGCGTTCGGGGGCTGGTTGGTGGGCAGGGTTCCCGGCGGGCGCGGCGGGCGCGGCGGACGCCCGGACATGATGTCGTCGATCTGCTCGGAGTCGATGGTCTCCCACTCCAGCAGCGCCTGCGCCATGGCGTGCATCTTGTCCTGGTTGTCCTCGATGAGCTTGCGCGCCAGCGCGTACTGCTCGTCGATGATGCGACGGATCTCCGCATCGACCTTCTGCATGGTCTGCTCCGACACATGCGTGGTCTTGGTGATCGAGCGACCGACGAACACCTCGCCCTCGTTCTCCGCGTAGACCATCGGGCCCAGCGAGTCCGACATGCCGTAGCGCGTGACCATGTCGCGCGCCAGCTGGGTGGCGCGCTCGAAGTCGTTGGAGGCGCCGGTGGTCATCTGATTCATGAACACCTCCTCGGCGATGCGCCCGCCGAACAGCACCGAGATCATGCTCAGGATGCGATCGCGCCCCATGCTGTAGCGGTCGGCCTCGGGCAGTTGCATGGTCAGGCCCAGCGCACGCCCGCGCGGGATGATCGTGACCTTGTGCACCGGGTCGGTCTGCGGCATCAGGCGCGCCACCAGCGCATGCCCGGCCTCGTGGTAGGCGGTGTTGCGGCGCTCGTCCTCGGGCATGACCATGGAACGACGCTCGGCGCCCATCATGATCTTGTCCTTGGCGCGCTCGAAGTCCTCCATTTCCACCAGGCGCGCATTGCGCCGCGCGGCGAACAGCGAGGCCTCGTTGACCAGGTTGGCCAGGTCGGCGCCGGAGAAGCCCGGGGTGCCGCGCGCCAGGATGTCGGCGCGCACGTCCGGGCCCACCGGGGCCTTGCGCATGTGCACCACCAGGATCTGCTCGCGCCCGCGGATGTCGGGCAGTTGCACGTACACCTGGCGGTCGAAGCGTCCCGGACGCAGCAGCGCGGGGTCGAGGATGTCGGGGCGGTTGGTGGCCGCGATGACGATCACGCCGAGATTGGTGTCGAAGCCGTCCATCTCCACCAGCATCTGGTTGAGGGTCTGCTCGCGCTCGTCGTTGCCGCCGCCCAGGCCGGCGCCGCGATGGCGGCCCACGGCGTCGATCTCGTCGATGAAGATGATGCAGGGGGCATGCTTCTTGGCCGTCTCGAACATGTCGCGCACCCGCGACGCGCCGACGCCGACGAACATCTCGACGAAGTCGGAGCCGGAAATCGAGAAGAACGGCACCTTGGCCTCGCCGGCCACGCTCTTGGCCAGCAGGGTCTTGCCGGTGCCGGGAGGCCCGACCAGCAGCACGCCGCGCGGGATGCGCCCGCCCAGCTTCTGGAATTTCTGCGGATCGCGCAGGAAGTCGACCAGTTCCTTGACCTCTTCCTTGGCCTCGTCGCAGCCGGCGACGTCAGCGAAGGTGATGGTGTTGCTGGACTCGTCGAGCAGGCGCGCCTTGGACTTGCCGAAACTGAAGGCGCCGCCCCGGCCCCCGCCCTGCATCTGGCGCATGAAGTACACCCACACGCCGATGAGCAGAAGCATCGGGAACCAGGAGATCAGGATCTGCATCAGGAAGGACTGCTCCTCACGCGGAGCACCCACCACCTGCACGCCGTCCTTCATCAGGTCGCCGGTCATCCACAGGTCGCCCGGGGAGGTCAGCGAATACTTGTTGCCGTCGGTCGTGGTCACGTCGAGCGTGCCGCTCTGGTGCACCACCACCTTCTTCACGCGGCCCTGCTTGGCCTCGTGCATGAACTGGGTATAGCTCACCGTGTCGGCCGGCGCGCTGCGGTCGAACTGCTTGAACACGGTGAACAGCACCAGGCCGATGACCAGCCAGATTGCGACCTTGGAAAACCATTGATTGTTCAAGACAGACTCCTCAAGCCCCGCGGGGACCGACGCTGCGCGTCATTCCCTTCAATGTGTTGCCGATTCTAGGCGAATCAAGCCCCCACGCCCTGATTCTGCTCAGTCGGCGAGCGGGTCCTTTGCAAATCCGGGAATTCCCGTAGCCTCAGCAGGGTCAAACACCGGCCCGAAATCAATATTCTCGTTTTCTATCGAAAGCGTTCCCATGATAGCTCGGATTATTCATCCGCGTCCGGCTTCGGGTGCATGGCCAGCACGAACACCTCGGCCGAGCGCTCGCGCGAGGCCTTGGGCTTGAGGGTCTTGACGCTGCGAAAGCGCTGCTTGTAGCGCGCGACGATCTGGCTGAAGTAGCCGCTGTGGAAGGTCTTGATCAGCAGCGAGCCCTCCTCGGTCAGCCATTGGCCGGCGAATTCCAGCGCCAGGTCCGCCAGGTGTTCGACGCGCGCGGCGTCGGCCGACGCGATCCCCGAAAGATTCGGGGCCATGTCGGACAGCACCAGGTCCACGCGCCGCCCGGCGAGCAGGCCTTCGATGTGCCGCAGCACCTCGGCCTCCCGGAAATCCCCCTGGATGAATTCCACCCCCTCCACCGGTTCCATGGGAAGCAGGTCGAGGGCGACGACGCGCCCGCGCAACACCCCGCCGGCGTCGCTTCCCAGGCGCCGCGCCAGGTATTGCGACCAGGCCCCGGGGGCGCTGCCGAGTTCGACGATGAACTGCCCGGGGCGCACCAGCCGATGGGCCTCGTCGATCTCCTGCAGCTTGTACACGGCGCGCGAGCGGTAGTTGTCCTTCTGCGCCTGTTTCACGAAGGGATCGTGCAGGTGCTCGTTGAGCCACTTCTTGCTGAAACGGTTCTTCTTCATGCGCTTGCCGCGGAAATTTGCAGGCCGCGCGCGGGATGCGGCGGCCAGAAGACGGATAATGTGCCCATGAGCGCCCTACTCCTGACCCCGGCCGAGCGCAGCGCGATGCGCGCACTGGCCCACCCCCTCAAGCCCAGCGTACTGATCGGAGACGCCGGCCTGAGCGAGGCCGTGCTGGCCGAGATCGACCGCGCCCTGAAGGCCCACGACCTGATCAAGGTGCGTGTGGCCGGCGACGACCGCGACGAACGCGCGCGCATGCTCGAGACCATCTGCGAGCGCCTCGGCGCCGCGCCGGTGCAGAGCATCGGGCGCATCCTGGTGCTGTTCCGTCCCCTGCCGCCGAAGGAGTCGGAAGCACCCGAGCGCGCCGGCCGGGGCGCCGGACCGCGCAAGGTCAGGGTGGTGGTGCCCTCGAGCAGCCCGACCCATCGGCCGAAGGTCAAGCGCCTGACCGTGCTGGGCAACCAGCGCGTGACGCCGACGGGAAAGGTCAAGCGCGCCAAGCCGCGACGCTCCAGTGTGAAGAAGGTGCGCCTGGGCTGAGCTCAGGCACTCGGGCGCGGCAGGTCGCGCCCGAGTTGCGACGGCAGCAGCCAGGCATAGGCCAGCACGCACAGCGCCTGCGCGCCGTAGGCGGCGCTGGCGGCCACGTGCCATGCGGAGGCGCCGGGCGCCGCGCTCGCTGCGGCCGCCAGCAAGTTGGGCACGACCACGAACTCGCCCAGCACGTCGAAGAACAGCCCGCCCATGACCAGCAGCAGCGGCGTATCCATGCCCGAGCTGCGGTTCCTCTCGATCACCAGCAATGCCGCGCCCAGTACCACGCCAGCCAGGGCCATCGCGTGGAACATGTTGCTGGCCACCGCGGCGGCCGCCATCCTGGGCGCCACCAGCGCGAAGGCCGTGGGCGCGCCGATCAGGCCCACCGCGGCCAGTCCGCCCAGCCACAGGCCCACCAGGACGATCTGCAGGCGGAGTCGGCGAAGGGGAGACATGGCGGAAGGGCTCGCGGACTCAGGCGTAGGAAACCTTGACGATGCTGTAGCTGCGGGTTCCGGCCGGAGCGATGACCTTCACCAGATCGCCCTCCTCCTTGCCGATCAGCGCGCGCGCGATGGGCGAACTCACCGAGATCATGCCCTGCTTCAGGTCGGCCTCGTCGTCGCCGACGATCTGGTAGGCCACCTCGTCGCCGCTGTCCTCGTCGCACAACTCGACGGTGGCACCGAACACCACGCGCCCGCCGGCGTCGAGTTCGGCGGGGTCGATGACCTGCGCCGACGACAGCTTGCCCTCGATCTCGGCGATGCGTCCCTCGATGAATCCCTGACGGTCCTTGGCCGCCTCGTACTCGGCGTTCTCCGACAGGTCGCCCTGCGCGCGGGCCTCGGCGATGGCCTGGATCACCGCGTGACGTTCGACCGTCTTCAGACGCTGCAACTCGGCGCGCAGTTTCTCCGCGCCGCGGCGGGTCATGGGGGTAGGCATGGGGACGAAGGATCCTCTGGACAATCTGGACAAAAAGGAAAAGTGCCGGGCGCTTTCGCGCCCGGCCAAACTTTCAGTGTGCCAAAGCCAGGCTTTGGTGTAAAGCCTGCAAGGGGTAGACCTCCAGGCTGCGCAGGCACTTCATGCCCTCGACCGCCGCCTCGGCACCCGCGATGGTGGTGAAGGTGGCGACCCGCGCGGCCAGCGCGCTGGTGCGGATGGCACGCGAGTCGACGATCGCGTTGCGCCGCTCCTCGACCGTGTTGACCACCAGAGCGATCTCGCCGTTCTTCATCATGTCCACCACGTTCGGACGCCCCTCGGTGACCTTGTTGACCACCTCGACCTGCAGGCCGGCCTGGCTCAGCGCCTGCGCGGTGCCGCGCGTGGCGCTGAGGGCGAAGCCCATCGCGGCCAGCTCGCGCGCCACCTCGACCATGCGCGGCTTGTCGCTGTTCTTCACCGACAGGAACACCTTGCCCGAGCCCGGCTCGGGCAGGCGGGTGCCGGCACCGATCTGGCTTTTCACGTAGGCCTCGCCGAAACTGCGCCCCACGCCCATGACCTCGCCGGTGGACTTCATCTCCGGCCCGAGGATCGGATCCACGCCGGGGAACTTGACGAAGGGGAACACCGCCTCCTTCACGCTGAAGTAGCCGGGTACCACCTGTTCGGGCACGCGCTGGTCGCGCAGGCTGCGCCCGACCATGCAGCGCGCGGCGATCTTCGCCAGTTGCAGCCCGGTGGCCTTGGACACGAAGGGCACGGTGCGCGAGGCCCGCGGATTGACCTCCAGCACGAAGATGCGATCCTCGTCGCCGTCCTGCTGGATGGCGAACTGCACGTTCATCAACCCCACCACCTTGAGCCCGTGGGCCATCGCGACGGTCTGGCGCTTGAGCTCGGCCACCGTCTCGGCCTTGAGCGAGTACGGCGGCAGCGAGCACGCGGAATCGCCCGAGTGCACACCGGCCTGCTCGATGTGTTCCATGACCCCGGCCACGAAGACCTGCTCGCCGTCGCACACGGCGTCGACGTCGCACTCGATGGCATCGTTCAGGAAGCGGTCGAGCAGCACCGGCGAATCGTTCGACACCTTCACGGCCTCGCGCATGTAGCGCTCCAGGTCGCGCTGCTCGTGCACGATCTCCATCGCTCGCCCGCCCAGCACGTAGCTCGGGCGCACCACCAGCGGATAGCCGATCTCCTCGGCGCGCGCGATCGCCTCGCCTTCCGAGCGGGCGGTGCGGTTGGGCGGCTGCAGCAGGCCCAACTTCTGGATCAGCTGCTGGAAACGCTCGCGATCCTCGGCGGCGTCGATCATGTCGGGGCTGGTGCCGATGATCGGCACCCCGGCGTCGCCCAGCGCCAGCGCCAGCTTCAGCGGGGTCTGCCCGCCGTACTGCACGATCACGCCGGCGGGCTTTTCCTTGTCGACGATCTCCAGCACGTCCTCCAGCGTGAGCGGCTCGAAGTACAGGCGGTCGGAGGTGTCGTAGTCGGTCGACACGGTCTCCGGATTGCAGTTGACCATGATGGTCTCGTAGCCGTCCTCGCGCATCGCCAGCGCCGCGTGCACGCAGCAGTAGTCGAACTCGATGCCCTGGCCGATGCGGTTGGGACCGCCGCCCAGCACCATGATCTTCTTGCGCGTGGTCGGCTCGGCCTCGCACTCGTCCTCGTAGGTCGAGTACAGGTAGGCGGTCTGGGTTCCGAACTCGGCGGCGCAGGTGTCCACGCGCTTGTACACCGGGCGCACCTTCAGCTCCTGGCGACGCTTGCGCACGGCCGCCTCGGTGCTGTGCATCAGGTAGGCCAGCCGGCGGTCGGAGAAGCCCTTGCGCTTGAGCCAGCGCAGCGTGGCCGCGTCCAGGTCCTCGAGGCGCTTGCGCTCGAGCTGCAGCTCGACGTCGACGATGTCCTTGATCTGCGCCAGGAACCACGGATCGATGCGGGTGAGCTGGTGCACGTCCTCCAGCGAGAAGCCCTGCGCGAAGGCGTCGCCCAGATACCAGATGCGCTCGGGGCCGGGCTCGCCCAGCTCGCGCTCGAGGATCTCGCGGTCGGTGGTCTTCTGGTTCAGTCCGTCCACGCCCACCTCGAGGCCGCGCAGCGCCTTCTGGAAGCTTTCCTGGAAGCTGCGCCCGATGGCCATGACCTCGCCGACGGATTTCATCTGCGTGGTCAGGCGCGAGTCGGCCTGCGGGAACTTCTCGAAGGCGAAGCGCGGCACCTTGGTGACCACGTAGTCGATGGTGGGCTCGAAGGACGCCGGCGTGGCGCCGCCGGTGATCTCGTTGCGCAGTTCGTCCAGCGTGTAGCCCACCGCCAGCTTCGCGGCCACCTTGGCGATGGGAAAACCGGTGGCCTTGGAGGCCAGCGCCGACGAGCGCGACACGCGAGGATTCATCTCGATCACGATCATGCGCCCGTCGCGCGGGTTGATCGCGAACTGCACGTTCGAGCCGCCCGTGTCGACCCCGATTTCGCGCAGCACCGCGATGCTGGCGTCGCGCATGATCTGGTATTCCTTGTCGGTCAGGGTCTGCGCCGGCGCGACGGTGATCGAGTCGCCCGTGTGCACCCCCATCGGGTCCAGGTTCTCGATGGAGCACACGATGATGCAGTTGTCGGCGCGGTCGCGCACGACTTCCATCTCGAATTCCTTCCAGCCGATCAGGGATTCCTCGATCAGCAGCTCGCTGGTCGGCGAGGCCTCCAGGCCGCGCTTGCAGATCGCCTCGAACTCCTCGGGGTTGTAGGCGATGCCCCCGCCGGTGCCGCCCAGCGTGAAGCTGGGGCGGATGATGGTCGGGAAGCCGATGGTCTTCTGCACCGCCCAGGCCTCCTCCATCGAGTGCGCCACGCCCGAGCGCGCCGACTCCAGCCCGATCGCGGTCATCGCCTGCTTGAACAGCTGGCGGTCCTCGGCCTTCTCGATGGCCTTCGGGCGCGCGCCGATGAGCTCGCAGCCGTACTTGTCCAGCACGCCGTTGCGGTGCAGGTCCAGCGCGCAGTTCAGCGCCGTCTGGCCGCCCATGGTGGGCAGCACCGCGTCCGGGCGCTCGCGCTCGATGATGCGCTCGAGCACCTGCCAGGTGATGGGCTCGATGTAGGTGACGTCGGCCGTCTCCGGGTCGGTCATGATGGTCGCCGGGTTGCTGTTGACCAGCACCACGCGGTAGCCCTCTTCGCGCAGGGCCTTGCAGGCCTGCGCCCCGGAATAATCGAATTCGCAGGCCTGGCCGATGACGATCGGACCGGCGCCGATGATCAGGATGGTTTGGATGTCTGTGCGCTTGGGCATGGGACGTCGGAGTTCAGGTGTTGGCGGGGTTCGTGCGGACGCGCTGCGCGGCGGGCCTCAGTGCGGCGAGGCGGTGGCCAGGCGCAGGCTGAAGGCCATGAAGGCCGTGCCCATGGCGCCTGTCAGCCCGGCGGCGACGCGGCGCCGGCGGCGGAAGGCCTCGGCCAGGCGCGAGCCGGCGAAGATCAGCGTGGACAGGTACAGCGCGCTGAAAAACTGCACGATCGCGCCCAGGATCAGGAAGGACAGCGCCGGATGGGCGTAGCCCGGTTGCACGAACTGGATGAAAAACGAAATGAAGAACAGGATGGCCTTCGGGTTGAGCAGGCTGATCAGCAGCGCCTTGCCCAGCGGGTGCGCGGTGTCGACCTTCGCCGGCGCCGCCGGCGCGGCCTCGGCGCGGCGCCAGTTGCGCAGCGCGGCACGCAGCATGCCCAGTCCGATCCACGCCAGGTAGGCGGCGCCCGCGAGCTTGACCAGCAGGAACAGCCAGGCCATCGCGGCCAGCAGGCTGGCCAGTCCGGCCGCGGCCAGCACCATCAGCACGCTGTCGCCGAGGAAGATGCCGAGGGCGCCGAGGTAGCCGCTGCGCACGCCGCGCTGCGCGGCCACGCCGAGCACGTACAGGGAGTTGGGGCCCGGCAGCAGCACGATGAACACCACGCCGAGCACGTACAGCGGGAGGTCGGTGATGCCGAAGGGGTGCATGGGGAGTCTTTCGGGAACGGGCGCGGGCGTTTGCGGGATGGCGAGTGCCGCGCTCAGGCGGCACTGGCGCGTTGCATCATGGCGGTGAATCGATCGAACAGCTCGCCGATGTCGTGCGGGCCGGGACTGGCCTCCGGGTGCCCCTGGAAGCCCATCGCCGGGCGATCGGTATAGGCGAAGCCCTGCAGCGTGCCGTCGAACAGCGACACGTGGGTAGCGCGCAGGTTCGCCGGCAGGCTGTCCGGGGCCACCGCGAAACCGTGGTTCTGGCTGGTGATGCTGACCCGTCCGGTGTCCAGGTCGCGCACCGGGTGGTTGGCGCCGTGATGGCCGAACTTCATCTTGAAGGTGCGCGCACCCGCGGCCAGCGCCAGGATCTGGTGCCCCAGGCAGATGCCGAACACCGGCACGCCGCGCTGCATCAGTTCGCGCGCGGCGGCGATCGCGTAGTCGCAGGGCTCCGGGTCGCCGGGGCCGTTGGACAGCAGCACGCCGTCGGGGCGCATGGCCAGCACCTCGGCCGCAGCGGTCTGCGCCGGCACCACGCTGACCCGGCAGCCGCGCTCGGCGAGCAGGCGCAGGATGTTGTGCTTCACGCCGAAGTCGTAGACCACCACGTGGGGACCGTCGGCCTGGCGTTCCACGTAGCCGCGGCCCAGCTCCCAGGCCGAGCCGGTCCATGCATAGGCCTCGGCGGTGCTGACCACCTTGGCCAGGTCCATGCCGGCCAGGCTCGGCGTGGAGCGAGCCCTGGCCACGGCACGTTCGCGCAGTTCGGCGCTCACCGCCTCGCCGGCGGGCAGCGCGACGATGCAGCCGTTTTGCGCGCCCTGGGTACGCAGCAGCCGGGTGAGGCGACGCGTGTCGATGTCGGCGATGGCCACCGTGCCGTGGCGCTGCAGGTACTGCGCCAGGCCTTCGGCGCGCCGGAAGTTGGAGTCCTGCAGGGGCAGGTCGCGGATCACCAGCCCGGCGGCATGGATGCGCGTGGACTCGGCATCCTCCGGGTTGGCCCCGACGTTCCCGATATGCGGGTAGGTCAGCGTGACGATCTGGTGGCTGTAGCTCGGGTCGGTCAGGATTTCCTGGTAGCCGGTGATGGCGGTGTTGAACACCACCTCCCCGGCGCTCTCCCCGGCGGCACCGATCGACACCCCTTCGAAGACCGAACCGTCGGCCAGGGCCAGGATCGCCTTCGCTTGCAACGGCAGCATGGATGTTCTCTCCGCTCGAGCACCGCGCCGGAGTGCTGCTCGCTGACCGTGCGGCGCGTGCCGGCTCAGGCGTGCTGGGACGCCAGGCTGGCAGGGCGGGAGCGGTACGGCGAAAGGCGCCTCGGCGGCGGCGTTTTTGGGTTGGGCGCCGGCCGCGCAGGCCGCACGCAAATCCTTGATATTGTACCGCGAAACGAGCACCTTCGCCCGGATTGCCGCGGCGCAGCACGCCGGGATGCCCCTGGTGACAACTCTTGGAATCCATCCCTTCAGCCCCACTTCAGCCGCAGGCCCTACACTTGGGACCGAAAGCGCGATCCGGCCGGCGCGGCGCTGCAAGCCGAACCACCGTACCGCGACATCTCGTATCGGGAGAACCCTACATGAACGATCGCTTCCAACCGCAATACCCGTCGTACGCCTCGGGGGGCTACGCCGTCGAGCGCAACCGCGTGCTGCGCAACACCTACACGCTGCTGGCGATCTCCCTGGTGCCCACGGTGGCGGGCGCCTGGGCCGGCCTGGCCACGGGCCTGGGGCAGTGGATGCTCCTGAACCCCGGCATGGGCATGCTGCTGTTCCTCGCCGGCGCCTTCGGCCTGATGTTCGCGGTGCAGCGCAATCGCGAGTCGGGCCTGGGCGTGGCCTTCCTGCTCGGCTTCACCTTCTTCATGGGGCTGATGCTGTCGCAGATGCTCAGCGTGGTGCTCGGCCTGGCCAACGGCGTGCAGCTGATCAGCATGGCCTTCGGAGGAACCGCCATCATCTTCGCCGCGATGGCCTCGCTGGCCACGGTGGTCAAGCGCGACCTCAGCGGCCTGGCCAAGTTCCTGTTCGTCGGCGTGATCATGCTGATGATCGCCGGCATCGCGAACATCTGGCTGCAGATGCCCGCGCTGATGATCACCTTCTCGGTGGCCGCGGTGGGCATTTTCTCGGCCTTCATGCTGATCGACGTGCGGCGCGTGCTCGACGGCGGCGAGACCAACTACATCTCGGCCACGCTGGCGATCTACCTCGACCTGTACAACGTGTTCGTGAACCTGCTGGCGCTGCTGAGCATCTTCGGCGGCGGCGGCGGCGGACGGCGCTGAGGCGCCGACCGCGCGGGGGCCGTCCCCGCGACACCCAAGCCCGGCCCAGGCCGGGCTTTTTTTGTCCCCCCACGCCATTATGTCTCTGATGCACAAAGTCGAAAAATCAACGACTTGGCGCACGGGCTAACAACTGCCACCGGGGAGAGCGAACAGGTGTCGCCCGGCATGGTCTTGGCAACTGCGACGCGTGAACGCTATCTACCGGACTGGCTCATCCAGCGGGTAGCGCTGGCGGGAGTGCAACACGCCCAGCACATCGACACGTTCGCCGACCTTGTAGACAACGATGTAGTTCGGATGGGCTATGAGCTCGCGCGTTCCCGCGATCCTGCCGGGCTTGTACAGGTAGGGATGATCGCCCGTGGTGGCCACCGCGCTCACGATGCAGTCCCGCAGCTTGCGTGCGGCGTCTGGATCGCGCTCGCTGATGTAACGGACAATCGCAAGCAGGTCGGCGCGCGCCTGCTGTGACCAATGGATGAGCAGCGTCAACGCCGCCTGACCGACAGCCTCTGCTCGGCAGCCTGGATGATGGCTTCCGTCTCGGCCACCACCTGATCATGTGGCACGGCTGGTCGTGTGTCGGCCATGCTTTCCAGCACACGGCCGCGGAACCAGGCGTCATGCGCTTGGGCTTCGTGCTGGGTACCGAATTCGGACTCGATCGGGGAGAGAACCGTGTTCATGGAAGGTAGGGTAATCCAAAGTCGCCTGCGAAGCCATCTACCTGCCGGGCGCAGGGCCTTGACAATGACGCCGAACGGCGGGCCCTCATGGTCAAGGAGCCGCGAGCACGCATTCCGGAGTTGGAATGTGCACCAGATACATGATGGCGGTCCCCTCAAGCGCCGAGGGATGCCTCGGGGAGTTCGAACACGGCGATCGACTCCACATGCGAGGTGTGGGGAAACATGTTGACCACGCCCGCGGCCTTCAGCGCGTAACCGCCCTGGTGCACCAGCACGCCGGCGTCGCGCGCCAGCGTGGCCGGATTGCAGGACACGTACACGATGCGCCGCGGGGGCACGAAGCCGGGCACGCCGCCGGACACGAGCGCGGGCTCCTGCGCGGCCGGGAGGGCAGCGGTCCCGGCGGTCACTTCCTCCGACGCGTCCTCCGGCGCATCATGCGGCGCGTCTTCCGGCGCCAGCTCTGCGGCCCCCGCGCGTCCCATCGCCCGCACCAGCGCCTTGCACAGCGCCAGCGCCCCCTCGCGCGGCGGATCGACCAGCCATTTGTCGAACACCCCGCAATCGTGCAGGAACGATGCATCGGCCTCGAACAGGTTCGACACCCGGAAGGCGACCCGCTCGCCCAGGCCGCTGGCGCGCGCGTTGTCCATCGCCCGGGCCAGCAGGGATTCGCTGCCCTCCACGCCCAGCACGAAACCGGCCCGCGTGGCCAGCGGCAGCGTGAAATTGCCCAGGCCGCAGAACCAGTCGGCCACCCGCTCGCCGGGCGCCACCTGCAGCAGGCGCAGCGCGCGCGAGACCAGCGCGCGGTTGACGCTGTGGTTCACCTGCGTGAAGTCCGTGGGGCGGAACGGCATGCGCAGGCCGAACTCGGGAAGCGTGTAGGCCGGCAGCGCCTGCTGCTCGTCCAGCGGATGCGCGGTCTGCGGACCGCCCGGCTGCAGCCACCACTGCACCTGGTGTCGCGCCGCGAAATCCCGCAGCAGCTGCAGGTCCCGGGCATCGAGTTCCTGCAGGTTGCGCAGCACCAGCACGGTGCTGTCGTCCCCCATCGCGAGCTCGATCTGGGGCAGGCGGTCGGGACAGGACAGGGATCCGACCAGCGCGCGCAGAGGCAGCAGCAGCGACGAGACCGCCGGCGGCAGCACCTGGCACGAGCGCATGTCGGCCACGTAGCTGGAGCCGCGTTCGTGGAAACCCACCAGCACCCCGCCCTTCTTGGGCACCAGGCGCACCGTCAGGCGCGCGCGCCGGCGATAGCCCCAGTCGGGCCCGGCCAGCGGACGCAGCATCAACTCCGGGCGCAGTTGCGCGAGATGCCGCAGGTCGTCCTCCAGCGTGCGCTGCTTGAAAGCCAGCTGCGCGCGCAACTCGATGTGCTGCATGCTGCAACCGCCGCAGGTGCCGAAATGCTCGCAGCGCGGCTTCACCCGGGTGGAGGCGTCGCCGCGGCGCTGCAGCACCTCCGCCTGTTCCCATTTGGGCTTGCCGCGCAGCACGCGCACACGCACCTGCTCGCCGGGCAGCGCATCGTGGATGAACACCACCTTGCCGTCGGCGCGATGGGCGACGCCGCGCGCCTCCAGATCCAGCGACTCGACCCTCAGCCACTCGAGCTCGGCCTCGGCGGCGGCGGGATGGGCGGGGCGGTTCGCGATGGCCTGGGCGCCTCGCCGGGTGCTGCGTCGATTCATGACCATGCCTGCATGTACTCGGCCCAATGCGGCTCGGTGGCGCCCCACTCGCCCACGGTACGGCGCACCAGCTCGATCTCGTCGGCATGTTCCTGCGGGGCCAGCCCGCCGCGCATCAGCTGGAAGCGGCAATACAGCAGATAGGTGTTGAGCACGTCGGTCTCGCAATAGCGCCGGATCTCCTCCAGCTCGCCGCGCTGCCAGGCGTCGTACACCTGCGAGCCGTCCATGCCCAGCTTGCCCGGCAACCCGCACAACTGCGCCAGCGTATCCATGCCGGCGTTGGCACGCGCCTGGTACAGCGCCAGCAGGTCCATCAGGTCCAGATGCCGGCTGTGGTAGCGCGAGATGTAGTTGTTCCACTTGTAATCGCGGTCGTCCTCGCCCATGTCCCAGTACTTGGAGGCCTGCACGCCATGCACCATGGCGCGGTAGTGCAGCACCGGCAGGTCGAATCCGCCGCCGTTCCACGACACCAGCTGCGGCTCGTGGCGGTCGATCAGGCGGAAGAAGCCCTGCACCACCGAGGCCTCCTGGTCCCCGCGATCGACGAAGGAATGCACCTTGAGGCCCTTGCTGGACTCGCGGAAGATGCAGGACACGACCACCACGCGCTGGCACACGATGGGAAGGAAATCGCTGCCCGTGGCCTCCAGCCTGCGCTGGCGCGCCTGGGCGATGGCGGCGGCGTCGTCCAGCCCGGCATCGGCCAGGCCGGCCGCGCGCACGGCACGTGCGTCGGGAATGGTCTCGATGTCGAACACGACGATCGGTGCGGCCATCGGCTTGCCTTGAAGGTTCAGAGTACGGAGGATTTGTCCACGCCGCCGCCGGACAGGCGGCGCTTGAGCTTGCCCAGCGCCTCCTGCTGGATCTGGCGCACCCGCTCGCGCGTGAGCTGCAGGCGGCGTGCCAGACTTTCCAGGGTCTCGAGTTCGCGCCCGTGCAGGCCGAAGCGTGCCTCGATGACCTCGCGCTCGCGCTCGCCCAGCGTGCCCAGCCAGCCGTCGAGCAGGCGCTCGAGTTCGTGCACCTGCGCGGTGTCGTCCGGCGACGGCGCCTGCTGGTCGGGAAACTGCTCGACGAAACTCTCGCCGCCGCCATTCTCGCGAATCAGGTCCAGCGACACCGGCAATTCGCCCAGGGTCAGCAGATCCGCCACCTCGTCGGCACTTCGCCCGGTCAGGCTCGAAATGTCCTCCACGCTGGCGCTGCCGTCGGGGCTGGAATCCTCCAGGTGGCGGCGCGCGCGCAACACCTGGTTGAGTTCGCGGATGACATGCACCGGCAGGCGGATGGTGCGCGCCTGCTGCATGATGGCGCGCTCGACGTTCTGGCGAATCCACCAGCTGGCGTAGGTGGAGAAGCGGAAGCCGCGCTCGGGCTCGAATTTCTCGATCGCGTGCATCAGCCCCAGGTTGCCTTCCTCGATCAGGTCGGCCAGCGCGACGCCGCGCCCGCCGTAGCCCTTGGCGATGGACACCACCAGGCGCAGGTTGTGCTCCACCATGGCCTGGCGCGCCTCGAAATCGCCCTGGCGCGCGCGCACCGCGGTGTCGAATTCCTGCTGGGCGCTGAGCAGCGGCTTGCCGCGAATGCGGTTCAGGTAGGCCTGCAGCACGCTCTGGCTGGCGCTGTCGCTGTCGGCCTCGAATTCGCGCCCGGTCGCCAGCGCGGGCTGATCCATGCCATCGCGGGCGTCGTCCTCGGGTGGCGCGGCGCCGGCATCCGGGGTCCGCGCCTCGTCCGCGTCGCGCGCGGAGCGCCCGCGCCGCGTGGCATCGGAGCCGGAGGGCTTGCGCGGTCGAGTGGGCATGGACGGGGCGCGAGGGTCGCAGACGTTCAGCGCGGCGGCAGAACCTGCGTCGGGTCGATCGGCTTGCCGCGCAGGCGGACCTCGAAATGCAGCTCCACCCGCGATGCGTCGGTCGAGCCCATCAGCGCGATGGTCTGGCCGCGCCGGACCTCCTCGCCTTCATGCACCAGCAATTTCTGATTGTGGGCGTAGACCGAGATGTACTCGGCGTTGTGCTTGACGATCACCAGGTTGCCGAAGCCGCGGAGTTCATTGCCGGCGTAGACCACCTTGCCCGCGGCCGCGGCGCGCACCGGCTCGCCGGCCTTGCCGGCGATGTCCAGGCCCTTGCTGCTGCCGCCGTTGTAACCCTGCACGACGCGCCCTTGCGCCGGCCAGGACCAGCTCAGCCCGCCGGCCACCGCATGCGCTCCCGGCGCGGGAGTGGCCGGTCCGCTGGGCGCGGGCGCGGGCGCGGGCGACGGTCGAGGGGTCGCGGCAGCGGCCGGCTCGGGCCGGGCACTGCTGGCCGGTGCCGGTGCCGGCGCGGCCTGGCGCGCGGCGCTGCCGGCCGGCGCCAAGGCCACGGCCTGCGGTGCCGAGGGCGCAGCGGCCGGCGACGCCACGGCAGCGCCGCTGGCGCCGGCGAGCGGCGCTGCCGTGGGCGACACCCGCAGCACTTGCCCGACCTCGATGATGTTGGGGTTGCTCAGCTGATTCATGGCCGCCAGCTGCTGCCAGCTCTGCCCGTGGCTGCGCGCGATCGAACGCAGGGTGTCGCCACGCTGCACCCGGTAGTAGCCGGCGGGAAGCGGGGCGCTCGCGGCGGCCCCGGGGGCCGAGGCCGTGGACGCGGCGGCCCCCGGCTGCATCGCCGAGCCCACCGGCGTGGCGGTACGGCTGACCACCGGCGCCGGGTTGAGCTTCACGGTGGAACAACCGGCCAGGGCGGCGCAGGAAAGCAGGATGGCAGCGGGCAGCAGACGCATGATGACGTGAGGGCAGGAGCCTGTTCCAGGGTCTCGCGGGTTCACAAAACGCCCGATTTTAGGGGGACGAAGCGCGCATCCTCGACGCTCCAGCTCTCCACCCTGCCGCCGCCGAGCTTGCGCATGGCGGTCAGGCGCTGGGGCTGGCCCAGGGGTGCCAGCAGTATGCCGCCGGGACGCAACTGCTCCAGCCAGGCCGGCGGAGCCTGTTCGCCGGCGGCGGCGCTGATCACCGCGTCGTAGGGCGCGCCTGCCGGCGCGCCCAGCATGCCGTCGCCCAGCAGCAGGCGCAGGTTGGGAAGACGCAGCGCACGCAGGTTGCGCCGCGCAAGTTCGTGCAATGCGCGGATGCGCTCGATGCTGTAGACCTCGCCGGCCACCCCGGCCAGCACCGCGGCCTGATAGCCGCAGCCGGTGCCGATCTCCAGCACGCGGGCCGGACGTTCGCCCAGCGCCTGCAGCAGCACGGAGGCCGCGCGCGCCACCACCGAGGGCTTGGAGATGGTCTGGCCGTGGCCGATGGGCAGCGCATTGTCCAGGTAGGCCTGTGCCGCCAGGCCCGGCTCCAGGAACAGGTGCCTGGGCACGCGAAGCATGGCGTTCAGCACCGCCGGGTCCATGCCGCCCAGGGCACGCAGGCGTTCCACCATCGCGTTGCGCACGGCCTGCGAATCCATGCCCGCGCCGCTGGGCTGCGGAAGCACCGCGGCGTGGCGCGGCGTGGCCGCCGCCCCGGTGCGCGCGGAGCCCGGCAGGCCCGGGGCGGCCGCGGCGCTTCCCGAGGCGGGCAGCCGCGCGGGAAAGCTCGCGCGTTTCGGAGGCGTGCCGGTCGCCATGCGGTCGCGTCAGGAGGAGCGCGCGAGATCCGCGAAGCGCTCGCGGCTGGACTCGAGCAGGCGATGATGGGTGAGGTCGAGTTGCAAGGGCGTCAACGCGGCGAAGCCCTGTGCGATGGCATGGAAATCGGTGCCGGGCTGGTCGTCCAGCGCGTCGCCCGCGGAGCCGATCCAGTACACCGGCTCGTCGCGCGGGTTGCGTTGCATCACCACCGGCTGGCTCGGATGGCGCTTGCCCAGGCGCGCGACCTGCACCCCGCGCAGCTGCTCGGGCGGCAGATTCGGCACGTTCAGGTTGTACAGCGCCGCCGGTGCGTCGGGATCGCTCATCATGCGCTCGACCACGCGGACCGCGGCGTCCACCGCGGTGTCCACATGGGCCCAGCCCTTGTGGACCAGCGATACCGCGAGCGCCGGCAGGCCGAACAGGAAACCCTCGGTGGCCGCCGCGACGGTGCCGGAATAGATCGTGTCGTCGCCGAGGTTGGCGCCGTTGTTGACTCCGCTGACCACGAGGTCGGGGCGGAAGTCCAGCAATCCGGTGAGGGCGATGTGCACGCAGTCCGACGGCGTGCCGTTGATGTAGAGAAAGCCGTTGTCGGCACGAAACACCGAAAGCGGGCGACTCAGCGTCAGGGCATTGGAGGCGGCGCTGGCATTCTGCTCCGGCGCCACCACGGTCACTTCGCCCAGGCGCCGCAGCCCCGCGTACAAGGCGTGCAGGCCGGGGGCCAGGTAGCCGTCGTCGTTGGCGAGCAGGATGCGCATGCCTGCAGTGTATCGGGCCGGCGCGGCGCGGGCTTCATGCGAGCAGTTCGCGCAGCAGGGGCATGGCGTGCTCGGCGGCACGCAGGCCTTCGGCCATCGCGAGCTCGCCGCGATGGAAGTCCATCGGACCGATCCCCGACACGCGCGGCCGGATGACCACGTCGGCCGGCTCGCCGGCCAGGCGGCTGTTGGTGATGCGCACCTGCATGATGTTCAGGCTGGCGGTCAGCACCCCCAGCATCGAGGGCATGGGCAGCGCCGGCGGGCCATCGCTGCTGGGCCACAGGCGGCGCCACAGGGTGTCGAGCCCGCGCAACCGCCCCGCCTTGCCGGACGCTGCCTTGTCGTCGGCCTTGGCGTCGGCGTCGGCCTCGACCTCGGTGTCCGCCTCGGCATCGCTCTCGGGCTCGGGCGACTGTGTCGGCTGCGCGTACAGCGACGGAGCCGGACGCGAGCGCCGGCCCACCAGGTCCCAGTTCAGGTCCACCGCGATCACCACGTCGGCCCCCATGGCACGGCACAGGGACACGGGCACCGGATTGACCAGGCCGCCATCGACCAGCAGGCGCCCGTCGCGCCGCGCCGGCGTGAACAGGCCGGGCAGCGCGATCGACGCGCGCACCGCCTCGATCACCGGGCCGTCGCGCAGCCAGACCTCGCGACCGGTATCCAGCTCGGTCGCCACGCAGGCGAAGGGCCGCGGCAGGGCTTCGATGCCGGGATCGTCGAAATGGCTGCGGAAATAGTCCACCAGCTTGCGCCCCTCGATCATGCCCGACGAGAGCTTGAGGTCGATCAGGCTCATCACGCCCTGGCGGGTGAGCGATCCCACCCAGGGCTCCAGGCGATCGATCTGGCCGGCCGCGTAGGCGGCGCCGACCAGCGCGCCGATGGAACTTCCGCACACCAGGTCGGGTTCGATGCCGGCGCGCTGCAGCGCGCGGATCACCCCCACGTGCGACCAGCCGCGCGCGGAGCCGCTGCCGAGAGCCAGCCCGATGCGAATCTTGCGATGTGGGTCCAAAGCCTGTCCTCCGCCCTGTTGCGGACCATAGCAGTTCGCGCGGCTTCGCTTGTTCCCCTGGGCACGACTACAGTGGAGCTTTTTTGCATCCGCACGTCCGCCTCGCCCGCCTCCACCGCCGATGAGCTATGTCGATCGTCACCTGCTGAGCAGGGAGCGCGTGGTGCACCGCGCGCGCCTGAGCCGTACCGTGTTCGCGCTTCCGCTGGCCATGCTGGCGGCGGCCGCCGCGCTGCCGCTGGTCGGCGGCGCGGCCCTGGGCCTGGGCGCGCTGCTGGCGCTGTTCGCGCTGGGCTACGGTCTGCGCGCGTGGATGCGCTACGCGGGAGCCGAGTTCGCGGTCACGGACCGCCGGGTGATCATGAAACTGGGACTGGTCCGACGCGTGTCCCTGGAGATCGTGCTCGATCGCGTGGAAAGCCTGATCGTCGAGCAGGGCGTCCTGGGGCGGGTATTCGACTTCGGGTCGGTGTCCATCGTGGGCACCGGAGGCACCAAGGACCCCTTTCACCTCATCGCCGATCCGCTGGGCTTCCGGCGCGCCGTGCAGGAACAGCTGGCGCGGCCTACGCGGGGCTGAAGCGCCAGGCCGGCCCTGCACACCAGACACCATGAACGACTCGTCGCACGAGGAATCGCAGATCCAGGTACCGCCGTCCTTCGTGGCGCTGTTCGTCGAGCCGGGACGCATCAAGCCGAGCGCCTCGCGCGCCCACATCACCGAGCGCTACGAATACTGCGAGGACCTGGCGCAACTGCTGGCCCAGCGCGCAACCGAGATCCGCGCCGACCTGGGCATCACCGGCGGCGACGTGCTCGAGCGCATGGGCCGCGGCCTGGCCGACGGTTCCGCCGGCGTCGACCCTGCCGAGGCGCAGTGGGTGAGCACCCGCCTGGCCGAGCTGCTGGGCTGGCGGCCCGACTGACAGGCTGTTGAAATACCGGAGGGGGCAGGGCAACGCCCTGCCCTGGCGCCGCTCAGGACGGCAGCACCTCGCCCCGGGTTTCCAGCGCGAAGGGAATCACCAGCAGCCCCGCCACGAAGGCCACCGCGGTCCACGCCACCGGAGTGCCCAGCGTGCCCATGTGGCTGACCGCCGCGGCCAGGATGAAGTTCACCACCGCGCCGAGGAAGCGCCCGATCGAGGTGTTGAAGGCGAAGGCCGTCGCGCGTACCCGGGTCTCGTACTGCTCGGGCAGCCAGAGGCTGAACATCGCGAAGTTGCCCCCGAAGAATCCCAGGAAGAACAGCGTGGCGATGAACACGCCCAGACCGTTCGGCACGTAGAAGGCCCAGCCGAAGCTGAGGACGATGCAAATCGCCATGCCCAGGAAGTACACCGACAAGGTGTTCTTGCGCCCGAATCGCTCGGCCATCGGCGGCAGCGCCAGGCAGCCCAGGATGGTGCCGATGGACAGGATGCCGGTGCCGATGGAGGCCATGTGCACCGCCTGCAGGTGGCTCATGCCCTGCTTGAGCGCCAGCTGGATGATGGCCGCCGGCTCGTACACCGCGCCGGCCCACAGGCCGATGATGGCCACCGTCAGCAGCGTGGCGTTGACCAGGGTGCGGCGCCGGTACTGGGCGTTGAAGATCTCCGCCAACGGGCTGCGGCGCGTCGGCTTGGCGGCGTGCTCCCACTTGTCCGGCTCGCCCACCTTGAGCATGGTGTAGATCGACACCACCACCGGGAACAGGCCGCACAGGAACATGGCTCGCCAGCCGTAGTGCGCGCCGACCGTGAAGTTCAGCGCCGCGGCGATGAAAAAGCCCGCGTAGTAGCCCGTCTGCAGCAAGCCGGCCCCCATCTTGCGCCGGTCCTCGGGCCACGACTCGGCCACGTAGGTTCCGGCCAGCGCCCATTCGCCGCCGATGCCGATGCCGGCCAGCAGCCGGAACAGCCCGAGTTCCCAGACGTTCTGGGACATCGCCGCCAGGCCGGTGAACAACGCATAGCCGAAGATGGTCGCCGCGAGCACGCGGGTGCGGCCGAAGCGGTCGGCGATCGGGCCCCAGATGAAGGACAGGCCCCAGCCGACCAGGAACAGCGCGAACAGGATCGAGCCGGCCAGGCCGATGTGGGCGGGCGTGGGCGCGATGCCCGACTTGGGCAGCAACTCGGCCAGCGCCGGCACCAGGACCAGTGCGTAGATGATCGAGTCCATGCCATCCAGGGTCCAGCCGAACCAGGCGGCCCAGAAGCCGCGGATCTGCTGGGGGTTGAGCGGTGTTCGCGCGGGTCGCGCGGCAACGCCTGCGGTGGTCTGATTCATGTTCGTCTCCTCCTTGCGGGTCGATCCCGCTTTTGCTGGAAATGGTCGCCCGCTACTGCCGGGATCGCACCCGTTGCGCTCGCACGACCAGCGAGCGCAGGCTCGTCTCCTCGCTGGCCAGCACCTCCACGCGGCAGCTGAGCTGCCGCACCATGCGTCCCAGCGCCTGCCCGGGAGGCATCTCGATCACGCACTGCACACCCAGTTCGAGCAGCAGGCGGTTGGCGTCGTACCAGCGCACCGGCCGCATCACTCCCTCGGCCAGGTCGCGCGCGATGTCGTCCGCGGCGCGCAGCGCGCGTGCCGTGGTGTTGGCCATGTAGGGCAGCCGCGCGTCGCGCAGGCGCAGCGCCCGCAGGGCCTGGGCCAGCTCCTCGCCGCAATGCGCCAGCAGCGAGCAATGCGAGGGCACCGCGACCGCCAGGCGCTCGACCTGGCGCGCGCCGGCCGCGCGCGCCGCGCGGCCGATCTCGTCCAGGCGCGCGTCCGCGCCGGCCAGCACGAATTGCGCGTCGCCGTTGAGGTTCGCCAGATGCACCCTCGCCCGCGGATCCTCGTGTCCGGCATTGATCCGTTCCAGCAGGCTTTCCAGCGGCACCTGGCGCAGGCCGGACACCGCCAGCATGCCGTAGCCGCGTGGAAAATCGTCCTGCATGCATCGCGCGCGCAGACGCACCAGGCGCAGCGCGTCGGGGAATTCCAGGCTGCCGCAGGCCACGGCCGCGCCGAAGGCGCCGACCGAAAGCCCCGCCACCGCGTCGGGCAGCACGCCCTCGGCGGCCAGCGCGCGCGCCTGGGCGACGCCGGCCACCAGCAGGCCCAGTTGCACGCCCACCGTGGAATGCAGCGCCGGTTCGCGGTCGTAGCCTTGCGGCTCCTCCCCGAGCACGTCGGCAGCCTCCTGCAAGGTCTCGCGCACGCACGGGTGCCCGGGCAGGCGCCGCAGGTAGCCCTCGGTTTGCGCGCCCTGGCCCGGGAACAGGTAAGCCAGCTGCATCAGGCGCTCCCCGGCGCGGGGCGCAGCCGCGCGCCGCGCGGGCCGCGCAGCAGGTAGGCCCCGCCGGCGGCGAATTCGGCCAGCGCCGCGCCGCCCGCGGGCCACTCCAGCAACACGTCGATGCGCGCCTGCGCCTGCCGGGGCAGGGCTTCGAGCCAGGCGCGCGCTCGCGCGCGCGCCGGAGCACGCGCGCACCGCACCACGATATCCAGGTCGCTGGCAGGGCCGACGCAGACCCATCCGCTGGCCAGCTCGAAGCCCGCGCTGCCCGCCGGGCCCCAGTCGCCGGGGCCGATCTCGGCCCAGGCACGCTCCAGCTGCGCCAACGCGCCGAATGCGCCGAGCGCCCGGCGCGCCGCATCCAGGCCCGCGGCGCGAGCGCGCAGTTCGGACGGACGCAGCAGTTCGTCCACGTCGGCGGCGTCCACCCAGGCCGCGGCGCGCTGGGTGCGCTGCGCGCCGCGCACCCCGACCGCGATGCGTCCGGCGCGCGCGGGCGCGCGGCGCGCGACCACCCAGGGCGCCGCCGCCAGCGCCTGCCGCGCCCAGGCTTGCGGCGCCTGTTCCCAATGCAAGGTCCGCGGCGAGACCAGGCGCAGCAGATCGTGCACCTGCGCTCCGTTCCCCGGATTCAACGCGTCCATTGTTCGGCCATGCGCCGCCGCACCTCGACCGAGGCGGCGCGCCCTTCGCGGGCGCGCGCCGCGGTCCAGCGCACCGAAAGGTCGCGCTCCCCGGCCCCGATGTCGCGCAGCGCCTCGACCAGGGACTCGCGCACCCGTTCCACCTGTTGCGCGCTGGGAGCCTGCGCGTCCACCCCGGCGATCAGCCTGTGCAGCAGGCCCAGCCCCGCATAGTCGGCGATGCGATAGGACATCGGCGGCTGGGCGCCTGCGAGCTCGTCGAGTTCGGCCAGGCTGCGCCGCGTGACCCGGGCCGCCGCCTCGCGGCCCATCGCATGCACGGTCACGCCGGGATCGTCCAGCGCGAGCAGGCGCTGCGCCTGGTAGCCGTGCGCCAGGAAAGCCCCCGACATGCCGCCCCCCACCAGCAGCGCGACCACCTTGTGTCCCGCCTGGCGCGCACTGGCGTAGGCGTCCACGGCGGCGGCGCAGGCGAGATGGATGCCCAGCATCTCCTCGCGCCGCCCGTAGGCCTGGCCGCGCACGTCCACCACGGCGACCAGCGCGCGGCGTGCCCCGTCGCCGTCCTCCCGCAACGCCTGGCGCACCGCCGCGGCCAGACCCCAGGCCTCGCGCAGGCCGACCTCGCCCTGGCGCGCCCTGGCGAAGGGGCTGGAGGGGTCGGGCACGACGGCCAGGAAGCGCGCCGGGCCGCCGTCCAGGGTGCCGTCGGCCGCCAGCACCGACGGCGGCAGGCCGTCCACGCGCCTGGCGTCCGCGGCCAGATGGTCGAACCAGATCCTGCCTCGGCTCCGGGGCGTGCTCATGGCTTGTCTCCTTGCGCGCTGTGCGGCGTCTCCCAGGCCTCGCGCAAGGCCTTCGGGCTCAGATCCTCCTGCTTCGCCAGCGCGTCGACGCGCGCGCGCCAGAAGCTCACCTGGGCGCTGCGCGCCTCGGACGGCGTTCCCAGCGCGAAGCCCAGCACCTGCTCGCGCACCTGCGCGGCGTCGTCGTCCACCAGCGCGTCGGCCAGCCCGGTGGCCACGCGCTGCTCGCCGCCGATCAGGCTCCACACCAGCTGGCGGTCGCCGGCGTCGAGTTCCTCGACGCCCGCCTCCTGCTCGATCACCTCGGGGCCGTTCATGCCCAGGCGCGCCTGACGGGTGATCACGATGTGCGAGCACAGCCCGGCCACCAGGGACATGCCGCCGAAGCAGCCCACCAACCCGGCGATCGCCGCCACCACCGGCACATGGCGGCGCAGCGCGACGACCGCGGACTGGATCTCGGCGATCACCGCCAGCCCCAGATTGGCCTCCTGCAGGCGCACGCCTCCGGTCTCCAGCAGCAGCACCGGCAACACCGGGCGCCCGGCCTCGCAGTCGCGCAGCGCGAGTTCCAGCGCGGCGGCGATCTTGGCCCCGCACACCTCGCCGATGCTGCCGCCCTGGAAGCGCCCTTCCAGCGCGGCCACCACCGCGTCGCGCCCGCCCAGTCGCCCGCGCAGCACGACCACGCCGTCGTCCGACTGCGGCACGATGCCCTGACGCGGCAGCCAGGGCGACTGCAGGCCATCGAAGGGGCCGAGCAATTCGCGCTGGCCCTCGGGATCGAGCAAGGCGGCGGCGCGCTCGCGCGCGCTCATTTCGATGAAACTCCGGCGCCCCAGCACGGCGGGGCGCGGCGCGGTCTGCAAGGCGTTCATGGGCGCGATGCCTCCAGGGCTTGTTCCAGGCGCAGCGCGACGACTCCCGGCGTGGCGCCGAAATCGTTGATCCGCAACGAGGCGGCGACCGGATGGCGTTCGAAGAAGCGCTGCAACACGCGGCGCCAGATCTCGCCGTAGCCGTCGACGCTGGTGCACACCTGCACGCGCGCGCCGGCGTCGGCGGGTTCGATGAGGATTTCCAGGTCTCCCGAGCCCACCACCCCGACATGCGCTCGCTGCGCCACGGGGTGCTCCGCCCGGAATTCGAATTCGAGGTTTTCCATGTTCAAGCGTGGTTCGATGGGTTTGGGCTCGGGGTCACGGCATGCAGGAACAGACAGGCCGCGAGCAGGTCCGCGCTGCCGCCGGGCGAGGCCTTGCGCGCCAGCAGCTCGGCGTCCAGCATCAGCAGCTCGGCGTGGCCCGCGGCGCTGCCGGCGCCGCCCAGCGCCAGCACGCGGGCCGCGCCGCGCCGCGCCGCCAGCAGCGCCGCCTCGCCGCCCCGATGCAACAGACAGGTGTCGTCGAGTTCGGCCATGATGGCGAGCAGCGCATCCAGTCGCGCATGCTCGACCCGCGCGCCCGCGGCCAGGCGCCGGCGCAGCGTCGGCAGGCCGGCGCCCAGCACTTGCGGAAAACCGGCGCAGGCCTGGCCGCGCGCACCGCCCACGCCGAAACGGCGCATCGCGCGCGCGCCGTGGCTGCTCGGGCTCGGCGCCTGCGCCGCGTCGTCGTGCGCGGCGATGCGCGCGGCGGTCTCGCACACTTCCTGCGCGTCGGCCTCCGCGCCGCGCGAGGCGCGCGCTCCCAGCAACAGGCCAAGGGCCCAGATCGCGCCGCGGTGCGCGTTGCTGCCCTGGGTGGCCAGCAGCATGCGCTGCTCGGCCACGCGACCGATGGCGGCCAGGCGCGTGCGCAGCGCGCCGTCGGGACTCGCCCCGAGGCCCGCCAGCGCCATGTCGACGAAGGGCCGGCGCAGGGAACCGGCCGAACGCAGCATGCGCGGCAGGTCCAGGTCGGCATGCGCGCCGCTGCCGCGCGCGTCGACCAGCGCGGGCTTGGGGCTGAGCAGGGCCTCGTCGCGCAGTGCCTGCACCGCGCGATCGGCCAGCCAGCAGGCCTGGGACCGCGCGCTCGGGTGCGCGTCGACGTCGAAACAGCGGGCGGCTTGCATCCCCGTCACCAGCTGCGAAACCGTGCCGGAGGCTGGTACAGGCCGTCCGACCAGGCCACCAGGTCCTCGATGCTGCGCGCGGCCAGCATCGAGCGCTTGGCCTGCAGCGGGCTGACGCCCAGGTCGGACGCGAAGGCGACCAGGCCTCGCTGGCGCAACTGCTCCACGCGCTGCGCGTTCACGCGCTGGCCGATTGGGGTCACGCCGGCCACCGCGGCCAGCGCGTCGCGCCGTTCCTGCTGGCCCTGGGCCTTGTACAGATAGGCGATGCCCTCCTCGGTGACCACGTGCGTGACGTCGTCGCCGTAGATCATCACCGGCGCGATGGGCATGCCGCTCCTGCGCCCCACCTCCACCGCGTCCAGCGACTCCACCAGCGCCGGCACGCCGCCGCTCTGGAAGGTCTCGATGAGCTGCACCACCAGCTTGCGTCCGCGCACCACGGGGCTGTCGGCGGTGATCAGCTGCAGCCAGGGCGGCGTGGCGTGGCGGCGCCCCCGCGGATCGTGGCCCATGTTCGGGGCTCCGCCGAATCCCGTCAGGCGCCCCAGCGTGACGGTGGAGGAATTGGCATCGCCGTCCATTTGCAGGGTGGAGCCGATGAACATGTCCACGCCGTACTGTCCGGCCATCTGGCACAGCACGCGGTTGGAGCGCAGGCTGCCGTCGCGGCCCACGAAGAAGATGTCCGGACGCGCCTCGATGTAGCGCTCCATGCCCACCTCGCTGCCGAAGCAGTGCACGCTTTCCACCCAGCCGCTCTCGATCGCGGGGATCAGCGTGGGGTGCGGGTTGAGCGCCCAGTTGCGGCAGATCTTTCCCTTCAGGCCCAGGGATTCGCCGTAGGTGGGCAGCAGCAGCTCGATGGCCGCGGTGTCGAAGCCGATGCCGTGGTTCAGCGAGCTGACGCCGTAGCGCTCGTAGATGCCCCGGATGGCCATCATGCCCATCAGTACCTGCAGGTCGGTGATGTGGCGAGGGTCGCGCGTGAACAGGGGTTCGATGGCGAAGGGCCGGTCCGCGACCACGACGAAGTCGATCCACGAGCCGGGAATGTCCACCCGCGGCAGCTCGCCGCAGATCTCGTTGACCTGCGCGATCACGATGCCCTGGCGGAAGGCCGTGGCCTCGACGATGGTGGGCGTGTCCTCGGTGTTCGGCCCGGTGTACAGATTGCCCTGCGCGTCGGCCTTGTCGGCGCACACCAGCGCCACGTCGGGCTGCAGGTCGATGAGCATGCGCGCGTACAGCTCGACGTAGGTGTGGATCGCGCCCACCTCCAGACGGCCGTCCTCGATGAGCTGGGCCACGCGCAGGCTCTGCGGGCCGGCGAAGGAAAAGTCCAGGCGCCGCGCGATGCCGCGCTCGAACAGATCCAGGTGCTCGGGACGGCTGATGCTGGAAATCAGCAGGTGCAGGTCGTGCACCCGCGCGGGATCCAGGCGCGCCAGGCTGCGCGACAGGAAATCCGCCTGCTTCTGGTTGTTGCCCTCCAGGGCCACGCGGTCGCCGGGACGCAGCAACAGGCCGAGCGCCTGCTCCAGGCTGCGGGTGGGGAGCACGCATCCGTCCGCCAGATGCGCCACGGCGCCCAGTCGCTCGGCCTTCGCGGCGCCGCGACGCGCCCAACGCGGGGCCTGGGCGCAAGGGGGGGCTACGGATTCGCTGGGCATGATGCAGCCGGCTCCTAAAAATACAAAAGTGTGTTTCCTGTATTTTTTCAGCAAGATCCTGTATGACCCATACAGGGTTTTCCTGTACAACAGGGCGTAAGCAGATGCAAAAGCCGATCCCAGCCCCTAGGATGGAGCCCATGGACAAGAATGCTTCCCTGGCCGACCAGCTGCGCGAAAGCATCGAGGAATCGATCGCCACCGGCACCCTGGCCCCCGGCGCGCCTCTGGACGAAGTCGAACTGGCCCGCCAGTACAAGGTGTCGCGCACCCCCGTGCGCGAGGCCCTGCTGCAACTCGCCGCCACGGGCATGGTGGACATGCGCCATCGGCGCGGCGCGGCGGTGGCCGAACTCGGCGCGCGGCGCCTGATCGAGATGTTCGAGGTGATGGCCGAACTCGAGGCGATGTGCGGGCGCCACGCCTCGCGGCGCATGAGCGACGAGGAGCGCGTGGAACTGCTGGCCGCGCACCGCGCCTGCGAGGCCGCGCGCAGCGACGGCGACGCCGATCGCTACTACCACCTCAACGAACACTTCCATCACCTGATCTACGCCGGAAGCCACAGCGAATTCCTGCGCGAGCAGGCGCTCGCGCTGAGCCGGCGCCTGCGGCCCTACCGGCGCCTGCAACTGCGCGTGAAAGGCCGTCTCGGCGCCTCGTATTCCGAGCACCAGGCGGTGGTGGACGCGATCATCGCCGGCGAGGGCGACGTGGCCGCGCAGGCGCTGCGTGCCCACGTGGTCGTGCAGGGGGAACGCTTCGCCGACCTGATGGCCGCGCTGGCCCACTGGCAGGCCAGCCAACCGGCCCTGGCCGAATCCGCCATGTCATGAGCTCGCCGCGCGCGCAGCCCGGGCCGTCGCGCCGCGCCCGAGGGCGCGCGCCCGGCGAGCTCGGGCCCGCGCTCGCCGGCGTGCTGCTGGTGGCCGCGTGCCTGGCCCACGGCGTCGGCCACGCGGCGCCGCGCGTCCCTGCGACGCCCCGCCCGGCGCAAGGCCAGACCGGCGCCGCGCCGCGCGCCGCCGTCACCGCCTCGGCCCAGACCGTCGAACAGGCTCCGCAGCGTTGCGCCAGCGGCCCCGAGCGCGACAACTACGTCAGCCTGCGCGCGCCCAGCCCTTCCGACCTGGCCGCGCTGGTCGCCGAGTGCGAGCGCCTTGGCTATCGCCGCGTCGGCGGCGTGGCACGCGCCGCGGTGGCCAACCCCGGAGCCGCGTCGGCGCGGTTGTACTTCCAGGTCATGATCGTTCCGGCGGGCGCCGCCAGCGCGCCCGTGGCGGCTGGTTCCGCCGCTCGCTGAAGCGGCCCCGCCGCGACGGCGCGGCAGCGCCCGGCGCGAAGCCGCCCCGGCAGGCTGTCAGCGTCCGTGCGGACGCAAGGCGCGCTCGGCGCTGAACATCCCGGGAGAAGTACTGCCGGCGAAGTTGCCCAGCGCGATCAAGGACTGGCGCCAGTACACGCGCAAGGCCTGCCAGGCGCCATGGGGAGCGCGCGCGGCGTGCAGCACCCGATGATTGCGCAGGAACAGCACGTCGCCGGGCTGCAACTGCAGCCATACCGCGCGATCGCGCGCGGCCGCGTCGATCTCCTGCAGCACCCGCAGCGCGGATGCGTCGCCGGCGCGGGCCGGACGCGTGAGGGCCAGGTCCACGCAGGCCAGCACGCCGTGCTCCAGCCTGCGCACGAGGCTGCGCGGCTCGCTGCTGCCATGGCAGGCCGCTCCGAGCGCCGGATCGACGCCGTGACAAAAGCGCTCCTGCTGCGCCACCTCGCGCAAGGCCGCGGGCAGGGCCTCGAACAGTTCGGCGGCATCGACCACGCCCACGCTGCCGCGCACGCGATTCGAGCAGCAACTCAGCGACACGAGTTCGGGCTGGAAGGCCGGGCGCAGCGCCGCGAGTTCGGTGTGAAAGGCGCTCTCCGCCGCGCCGCGCGCGACCGCGGACGGCCGGCCTCCCGGCTCCACCGGCTGGAACACCCCCTGCCCCAGCTCGAACAGGCCGAAGGCGTGCCCGGCGCCCAGCCAATGCGCGGCCAGGCAGGTCAGCACGCCACGGTGGAAATCCAGCACCGGCCAGGCCTCCGGGTCGAAACGCACCAGGCAGGCACGCTCGGCGAGTTCGGGACGCGGCGCCGCACCCAGTTCGCGGATCGCCTCGCGTGCCGCCTGCTGGACGATGCGCAGCGGAACCGGCTGCGCGACCAGCGATTGGGGTTCGACACGCGCCGCGTGCAACGCACGGCGCACCGACTCGGCGCGCACTTCCAGCGTGGGAACGCTCAGGGAGCAGGATACGGAAGACATCACCACCTCGGTGCCGGTACATGGAGAAAGGATGGATATTCGCACTCCGCTCAAACCATATCCACAAAATGGTAATCCGGGCATTTCCGAAAAATGGGTGAATTTCCCGCGTTTTCCGGATTCCTCCCAAGCGGGAAAATGCATCTCCGTCGCACCTTCCTGAGAGGCGAGCGCATCGGAGACGCAAAAATCGCGGAAATATTGCGGATCACACACGACCAGGCAATTTTCCGCTAATCCACAATAACTCCTTGGGTATGGTTTTTCTCTTAGCATGTCCTCCTGAAAACCTCGGCAATCATGAGGACTCCAATGACCGACCCTCTCTGGAACGAAATCGCCGCGTTCCTGTGCCGTCATGTGCTGATACCCCACGGCCACCAGCTCGGCCCCGGCTCCCGCCTGCAGCACGACCTGCGTCTCAGCCGCGCCGAGGCGCGCGATTTGATGGAGCGGTTTTTCGCGGTCTTTCGCGTGCGCAGCGAGGGCTTCGATGCGGCTCGTGCGCTTTCGGCGACGAAGCGCCGCTGGCCGTGGGCCCGCCGTCGCCACCCGGAGGCGGCGGACATCAGCGCCGCGATGCTGCTGAGCGCGGCGCGGGCCGGACGCTGGCCCCAAGCTTGCGCCGGCGCGCACGAGCCGCGTTCGGCGCGCGCCGAAGCAGGCTGAGGCCGGGGCGGGCTCGGGCCGGGTAGCCGCGCCTATTGCTGCGATTCGGGGTACCAGGTCGGCGCGGGAAGCCCCGCGAAAATCCGCCGCACGCCGGCCGCCCAGCGCTCGGACAGCTCGCGCCAGTACGCGTCGTGCTCGTCGATGCGGTACTTGAGGTCGGCGTGCAGGCGCCCCGCGGGAAGCAGCAGCAGATCGATCGGCAGTCCCACGCTGACGTTGCTGCGCATGGTCGAGTCGAAGCTCACCAGCACGCATTTCGTCGCGTCCAGCAGCCCCAGGCCGGGCCCGATCATGCGGTCGAGGATCGGCTTGCCGTACTTGACCTCCCCGATCTGCAGGAAGGGCGTCTCGTCGGTGGCCTCGATCGCATTGCCTTCCGAGTACACCATGAACAGGCGCGGAGCCTCGCCGCGGATCTGTCCGCCGAGCAGGAAGGAAGCGCTGGCGTCGATGCCCCCGCGGCTCAGGTAGGGCTCGTCGCGCGCGCGGACCTCGCGCATCGCGTCGCCCAGCAACTGCGCCATCTGGGCCATGCTGTCCACGTTGCTCCAGTTGCGCTCGTCGCCCAGACGCAGGCCGCGATGCAGGCGCTCCAGCGCGCCCTGCGTGACGCTGAGATTGCCGGCCGACAGCATCGCGATGCTGCGCTCCCCCGGGCGGTCCAGCACATGCAGCTTGCTGAAGCGCCCGATGTTGTCCACCCCCGCATGGGTGCGACTGTCGGCCGCGAACACCAGTCCGGCGTCCAGCTTGACGGCGCAGCAATAGGTCATGGCCGCCCCCGATCAGGCCGCGCGCCGCAACGGCATGCGGGCCACGAAAAAGCGCTGCTCCACCGCCGCCGCGGCCGCGGCGATCTCCCCCTGGCGCGCCGCGCCGAAGGCGAACATGCGCGCTGCGTCACCGTCCGGATCCGCGTAGCAGACCCCGGCCAGCGCGCGCCCGAAGCTGCGCGCCACCGGCTCGGACGCGTTGACGTGCAAGGCCCCCAGCGCCTGGCTCGCCTGCGCCAGACCGTAGGCGGCCGAACGCGGGAAATCGTGCCTGCGCAGCAGCATGTCCGCGACGCCGCGGCGGTCCGGCTCCCCGTGCAGGCGCCGCAGCGGCATCAGGGCCGAAGCCGCCTCCAGCAGCGCCACGCGGTGGAAAGCCGCGTGCGGACTGTCGGGTCCGTCGCGCAGCAGCTCGAACTCCGGATCGGCCTGCGTGGTCCACATGCGCACGGCCGCGTCGGCACGTTCGACGAGGCTGCCCAGGCGCAGGAAATGCCAGGCCTCGTTGCGCAGCATGGTGGCGAAGGAGACGCCCCGAAAGGCATCCGAGAAGGCCAGGATCTCGCCGATCACATGGCCCAGCCCGCCGCCCGCCAGTTCGGCCGCGCGCAGCCCGCGCAGGCGGTGCAGCAACTGCTGCACCGGTGCCAGCAATTCGGCCGGCACCACCGAACGCTGGTTGCGCACCACGTCGCGCGCCATCTGCACGCAAGCCAGCACCGAGCCGGGGTTGTCCCGGTCGAGCACGCAGCACGCCAGCGCGGCGGCCGGGTCGGCCTCGATGGCCGCGCGGCCGGCCGGGACGGCCCCGGTGGCCAGCACCGGCAACACCCAGGCGCGCCCGGCGCCCGCCCCGCGGGTGGTCGGCAGCGCCGACAGGCGCCGCGCCAGATCCAGCAGGCGCGCCATCGCGTCGGCGCGCTCGACCACGCGCCCCATCCAGAACAGATCCGAAGCCGTACGGCACAACATGGAAGTCCCCTCCTCGATGCTCGCGCTCAATCCCGCAGGACCCAGGTGTCCTTGGTCCCGCCGCCCTGGCTGCTGTTGACCACCAGGGACCCCGCCTGAAGGGCCACGCGCGTGAGCCCGCCGGGCACCATGCGCACGCTGGCCCCCTGCAACACGTAGGGACGCAGGTCGACGTGCCGCGGGGCGACACCCTCGTCGACCAGGGTCGGACAGGTCGACAGCGCCAGCGTGGGCTGCGCGATGTACTTGTCCGGTCGCGCGCGGATGCGCGCGGCGAAGGCCTCCAGCTCGACGCGGCTGGCCTTCGGGCCGATCAGCATGCCGTAGCCTCCGGCGCCCTGGGCCTCCTTGACCACCAGATCGGACAAGTGGGCCAGCACCCATTCGCACTGCGCCGGGTCCGACAGCACATGGGTGGGCACGTTGGGCAGGATCGGATCCTGGTCCAGGTAATAGCGCACCATCGCGGGCACATAGGGGTAGACGGACTTGTCGTCGGCCACGCCGGTGCCCGGCGCGTTGGCCAGGCTCACGTTGCCGGCGCGCACCACGTCGAACAGGCCGGGCACGCCGAGCATGGAGTCGGCGCGGAAGGCGCGCGGGTCGAGGAAATCGTCGTCGATGCGCCGGTAGATCACGTCCACGCGCTGCGGTCCGTGGATGGTCTTCATGTACAGGAAGCCGTCGTCGACCAGCAGGTCCTGCCCTTCCACCAGCTCGGCGCCGATGCTCTGGGCTAGGAAGGCATGCTCGAAATACGCGCTGTTGAAGGGCCCGGGCGTGAGCACCACCACCGCGGGCTCGTCGGCATGCCCGGGCGCCAGCTCGCGCAGGGTCTGCGCCAGCAGTTCGGGGTAATGCCCGATGGGCTCGACGTGACAGCGCTGGAACAGGTCGGGCGCCAGCCACGACAGGATGCGCCGGTTCTCCAGCATGTAGCTGACGCCCGAGGGCACGCGCAGGTTGTCCTCCAGCACATGGAACTCGCGCTCGCCTGTGCGCACCAGGTCGATGCCGCTGATCGCGGCGAACACCCCGCGCGGCACCTTCACGCCGCGCATGCCCGCGCGATATTGCGAGTTGCCCAGCAGCGCCGACTCGGGCACCAGGCCGTCGCGAAGGATGTGCTGGGCGCCGTACAGATCGGCCAGGAACAGGTTCAGCGCCAGCACCCGCTGTTCCAGCCCCCGCTGCAGCCAGTCCCATTCGTCGTGGGTCAGGATGCGCGGCAGGATGTCGAAGGGAATCGCGCGCTCGGTGCCGCCCACGTCGCCATGCACGGCGAAGGTGATGCCTTCCCGGTAGAAGGCCAGGCGCGCCTCCTCCTGCTTGGCCGCCAGCGCCTGCGGTCCCATCTGGTCCAGCCAGGCCTGCAAGGGCCCCCAGGCGGCGCGGCTGTGGTGTTCCAGGCCGGTGGACTCGCTGTAGGCGTGCATGATGTTCCCGCTGGCTGATCCTGCCCGCACTTCGAGCAAGCCCCATGCCAGGGAACGGGCCGCCGGGCGCACCATGCCGGGGCGCAAGGCGGCTGGGCAGCTCCCCGACGCACCGAGCCTGCGCGCCGCCCCGCGGCGTCGCACCGTCCCGGGGCGAGGCCGTCAGTCCAGCCGCGGCAGCCCTTCGCCCCAGGCGTTGGCTCGCCCCACCAGCCAGCCCCGCCGTGCCATGGCCAGCATTTCCCGGTCGCCGCGCGTGTCGCCGTAGGCGTACTCCAGGGTCTGCTCCCCCAGCAACTCGCGCAGGCGCCGGGCCTTTTCGGGGCCCCAGCAATTGAGCCCGGCGAAGCGGCCGCTGGCCAGCTCCCGCGGATCGAATTCCAGTTCGGTGCCGATGGTCGCGTGAAAGCCCATGGCGCGTGCCCACGGCGCGGTATACAGGCTGGGCGAGGCCGTCACCAGCAAGCACCGGTGCCCCGCGGCCTGGTGCGCGCGCAGGCGCTGGACCATCGCCGGGCGCAAACCGCGCGGCAGCTTCTCGGCCGCGAAGCGCTCCCCGGCCTCCTGCAGGCGCGCGCGCGAAAACCCGCGCAGGCAGCGGCGCAGGAGCCGCTCCTTGGCCACGTCGTTGGCCACCCAGCCCGCGGCATGTCCCAGCAGCCAGGGCGACTCGAAGGCCAGTGCCCCGCCCAGGCTCGCCGGCCCCAGCAGGTCGAGCAGGAAGCCCACCAGCGAGTCGCCACGGCGCAGCGTGCCGTCGAAATCAAAGGCGACCCACGCCTTGCCGATCATCGAGGTCCTCCGTCAGGTTCCGTGTGGTCCACGCGCAACCGCATGTCCGAGGCGCGCCACGCACTCAGCGCGCCGGCGGCGTCCATTGCAGCAACTGTCCGCCCGCCACCTGGCGCGTGGTGGCCTGCGGCAGAAGCTGACGCAGGCGGGCGGCCAGCTCGGCACTTTCGGGGTCGTCCACCAGCAAGGCGCGCGCGGCCGACGCGATGTGTCGCAGCCCGGCATCGGTCCAGGGGCCGGGCGGGATCTGGCGCGCCTGCCAGGCGGTGAGGAACTGCACCATCATGGGCCGATCGCACAGCACCAAGCCATCCACCCGCGGCGCGTCGACAGATTGCATGTTGCTGTACACGAACAGCGAGTTCATCGGCCAGGCGGGCGAGCCCCGCTCGCGCCACGCATGCCAGGCGACGTCGCCCTGCGCGGCCGCCCGGTGCAGGGACAGGGCCATCAGCACGGCGAACGGCAGCGCCAGCACCGCACGCTCCCAGGCCGCGTGGCGCGGTGAACGCGCGTGGGCCACCATGCCCGCGCACAGGCTCAGGCCCAGCAGGAACACCGCCGGGCTCATCAGGCGCGTGTCCAGGCGATCGAAGTGCACCAGCGTGCGCAGCACCACCATGCCGGCCGCGTAGACCAGCGCGAGCACCAGGGTCAGCCGGGCCACCCAGACGGCCGGGTCCGCCCGCTCGTCGGCGAATCGATCGCCGGCGGCGCGCAGGCGTGCCATCAGCGCGCCCCCCGCCACGACCAGCACCGCCAGGAGCGCCAGCACGAACACGGCCTTCCACAGCGGAGCCACGGCGAAGGCCGACGCCGTTCCCAGAACGGCGTCGCTCAGGTTGGCCAGCAGCCCTCGATGCGCCACCGCGCGCGCCGCACCGGTGAGCTGGTGGCTCTGCGCCAGGTTGTGCCACAGCAACGGCACGAACATCAAACCCACCGCGACGGGTGTCAGCAACGCCAGTCGCAGGCGGTGCGCGAGCCGTTCGACCGGCGCCAGCAGCAAGGCGAGCATCAGCCCCGGCACCAGCAAGGCCATGGCGTAGCGCGCATAGATCGCCAGCCCGCAGAACACCACGCCCAGCGCCCAGCGCAGCCAGGTGCGGGACGACCCGACGCCCGCGAAGGACCAAAGCATCAGCGCGGTCATCGCCAGCGCCAACACCTCGCTCCAGACGTAGGTGGCATCGACCAGCAGCGGCATCGACAGCGCGCAGGCCCATGCCAGCAGCACCGACGCCAGGGCATTCACCCGCAGGCTGGTCGCGAACAGCAGGAACACCACCGCCCCCAGCGAGCCCAGCGCGGCGGCCTGGATCCAGATGGGCGAAATCCCCGAGGCCAGCACCAGCGGAAACAGGGGAGGCCAGGTGGTGAAGCTGCCCGTCGCGTTCCCGAACAACGCGAAGGTGGGCATGCTCAGCCCCTTGCCGGCGGCGATCTGCCCGGCCACGGTGAGATAGGAAATCGAATCCGGCGAGATCGCCAGTCGCCCCGCCGCGGGCAGGCTCAGCACGATCACCGCCGGCAAGCCAAGCGCCAGCAGCACGCCCAGGATCAGGGAATCGGTCGAGGTTCTGTGGGTCGCGCGCATGATCACATCGTGCCGGGGAAGGCCCCGCCGTCCAGCAGGATGTTCTGACCCGTCACGAAGCCGGCGCTGGCCGCGCACAGAAACGCGCAGGCCGCACCGAATTCCTTCGGATCCCCGAAGCGCCCCGCGGGGTTCTCGGCGGCCCGACGCGCCAGCACCTCGTCCACCGAGATGCCCTGCGCCGCGGCCTGCCCCTTCGCGGTGGCGGCCAGGCGGTCGGTCGAGAACGGACCGGGAAGCAGGTTGTTGATGGTGACGTTGCGGCGCACGGTCTTGCGCGCCAGCCCGGCCACGAAACCCGTCAGACCGCTGCGCGCCCCGTTGGACAGGCCCAGGATGTCGATGGGGGCCTTCACCGCGGCCGAGGTGATGTTGACGATGCGCCCGAAGCCGCGCTCCATCATTGCGTCCACCGTCGCCTTGATCAGCTCGATGGGCGTGAGCATGTTCGCGTCCAGCGCGCGCAGCCAGTCCTCGCGGCTCCAGTCGCGGAAGTCGCCCGGCGGCGGCCCGCCGGCGTTGTTGACCAGGATGTCGATGGGCCCGGCCGCCGCCAGCGCCGCCTCGCGACCCTGCGGCGTGGTGATGTCGCCCGCCACCTCCCGCACCTCGACGCCGTAGGTGTCGCGGATGTAGGACGCGGTCTCGGCCAGGGCCTGCGCGCCCCGAGCCGTCACCGTCACGTGCACCCCTTCGGCGGCCAGCGCGACCGCGCAGGCGCGGCCCAGGCCCTTGCTCGATGCGCACACCAGCGCCCTGCGCCCGGCGATACCCAGATCCATGAACATGTCCTCTCGGTTGGTCCGATCGCCGCGAAGGCCTCGGAATGAATGAAAGCTGCCCGCGCCGATGGTACGAATTCCCGCGGCGCACCACCACGCCCGGCGCTGGCCGCGAGCCATGCGCGGCAACCGCGCGACCTCCCACGCCTGCCCTCGCCCGTCACGCGCCGTCCCGCTCGGGCTTGAGCAAGGCGAGCTCGGCCTCGCCCAGATGGCACCAGGCGCCCTCGGGAAGGTTCAACGCCTCCAGGCGCAGGCCGCCGATGGCCACCCGGCGCAAGGCGGCGCAATGGTTGCCCGCCGCGGCCAGCATGCGCTTGACCTGGTGGTACTTGCCCTGTTCCAGCACGATGGCGATCTCATGCGCGCCCTGCTGTTCGCAACGCAAGGCCGCCAGCGGCTCCGGCTCGTCGTGCAGGCGCACCCCCGCCAGCAGGGCCGCGATCAACTCGGGCGTGACCGGCTCCTGGGTCGTGGCTGCATACAGCTTGGGCACCTTGCGCCGCGGGGAGGACTGCGCGTGGATGAACGCGCCGTCGTCGGACAGCAGCAGCAGCCCGGTGGTGTCGTGGTCCAGGCGCCCCACAGGCTGCACCCCGCGCGCGCGCAGCGGCTCGGGCAGCAGGCTCAGGATGCCGGGATGGTGGCTGGGCCGGCGCGAGCATTCGTAGTTCACCGGCTTGTTCAGTGCCAGGTACACATGCTCGCGGTAGCTCCAGTCCTGGTCGAGCACCGAGAAGCTCAGGCCCTCCGTGTCCACGCTGAGCTCCGGATCGTCCGTCGGCTCGCCGGCCACGCGCACATGCCCCCCCAGGACCAGCTGCCGGCATTGCCTGCGGGTGCCGAAGCCCTGCGATTGCAGCATCTTCTCCAGCGTCAGCCGGCTCATGTCCCGCCCGCCCCGCGCAGCGATGGGCAGGCTCGCGCCGAGCCCGCGGCGCGCCGCGCGCCGCAGGTCCCGCCCCCTTCGAACCCATGCGTATCCAGCATGCCCTGCAGTGTAGGCCGCGCGGCCGGCCGGGCCTTGTCCGCGGACCCGACGTCCGCCCGAAGGCCCTGTCGACGAGCCAGGCTCTCTGGCCATTCCGGCTCCGCCGGACAATCGCTGCGGGCACTTACTAAAGTGACCTGCTCCTTGCCCGCTCCCGCTCTTCGCCCCCTGCCCACGCTACGTCGCCCAGGCGACACAAGGACCTTGTCATGAACCCCTCCCCGACCCGGCCGTCCGGCGCGCAGCCCCCGTGGTGGCGCGTCGGCACCATCTATGAGATCTACCTCCGCAGCTTCCAGGACAGCAACGGCGACGGCGTGGGCGACCTGCCCGGCGTGCTGAGCCGCCTGGCCCACGTCGCCCGACTCGGCGTGGACGCGATCTGGCTGACGCCGTTCTTCCGCAGCCCGATGAAGGACTTCGGCTACGACGTCAGCGACTACCGGGACGTCGATCCCCTGTTCGGCACCCTGGACGATTTCCGGCGCGTGGTCGCGCGCGCCCACGAACTCGGCCTGAAGGTGATGATCGACCAGGTGCTGTCCCACACCTCGGACCGCCACCCCTGGTTTCGCGAGAGCTGCGCCTCGGCCTCCGGCCCCAGGGCCGACTGGTACGTATGGGCCGATCCCCAGGGCGACGGCTCGGCCCCGAACAACTGGCTGAGCGTGTTCGGGGGCAGCGCGTGGGAGTGGAACTCGCGACGCCAGAAGTACTACCTGCACAACTTCCTGGCCAGCCAGCCCGACCTCAACTTCCACAACCCCGAAGTCCAGCAGGCGCTGCTCGACGACGTGCGTTTCTGGCTGGACCAGGGCGTCGACGGCCTGCGCCTGGACACCGCCAACTTCTATTTCCACGACCCGCTGCTGCGCCCCAATCCGGCCCGCGGCTGGCCGGTCGAGAGCGATCCGGCGGTGACGGCCGTGAACCCCTATGCGTGGCAACGCCACGTATACGACAAGAGCCGCCCCGAGAACCTGTCGTTCCTGCGCCGCCTGCGCGCCCTGCTCGACGCCTACCCGGGCACCGCGATGGTGGGCGAGATCGGCGACGACGACGGGCCGGGCCGCATGGCCGAGTACACCCAGGGCGGGGACAAGCTGCACATGGCGTACGGTTTCGACCTGCTGGGCCCGCGCCACGACGCGCCGTATCTGCGCGACGTGTTCGACCGGCTGCTGCGCATCCTGGGCGACGGCTGGCCCTGCTGGTCGCTGTCCAACCACGACGTGCCCAGACTGGCCACGCGCTGGGGAGGCGACGAGCCGGACCCCCGCCTGCTGCGCCAGGCCGTCCTGCTGCAGATGACCCTGCTCGGCACCCCGTGCGTGTACCAGGGAGACGAACTCGGCCTGGAAGAGGCCGAGCTCACCGAAGCCGAGCTTCGCGACCCCTACGGGATCGCGATGTGGCCCATTTTCAAGGGCCGCGACGGCTGTCGCACGCCGATGCCGTGGGACGCCGAGCGGCCCTGCGCGGGATTCACCGAAGCCACGCCCTGGCTGCCTCTGGAGCCGCGGCACAACGCCCACGCTGTGGCCCAGCAGGCCTCGGGCGGACTGCTGCACTTCTACCGCGAAGTGCTGGCCTGGCGCCGCCGCCAGCCGGCCCTGTGCACCGGCACCATGCAGTTGCTGCCGGCGCACGACCAGCTGCTGGCCTACACGCGGGAATCCAGCGACCCCGCGCAGCGCATGCTGTGCGCGTTCAACTGCAGCGCGCAGCCCCTGCGCTGGAGCTCGCCCGCGGAATTCGAGCCCCTGCTCGATGCGCCGCCCGGAGGCGCCGAGCTGGTCGACGGCAGCGTGCATCTTCCGCCCTGGGGCGCATGGCTTGCGCAGGCCCGTGCCGAGCGCTGAGGCCCGGCGATAACCGCGCCGTCGACGACGCATTCGTCGCGGCGCGGGGCGGCACGAAGATGCGGCCTGCGCCGTTCAGGATTTCCCGGCCAGCCATTCGAATCCGGGAGCCGGCAGGGTGTCCGGCGCCAGCGTGCTACTTCTTCTTGCGTCGGTCCGCCACGAGCGGAGCTGGCGGACGCACGACAGGCTCACTCCCAGCCGCCGGCGCCTTGGGCGTCGAATGGTCCTTCTTCGGCTTCTTGGCTTCCCGGTTGCCGCGTTGCATTCCCTTGGGCATGATGCTGCGCCTCCTGTCAATCCGTGTCGACTGAATTTTTCGAAGCGCTCGAGGCGTTCCCGCGGGCCAGCGCCAGCCACCGCTCCCGGTCTGATCAGCACCGACCTGATTCCTCGCTCCGCATGCTCGACGCAGCGACTCGGCTCACCGCGCTTACGCGCACCGCCCGGTGCGCGTAAGCGCGCGTCGACTTGAAAACAGTGTAGTCTGACGCCGTTGCCTTCGCCCAGGCAGAGGCAGAGCGAAGAATTCGCAGTATTGCGCGACCAGGCCGGCGCTCCGGGAAGGAATGGACCGCATGCCGCGCCACCAAGGGAACTGCCGTGAGCGTGTATGCAAGCAATCCACACTACCTCAGCGAAGCCTCCACCAGGCTGATCGGGCTTCTTCCGCGCAAGGGCAAGCTGCCGGATTGGTTCACGAGATCGATCTACGTGCAGCGCTACGCGCGCGCCGGTGACGGGCGCATCTACGCGCTGCTGAACATCGAGCTGACTCGCTCATGGGCGGACGTGGTCACGGGGACGCTGTTTCGCGCCACGGATGGTGGGAGCTGGTCCAGCATGAGGACCCTCGACCTCGAAACCATGGTCGACGTAACGCCTGAAGACGTGGCGCAATGGTCTCTTGCGGCATTCGAGCGCGGTCGCCGGCGGCACTGAGCCCTGCCTGCCGGGCCGTGGTCAGGGCATCTCGACCTCGGAGCCATGTGCCTTGACACAGAAGTGGCGCATCATGCGGACACGGGACGCCTCGTTCCGAGGGAGGTGTGCGATGGACGGTACCTGGGAATCCGAGTTGCCCGCCGGAATATCGGCCAGACAGTACATGTGCAGCGACCAGCTTGCCTACTTCCGCGAGGTCCTGGAGCGCGAGCGCAACGTGTTGCTGAAGGCGGCGCAGACCACCGTCTCCGAACTCAGGGAACTCGCGGCGACGCCGGATCCATCGGACCGCGCCTCGCTAGAGGAGGACCACGCTCTGGAGTTGCACATTCGCGGCCGTGAACTGAAGCAGCTGCACGCCATCGAGCAGGCCCTGGTGCGGGTTCAGGACGGAACTTACGGCTGGTGCGAGCAGAGTGGCGATCCGATCGGCCTTGCCCGGCTTGTCGCGCGCCCGACCGCGACCCTGTCCGTTGCCGCGCAGCAGCAACAGGAATCCCAGGCCAGGATGAAACGGGATCGTCGGTCCTGAGCGACGGTTCCACGGCCGCGAGGTACGGGCTCTCATCGCAAAGTGCGGGAGTTGATCGCGGCGATCATACGAGCAGACTGTTGAAATGCCGGAGGCGGTCGCGTTGGTGCGGAATTGGCATGATGGATGTGCTCGTCGATCGTCCCTGCCCCTGGGAGTAGTGCCTCACGCGCGTCGGCGCCGCACGCACGAGCCAGCCGCCCAGGGCAGCCGCCGCTGATTCGATCAACGCAATCGCGGATACCGCGCGACCGGCCACTCCTGCTTCGCATCTCGGGGCCCGGGCCGATCACGGCCGTGTTCACCGACGGGGACTCCGACGAGATCATCCGCGCCCTTGGGCATGTGGCACGCGCCCGCGGAATGGCGAACGACGCTGCGCTGCTGACCTACCGCACGGACGAACGTCTGGCGGACGGTTCGGACATCAGGCATGCACGCCGCTGTTCCCTGTGGCTGCGCGTCGACGGTCGATGGCAGGTGCGCTACCACCAGGCCACGCCCACGACCGAAAACCACGGATGAGGCGGCCAAAAATGCGAAAGCCCGGGGATGCCTGGGCTTTCGGCTTTCATTCGTGGGGTCCGGGGCGGGACGAAGATGCCAACTGGGTGATCGCCCTAGCGACGAAAGGGCCCTGGTGCTGAGCCTGCCGTCGTGACGGATTGTGCATACAATCTGCCCGAAAGGCCTACCCCGAGCCGCGTTACGTGGCGCTCGGGCAGATCGACGGACGCTTGCATGTGCTTTGCTTCACGCCGATCCGCGAGGGCATTCGTGTGATCAGCTTGCGCAAAGCGAACCCACGAGAGGTGAGCCACTATGAAGCCGCACGGTAGTCGCAAGCCACCCAAGCCACGCTTGCCGTTGGTGGGTGCCGATGGAGAAGTGCGCGAGCTCGATCGCGACGATGTCGCCGAGTTCCGAGCGGCGCAGGACGTGCTGCCGCCGACGCTGTATGGAGAGCTCCTCGCGATGAATCGTCGCGCCGGTGTGCGAGGCCCGCAGAAGGCGCCGACCAAGGAGCGCATCACCATCCGCCTGTCACCCGATGTGGTCAGCAGTTTCCGCGCTTCCGGCCCCGGGTGGCAAGGGCGCATGGATGAGGCCCTGAAAGACTGGCTGCGTACACACTCATAAGCCTCAGGGCCGGAGTGCCGTCTCGATCATGCCGCCCACCGCTTGCCTCTCAGGGCATATTCCATCGCCAAGTCGTAGACGAGATCACCTTCGACGGCGAGGTGGTACGGATGCAGGGGCCCAACGCCGCGCTGCTGGCGGCCGCGGCGGGCAAAAAAATGGGCACCGCTCGGGTGCCCACTTCTAGCATCGGGTGGGGTGCGATGCGCAACGAAGATGCGAACTGGACCATCGCGCTGGAGCCATGAACACCATGAGTTCCCCTGAAGGTCTCTTCGGCTGATCTAGTTACGTTTCTTCTTTTTTCTATGCCCCCTGCCGCGCCACTGCCCTGGGTATAACCCCTCAACCCTCTTTAGATCGTCTCGCCTTAAAGTATCATCATCCGTGTCCGCTGGCTCTTCGTCAACGATCAACGAAGATCGCGCCGCCGCCCTTAAGACCTCATTAATCTCATCGATCAATCGCTCATTTAGATCTGACGCCTCCTTTATCCAACGAGAAGCCTTCGCCCTGAGCTCTGGGTGCAATTGGTCAATTTTTATATCCCTCAGCGCTCGAATGCCCTCGCTGACGTACTCGTCGCACAATTTGAGGCGAAGTCGAAGCTCACGAATACGACGGAGAGCTCTCCGGTTGAGGCTAAGAGCTGTAATCGTGTAAAAGCCAGTTTTGCTTTTATGACTTACAGCACTACCTTGAGCCGAAAAGTGCTCACTCGTCCGATCCATATCCGGACGGAAAAATCGATATCCGTCCTGCCTAGCGCCTGGCGGCGGAAACAAATCCCCCTTCCGCGCATTGCACTCGTCGCAGGCATACATTAGGTTCGTATAAACTGCCCGCAGCTCAGGCATCGCGCTGACAGGCTCATAATGATCGATTGTAAATCGCAATGCCTCCGCCTCGGCTTCGGTAATTGTACAGTACGCGCACGAATAATAGAAATCGTGCCTTAAATACCGCCGATACTTTGAATAATCCGAGTAGACTGGGACATCTGCGGTCCGCACGATGAGATCATGCCCGGTGGCTGGGGCAACTGCATCACCGCTAGCGTCCTTGCTCACGCTCATCTCTTGCGGCGCGTCATAGAAGCACGATGAACGTCCTGCGTCAGTCGCTCCACACCCTCAAGGAAGGACTCGTATCGAGCTATTGACGCCTCCAAGCGGTCGAGGGCAGCGCCATGGCGAGCATCCTCAATTTGGTCGAGAGTCCAGTTTATGTATTCGACTCGATTTAAATCGCTGCGAGAAGCCAACCCAGCGAATTGTTTTTCGATAATACCTTGGCGCTCCGCGAGCAATTTTTGACGCTCGTCGTCGCTGTAGCGCCTATTGATTATCGCCCGCATCAAGGCTTTGGTCTCTACACGAGCGTCGACACTAGATTCGATATTAAAACCGGCGAAATTTCCTCCTGGCGCATCTTCCAAAGTGGACGCGGCATAAGTATTCACCCCAAAAGTGTTGGCTGCCTCCCCAGCCCCTGGGAGCAGCGCATCTTTAGCTGGCTGAGATATCGTCAGACGCATCGAACATATCCCCCTGTGCTAGATCTTCAAAATAGTTTAGCGCAGCCGCCTGTAGGCCCATGAGCGCAGCGCGAACAGAACGTCGATCCTTCGGAGCTTTAAAGATTCGCTGATAATCAAACATTAAATTTATCAGACCCTCATCCGTCTCAGCTTTCGAAATCACATGCACACATTGATCCCGCCACTCATCAGTTTCTTGTAAAGACGCCACAACCTGAAAAGTGTAGTGCGGGACATCACGACCCCAGGGCCTGTTTAGGTAAGCAATACCGCGGAGAATTCCAGGTGGCACGTCAGGCTCATCCACCATAGTTGAAGAAACCACCCCCATTCGTTTGAGAGGTCGCTCGGGCGAAACCAATAGCTCAGCCGCTTCTATTGCTCTCTGCCCCACATCTTGGAGAAGTTTCGTATACGGCTCCTGCCGTGAAATGAGCTGCGCCTCAGGAGCCGCCCCACTAATATTCCTGACCTTCAAACGATGTTGAAATTCCACTGCCACCCTCGCGGGGTCGGCAGTATATCTAAATCCACTGTCCGTAATAAATTCGATGGCAAAAGTCTCTTGCTTAGTCAGTGTGAATTTATCCACCACCTGACCGGCAAGTTTATCTAGGACGGGTATCAGGGAGGATAAAAGCTCTGCGCTCGGTCGAAAATTTTTCTCGAATGTGAAGCCAACAGTAGGCCGAGATGCCACTTTGTCACACCAGCTCACGTGACCTCCAAAGAACGTTAAATCGAGATGAGGTTATGCAGAGCACTCAGTCAGATAAACCATCCCGCAGAAAAACCACCCCTGAAAAACGGATCTTCAACAATTGCTATAGTACCGAAGCGGTTGGCTGAGGCGGCTGTCGGTGGGAAAAGTTCACTTGCGGCACCGAAGTCGCCTCGATTGTCAGTGATCGGAACAGACCTGTCGAACTTCCGGGTATCGGTCTGTGACAGGCGTGGTCACTCGCGCGACGGCAGCCAGTGCTACTTGCTACCGCTGATCTGCCAGGGCAAGTCAATGCAGAGCTCGCTCGTCGCGCTCGTCCATCGGACGCTGCGGCGCGCATCGCAAGCCATGTGCCGTCCCTGGAGGCGTTTTGGCCCATCCCACCGGCTTAGTAAAGCTGGCGCGCTGCCCATCGTTCTTCGGGCGAGCCTGGAGCGGAAGTGCTGGGGGTTGGTGCGTCAAGCGCCAACCCCCGCGAGCCCGGCAGGCCGGGTGGAGCCGGTGGCGTGGGCGTCTCATGCAAGCCGTGCGAGCAGCGGCAACGCCAGGCTGACCAGATCGGTCGTTTGTCGGCTGGCCCTAGCGCGAAGCTACTGGGGGCTGGCTGGTGGAGGTTCGTGCGTCCAGCACGAACTTCCCTGAGCGACGAAGTGCTCAGGGCGGGGGGGCCGCCCTGGATGCGGAGACTTGCGGAGGAAGCCGGCAGGCGACCGTAGCAAGCGGAGCAAGCTGCTCCCCAGAGCAGCGGTCCTGGGTGGGGGCGGAGCCCGGCCGACGCGATGGCGCGCGTGAAAAGCGCTTCGGACGCCGCAAGGCGCCCCGTCCAGGGGCCAGCTCGGTCGGGCCGCCAGGAACGATCGAGCGCAGTCTGCGAAGCGCTTTTCACGCGCGGCAGCGCGTCGGCCCCGCAAGCTGCAACGCAGCGCGCAGCTCGCCAGCGGCGAGCGTAGGCAAAGCATGGGACCGGACGGAGGGCGTCCAGCCCGCCGAGCACCCCGGTCGCCCCCAAGGCGACTCGCACCGTCAGGGGCGAGAGGGGTGCGGTCGGTCCCGTGCTGCGCAGGGTCGCGAAGCGGCCCGAAGCCCCTCTGCACCACTGGATTGGATACGCCCTCACCACTGGATCAGCCGCTGGGCTGGGAATCCAGCAGGGTGATCCAGTGGCGCCAATTCCTCGCAGATGAATTTCTGGCGGCCTAGACCGAAGCAATCGGAGGTCACCATGAGCAATTTGCCGCAAGAACACCATCGCCTGAATACCCGTGCACGCCATCGGGCGAAGGCGCTGACAGCCCTTCTGTGGGTAGCCCGCTTCCGCTGGAGTGCCACGGCCCTGATTGACCTGCTCCTGGGTGGCAATGGCTTGATACGCAAGTTGATCGAGCAGGGGCTCCTGGTCGAGCACCCGGTCCCGAACCCGCTCTTTGCGCCGGTTCGCTACTACGTCACGCTCAGCAAGGAGGGGCTCACGCTGCTGGCGCGCCACTGGCAGGAGATTGGCCGGAGCGACCACGGCCACCTTGCGATGTGCCTGTCGAACTTCTTCGCCTTGCCTGATCGCCCCGACTACCGCATCCGGGAGGCTCGCTTCGAGCACGACCTGCAGTTGCAGTACCAGCTCGCTCACTTGATGCGCCGCTATGGGCCCCGGATCGAGGGCCTGGAGCTGGCTGACGATCTCGAGCGAGTCCCACTTGGCAAGCGCCCGAGCAAGATCCCCGATGCGATCGTTAATTTGCGCGCCAAGGACTTCCCGGCTAGTCGAAAAGTCAGCCAGTATTGGATCGAGGTCGAGTTTTCGCGCAAAAACGCCCGTGATATCGATCTGTTCTGCGCCTACTACCGGAACGCCCTCGCCAACATCACGGAGCGCAAGTTCACCGGCCTGCTGATCTACTGCGATCCGTCGCTGCTGGCTCAGTGGCGCAAGAGCTTTACTCGCACCAGGATTCCGAAGTGGCACTTCCGGAAGGACCAGCGCACATGGGTGCAGCTAGACGCCGAGGACATGCACCACCTCCCAGAGCTCTCCCAGCAGGACGTTGACGCGATCATCCGGCCGTTCACCCGGGCTGCGGAGGCTACAGGAGGGCCCAGGCAGGCCAAGCCGGCCAAGCCGGCCAAGCAGGCCTAGGCAAGCGGCGGCGGTCCGCAAGACGCCGACGGCTCTGGCACTTTCTTTTTCCCCTATGGGGGAAAGTGCAATCCCCAGGTTGCCGAGACGCTGGTGCCTTCCACGGGTCGGCGCCCCCGCCTCCCACGGCCAACGCGAATGCCCATCGTGGCGGCCGTCCACCTGGACAGCCCCCACGCTGTGCAGCCCCTTCGCCTTGTCCGCTTGGACTGCTGCCCTTTCGAGGCCACGGATTTTGTTTTGGGTCGCTTGCTGTGCCGAGGATGGAAAACCATCTCAGACACACCGACCGGCAAGGCCCAACGCGGCCGCGGAAGCACGCCGCTCGCGCTCGCAACGAGTACCTTGGCGTAGAGTTCCATTTCGACACGCTTGCGCCTCCCGGCTCCGCAGAGCTCGAACTGCTGCTCGCAGCCTTCCCCGGCATCCTGGGGGAGCTGGTCGAGGCCCCAGGCGAAGCTGCAAAGGACTGAATCCATGGCTGTTGCACTGTATGCGCGGGTATCGACCACCCGTCAGGCGGAAAAAGACCTGTCGATCCCGGACCAGCTACGCCAGCTCCGAGAATGGTGCGCGCGCCAAGGCCTTGAGGTCGGCCGTGAGTACGTGGAGCCAGGCGCTTCGGCGACGGACGACCGGCGACCGATCTTCCAGGACATGATCGCGGCGGCCACGGCGAAGCCCTCCCCCTTCGAGGCCATCGTCGTTCACTCGCTGTCGCGATTCTTCCGGGATCACGTGGAGCTTGCGCTCTACGAGCGCAAGCTGAAGAAGGCGGGCGTGAAGCTGGTGTCCATCACCCAGCAGACGGGTGATGACACATCCGGGGAACTGGCTCGCAGCATGTTCGCGCTGTTCGATGAGTACCAGTCGAAGGAGAACGCCAAGCACACATTACGCGCGATGCAAGAGAACGCCCGCCAGGGCTTCTGGAACGGTTCCAGGCCGCCGTTCGGCTACTGCACGGTCACGGTCGAGCACGGTTCCGGGAAGGCTGGCACGAAGAAGAAGCTGGCCATCGACGAGGCTGAGGCCGTGCTGGTGCGCAAGGTATTCGACCTGTACCTGCACGGGCTGCATGGCGAGACCATGGGTGCGAAGAACATCGCGGCGCATTTCAATGCGGCCGGCGTACTGGTCCGCGGCCAGCGCTGGTCGCGCAACCGGGTGCACCGCATTCTGACGGAGACCGCCTACATGGGCACATACCTGTTCAACCAGGTCAACGTGCGCACTGGCGCCGTCAAGCCCCGCGACGAGTGGATCCCGATGACCGTGCCGGCGATCGTGCCGGCCGAGGTGTTCGAAGCTGTCGCCAGCCTGCGGCGTGAGCGCTCGCCGGAGGTCACCCCACCACGCGTCGTGAACTCCCCCACCCTGCTCACGGGGCTGCTGCGCTGCGCGAACTGTGGCGCCTCGATGACGCTGATCACGGGCAAGGGTGGGAAGTACAGGTACTACAAGTGCAATACCCGTATCGCCCAGCATGCCCAGGCCTGCAGCACCCCTGCGCTGCCGATGGAGAAACTCGACGCCAAGGTACTGGAGGCGCTTGCGGACAAGGTTCTGGCGCCGCAGCGCCTCAAGGCCTTGCTGTCGGAGTTGAAGGGTCAGCTCAAGCAGGCCCGCGAGGAGCGCTCCGATGGCCTGCGCGAGTTGCGCAAGGAGCTGGCCGAACTGGACACCGCGATCGAGCGCCTGTACGAGGCCGTTGAGAAAGGCCTGCTCCCCATGGACGACACGCTGGCCAGCCGCGCCGCAAAGCTCAAGAACCGGCGCGAAGCGCTGCTGCGGGACATCGACGGCGCCAAGCAGGCAGGCGAGACGCCACTGGACCTCCTGAGCCCGGCCACCATGGACGCATTCGCCAAGGTCATGCGCAAGCGCCTGCTGGACCCCTCCAGCGGCCTGCCGAAGCGCTACCTGCACGAGCTGGTCAGCGAGATCACCTTCGACGGCGAGGTGGTGCGCATGCAGGGCCGCAATGCCGCGCTGCTGGCGGCGGCGGCAGGCAAAAAAATGGGCACCGCTCGGGTGCCCACTTCTAGCATCGGGTGGGGTGGCTGATGGGACTCGAACCCACGACAACAGGAATCACAATCCTGGACTCTACCAACTGAGCTACAGCCACCACCGGAAAACTCGCCATTATAGGCATGTTCCGGACTCAGCCGGAAGTGTTCTCGCTCGGCTTGTACAGGATCTTCACGCCGTACTCCTTCTTCAGGGAGTCGATGTAGGCCTGTTCGTAGGCCTGGCCGAGGATCTGGTTCAGCGTGGCCTGCTGGGCGGCCAGTTCCCCGGCGCTGGGCTTGGCGTGGCTGACGGCGTCGACCGACACCAGCGCGTAGCCCTGGCCGGGGAGCGCCACGCCGAGCAGCTGCGGCAGCTTGTCGACGTTGGCGCGGAACACGGCCTCGACCAACGGCTGCGGCAGGCTGGACTGGGCTTGCGCCAGCGAAAGCTGCTGGGTCGGGCCCCACTGGGGTTGGGCCTTGCCGGCTCGAGCCTGCGCCAGTGCCTGTTCGCCGGCCTGGATCGCACGTTGCGCGGCCATTTGCTGCACCAGCATCTGGCGGGCGCGGTCCTGCGCCTGCGCGAAGCTCAGCGTGGTGGCGGGTTGCAGGCTGACGATGCGTCCGGAGGCGAGCACGTTGGGAGCGATCTGCACCGAGGGGATGTTGCGCCGGTCGCGCACGCTGAGCTTGCCGAACAGGGCCTTGACGAAGGCCGGGCTGGCCAGCGGGTCGGTCGAGGCATCGCCCTGGCGCGGCTGCTCGGTCACGTCGGTGGCGTTCTGCACCTGCAGGTGCAGCCTGGCCGCCACCTTGTCGTAGCTGCGGCTGTCCTCGTAGACCATGGAGCTGAACTTGTCCGACTCGTCGGTGAACTGCTTGTCGGCCTGCTGCTTGCGCAGCGCGGCGTCGATCTCGGGCCGGGCCTGCGCCAGGGTCTTGGTCTCGGCGGGGCGGATGCCGGTGAGCTCCACGACGTGGAAGCCGAACTGCGAACGCACCGGGCCGGCGATTTCTCCGACCTTGTGCAGGCCGAACACGGCGTCCGACACCGGCTTGACCATGGCGTCGGGGGTGAACCAGCCCAGGTCTCCGCCGGAAGTCGCGGTCCCGGGGTCCTGCGAGTCCTTGCGCGCCAGCTGGGCGAACTCCGCGGGATCCTTGCGCACTTGCGCGGCGATGGCCTCGGCCTTGGCCTGGGCCTGCGCCACCTGGGCCGGCGTGGCCTTGGGCGGCAGGGTGATCAGGATGTGGCTGGCGCGGCGCTGCTCGGGGCTGTTGAATTCGGCCTTGTGCGCGTCGTAATAGGCCTGCTCCTGCTGCGGCGTGACCTGCACCCCGGCTTCGAGCTGGGCGGCGCTGAACACCACGTACTGGATGGTGGCCTTCTCGGGCACGCGGAACTCGTCCGGATGGGACTTGTAGTAGGCCTGCACCTGGGCCGCATCGGGTTGCACGTCCTTCGCGAAATCGGCCGCCTGGAATTGCGCCACGCGCACGCTGCGGGTCTGGGTGCGCCAGTCGACCAGCTGGGCCGCGACGGTCCGGCTGCCCAGCGCGTTGTCGGCCAGTCCGCCCTGCGCCTGCTGCATCAGCAGCTGGGCGCGCACGCTGTCCTCGAACTGGCCGGTGGTCATGCCCTGTTCCTGGATCAGCTTGCGGAAGGCGGCGACGTCGAAGCTGCCGTCCTTGTTGCGCAGCGCGGCGACCTGCGGGATCTGCAGGATGGCCTGGCGCACGGCGTCGTCGTCGACCTGCAGGTGCTGCTTGTTCACCGCCACCTGCAGCAGCGCCTGGCGCACCATGGCGTCCAGGGTGCGCATGCGCATCTGCGGCGTATCCAGCGCGGCGGCGTCGGCGTTGCCGCCCAGCGCCTGCTGCATGCTCGCCACCTGCTGGCGCTCGGCCGCGTCGAGCTGCTCGCGCGAGATGGGGATGCCGTCGACCTTGGCCGCCAGGTTGCCGTCGCCCGTGAAGTGGTTGTAGCCCTGGATGCCGAACAGCACGAAGGACGGGAAGATCAGCAGGAACAGGATGACCTGCAGGAGCTTGTTGTGCTTGCGGACGAATTCGAACATGGCGACTGGAGGCACTCCCGGCTCGGCGGCCGGATGCGCGGAACACGAAATCGGGAGGCACAAAAACAAAAGGCGAACCGAGGTTCGCCTTCGTGTGCCCCAGCGTGGGGCGCGGCTTGCGGATGGTGGGTGCTGAGGGGTTCGAACCCCCGACCTACGCCTTGTAAGGGCGCCGCTCTACCAACTGAGCTAAGCACCCGAACGTGCTCCGGCAAACCGCGCGAGCCTGGCGCGCAGTTTAGTGCATCAGTTCAGGGCGTCCTTCAGCCCCTTGCCGGCGCGGAACTTCGGCACCTTGGCGGCCTTGATCTTGATGGTCGCGCCGGTGCGGGGGTTGCGGCCGGTACGCGCCGGACGCTTGGTCACGGCAAAGGTGCCGAAACCGATCAGGGTGACGCTGCCGCCCTTCTTCAGGGTGACCTTGACGCCTTCGATCATCGAATCCAGGGCGCGCGCGGCCGCGGCCTTGGAGATATCGCTCTTCTTCGCGATGTGTTCGATCAGTTCTGTTTTATTCACTCTGGCCCCCTGCATGAGGATGGTGTGGTTGAACGAGTTGACGACGATACGACGCCACGGCACTTGCGCCCGCCCGCGGACACGTCGCGATGCCTCCGGAGAATTGCGCGCACGCCCCAGGCCCTTCGACAGCCGTTGCGCTCGGCCCGTGGTGCGCGGCGACCGGGTGGCCGGGAATCCGGAGCCGGACCGAGGGTCCGCCGAAGCCCTGCTCGCATCGCAGCGATCACGCCGAGCGCCGCGGATTACAAGGCTTGCGGCGCCAGCCCACGCATTAGAGCGAGCGCCGCTGCGCGTGTCAATCAAGGGAAGTGCCAGCGCGCGACCCGCGTGGTGCGAACGCCGCGGGGCTTGCGCCCGCGCAGGCTGCGCGGGCCGCTCAGGCGCGCGCCACCTCGGCCGCGATGGCCCGGCCGAGATCGCTGGTGGAAGCCTTGCCGCCCAGGTCGGGGGTGCGCGGCGCCTGGGAATCGGGGTGCAGCGCGGCCTCGATGGCGCCCAGCATGGCGTCATGGACATCGCGGTGTCCGAGGAAGTCCAGCATCATCGCGGCGCACCAGATCTGGCCGATCGGATTGGCCAGGCCCTTGCCGGCGATGTCCGGCGCCGAGCCGTGCACCGGCTCGAACAGGGACGGAGCGGTGCGCGTGGGGTTCAGGTTCGCCGACGGACCGATGCCCAGGGTTCCGCACAAGGCCGGTGCGAGGTCGCTGAGAATGTCGCCGAACAGGTTGGAGCCGACGATCACGTCGAAGTCCTGCGGGCGCTGCACCAGGCGCGCGCACAGCGCGTCGATGTGGTACTGGTTCCAGCGCACCTGGTCGTGCGCGGCGGCCACCGCGCGCACGCGCTCGTCCCAGTACGGCATGGTGATGGAAATGCCGTTGGACTTGGTGGCCGAACTCAGCAGGCGCCGCGGGCGGCGTTCGGCCTGCTCGAAGGCGAAATGCAGCACCCGGTCCACGCCGATGCGGGTCAGGATGGTCTCCTGCAGCACCATTTCGCGGTCGGTGCCGGCGAACATGCGGCCTCCCGCGTCGGAGTACTCGCCCTCGGTGTTCTCGCGCACGATCAGCAGGTCGATGTCGCCCGCGACGCGCCCGGCCAGCGGCGAGCGCACGCCGGGCATCAGGCGCGCCGGGCGCAGGTTCACGTACTGGTCGAACACACGGCGGAACTGGATCAGCGAGCCCCACAGGGACACGTGGTCGGGCACCTTCTCGGGCCAGCCGACGGCGCCGAACAGGATGGCGTCGAAGTCGCCCAGCACCTGCTCCCAGTTCCCGGGCAGCATGGTGCCGTGGCGCAGGTAGTAGTCGCAGGAGGCGAAATCGAATTCCTCCAGCTGCAGCGCGATGCCGAAGCGGCTGGCCGCGGCCTGCAGCACCCGCACGCCCTCGGGCATGACCTCCTGGCCGATGCCATCGCCGGGGATCACGGCGATGCGCCACGGACGCGCCTGGACGGGTGCGGCGGAGGAGGACGATTCCTGGCTCATGGGGACCTCATTCGGAGAGTTTGATGCCCGCCAGCGCGAGCTTGAAGTAATACAGCATGGACCACAGGGTGAGCGCCGCCGCCACGTCGAGCAGCCAGCCGCCCCACCAGGCTGCGGACAGCAGGCCGAACAGTCGCCCGTCGTACAGCAGCAGCGGGATGGCCACCATCTGCGTGGCGGTCTTGACCTTGCCCAGCCAGTTCACCGCCACCGCGCGCGAACGCCCGATGCGCGCCATCCATTCGCGCAGCGCCGAGATGGCGATCTCGCGCCCGATGATGATCAGCGCCACCAGCGCGCCGATGCGCCCGAGCTCCAGCAGCACCAGCAGCGCCGCCGAGACCATCAGCTTGTCGGCCACCGGGTCGAGGAAGGCGCCGAAGGCGGAGGTCTGGTTCCAGCGCCGCGCCAGGAAGCCGTCGAACCAGTCGGTCAGCCCGGCCAGCACGAACAGCAACGCCGCCGCGAGGTTGCGGTCCGGCGGGCTCAGCCAGTGCGTGGGCAAGGCATACAGGCCGACGACCAGCGGAATGGCCGCCACGCGCAGCCAGGTCAGGAGGGTCGGCACGTTCATGGTGCATAGCATTATTCCATCGCCGCGCTCCGCACCCCATGGGGACAAGCCCGGCGCCGCGCCGGTCGGCTCAGTGCAGCGCCGAGTAGATGGCCTGCGCGAGTTCGCGTGAAATGCCCTCCACCGTCATCAGGTCCTCCACGCTCGCCTGCTCCACCCCGCGCAGCCCGCCGAAACGGGCCAGCAGGCGCGAACGCCGCTTGGGCCCGATGCCGGCGATGTCCTCCAGACGCGAGCCCCCGGTGCGCGCTTTGGCGCGGCGCGCGCGCATGCCGGTGATGGCGAAACGGTGCGCCTCGTCGCGGATCTGCGCCACCAGCAGCAGCGCCGGGCTGTCGGGCGGCAGGCTGAGCTTGGGGCGCTGGTCGGCGAACACCAGTTCCTCCAGCCCGACCTTGCGGCCCTCGCCTTTCTCCACGCCGACGATGCGGGCAATCTCCAGGCCGAGTTCCTCGAACACCGAGCGGGCCACGCCCACCTGGCCGCGTCCGCCGTCGATCAGCACCACGTCGGGCAGGCCCTCGCCGCTGTTCTCGGCGACGCGGGAATAGCGCCGGGTCAGCACCTGGCGCATGGCCGCGTAGTCGTCGCCGGGGGTGATGCCTTCCACCGTGTAGCGCCGGTAGCGCGAGGGTTGCATCGCGTGCTGCTGGAACACCACGCAGGAGCCCTGCGTGGCCTCGCCCGCGGTATGGCTGATGTCGAAGCACTCCACGCTGAGCGTGGCCAGGTCGTCGGGCTGCAGGCCCAGCGCCTGGGCCAGCGCGTCGGTGCGCAGATGCTGCGCGCCCTCGTCGGCCAGCAGGCGCGCCAGCGCCAGGCGCGCTCCCTGCTCGGCCTGCTCCAGCCAGCGCCGGCGCGTGCCGCGGGGGTTGAGCACCAGGCGGCAGCGCTGGCCGCGGTGCTGCTCCAGGGCTTCCAGGAGTTCGGTCTGCAGCGCGCAGCCGCTGACCAGCACCGGCGGCAGCGCGAGGTCCAGGTAGTGTTGCGCGACGAAGGCTTCGAGCACCGCCTGTTCCGGCGTCGATCCCTCGGGCAGCTCGTCCAGCCCGGCGAGCTGGCTGGGGTAGTAGGCGCGGTCTCCCAGGTGGCGTCCGCCGCGCACCATGGCCAGGTTGACGCAGGCGCGCGCGCCCTGCACCGCCACGGCGAGGATGTCGGCGTCCTGGTCGGCGTCGACCTCCATGCTCTGTTGCTGCAGCACCCTGGACAGCGCGCCGATCTGGTCGCGCAGCACCGCCGCCTCCTCGAAGCGCAGTTCGGAGGACAGTTGCTCCATGCGCTGCTGCAGGTCGCGCAGCACGGTGTCGTGCTCGCCGCGCAGGAAGCGGGTGGCGGCCTCCACGTCGGCGGCGTAGTCCTGCGGCGAGATCAGGCCCACGCAGGGCCCCGAGCAGCGCTGGATCTGGTGCAGCAGGCAGGGCCGGCTGCGATTGGCGAACACGGTGTCCTCGCAGGTGCGCAGGCGGAACACCTTCTGCAGCACGGTGATGCTTTCCTTGACCGCCCAGGCGCTGGGATAGGGCCCGAAATAGCGGTTCTTGCGGTCCACCGAACCCCGGAAATACGCCATGCGGGCAAAGGCATGACTGGTGCCGAGCTTGAGGTAGGGGTAGGACTTGTCGTCGCGGAACAGGATGTTGAACCGCGGGTTCTGGGTCTTGATGAGGTTGTTCTCGAGCAGCAGCGCTTCCGCCTCGGAGGAGGTGACCGTGGTCTCCATGCGCTCGATGCGCGAGACCATGTGCCCGATGCGCGTGCCGCCGTGGTCCTTCTGGAAATAGCTGGACACGCGCTTTTTCAGGTCGCGCGCCTTGCCCACGTACAGCAGCGTGCCGTCGGCGGCGAAATAGCGGTACACCCCCGGCAGGTGGGGCAGCGCCGCGACCTGGCGCGCCAGCGCGTCGTCGGCGGCCATGGCTCAGGCTCCCGCGGCGCGCGCTTCCCGCGCGGCGCGCTCGAACACGTCCCGGAACATCGCCGCCGTCAGGCGCCCGGTGTTCTGGTTGTAGCGGCTGCAGTGGTAGCTGTCGTACAGGCGCAGCGCGCCCAGGTCGTGGCGCGCGCCGTGGGCGAAGCGCGCCGACGAGACCTTGCGCCCCAGCGCCTGCAGCACCGCGCCGTGGGCCACCGTGCCCAGTGCCAGCACCACGCCCAGGCGCGGCATGGCCTGCAGCTCCGCGCGCAGGTAGGCGTTGCACTCGCGCACCTCGGCCGGCAGCGGCTTGTTGCCGGGAGGCAGGCATTTCACGCTGTTGCAGATGCGGCAATCCAGCATGCGCATGCCGTCGTCAGCCCGGATGCTGGCCGGCGGGTCGTCCGCGCGCACCGCCGGCTCGCGCTCGGCCAGCCCCAGCGCGCCCAGCGTGCCGTACAGCAACGGGCCGGCGCCATCGCCGGTGAAGGGTCGGTTGCTGGCGTTGGCACCGTGCAGCCCGGGCGCCAGCCCGACCACCAGCAGGCGCGCCGACAGCGGCCCGAACGAAGGCACCGGCAGGCAGGCGTACTGCGGATGGCGCGCGTGCACCTCGTCGCGGAACTCCGCCAGGCGCGAACAACGGCGACAATGCGGGTCGTACACCGGGTGTCCGGTTGGCGCTGCGGGTTCCGGACCGGTGGTCACGGACGCGCGCTCGCGTGTGGACTGCTTTTGATGAACCATCCCCTGAACTGCGATCTGTTTTGCCATGTCGTGGACAATTTCGGCGACATCGGCGTGGCGTGGCGCCTGGCGAGACAGCTGGCGCACGAGCACGGCTGCGTCGTCCGGCTGTTCGTCGACGATTTGAACACCTTCGCGGCGATCTGCCCGCAGATCCAGCCGCGCATGGGCCAGCAGACCATCGACTCGGTGAGCATTCTGCCGTGGTCGCGCCAGCAGCAGCTCGACCCCGGCGACGTGGTGGTCGAAATGTTCGGCTGCCACCTGCTGCCGGGATTCATCGAGCGCATCCAGCGCCTGGGCCCGCGCCGGGTGCGCTGGGTGAACCTGGAACACCTCAGCGCCGAGGCCTGGGTGGAAGGCGCGCACCTGCGCCCGTCGCCGCAGCCGGGCGGCATCGACAAGCTGTTCTTCTTCCCCGGCTTCGGCGCAGGCACCGGCGGCCTGCTTCGCGAGCGCGACCTGCTGGCGCGCCGCGCCTCCTGGGAGCGCCTGCCCAGCGCGCGGCGCATCGCCTTGCGCTCGCTGGGCCTGCCGCCGCCGCCGGAACACGCACTGACCGTGCTGTTGTTCAGCTACGCCCGCGCCGGCGTGGGGGCATGGCTGCAGGCCATGGCCTCGGCCAGCCGCCCCACCACCTTGTGGATCTGCCCGGGCCCCATGCGCGCCGAGGTGGACGCCTGGCTGCACATGCAGCTGGGCACGGGCCAGAGCACGGTGCGCGGCAGCCTCACGCTGTGCGCCCTGCCCTTCGTGCCGCAGGAGCGCTTCGACGAGCTGCTGTGGTCGGCCGACGTGTGCATCGTGCGCGGGGAGGACTCCTTCGTGCGCGCGCAGTGGGCGGCGCGCCCGATGGTCTGGCACGCCTATCCGCAGCACGACCAGGCGCACCTGGAGAAGATCGACGCCTTCCTGCGCCGCTACCTGCGCGACGCGCAGCCGGCGGTGCGCGACGCCGTCACCGGGTTGTCCGAGGCCTGGAACGACGGCGGGGAACTGGTGCCGGCCTGGCAGGCCTTCTGCGCGGCGCTGCCCGAAATCCGCGCCCACGCGGGCTCGTGGTGCGAGCGCCTGGCGGCGCAGCCCGATCTGGCCCGCCAGTTGCTGCAGGCCCTGGCCGTGCCCGCGTCCCAGGGCGAGCCCACCGCCGCGGATGCGTCGCCGCCGCCGGCCTGAGGCGCGGATCCGCAAGCACGGCTGGCTCCGGCAAACCGTGAAGTCCGCCGGCCTGTTAAAATAATCGATTGACTTTTCCCGAAACTTTTTCAAAGTCTATGAAACTCGCTCAAGAAATCCGTGCCGGCAATGTGATCATGGTCGGCAAGGATCCCATGGTCGTGCAGAAGACCGAGTACAGCCGCGGCGGGCGCAATGCCGCCACGGTGAAGATGAAGCTCAAGAACCTGCTGACCAGCGGGGGTACCGAGCTCGTGTACAAGGCCGACGACAAGCTCGATCCCATCGTGCTCGAGCGCAAGGAGTGCACCTACTCCTATTTCGCCGATCCCATGTACGTGTTCATGGACACCGAGTACAACCAGTACGAAGTCGAGAAGGACAACCTCGGCGACGCGCTGCTGTACCTCGAGGACGGCATGCCGGTGGAAGTCGTGTTCTACGAAGGCAAGGCCATCTCGCTGGAAATGCCCACCACCGTGGTGCGCGAGGTGATGTACACCGAGCCCGCCGTGAAGGGCGACACCTCCGGCAAGGTGCTCAAGCCGGCCAAGATCTCCACCGGCGCGGAAATCCCCGTGCCCATCTTCGTGGCCATCGGCGACAAGATCGAGATCGACACCCGCACCGGCGAGTACAAGGGCCGCGTGTAAAGCTGGCCGGGCCGGCTCGCCCCGAGACAGGGCGAGTCCCTCACCCCGCCCGACGCGCCCCATTCCTGCACCCCGCCCCGCTGCCAGGAGCACACCCGCCGCAGGGCCGCCCCAAGGCGGGGTGCGTCCCCCTCGGGGGGACGGAGCCGGGCTCGCGCCCGGCGACGGAGGGGGCCGTCAGTACCCATCCCCAGGAATCGGCCGCACGCGCCGCGAGCCGCCGGCGCGCCGGTTGGCGCGCACTTCCGGTTCGGTGCTGATGCCCAGCTCGTCGGCGCGCACGGTGAGGGCGCGCAAGGCGCGGTCCAGCGCCAGCACCAGCTCGTCGTCGATGGCCTCGAGCAGGCGCGCGTTGAGCCGCGCGATCTGCGGGAATACCTCCTCGAACAAGGCCGTACCGGCCGGAGTCAGCGATACCGTCGCGCGCCGCGCGTCGTCGGCGGTCACCGCGCGCTGCGCAAGTTCCTTGGCCACCAGGCTGGCGATCGCCCGCGAGGTGCGCGGTCGATCCAGGTGCGAGCGCTCCGCCAGTTCCGACGGCGAGGCCCGGCCCACCGCGGCCAGCACGGCGAGCAGACGCCATTCCCGGCGCGAAATGCCCCATTTGCCCTCCATCAGGCGGGTGACCGGGGAAGTCGCCGACGCGTACAGCCTGAAAAGGCGGTAGTTCAGCAGATCGTCCAGGTTCTCGGGATTTCGCAGTCGACGGATCTCGGCGGACATGGCATGCAAGGGTGACGGCCGCCGCGGCAGCGGTGACTCGGGCCCTATTTCAGCACGACTGCCCCCCCGTTGGCATCGATTCGGCCCCACTCCGGGCAGACCCTGATGCATTTCCGGGATTGATTCGAACAACGCATGAGTCCTCCCTAGAATCGGTCGGCATGGGGCTGGCGCGCGACGCTGCACGGCCCCGGCCCAGAACGACAGAGGAGACCAGACCATGAACAAACCCGGAACCTTTCGCGCCGCCCTGGCCGCCTCGCTGCTGGGCCTCGGCGCCTGGCATGCGGGCACGGCCCTGGCCGCCCAGCCCATCGTCGCCGGCACCATCACCAACAGCCCGCCGATGATCGCCTACGCCGACGACGGCAAGACCCTGCAGGGGGTCATCGTCGACCTGGCCGCCGCGATGAACAAGCACCTGCCGGCGCCCATCGAGTTCAAGCCGGAGGCCTTCCCGAACCTGTTCCCGGCGATGCAGTCGCACCAGATCGACGTGGCCTTCACGATGATGAACGACACCGCGCAGCGCGAGAAGCTGGTGGACTTCGTCGACTTCTTCAACCTCGGCACCAAGCTGCTGGTGCGCAAGGGCAACCCCGAGCACGTGACGGACCTGCACAGCCTGTGCGGCAAGACGGTGTCGACCGTGCAGGGCTCGATCCAGATCGAGCTGGTCAAGCAGGCCGACGGCTGGTGCGCCGCGCACGGCAAGCCCGCGGTGACCAACATGCAGTACGCGCAGCCCTCGGACGCGCGCATGCAGGTGCAGACCGGCCGTGTGGCGGCCTTTTTCGGCAATTCGCCGGTGATGGTCTATCTGGCCAAGACGGCCGGCGGCGGCAAGCTGTTCGACGTGGCCGGACCCGAGTACCAGCAAGTCCCGCTGGGCATCGCGGTGCCGAAGGACAGGCCCCAGCTGCGCGACGAGCTGCAGAAGGCCCTGCAGGCGACCATCGATGACGGAAGCTACCTGAAGGTGCTGAACAAGTACGGCGTGCAGGGCGGCGCGGTGAAGTCGGCCGCCGTCAACGCCGGCGCGAAGATCTGAGGCGCCCGGCCGCGTCGCCCAGGCGGCGCGTGGCCGCGCCGCGCATCATGACCGAACCCATCGACCTCGCCCGCATGCGGGTGGTGCCCCTGCGTCGCCCCGGCCTGTGGGCCGCCAGCGCCGTCGCCGCCGTGGCCTTCGTGCTGCTGGCGGTGTCGGTCTGGCGAAATCCCAACATCGACCATGCCGCGATCGCGCAGTACCAGTTCGCGCCGGCCATCCTGGCCGGGCTGCGCACCACGCTGCTGATCGCGCTGGCCTCCGAGCTGGTCGGGCTCGTGCTGGGCACCCTGCTGGCGGTGGGGCTGATGTCCGACAGCTGGGTGCTGCGCATGGGCAGCCGGCTGTACGTATGGCTGCTGCGCGGCACCCCGCTGCTGGTGCAGATCATCGTCTGGGGCAACCTGGCGCTGCTGTTCCCGCACCTGGGACCGTTCTCCACCAACGCGGTGCTGACCCCCTTCGTCGCCTCCATCGTGGCGCTGGGCCTGAACGAAGGCGCCTACATGGCCGAGGTGGTGCGCGCCGGGCTGCTGTCGGTGGACCGCGGACAGTACGAGGCGTCCACCGCGCTGGGCATGCGCCGCGGGCTGGCGCTGCGGCGCATCATCCTGCCGCAGGCGCTGCGCGTGATCGTGCCTCCGGCCGGCAACCAGTTCATCTCCCTGCTCAAGGCCACCTCGCTGGTGTCGGTCATCGCCGGCGGCGATCTGCTCACGGCGGCGGAGAACATCTCCTCGGCCAACCTGCGCACCATCGAATTGATGCTGGTGGCCACCTTCTGGTACCTGCTGGTCACCACGTTGGCCAGCGCGGGCCAGCATGTGCTCGAGCGCCGGATCGGCCGCGCCCACAGGAGCCTGCATGAATCCGCATGAGTCGCCCGCGGCGCGCCCGATGGTGCAGGCGCAGGGCGTGCACAAGCGCTATGGCCGCCTGGAGGTGCTCAAGGGCATCGATCTCGAGGTGGGCGCCGGCGAGGTCGTGTGCCTGATCGGGCCCTCGGGCTCGGGCAAGAGCACCTTCCTGCGCTGCATCAACCACCTGGAGACCATCCAGGCGGGCGCCATCCGGGTGGACGGAGAGCTGATCGGCTGTCGCGCGCACAACGGCCGCCTGTACGAACTGCCCGAGGGCGAGGTGTGCCGCCAGCGCGCGGACATCGGCATGGTGTTCCAGCGCTTCAATCTGTTTTCCCACATGACGGCGCTGCAGAACATCGTCGAGGCGCCGATTCGGGTGCGCCGCCAGCCGGCCGCGCAGGCGCGCCAGCGGGCGCTGGAACTGCTCGAGCGCGTCGGCCTGGCAGCCAAGGCGCAGGCCTACCCGGGCCAGCTCTCCGGCGGGCAGCAGCAGCGCATCGCGATCGCGCGCGCGCTGGCCATGCAGCCCAAGGTGATGCTGTTCGACGAACCCACCTCGGCGCTGGACCCGGAACTGGTGGACGAGGTGCTGTCGGTGATGCGCCAGCTGGCCGGCGAAGGCATGACCATGATCGTGGTCACGCACGAGATCGGCTTCGCACGCGACGTCGGCCATCGCGTGGCGTTCATGGACGGCGGCGTGATCGTCGAACAGGGGTCGCCCGGCGACATCCTGGTGAATCCCCGGCACGAGCGCACCCGCTCCTTCCTGGCGCGGGTCATCGGCGCCCGGCAAGCCGGGGACGCGGCGAACGCCGCGCCGGCCTAGGCGCGCCGGCCGTCGAAACCCGAGTCCTCAGAAACGCAACGGAGCCCGAAGGTGGTCCGCAACGTACTGTTCATCATGGCCGATCAGCTGCGCCGGGATCACCTGGCCTGCTACGGACATCCCTACATCCGCACCCCGAACATCGACGCGCTGGCGCGTCGCGGCGTGCGCTTCGAGCAGGCCTACGTCAACTCCGGCGTATGCGGCCCGTCGCGCATGAGCTACTACACCGGACGCTACGCCGCCAGCCACGGCGCCACCTGGAACCGCGTGCCGCTGTCGGTGGGCGAGCTCACGCTGGGCGAATACCTGCGCGACGCCGGGCTGGAACTGGCGCTGGCCGGCAAGACCCACGTGATGCCCGACCACGACGGACTGCGGCGCCTGCACCTGGACGGACACAGCGAACTCGGACACCTGCTGGAGCGCGGCGGGTTCCACGAACTCGACCGCTACGACGGGCACCACACGCCGGGCGAGGAGTCGGGCTATCCCGCCTTCCTGCGCGCGCAGGGCTACGACAGCGCCGATCCGTGGACCGACTTCGTGATCTCCGGGCTGGACGCGCAGGGCCGCGTTCAATCGGGCTGGCACATGCGCAACGTGCACCTGCCGGCGCGGGTGCGCGAGGAGCATTCCGAGACGGCCTACATGACCGACCAGGCCATGCGTTTCATCGGCGCCATGGCCGAGCGCCCCTGGGTGCTGCACCTGAGCTACGTCAAGCCGCACTGGCCGTACATGGCGCCGGCGCCCTACCACGCCGCCTACACGGCCGACCAGTGCCTGCCGGTGCTGCGCACCCAGCAGGAACTGCGCAACGCCCACCCGGTGCTGGAGGCCTATCGCGCCAGCGAGGAAAGCCGCAGCTTCTCGCTGGACGAGTGCGTGCGCGTGGTGCGTCCGGCCTACCAGGGGCTGATCGAGCAGCTCGACACGCACCTGGGGCGCCTGTTCGAGCACATGGACCGCCTGGGCGTGCTGCGCGATACCCTGGTGATCCTTTGCTCCGACCACGGCGACTTCCTGGGCGACCACTGGCTGGGCGAGAAGGAGCTGTTCTACGACATGATCCAGCGCGTTCCGCTGATCGTGGTCGACCCTTCGGCCGAGGCCGACGTCAGCCGCGGCCGCGTCGAGCAGCGCATGGTGGAAAGCGTGGACGTGGTGCCGACCATCCTGCGCGCGCTGGGCCTTCAGGTGCCGCAGCACCGCATCGAGGGCCGCTGCCTGCAGGATCTGCTGTTCGATGCGGGGCAGTCCGGGTTCCAGGCGCCGCCGTGGCGCGACGCGGTGTTTTCCGAACTGGACTACAGTTTCAAGGACGCGCGGCGCCTGCTGGGCAAGACCCCGCAGAACGCCAAGGGCTTCTCCTGTCGCCATGGGCGCTGGCGCTACGTCTACTGGCTCGACGAAGCGGAGCAGTTGTACGACCTGCAGGAGGATCCGCAGGAAATGTGCGACCTGGGACGCGAAGCCTCGACCGAGCCGATACGCCAGGCCATGCGTTCGCGCCTGCTCGACTGGCTGGCGCGACGCAAGCGGCGCACCACCATCAGCGACGACATGGTCGAGCGCGGAACCGCCGCGCACAAGCGGGCTGGGGTTTTTTTCGGGCAGTGGTAATCTCGCCCTCGCACCCATCACGAATTCATGAGCATTCAGGCCTTGATCGTCGGAATCCACCTGGCGCGCAGCGTGCGCGGCAGGCCGGGCGCGCCCCCGCGGGCGATGCGCTGATTCCCCGCGCCGCGCGGTCGCGCGGCGCGCGCACGACGTTCATGTCTTTTCGCAGGAGCCTGCAATGCCTGACCTGTTCGACAATCCCATGGGATTGTGCGGATTCGAATTCGTCGAGTTCGCCTCCCCCACCCCCGGCGTGCTCGAACCCCTGTTCCAGAACATGGGGTTCTCGCGCGTGGCCCGCCACCGCAGCAAGGACGTGGAGCTGTGGCGCCAGGGCGACATCAACTTCATCGTCAACCGCGAACCGCGCAGCGCGGCGGCCTACTTCGCCGCCGAGCACGGGCCGAGCGCCTGCGGGCTGGCCTTCCGCGTGCGCGACGCGCACAAGGCCTATGCGCGCGCGCTGGAACTGGGCGCGCAGCCGGTGGAGATCCCGACCGGGCCGATGGAACTGCGCCTGCCCGCCATCAAGGGCATCGGCGGCGCGCCGCTGTACCTGATCGACCGTTTCGAGGACGGCAAGAGCATCTACGACATCGACTTCGAGTGGGTCGAGGGATGCGATCGCCATCCGCGCGGCCACGGACTGAAGTTCATCGATCACCTCACGCACAACGTGTACCGCGGCCGCATGGCCTTCTGGGCCGGTTTCTACGAGAAGATCTTCAATTTCCGGGAAATCCGCTACTTCGACATCAAGGGCGAGTACACCGGCCTGACCAGCCGCGCCATGTCCGCGCCCGACGGGCGCATCCGCATTCCGCTGAACGAGGAAGCCGGCGGCAACGGGCAGATCGAGGAATTCCTCATGCAGTTCAACGGCGAGGGCATCCAGCACGTGGCGCTGCTCACCGAGGACCTGATGGCCACGGTCGACGCGCTGCGCGCCAACGGCGTGGCGCTGATGACGGCTCCCAACGACATCTACTACCAGATGCTCGAGGAGCGCCTGCCCGGTCACGGGGAACCGGTGGACGAACTGCGCGCGCGCGGCATCCTGCTCGACGGATCCACCGCCGGCGGGGAAAAGCGCCTGCTGCTGCAGATCTTCTCCCAGACCCTGCTGGGGCCGGTGTTCTTCGAGTTCATCCAGCGCAAGGCCGACGAGGGCTTCGGCGAGGGCAACTTCAAGGCGCTGTTCGAGTCCATCGAGCGCGACCAGATTCGCCGCGGCGTGCTGGGCACGGCCAAGGCGGACTGAAGCTTCGCCACGGACGGTTCGCCGGCGACGGCGCCGTCCGGGGGCAAGCCCGAGACAACAGGGGCGGCGAGCGGCTCAGGCCCCGCCGCCGACCACGGCCGCGCGCCGGTGCAGGCGTTCGCGGGTCCGGTAGGCCAGCCACACCACCAGCACCCATGCGGGAATGGCCCACACCGATGCGCGCGTGGCGGGCGAGGCGAACAGCACGGCCCCGACCAGCCCGATGAAGGCCAGGCAGGCGTAATTGCTCCAGGGGCTGAACAGGGCCGGAAAGCCGGTGCGCACCCCGTCCTCGCGCATGGCGCGGCGAAAACGCAGGTGGGTCAGCACGATCACGCCCCACAGCAGCAGCAGGGACGCGGTGGTCAGGGACATCAGCACCTCGATCACCTGCTGGGGAATCAGGTAGTTCATCAGCACGGCGCCCGCCGTGGCCAGGCACACGACGCCCAGCGCACGCACCGGCACGCCGCGCCGGTCGACCACGCCGAACCAGCCCGGCGCGTTGCCCTGGCGCGCCATGCCGTAGAGCAGGCGGCTGGTCGAGTAGACGGCGCCATTGAACACCGACAGCGTGGCGGTGAGGATCACCAGGTTGAGCAGGTTGGCGGCGAGGCTGTCGCCGATGACCGAGAAGATCAGCGCGAAGGGGCTGCTGCTGTAGGTTCCGCCCCCGGCCTGCAGTGCGCGCAGCAGGCCGGGCCACGGGTACAGCGACAGCAGCACCACGCTGGAAGCGACGTAGAACAGCAGCACGCGGTAGACGATCTGGTTGATGGCCTTCGGGATCACCCTGGAGGGATCGCGGGTTTCGGCCGCGGCGAAGCCCAGCATCTCGATGCCGCCGAAGGCGAAGGCGACCAGCCCCAGGGACATGATCAGGCCGGACACGCCGTTGGGCATGAAGCCGCCCTGCGACCACAGGTTGGACAGCCCCCCCCCCGGGTCTGCCGTGGTGCGCGAACAGCAGCCATGCGCCGAAGCCGATCATGGACAGCACCGCGACCACCTTGATCATCGCGAACCAGAACTCCGATTCGCCGTAGGCGCGCACGCTGGCGAGGTTCAGCCCCGCGATGGCCAGCAGCCCCAACGCCGCGGTGACCCAGCCGGGAACCCAGGGCCACCAGAACTGGATGAACTTGCCGGCGGCGCTGAGCTCGACCATGCCCACCAGCACGTACAGCACCACGGTGTTCCAGCCCGAGAAGTACCCCGCGAAGCGACTCCAGTAGCGATCGGCGAAATAGCTGAAGGAACTGGACACGGGGGTCTCGACCAGCATTTCTCCCAGGAATCGCATGATCAGGAACACCAGCGCGCCGGCGAAGGCGTAGGCCAGCAGCATCGACGGCCCGGCGCGTTCCAGCACGCCCGCGGAACCGAGGAACAGCCCGGTGCCGACGGCGCCGCCGAGCGCGATGAGCTGGATGTGGCGATTGTGCAGACCTTGCTGCAGGCTGTGGGTTCCGGTGGGGTCCATCGAAGGCCTCGCGACCGGGGCCATCCCGGCACTGGCGGACGATTATGGGTGGCCCCATGGCCGGGCGCATCGCGGCGCCCGAATTCCCCGAAAGACCCCGAAAGCCTTCAAAGCGGCATGGCCTTCGCGGGCGCGGGCGCCGTAGCCGCGCCCGCGCGATGCGCACTCAGGGCTTGCGCGTGCTCGGCGTGTAGTGCTCCTGCAGATAGGCGACGATCTCCTCCTCGGTCGCCGGCTGGATGGGCGCACCCATCACGGCGATCATCTTGTGCACCTCCGCCTTCCAGGTGCCGGCGGGCAGCGGCGGTTGCATCGTGATGTAGGTCACGCTGTGGCACATGCTGCAGTTGCCCATGACCGCGTCGTGCCCCTTGCCGGGGGCCAGATCGGCGGTGTAGGTGGGCCACTTGCCGACGCGGTACACACTGCCCGGCTGCACGTCCATGCGCGCCGGTTGCTGCGCCGCCCCCAGGGTCCCGTCGGCGTAGTCGCCCGCGGACAGCAGACCCGGGCGCTCCTGCGCGAGCACCGAATGGGCCGTGCAGGCCGCGACGGCCAGCACGGCCATCGAAAGGGTTCGAGATGTCATGGCGCCGTCTCCTTTCACGCGCTCAGGACGGTCACGTCCTGGCGCTCGATGCGATTCCACAAATAGCCGCCGGGATTCCACACGCCGTGATCGGTCTGCACGTTCCCGGCCTTGTCGGTGGCTCGCACCGCGAGGGTGAAGCGGCCGGCCGCGGACGGAGTCCACGGGTGGGAATACGTGCGGAAGGAATACGGCCCGTGGTTCTCGCCCAGGCGCGCGCGGGCCCAGCTGCGTCCGTCATCGGTCGAGACCTCGACCTTGACCACGGCGCCGTGCCCGCTGAAGGCCACGCCGCGGATCAGGCTGGTCATGCCCTGGATCAACGGCGCGCTGCCATCCGGATCGACGATGAAGGAACGTACCGGCATGTCGACGGTGCCGATGGGCACGCTGCCCACCTTGCCCGAGGCCATGGCCTCGGGGGTCGTGTCGCCTCCCGGGGTATCGGGAATGCGGTAGGCCGGCTTCATCCAGAAGTTGTCGTCCTCGTGGGTGAGCGCCCGGATGAAGCTCAGGTGCTTGGTCCAGTAGGTGGCGAACTTGCCGGGCACGACCATGCGCACCGGAAAGCCGTTGAGCATGGGCAAGGGTTCGCCGTTCATCAGGAAGGCGATCACCGCCCGGTCCAGCGAGGGGTCGTTGGCCGGAAGCGACTTCATGAACCGCCCGGACGCCTTGTCGTCCGCGCCCACGCCGCGGTCGAGTCCCTCGAACTGGATCCACGTGGCCTCGCGCCGCAGGCCGGCGCGCGCCAGCACGTCGTGCAGGCGTACCCCGGTCCACATCGCGTTGCCCATCGCGCCGTTGCCCCATTGGCCGCCGGGAACCCTCGGCTGGAAGCGGCTGCGCGAGTTGCCCGAGCACTGGTTGACCGCGGCCACCGACACCGCCCGGAACTCGTGCATCAATTGCCGGAGCGAGAACTCCACCGGATGCTCGAAGGCTCCGGAAAGGCTCAAGCGCCAGGCGGCCAGGTCCACCGCATTGGGAGTCACCGGCAGGTGGTAGCGCACGAAGAAGGCTTCGTTGGGCGTGAAGGCTTCGCGGAAGTACTGCCGAGGGGTCTCGAGCTGGATCGGTCGATCCGTCAGGCGCTGCAAGGGCAGCTTCTGCGGATAGGTGACGTAAGGACCGACCCCGTTCCAGTAGGGATTCGCGCCCGGCCCGGTGAAGGCCTCCTGCGGCGCGTGCGCCTGCATGGACACCACGGCCAGCGCCGGCCTGGCGGCCAGTGCCGCCGCGGCCGTACCGAGCAAGGTCAAGACATGTCTTCGCTGCAATGGACCATGCATGGCTCGTCTCCCCTGGAATGGCCGCGCCGTTCGAGTTTCGTGAAGTGCGGCCGGCTCCACGCTCGAAACAAGATGCATGGATGAGTAACTTAATGTGTAATTGATTCGTTGGAAGGCGTGAATTCCCTTAGGGGTATTTGCCGGGCATCCGACCGGGGGAAATGCTGCGCCGCATCGCGTCGAGTCGCGGGCGGGTCAGCAGGTGCATCCCGCCGTGCGGGCGCAGACCGTGCGCGGCCCCCTCCGGTAGTTCAACAGTCTGCTAGTGTCCTGTCCAGGACACTAGGACCCTGCATTGCGCCCCGCGCAGGCGTTCGCGCAAGGCGCCGCGGCACCGGCCTGGCGCCGACGGCGTGCGTGCAGCGGCGCGAACAGCAGGGACATCGCGATGCAGGCCACGAGCACCAGCAGTAGCGCATGCAACGCGTGGCGGAAGGCGTACAGGTAGGCGGCCGCGTCGGGATGCGGGCCCAGCGCGGCGAAGAACACGCCGCCGAGCACCGCGGCGCCCACCGCCGAGCCGATCTGCAACATCGCGGTGATCATGCCCGAGGCCACGCCGGCTCGCTCCGGCGCGACCTCGCCCAGCACGATGCGCAGCACCGACGGCAGGGTCAGCCCCTGGCCCGCGCCCGCCACCACCAGGCCGACGTAGAAGGCCCAGCCGGGCGCGCGAGCGCCGGCCCACTGCGCGGCCAGGCCCAGGCCCGCCGACAGCATCGCGAAACTGGCGCTCAGCGTGGGCTGCGCGCCCAGGCGCGCCACCAGACGGGGCAGCAGCAACGGTGCCGCCAGGAACCCCAGCCCGAAGGGCAGGATGGCCAGCCCGGCCTGCAGCGGGGTCCAGTGCAGCCCGCTTTGCAGATAGATCCCGAAGGCCAGGAAGAACACGCTCATCCAGTAGAACAGGAAGGCCAGCAACAGCCCGAGCGTGACCACCGGATTGGCGAACAGGCGCAGGTCGAGCAGCGGGTCGTGTCCACGCGCGAGGCGGGCTCGCTCCACGGCGATGAACAGGGGCAGCAGCACGGCGGCCGCCGCGAAGCCCAGCCAGGTCCACAGCGGCCAGCCCACCTCGGGCCCGCGCGTCAGGGGAACGATCAGCGCGAGCAGGAACAGGGACAGCAGCAGCGTGCCCGGTACGTCGATGCCGGCGCCGCGCGGCGGGCGGTTCTCCGGCAGATGGCGCCAGCTTCCGAACAGGGCCACCAGGCCGATGGGCAGGTTGACCAGGAAAATAGCGCGCCAGCCCAGGCCGAAGGGATGCAGGCTGATCAGCGCGCCCCCGCCCAGCTGGCCGATGACCGCGGCCAGGCCGTAGACGAAGCCGAACAGGCCCATCACGCGCACCTGCTCGCGCGCGCTGAACACGCTGCGAATGGTCGCCAGCACCTGCGGGGTCAGCGTGGCGGCGAACACGCCCTGCAGCACGCGCCCGGCGATCAGCACGTTGGCATCGGGCGCCATGCCGCACAGCGCGGAGGCGGCGACGAAGCCGGCCATCGCGATCATGAACATGCGCTTGCGCCCGTACAGGTCGCCCAGGCGGCCGCCGGTGATCAGCACCACCGCGTTGGCGCAGGCGTAGGCCGAGATCACGAACTGCAGTTGCGAGTCGCTGGCGCCGATCCCGGCGTGGATGGCCGGCAGCGCGAGGTTGACGATGAAGTAGTCCAGCGGCGGCAGGATGGCGCCGATGAGCAGCATGGCCAGCGCCCAGCCGTGGTGGCCTGACGGTGCGGTGGGAGGGGACGACGCGGGCTGCGCGGACGCGGACGGCGACCGCGGGGAAGACAGGGCGGGCATGGGGACGGAGGGGGTCGATGCGCCCCGCGGGCAGCGGCACGCGGGGCGCGCGCCGCTGCGGAGGATTCCCGCAGCGCGGCAAGGGGATATTGTCCGCCGATGCGGGCAAACCTGCTGGCGGCCGAGCGCCGGGCCGCTCAGGTTTCCAGCAGTTCGCGCAGGCGCTGGAGATCGTCCGGCGTGGCCGGGTTGTAGATCACCAGGCTGAGGTCGGTCCGGCCGTCCACCGCGAAGGTCGAGTATTCGAAGGCGAAACTGCCCAACACCGGGTGGCGGATGTGCTTGACCGCCTCGTGGCGCGACGAGGGAAGTTCCGGCTCGTTCCACAAGGCGCTGAACTCGGGGCTGAGCCGGCTGAGTTCGTCCACCAGCGGCTGCACCGCGGCAGCCGCGCCGGCGCGCGCGGCCTCCACCCGGAAACTGCCCACCACGGCGCGCGCCACGCTGTCCCAGTCGTACTGCGCGGCGCGGGCGCGCGCATCCAGGAACAGGTGGCGCAACACGTTGCGCTGCTGCGGCGCCAGCGCAGCGTAGTCCATCAGCACCCGCGTCGCCCCGCGGTTCCAGGCGATCACGTCCCAGGTGGCGGTGCGGATCACCGCGGGGCAGGGGTCCAGCACGTCCAGCAGGCGCTGCAGGCGCGGCGTGACGCCCTCGTTGACCTGGTAGCGCGCCTGCGGCGGGCGCCCGAGCCCGAGCAGGAACAGGTGCTCGCGCTCGACGTCGGTGAGCATCAGCGCGTGCGCGATGCGATCCAGCACCGCGGCCGACGGCGCCCCGCCACGCCCCTGCTCCAGCCAGGTGTACCAGGTGGGGCTGATGTTGGCGCGCTGCGCCACTTCCTCGCGCCGCAGGCCCGGCGTGCGCCGGCGCTCGGAGGGATAGCCCAGCGCCGCGGGGTCCAGACGCATGCGCCGGTCCCGCAGATATTCGCCCAGGTGGCTGGTAGTCATAATACTAGGATAAGTTCACTACTTTACCATCATAAATCCGGCTTCCAGAATGCGTCCATGACCATTTCGGAGCAAGCATGATGCGTGTATTCGTGACAGGCGCGACGGGCTGGGTGGGCTCGGCCGTGGTGCGCGAGCTGATCGCCGCCGGACATCAGGTGCTGGGCCTGTGCCGCAGCCCCGCCAAGGCGGCGGACCTGGCCGCCGCGGGAGCCGAGGTCGTCGAGGGCTCGCTGCAGGACCTGCAGGGGCTGCGGCGCGCCGCGCAGTCCGCCGACGGCGTGATCCACCTGGCCTTCGACCACGATTTCTCCCGCTTCGCGCAGAACGGGGCCGACGAGACCGTGGCCATCGAGGCGCTGGGTGCCAGCCTGGAGGGAAGCGACCGGCCGCTGGTGGTGGCCTCGGGCGTGGCGCTGCTGGCGCCCGGCAGTGTGTCCAGCGAGCGCACTCCGGCAAGGCAGGAGCTGGCCGCCCTGCCCCGCAACCCGGAAGCGGCGCTGGCGCGGCTGCGCGCGCGCGGCGTGCGCGGCGCCGCGGTGCGCCTGGCGCCCACCGTGCACGGCCACGGCGACCACGGCTTCGTGCCGCGCATCATCGCGCTGGCGCGGGAAAAGGGCGTGTCGCCCTACATCGGCGACGGTGCCAACCGCTGGCCGGCGGTGCACCGCCTGGACGCCGCCCGCGTGTTCCGGCTGGCCCTCGAACAAGGCGCCGATGCCGGGCCCTTCCACGCGGTGGCCGAGCAGGGGGTGCCGATGCGGCGCATCGCCGAGACCATCGGCGCGCGCCTGGGCGTGCCCGCGCGCTCCATCGCCCTCGAGCAGGCGGCCGCCCATTTCGGCTGGATGGCGCAATTCGTCGGCCTCGACTGTCCGTCGTCGAGCGAACACACGCGCGCCGTGCTGGGCTGGCAGCCCGCACAGCCGGAGCTGCTCGCCGACCTCGATCACCCCGCGTACTTCGCGGCCTGAAACCCTGGCAAGGAGAAAACCCCATGCGTGTATTCGTCACCGGTGCCACCGGGAACATCGGCTCGGCCGTGGTCGAGCAACTCGTCGGCGCGGGCCATTCGGTGCTGGGCCTGTGCCGCGCGCCCGAGAAGGCCGCGGCGTTGCAGGCCGCGGGCGGCGAGGTGCTGCACGGCCGGCTGGAGGACGGCGCCCTGCTGCGCGAGGCCGCGGCGGCCTGCGACGGCGTGATCCACCTCGGCTTCAAGCACGACTTCACCCGCTTCGTCGCCAATTGCGAGGACGACCGCGCGGTCATCCAGGCCCTCGCCGAAGGCCTGGGCGACTCCGGGCGCCCGCTGCTGGTCACCTCGGGCGTTCCATTGGCCAACACCGTGCCCGGCGAACCCGCGCGCGAGCACTACCCCATCGTCGGCACCGAGGTGCATCCCCGCGCGGCCACCGAGCAGGCGGCGGCGCTGGCCGCCGCGGCGGGGGTGAACGTCGCGGTTGTGCGCCTGCCGCAGGTGCACGACACCCGCAGCCAGGGCCTGATCACGCCGATGATCGCGCGCTTTCGCGAACTCGGCTATTGCGCCTACGTGGGCGACGGCACGCAGCGCTGGCCGGCGGCGCACCGGCTGGACGTGGCGCGCCTGTACCGCCTGGCCTTCGAGCGCGCCGAGCCCAACGCCAAGTACCACGCCGTCAACGAAGGCGGGGTCGCGCTGCGCGACATGGCCGAGGTGATCGGCCGGCGCCTGGACCTGCCGGTGCGTTCGGTCGACGCCGAACAGGCGCCGGAGGTGTTCGGCTGGCTGGCCCGCTTCGCCGGGCACGACGTGCCGGCGTCCAGCGAGCTCACGCGTCGCTGGCTGGGCTGGGAGCCCCAGGGGCCGAGCCTGCTGAGCGACCTGGCCAACCTGGAGCTGGCCGAGGCCTGAGGACCTTCAGTATCCGTAGGCCATGAGCACGCCGAACAGCGGCAGCAGCACCATCACGTGAGCCTGCCACATGAGCCAGCGGCGCTGTTCGGCGATCTCGGCCAGCGGAGCCTGGCCCAGCGCCACCCAGCGCCTGCAGGCCCGGCTGGCGGGCAGGCCCATCAGCATCATCGCGCCGAACAGCGCCAGCTTGGTCCACAGCAAGGGGTTGTGGGCGTACCAGGCCTCGCCCTTGACCCCCAGCGCCACCCGCGCGGCGCCGCTCAGCGCCACCGCGGCGAAGGCTCCCCAGCACCACAGGTCCAGGCGCGCCAGGCGCCGCAGCAGCAGCGGGCGCTGCTCCAGCACCTCCGGGCGCAGCAGCGCCACGCGCGCGGTGAGGAACACGGCCAGTCCGAGGATGGCCGAGATGTGCAGATAGGCGAGCAGGCTTTCCAGGAGCATGGCGCGGGAGTACGGGCGGGCGTGCGGGATCTCAGGCCGCGGCGGGCTCGGCTTCGAGCTGGCGCCGCAGGTCCTCAGCGTACAACGCCGTCGCACGCACCAGCGACTGCTGGTGCAGGCGCTGGGCCAGGCTCTCGTGCAGATCCTCGAAGGGCGGCAGGCGACCGGGATCGAAGCGATGCAGGCGCACCACGTGCAGGCCGAAGCGCGTGGGCACCAGGCGCGGCAGCAGCCCGGGGCGTGCGTGCTGCGCCAGCGCGGCCCAGAACTCGGGCACGCACTGCTCGCGCGTGAGCTGCCCGAGGTTGCCGCCGACCTGGGCCGAGGGGCAGTTGGATTCGGCACGCGCCAGTTGCGCGAACTCGGCCTCGCCGGCGAGCAGCGCGTTGAGCACGCCCTCGGCGTGGCGCCGCAGGGCTTCGATGGGCGTGGTGTCGGTGACCGCGAACAGGATGTGATCCGCCTCGGCCAGCGCCCCCTGGCGCAGCTCGTCGGCGTGCGCCTCGTGGTAGCGCCGGCACTCCTCCTCGGAGGGCTCGGGCACGCGCAGGTCGTGTTCCAGCAGGGCCTCGAACAGTTGTTCGTCGCCCAGCGAGGCCTCGCCCAGGCCCAGGGACAGCGCGCGTTCGCGCAAGTGGCGCAGCAGGCGTTGCTGCATCGCCGTTTCGGGATTGCGCTCGGATGGCATGGCTCGGACTCCTCGGTTCAGCGACGCGTGCGCACCAGTTGCCACGGCCGCGCCAGGTAGGCCACCGAGGCGATACCGCTCCAGATGTGCACCAGGCGGGTGAAGGGAAACAGCAGGAACAGGGTCAGGCCGAACACGATGTGCACCTTGAACACCGGCGAGGCATTGGCGATGAAGGCGGCGGCGGTTCCGCCCTGGAAGGTCACCACCCCCTTGGCCCAGGACATGAGCAGCAGCATCTCGGCCCCGTCCAGGTGGTGGGCGGACACGGCGATGGTGCTCAGGCCCAGCAGCAGCGTGGCCAGCAGCCACAGCAGGGTGACCCAGTCCATCGGACGCGTGGTGGCCTTCAGGCGCGGCTCGCCCAGGCGCCTCGCGATCAGCAGCAGCAGCCCGACCAGGATCAGCAGCCCCAGCGTGCCGCCGGTGCCCATGGCCATGAGCTGCTTGTCCTGCGGCGTCAGGCCCAGCGCCTCGAACACCGCCAGCGGAGTCAGCAGCCCGACCAGGTGGCCGAAGAACAGGCCGATGATGCCGACGTGGAACAGGTTGGAGCCCCAGCGCAGGGTGCCGGTGCGCAACATCTGGCTGGACTCGCTGCGCCACAGGTATTGCTCGCGGTCGAAGCGCACCAGGCTGCCGAGCAGGAAGACCGTGCCGGCAATGTAGGGGTAGACCCCGAAGAAGAACAGGTTCATGGCCTCAAGCTCCGGATGCGCGCGCCTGCGCGGCGCGCGGGTGGAATTGCACCGCCTGCACCGCGCCCGCCGTGCCCTGCGGGCTGCAGGCGCCGAGGAAGCTCACCGGCTCCTCGGCCCAGGCGGCGTCCAGCGCCGCCGCGCTCCAGTCGGCGCCCTGCCCTTGCGGCGCCATGTCGCGCGCGGGCTCGCGCGGCCCGGGAGTCGGCGAACGCTGCTGCGCGGCGCGCGCGGCCTCGGCGGCACGGCGCGCGCTGGCGCGCCAGTCGCTCTCGCCGGCCAGTGCGCACAGCGCGGCCGCGGCGGCCACCCAGGGCGAATCGCGACGCTCCAGCGCCGCGGCCAGGCTGACCAGCAACGGCGCGATCTCGCCCAGCGCGTCCAGCGCCGCCTGCGGCTCCAGCATGGAGCAGTACTCCAGGTAGACCGGCAGGTAGTCGGGCAACTCGCGGCTGTCGAGCTCCAGTCCGGCCTCGCGATACTGCTGCAGCAGATCGACCATGGCCTGGCCGCGCTCGCGCGCGTCGCCGTGCACGTGCTCGAACAGGTTCAGCGAGGTGCTGCGGCCGCGGTCGAACACGTCGACGTACTCGGCCTGCAGTTCCAGCAGATCGGCGTCGCGCAGGTGCTGCAGCAGCGCGGCCGTCGCGCTCGCGCCGGACCGCGCGCCGAGGCCGGCCAGTTCGGCCTCGATCGCGTCGGCGTGGGCCTGCAGGGCCTCGCCGGGGTAGTCGAACAGCAGCGCGAAGGCGCGCAGCCGGCGTTGCAGGGTGATCGCGTCCATCAGCGTTGCTCCTGGATGGAAATGGTGCGCCGCTTGCGGGCGCTGAACAGCGAGGGCGCGCTCTCGCCGTCGGAACAGCCGTTGCCGAAGCTGAAGCCGCAGGAACCCTTGAGGTCGAAGGCGTTCTCGGCGTATTCGCGATGGCTGGTGGGAATGACGAAGCGATCCTCGTAGTTGGCGATGGCCAGGATGCGATACATGTCCTCCACCATGTCCGGCGCCAGATCGACCTGGGCGAGCGCCGCCAGGTCGGGGCGCCCGTCGAGCTGCTTGCCGCGCATGTACGAGCGCATGGCCAGCATGCGCTCGAGCGCGCGACGCACGGGTTCGATCTCGCCCGCGGTCAGCAGGTTGGCCAGGTACTGCAGCGGAATGCGCAGTTGCGCGACGTCGGGCAGCGCGCCGTGGGTTCCCACCATGCCGGACTGCACGGCGCTCTGGATGGGCGACAGCGGCGGCACGTACCAGACCATGGGCAGGGTGCGGTACTCGGGGTGCAGGGGCAGCGCGATCTTCCACTGCATGGCCATCTTGTACACGGGCGAGTTGCGCGCGGCCTGCAGCCAGGCCTCGGGCACGCCGTCGCGCCGCGCCTGCTCGATCACCGCGGGGTCGTGCGGGTCGAGGAACACGCCGAGCTGGGCCTCGTACAGGTCCTGCTCGCGCGGCGTGGCGGCCGCCTCCTCGATGCGGTCGGCGTCGTACAGCAGCACGCCGAGGTAGCGGATGCGTCCGACGCAGGTCTCCGAGCACACGGTGGGCTGCCCGGCCTCGATGCGCGGGTAGCAGAAGATGCACTTCTCGGACTTGCCGCTTTCCCAGTTGTAGTAGATCTTCTTGTACGGGCAGCCCGACACGCACATGCGCCAGCCGCGGCACTTGTCCTGGTCGATGAGCACGATGCCGTCTTCCTCGCGCTTGTAGATCGCGCCCGAGGGGCAGGAGGCGACGCAGGCCGGGTTCAGGCAGTGCTCGCACAGCCTGGGCAGGTACATCATGAAGGTCTTCTCGAACTCGGCGTAGATCTCCTTCTGCATGCCCTCGAAGTTGGCGTCGCGGCTGCGCTTGGAGAATTCCCCCCCGAGGATCTCCTCCCAGTTGGGACCCCACTCGATCTTCTCCATGCGCTGGCCGCTGATCAGGCTGCGCGGCCGCGCGGTGGGCGCCGCCGACATCTCGGGCGCCTTGTGCAGGTGCTCGTAGTCGAAGGTGAAGGGCTCGTAGTAGTCGTCGATCTGCGGCAGGTTGGGGTTGGCGAAGATCTTCAGCAGGATGGACAGGCGCGAGCCCTGGCGCGGCTGCAGCGAACCCTGCGGGGTGCGCACCCAGCCGCCCTTCCATTTCTGCTGGTTCTCCCATTCCACCGGGTAGCCCACGCCGGGCTTGCTCTCGACGTTGTTGAACCAGGCGTATTCCACGCCGGGGCGCGAGGTCCAGACCTGCTTGCAGGTGACCGAGCAGGTGTGGCAGCCGATGCACTTGTCCAGGTTCAGCACCATGCCGATCTGCGCACGTACTTTCATCATCGATCTCCTTGGGCGGGCGCTTCGTGGCTGTAGGCGGGGCCGGCGGGCTCGTCCATCCAGTCGACGCGGTTCATCTTGCGCACGATGCAGAATTCGTCGCGGTTGGCGCCGACGGTGCCGTAGTAGTTGAAGCCGTAGGCGAGTTGCGCGTAGCCGCCGATCATGTGGGTGGGCTTGGTGACGATGCGCGTGACGGCGTTGTGGATGCCGCCGCGGGCGTGCGTGACCTCGGAGGCGGGGGTGTTCACCAGGCGGTCCTGCGCGTGGTACATCATGGCCATGCCCACGCGCACGCGCTGGCTGACCACGGCGCGCGCGGCGATGGCGCCGTTGGCGTTGAACACCTCGATCCAGTCGTTGTCCTCGATGCCGGCGGCGCGCGCGTCGTCCTCGGAGATCCACACGCAGGGGCCGCCGCGGCTGAGGGTGAGCAGGATCAGGTTGTCGGTGAAGGTGCTGTGGATGCCCCACTTCTGGTGGGGGGTGATCCAGTTCAGCACCACCTCGGGGTTGCCGTTGCCGTACTTGCCCCGCACCGGGTGCACCGCCTTGAGGTTGACCGGCGGCCGGTAGCTGGCGAAGCCCTCGCCGAAGGCCAGCATCCAGGCATGGTCCTGGTAGAACTGCTGGCGTCCGCTCAGGGTGCGCCAGGGGATCAGCTCGTGCACGTTGGTGTAGCCGGCGTTGTAGCAGACCTTCTCGTCCTCGATGCCCGACCAGGTGGGGGAGGTGATGATCTTGCGCGGCTGCGCCTGGATGTCGCGGAAGCGGATCTTCTCGTGCTCCTTGGGCAGCGCCAGGTGCGCGTGCTCGCGCCCGGTGATGCGCGACAGCGCCTCCCAGGCCTTCACCGCGACGTGGCCGTTGGTCTCGGGGGCCAGCATCAGGATGGTCTCGGCGGCGTCGATGTCGCTTTCGATGCGCGGCCGCCCGTGCGCGACCCCGGGTTCGCGCACCACGCCGTTGAGTTCGGCCAGCGCCCGCACCTCGTCCTCGGTGTTCCAGGCGATGCCCTTGCCGCCGTTGCCCTGGCTTTCCATCAGCGGGCCCAGCGCGGTGAAGCGGGCGTAGGTGTTGGGATAGTCGCGCTCGACCACGGCAATGGCCGGCGCCGTCTTGCCCGGGCGCAGCTCGCATTCGCCGTGCTTCCAGTCGCGCACGTCCAGCGCCTGGCCGAGTTCGCCGGCGGTGTCGTGCATCAGCGGCGTGAGCACCACGTCGCGCTCCACCCCGAGGTGTCCGACGCAGACCTCGGAGAAGCTGCGCGCCAGGCCCTTGAAGATGTCCCAGTCGGCGCGCGCCTCCCACACCGGGTCCACCGCCGCGGACAGCGGGTGGATGAAGGGGTGCATGTCGGTGGTGTTGAGGTCGTTCTTCTCGTACCAGGTGGCCGCCGGCAGCACCACGTCGGAGAACAGGCAGGTGGTGCTCATGCGAAAGTCCAGCGTGACCAGCAGGTCCAGCTTGCCCTCGGGCGCCTGCTCGTGCCAGCGCACCTCGCGGGGGCGTTGCGCGGGGTCGGCGATCTCGGTGTCGAGCACCCCGTTGTTGGCCCCCAGCAGGTGCTTGAGGAAGTACTCCGAGCCCTTGCCCGAGGAGCCCAGCAGGTTGGAGCGCCAGACGATCAGGTTGCGCGGCCAGTTGTCCGGGTGGTCGGGGTCCTCGCAGCTCATGCGCAGGCTGCCGTCGACCAGGCCGCGCTCGACGTAGGCGCGCGGGTCCAGCCCGGCCTGCGCGGCCTGCTCGGCCAGCCGGATCGGGTTGGCCTGCAATTGCGGCGCCGAGGGCAGCCAGCCCATGCGCTCGGCGCGCACGTTGTAGTCGATCATGCTGCCGCCGAATCGCGACGCGTCGGCCAGCGGGGAGAGGATCTCGTCCACGCCCAGCTTCTCGTAGCGCCACTGGTCGGTGTGGGCGTAGAAGAAACTGGTGGAGTTCATCTGGCGCGGCGGGCGGGTCCAGTCCAGCGCGAAGGCCAGCGCGGTCCAGCCGGTCTGCGGGCGCAGCTTTTCCTGGCCCACGTAGTGCGCCCAGCCGCCCCCGGGCACGCCGATGCAGCCGCACAGCATCAGCATGTTGATGATCGCCCGGTAATGCATGTCCATGTGGTACCAGTGGTTCAGCCCGGCACCCAGGATGACCATGGACTTGCCCTGCGTGCGGTGCGCGTTGTCGGCGAACTCGCGCGCGATGCGGATCACCACCTCGGCGCTGACCCCGGTGATCGACTCCTGCCAGGCCGGCGTGTACGGCAGGTTGTCGGAGTAGCTGCCGGCGCAGGGGTTGCGCTCGTCGCCGAAGCCGCGTTCGATGCCGTAGTGCGCGGCCAGCAGGTCGTACACCGTGGCCACCTTGACGTCGCGCGTGCTGCCGTCGGCTTCCACCAGGCGCAACACCCGATAGGGAACCTTGCGCACCAGCACGCTGTCCTGCACGTTGCCGGGGTGGTGCTCGGCCGGAACGCCGCCGAAGTAGGGGAAGCCCACGTCGGCCACGCCGTCGCGCATGGCGGCCAGCGACAGCGCCAGCACCCGCTCGGCGCCGTCGCGCGCGTCGCGCGGCTCCAGGTTCCACTTGCCGTCGCCCAGCCCCTGCGCGGCCCAGCGGAAACCCACCGAGCCGTGGGGCAGCGCCACCTCGCCTTCGGCGTCCAGCGCCACGGTCTTCCATTGCGCGTGCTCGGACTGGCCGAGGGCGTCGGCGAAATCGCTGGCGCGCAGGTAGCGCCCGCTGGCCAGCACGCGCAGGCCGCCGTCGAGCTCACGCTCGTCCAGGCGCACCAGCAGCGGCAAATCGGTGTAGCGGCGGCAGTATTCCTCGAAATACGCGGACTTGCGCTCGCCGAAATGGAATTCGCGCAGGATCACGTGTCCCAGCGCCATCGCCAGGGCCGAGTCCGTGCCCTGCTTCGGGTGCAGCCACTCGTCGCTGAGCTTGGCCACCTCGGCGTAGTCCGGGGTGACCGCCACGGTCTTGGCGCCGCGGTAGCGGGCCTCGGTATAGAAGTGGGCGTCGGGGGTGCGGGTCTGGGGCACGTTGGAGCCCCAGGCCATCAGGTAGGTGGCGTTGAACCACTCGGCCGACTCCGCCACGTCGGTCTGCTCGCCCCAGACCTGCGGCGACGAGGGGGGAAGGTCGCAGTACCAGTCGTAGAAGCTGCCGGGCACGGCGCCGATCAGCTCCAGGTAGCGCGAGCCGCCGGCGTAGGAGACCATGGACATGGCCGGGATGGGCGAGAAGCCGTAGATGCGGTCCGGGCCCCAGGTCTTGATGGTGTAGACGTTGGCGGCCGCCACCAGCTCGTTGACCTCCTCCCAGCTGGCGCGCACGAAGCCGCCCATGCCGCGCAGGCGGTGGTACTCGCTGCGCTTGGCCGGATCCTGCACGATGCTGGCCCAGGCGTCGACCGGGTCGAGGCCGCGGCGCGCGGCGCGCCACATTTTCATCAGGCGCCCGCGCACCATCGGGTACTTCACGCGGTTGGCCGAATACAGGTACCAGCTCGCCGAGGCACCCCGCGGGCAGCCGCGCGGCTCGTGGTTGGGCATGTCGGCGCGGGTGCGCGGATAGTCGGTCTGCTGGGTCTCCCAGGTGACGATGCCGCCCTTGACGTAGATCTTCCAGGAGCACGAGCCGGTGCAGTTGACCCCGTGGGTGGAGCGCACGATCTTGTCGTGCTGCCAGCGCTTGCGGTAGCCGTCCTCCCAGCTGCGGTCCTCGGTCGTCACCTCGCCGTGCCCGCCGGCGAAGGGCTCGCGCCGGCGCGCGAAATGGGTCAGCCGGTCCAGAAAATGGCTCATCGTGTTTCCTCGGGTTGGCGCGGGCGGCTCAGCGCGCCGTGCCGGTCATGGCGGGGGCGGCGTGGCGCACGCCGTGGCGCGTCGCGTACAGCAGCCCGGTGAACAACAGGCTGGCCAGCGCCAGGCCCACGTAGACGACGTAGCCGCGCGCATAGCCCACGCTGCCCATCTGCTGGGCGATGCGCCCGAGCATGGGCGGCACGACGAAGCCGCCCAGCGCGCCGAGTCCGCCGACCCAGCCGGCGGTGCCGCCGACCGCGTCGGGCACGTACTGGGGCACCAGCTTGAACACCGCCGCGTTGGCCACGCCCATGCCCAGCGCCACCAGCAGCTCGCCGGCCACCGAGACGCCGAAGTTGCCCGACAGGCTCATGGTCACGGCGCCGGCCAGCAGCACGCAGAAGGCGCCGAAGGCCACCTTCTCGCCGCCCAGGCGGTCCGACCAGCTGCCGCCGGGCACGCGGATCAGCGAGGACACCAGCGAAAAGCCGGCGGTCAGTCCCAGCGCCACCCAGTGCGGCGCGCCGTAGTAGCTGCCCCAGAAGGTGGGCAGCCAGGCGGTCAGCGCGAGAAAGCCGCCGAAGGAGGTGAAGTACAGCGCGACAAGCGGCCAGGTCCTCCAGCTCGCCGCCGAATCCATCAGGGTGCGCGCGATGCTGGGCGCCGGGTACAGCTCCTGCCCCTGTTCGCGCGCTTGCGCCTGCGCCTGGGGCGCCGGCGTGCCGCGGCGACGCAGCTGGAAGTACGGCGCGTCGTAGCCCAGCGCGATGTACAGGCCGATGCCGGACACGACGATGATCAGGGAGACGAAATAGCCCACCCACAGCCCGCCGGCGGCGATGATCAGCGGCAGGATGATGGCCACCAGCCCGGGCGAGGTGTTGCCGAAACCGGCGTAGAAGGCCAGTGCCTTGCCCTGCTGAGCGCGCGGGAACCAGTAGGACACCTGGCCGATGCCCACCGAGAAGGTGGCGATGCCGCAGCCCCCGAGGGCGCCGAACAGAAGCAGCCAGGGGTAGTGCGCCTGGGTCAGGTGCGCCGGATACAGGCTGAGCAGCATCCAGTACAGCCCGGCGATGCCCACCACCGAGGCCAGCAGCAGGATGAGGAAGGGGCGCTTGCCGCCGTTGAGATCCACCCAGGCGCCGAAGGGAATGCGCAGCAGCGAGCCCGTGAGCATGGGCACGGCCACCAGCAGCCCCACCTGCTCGGGGCTCAGGTGCATGACCTCGATGAAACTGTGGGCGGTCGGCCCGAACAGCGAGACCGCGCCGAAACCGATGAAAAACCCGATGGTGGCGCCGATCAGCGAGCGTTGCGCGCTGCCGCGCACGCCCGAGGCGCCCTGGTTGCCGGCTTGCATAACCCTTCTCCACGCGATGTTGGCATGGAGCGAACCTTAGGCCCCGGCGGGCGCCGCGTGCATCGCCCGGAAGTACGGGCGGCCCTACGCCGAGGGTAGTTCCGAAGAACTACTTCGTCAGGGCATCGAGCTTGTGGCGCAGCGCCCAGCCGGCGATCTGCACCCGCGAGGCGAGCTCGAGCTTGCGCAGGATGCTCTGCACGTGCACCTTCACCGTGGTCTCGGCGATGCCCAGTTCGCGCCCGATCAGCTTGTTGCTGGCGCCGCGCGCGATGGCCGCGGCGATCTCGCGCTCGCGCGGGGTGAGCTGGTCCAGCTCGCCGTCGCTGACCGCGGGCGCCGGCGGCTCCGACATCGCCCGCGCCAGCATGGCCCCCATCTGCGAGCCGATGATCACGCGTCCCTGGCGCGCGCGGCGGATCGCCGCCACCAGTTCGTCGGTGTCGCAGGTCTTGAGCAGGTAGCCGCCGGCGCCGCAGCGCAATGCGGCGGCCAGGTCGGCCGAATCGTCGCTGACCGTGAGCATCAGCACCTGCGCGCCGGGCGCGGCCTCGCGCAGGCCGACGATGGCGTCCACGCCGCGCACCCCCGGCAGGTGGTTGTCCAGCAGCACCACGTCGGGCTGGGTGCGCGTGGCCAGGCGCAGCGCCTCGCCGGCGTCGCCCGCCTCGCCCACCACCTCGATGCCGGCCTCCAGGCCCAGCAGCGCGATCAGGCCGCGCCGGAACAGCGCGTGGTCGTCGACCAGCAGCACGCGAATCGTCGCATCCATCCGTCAGCTCTCCGCCATGCGTGCGCCGGCCCCCGCGGCCAGCGTTTCCATTTCCGGCAGGCGCAGCGACACCGTCGTCCCGGCGCCCGGCGCCGAATGCAGATCCAGCGTGGCACCGATCGCGGCGGCGCGCTCGCGCATGATCTGCAGGCCCACGTGGGACTGCGCCTGGCGCTGCACCGCCTGCGGGTCCAGGCCGCGTCCGTCGTCGGCGATGGTGAACACCCAGCTGGGCAGGCTCTCCACGGTCACGTCGACGCGTCGCGCCTGCGCATGCTTGCGCACGTTGGACAAGGCCTCCTGCACCACGTGCAGCACCTGCACCTGCACGTCGGCGTCCAGCGGCTGGCCGCGGCCGTTGAAGCGCAGCCTGGCGCTGAGCCCGCTTTGCACCTCGAACTTCTGCAAGGTGCTGCGAAGCGCCGGTTCGATGTCCTGCTCCTGCGTGCGGGTGCGGAAATGCAGCAGCAGCTCGCGCACGTCGGCCAGGCTCTCGCGGATGCCGGCGTCGAGCTCGCCCAGCGCGGCCTCGATGCGCTGCGCGTCGTTCGCGCGCAGCGCGCCGCGCAGCAGCTGGAGCTGGATTTTCATGAAGGCCAGCGCCTGCGCGATGGAGTCGTGGAGTTCGCGCGCCAGCAAGGTGCGCTCGCGCGCCACCGCGGCCTCGCGCTCCAGCGCCGCCCCGCGCAGACTTTCCATGGCCGCCGCCAGGTGGTCGGCCAGCGCGTCGAGCAGCGCATGCTGCTCGGGGTCCGGTTCGGAGTCGCGGTAGAACAGGTCCACTTCGCCCAGCGCCCGCTTCTGCACCGCGACCGGCACGCTGAGCAGGGTGGTGAATCCGGCTCGCACGCAGGCGTCGTCGGTGTGGGGGTCGAACAGCGGCACGGCGCCGTCGCGACGCAAGCGCACCACGCTCACGCCGTCGTCCGGGCGAGTAGCTCCGCAATGACAGGCTCCGGCGTTCAGGCAGCGCTCGTCCTGCACGATGCCGTCGGGCATGCCCTCGGCGGCCAGCAGCAGGTAGCGCTGCGCGGTCTCGTCGGTCCAGCGCAGCACGGCGCCGTCGGCGCCGGCGATGCGCCGCACGGCGCGCGTGAAGCCCTGCGCCAGTTCCTCCAGGTTCGGCGCCCGCGCCACCAGGGCGCTGACCTCGTACAGAGCCGCCAGACGCTGGCGTTCGGTCTCCAGCGCGGCCGTCTTCTGACGCACCCGCTGTTCCAGCTCGCCGTGCACCGACTGCAGCTGCGCGGCCATGCGGTTGAAGCCCTGCGCCAGATCGCCCAGCTCGTCGCTGCTGCCCACGCTCACCCGCGCCCCCAGGTCGCCGGCGGCGATCGCCTCCACGCCGCGCGCCAGCTGGCCCACTGGCTCCAGCACGTGCAGGTAGGCGAGGAAGAACATGGCCATGAAGGCCACCAGCACGAAGCCTCCCATGGCCATCTGGGCGGTATGGAGCTGGGCGGTCCAGAAGTCCAGTCGTCGCTCGATGGCCCCCACGAAGCCGTCGATCTCGCCGACGAAACGGTCCACCTGCGCACGCGTCACGCCGTCCGTGCCCGTCCCCTCGATCCAGCGCGGGCGCAACCTGACCCAGTCGTCGCGCACGACGGCGAAGCGGGCGCGGATGGCGGGATCCCAGGGCACCGTCAGCGGGCGCCGCGGGTCCCCGCGACGCAGCAGATCGATGGCCTGCTGCATGCGCGCGATCTCGCCCCCAACGCGTGGCTTGCCGGGTTCGCCCGCGTCGAGCTGCAGGCGGTAGCTCATCATGCGCAACTGCCCCGCCACGTTGACCGCGCCGGCTCCGCCCTGGAGTTTCCAGGAAATCCAAAGCGTGGCGCCGACCGAAAGCAGGGAAAGCAGCAGGAACACGCCGGCGAACAGCGAGATCTTGGAACTCAGCGTCCAGCGGTGACGGCTCATGGGCGAGCGGCGAGGGATGGGGGCTCCTTCAGCACGAAGCGCTGCAGCCCCGGAGTCGCGCAGTCGGACAGCGTACTCTCGTCCAGCGCGGCGTAGAACGCCCGGCGCGCGCGCTCGAGTTTCGGGCGCAGGGCGCAGAAGCCCGACAGCACGCAAGCGCCGCCGTCCGCGCGGAAGCACTCGGTCAGCGCGGGCTCCTGCTCCAGCCAGGCCAGCACCTCGCCCAGTCGGATGCCCTGCGCCGGGCGCGCCAGGCGCACGCCCCCGCCCGGCCCGCGCGTGGTGCGCACGTAGCCGCCGGCCGCCAGGCGCTGCAACACCTTCACCAGGTGGTCACGCGACACCTCGAGGCGCGACGCCAGTGCCGCGCTGGACCAGGTGGTCTGTTCGCTGGCGGCCAGCACCAGCAGCGAGCGCAGCCCGAAATCGGCGAATGAGGTCAGTCGCATGCATCCTCCAGCCGGAGTCCCTCTTCGGAAGTATGGGCCGCACCTTCGACGCTGCCTATAGTGGAATCCATTCTACCTGTTTGGAATCCCTGAAATGTCTACCGTAACGACCCTTGAAGCCGCGCCGTCGGCCGGCGTGATCGAGCGTACCCTAGGCGAGCTGGCGCGCGACATTCCGGGCGCCACCGCGGTGTTCCGGCGCCATCGCCTGGACTTCTGCTGTGGCGGCGGCGCCACGCTGCGCGATGCGGCCGAGGCCCGGGGCATCGACGCCGACGCCGTGTGCTCCGAACTGGCCACGCTGGGGCCGCAGCCGGCGTCGCCGCTGCCGGACCGCGCCGCCGAACTGACGCAGTTCATCGTCAGGCGCTTCCATGACGTGCATCGCCGCGAATTGCCGGAATTGGTGCGTCTGGCCGACAAGGTCGAACGGGTACACCGCGAACACCCCGAGGTTCCGGCCGGACTGGCCGATCACCTGCGAGGGATGCACGAGGAGCTGCTGCAGCACATGGAGAAGGAGGAAACCATCCTGTTCCCCATGATGGCGCAGGAGCCGCCGATGCGCCTGCGTCCGCCCATCCAGCGCATGCGCGAGGAGCACGTGGACCACGGCGAGGCGCTGCTGCGCATCCAGACCTTGACCCACGAGCTGCGCGAGCCCGCGGATGCCTGCAATACCTGGGCTTCGCTGTACGCCGGGCTGCGCAAGCTGTGCGATGATCTGCTGGAACACATCCACATCGAGAACAACCTGTTGTTCCCGCGTTTCGAATAGACGCGGCAACCGCGGTCCCAGGCCATGCCCAAGAAGTTTCCCCTGCACCCGGCGCACCCGGAGCGGGTGTGCTGGGGCTGCGAGCGCTACTGCCCGGCCGATTCGATGCGCTGCGGCAACGGCTCCGAGCGCACCCAGCACCCGGCCGAACTGCTGGGCGACGACTGGATGGATTTCGGCCTCGACGCCCGCAAGGAACAAGATCCGCAGGCGCCCCCGGGGTGATCGGTGCCCGGGCCCTGCCCGGCCGCTTCAGGAAGCCCCGCCGGCGCGCGCCAGCGCGGCCACCAGATCGGACTCGGTCATCATGCCCACCAGGCGGCGCCCAGGCGCCACCACCGGCAGATGATGGTGCCCGGCGCCGGCGAACAGCGGGATCAACGCCGCCAGCGGCATGCTCTCGGCGGCCACGCGCGGATCGCGGGTCATGACTTCCCCCACGCTGGAGCCTGGGCGCGCGAGATCGGTCGGCGTGACGATGCCCACCAGGCGGCGCTCGCCGTCGACCACGGGCAGCGCCTTCACGCGGTGGCGCTGCAGCAGCGCGGCAGCTTCCCACGGCGGCATGCCGGGGCGCGCGGCGATCGGGTCGGGTGACATGACGTCGGCGCAGCGAAGGTCGTCGAGGCGGCGCCTGTAGCTCTGCAGCTGGGTGTTTTCCACCAGCGCCAGCAGGTCGTCGCGCGTGATGTCGAACACCTGGTTGTAGCGGGCCAGCAGGCGATCCAGCTCGCCGCCGAGCCGATCCCGCGATGCTCGATCGGAATCGGCGCGTTTGCCCTCGATCGGCCGATGGGGATAACTGCGCCCGGTGGCGTTGTTGAACAACAGCCCCGCCGCCACCAGCAGCAAGGTGTCGACCAGCACGGGGAACAAGGCGAAGTGCGGGTCCGTCACGCCGCCCAGCGCCGTCAGCAGGGCCGAGGCGCCTCCGGGGGGATGCAGGCAGCGCAACGCCACCATCACCGCGATGGCCGCGCCCACCGCCACGGCGGCGACCAGATCGGAATGCCCCAGCCAGCGAACGCAGACCACGGCGACCAGGGCCGACAGCGTGTCGCCTCCGATCACGGGCCACGGCTGGGCCATCGGGCTGGAGGGTGCGCAGAACACCAGCACGGCGCTGGCGCCCAGCGGCGCCACCAGCCACGGCGACGCGGCGCCCAGCCAGCGGCTCAGCGCATGCGCGGCGAAAGCGGTCACCGCGATGCCCAGGGCGCCGCCCACCGCCATGCGCAGGCGCTCGCGCGCGTCCACCGTCGTGGCCGGGGGAAGGAAGCCGCGGAGCCAGGTCCTCACGTGCTGCACGCTCAATGGCCCAGGCGCGTCGCGTGCAGCGCCCGCTGGCGCCACGCGCCGAGCACGTCGCTGCGCGTGAGCATGCCGCGCAGCGTGACCCCGTCCGCGTCGTCCACCACCGGCAGGCGGCCCACGCCATGCAGGGTCATCAGATTGAGCGCCTCGTGCAGGGACTGCTCGGCGCGCACCACGACCGGCTCACGCGTGACCAGACTGGACAGCGACGCCTGCGGGTCCAGGCCCTGGCGCGCCAGATCGCGGCGCGTGAACACGCCGACCACGCGCCCGGCCTCGTCCACCAGCGCGTAGCCCTGGTGCGCGGCGCTGCCCTGCTGCTGCAGCCAGGCCCGCAACTGCTCCACGGTCTGCGCCGCGCGCAGGCCCAGCGCCTGCATGCTGGCGTGGTCGGCCACGCGGGCCTGGGCGAAGGGGTCGGCCTGGTAGGCGCTGGGCACGCGCACGCCGCGACGCGCGATCTTCTCGGTCATGATGGTCTCGCGCATGAGCAGGCCCGAGACCATGTAGGCACTGGCGCAGCCGATCATCAGCGCCAGCAGGCCCGAGGTCTGCCAGGTGGCTTCCAGCGCGAACACCACCGAGGTGAACAAGGCACGCGAGGCCCCGGCGAACATCGCCGCCATGCCGATCAGGGCCGCCATGCGCGGATCCAGCCCGAGCCCCGGAAAGGCCGCCGCCACGCCGTAGCCCAGCACGGCGCCGAGGCAGGCGCCGACGGTCATCAACGGAGCCAGCGTGCCGCCCGAGGTTCCGCTGCCCAGCGCGATCGCCCATGACACCAGCTTGGCCGCGCCGAGCACCAGCAGGGCCCCCACGCCCAGGCTGCCTCCCAGCGCGGCGGTGATGTTGTCGTAGCCCACGCCCAGGGTGCGCGGCTGCCACCAGCCGATCAGGCCGACCGCCAGCGCGCCCAGCGCCGGCCACCACATCCAGTGCACGGGCAGGTGCTCGAAGGCATCCTCGATGGCATAGAGCGCGCGCGTGACGCCCACCGCGACCAGGCCCACCAGCGCGCCAAGCAGCACCGTGGCCAGCAACGCGCCCGGCTGCGGCCATGCCAGCGCCGGCATCGCGAAAAAGGGATGGTTGCCCAGCAGCACCACGCGCAACCCCGCGGCGGCGGCGCAAGCGCCGATCACCGGCAACAACGAGGCGGGACGGAATTCGAACAACAGCAATTCCACCGCCAGCAGCACCGCCGCCACCGGAGTGCCGAACACCGCCGTCATTCCCGCCGCGGCCCCGGCAGCCAGCAGGGTCTTGCGTTCGTCGGGCGTGATGTGCAGCCACTGGCCGACCAGCGAACCCAGCGCACCGCCGGTGGCGATGATCGGCCCCTCGGCGCCGAACGGCCCGCCGGTGCCGATGGAGATCGCCGCCGACAGCGGCTTGAGCCACAGCACGCGCGCCGAAATGCGGCTGCGGTTGAGCAGGATCTGCTCCATCGCCTCGGGAATGCCGTGACCGCGAATGGCAGGCGAGCCATAGCGCGCCATGATTCCCACGATCACCGAACCGAGCACCGGCACCGCGATCACCCAGGCGCCCAGGTGGTTGTCCCCGGGGGCGCCCATGCTCCAGTCCCAGCGCCCCTGGAAGCTCAGGTGGGTGATCAGCCCGATGAGCAGCAGCAGCGCCTTGGCCACCGGCACCGCGGCCACGCCGACCAGCGCGGCCAGCAGCAGCAGGTACAGGGTGCGCGTGCCCACGCCTCCCGGATCGCTGCCGATGTGCGCGGTACGCGCCAGCGGCTCCAGCGACGGCGAAACCGGCACGGGGGAATGCGGGGAATTCGAACTGGGGTTCATGACGATGCCCGGCGGCGCCCGGCCGCTCGCGATGGAAGTCTGGAGAGCAAATCGGCAAAAAGCATACTTGAATTCGAATATGTCCCCATGGGTACCGCGGCGGATCGCCCGCCCGCGCCGGGTACCATCGGCGGCAGTTCGCGACGGGCCAGTCCATGGAACTCCACGGGGTCGATCTCAACCTGCTGAAGATCTTCGATGCGGTGTACGCCGAGCGCAGCGTCAGTCGCGCGGCGGTGCGCATCGGGCTCACCCAGCCTTCGGTCAGCCATGGGCTGACCCGCCTGCGCCTGCTGTTCTCGGACCCGCTGTTCGTGCGCCACCAGTCGGGGATGGCGCCCACCGTGGTGGCCGATCGCGTCGCGGCGGCGCTGGGGCCGGCGCTGCGCAACCTGCAGGCCATGCTCGACGAGCACCTGCAGTTCGACCCCGTTCGCAGCACCCGCACGCTGCGCGTGTACATGACCGATTTCGGCAGCGTGGCCTTCCTGCCCGGCCTGCTGGCCGAGTTGCGTCGTCGCGCCCCCGGCATCACGCTGGAACTGCCCCAGATCCCCTCGACCGAACTGGCGGCCGCGCTGGACGCCGCCCGCCTGGACCTGGCCGTGGGTTATCTGCCGCACCTGCACGACCAGGGCCTGGTGTCGGAACCGGTACTGGTCGAACGCTACGTGGAACTTCGCCGCGCCGAGCACGCACAGGCCGATGCCGACTACGCGGCGGTCACTTCCCATCCGCAGACCCTGGAGATCCTGCGCGCGGCGGGACTGGAATCGCGCATCCGGCTGTGGCTGCCCAATTTCATGGTGCTGCCCGCGCTGCTGGCGCGCAACGATCTCGCGGTGCTGCTGCCGCGCAACGTGGCCGACCAGGTGGCGCAGTGGATGCCCGGCACGCCGCTGCAAGTGCGCCAGGCGCCGGGCTCGCCGCCGCCCATCCGCGTTAGTCTGCACTGGCACCGGCGTTATACGACCGACCCCGGGCTGCGCTGGTTCCGCGACCTGTTCCTCGAGCTCTACCGAGACGAGCGCGAACCATCGATTCCGTGAATATCCCAAATGCGGCAGGGGGCATTGTCCCGCGCCGGAAGGCCTGTCTAGACTGGCCGTCCAGCCCGCATTCCGGACCACGGGACGATCCATGCCCAACCAGACCACGGCCGCGCTGCTGCTCGACAGCCTGCAGCAGCTCGGCATCGAATTCCTGTTCGCCAACCTCGGCAGCGACCATCCGCCGCTGCTCGAAGCCATCGAGCAGGCCCGCGAGCACGGCCGCGCGCTGCCGCGCCTGATCACCTGCCCGAACGAGATGGTCGCGCTGTCGGCCGCGCACGGCTGCGCGCTGGCCAGCGGGCGTCCGCAGGCGGTGGTGGTGCACGTGGAGTGCGGCACCCAGGCGCTGGCCGGCGCGGTGCACAACGCCGCGCGCGGGCGCGTGCCGGTGCTGATCTTCGCCGGGGCCTCGCCGCTGACCCAGGAGGGCGAGCTGCGCGGCAGCCGCAACGAGTTCATCCACTGGATCCAGGACGTGCACGATCAGCACGGCATCGTGCGCGGCTACATGAAGTACGACTACGAGATCCGCGTCGGCCACAATGTGCCGCAGGTGCTCGCGCGCGCGCTGCGCATCGCCTGCAGCGCGCCGCAGGGACCGGTCTACCTCAGCGCCGCGCGCGAGGTGCTGGAGCAGGAGGTTCCCGCGCTGGAGGCCGCGCCGGTGCTGGCCCGGCCGCTGGAGCCGCTGGCGCTCGCACCCGCCATGCTGAAGGAACTGGCCGACGCGCTGTGCGGGGCGCGCGCGCCGCTGATCGTCACCTCGCATCTGGGACGGCGCCCCGAGGCCGTGCGCGCACTGCAGCGCCTGAGCACGCGCCTGGCCATCCCGGTGTGCGAGTCGGCGCCGTCCTGCCTGAACCTGCCCAGCGACGACCCCATGTACCTGGGCAACCAGTGGAACCAGCCGGTGCAGAACCCGCTGCTGGCCGAGGCCGACGTGGTGCTGGTGCTCGACAGCGACGTGCCCTGGATTCCCACCGTGAACCGGCCGGCGCGGGACGCGAGGATCTTCCACATCGACGTGGACGCGCTCAAGCAGGCCATGCCCCTGTGGTACATCGGCGCCGAACGCTCGGCGCAGGCCGATGCGCTGTGCGCGCTGCTTCAGCTCGACGCCGAACTCGATCGCCGCGCGCTGCCCGAACAGGCCATCGAGCAGCGCCGCGCGCGCATCGCGGCGCTGCACGCGCGGCGCGACGCCGAGCTGGCGCAGCTGGAGCTCCGCCCGGCCGACGCGTGCATCACGCCCGAGTACCTGAGCGCCTGCCTGCGGCGCCACATCGACGCGGACACCGTCGTGTGCAACGAAGGGATCTCCAACTACCACACGGTGATCAACCACCTGCGCCTGACCCAGCCCGGCAGTCTGCTGGCCAGCGGCGGCGGATCGCTGGGCTGGAGCGGCGGTGCCGCCCTCGGCGTGCGCCTGATGCGCCCCGGCTCCCGGGTCGTGGTCATGTGCGGCGACGGCTCCTACCTGTTCTCGGTGCCCTCGTCGGTGCACTGGATGGCGCGGCGCTATGCCGCCCCCTTCCTCACCGTGATCTTCAACAACGGCGGCTGGAAGTCCCCCAAGCTGTCGGCGCTGGCGCTGCATGCGGGCGACGCCGTGGGCCGCTCCGAGGACCTGGGCGTGTCCTTCGCGCCGGCGCCCGATCACGCCGGCATCGCCGCCGCGGCCGGCGGCGCATGGGGACGCCGGATCAGCCGCGCCGACGAGGTCGAGCCGGCACTGCGCGAGGCCTTCGCGGCGCTGGACGAGGGACGCGCCGCGGTGCTCGACGTGCAGGTCGGCGCACTCTGAGCCGGGCATCGCGCACACAAGAACCTTCCGGAGACAAGACCCATGCGCAACACCCAGGACCTGCAGGAATTCATCGACACCTCGCCCTTCTCGCCTTTCCAGTGGCTGATCGTCGCGCTGTGTTTCACGATCATCCTGATGGACGGGTTCGACACGGCCGCCATCGGCTACATCGCGCCGTCGCTGCTGCAGCAATGGGGCCTGCAACGCGGCGATCTGGGGCCGGTGCTCAGCGCCGCGCTGGTGGGCTTCGCCGCCGGCCCGCTGATCGCCGGGCCGCTGGCCGACCGCATCGGACGCAAGAAGGTGCTGTTCGGCGCGCTGCTGGTGTTCGGCGCGGCCAGCCTGCTGGCCAGCTTCGCCGCGGACCTGCGCATGCTCACCGTGATGCGCCTGTTCACCGGCTTCGGCCTGGGCGCGGCGGCCCCGGGCGCGGTGGCGCTGACCGGCGAATTCTCCCCGTCGGGTCGCCGCGCCATGTTCACCAACGCGATGTTCTGCGCCTTTCCCATCGGCGCCGCGGGCGGCGGCTTCCTGGCCGCCTGGATGATTCCGCTGTGGGGATGGCGCAGCGTGCTGCTGGTGGGCGGCATCGTGCCGCTGCTGCTGGCGCTGCTGCTGCAATGGCGCCTGCCCGAATCGGTGCGCTACCTGCTGGCACGCGGGATCGACGGCGCGCGGGCGCGCGAGATTCTCGCGCGCATTTCGCCCCGCGCCCGCGAGGTCGAGCACTTCGTGCTCGATGCCGCCGAGGACAAGCACGGCCCGCGCGGGCTCGCCGCAGTGCTGGGCCGCTCGCACCTGGCCGGCTCGGTGATGCTGTGGATCGCCTATTTCATGGGCCTGGTGATCTTCTACGCCCTGATCAACTGGATGCCCATCCTGTTCAAGGACGCCGGCATGGCGCCGCGCCAGGCCACGTTGATCACAGCGCTGTTCCCGCTGGGCGGCATCGGCGCCGTGGCGGCCGGCATGCTGATGGACCGATTCCAGGCCGATCGCGTGGTCGCGGCCGCCTATGCGCTGACCGCCGTGCTGATCTACCTGATCGGCCACGTGATGGGCAACCTCGGCCTGCTCACGCTGACCGTGTTCGCCGGCGGCGCGCTGATGAACACCGCGCAGTCCTCGATGCCCGCGCTGGCCGCCGCCTACTACCCCACGCAGGGCCGCGGAGCCGGCATCGGCTGGATGCTGGGCATCGGCCGTTTCGGCGGTGTCGCTGGATCGTTCCTGGTCGGCTTGCTGGCGGCGCGCCATGTCGGCCTGGCCACGATCTTCCTGATCGTCGGCGTCCCCGGACTGCTGGCCGCGATCGCGCTGGAAATCAAGCGGGCCTTGCGACACCGGCCGATCTGAGCCCCGCCTGGCCTCAGGCGGCCGCACCCAGATAGACCGCCGGTTGCCCCGCCAGGCCGGCGTGCACCTGACGCGTCGTCGCATCGGCCAGCAGTTCCGCGTGACCGGCCTGCAGCGCCTGCAGGCTGAGGCGCGCCAGTTGGTCCGGATCGAGCTTGTCGCCATGCATGCCGCGGCTCATGTCGGTGTCGACGAAGGCGCAATGCACCGCAAGCAGTTCCGTGCCCTGCACCTTCAGTTCCCCGCGCAGCGCGTTGCCCAGCGCCCAGGACGCGGCCTTCGACGCGCTGTAGGCCCCGCTGCCCGGCAGGGTCAGCCAGCTCAGCACGGAGACGACGTTGATCACGCCCCCGCCGCCGTTGCGCTTGAGCACGGGCGCGAAGGCCTGCACCAGGCGCAACGGCCCCAAGGCGTTGGTCTCGAATTGGCGACGCAGTGCGTCGGTGGATTCCGGCGCCAGCAGTTCCCCGAACTCCGCGACCCCGGCATTGTTGATCAACAGATTCACGTCCCCGAGTTCGGCTGCCAGCGCCTGGACCTGCTCGGGTCGGTTCACGTCGAGACGCACCGGGACCACGCCCTGCGTGTCCGCAGCCAGGGGACCGCGCGACGCGGCATAGATCCTCGCCGCTCCTGCGGCTCGAAGGCTGCGCACGAAGGCCGCGCCCAGACCCCGATTGGCGCCGGTGACCAGCGCGACGCAATTCCCGATGTTCATGAGACGACTCCCTGAGAAGAATCGACGGCCCCAGGGTTGGAGCCATTTACGATTTTCGTCATCATAAAACCGAAGCCATGATCGCGCTCGAAGGCTTCAATGACCGTATGGCTACTGTTCCATTTCGCCAGGCCAAGCAAGGGCCTCGCTTCCCATGTAGGATGTCGTTCATCATCTAACTAACAACATCCAGCGGGAGCGGAATCATCATGGCGTCGATCGAAAGCGGCTCTGCACAAGCGGCCGCAAGGCCCGCGGCAACGCGCATCTCGGGGCGCGCCGCGCGGGTGCTGCTCAGCGTCTCGGGGGTTTCCTTCATGCTCATGCTGGACTCGAACGTGGTCGCGGTGTCGCTGCCCGCCATCGCCCGCAGCCTGGGAACCTCCTTCGCGGACATCGAATGGGTGGTGAGCGCCTACATCCTGAGCTTCGCCGCCTGCCTGATGCCCGCCGGCGCGCTGGCCGACCGCTTCGGGCGGCGCCGGCTGATGCTCAGCGGGCTGGTGGTGTTCACGCTGGCCTCGCTGCTGTGCGGTCTCGCGCCCGACGCTCGCATCCTGAACGCCGCGCGCACCCTGCAGGGCATCGGCGGGGCGCTGCAGCTCAGCGCCGCGCTGGCCGTGCTGGGTCATGTGTTCCGCGGCCCGCAACGCGCCCATGCCTTTGCCGTCTGGGGCACGGTCATGGGCGTGGCGGTCGCGTTGGGTCCGGTCGTGGGCGGCGCGGTGACCGCCGCCTTCGGCTGGCGCTGGGTGTTCATCGTCAACGTGCCGGTGGGCATCGCGCTGCTGGCGCTGAGCCTGTCCAGCGTGGAGGAGTCCTCGGATCCGGACGCCCGGCGCGTCGACCTGGCCGGCATGCTGCTGTTCGGCAGCGCGCTGTTCCTGATCGTGTGGGCCATGATCGACGCCAACACCGCGGGCTGGGGCAGTCGCTCGACCTTGCTGCGCCTCGCGGGCGGCGCCGTGCTCGCGGTCGGCTTCGTGATCGCCGAGCGGGTGCAGGCGCGGCCGATGGTGGATCTCGCGCTGTTCCGCAGACGCACCTTCCTGGGCAGCAGCGTCGCCATGCTGGGCTTCGCGGCCTCCGCGCAGGTCATGCTGACCTACCTGCCCCTGTATCTGCAGAACGCCTTCGGCTTCGGGCCCGCGGCGGCCGGCCTGCGCATGCTGCCCTTCGCACTGCCGCTGTTCATCGTGCCGCGCGCGACCACGGCGCTCGCGCATCGGATGTCGGGACGCACGCTGCTCGGCGCCGGCCTCTGGATCACGGCCTCGGGCAATGCGCTGACGGCCTGGCTGATCGCCGGGCACGCGGGCTATGCCGCGGTGGCCGTCGGCATGGCTTGGACAGGCTGCGGCGCGGGGCTGCTCAATGGCGAGACGGCCAAGGTGGCGATGAGCGTGATCCCGCCGCAACGCGCCGGCATGGCCTCCGGCATAGGCGCCACGCTTCGCTTTGTCGGACTGGTGGTCGGGATCACGGCCCTGGGGGTCGTGCTGGTCGGGCGCACGCGCCATTACCTGGCCGCCGCGCTGGCCGGCGCGACAAGGCCTTATGCTCCGGTCGGCACGCTGGTTTCGCATATCGTGGCGGGCGATCCGGCGGGCGCGACGGCGGGGCTTTCCCCGGCCGCCGCGCGAGGTCTGCAGTCCCTGGCGCGCGCCGGTTTCGCGCAGGGCTTCGTCGACGTGCTGCTCGCGGCGGCGACGGTCGCCGCGGTTTCGGCGGTGCTGAGCTGGCTGCTGGTAAGTCACGAGGAAACCCTGCCGGTGCCCCATCACCCTTCCGGGTCCAACGCATGAAGGTAAGCAAGGAACAAGCCGAGAAGAACCGCCAGGAGGTCATCGCCTCCGCGGCGCGCCTGTTTCGCGACCGCGGATTCGACGGCATCGGCCTGAGCGAGGTCATGCAGGCCGCGGGGCTGACCCACGGCGGTTTCTACAAGAACTTCGAATCCAAGGAGGACCTGGTCCGCCAGGCCGCCGAACGCGCGTTGTCCCGAGGGCGCGCGCGCTGGACCCACGAGGTCGCCGGCGCGCGCGGGGATGCGCTGGCCAGCTTCGTGCGGGGATACCTGTCGCCGGAGCACCGCGACCGTGTGGCGGACGGCTGCGCCTTCGTCGCGCTGGGCGCCGATGCCGCTCGCCGCGGCGACGCGCGATTGCGTGAGATCTTCGAGGCCGAGGCCCGCGGCTACCTGGACCTGCTGGACGGGATCCTGTCGGCCGAGCCGGACGAGGCCACGCGCGGCGCGTCCATCGCCATCCTGTCCACGATGGTGGGCGGCTTGCTCATGGCCCGACTGATGCAGGACCCCGCGCTGTCCGCGCGCTTCCTGCGGGCTGCCGCGGACGCCGCGCTCGCACTGGGGCGAGGCGCCGAAGACGGTGGGCGCGCTGCCGGAGCCGCGCCATGACCGCCCACTGCATCCTGCTGCCCGGCCTGCTGTGCGACGAGGCCGTGTGGAGCGCGCAGGTCGAAGCCCTGGCGGCGCGTGGGGTCGCATGCCAGGTTCCCGACTACGGCGAGCTCGACTCCCTGCAGGCCATGGCGCGCAGCGTGCTCGAGGGCGCGCCCGCCGAGCGCTTCGCGCTGGCCGGGCATTCGATGGGCGGGCGCGTGGCGCTGGAAGTGCTGCGTCTGGCCCCGGAGCGCGTGCAACGCCTGGCGCTGCTGGACACCGGCATCGACCCGCTGCCCGCCGGAGAGGCCGGAGAACGCGAGCGCGCGCGGCGCATGGAGTGGCTGGGGATCGCGCGCGAGCGCGGCATGCGCGCGATGGCACGCGACTGGGCCCGCGGCATGGTGCACCCCTCGCGCTGGGACTCGCCGGTGTTCGAATCCATCCTGGACATGCTGGAGCGCAAGACCCCGGCGATCTACGAGGCGCAGATCCGCGCGCTGCTGGGCCGCCCCGATGCCCGGGGCGTGCTGGCCGGCCTGCAGTGCCCGGTGCTGCTGGGCTGCGGGCGCGACGACACCTGGAGCCCGCCGGTCCGGCACGAGGAGATGCAGGCGCTGCTGCCCGGCTCGCGCCTGGTGCTCATCGAACACAGCGGGCACATGGTGACCATGGAACAGCCGCGGGCGGTTTGCGACGCCCTGCTCGCCTGGATGGACCTGCAAGCCGGCGCCTGAGTTCCACGGCCCGAGGCATTCCGTTGTAGCATCGGAGCCCATGCAACGCACCCCGCGTCCCACGTCCGCCGCCCGAGCTGCACGAGCCCGTCGCTCGTCGCCGTGTGCTGCGCGTGAGACCGAAACGATGAAGACCTGAAGTCCCCTTCGAATCGCGTTGTTCCGCAAGGCCACGGCTGACCCCCGTGGCCTTTTTGTTTTTGCGCTCTGCCCTTACAGGACCCCGGCCATGCAGACCACCACCGTTCCCGACCCGCAGTTCCGGCATCTCATGCAGGTCACCGCGCGACCCGCCAGCATTTTCGTGCGCGGCCAGGGCGCCTGGCTGTGGGACGAGGCCGGACGCCGCTACCTGGACTGGCTGCAGGGCTGGGCCGTCAACTCCCTGGGCCACAGCCCCGAACTCATCAGCCGCGCGCTGCAGGAACAGTCGACCCAACTGCTCACGCCCAGTCCCGCGCTGTACAACCTGCCGTCGCTGCGCCTGGCGGCCTCCCTGTGCGAGCTCAGCGGCTTCGACCAGGTGTTCTTCGGCAGCACCGGCGCCGAAGCCAACGAGGGCGCGATCAAGCTGGCGCGCAAATGGGGCCGCGTGGCGCGCGGCGGGGCCTACGAGATCGTCACCTTCGCCGACGCCTTCCACGGGCGCAACCTGGCCACCATGGCCGCCAGCGGAAAGGCCGGCTGGGATGCGCTGTTCCCGCCCAACGTGCCCGGCTTCGCGAAGGCGCGGCTGAACGACCTGGACTCGGTGCTGGCCGCGCTGAGCCCGCGCAGCGTGGCCATTCTGCTCGAGCCCGTGCAGGGCGAGGCCGGCGTGCGCCCGGCCACCCCCGAATTCCTGCGCGCGCTGCGCCGGCTGTGCGACGAGCGCGGCCTGTTGCTGATGTTCGACGAGGTGCAGACCGGATGCGCGCGCCTGGGCGAGTTGTTCGGCTTCCAGCATTTCGGCGTCGAGCCCGATGTGCTGACCCTGGGCAAGGGCCTGGGAGGAGGCGTGCCGATCTCGGCGCTGCTGGCCAGGGCGCACTGCAGCGTGTTCGAGCATGGCGACCAGGGGGGCACCTATGCCGGCAATCCGCTGATGTGCGCGGTCGCGCTGGCCGTGCTGGACCGGCTGCGCCAGCCGGAATTCCTCGCCGGGGTGCGCACGCAAGGGGCGAGGCTGGGCGAGGGCTTGCGCGAGCTGTCGGCACGCCACGGCCTCGGCGAGGTGCGCGGCCACGGGCTGCTGTGGGCGCTGGAACTGGGCCACGACGGCGCCGGCGCCGTGGTGGAGCGCTGCCGCGAACAGGGGCTGCTGATCAATGCGGCACGCCCGCATTGCCTGCGCTTCATGCCGCGCCTGGACAGCACGCCCGAGGAGATCGACCAGGGCCTGCGCCTGCTGGAGCGGGCGCTGGCCCCGGGCGAAGCCCACTGAGGCGGCACGCGGCGACGCGCGAGCATGCGCAGGCATACTTCGGGGCGTCGCCTCGCTTCCATGCTCGCCATGCCGCCGCTTCCAACTCTCCCCTGGCTTCGACCGGCCCCCGGACCCACGCCTCGCGACGCGAAGGGCCGGGGCATGCGTACGCGCCTCGCGTCCTTCGCCACGCTCATCGCCTGCGCGGGGCTGGGGGCGAGCGTGGCGCAGGCGGCCGCGCCTTCGTCCGTCCGGGTCACCGCGGCGGTCGATCGGGTCGTCGTCCCGCTGATGCGCCAGCGCCACATCCCCGGCATGGCGGTCGGGGTGCTCGCAGCGGGACGCTCCTACGTGCTGAACTACGGCGTGGCCTCCACGGCCAGCGGCGCGCCGGTCGACGACGCCACCTTGTTCGAGGTGGGCTCGGTGACCAAGATCCTGACCGCCACCCTGGCCGCCTGGGCCGTGGCGCGGCACCGCCTGAACCTGGACGCGCCGGTGCAGCGCTACGTGCCGCGACTGCGCGGCAGCGCCTTCGGCCAGGTCACCGTGCTGGAACTGGGCACCTACACGCCCGGCGGCCTGCCCCTGCAGGTGCCCGACGGCGTGCGCGACCGCGCGCAGTTGCTGGCCTACCTGCGTGCCTGGAAGCCGGCGTGCGCGCCGGGAAGCTGCCGCACCTACAGCAACATCGCCACCGGCATGCTCGGCGCGGCCGCCGCGCAAAGCCTGGGCCTGCCCTTCGCCCAGGCCATGCAGGGGCGCTTGCTGCCCGCGCTGGGCATGCGCCACAGCTGGCTGCGCGTGCCCGCCGGCGAGCGCCCCCACTACGCGCTGGGCACCACGCAGGACGGCAAGCCGATACGCATGCAACGCGGCGAGCTCGCCGACGAAGCCTACGGTCTGCGCACCACGGCCGGCGATCTGCTGCATCTGCTGCGCCTGAACCTGGACGGGCGGGACCTCGCACCCGATCTGCGCGAGGCCCTGGAACTGACCCGCACGGGCCATGTCCGGGCCGGCGTGCTGACCCAGGACCTGGTGTGGGAGCAGGTGCCCTACCCCGCCACGCTGCCTACGCTGCTGGAGGCGAATTCGATGCGCATGATCCTGGATGCGGTGCCGGCCGCGCGCATCGATCCACCGGCGCGGCCCACGCCCGACGCCTGGATCGACAAGACCGGCGCGACCAACGGCTTTTCCGCCTATGTGGCGATGGTGCCCCGGCTGGGCGTGGGCATCGTGCTGCTGGCCAACCGCAACATCCCGATCGGCGCCCAGGTGCGCGCCGCCTACGCCATCGTCGGGGACCTGAAGGCCGTGGAAGTGCCGCGATGAGCCGACCGTCCCGCGGCCTGCTGCTCGAACTCGGGGTCAACCTGCTCGGTCCCTGGCTCGTGTACCGGCTGTGCCTGCCCTGGCTGGGCGAGTTCGGCGCGCTGGTCGCCTCGGGCATTCCGCCGGCGCTCTGGGCACTGGCCGGGCTGGCGCGTGCGCGCCGGCTGGATGCCCTGAGCCTGCTGGTGCTGCTGGGCATCGTGCTGTCGGCCGCGGCCTCGCTGGTCGGCGGCGAGCCGCGCCTGCTGCTGCTGCGCGAATCCCTGGTGACCGGTGCCATCGGCCTGGCCTTCCTGATCTCGCTGGCGCTGGGGCGTCCGCTGGTGTTCTACCTGGCGCGGGCAACCCTGGCGCGCGAGTCGGCCGACGGCGCCGAGAGCTTCGAGGCGGCGTGGCGGGCCAGGCCGGGGCTGGCGCGCTCGGTCCGGCTCATCACCCTGGTCTGGGGCCTGGGGCTGTGCGCCGAGTTCGCGCTGCGGGCGTGGCTGGTGATGCGCCTGCCCATCGAGCGCGTGCTGGTCGTGTCGCCGATGCTCGGATACGCGGTCTACGGAGCGCTCGCAGCGTGGACCCTGTGGTACCGCCTGCGCCTGAAGAAGCGCGCGGCACCCTCCGGCGCGTCCGGCCCAGGCTGACAGCCCGGCCGCGCGGAGGCCGCATCGTCCCGCGCCGACACGCGGCTCAGCGCAGGCTGGCGAACACGCCGTCCAGCATGGCCTCCCAGGCCATGCCGGTGTGCTCCAGCGCGCGGTCGAGCCGACCGTCGGTGAGCAGCACGGCGTATCCGTGCACCAGCGACCAGGCCGCCACCAGCGCCACTTCCAGGCCCGCATCCGCTCCCGCCTTCGCCCCCGCCTTCGACCCCGCACCCGGCGCTTCGCCGCGCGGCCCATGGCTCAGCGCATCGAGCATCACCGAGCGGGAGCGCGCGCTGGCGTCGCGCAATGCCGGGCGCTGGAAGTCCAGGCAGGCGTCGCGGAACATCAGCCGGAACAGCCCGGGCTGCGCGTGGGCGCGCGCGACATAGGCATGGCCCAGCGCCACCATGCGCCGGCGCGGGTCGTCCGGCGCGCCCGCGGCGGCTTCCTCCAGCGCATCGGCCAGGCGCGCATACCCCACCGCGGCCACTTCGCTGAGCAGGCCGGTGAGATCGTCGAAGTGGTTCTTGGGCGCGGCATGGGAAATGCCCGCCTCGCGCGCCAGCGCGCGCAGCGTGAGCCCCTCCACGCCATGCTGCTCCAGCATGTCCAGCGCCAGGCGCAGCAGGGTCGCGTGCAGGTCGCCGTGGTGATAGCGGCGCGCCGCCGCGGCGGCGTCGCGGGGGGAGTTCGAAGCCTTCATGTTTCCATTGTAAATATTGCTTGACCGCCTCGCGGAACCCATGGCAGGATGCAGATGTTTCCACTGTCAATATCGAAGGCGCGAACATGCCCACCGAAGCGCAATCCGCACCCGATCTCGCGCTGGCGCCGATCGACACCGAATACGACGCCCGCGGCCTGCGCGTGACGGGGCGCCTGCCGCAGCAACTGCGAGGCACCCTGTACCGCAACGGCCCCAACCCGCAGTTCCCCGATCCGCGGGAGCACTGGTTCCTGGGCGACGGCATGGTGCACGCCTTCCGCTTCGACGACGACGGCGTGTCCTATCGCAACCGCTGGGTGCGCACCGAGCGCTGGCGCGCGGAACGCCAGGCCGGGCAGCGCCTGTCGGACGCCCCCGGCTTCGGCCGGCCCGCGCAGCAGGCCGGTGGCACCGCCGGCCAGGGCAAGGCCAACACCCACGTGCTGGCGCACGCCGGACGCCTGCTGGCGCTGGAGGAGGCGCACCTGCCCTTCGAGCTGGATGCGCGCGCCCTGGAATCCGTCGGCCCCTGGAACGCCGGCGGCGCGCTGCAGGGGCCCTTCACCGCCCATCCCAAGCTCGACCCCGAAAGCGGCGAGTTGGTGTTCTTCGGCTACGCGGCGGACGGCCCGCTGTCGCGCGCCATCGTGTACGGGGAACTCGACGCGCAGGGCCGCCTGCTGCATCGGACCCGATTCGAGGCCCCGTACTGCAGCATGGCGCACGACTTCGTGGTGACCCGGAGCCACGTGCTGGTGCCGGTGCTGCCGCTGCAGGGCGACCTGGATCGCGCCCGCTCCGGAGGCCCCGCCTATGCCTGGCGGCCCGAGCTGGGCAGCCACGTCGCGCTGCTCGCGCGCAAGGGCGACGGCCGCGACGTGCGCTGGTTCGAGGGGCCGCCGTGCTACGTGTTCCACGTGCTCAACGCCTGGGAGGACGAGGCCGGCCGGCGCCTGCATGCCGACGTCATGCGCTACGACGAGGCGCCGCTGTTCCCGCGGCCCGACGGCAGCCTGCCCGCGCCGGCCAGCGCGCGCCTGGTGCGCTGGAGCTTCGACCTGGAGGGCGACACCCGCGACTTCGAGCAGACGCCGCTGGGCGAAGTCCACGGCGAGTTTCCGCGCATCGACGAACGCCGTGCCGGCCTGCCCTATCGCCACGGCTGGGCCTGCGCCGATCGCCTCGGTGCCCGGCGCGAGGCCTGTGCGGGCCTCGTCCACGTCGACCTGCGCGAGCGGCGCCAGCACACCTTCTGGGGCGTGCCCGGCGAGCGCTTCTCGGAGCCCGTGTTCGTCGCCCGCGCGCCCGACGCGCCGGAGGGTGACGGCTGGCTGCTGGCCCTGGTGCACCGGCCGCCGACCCACACCAGCGAGCTGCTGGTGTTCGAGGCCACCGCGCTCGATCGGGGCCCGCTGGCCACCGTGCATCTGTCCCACCGCGTGCCCGCCGGGTTTCACGGAAGCTGGGTGGGCGCGTCGCGCCGTGCGTCGTGACGCCGATGACGTGGCAGGCCGCCTGAACGCCCGCCGGGCGCTCAGGGGCGCAGCGCGCGCACGTAGGCCATGCGTTCCACCGAGACCATCGCGCCCCGATCCCAGTTCTCGCGCAGCACGCCTTCCAGCAGCGCGCGCTCCTCGGGCCGGAAGTCGTGGTCGAGCACCTCGCGCAGCGAGCGCGCGAAGGGATGCGGCGTGTGGCGGGTGAAACTGTCCCAGTCGGGTGCCAGGCTGGGACCGGCGTCGATGTGCAACTCCACGTGCACCTGCGCGAAACCGGCCTGCAGGGTCCAGGCGAACAGCTCGCGCTCGGAGTAGTTGCAGTGGGGAGTGCGCGCCAGCTCGGCCTCGGTGTCGGGGAACTGCTGCGAGCGCCAGCGCTGCAGCAGGCTCAGCAACTGCGGCTGCCGTGCCTGGATCTGCGCGGGCGGCTCCACCTGTTCGAGCGCGCGGCGCTGCGCGCAGGCGGCGAGCGCGTCGTCGCGGAACACCGGCTCGCCCAGCGACAGCACTCCCCCCGGGCGCAGCACCCTGCGGAACTCCGCCAGCATGGCCGGCTTGTCGGTCACGTAGGCCAGCGCCGAACGCGTGGCCACCGCGTCCACCGAGGCATCGGCCAGTTCCTGCAGGCCGGGCGCGACGGCCGGCTCGACGGCGAGCCCGAGCAGACGGAAGCGCGCCGCGGCCCCCATGGCCGTCGCCCGCTCGCCGGCCACGCGCATCAGCCTGGGCGACGTGTCGGCGAACACCACCCGAATATCCGGCCAGCGCTGCAGCGCGCGCAGACCCAGCGCGCCGCTGCCGCAGCCGAAGTCCAGCAAGCATCGCGGAGGCTCCGGCTCCAGCGCGTCCAGCACGCGGTCCACGAACCGCCCCACGCGCGCCTCGATGCGAGCCTCGTGCTCGGCGCTGCCGCCGCCGCGCCCGCGCAGCAGCCACTGGGCCCAGGGATCCGCGCGGGTGGTGTCGGCCGCTTCGCCCATGGTGATCGGTGCTCTCAATTGTCGATGGACAGCTTCTGCACCGTGCTGACGCCCCCGGAAGTGGTGAAGCTGAGCTCCACGTCCGCGCCGTCTCCGAATCCGGCGGGGATGGTCGCGCCCACCGGGATGGTGAGGGTGTACCCCCCGAGTTGGAAGGTGGACGTCGCCGTGGCGACGGTCTGCGAGGTGGTCACCCCGCTTCCCTGGCTCCAGGAATACACGCGCCCGGAGGCCTGCAGGTCGCCGGAACCTCCGTCGGCACCGAAGTTGACGGTGTAGGCGTCGACGGCGCCGGCGCCGGTCCATGTGCCCTCTACCTGCACGGTCTTTCCGGGCGCCAGGTTCGACGCCTCTCCGTGGTTGTAGGCGCAATTGCCCGCGATGGTCACCGTCACCGGGGTGGTCGAGCCCTCCAATTGCCAGTCCATCGTGAATTGCGCGTGGCCGGGGTCGACGCTGGTGATGGTGCCCTGCAGGTCCACCGTGTCACCCGCGGCGGGCGACGCGTGCACGGCGACCGTGCGGGCGACGATCACGTTGCCCGCCGTCGGGGAGACCAGGCCCGTGATGTCCACGTACACCCCGTTGCCCAGTTGCGCCGCCGTGCCGCCGCTGAAGCTCGCACCCTGCGACGCATCCACCGGCGTGCCCCGCACCAGGAAGCTCGACGCGTCCACGAATCCGGTGATGGTGCCGTGGAGCTCGAACTGCGACGGCGCGGCCGCCGAATAGGTGTCGACCCTCTGCGCGACCAGCGTGCCCTTTCCGTCGGAATGGCCGCTCACCACGACGTACTGGCCGGGCGTAAGCGCCGGCGCACTCGCGCCCATGGCCGTCGTGTCCACCGGAATGCCCGCCACCATGAACCCGTTCGCGCCCAGGCCGTAGGCCACGCCCGAGATCTGCACGCTGCCGCTGAAGCCGCCGGTGCCGGCGACGCGCAGCACCCAGGTCGAGCCCGAGTTCCAGGCATACACCAGCTCGCCCACCGCGAGCGAGGCGCCCGCCGGCAGAACCACGCTCGTGCCGGCGCCCAGCGGAATGGGCGTGGCGCTGGAATCCAGGGTCAGCGACGAGGCGCCCAGGGCGCTCACGGTGCCGACCAGGCGGGTGACCGAACTGCTTCCCGGGACCTGCTCGATCAGCGTGGCCCACAGGTAGGGACCGCTCGCGTCGACCCCGTAGGCTCCGTGCACCTCCACGTTGGTCGAGCCGGGGCTGATGCTGGCCAGCCCGGTCAGCCCGGAGTACAGGGTCTGCGGGCCGCGCGCCGGGTCGGTGTTGACCAGCACGCGCATGCCGTTGACGGTGAGCGTGCCCTGGCCGGTATCGACCTGCTGCGCCACGCCTTGCAGTTCGGGCTGCACGGTGGCCGTCGCCGGCTGGTTGTCCGCACCCAGGCTCAGGTCCATGCGCGCCCCCAGTTCCACCGCCTCGGAGGTGGTCTGCGCCGACTCGCTGGTCGAGGTGGGCGCGTAATACGTGGGCGTGGCGCTGCTGAAGGTCTGCCCGTCGACGATCACGCTGCCCAGGCCGACCACGGTGCCGAAGGCGATGCCCGTGCCCCCGGTTCCCACTCCGCCGCCCACCAGCGCCACCGCCGCGGCGCCGCCCCCGCAGGCGGCCAGGGCCGCCGCGCAGCACGCCGCGGCAGCGACCAGCGCCGCCCGGCGTAGTTTGTCCGACAGCATATGGCTCACGACCGGTCCTCGGAAGATGAATTCGGAGACGGGGAGGCGCGCCGGCCCGCGCGCGCGGCACGCCGAGGCCCCGGGGCCTCGGGCTCGGCCGCCCCGGCATCGGGACTCGGCTGCTCCTCGCTCCAGTAATAGGCGCCGAAGCGCATGCGCCCGCTGGCGCCGGGCTGCGCGGCGTCGGATTCCAGGCAGCGGATGGCCTCGGCGATCATGGCCTCGCGCGCACGCGCCCACAGCTCGCGCGACAACTCGCCCAGGCGCTGCATCGAGGCCTCGCTGAGCCCGTCGGCGAACACGCTCTGTTCCAGGCGCGGCGCTTCGCCGCCCAGGTTGCGCACGGCAGTCGATGCATGGTCGGCCAGGTTCATGCCGAACAACTCGAGCAACTGCGCCGGTTCCCCGGATGGCACGAACACGTCGTTGCGCGGGATCACGAACTCCACCCCCTTGCGCATGGCCATCTCGACCAGGCCGATGCGCACCATCTCCTGCAACACGCTGTACGGATGCACGTCGCTGGTGCAGGCGCGCACGAGAGCCTCGAAGGAGGGTGCGGGCCCGAGCCGGGGAACCGGCTTGGGCCGTCGCCTGCGGTCGTGGTAGCCGGGCGACACGGCCCAGCGCGCGAACACCTGCGAACTGGTGGACATGGGGGCCTGCGACTTCGCGTGGGCCGCCGGATCGTTACGCCATGCGTGCACGTCCTTGCGGTGCACGCCGGAGACCACGCTCAGGCCCGAGTCGGTGTCGGGCGCGCCGCGAGCGGCCATCAGCTCCTGCGCCTGGCGCAGGAACACCTGCTTGAGCGCCAGCACCGCCTGCTTGTAGTCGACGCCGGCGTCCAGCAGCAGCCGGCAAAGCGGCGCCTGCACGCGCTCCCAGGCCTCCAGCGTCTCACGCGCCGGTTGCGGCCTGGCTGGCGAACTCGAAGGCAGAGGGTTGGTGGAACGTCCCATGGCGCTGCAGCATGCGCGGCCGAAACCGCCGTCATGCCGCGAATTCTAACGCAACAGGCATTGACTGGGAAATTTTCCCATTTATGATTGCGTCCACGAAACGGCCCGCGGCGCTCTCGTCGGCGCAGTCGGCCTCGTCCCGCGCAAGCGATCACCAGGAGCATCACCATGCACAAGCGACTTTCCTCCCGTCATCTGCGTTTTGCGATGCTGCCCGCGGCGGCGGCGGTCGCGCTGGCCCTGGCCGCCTGCGGCGGCGGCGGCGGCGGGTCCGGCCCCGGCGGCGTCTCCCTCAGCGGCGCGGCCATCGACTCCCCGATGCCCGGCGCCAGCGTGACCATCACCTCCGGCGCCCCGCTGGCCGACGGCGGCAGCGTGATCGGCACCGCCACCGCCAACGCTCAGGGTTCGTTCACCCTCAGCGTGACCCTGCCCAGCGGCAGCGTGCCCATCTTCGCCAACGCCACCGCGGTGGGTCGCAGCGCCGGTTCCACCCCGCTGGAACTCACCAGCTACCTGGGCCAGTCCGACGTTCTGGCCAGCATCGGCACCCTCAGCACCATCAACCTGCCCGACCTGGACGTCAGTCCGGTGAGCACGGCCGCGCTGGCGGTGTATGCGCAGACCCACGGCGGCAGCTACGCCACGCTGGGCCCCGCCACGTATGCCAGCACCATCGCGACCTACCGCAACGACATCCTGGCCATCGCCGCGGCCGTGAAGGCCGTGGGCGACAACTACTGCACGCCGCAGATCAGCGTGAGCTCGACCACCGACCTGGCGAGACAGATCGCCGCCGGTGCCACGCTGAGCTCCGCGGCCAGTCCCTCCACCGCGCTGGCCACCGCCGCCGCGGTGCTCGGCGGCAGCTGCGCGCAGCTGCCGGCCCTGCAGGTCGCCATCCTGGCCGACCCGGACTTCGCCCCCGAACTCGACCTGGGCGATGTGATCGACGCCAACGTGCAAAGCGTGGTGCCCGGCACCTACCAGTTGCAGGCGCTCGTGGCCGAAACCCCGGTGAACTGGGACGTGAACACCGGCAGCGGATCGGTGGCCAGCACGGGCACCCCCAACCCGGCCGAAGTGGTGGTGGATCCGAGCGTGAGCATCGACGCCTCGGGCAAGGTCACGTCCAGCGACGGCAATGTCTCGGGTACCCTGGTGGGCAACCTGCTCACCCTCGACCTGAAGGACGGCGCGGGCCACTCCTACCTGGTGCGCGCCAAGATCGCCTCGCTGCCCACCAACCTGTCCAGCCAGCAGGCCTACGTGATCCAGGGCGGCGGAGTGAACACCGGCAGCCAGCTGCTCGCCAGCTTCGCCGCCGCGCTGGCGCCGGCCGCCGCCGTGCCTGCCTGGAACGGCTTCAGCCAGGCCACCTCGGAGGATGGCGGAGCGCGCTGCGCCACCGGCCAGTACGCGCTGCGCTTCGACCTCGACGGCCTGTCGGCCGGCGGACATTCGGATTCGGTGGGCGGACTCGGCGCCTGCGTCACCCCCAGCAGCAGCGGCTGGAGCATGAGCCTGGCGACCTTCAACAACATCTCCGGCGACGACGGCCACGGATACACCTTCAGCATGCCCGCGGTCAGCACCCTGACCCAGGGCGCCGGCACCCCGAGCAGCACCGTCGTCTGGAGCGAGGCGAGCGGCCCGACGGCTCCCTTCATCCTGGAGGCGCCTTCGGTCAACCTGACGGTGACCGACAGCGCCACGTCCAGCTCGACCACCTACAGCGGCAACGCCTACTACGTGATGGGCACCCACGCCATGGTGGTGTCCACCAGCGGCGGCAACGTGGTGCTGAACATGCAGGACAACTCGCTGACCACGGTGTCCGAGTCCAGCCACTTCCAGGGCGGCGGCGACGGGTCGCAACAGGGCGACCATTGATGTCGCATTCCACCGCGCTCCATGCGCAGCCGCGTCGCCGGGCCCTGCGCCCGGCGCGCGGCGCGCAACTCGACCTGATGGAGGAGTTGCGCCTTGCCCTGCGCCGCGGCCAGCTGCGTCTGGCCTACCAGCCCATCCACCGCATGCGCGGCGCGGACTCGAGCAGCTTCGAGGCCCTGCTGCGCTGGCGCCACCCCGTGCTCGGTGACGTCGCGCCCGAGCACTTCATCGACCTCGCCGAGCAAGACGGCCTGATCCTGGAACTCGGCGACTGGGCGTTCCGCGCCGCTGCCGCCGAGTGCAGGCGCCTTCGCTCGGTCAGCGGTCGCTCCGTGCACGTCGCGATCAACGTGTCTGCGCTGCAACTGAGCTCGCGCCCGGGCATGCAGATCTGGCTGCGCCACCTGCAGGACATCGATCTGCCCGCAGACGCGCTCTCGGTGGAAATCACCGAGCGGGTCATGGTGCGGCATCCCGAGGCCGTGGCCGGACAACTCCGGCTGCTGGCCGACGCCGGCGTGCGCATCGCGCTGGACGATTTCGGAGTGGGCTATTCCAACCTGGCCCTGCTCGGCCAGCTGCCGGTGCACGCGCTCAAGTTCGACCGATCCCTGACGCAGGCACTGGTGGACAGCGAGCGCCACCGCACCATCGCCAGTTCCATCGTCGACATGGCGCATCGCCTGCGCATGCAGGTGGTGGCCGAGGGGGTGGAGCAAACCGCGCAGGCCGCGATCACCCACGAACTGGGCTTCGACTTCGCCCAGGGTTACTGGTACGGCAGGCCGCTGAGCGCGGCTCAGGCCGAGCAGTGGCTGCGCGCGGCGTGACCGCGCCCAACGGTCTCACCCGCGGCGCCCCCGCGGCCTGGGCGTCCGTCGCCACCGAACCAGGCCTGGGGATCGACGTCGCGCTGCTCGCGCTGGCCGCGCTGTGCATGTTCCACGGCCTGGGGACCGGGCCCATCCGCGATACCGACGAGGCGCTGTACGCGGCCATCGCCGCCGCGATGGCGCACGGGGGTTCATGGATCATCCCCCATCTCGACGGAGTTCCCTACATCGAGAAGCCGCCGCTGCTGTACTGGCTCATGGCCTTGACCTTCAAGGCCTTCGGCGTCGGCGCCTGGCAGGCGCGGTTGCCGGACGCCCTGGCGGGCTGGCTGACCGGCGTGGGCTGCATCGCACTGGGGCGCTCCACCGGAGCGCCGCTGGCCGGGCGCTTCGCCGCCCTGGTCACGACCACCAGCCTGGGCTTCATGCTTGTGAGCCGCACGGTGTTGTTCGATCCCCTGATGGGACTGTTCTGGCTCGCCGCCTTCGCGTTCGTGCAACTGGCGCTGGATCGACGCCGGCGATCGTGGCTGCGGGCAGCGGCCGTCGCGGTGGGCCTGGCCACGCTGGCCAAGGGGCCCATGCCCCTGGCTTTGCTGGGGCTGGTGGGCGCGTTGCAGATCGCGCTGGCGCCGCAGGGACGCGCCCGCGGCGACCTGCTGCGCTTCGTGCTCGATCCCTGGGCCGTGGCGCTCTACCTGCTGGTCGTCGTGCCCTGGCACCTGGCGGCGAGCCTGCAGCTGCCCGGCTTCGCCTGGTTCTACTTCGTCAACGAGACCGTCATGCGATTCCTGGGTACCCGGGTTCCGCGGGACTTCCACACCGGGCCCTGGTGGTACTACGGACCCAAGCTGTTGATCGGCTTCTTCCAGTGGATCGGGGTCATGGCGGCCACCGCGCTGCTCGCGCCGAAGCTTCGTGGACATTCCACGGCGGAGTTCACAGCGCGCATGGCACGCAACGCGGCAGCGGTGTGGATCGTGTTCTTCTCGGCCGCCGGCGACAAGGGTGCGTACTACCTGCTGCCCACGATCCCGCTGCTCGCCTGGTGGCTGGGCGTGCGTCTGCAGGCGGCCCAGCGGGCCGCCTCCTCCGCGCCTTTGCAGACAGGCGTCGGCGTGGGCATGCTCGGCTTCGGAATGTGCGCCCTGGCCGCGCTGACGCTGAGCTGGAGCGCGGTGCTGCAGGCGCCGATGCTGCGCTCGGGCCTGCCTCCCGCCGAACTGGATCCACTGCGCCAATTGCTCGCCGAACTGTCGGCCGCCGCGCTGCTGGCCGGCGCGCTGCAGCTGCGCGGACGCGGCGGTCCGGCCTTGCTGCTGTTCGGACTGCTCGGGCTGTCCATGGCCGGTTTCAGCGACCGACTCAGCGTGGCCAAGACGGCCGACGTGTCGCAACGCGACGTCGCTCGGCGCCTGTACGAGCGCATGCCCGCGGACACGACCGTGTACTCTTGGAGCAGCTTCGAGGACCACGATGCCTCGCTGCTCCTCTATGGCGCACGCCACCTGCGTGTGATCGACAGCCTCAGCAGCGACCTGCGCTTCGGCTGCGCGGCCGATCCGGCGGCGCGAACCTGCGTCGGCGCTGCGGCGGTTCTGCGCAGCCGCGCCGAGCACCGCCCGCTGGCCATCTGGGTGGCTCGCGGCAGTCTGGCCGATTTCGTGGCCTCGGGCCTGGGCCGGGGCATGCATTCCTTCGCCTCGAAGGACAGCGACGTGTTCTACCTGCCCGCGAGGCCGAGCGCCAGCTCAGGCGCGCGCGCAGCGCGCCACCGTGTCCAGCGTGCGCGTGGTGAGGTCCGTGCCGAAGGCGCGCTCGATGAGTTGCATGAACACGGGCCCCTTGGGCGTGGGAAGGTAGGCTGAGTAGACCTCGCGCCCGCTCACCAGGAATACCGACGCGAGGTCGCGCGCCAGCGGCAGGGCTACGCGGGGCTCGGCGGCTTCGCGCAGGAAGGACACGACGCGCCTGGCCTCGGGCGGGATGCCGTGGCGCGCGTGCACGTCCGCGGCCAGCAGCTCCTGCAGGTAGGCGCGGGAGCGCACGATGGCGGGGAAAGCCTTGCCGAGCCGCGCGGCCATCGCGGCCTCCGCGAGCTGCTCGATGCGATGCTCGTCGTCCGGCGCGGCATCGAAGGCCACGTTGCCGCTGCCCAGCACCGTGCGCACGCGCGTGAAGCCGGCCTGCTCGAAGGCCGAGCGCAACGCGGGCATGCTGGCGTTGACGGGATTGACCCCGCGCAGGAATGCGAGGTAGCGGATCATGATGCGTGGGCGTATCCGGCAGGCGGTTGCACCCCGCCGTCGGCCGCGTTCCCCGCCACGGGTACCGCGGCACGCAGCACCTGCGCCAGCATCGGAACCACCTCGTCGACCAGGGACGACCGCGCCGCCGGCGGTACCAGCAGCGCGAACTCCACCTGCGGAAGGCTCGGCAAGCGGATGCCCGCGAAGGACCGCAGCGGCCTCAGCCCGGCCGGCAGTGCGCTGGCATTCAGGCAGGAAAGGCCGAGCCCGGCGCCGATCGCCAGCTGCAGCCCGGCCACGCCGGAGGCGCGATGCGCGACATAGTGCTCGATGCCCCGCGCGGCGAGCGTGCGCGCGACCAGACGGTGCACCGCGCAGGACGCCGGAAGCACCACCAGCGGCAGCGCTCCGCCGGCGGCGGTCCGCAACGAGGGGTCGGCCACCCAGGCCATGGGTTCGCGAAACAGCGCCACGCGCCGCACGCCCTGTGGAGTGCGTCGCGTGGCTCCTCGCTCCAGGATGCGCATGGACAGCCCGATGTCATAGGCCTCGTCGTCGGCCTCGTCCTCGATGCTGGCGCTCTTGCGCACGGCCACGTGCAGCTGCAGCCGCGGGTGGCTGGTACGCAGGCGACGCAGCAGGGCGGCGATGCCCGCAGGGTGGAAGTAGTCCGTCACGGCGATGCTCAGGCTGCCCGCCAGATCCACGCCCTGCATCGATCGGACGGCGCGCTCGTGGGCGTCGAGGATTTCCTGGGCATGGCCCAGCAGCTTGCGCCCGGCGGGGGTGAGTTCGGCGCCGCGCTTGCTGCGCAGGAACAGCGTGGCCGAGCAGGCGAGTTCCAGCTTGCGGATCTGTTCGCTCACCGCCGATTGCGAACGGTACAGACGCTGCGCGGCGGCGCTGAGGCTTCCGCTGTGCGCCACCGCGACCAGGGCGCGCAGGCATTCGGGATCGAAGGTACGCATGGATCATCCAACGGGTTTCCCGATGGATTTCAACACAATTTCCCGCTTTTCCCATGGGTTCCTCACGCCTAGGCTGCGGACGTCTTGCTCGAGAACTGAACCGCCATGCCCTTCGTCACACTGCAATACACGGCGCCGACCGATGCGGCGCAGTCGGCGCGCCTCGCCGACGAGATCGCCGGCCTGGTCTGCGCCGTGCTTCGCAAGGATCCGCACCGCACCTCGGTGCTGCTGCGCCCGGTCGATCCAGCGCAGTGGTTCATCGCCGGCCGGCGCCTGGCCGACACCGGCCGGCACGCCTTCCGTCTGGAAGTCACCGTCACCGACGAGACCAACACCCGAGCCGAGAAGCAGCGCTTTCAGCGGGAGGCCTTCGCGCTGCTGTCGAGGCTGCTCGGAGACATCCACCCGCATTCGAACGTGCACGTGATCGACTGTCGCGCCGCGGCCTACGGCTACGGCGGCATCAGCCAGGAAGAGCACTGGAGCCGCGAGTCGGCGCACTGCGCGCCGGACGGGCTCTGAACCAGGAGATATCCATGCCCCTCGTCACCCTGACCCTGTACCGCAAGCCCCGCCCCGCGGGGTTCAGGTCCGCCGTGCTCGACGCACTGCACGCCGCCCTCGTGGCCAGCGGAGTGCCCGAGGCCGATCGCTTCCAGCGCGTGCTGGAACTCGACGCCCAGGACCTGCGCATCGACGCGCGCTATCCGGACGCACAGGTGGCGCGCGACGACGACACCATCCTGGTGGAGGTGCTGTGGTCGGTGGGGCGCAGCGTCCGCGTCAAGCGAGCGTTGCTAGCGGACCTGATGCGGCGCCTGCGGGAACTCGGCATCGAAGCCGAGAAGGTCATGGTGTGCTTCCAGGAGACCCAGTGGGAGAACTGGTCCTTCGCGGGCGGGCGTCTGCTTCACGCCTGACGCTGCGGGCATAGCGTCCCGGCGCGAGCCCCACGTGGCGGGTGAAGGCCACGCCGAAGGTCCCGACCGAGGCATAGCCGACGTGCTCGGCGATCTCGGCGATGCTCGCGCGTCCCTGGCCCAGCATCTGCCTGGCCAGCGCCATGCGCCAGGCCAGCACGTACTCCATCGGAGCCAGCCCGACCTCCCGGACGAAGCGGTCGTGGAAGGCCGAGCGCGACATCGCGGCGGCGCGCGCCAGCCGCGCCACCGTCCACGAAGCACCGGGGCGTTCGTGCAGTGCGCGCAGAGCCACCGCCAGCCTGGCATCGGCCAGGCCGCGCACCAGCCCGGGCGAGGCCTGGCCACCCGCGCTGGACCGCAGGGCCTCGATCAGCAGCACCTCGAGCAGGCGGCTCAGCACGAGCTCGCGCGCGGGACGCTGGGCGCGCGCCTCCTCGGCCACCAACTGGCTCAGGGCGCGCAGCCTGGGGTCGCCGCGCACGAGCACCCAGGCCGGAAGCAGAGACACCAGCATCTGCGCGTCGGGCGAGCCGAACACGCAGTGTCCCACCTGCAGGCGCGTGTCCACCGGCGCGCGAGGATCGCCGATGCGCGCGCCGCCCGGCATCGGTGCGATCGGCGTGTCCACGGTCTCGCCCTCGCCCGGGGGCTCGCTGTCCAAGCTGGATGTCGCGAAGGCGCGCGCCGCGGGAATGAGCACGAAGTCGCCTTCATGCAGCGTGATGAGACCGCTTCGGGTCTGCCCGTCCACGCGCAGGCGGCAGCCCCCCTCGAGCACCACCATGTAGAAGGGACGCCCCGTCTCGCTTCGGCGCACGGCCCAGGGAGCCGACGCGACGACCTGCTTGGACAAGGGCGTGCCGGGCTGGAGCAGTGCGACGACTTCGGATAGTGGGTCGATCATCTCCGGACGTTCTCGACAAATTTCTGGACGTTTCATTGTAGGAAGTCCGGCTTCGGACGCCTACAGTGCAAGCCTGTTCAACCCATTGGAACGCCACGTCATGTCCGATGCATCCACCATCCTGATCACCGGCTGCTCCTCCGGCTTCGGCCTCGACACCGCACGCCTGTTCCTCGACAGGGGCTGGCGCGTGATCGCCACCATGCGCACGCCGCGCGAGGACCTGCTTCCCGCCTCCGAGCGGCTGCGCGTGCTTGCGCTGGACGTGACCGACCCGCTCGGCATCCGGCGCTGCCTGGAGCAGGCCGGCCCCATCGACGCCCTGGTCAACAACGCCGGCATCGGGCTCGCGGCGCCGCTGGAAGGCCTCGCGCAGACGAGCATCCGCGAGGTGGTCGAAACCAACCTGCTGGGCACCATCGCGATGACCCAGGCCGTGCTCGCACCCATGCGCGAGCGCGGCTCCGGGGTGGTGGTCAACGTCACCTCCACCGTGACGCTGCGCCCGCTGCCGCTGCTGTCGGTCTACACGGCCAGCAAGGCGGCGGTGAACGCCTTCACCGAATCCCTGGCGCTGGAACTGGAACCCTTCGGCGTGCGCCTGCGCCTGGTGTTGCCCGGGCGCTGCCTGGATACGCGCTTCGGCGACAACGCCAGGCGCCTGATGGCCGACGAGCCGCCCGCGGCCTACGTCGAGTTCCAGCAACGTGTGTTCGAGTCGATCCGCGACACCTCGACCCCGCTCACGGAATCCGCCGCCGTGGCGCAGGCGGTGTGGCGCGCGGTGACCGACCCGCAGGCTCCGATGCGCATTCCCGCGGGGGCGGACGCCGTGGCGCTGGCATCGGCGTAGCGCCGCAGCGAAGCTCGGCGCCACGGATGGCCAGCACCCCGTCGCGCTGCAGGCGGGCCAGCGCGCGGTACAGGGCCTCGGGGGTCAAGCCCAGTTCGGCCGCCCAGGCACGGCGCGTGGACGGCAGCACCAGCACGCCGTCCTCGCCCTCGGTCTCCACGGCGTGCACGATGCGCGCTTCGGCCCCCTTCAGGCTCAGGCGCTCGCAGCGCAGCCGCGCCGCGCGCAACTGCCCGGCCAGGCGGGCGGCCCACCAGAGCGCCAGCCCGGGAGTCTCCTCCAGCACGCGCAACAGGCGTGCGCGCGCAAAGCCCCAGACCACCGAGGGGCGCGCCGCGAGCGCGTCGCAGTGATAACGCGACGCCTGCAGGCTGGCCTCCGCCACGAAGCCTTCGCGCACGCGCTGCAGGATCAGCGCCTGACCCTGGCGCGAATGGCGCTGCAGCACGATCTCGCCGGATTCCACCCAGTACACACGGGTCGGTTCGGTACCGCCGAGGAACAGGCTCTCCCCCGAGCGCAGTTCAGCGCGCACCCCGAGGGCCTGCAGCTTCTCGGGCAAGGCCGCGGCCAGGCCATGAGGAATCGACAAGCGGAGCTCGGGCATCGAAGCGGACGGTGGCGGCCTGGATCGACGCAGATCGCACGATCCAGCCGGAAACATGATCGCGATCATAGGTGCAAACCTCCCCCCGTATGTAAGCTCCGGCCACCGAAACCCTGGAAACCGCCGTGAAACAAGCTCTGAGAGCCGTCGTGCCGGGCGCCCTGCTGTTCGCCCTCGCGCTGGGCGGCGCCGCCGCGCACGACATGTCCATGCATCCGGGCGCGATGCCGCCGCTCGCCTCGGCCCCCGAGTCCACCGCGACCGCGCGGGTCGACACGCGCGCCGAGGTGCGCTTTCCGCCCGAGTTGCGCCGCGAGGTGCTGGCGACCATGCGCATGCATCTTCAGGGCCTGGCCGAGATCCAGCAGGCGATGGCCCAGGGGCGATACGACGAGGCGGCGCGCGTGGCCTCGATGACCCTGGGCATGTCGTCCATGCACGGCGACCAGGCCGCGCAGGAGGCGCGCTACATGCCGCCGGGCATGCGCGAACTGGGCGCACGCCTGCACATGCAGGCCGGAGAGTTCATCCTGGCGGCGCAGGATGCGACCGCCACCGGGGACCGACACAAGCCGCAGATGGTCTTCGGTCGCATGATGCAGACCTGCGTGGCCTGCCACGCGGCCTACAAGCTGCAATAGCCCGCGGCACACGGAGCAAGCGACCATGGTGCGGACCCTGCTGAAAATCACCCTGTCGCTGGCCCTGCTGGCGACGGCCCTGGTGGCCCACGGCGCGGTGCTCGACGTCGTGCCCGTGAGCGCCACGGTCTACGCACTGGTCGGCCCCCTGGGCCAGCGCGATCAGGCCAACGCGGGCGACAACGCCACCTTCGGAGCCGTGCTCACGCCCGAGGGTGTGATCCTGATCGACAGCGGCGCGGGCGACGGCGGTGCGCAGCTGATCGCGCGGGCGTTGCGCGGCGTGACCAAGCTGCCGGTGCGCTGGGTGATCAACACCGGAAGCCAGGACCACCGCTGGCTGGGCAACGCGTGGTTCGCGGCGCGGGGCGCGAAGATCCTCGCCCTGCAGGCCACCGTCGACGACCAGCACGCCCTGGCCGCCCAGCAAGTGCAGGCGCTGGCGCAGGCCGGCTCCGCGGGGGGCGCTCCCCCGTCCCCGCTGAGCAGCCCCGACCCGCTCGCGGGCGACGACGCCCGGCTGGTGCTGGGCGGCGTGAGGGTCGAACTGCGACGCTTCGGGCCCGGCCATTTCCCCGGGGATGCGGTCGTGTGGCTACCCGAGCAGCGCGTGGCCTTCGCGGGGGATCTGGTGTTCGCCGATCGCATGCTCGGCGTGCTGGACAACGGCAGCCGCGTCGACCAGTGGGCGCGCAGCTTTCACGCCTTCGCGTCGACCTTGCATCCGCGGGTGATCGTGCCCGGTCACGGGCGCCCGTGCTCGCTGGAGCAGGCGCGTGCGCAGACCGGCGACTACCTGGACTGGCTGGTCGGCCAGGCCCGACCGGCGGCCGAGAACATGGAGGATCTGCAACAGGCCGTCACGCGCATCGACGCTGCCACGCCGCGCACCTTCCGGGAACTGGCCAACGCCGGGGAACTCAACCGCAAGAACATCAACCGCGCCTACCTGCAGTTCCAGATGCCCTGAGCGCATACCGCCCGCTCAGCAGCAGGCAGCCCCCGGTTCGCGGGCTTCGAGCCCCGCCGCTGCACGACGCTGCTGCACCGGTGGGCAGGGCACCGAACCGTAGGAGCAGAACACGCAGCAGTCGCCGGGCAGCGGAGCGAACACGGTGCCGCATGCGGGGCATTCGTGGAAAAAGCGGCAGGCGTCCAGCGGCATGGTCTCGCGACTGGCGAAGGCGCAATGGGGGCAACTCAGGACCGATTCGAGCACGACGGCGGACATGGCTGGGTTGGCGGGAGGTTCGCGGGCGACCCGAGCATACGACGCCCGCCGCGCTTGCCTTCGCCCTCGCGCACAGGCAAGCTCGCAGTCATGACCTTCTCGCCTGCGCCGCCGGCTGCCCTGGACGCCCTGCTGCAGGGCCTGGGCCTGAGCCTGGGCCTGATCGTGGCCATCGGCGCGCAGAACGCCTTCGTGCTGCGTCAGGGACTGCGCCGCGAGCACGTGGGACCCGTGGTGGGCCTGTGCGTGCTGGCCGACGTGGGCCTGATGGGCCTGGGCGTGGCCGGCATGGCCGAGGCCGTGGGCGGCAACAGGTGGCTGGGGCGTGGACTCGCGCTGCTCGGCGCGCTGTTCCTGGCCGGCTACGGCTCGCGCGCCCTGTGGCGCTCGTTGCGACCTGAAGCCCTGCTGGCCTCCCAGGCACCCCGCGCACGGGGGCTGCGCGCGACCCTGGCCCAGGCGGCCGCCTTCACGCTGCTCAACCCGCACGTCTACCTGGACACGGTACTACTGGTGGGCAACGTCGGCGCGCGGCAACCGGGCCCGCTGCGTCTGGTGTTCCTCGCGGGCGCCGCGACCGGCAGCCTGCTGTGGTTCTGCCTGCTGGGCTTCGGAGCGCGCTGGCTGGCGCCGTGGTTCGCACGTCCCATGGCGTGGCGGGTGCTGGACCTGCTCACCGGGACCACCATGTGGATCCTGGCGCTGCGCCTGCTGCCGCAGGCCTGGGCCTGAGCCCGCACGAGCCGCGGCGCACGCGCCGGCGCTGGGGCACCAGCACGCAATCCCGCATGCGTTTGCGGGTACCCTCGTGGCAACATGGCAGCCAGGGGTCGCACGGCCCCGCATCCCGACACCATGCCCTTGCGACGCCTCAACCTCGCCGAGCGCGCCGCGCCGACTCGCTATGCGACGGCCAGCGCGATCTTCATCGCAGCATTGGCACTGCGATTCGCGGTTCTGCCCATCGATCAACGAGCCGGATTTATCACGTTCTTTCCGGCGATTTTGCTTGTCTTTTATCTATGCGGGACCGGGCCCGGCTTGTGGGTGCTGCTGTTGAGCGCGGCCTGCGGCCTGTACATCTTCTACCCGCCGTACTGGGGCTGGGCGCTGACGCCCACCAGCGCCCTGGTTGCGCTGTCCTTCGTCGGGTCCTCGCTGGTCATCGCACTGGTCATGCGCACCTTGCAGAACAGCCATCGCCGACTGGGCGAGACGCTGGCCAGGATGGAATTGAGCGATGCGCGCTGGAAGGCCATGGTGAACGACCAGAGCGACGTGGTGCTGCGCTTCGACTCGCGCGGAGCCGTGCTGTTCGCCAACGACACGGCGCAGCGCCTGTTCGGCGAGGCCGCGCGCCTCGGCTGTCCGGGCAGCTGGCGCCAGGCCGTGCATCCGGAGGACCTTCCCCGTGTACTCGAGAACCTGGCGGCGATGAGCCCCGCCGCGCCCAGCGTGCGCTTCGACTGCCGCGTGATCGACGTCTACGGCGAGGTGCACTGGATCGACTTCGTCGACCACGCCTTTCACGACCCGGCGCGGCGCCTGCTGGAAGTGCAGAGCGTGGGCCGCGAGGTCACCGAACTCACCGAGGCGCGCCAGGCGCTCGAGGGCGTGGTGCGCGAACAGCACGCGATGCTGCACAGCGACCTGGTGGGGATCATCAAGATCCGCAGGCGCGATACCGTGTGGGCGAACTCGGCCTTCGAGCGCATGTTCGGCTACGAACCGGGGGAACTTCTCGGCAAGTCCTCGCGCATCCTGTATCCCGATGCGCAGTCGTACCTGGCGCTCGGGCGCGAGGCCTACCAGGTGCTGCAGTCGGGCGGCACCTATCGGGCCCAGGCGCGCATGGTGAAGAAGTCCGGCGATACGGTGTGGGTGGACATCAGCGGCACCATGTTGGCCGCGCAGCGCGACGAATCCCTGTGGATGATGCTGGACATCACCGCGTTGAAGATGCGGGAACAGCGCATCGAGGCCCTGGCCTACCACGACGCGCTGACCGGTCTGCCCAATCGCGCGCTGCTGCTCCAGTTGCTCGAACGCGAGCTCGCGACCCGACGGCGCCTGAACAACGAACTGGCCGTGTGTTTCGTCGACCTCGATCGTTTCAAGCCCATCAACGACGCCCACGGCCACGATGCCGGCGACCGGGTGCTGGAAGTGGTGGCCGAACGCCTGCAGGAAAGCGTGCGGGGCAACGACATCGTGGCCCGCCTGGGGGGCGACGAGTTCGTCGTCGTGCTCACCCACCTGCCCGATGCGGTCGTCGTGCGCGACACCCTGCGGCGCCTGCTCGAGCGCCTGCGCGCGCCCATCGCGTTGCCCGACGGCGCCGTGGCCGGCATCTCGGCCAGCATCGGCATCGCCGTGTGCCCGGGCGATGCCCAGAGCACCCAGGGCCTGCTGCGCCGCGCCGACCAGGCCATGTACGAGGCCAAGGGGGCCGGCCGCGACCAGCTGCGCTTCTACTCGGGGGACGCCTGATGTCGCGCGGGGCGGGCTCAGATGGCCGACGAGGCCGCGTGCGGCTCCGACGCCCGCGGCCGGGGCGAGGGTTGCGAGAGCGAACGCCCCAGGGGAAAGAAATGCCAGGCGATGCCCAGCACCGACACCGACCGCGGATCGCCCGGGTCGATGCGATAGATGGAGAACACGCCGAAATTGCTGCGCCGCGTGTTGGACAGCACGTACGAGCGGGTCAGCCCCGGCAGCAGTCCCGCGAGGAAGCCGACCGCGCCCGGCGCTTCCTCGAGCTTGTTGCGCGCATAGGCGGCGAAATCGTCCAGGCCGGGGTTGCCCAGCGCGAGCAGGGCCACGATCACGGCCAGCGCGACGAGGATGCGGTGGGTCCTGGAGGCTGCTTTCATCGATTCGAGGCTTCGGAGGTGGAGGCGGACCGACGCGGCGGGCCGTAGCTCGCATTAGACCCCAGCGCGGGCCGGACGCGGGCGCCAGCCGCCTCGGCGTGCCGGTTCAATACCCGGCGGCGAGTCCGTCGCGCCGTGAATCGCTGGCCGCAACGTAGCCCCGCTCCGCGTTGCCCTCCTCGAGGCGCCAGATGAACTGGCCGGAGCCGAAGTCCATGTAGGGGTCCTCGATGGACTGGATGACATGCCCACGCGCCACCAGTTCGCGCACGCAGCCGGCATCCAGCGTGGGCTCCACGTCGAGGCTGAAGTCGCGGTTGACCTTCCAGCGCGGTGCATCGCAGGCCGCCTGCGGCTGCTGGCCGTAGTCGAGCATGCGCACGAGGGTCTGCACATGCCCCTGCGGCTGCATGTCTCCGCCCATGACCCCGAAACTCATCACCGCCTGGCGCCGGCCCTGCCGCTCGCGGGTGAGAAAGGCGGGAATGATGGTGTGGAAGGGCCGCTTGCCTGGCCCCACCACGTTGGGCGACGCGGGATCCATGGAAAAACCGTAGCCGCGGTTCTGCAGCGAGATGCCCATGTCCGGCACGACCACGCCGGAGCCGAATCCCATGTAGTTGGACTGGATGAAACTGATCATGCGGCCCTGTTCGTCGGCGGCGCTCAGGTAGATGGTGCCTCCGGCACGCGGCATGCCGAATCCGAAATGGGTCGCGCGATGCGGATCGATCAGCCTGGCGCGCGACTTCAGGTAGGCGTCGTCGAGCATCTCGGCCGGGCTCAGTTCCATGGAGCGCGGATCGGCCACGTAGCGGTACACGTCGGCGAAGGCCAGTTTCATCGCCTCGATCTGCAGATGCTGGGACTCCACCCCGTCGCGCGGCAGCGAGGCCAGGTCGAACTGCCCCAGGATGCCCAGCGCGATCAGCGCCGCGATACCCTGCCCGTTGGGCCCGATCTCGTGCACCGTGTAGCCGCGGTAGTCCTTGGCGATGGGCTCCACCCACTGCGGCTGGTAGCCCCGCAGGTCCTCCAGGGTCATGGCGCCGTCGCACGCGCGCGAGAAGGCCGCGATGCGCTCGGCGATCTCGCCTTCGTAGAAGGCGCGCGGTCCCTGCTCGGCCAGCATGCGCAGGCTGCGCGCGTGCCCCGGCAGCCGCAGGTGCTCGCCCACCTCCGGCGCGCGCCCACCGGGCATGAAGGCGGCCGAGAAGCCGGGCTGCTCGCGCAGCTCGGCGATGGCGGCGTTCCATTTGCGCGCCACGATGGGCGAGACCGCGTAGCCGCGCTCGGCGATGTCGATGGCCGGCGCCATGAGGTCGGCGAAAGGCAGCGAGCCGAACTTGGCGTGCAGGGCTTCCCAGCCGGCGATGACCCCCGGCACGGTCACGGTGTCCCAGCCGCGCATGGGGCGCCGGGCCACGCCGCCCTGCTCGCCGTAGCGCTTGCGGAAGTAGTCCAGGCTCCACGCCGCCGGCGCGGTTCCGGAGGCATTCAGCCCGTGCAGGCGAGCGCCGTCCCACACCAGCGCGAAGGCATCGCTGCCCAGGCCGCAGGACACCGGCTCGACGACGGTGATCGCGGCGGCGGCGGCGATGGCCGCGTCGATCGCATTGCCGCCCCTCCACAGCATGCGCAGCCCGGCCTGCGCGGCCAGCGGGTGCGAGGTGGACACCACGTTGCGGGCGAACACCGGCGTGCGGGTGCTCGGATAGGGGTTGTGCCAGTCGAAGTGGGTCATGACGCGGGAGCAAGGGGCCGGACAGGGCGCGGCGAAGCTCCCCGCCCCGCCGCATGACCCCATGATTATGGCCAAGGTCGGCGCTCCCGTGCCGACCGACGTGCCGCGCCTGGCGCGGCGGCCGCGCCGCCCGCCGGCGGCGCCGGGTCGTCAGAACCTGACGAAGGCCCCGTGCGGCAGCGCGGGCTCCACCGCGGCGCGCACCTTGCCGGGGAGCCCCCCCGCGGATCGGCGCGCCTGCGGGCGGGAGCTCCCTCGCGCCGCGTCTGCGGCTTCGCGGGCCTCCGCGGCGCGCGTACCCGCGGCGGCGCCGGCCAGGCGGAACTGGGCCACGTCGCGCTGCAGTTCCTGGGCCTGCACGTTCATGGTCTCGGAGGTCGCGGCCAGTTGCTCCGAAGCCGAGGCCCCCTGCTGCGTGGCGACGTTGATCTGCGACACGGCCTGGCTGATCTGCACGATCCCGGTGGCCTGCTCGTCGCTGGCCGCGCTGATCTCCTCCACCTGCCCGGCCGTTTCCACGATCGCGGGGACCATGTCCTTCAGCAACGCCCCGGCCCGTTCCGCATGGCCCACGGACCGCGCGGCGAGCTCGCCGATCTGCGCCGCCGAGGACTGCGCCCGCTCGGCCAGCTTGCGCACCTCGGCCGCCACCACGGCGAAGCCCTTGCCCTGCTCGCCCGCCCGCGCGGCCTCGATGGCGGCGTTGAGCGCCAGCATGTTGGTCTGGTAGGCGATGTCGTCGATGATGGAAATGCGCTCGGCGATGGCCTGCATGTCGGCCACCGTCTTCTGCACGGCGTCGCCCCCTTCGCGCGCCTGCTCGGCCACCGCATGGGCGGCGCCGGCGGTGCGGCGCGCGCCCTCGGCACTCTGACGCACCGAGGCCTGCGCCTGCTCCAGCGTGGCCGAGATCTCCTCGACCGAGGCGGCCTGCTCGGACGCACCTTGCGAAAGAGTCATGGAAGCCGCCGACACTTCGCCCGCGGCCGTGGTCAGTTGATCGGCGGTGGAACGGATCGAGCCCAGCACGCCCTCGAGCTTGCGCACCATGTCGCGCAGCGACGCCAGCACGCTGTGGCGATCCTGCTCGGCACAGTGGATCGGCAGGGTGAAATCCCCCTCGGCCACGGCATTGGCGATGCTCGCCAGTTGCTCGGGATCGGCGCCCAGGTGACGCAGCAGCCGCGCCAGGGCCGCCGCGAAGCCCGCGGCCAGGGCCAGCACCACCAGCGCCAGCAGCGACTCGAAACCCAGGGCCAGACGCTGCAACGACTTCTCATGCTCGACGCGGGCGGCCAGCGCGTCCATCAGGGTGCTCCGTACATGCCCCAGCGCATCGATGCGAGTCGTCGCCGCGTCGAACCAGGTCTGCGCATCCACGCCGTAGCCCCCGGTGGTCGCCTTGTCCAGCACGGTCGCATACATGGTGTCGACCGCTCGGGAGTCGACGGCCTGCAGCGCGACCACGCCATCGGCGTCCGCCAGCGCCTTGAAGTGGCCGAGATAGGCCTGCTCCTTGGCCACGCTCGCGATCACTTGCTGCAGGGTGGTCAACGACAGCGGCGCATCGCTCGCCAGCACGCCATTGAGCATGCCGCGTTGCTGGCCCGCCTGCTCGCCGGCGTCGGCCAGGTCGGCGTAGGCCGACAGCGACTGGGTCGTCGCCGCGTCCCCGGCGGTACGGGGTGCCGCGTCGATCACCCCGAGCAGACCGGCGATGGCTCGCCCGTAGCTCCGGATCGCCTGGGCGCTGCTCACCTGCAGGCCGGTCACGGACTCGCGCTCGCCGGACAGGACCTCGAGTCCGTGCATCGCCACCTGCAGCCTGGAAGCCAGCGCGCGCGGCAGTGCGCCGCCCTGCGCCCTCAGCAGATCGCGCAGCGAGCCCCGCGCGGCGTCGGTGGACTGGCGCTGCGAGGCGAGCGCATCACCGAACCGGGCCCCCTTGCTGGCCACGAACCCCGCCGACAAGCCGCGTTCGCGCTGCATCGATGCCACGAGCTTGCCCACGGACTGGATGGTTCGCACCACCGTGGCATTGCGTTGCGCCGTGCGCAACTGCGCCCAGTCGGTGCGCAGACTGAGCCCGATATGGAACACCGCACCGATCAGTACCAGCCCGAACAGCAGGAACAGCCGGCCCCGCAACCCCCGAAACATTCGCAACATGGCCCACCTCGACTAGAACACGAGTGCGCCGCATGGATGGAGCGCGCCAGCACGCATCCGATCGGCAAAATGGGCATGAACGCTTCAATATGCGCAACGAACCATCACAAGTGATCGATCGCGCGCTGCAACGGCGGCTCCCCCGATGGCGCCAAGATAGGACCCCCTTCAAACGAGGGGGTTGACGTGCATCAACGCCGCGCGGCGCCTGGAGCAGCGCCCTCGGCCTGGATCAACTTGCCGTTGAGCGTGACCCGTCCTTCCCCGAACACGAAAGGCCCGACCAGATCGTCGCCCTGCCGGGTGAAGTAGCCGGTCTCCAACAGGCGCTGCTCCAGCGGTGGCGCGATATCCCTGAGCAGGCTCGCGGACACGCGCAGTTCCATGGCGCCGCGCAAGGAGCGCCGGAAAGCCGCCTCCGCGGGGCTGATCCCCTCGAGCGGCGCCTTCGCCTGCATCTCCCGCACATCCGGGACCGGAGCTTCCAGCTGGCCCGAGACGGCGATGCGTCCCTCGACGGGCTTGCTCACGCTCAGCGTCCACTCGAAGCCCTTCAGTGCCATTCGCCCCGGTGGGAGCCCCGAGGGGTTGTCTGCCGTCGCGTCCTTCGACAAGTGCACCGCGATCAGGCCCCGCATCCGCATGCGATCCACGCGGATCTGCCCGGCGGGCCCGTCGATCGTGGACGGGTCGGAAACCAGCTCGAAGGTTTCGCTCATGTCGGTCTCGCTGCCGGTGGAACGGAAGGTCTGGGTCATGGCACCGATCTCGCCTTTCACCTCGACCGGGCCGGCCACGGTGAACTTCACCGGGGCCGAATGCACGGTGCCTTCGGATCGCCCACCTTTGCGGTAGGAGCCCGTGGTGGTCATGCGCATCTGCGCGCCGCCCCATTGCCAACGCCGGATGCGACCGTCCTCGGGCGTGCGAAGGGGCGATACGTCCAGCGCGAGACGGTCCATCGTGCCGTCGAAGCCGAAGCCCATGCGCAGTTCCACGGGCTTGGGCGGGCCGCCCAGCGCGGCCAGATACCTGCCAAGCGGGGAATTCGCCTGCGGACCCAGGTGGGTGCGCACGCGCAGCACCGATCCGTCCAGCGCGAGGCCTTGGGAGGCCTCCAGCTCCACGGGGGCGCCGGGGGGATCGATGACTCCGGGCATCTCGATCACCGCGGTGGCGCTGGAGGAGAACAGGCCGCGGCGCACGGCCACGTCGCGCAGGCGAAAGCTGGTCACGGCAGGATCCATCGCCTGGGCCTCGAGCATGTCCCGCTCGAACTGGCCGCCGGCCCGGTAGGCGACGGCGGAAAGGGCGCCCAGCACGATCAGCAGCGCCGCGCCGGCGAATGCAAGAATTTTCACGCAGACTCCTCGATGCGGCTCGCATGCGCGGCGGCGCACGCGGGAAGGTGCAGGGCACCGGGATGCGCGACGTCACGGTGCGTCCCACGGTCTGTCGCGTTTCGTAACAGAGCCTAGTGGGCGGCAGGTAACCCCGTCGTACCCTCGCCTTTTCCGCTTATCCGCGAACCGAGCATGTCCGACACCCCGCCCCCGACGCCGGCTCCGGCACAGGACCTCGTCACCGCCTACGACGCCTACGGGCGCGAACTGCGCATCTCGCGCGCGGATTGGCGCGACCAGGTCCTGCTACCCCAACTACAGCGGAACTGGAACGACGCCGACGAGCTCTACCGCCTGCTGATCAGCGGTCTGAACGACGGCCTGGCGGCCGATCTGCAGCCAGCTGCGGCGCGCCTGGTGGAGATCGACACCAACCCCGAACGCAGCCACACGGTCGAAGGCATCGTGTGCCTGCGCAACGAGCGCATCGAGCAGGCCGAGGCCACGCTGCGCGCGGGCATCGAGCAGGCGGGCCCCACCGGCACGCTGCTGACCAACCTGGCGAAGGTGTACGCCGCGCGCGGCGAGCAGGCGCGTGCCGACCAGACCCTGTGGCAGGCCGTGCAGGCCGACCCGAACCAGGACAACGGCCTGCTCTGGTGGGCGGTGCGCCAGCGCGAGCGCGGGGGCGAGGCCGCCTACCTGGCGGCGCTGCGCGAGGCGGCGGAGCTTCCCGACAGCTGGCGCGCCCGGCTGTGGCTGGCTCGCCACCATCTGCAACAGCGGGAGGTGGACGCGGCCAGGGCGCTCTATGAAGAGGTGCTGGCCATGGGACGCTACGACGGCGCCTCGTTGATGATGATCTCCGGCGACCTGGGCAAGCACGGCGAACTCGCGTTGATGCTGCAACTCGTCGCGCCGGTGTACGACGAGCACCGGCACGACCCGATGGCCGGCCTGAACCTGCTGCGCGCCTACCAGCAATCGGGCCTGGTCGAGCCGGGCGAGGCCCTGCTCGCGCGCCTGTACGCGCTGAACATCGTCCCCCTGAAGGCCCAGCTGGACAGCTTCGCGCAGGCCTTCCAGGAACTGAGAGCGCGCAGCGCCCGGGCCACCCCGGTCGACCCCGGCCAGCTGCGATTCAGCACCCTCGCGCTGGACCGTCCCATCTGGCATTACGGGCTGCGCGACCCCGACTGGCTGTTGCGCGGCAAGCCCGGCGACGCCGCGGCGATCGGCTTCGTCGCGCTGGGTCGCAGCATGGACGACGCGCAGCAGGCGCAAGTGCAGCGCGAGGACGAGATGGGGCGGCTGACGCGGTCCATTCCCCTGTACCTCGCCGAATCGGTGCATTTCTGGACCGACTACGCGGCCCATTGCTACGTGCCCGTGATGACAGGCGGCGGCCCCGTGGTATCCGGCGCCGAGACCGACGTCCAGGCCTTGTTCGACACCCTGCCCGCCACGATGCGCCATCTCGTCACCGGCATGATCGGCGGCAACCTCGATGAGGAGCCGGGCCGCTGGGTGCTGCGCCTGGACCTGTGGGACTGCCCCACCCGCAGCCGACGGGCCTCCGAGAGCGCCAGCGGCACCCGGGCCGAGTTCGGCGCCCTGCTGCGAGGCCTCGAAGCCCGGCTGCTGGCCCATGTCGGCCAGGCGCGCGAACGTCCGCTCGATGCCTTCTACGACCGCCCGGCGCCGCAGGCGCTGCCTCGCTACCTGGCCGCGCTGGGACAGGCCTTCACGCTGACCCTGTTGGCCAACGAACAGTTGCCGAAGTCCGCGCTGTGGGGCGAGCGCGCGATGCTGGAGTGGCCGCTGGCCATGGCGCTGCAGGATCCCGCCGCGCAGGTGCCCAGGCTGATGTACCTGAGCGGCCTGTCGAAGGCCGCCGCCTACGGCTCGGACCTTCTCCCCCAACTCGGACAGCCCAGCCTGCAACTGCTGCGCGACACGCGCCCCGCCGACGCGCCCTTCGCGCGCCTGGCGCCGCTGCTGTGGAAGGTGTTCGGCATGGACGAGGCCTGGCAGGCGCATCTGCGCGACCTGCCGACCGACACCGATGCGCGCTACCGGGCGTGGCTGGAACGAGTGGCCGGCCAGCGCAACTAGCTGCCCAGCATGTGCCCGTTCACCGTGAGGTGCCCGTTGTCGAACACGATGCGGCTCACCACGTCGTTGCCCTGGCGCAGGATGTAGCCGGCCTGCAGCAGCCTGGCCAATGTCGGCGCCGGCAGGCTCTGCAGCAGCGAGGCCGAGCTGCGCAGCTGCAGCGTTCCACGGACCTGGGCCAGCAGCGCCTGATCCGCCTGCTGCAATTGCGCGGGGCTCATGCCGGGACGCGCCAGCGGCTGGCTGGGCAGCGGAGCGTCGGCGTCGGCCGTCATGTCGAGCTCGCCCGCGGCGGGTTGGCTCATGACCACCTTGACGTCCAGGTCCTTGAGCCGGGTGCTCCCCACCGGCAGTCCTGAAGGGTTGTCGCCGAAGCCCGTCTCGGCGCGGTGCAGGGCCATGCTTCCCGATGCGCGCACGCTGTCGATGCGCAAGGCGCGGCCCTGGGCATGGGCGCTGGTGGGGCCCATGGTCATGCTGAACGTGGACTGGGCATTGCTCGGGCGGCCGTTCTGCGTGAAGGTCTCGTCGACGGCGCCGATGCGCACGTGCGCGTCCACCGGCGCGGCGGCATCGATGTCCACCGGAGACCAATGCACCGTGCCATCGGCGCTGCCCCCCTTGTCGTAGAAGCCGCGCACCCGCATGCGCATGCGCATGCCTTCCCACGCCACCCGGACATGGCCTTGCGCCAGCTGGGCATGGATGGGCGTGAGATCCAGGCTCACGCGGTTCAGCTGTCCCGACCATCCGAAGCGCATGCGCAGCAGGAAAGGGTCCTGCGTATCGTTCAGCGCGGCCAGCACGCTGCGCAATGGCGTGTCGGCCAGGTCGCCCATGCGCACCCGCACGCGCAGCACGGTACCGTCCAGCGCCATCCCCTGGGCGGTCGTGAAGTGCAGCGGGATGCCCACCGGATAGACCCCCGCCGGCACGTCGAGCACGGCGTCGGCCGTGGAAGCCAGCAGGCCGCGGTGCACCACCACGTCCTCCAGGCGCAGCCCCGGTTCGCCCAGATCCTGCCGCGCGGCCGCCTGCAGCTGGTGCTCGAAACGTCCGCCGGCCCACCAGGAAACCCCGGCGGCCGCTCCGAGCACCAGCACCACGGCAGCCGCGCCGGCTGCGACGTATTTCACGGCCATGGCCGCCCCCTGCGCTTGTTGATTGTTGTGATCAAGCCTAACCCGCAATGATGACCTTTGAAAGACCCCCGTTCCCCGGACCGCCGCGGCCCCCCCTGTTTCGGGTGCAGGGTTTGTTCCAGGTGATTACTTCATTTTTATAACGTTTAATTTTTAGAAGTATTGCCGTCGACAAGAGCAAAACCCGAGGAGACAACATGTCCATGCCATCCCTGAAAGCCTCCGGCCTGATGTTGCTGGCCACCGCCGCAGCAGCGCTGCTGAGCGCATGCGGCGGCGGTTCGGCCTCCCCCACGGCCAGCGCCTACATCGCGCCCACGGCGTCCTGCGCCACGCTGGCCAAGGTTGCCCTGGCGCCGTATTCGGTGACCATCGACACGGCCACCGAGAAGAGCTACGCCGCCACGCAGACCACGCCCGCCGGCGGCTATTGCGACGTCACCGGCGTGGTCGACCCGCGCACCGGCGTCACCGACCCGGACTCGGGCAGCAACAGCTACGGGGATGATTTTGAATTGCAACTACCCGACCAGTGGAGCGGACGCTTCCTCTACCTGGGCGGCGGCGGCCTGGACGGGGCCGTCGTGCTGACGCCCCGGGAGAACAACTCCACCACCTACTACGTTTCGCAGGGCTTCGCGGTGGTGGCGTCCAACGGCGGGCATGAGGGCGCGACGCCCTTCGACGCAGGCTTCGGCTTCGACCCCCAGGCTCGCCTGGACTACGGCTACGCCTCCATCGGCGAGGTCACCCCGGTGGCCAAGGCCCTGGTGCAGGACTATTACGCCCAGGCTCCGCACTACTCCTACTTCATCGGCGCGTCCAAGGGGGGCAACGAAGCCCTGCAGGCCGCGCAGCGCTACGGCGACGAATTCAACGGCGTCGTGGCGGGCGATCCGGGCATGCAGCTGAGCAAGGCAGCGGTGGCCGAGGCCTGGAACGACCAGATATTCGCCCAGGCCGCGAGCGCGGTCGCGCCGGGCGCGGTCGACGCCAGCGGCAATCCGCTGCTCTGGGATTCCTTCTCCACCTCGGACCTGACCCTGGTGAGCAACTACATCCTCGGCAAGTGCGATGCGCTCGACGGCCTGAGCGATCACCTGATCTTCGACACCGCGGCCTGCGCGGCGCAGACCTTCGACTTCACCACCCTGCAGTGCGCCGGTGCGAAGCAGAACGGCTGCCTGATCCCGCCCCAGATCACCGCGCTGAACAAATTCTTCGCGGGCGCCACGGGCTCCGGCGGAAATCCGCTCTACGCCCCGTTTCCCCATGACGCGGGCCTCATGAGCCCCGGATGGGCTGCGTGGACCATCGGCTCCAACCCGGGGGCGAACGTCAACGATTCCCTCAACGCGCTGATCGCTCCGTCGGCCGAAGGAGAGGTGTTCGCATTCCCCCCGCAACAGAACCTGAACCTGTTCACCGCCAACCTCGATCAACTCGCCGAGGAGAACTCCGCCAGCGGGATCGACCCGAACTCGGGCATCAGCTATCCGGTTTCCTCCAACGACTTCATGGCGGCGGACTCCACCGACTACTCGAAGCTGCTGGCCAACCACGGCAAGCTGATCATCTACCAGGGCATGAGCGACCCGGTCTTCTCGGCGGACAACATCATCACCTACTACAAGTCGCTGAGCGCCATCTACGGCAGCTCCACCCAGGGCTTCGCGCGCCTTTTCCTGGTGCCGGGCATGAATCACGTCAGCGGCGGCGACGACACCGTGGACGGCTTCGACTATGTCGGCGCCATCGAGGACTGGGTGGAAAAGGGCGTGGCCCCGGCCTACATGGTGGCCACACCGCTGACTCCCGCCACCAGCTCGCTGCCCGCGGGGCTGACCCGTCCGCTGTGCGCCTATCCGACCTACGCCAGGTACGACGGCTCCGGGGACGTGAACAGCTACACCAGCTTCAGCTGTTCGAACTGATCGGCGTGGACCGTGCGCGGCGTGAGCCGCGCGCGGTCCGCCGCGGCCCCTGGCTCGGGGCCTCGAGCGCCCCCCGCTCCGGCGCACGCGGACGGGTCCGTATGATGGCCGTTTCCACCCTCGGCCATCCCGCACCCGCCATGCCCCGCACGCCCGACAAGGCAAACCGCGCCGGCGCCATCGACCTGTCCACGCTGGACCACCTGATGGGCTACCGCCTGGCGCTGGCCTACCTGCCGTCCCGGGCCGCCTTCGTGAAAGCCATCGGTACACCTCTGCAACTGCGCCGCGTGGAATTCACCCTGCTGATGCTGCTGCTGGCCAACAACAGCCTGACCCAGAAGCAACTGACCCGCGCGCTGGCCATTTCCGCGCCGGCACTGACCCTGCTGCTGGATCGCATGGAAGGCAACGGTTGGCTGGAGCGCAGGCGTTCGGAACTCGACCGTCGACTGCAGGAGGTTTCGCTGAGCCCGCAAGGCCTGCACCTGGCGCGCGACGCGCATGCCCGATCCCTGGACTGCGAGCACGAACTGCTGGCGGATTTCACGCCCGGCGAGACGCGACTGCTGCGCGAACTGCTGGACAAGCTGGCACGGCATCGCCACACCGGGTGACGCGCGCGCGGCGCGCGGTGGCGTTCGCGCCACGCCTCGAGTCCCGTTTTTCAACCTTGTCACATCGCTTCCGATATGCTGAAGAGCGTCAGGCACCGACAACAATCCTGCAAAAGGAGAATCGATGGCCAGTCGCAGCTACGGAATCACGGATTTCCAGGACATCGCCATCGGTGCGGCGGTCCTGGCCAGCGGCGGAGGGGGAAGCTATGCGGACGCCATGCGCATCGTCGACGAGCTGCGTGCCAGCGGCTGGTCGGGCGGGGTGCCGGTGGCGGACTACGACGGCACGACACCGGCCTGCGTGCTGGCGTTGATGGGCTCGCCCGATGCGGCGCAAGGCCTGAGCCTGCGCACCATCGAACTGAGCGTGGCCAATACCCTGGAGGCCCTGCGCCGCAGCACCGGGACCGTGCCGGGCTGCGCCATCCCGGTGGAGATCGGGCCCATCAACTCCCTCGTGCCCCTGATCGCCTGCCTGGTCCCTGGCAGCCCCGTGACCTGGGTGGTCGACGGCGATGGCGCGGGCCGCGCCGTGCCGGAACTTCCGCAGACCACCTTCGCCGGCGAGCCGCGCCTGCCGGCCGCCCCGGCGGTGCTGGCCGACGACGCCCCCGCGGGCAGCCGGTCGGCGCGCCTGGACGCTCCCGGCGCGGCCAGCGTGGAGGCGCTGGCCGGAGGCATCCTGAACGCCTTCGGCAGCTATGCGGGCATCGCTCTGTGGCTGTCCGGGGCGAGCAACGATTTCGCGCTGCGCGGCGCCTATCTGCCCGGCACGCTGGAACTGACGCGTGCGCTGGGACGCTACCTGCGCGCCGCGCCGATCCCGCCGAGCGCCGACGAGGTGGCCGCGTGCATCACCCGGCTGAGCGGCCGTCGGGCGCAGGCGGTGTTGCAGCGGGTCTTTGTCACCGCCGTGCGCCAGACCACCACCGGCGCCTCGCTCGACACCGGGCTGATCGAGTTGTCGGAGCATCCCCGCCCCGCGGCGGGCGCTCCCCGCCACACCGTGTACAACCTGAACGAGAACCTGATCCTGTACTCGTCGGCGAGCCCGACCCCCGGCGCGGTCGCGCCGGACTCGATCTGCTACTACAGCGAGGCGACCGGCCGCGGCTTCTCCAACGCCACCGACGACCTGAGCCCGTATTACGACTTCGACGCGGCCTGTTCCACCGGTGTGCCGATCAGCGTGATACGCGTGGCCGCGGCCAAGGCTCTGACCGACACGCCCGGGGTCTGCGAATCCTTCGCCGCGCTGCTGCGCGACCTGGGCTACGCGGGTGCCCTGCCCGGCGGCTGCTGAGGAGAGGCGCCATGGATCAGCCGGGCGATCGCGAACGACTCATGCTGGCCCTCGAGGCCGCGGGCCTGGAGATGTGGGAAAACGACCTGGTGGAAGGCAAGGTCACCCGCAAGGTCACGAAGGTGTTCGAGGAACTGGGCTACCGACCCGAGGAGGCGGTGGGCTTGGTCGAGGACATCTATCGCATCGTGCATCCCGACGACGTCGCGCAACTCAAGGCCGCCGTGGTCGCGCACGTGGCGGGCGAGACGCCCCAGTACCGCTGCGAATTCCGACTGCGCGCCAAATCCGGCGCCTGGGTCTGGTACGCCAACTACGGCAAGATCATGGACCGCGACGGCACGCGCCAGGGACGGCGCTTCGTGGGCGTGACCTTCAGCATCGACGACAGGCGGCGCAAGGAAGCCGAACTCGAGCGTGCCAACGCGCTGCTCGTCGAGCGCAACCGGCAACTCGCGGAACTGAACGAAACCCTGCAGGCGCTGGCCACCACCGACCCGCTGACCGGCCTGGCGAACCGGCGCCAGTTGTTCGAAGCCGGCGAACGCGAGGTGCTGCGCGCGCAGCGCATGGGCCATGCCCTGTCGCTGCTGATCGTGGACATCGACGATTTCAAGCTGGTCAACGATACCTGGGGCCACGCGGCGGGCGACGAGGTGATCTGCGCGGTCGCGGCGACCTGCGCGCGCAGCGTGCGCGGGCAGGTCGACCTGGTCGGGCGCATCGGCGGAGAGGAGTTCGCGGTGCTGCTGCCCGAGGTGGGCATGGACGACGCGAACACCCTGGCCGCGCGTCTGTGCCGCACGATCCCGGCCTCGCCGGTTCCTCTGGGGACGACCGCGCTGCTGGAACTCACGGTGAGCATCGGCATCGCCACGCTGACCCCCGACGTGGTCTCGGTGCATGAACTCCTGCGCCGGGCCGACCAGGCGCTGTACATGGCCAAGGGGGCCGGCAAGAACTGCGTGCGGCCCCTGCCCCGGGGCGAACTGCTGACCTAGTTCGCGGAGCAGCCGCCGGAGCTGGTCACCGAACCGGCGCCGGCCACCACCGACTGCAGCTGACCCTTGTCGATGCCCCGCAGCAGCGACGGCGTGGACTGGCCCTTCTTGCACACCAGCAGCGTGGGGGTGGCGACCTGGCCGCCCGCCTTCAGGTTGTCCAGGTTGGTGCGCAACGTGCGATCGGTCTCGAAACTGGGCTGGGCCACGGGATAGCCGCCTTCCTCGGCGAGTTCGTTGAACCCGGCTTCGTTCTTCGCCCACGCGGCGGCCGGATCGGGCGCCTGCAGGATGCCGGCGGCGCGCCCTTCGCTGTCGGGCTTCAGGAAGGCGACCAGTACCACGTGCACGCGCAGCTTGCCCGCGGCGATCAGCGGCGCGCTTTCCTGGCTCAGCTGGTGGCAGAAGCGGCAGTTCGGGTCCTCGAAGGCGACGATCAGCGGCCCCGCCGTCCCTACCGTGAATCCCTTCGTCTGCATGGCCTGGCGCGCGAGTCGTGCGGCGGCCGCGGCATCGGCGGCATTTCCGGGCTGTGCGAAGGTCACTTCGGCGATGAGCAGGCTGGCGAGCAGGAGCAGGAGTCGTTTCATGGCAGGGATCGGGGTTCCTGAATGCGAAGGACTCATGATAGGTGGCCGCCCGGCCTTGCGCCGGGGACTCGGCGCTTGGCCGCCGCAGAACGCGGGAATGGCCGGGCTCCTGATGCGAGCCCGCATGGCGTGAAATGCCAATAACCCTTACATTACGCCGTCATGCATAGCGTCGGCTTCTACGTCTGCCCGGGGCACCAGGTGCTGGACCTGGCCGGTCCGCTGGGGGCTTTCGAATCGGTGGCGGCCGTGCTCGGGCGGCCCGCCTACGAGTTGCGGGTCCTCTCCCGCGCCGGGGGCATGGTCCGGGGCAGCGCCGGTCTGCCGATCGCCACGCAGGCTGCGCGCGGGGCGGAGCTGGACACCCTGCTGACCATCGGCGGCGAGCTGGCACCCATGCTCGACGCGGACGAGGCCGCGGCGGTGCGGGAGCTCGCGCAGGACGCTGCGCGCGTCGCCAGCGTGTGCACCGGTGCCTTCCTGCTGGCCGAGGCGGGTCTGCTGCGCGGCCGGCGCGCCACCACCCACTGGCGCGCCGCGCGCCGGCTGCAGCAGCGCCACCCCGAGGTGCAGGTCGAGACCGACCGGATCTTCGTGCGCGACGGCGCGGTCTGGTCGTCGGCCGGGGTCACCGCGGGCATCGACCTGGCGCTGGCGCTGATCGAGGCCGACCACGGCATCGACGTGGCGCGCCAGGTCTCGCGCGAACTCGTCGTCTATCACCGGCGCGCGGGCGGCCAGTCGCAGTTCGCACCCATCTCCCACATGGAGCCGGAGTCCGACCGCATCCGCCTGGCGCTGGGCTTCGCGCGGGATCATTTGCACCAGGACCTGCGCCTGGAACGCCTGGCGGAGGCGGCCCATCTCAGCCCGCGCCAGTTCGGACGCCTGTTCCACCAGGAAACCGGGGAGACCCCGGCGAAGGCGGTGGAGCGCATGCGCGTGGAGGCCGCCCGCGCGCGACTGCAGGACGGCGCCGAGTCCATCGAGCGCATCGCGCGCGCCGTGGGCTTCGGTGACCCCGAACGCATGCGCCGCGCCTTCCTGAAATGGCACGGCATGCCGCCCCAGGCGCTGCGCCGCAAGGAGCGCGCGCCGCGGGCCTAGGCGCAACCCGATCGCATGCGCGGGCCGGGGCGGATCAGGTTCGCGCTGCTCAGCGCATGGTCACGAACTCTTCCGCGGCGGTCGGGTGGATCGCCACGGTGTCGTCGAAGTCGCGCTTGGTGGCGCCCATCTTCACGGCCACGGCGAAGCCCTGGAGCATTTCGTCCATGCCGTAGCCGATGCCGTGGATGCCCACGATGCGCTGGCGCTCGCCCTCGCACACCAGTTTCATGCGCGCCGGCTGGCGCGCCTGGGTCACCGCGGTGTACATGGCGGTGAATGACGACCGGTACACGGTGATCGCGGCGTCGCCGAATTCAGCCCGTGCCTCGGGTTCGCTCAGGCCCACGGTGCCGATGGGCGGATGGCTGAACACCACGGTGGGCACGTTGCGGTAGTCCAGATGCTCGTCGGGCCGGGCGTTGAACAGGCGCTCCGACAGGCGCCGGCCCGCGGCCACCGCCACCGGGGTCAGCGCCACCCTGCCGGTGACGTCGCCCACCGCGTGGATGCCGGGCACGTTGGTGTCCTGGTAGTCGTCGACCAGCACGTGGCCGGCCTCGTCGGTGGCCACGCCGGCGGCGGACAGGCCCAGCGCGGCCGTGTCGGGACGGCGCCCGACGGCCCAGATCAGGCAGTCGGTGGTATGGCTGCGGCCGTCCTCCAGCAGCAGTTCCAGGCTGCCGTCGGGGTTGCGCCGCACGGCCCTGGGCACCGCGTGGGTATGCAGCGCCGGCCCTTCGGCCCGCATCACCTCCGCCAGGGTCTCGCCCAGCATCGGGTCGAAATGGCGCAGCGGCGTGTCGTGGCGCACGAACAGGTGCGCCTGCGAACCCAGCGCGTTGAGCACGCCCGCGAGTTCCACCGCGATGTAGCCGGCGCCGACCACGGCGCAGCGCCGCGGCAGCTCGCGCAGCGCGAAGAAGCCGTCGGAGTCGATGCCCAGATCGGCGCCGGGGATGTCCGGACGCGCCGGGCGGCCGCCGGTGGCGACCAGGATGTGATCGGCCGTGAAACGCTGCCCGTCCACCTCCACGGTGCGCGGGTCGAGGAAACGGGCACGGCCATGCAGCAACTCCACCCGGTTGCGTTCGAAGCCGCTCAGGTAGGACGCGTGGATGCGCTCGATGTAGGCCTGGCGGTTGGCCACCAGCGTGGCCCAGTCCAGTTGCGTGCCGCTGCTGCGGAAGCCGTAGCCGGGGCCGTAGCGCTGGATGGCATCGGCGATCTGCGCCGCATGCCACATGATCTTCTTGGGCACGCAACCCACGTTCACGCAGGTGCCGCCGATGACGCCGGCCTCGACCAGCAGCACCTTGCGTCCGTGCATCGCCGCGCGGTTGGCCGAGGCGATGCCGCCGCTGCCGCCACCGATCACCAGGTAGTCAAGGTGCCGGCTCATCGCGCCTGCTCCTCGGCCTGCAGCGCGGTGACCACGACCTCGATGCGCCAGCGCGGATCGGCCAGCGCCGCCTGCACGGTCGCGCGCGGAGGCGTCGCGCCCGGCACCACCCAGGCGTCCCACACCGCGTTCATGGCCGCGATGTCGGCGATGTCGGCGAGGAAGATCTGCACGCTCAGCAGCCGGCTCTTGTCGGAGCCGCATTCGGCCAGCAGGCGCTCCACATGACCCAGCACCTCGCGGGTCTGGGCGGCGATGTCGCCCTCGGGATGGTTCTCGGGGACCTGGCCGGCCAGGTGGATCACGCCGTGGGCGATCGCGGCCTCGCTGAGACGCGGGCCGACGTGGAGTCGTCGGATCATGGGCTGCGGGGGATCGATGGGGAATGCCCATTGTCTCACCCGTCGCGCGGGTCCGCCGGGGGCGCGTCACCCGAGCGGGCGCAAGGCGTCGAGCACGTGGCGGTACCACTCGCGAAGACTCAGCGGCTTGCGCGCCGCCACGTCGAACCCCTCCCGCAGGAAGCGCGCCTGCTGTGCCTCCAATGCGCGGTGCAGCAGCGCATGCACACGCACACCGGCGTCGGGCGCATCGGCCTTGAGCGCGCGCGCGAGCATCGCGTAATGCTCGGTTTGCGGGGCGATGGCCACCATCGCCAGCGCGGGTCGGTGGCGCCGCGCCAACGCCACGGCGTCGGTCGCGCCCGGGCTGCACACCACGCGATGTCCAGCGTGTTGCAACGCCAGGCGCGCGAGCTTGCGGCTAACCGCCTCGTCCTCGATCAACAGAATGGTCGCCATGGGCGTCTCCGACACCACGGGCAGCCGCGAGGCTGCGCCGGCGGCGCGTGGATGGAGACGGGGGCGGGGTCTCGCGGGATGTGGGGTCTCGGCCGCTCCGGCCTGAGACGATGGCCGCACGCCTGCACGCAAAGCGCAGATTTACGGTTTATCGAGGATTAGATCGGATGAACGAATTCAAATGATGCTATTTGTGCGAATACCTTCAGTCAATACAATATTTTTCGAGGTTTCTGCAGCACCGTGAATTCGCGCACTGATGTGGCAGCGCATGAGACGCCAGGCGGTCCGTCCCCGATTCTTCCCTCGCCGCCATGATTCCTCCCCGCCTTCTCCTTGTCGACGACGACCGCCTGGTGCTCGCCACCACCGCGGCGGGACTGCGCCTGCTGGGCTACGACGTGACCACCGCCGACGGCTCCGAGCAGGCCCTGCTGCTGGCGTCGAGGCAAGCCTTCGATCTGGCCATCCTGGACATCCGCATGCCGGGCGTCTCGGGCATCGAACTCGGGTACGTGCTGGAGCGCAGCCACGGGCTTCGCAGCCTGTTCCTCAGCGCCTACGGGGATCGGCGCGAGGTGGCCCGGGCCATCCGGCAGGGCGCGCTGGGCTATCTGCACAAGCCCATGGATCCGGCGCACATGATGCCGGCCATCGAGACCGCGCTGGCGCGTGCACGCGACCTGACGGCACTGACCGAGGCCACCCAGCAACTGCGGCGGGCGCTGGCCGAGCGGCGCCAGACCAGCGTGGCCGTGGGCATCGTGATGGCGCAAAGGCGCCTGTCGGAAGCGCAGGCCTTCGAGGCCTTGCGCGCCGAGGCCCGCAACCAGCGGCGCAAGCTCAGTGAAGTGTGCAATGCGCTGGTCGCCGCGCAACAGTCGTGCGCCGATGGCTGATCCGCCCGCCATCGTCCCCTTCATCGGGCAGCCCGACGAAGCGAACAAGGCGCTGGACCTCGCGCAGCGGCGCTTTCGCGCGCTGCGCGAGGCCAGCACCGACGCCGCCTACGAAATCAGCGCCGACTGGTCGGAAATGCGCTTCCTGGACGGTGGCGGATTCATCGCCGACGTCACGGTTCCCACGCGGGGCTGGCTCGAGCGCTACGTGCCGCAGGACGAACTGCCCAGGGTTCTCGCGCGCATCGGCGAGTCGGTGCGTGCCGGCATCCGCTTCGACCTGGAACACCGCGTGATTCGCGAAGACGGCAGCGTCGGCTGGACCCACTCGCGTGCGGTGCCGACCCTGGACGACGCGGGACGGGTAGCCACGTGGGTGGGCCTGGCCACTGATATCACCGCGCGCAAGGAGGCGGAACTCGCGCTGCGTGCCAGCGAGGAGCAATTGCGCGCGGTGGCGGAACACAACCTCGACGGCATTTTCTCCATCGACCGCAACCACGCCATCCGCTATCTCAACCCCGCCACCGTGGGGTGGATGCGCCGCACGATGGACGCGCCGGGGCTGCAACTGCCGCATCTGCTGGGGCGCCATCTGTGGGACCTGCTGGGCGACGGCCCGCTGAGCCGAAGCTGCCGCGCCCTCAGCGAGCAGGTCATGGCCGGCGGACGCACCCTCAGCGCGGAACATGCCACCGGGGCGGACGGCCGGACCCGCGACCTGATCACCCTGCACGTGCCGATCCGGGACATGCACGGCGAGGTGACCGGGGTGCTGGGCATCGCGCGCGACGTGACGCGACGCGTGCGCGAGGAAAAGGCGCGCGTGGCGCAGGCCCAGGCCCAGCGCGACGCGCTAGTGCGCGAGGTGCACCATCGCATCAAGAATCACCTGCAAGGCATGCTCGGCCTGCTGCACCTGCAACTCGCGCGCAACCCCGGCGTGGCCGGCCCGCTGTCCGAGGTCATGGCCCAGGTGCACGCCATCGCGGGAATCTACGGCTTGGAGGAGCAGACGGAAGGCGGGGGCGTGGACCTCGGGCGTACCACGGCGCTGGTGGTGCAGGGCGCGGTGGGCGCCGCGGCGCTGTGCTGCGACAACGCGCTGGGCGCCCCGGTCCTGCTGGCGCAGGCCGACGCGGTGCCCATCGCCCTGGTGATCAACGAACTCGTGACCAACGCGGTGAAGCACCTGGCGCGCGTGGAACTCGAGCGCCCGGTACGGGTGATGCTGCGCCGCGACGGGGATGCCGCGCTGGTCCGGGTGCGAAGCGGACCCGCCTGGCTCCCGCCCGGCTTCGACTTTGCCCGGCGCCGCGGCATCGGCACCGGGCTCGGCCTGCTGGGCACGCTGCTGCCCAGCCAGGGTGCCGAGTTGCGCATTGCGCAGCGCGACGACGAAGTCGTCGCCGAGTTGCGGCTGCTCGCGCCGGTGGTGCTCGCGCGGTGAGCGCGGGGCGCCCGCGGTGGCGCGCTCAGTCGATGGACTCCACCGCGCCGCTGCGCAGGCTGCGGGTGATGGCCTCGGCGATGCGCGTGGCCTCGGTGGCGTCGGCCAGCGTGGTGCGCGCGGGGCTCAGGCCCCGGCAGGTGTCGACGAAGGCCCCCAGCTCGAGCTGGAAGGCCTGCTCGAAGCGCTCGAAGAAGTCCGCCGTGGCCGCGTGGCTCACGCCGTGGGCATCGCGCGCGACCACGCGATCCCTCGCGGCGCCGTGGCCGATTTCCAGGATGCCCTCGGTGCCGACGACCTCGGTGCGGGTCTCGTGGCCGTGGGGCATGGTGCGGCTGGCGTAGAAGGCCGCGCGCGCGCCGCCCTCGAACTCGACCAGCGCCAGCCCGTTGTCGACGTCGCCGCATTCCTGCAGTCCCGGGTGCAGCACGATGCTGCCGGTGGCGAACGCGCGCAGCGCGCGCGGGTTGCCCAGCATCCAGCGCGCCAGGTCGATGTCGTGCACGCTGCAGTCCATGAACAGGCCCCCGGAACTGGGGGCGAAGCGCACGAAAAAGCCTTCCGGGTCGTTCAGGTCGCAGGTCTGCGAACGCACCAGGAAGGGGCGCCCCACCCGCCCGTCGCGCACCTGCTCCCAGGCGCGGGCGTAGCTGGGGTCGAAGCGGCGCACGAACCCCACCATCGCCACCTGCGCCGGATGCTCCCGCGCCACCTGCTGCACGCGTTCGCAGTCCTCCACGCGCAGCGCCAGGGGCTTTTCCACCAGCACGTGCTTGCCGGCGCGCAGCGCGGCGACGGTCTGCTCGGCGTGCAAGCTGGTGGGGGTGACCAGCACCACGGCGTCCACGTCCGACGCCGCCAGCAGCGGCTCCAGGCTGTCGTGGCAGCGCTCCAGTCCCAGTTCGGCCCGCGCCCAGGCGCGCTCCTCGGCCAGCGGACTGCAGGCGGCCACCAGTTCGCAGCCGCGGGTGAAGGCCAATTGGCGGGCGTGGCGCTTGCCCAGGCGGCCGAGGCCGGCGATCGCGACGCGCAGATTCGATTTCATCGGGCCTGTCCTGGTCGCGGCTCAGAGGGTCACCGGAGCGCCGCTGGCCCAGCTCGCCGCGGCCGCGTCGGCCAGCAGCTGCGCCTGCACGCCGTCCTCCACCGTGGTGCCGGGCCGGGCGCCGCTTTGCAGGCAGGCGAAGAAGTGGCTGATCTCGGCGCGGTAGGCCGCCGCGTAGCGCTGCAGGAAAAAGGCCTCGGGATTGTCCGAGCGCACGCCGTCGGCCCCCCAGCGCACGACGCGGGTGCGGGTCTCGTTGCCGCACTGGAGCATGCCGCGCGATCCCAGGATCTCGAAGCGCTGGTCGTAGCCGTAGGCGGCGCGGCGGCTGGTGTTGATCTGGCACAGCCGCCCCTTGCGGGTGCGGATGGTCACCGCGGTGCTGTCGGCGTCGCCGAGCTCGGCGATGGCCGGGTCGGTCAGCACCGAGCCGGCGGCGCTGATCCATTGCGCCTCGTCGCCGTCGGCGCACAACACCCAGCGGAACACGTCGAAGTCGTGGATCAGCATGTCGCGGAAAATGCCCCCCGAATGCCGGATGTATTCGGCGGGCGGGGCCGCCGGATCGCGGCTGGTGACGATCAGCATCTCCGGCTCGCCGATCTCCCCGCGGCGCAACTCGGCCACGGCCTGCTCGAAGGTGGGATCGAAGCGCCGCTGGAAGCCGATCATGCAGGCCACGCCCGCCGCACGCACGCGCGCCGCGCATTCGCGCGCGCGCTCGGCCGACAGGTCCACGGGCTTTTCGCAAAAGATGTGCTTGCCCGCCGCGGCGCTGCGCTCGATGAGCTCGTAATGCGTGGAGGTGGGCGAGGCGATGACCACCGCCTGCACGGCGGGATCGGCCAGCGCCGCCTCCGGCGTGCTGGCCGCCGCGCCGGTGAGCTGGGCCAGCGCCGCCGCCTGCTCGGCGATGGGATCGCACACGTGCGTCAGGCGCAATCCGGGCAGCGAGCACAGGTTGGCGGCATGGATGCGGCCGATGCGGCCGGCACCGAACAGGGCGACGTGGGTCATGGCGGGTCTCGTGGGTAGGCGAATGCGGGGTGGGTTGCGCCGGCGGGCGCGGGTTCAGCGACGGGCGCCGGAGGCGCCGCCGTGGGGGAGTTCGAGTTGGTAGGCCACGGCCAGGAACAGGCTCTGCGCCAGGCCCATGGTGCCGCTCAGGGCGCGGAATCCGAAGGTCGCGTGGTCCTGCACGATCAGGCAGCTCTCGGCGAGTCGCGCCAGCTCGCCCATGCGGCTGTCGGTGATCGCGACCAACTTCGCGCCGCGCCGCGCCGCCTGCTCGGCGAAGGTCACGGTCTCGGCGGCGTACGGCGCGAAGGTCACGGCGATCACCGCGTCGCCGGCGCGCACCGAGCGCACCTGTTCCTGCTGCATCGCCCCCAGCGCGCTGACCAGGCCCACGCGCTTGTCGGTGTGCTGCAGCGCATAGGCCAGGTAGCTGGCCACCGCGAAGGACCTGCGCACGCCCACGACCCAGACCTGGTCGGCCTCGACCAGGCGCCGCACGGCGCGCTCGAAGGCCTCGGCATCCAGCCCGTCGCGCAACTCCTGCATCGCGGCCATGGAACCGGTGAGAAAGCCCTGCGCGATGTCCACGCTGGACAGGTCCTTCGCGCCGCCCTCGATGACCTCGCGCAGACGCAGGTGGTAGGAGCGCCCGGGCGCGATCTGCCGCGAGATGCCGTCGCGGAACACCGCCTGCATCTGGCTGAACCCGGAAAAACCCAGGCGCTTGGCGAATCGCACCACCGCCGAGGGCTGCACGCCGCAGTGCGCCGCCAGTTCCAGGATGCCGTCCAGGCCGATGCGGTCGCGGTGCTGCTCGACGTAGCGGGCGATGAGCTTCTGCTGCTTGCTCAGGGCGTCGAATTCGCGCGCGATGCGCGCGATCACGCCGTCGACGTCGGGCGGGCTGTCGCTACTCACTGAGGGAACTCCCGAAGGCATGGTGGTGGAGCCGGCCGGGGCCTGCGAGCCTGCCTCGCCGGGTGCCGCTCGGCGCGAATTATCCACGGGCGTATCAGAGGGGCGCGGACGGTTGCGGCGCGCTGTCGTAGCCGCCCCACACGGACTGGTCGTACTCGATGACCGAGCCGGTCATCAGCCCGGACTCGTCGCTGCACAGGAAGGCGACGGCGCGCGCCACCTCGGCGGGGTCGACCAGGCGCCCGAAGGGCTGGCCCGCGGCCGCGTCGCGCAGCCAGTCGGCACTGGCGCCGTGGAACTCGCGCTGGATGCGGTCCTCGCCCTCGGAGGCCATCCAGCCGATGTTCAAGGCGTTGACCCGGATGCGGTTGCGCAGCAGCGAGTACGCGGCGTTGCGGGTCAGCGTGGCCAGCGCGCCCTTGGAGGCGCAGTAGGCGGCCAGGAAGGACTGCCCCGCCCGCGCCGACATGGAGCCGATGTTGACGATGCTGCCTTCGAGTCCCTCGCGGCGCATGACCCGCACCGCCTCCTGCATGAGAAAGAACGGAGCGCGCACGTTGACCGCGAACATGCGGTCGAACAGTTCGGGGCTGGTGTCGAGCAGGTTGCCGCGATCGGTGATCGCCGCGGCGTTGACCAGCAGGTCCACGCGCCCGAAACGCCGGTCGGCCTGGGCCACGACATCGCGGCAGTCCTCCACGCTGGACAGGTCCGCCGGCACGTACAGCGCGTCCAGCGCGCCGCCCTCGCGCAGCCGCTGCTGGCGCTGCAGCCCGCGCTCGCGCTGGCGCCCGCAGAACACCAGGCCGCGCAGGCCGCGCGCGGCGAGCGCGTCGCAGATGGCGGCGCCCAGGCCCTGGGTGCCGCCGCTGACCACGGCCACCTTGCCGTCCAGGCGCGAGGGGTCGCGGTTGCTCGTCGCAGCCTTCGTCGCTTGCATGGAGAAACTCCCCGTTTGCGCGTTTCGCGCGTGTGGTCTCAGGTCGCGTGGCTCAGGACAGCAAGGCCGCCTCGCCGTGGCTGGCCGCGGCCTTGCCCTCGAGCTCGTGGCGCAGCGCATCCAGCCCGGCGCCGCCGGCCATGTGGAACATCAGCTGTTCCAGGGACAATTCGCTCCTCGGCGCGTCGAGTTCCACGCGGCCCTGCGCGAGCACGATGAAGTGATCGCCCACCATGTAGGCATGGTGAGGGTTGTGGGTGATGAAGATCACCCCGGTGCCCTGCTCGCGCGCGGCGGCCAGGATGTAGCGCAGCACGATGCCCGACTGCGTGACCCCGAGCGCCGCGGTGGGCTCGTCCAGGATCAGCACCCGCGCGCCGAAGTGGATGGCGCGGGCGATCGCCACCACCTGGCGCTGCCCGCCGGACAGCGTGCCCACCGCGCGGTCCAGGTCGGCCACGCGGATGCCCATGCGCTGCAGCGCCTCGCGCGTCTGGTGCTGCATCGCCGGAACGTCCAGCCGGCGCAGCGGCCCGCGCCCGCGGGTCAGCTCCGAGCCGAGGAAGAAGTTGCGCCAGATGGGCATCAGCGGGGCCAGCGCCAGGGTCTGGTAGACCGCGGCGATGCCCAGGTCCAGCGCCTCGCGCGGGGAGTTGAATCGCAGCTTCGAGCCGTCCACCGTATAGCTGCCGGTGTCGTGCTGGAACAGGCCGGCGATGATGCTGATCAGCGTGGACTTGCCGGCGCCGTTGTCGCCGAGCACGCAGGTGACCTCGCCGCGCCGCACCGCCAGGCTCACGCCGCGCAGGGCCTCGACGTGGCCGAAGGTCTTGCCGATGTCCTCGAGCCGCACGATCGGCTCCGTGGTGCCTTGCATGTTCATTCTCCCCGGGTCGAGCGGGTGCGAACCCAGTAATTGAACACGGTGGCGGCGAGCAGGGTCGCGCCGACGAAGAACTTGAACCAGTCGGGGTTCCAGTCGGCGTAGATCACCCCCTGGATGGTCATGCCGAAAATGAGCGCGCCCAGCGCCGAGCCCACGGCCGAACCGTAGCCCCCGGTCATCAGGCAGCCGCCGACCACCGCCGCGGCGATGTAGACCAGCTCGTTGCCCCGGCCCGCGGCCGACTGCACGGTGTCGTAGGTGAACAGCATGTGCATGCCCAGCAGCCAGGCCGAGAAGCCCACCAGCATGAACAGGATCGTCTTGGTGCGGGCCACCGGAACCCCCACGGCGCGCGCGCTGGCGCTTTGCCCGCCCACCGCCAGCACCCAGTTGCCGAAGCGGCTGCGCAGCAGGATCCAGGTGCCGCCGGCGATCAGCACCAGCCAGTAGAGGATGGCGATGCTCAGCTGGGTGTGGCCGATCTGCAGGCTGGAGGCGAACACCGCGTGCGCCGACGCGTAGCCGGGCGTCATGCTGATGTCCGAGGTGGCCACGTTGCCGGTGATCAGCCGGGTCAGCGCGATGTTGGCGCCCTGCAGCATCAGGAAGGTGGCCAGGGTGACCAGGAAGCTGTGCAGCCTGGTGCGGGCGAGCAGGTAGCCGTTGAGGGCCCCGATACCCAGCGCCAGCGCGAGGGAGAAGATCACGCCGAACCACAGGTTGAGCCCGAAGGAGGTACTGAAGATCGACGCCGCCAGCGACGCGGTGGTGACCGCGACACCTGCGGTCAGGTCGAACTCGCCGCCGATCATGAGCAGCGCGACGGCCACCGAGGGAATGCCCAGCGTGGCGGCCTGGTACAGCACGGTGGACTGCGCCGACAACTGGTGCAGCGGCGGCGCCACCGCCCAGAACAGCGCGAACACCAGAATGGTGCCGCCCAGCGCGCCCGCCTCGGGGCGTCGCAGCAAGGCCTTCCAGAGGGGCCCGCGGACCGGCGCGGCTGCGGCATGGCCCGCGGCGGGCGTGGCGGGCAACGCCGCCTCTTGCTTGCTCATGGTCATCGATGTGCTCCGCTTCGGCACCGGGCGGCGCGCCGCGCGCGTCCCGGTGCCTGGACTTGCAGACTCAGCGCGTTCCGCGCTCGGCGTACTTGGCCACCATGGCGGCGTTTTCCTGGGTGACGAAGGACGGCCCGGTCAGCACCGGACGTCCGCCGCCGACGGTGTCGCCGTTGGTCAGGTTCAGCCACAGCATGTCCACCGCCTCGTAGCCCTCGACGTAGGGCTGCTGGTCGATGGCCCACTTCAGCTTGGTGCCCTTGGCGATCATGCGAATCGCCGTCGGGCTCATGTCGAAGGTGCCGACCACGGCCTTGCTGCCCGCCATGCCGATGGCGCGAACCGCGGTGACGGCGTAGGGGGCGCCCAGCGTGACCACGTAGTCGATGGCCGGGTCCTGCTGCAGCTTGGCGACCATGCGCGACTGCACGTCGGCCATGTTGTTCTCGTTGACGTACAGCACCGCGAACTTGCCCTTGAAGGTCTTCTTGATACCGTCGCATCGGGCCTCGAGCTGCACCGCGCCCTGCTCCTGGTTGACGCACAGCACGTTCTTCGCGCCCTCGTCGTTCAGGCGCTCGCCCACGGCCTCGCCGGCCACCATCTCATCCTGCCCTGCGTAACCCAGCAGGCCCATCGCCTTCCACTGGCCGGTACCGGCATTGAAGCCGACCACCGGGATGTGGGCCGCCTGCGCCTGCTTGACCGCGGCGCGCATGGCCTCGGGATGGGCCAGGGTCAGCGCGATGCCGTTGACATGCTGTTCGACCGCGTTGACCACCAGTTGCGCCTGCTTGGACGCGTCGGGGCTGGCCATGTAGATCAGGCGCACGTTGTCGTTCTTCGCGGCGGCCTCCGCCCCCTTGCGCACGATGTCCCAGAAGGTGTCGCCCGGTGCGGCGTGGGTGATGATGGCAATGGTGTACTCGGGCGTCTTGGCGTGGGCCGGCATGCCCAGCCCGACCGCGCCGCAGACCAACGCCAGCGCCGCGGCCCACTTGGCCGTGACGCCGGAACCTTTCTTGAATTGCATGTCTGTCTCCTCGGTGGCAGCGTGTGCGGGCGATGGCGTGATGTGTGGTTGCCGGTTGTCACGCCCACACGACTTCAACCGGCTGTTCCGGCGCGCCGGGCAAGGCCCGGGCCGGGGCGACGTGGCGAGCGAACTCGGCATCGCAGGCCGCAGTATGGATCAATCGAGAAATTATTTTCTAGGTAATTTCCCGATAGAAGGGTTTTTTCTTTCTGCACTACGCTGCGGACCCATGGGCGCCCGGCATCCGGGCCGGACGCGCCCGACACCCGCACCGCGACCCCGATGAGCACCTTGCCCTTCCCTTCCGAGCGCCGCCACGACCTGGCCTGCCTGGGCCGGCTGGCCGTCGATCTGTATTGCGAGCAGTTCGGCGCGCCGCTGGAGGCCGCGCGCAGCATGGCCATGTACCTGGGCGGAAGCTCGGCCAACGTGGCCTTCGGCGTGGCCCGCCTGGGCCTGCGCAGCGCCATGATCTCGCGCGTCGGCGACGAGCAGATGGGGCGCTTCCTGCTGAACGCGCTGCAGCGCGAGGGCTGCGACGTCAGCCAGGTGCAGGTCGACCCGCGGCGCCTGAGCGCGCTGGTGCTGCTGGGCCTGAAGGACCGCGACACCTTCCCCCTGCTGTTCGTGCGGGAGAACTGCGCCGACATGGCCATCGACGCGCAGGCCATCTCCGAGTCCTTCATCGCCGAATGCCGGGCGCTGGCGATCACCGGAACCCACCTGTCCACCGACACCACGCGGGCCGCGGCGTCGACGGCGCTGCGCCATGCGCGCACCCACGGCGTGGTACGCATCCTGGACATCGACTACCGGCCCGTGCTGTGGGGCCTGACCCGCCCCGGCGCCGGCGAGAACCGCTACGTGCCCGACGCGCGGGTGAGCGCGCGCCTGCAGGAAATGCTGGCCCAGTTCGATCTGATCGTGGGCACCGAGGAGGAATTCATGATCGCCGGCGGCATCCCCGGCGATCTGCCCGCCAGCCTGCGCCGGGTGCGCGAGGTCACGCCGGCGGTACTGGTGCTCAAGCGCGGGCCGCTGGGCTGCTGCGTGATCGAGGGCGCGGTGCCCGGCGACCTGGCCGCGCTGCCCCTGCACGCCGGCGAGCGGGTGCGGGTGCGCAACGTGCTGGGCGCCGGCGATGCCTTCCTGGCCGGGCTGCTCGGCAGCCTGCTGCGCGGGCAGGACTGGGCCGAGGCGGCGCGCGTGGCCAACGCCTGCGGCGCCATCGTGGTGTCTCGCCACGCCTGTTCGGCGGCCATGCCCACGCCGGCCGAATTGGAGCACTGGTTCGCCCGCCCCCATCACGCGGACGTGGACGCCGACGCCGAACTCGCCCACCTGCACCGGGTCAGCGTGGCGCGAGCGCGCTGGGACGAGCTGCACGTGATGGCCTTCGACCACCGCAGCCAGTTCCTGGACCTGGCGCGCGAGGCCGGCGCCGACGAGGCGCGCATTCCCGCGCTCAAGCAACTGCTGCTGGGCGCGGTGGCCCGCGTGGAAGCGCGCAGCGACCTGCGCGGGCGCATCGGGGTGCTCATCGACGGCGGCGACTACGGAGCCGACGCGTTGGCGCACGCCACCGGACGCGGCTGGTGGGTGGGGCGCCCGGTGGAACTCCCCGGCTCTCGTCCGTTGCGCTTCGACGGCACCGCGTCCATCGGAAGCGCGCTGGTGTCCTGGCCCGCCGAGCAGGTGGTCAAGTGCCTGGTGCATTACCACCCCGACGATCCCATCGAGCTGCGCCTGGAGCAGGAGGACCGGCTGCTGGAGTTGTGGGAGGCCACGCGCGCCGTGGGCAACGAACTGCTGCTGGAGGTCATCGCCCCCCGCGAGCTGTGCGCGCCCGGCACCGAGGACCAGGCCGTGCTGCGCGCCGTGCAGCGCCTGTACAACCTGGGCATACGCCCGGAATGGTGGAAGCTGGCGCCGATGCGCGCGCCGGGCTGGCAGGCACTGGGGCGCCTGCTGGCGGCGCGCGACCCCTATTGCCGGGGCGCGGTGATCCTGGGCCTGAACCAGCCGCTGCCGGAGCTGGCGGCGAGTTTCGCCGAGGCCCGCGACCCCGTGGTCAAGGGCTTCATGGTGGGGCGTACGCTGTGGGCGCGCGAATCCCTGCAATGGCTGCGCGGCGAGATCGACGACGCCCGACTGGGCGACGCGGTGGCGGCCAATTTCGTCGCCTTGATCGACGCGTGGGCCGCGCGGCGCGCCTGAGACGGAGAATCCGATGCATTACGTACGCATGACCATGGCGCAGGCACTGGTGCGCCACCTGGCCGCGCTCAGGGTGGAAACCGCCGACGGGCGCGTGCAACCCTACTGCGCCGGCGTGTTCGCCATCTTCGGGCACGGCAACGTCTGCGGCCTGGGCGAGGCGCTGTGGGAAGGTCGCGACGAACTGCCCACGCTGCGCGCGCACAACGAACAGTCCATGGCGCACGCCGCGATCGCCTTCGCCAAGGCCAGCATGCGCCAGCGCATCATGGCGGTGACCACGTCCATCGGCCCGGGCGCCACCAACCTGGCCACCGCCGCGGCGCTGGCTCACGTGAACCGGCTGCCGGTGCTGCTGCTGCCGGGCGACACCTTCGCCTCGCGCCGCCCCGACCCGGTGCTGCAGCAACTGGAAAGCTTCCACGCCGGCGACCTCAGCGTCAACGACTGCCTGCGCCCGCTGACGCGCTACTTCGACCGCATCACCCGCCCCGAGCAGATCCTCGCCGCGCTGCCCCAGGCCGTGGCCGCGATGATCGACCCGGCCACCTGCGGCCCGGCCTGCCTGGCACTGTGCCAGGACGTGCAGACCCAGGCCTTCGACTGCCCGGAGAGTTTCCTGCACCCACCGCTGCTCCATGTCCGGCGTCCCCCGGCCGACGCCGGCGAACTCGAGCGCGCCATCCATCTGCTGCGCCGTGCCGAGCGCCCGCTGATCATCGCCGGCGGCGGGGTGCTGTACAGCCATGCCGGCGAATGCCTGCGCGCGTTCGCCGAGGCCCACGGCGTCCCGGTGGCCGAGACCCACGGCGGCAAGAGCGCGCTGGCCTGGGACCATCCGCTGAACGTGGGCGCGATCGGCGTGGACGGCGCACCGTCGGCCAACGCGCTGGCCGAGGAGGCCGACCTGATCTTCGCGGTCGGCACGCGCCTGCAGGACTTCACCACCGGATCGCACGCGCTGTACCCGGGGGCCGAGCTGCTGGGCCTGAACGTGCAGGCCTTCGATGCCGCCAAATGGCACGGCCGCGCGCTGGTGGCCGACGCGCGCACCGCGCTGGAACAACTCGAGCCCGGCCTGCGCGACTGGCGCGCCGACCCGCAATGGTCCAGCCGCGCTCACGCCCTTTCGGCGGACTGGGTGCGCCGGGTCGACGAGCTGACCCGCGCGCGCCTGGTCGGCACCCTGCCCTACGACGCGGAAGTGATCGGCGGCGTGCGCGATTCGGCGCCCGACAGCCCGGGGGGCGACGTCGTCGTGTGCGCCGCCGGCACGCTGCCGGCCGAACTGCACAAGCTCTGGCGCTCCTCGCGGCCGGGCAACTACCACGTCGAATACGGCTACTCCTGCATGGGCTACGAAATCGCCGGCGGCCTGGGCGTGAAGCTGGCTCGCCCCGAGCAGGAGGTGGTGGTGATGGTGGGCGACGGGTCCTACCTGATGCTCAATTCCGAGCTGGCCACCTCGGTGATGCTGGGTCGCAAGCTGATCGTCGTGGTGCTGGACAACCGCGGCTTCGGCTGCATCGAGCGCCTGCAGGGCAGTTGCGGCTACCCCAGTTTCAACAACCTGCTCGACGCCTGCGTGCCCGAGGGCGGCGAGCCCGTGCGCATCGACCTGGCGCTGCACGCGCGCAGCCTGGGGGCCGAGGCGGTGCACGTGCGCAACCTGGAGGAATTCGGCGCGGCCATGCGCGAGGCGCGCACGCGCGGGCGCACCCAGGTGATCGTCATCGACACCACCCACGCGCGGGTGACGGCCGACGGCGGTTGCTGGTGGGACGTGGCGATGCCCGAGGTCTCGTCCCGCGCCGAGGTGCAGCAGGCGCATGCGCGTTACGAGCTGGCGCGCCAGATGCAGCGCCCCTGAACCCCGCCCCCTTTCCGACCACCTGGACACCTGGACCCGGCGCCATGACCTGGAACGTACGCATCGGCATCAACCCCATCGGCTGGATGAACGACGACCTGCCCTCGCTGGGCGGCGACACGCCGCTGGACACCGCGCTGTCCGAAGGGCGGGCCATCGGCTACGCCGGCTTCGAGCTGGGCAACAAGTTTCCCTCCGACCCCGCCGAGCTGAAGGCACGCCTGGACGGCTTCGGCCTGGCCTGCGTGTCCGGCTGGTATTCGGGCTTCCTGGCCGAGGCCCTGGACGGCCCCGACGGCGACGCGATTCTCGCGCGCGAGGTGCAACGCTGCGTCGCGCACATGCGCAAGCTGCGCCACAACGCTTGCGACGTGGTGGTGTACGGCGAATGCGCCGGCACCGTGCAGGGGCTGATGGACACGCCGGTATCGCGCCGCCCGCTGCTGCGCGGCGACGCCGCGTGGCAGGAATACGCGCGCCGCCTGGACGCCTTCGGCCAGCACCTGCTGGACGAGTACGGGCTGCGCCTGGCCTACCACCACCACATGGGCGCCTGCGTCGAATCGCCGCGCGACGTGGACCGGCTGATGGAGCTGACCGACCCGCGCAAGGTGTTCCTGCTGTTCGACACCGGACATGCCTACTTCGGCGGCGCGGCGCAACCCGTGGAACTCCTGCGCCGGCACGTGGGTCGCGTGGCCCACGTGCATTGCAAGGACGTTCGCCCGCAAGTCATCGCCAAGGCGCGCAATGAATCCTGGAGCTTCCTGCGCGGCGTGCTGGCCGGCGTGTTCACGGTGCCCGGAGACGGCGCCCTCGACTTCGGCGGCGTGCTGCGCACGCTGCACGAGGCGAACTACGCCGGCTGGCTGGTGGTCGAGGCCGAACAGGACCCGGCCGTCGCGCCCAGCGAACCCTTCGCCCGCAAGGGCTTCGAGACCCTGCGCGCCCTGGTCGACGGTCTGGGCGCTGGAGCCTGAACATGGTCAGTCCCCTGTTGGTCAAGGCCGCGCCCGGCGGGCGCGAGATCGTCACCGTGACCCCCGAGAGCGCCGGCTGGACCTACGTCGGCTTCCAGGCCATCCGGCTGCCGGCCGGGCAATCGCACGAGCTGTCCACCGGGCAGCGCGAACTGTGCCTGGTGGTGCTCACCGGCTGCGTGGACCTGGAGCTGGACGGCACGCGCCATGCCGGGCTGGGCCGGCGCGACAGCGTGTTCGAGCGCGTGGCTCCTGCCGCCGTCTACGTGCCGCCGGGCCGCACGTTGCGCCTGCTCGCGCAGCGCGACGCCGAAGTCGCGCTGTGCAGCGCCCCCGGCGACGGACGCGAACGCCCGGTGCGCGTGATCGACCCGCGGACCATGCGCGCCAGCACTCGCGGCCAGGGCACCAACCTGCGCCACGTGCGCGACATCCTGCCCCACGACGATCCGGGGGCCGCGCACCTGCTGGTGGTGGAGGTGATCACGCCGGCCAGCCACTCGTCGAGCTACCCGCCGCACAAGCACGACGACGAGCGCCCGCCGCTGGAGACCCGGCTGGAGGAGACCTACTACCACCGCCTGGACCCGCCGCAGGGTTTCGCCTTCCAGCGGGTCTACACCGACGACCGCAGCCTGGACGAGGCCTGCGCGGTGGAGAACCACGACGTGGTGCTGGTGCCCAGGGGCTACCACCCCGTGGTCGCCCCGCACGGCTACCAGCTGTACTACCTCAACGTCATGGCCGGCCCGAACCGCCTGTGGGTGTTTCGCAATGATCCGGCGCACGAGTGGATGTTGAACCCCGCGCGCTGAAGGCCGCGCGCAGTCGGTCGGCATCGGCGTCCACCGCCACGCGCAACGGCTTGCGCAGGCCGAGCAGGAACGCCGCCTCGGCCACCACGAACAGCGGGCCGATCAGCAGGCCCACGAGGTCGTCGACGAAGGCCGGCTTGCGGCCCTCCCAGGCGTGGCCGACGAACTGGAACACCCAGCCCACGACGAAGCCGCCCACGCCCACGCTCAGCCACCCGGGCGTGGGCAGCGCCGCGGCCCAGGCGCCCGCGCGCAGCGCCAGCGCGAACAGCACGCACATCGCCAGGCCCAGCGGCCGATCCAGCAGCAGGTAGTACACGCAGGCCGCGAGCGCCAACGGCCACGCCGGCGTGAAGCCCAGGCCACCCAGGCTCAGCGCCGGACGCGACAGCAAGGCGACCAGCGCCAGCACGATCAGGGGAATGCCCGCGAAGTGGGTCGCGACGTTGCGCGGGTCGCGGTGGTAGGAGGCGTATTGCGCGAGTTGCTGCCGCAGGGTCTTCATCAGGCACTCTCCCGGATCACCAGCTCGAATCCCAGGTCGATGCTGGGCTGCGGCAACGGCTCGCCGCGAATCAGCGCAAGCATCATCTCGGCGGCCGCCAGGCCCATCTCGCGCCGACGCGTGCGCACGCTGGTCAGCGGCGGCAGCATCTGGGCGCTGCCGGGAAGGTCGTTGAAACCGGCCACGGCCAGGCGCGAAGGCACCGCCACGCCCAGCTGCAGCGCCTTGAGCAGCGCCCCCTGGGCCAGGTCGTCGTTGCAGAAGAACATGGCGTCGACGTCGGGGTGGCGCGCGAGCTCCTGCTCCAGCAGCACGCCGCCGAGCTCGATGGACGACGGCGCCGGGCTGAGCCATTCCAGCGTGGGGTCGTACAGGCCCGCCGCGCGCAGCGCCTGGCGGTAACCCTCGGCGCGCTGCAGCACCCGCGGGTCGAGCTGCGCGGCGACGTAGGCGATGCGCCGGCGCCCGCTGCGCAGCAGGTGCTCGGTGAGTGCGCGGCCCGCGGCCGCCTGCGAGAGGCCCACGCTGTGGATGCCCGGCGCCGAGGTCACCTCCATCAGGTGCACCGTGGGCACGCCGCTGTCGTGGATCAGGCGGCGCGCGGTCTCGGTGCGGTCGAAGCCGGTCACCAGCAACCCGGCCGGACGGTGGGGCAGGAAGCTGCGCAGCAGTTGCTCCTCCTCCGCCGCGTCGTAATGGGTCACGCCGATCAGGGTCTGGAACCCGGCCGGAAGCAGGGTGCGCTGCACGGCGTCGAGCACTTCGACGAACAGGGTGTTGGACAGCAGCGGGACCAGCACCGCGACCTGGGTGCTGCGGCTGGAGGCCAGCGCGCGCGCGGCCGGATCGGGCACGTAGCCCAGCTTGCGCGCGGCGTCCAGGGTGCGCTGCACCAGATCGGCGTGCACGCCGCGGGTTCCGCGCAGCGCCCGCGATGCCGTGATGGGGCTGACGCCCGCCTCGCGGGCGACGTCCTGCAGCGTGGCGCGGCCACTGGCCCGGGAGGAGCGCGATGAACTCATGATGCCGATAACCCTAATACAAATCGCTGGAGCGCGCCGTAGGATAGCGCTATCCAATCGTTTCTTCCCCCAGGCTCTGGCCTCGAACCACAATATTCAAGGGACACATTCCGGAGAAACCTCGTTCCCCGGAATGACAGCGCTACCCAATGCCCACCAAGCTGATCGTCATGGGAGTCGCCGGCTGCGGCAAGTCCAGCCTCGGCGCCGCGCTCGCGCAGCGCCTGGGCGTGCCGCTGATCGAAGGCGACGATTTCCACAGCCCCGCCAGCAAGGACAAGATGGGCCGCGGCGTGGCCCTGGACGACGCCGACCGCGCGAGCTGGCTGGATCGTCTCGGCGAGGAACTGCGCCGCCACGAGTCCGGCGCCGTGCTCACCTGCTCGGCGCTGAAGCGCGCCTACCGGCAGCGCCTGCGCCGGGCCGAAGCGCAGTTGCGTTTCGTCTACCTGCGCATCGACCCCGAGCTGGCCTACCAGCGGGTCAGCGCGCGCCAGGGCGGGCATTTCTTCCGGCCGAGCCTGGTGGCCAGCCAATTCGCCACGCTGGAGTCGCCCGAGGGCGAAACCGGCGTGTTCACCGTGGATGCGATCCTGGGCACGCCCGAACAGGCGGACCGCGTGACGGACTGGATCGCCTCCGAATCGCCCTAGCGGCCACAGACCCGCGCGGCCCCGCCCCCCCAGGAGACACTCATGAGCACTCCACGAAGCAGCAACCTGCCCAAGCGGCGCTGGATGATCGGCGCCCTGCTCGGCGTGGGTATCCTGATCAACTACCTCGACCGCATCAGCCTGTCGGTGGCCGCTCCGCAATTGCGCACCGAATTCCACCTGTCGCCGGCCGAGGTCGGCCTGTTCCTCAGCGCGTTCTTCTGGTCCTACTCGCTGCTGCAGGTGCCCGCGGGCATGCTCCTGGACCGGCTGGGGCCCAAGCCCATCGGCCGCTGGGGGGCGCTGCTGTGGAGCGCGGCCTCGCTGCTCACCGCCGTCGCCGGAGGCTTCGGCGGCATCTTCGCGGCGCGGGTGCTGCTGGGCGTGGCCGAGGCGCCGGCCTTCCCGGCCTGCGCCAAGGCCACCGGCTACTGGTTCCCGCGCCGCGAGCGCGCGCTGGCCACCGCCCTGTTCGACGCCGCGGCCAAGTTCTCCAACGTGATCGGCGTGCCCCTGGTGGCCTGGGTGGTGGTGGGCTTCGGCTGGCGCTGGGGCTTCGGCGTCACCGCCGCGCTCAGCTTCGCGTATTTCGTCGCCTACTGGGCGCTGTACCGCGACCCCGGCGCCGACCCGCGACTCAGCGCCGCCGAGCGCAACTACATCGTCGAGGGTGGCGCCACCCCCGAAGGCGCGGCGCCGGCCGGGGCCTTCAACATGTTCGGCTACGTGCTGACCAAGGCCAAGGTCTGGGGCCTGACCATCGGCTTCGCCGCCTACGGCTATTCCTTCTACCTGTTCCTGACCTGGCTGCCCAGCTATCTGGTGCAGACCATGCACATGAGCATCCTCACCTCGGCCGAGTACACGGCCATTCCCTGGCTGGTGGCGACCTGCGCCGACCTGCTGGTGGGGGGCTGGCTGATCGACCGCCTGGTGGCCGCCGGACGCGACGAATCGCGGGTGCGCAAGACCGTGCTGATCGCCGGCATGGTGCTGGGCCTGGCGGTGTTCGGCGCCACCCAGACCACCAACCCGGGCTGGGCCATCACCTGGATTTCCATCGCGCTGGGCGGACTCGCGGCGGCGGCGCCGGTGGGCTGGTCGCTGCCCTCGCTGATCGCCCCCAAGGGCGGCGTGGGCACGGTGGGCGGCATCATGAACTTCGTGAACAACCTGATGGGCGCGGCCGCGCCCATCGTCACGGGCATCATCGTCGGCAGCACCAGTTCCTTCACGAATGCCTTCGGGGTGGCCGGCGTGATCCTGCTGATCGGCATCGCCGCCTTCGTGTTCCTGCTCGGACGCATCGAGCCGGTGCCCGAACCGGGGATCCACTGATCCCCCGGCACCGCGGCCCTGGCGGGCCGCGGTGGGCATCACCCCAGCAGAACGTCAGCCGGGATGCCCAATTGGCGATGCAACTCGCGGATCATGCGAAGACTCAGCGGACGTGTGCCATTGAGCACCTCGTACACCCGATTGCTCTTGCCGATCACTGGCTCCAGATCCTTCACCGACAAGCCCGCCTGCTCCATGCGAAACCGGATGGCCTGCAACGCATCGGGAGGGTCGATGGGATGATGCCGCGCCTCGTAGGCCTGCACCAGCGTGGTCAGCACGTCCAGCCGATCTCCATCCGGACTTCCAGGCTGGGGATCACGGTCCACCAGGGCTGAAATCTCTCGCAGCGTGGCCTTGTAGTCCTCTTCGCTACGAATGGGGCGGATCTGCATGGAATGCTCCCTGGCCCTCATACGGGCTCCACTGTCTCGGCGTCTATCGCGTCGTAGGCCTCGTGGGTTCCGACGAATTTGACGTAGACAATCTGCAACCTGAAAGCAACAGAGACAACGAGGCGGTAGGCATTGCCCGTGATGTTGAACACCACGCGTCGCTTCTTCAGGATGCTCGCACTGCCGTATTGCGTCTTGATCTCCGCCGGCGTTGTCCATGATGCAGCGGCAACTTCCCTGTACCACGCCTGCAGCGGCGCCCGCGCATCCGGGTGAACGGCCCAGAACTCGCGAAGCGCGGAAACGGCGATCACACGCATTCATCCATCTTAGTCCCATTCCGGGATCATGGTGAATGCGCCGTCATCCGCATCCGCGCCGCGCCGCGCCCCTCCGGCTGCCGTCAAGCCGACTCAGGCCGGATCGACCTGCATCTCCGGCACTTCCGAGGGCACGATCAGGCGGCCGGCCGTCTTGGAGACGATCTCGTCCACCGACACGCCCGGTGCGCGCTCCTTGAGCACGAAGGCGCCGTCCTCGATCTCCAGGTAGGCCAGGTCGGTGAGCACGCGGCGGATGCAGCCGGCGCCGGTCAGCGGCAGCGAGCAGCGCGGCAGCAGCTTGGACTCGCCGTTCTTCGACGCATGGGTCATGACCACGATGATGTTGGCCGCGCCGGCCACCAGGTCCATCGCGCCGCCCATGCCCTTGACCAGCTTGCCGGGAATCATCCAGGAGGCGATGTTGCCCTCGACGTCGACCTCGAAGGCGCCCAGCACCGTCAGGTCCACGTGGCCGCCGCGGATCATCGCGAAGGAATCGGCCGAATCGAAGATGGCGGCGCCGCGGCGCGCGGTCACCGTCTGCTTGCCGGCGTTGATCATGTCGGCGTCGACCTCGGCCTCGGTCGGGAAGGGCCCCATGCCCAGCAGCCCGTTCTCGGACTGCAGCATCACGTCGATGCCGGGCGGGACGTAGTTGGCCACCAGCGTGGGAATGCCGATGCCCAGGTTGACGTAGTAACCGTCGCGCAGTTCGCGCGCGACGCGCTGGGCCATTTGTTCTCGGGACAGGCTCATGACGTTTTCCTCAGGCGGCGCGGCGCACGGTGCGCTGCTCGATGCGCTTCTCGAAGGTGCCCTGGATCACGCGATCGACGTAGATGCCGGGGGTGTGGATCTGCGCGGGGTCGAGTTCGCCGGGCTCGACGATCTCCTCGACCTCGACCACGGTGATGCGCCCCGCGGTGGCCGCCAGCGGGTTGAAGTTGCGCGCCGTGTGGCGGTAGATCACGTTGCCGAAATGGTCGGCCTTCCAGCCCTTGACGATGGCGAAGTCGCCGGTGATCGACGGCTCGAGGATGTAGTTGCGACCGCCGAACTCGCGCACTTCCTTGCCCTCGGCCACCGGGGTACCGTAGCCGGTGGCGGTGAAGAAGGCGGGGATGCCGGCGCCGCCGGCGCGCAGCTTCTCGGCCAGCGTGCCCTGCGGGGTCAGTTCGACCTCGATCTCGCCGGCCAGCAGCTGCTTCTCGAACAGCGCGTTCTCGCCCACGTAGGAGGCGATGACCTTGCGGATCTGGCGCTGCTCGAGCAGCACGCCGAGGCCGAAGCCGTCGACCCCGCAGTTGTTCGAGACCACCGTCAGGCCGCGCGTGCCGCGGCGATGGATCTCGGCGATCAGGTTTTCCGGAATGCCGCACAGGCCGAAGCCGCCGGCGATCACGGTCATGCCGTCGGCCAGGCCGTCCAGCGCCTGGGCGTAGCTTTGCACGCGTTTGTCGAGTCCGCTCATCCGATCTCCGCTGGGTTGGTGTCCGGCGTCGCGCCGGGGTGAAAAGCTCTATGGTCGCGCAGGGCCAAGGATTTGTGAAATTGGAAATTCAGGACTATTGTTTGATAAAGTAAATATATCATGACCCTGAAACAGCTAAGGGCCTTCCTCGCGGTCGCGCAGACCCTGAGCTTCGTCCAGGCCTGCGAGCGCGTGCACTTGTCCCAGCCGGCACTCAGCCTGGCCATCAAGGCGCTGGAAGCCTCGCTCGGCGGCGCGCTGTTCGTGCGCAGCAGCCGCAGCGTGCAACTTACTCCCGAAGGCGAGGTTCTGCTGGCGCTGGCCCCGCGCCTGATCGCCGACTGGGACGACGCGCGCGAGCGCATGCGGCGCCATTTCGCGCTGGACATCGGGCGCGTGGAAGTGGCGGTGATTCCCTCCTTCGCCTGCAACCTGCTGCCGCGCGCGCTGGCGCGCTTCGTCGAGCGCCACCCCCGCATCGACGTGGCGATCCACGACGTGATCAACGAGCGGGTGCTGGACATGGTGCGCGGCGGCCAGGTCGAACTGGGCATCGCCTTCGAGCCCATGCAGCTCGATCGCCTGGAGTTCCAGGCCTTTCACACCGACCGTTTCGTGGCGGTCGTACCGCGGGGCAGCGAACTGGCCAGCGAGGAACGCGTCGCGTGGGATGCCCTGCTGCGCGAGCGTTTCATCGCGCTGCAACGCCCCTCCGCGGTGCGCGGGCTGCTCGAACAGGTGCTGGCCGAGCACCGCCTGGAACTGCGCGTGGCCTTCGAATGCCACCAGTTGGCCACCGTGGGGCGCATGGTGGCCCAGGGCCTGGGGGTCAGCGCGGTCCCGGGCTTCTGCAAGGAGCAGATGGCCGAGCTGGGCGCGCGCTGCCTGCCCTTGGTGGCGCCCGAGGTGCAGCGACCCATCGGGCTGCTGCGCCGCACCGACCGCCAGTTGTCCACCGCCGCGCAGGCGCTGTGCGACCTGCTGCTGCGCATCGAGGACTGGGCGCCGGGCGAGGTCGCCGCCTGAGCTCAGAGGATCATGCCCCCCGAGGCCTCGATGCGCTGGCCGTTCACCCAGCGGTGCGAGGACATCAGCAGGGAGGCGATCAGCGGTCCGATGTCCTCCGCCACGCCGGCTCGCCCCAGCGCGGTGTTGGCGGCCACGAAGCGGTTCACCTCGGGGTTGTCGCGCACCATGCCGCCGCTGAAGTCGGTCTGGATCGCGCCCGGCGCCACGGTGTTCGCGGCGATGCCCCGGGGGCCGAGTTCCTTCGCCAGATAGCGCGTGAGCACCTCCACCGCGCCCTTCATCGAGGCGTAGGCGGCGCTGCCGGGCACGCTCACGCGGGTCAGGCCGCTGGACACGTTGACGATGCGACCTCCGTCGCGCAGCAGGCCGAGCAGCTTGGCGGTGAGCAGGAACACGCCCTTGAAGTGCACCTCGTAGAGGCTGTCGAGTTCCGCCTCGGTGGTCGTCTCGATCGCCCGATGATGGGAGGTGCCGGCGTTGTTCACGAGAAAGTCGATGCGATCCGCTCCCAGTTCGGACAGCGCCTCGCGCAGCCGTGCCACGAAGGCGTCGAAGCTCGATGCGTCGCCGGTGTCGAGGGGCAGCGCGATGCCCCGGCAGCCGCGCTGCGCGAGCCGCGCCACGACTTCGTCGGCCTGCGCGCGGTTGGTGTGGTAGGTGAAAATGCTCGGCACGCCGAGCTCGGCCAGGCTGAACACGGTGCTGCGCCCCAGGCCCCGGCTGCCGCCGGTGACGAGGGCGATGCGGGGCGATGCGGTGGTGTAGACGACGTCGGTCATGGAACGATTCCAGGGTCGGGTTTCGATACCCCCAGCGTAGGCCGCGCCGGAGCACCGCCGACAGACCCGATCCGCGCTTTTCATGACCTGTTCCTGCCCGCCCCGGCGCGGGCCGGAACGCCGCACAATATGGCCCGTGAAACCCTCCCGATCCAGGGCCCGCGCGCTGCGCGAACTCGCCGCGACGCTGCAGGACTACGTCGACCGCCAGCCCGGCGAAAGCCCCTACCGCACCCCGGCCGAAGGGCTCATCGTGCTGCGCGGCCGCCAGCAGCGCAAGCCCACGCACGTGCTGCACCGTCCGGCACTGTGCGTGGTCGCGCAGGGCGCGAAGTGGACCGGCTTCGGCGCGCATCGCCTGCGCTACGCCGCCGGCGAGGCCATGCTGGTGACCCTGGACATGCCCGGCGCCAGCCAGATCGCGCAAGGCGCCGCCGACAAGCCCTACCTGAGCCTGGTCATCGAGCTCGACGCCGCCGCGATGCGCGAGACCCTGGAGCGCCTGGGTGAGCAGGCCGCGCCGCGGGCCCCGCCCGCGCAGGGCGCCTTCGTGCTGGCGCTGGACACCGCGCTGATCGACTGTGCCGCGCGCGCGGTACGCCTGCTCGAGACCCCGCGCGCCCTGCCCGTGCTCTACGCGCTGCTGATGCGCGAGATCTGCTACCACCTGCTCAGCGGCCCCCACGGCGCGAGCATCGCGCACGTGATGGCGGGCGGCGAGCGCGGCCAGGGCCTGGTGCGCGCCCTGCGGGCGCTGCGCGAACGCTACGACCAGCCGGTGCGCGTGGAGGAACTGGCGCGACTTGCGAACCTGAGCCCCTCGGCCTTCCATCGCCGGTTCAAGGAACTCGCGGGACAATCGCCGCTGCAATACCAGAAGACGGTGCGCCTGCTCGAGGCGCGACGCATGATGCTGGACGGCGAGGCCAACGCCCAGGCGGCCGCGCTGCGCGTGGGCTACGAAAGCGCTTCGCAGTTCCACCGCGAGTACCTGCGCATGTTCGGCGCTCCGCCGCGGGAGGATCTGCGGCGCCTGCGCTGACCGGCTCGACGCGAGGCCGCTCCGCGGCAACCTTCAGCCCGCGATCACCAGCGGCGCTTGCGCACGTGGCGCAGGAATTCCTCGAGGATGGGCGTGCAGTCCAGCAACTCCGGGTTCGACGGATGATGGAACTCCGGATGCCATTGCACCCCGAGCAGGAAATTGCGTCCCGTGCCGCGAATCGCCTCCGGCAGGCCATCGTCGGGGCTGATGGCTTCGACCACGAGGTCCCGTCCCAGACTGCGCACCGCCTGGTGATGCACCGAGATGACGTTGAGGCTCGCGGGGTCGATCTCCGGATACAGACGCGCCAGCATCCCGCCCTTGACCAGGCGCACCGGATGCTGGTTGAGATCGTAGGCCTCGCTGAGGTGCGCGATCCCCTGCTCGGGGAGCTGGGTGGGCAGGTCCTGGTACAGCGTGCCGCCCATGGCCACGTTGATCAGCTGCGCTCCGCGGCAGATGCCCAGCACGGGCTTGCGCACTTCGATGAACTCGTGCAGCAGTTCCATTTCATAGCCGTCGCGCACCGGGTCGCCGGCCCATTCGGGCTTCAGCGGCTCCTCGCCGTAGCTGCTCGGGCTTAGGTCGGCGCCCCCCTGCAGGATCAGGCCGTCGAGGGCATCGGCGTAGTCGGACAGCCGGATGTTGCTGCGCACGATACCGACGCCGCTGGCCACCGTCGGCACCATGAACACCAGCACGTCGCGCGACATGGCCCAGTGCGCCACCGACTGTTCCAGGTATTGCAGGGTCTTGGCGCGCAACCCCGCCAGCCCCGGCTGGGGATGCTCGATGCGGGCCGAGATGCCGATCTTCAGGGGTTTCGTGGCCATGGTGTCCTCGCGCAACGGGGCCGACCGAATCCGAATTTTGTTCGGGGCAGACTCGGCGTCTAACCTAGCACGCTCTTTCGCTAATTTGGACGCCTTGCGACGATGTCATGCGATGGTCATCCGAGTTTCACAGGAATTCATGGCGCATCGCCGACGCTGCGCAGCAGATCGATGTGCCTCCTGTGCGCATGGCCTCGGCGCGGTATCCGACGGCGTCTTGTTCACAAACGTTGCCGCCGAGGGACGAAACCGCGCAGGGGCGCGTCGGCGGTGCCCAGGCCCTGCGGGTCGCGGAGCCCCCGGCCGGGCATGGCCCTGTGCGGCTTCACGACACGCCCCTGCGCCACGCCTGGAATATGGGTCGACCCTAGCATCGCCTCGCTGCCGAACTGGTTCCGCAGCGTTGACCGAGGTCTCGTCCCATGCAAATGTCCGACTCACGACCGACGCCCATCGCGCCTGCCATCGGCGGCACGCGCATCCTGTCGATACGCCTGGCCGTGGGGCTGGCGCCGGTGCTGCTCGCCGGTTTGCTGACCCAACTGACCGGCTGCGCCCAGGCGACGGTGGACGGCCAGGCGACCCGCCCTCGCGACGGCAAGGTCTCCGCCGGGCACGGGTCCCGCGGCGACACCCGGCCTTGCGCGCCCGGGTCCCCCTCCGCTCGCGAGTCCGGGCCCGATCCCGCGACCCAGCCGGCCTTGTCCCATGCTCGGATCTATCCGCCCGGGGCCAGGCTGCCCGCGAGTTTCCGCGACATGCCCTGGCGCGAGATGAATGCACTCGACGTGCACTGCATGTTCGACGGCACGGCCTGCGAGATCTACACGCTGCGTCCGAAGGCCGGCGTCCCCACCTACATCGTGATCGGCGGAAGCGGCAGCTCCGGACGGTACCGCGGGACCGCGTTCGCGCCCAGCGGGCAGGGAAAGTGGTACCGCATCGGGAGGGTCGAGGGGCTGCAATGCCCCGGCGTGCTGGAGGCGCTGCGCGCGGGCCGCGCCCGCACCGTGCCTCCCCTGATCGACGACCTGCTGGTCGGGAGCCAGCGTCTCATCGTCAAGGCCTTCGTCGGTTTCAAGACCTGCGACGGCCCCTTCGAGGAGCTCGACGTGGACAGTGACCGGCCGCCGGACCCCCGCGACAGGTAGCGGCTGCGCCGCGCGCCCGGCCCTCGGTATCGTCAGCCGCGTGCCAGCCGCGTGCTACCCGCAACTGCCGATGTAGCCGCAGTTGTCGCAGCGCTCGCAGCCGTCGACCTTGCGCAGGTAGGGGCCGCCGCATTCGGGGCACACGCGTCCGCCGGACAGCAGTTGCGGCAGCGCCTCGGCCTTGTCCAGGTCGATGTGCAGCGCCTGGGGCTGCGACTGGCGCTTCGCGAGCTGCTGCAGCGGCTGCTCGCGTCCGTCCTCGCGCAGGAAGCCGCGGCGCTTGAGCATTTCCTGCAGCGCGAAGGCGATCGCCGCCACCTCGGACTGGTGGAAGCGCGGCGCGCGGCTGCCGTCGGACTTGATGACCTCGCCGCAGCGCACCGGACCCTTGTCCCACACCACCTCGCGCATGTTCAGCAGGGACTTGGCCACCGAACCGCCGGAGCGCGCCACCAGCGACAGCAGGCGCATGTTGGAGGCGATCCACTGCTGGCCCTCGTCGCGCTGGCCGGCGGGCATGAAGAACTCGATCGGGCGTTCGATGCGGATGGGCTGTCCGTCGAGCAGGCCCTCGACCTCGGCGAAGGAGATCGACAGGTACACGGTCTTGCCGCCCTCGGCGGTCATGTAGCTGACCTTGCTGGTCACCGCCTGCAGGTCGCCGCCGGGGCGGCCCTCGATGCGCCGGGTCAGCGGGTCGACCTCGGGCAGCGCAGGCGCCTCGGCCGCGGGCGCGGGGGCCGGCGCGGCCTGCAGCACGGCTCCCAGCACGGTGTTGGGGCGGTAGGTGGCCAGGCCCTTCAGCCCCGCCTTCCAGGCCTCCAGGTACAGGTCCTGGAAATCCTCGAAGGGATAGTCCTCGGCGACGTTGACGGTCTTGGAAATGCCGGTGTCGACGAAGGGCTGCACCGCGGCCAGCATCTGCATGTGCTCGCGCGCGGGCATGTCCAGCGCGGTGACGAAGGCCGGCGGCAGCTTCGCCGTGTCGCCGCCGCGGTGACGCCACAGGCGCCAGGCGTGGTCGGCCACCTCGTACTCGCGCGTGCTGTCGTCCGGCATGCGCTTCCTGCGCGTGTAGACCCAGGAGAAGGCGGGCTCGATGCCGTTGCTGGCGTTGTCGGCGAAGGCCAGGCTGATGGTGCCGGTGGGGGCCACGGCCAGCAGGTGGGAATTGCGCAGCCCGTGGCTGCGGATGCGCTCGCGCAGTTCCTGCGGCAGGCGGCTGGCGAAACCGCCGGCCAGGTACTTCTCGGCGTCGAAGCGCGGGAAGGCGCCTTTTTCACGGGCGAGCTCCACCGAGGCCTCGTAGGCCGCGTCGCGCAGGTTGCGCGCCATCTCGGCGGCGAAGGCACGCGCCTGCGCGCTGTCGTAGCGCAGACCGAGTTCGATGCAGGCGTCGCCCAGGCCCAGGAAGCCGAGGCCGACGCGGCGCTTGTCGCGCGCCTCCGCGGCCTGCTGGGGCAAGGGCCAGAAAGTGATGTCGAGCACGTTGTCGAGCATGCGCACGGCGGTGCGCGCCACCTCGCGCATGGCGGCCATGTCGAAACGGGCACCGGGCTCGAAGGGGTCGACGACGAAGCGGGTCAGGTCCAGCGAACCCAGGCAGCAGCAGCCGTAGTCGGGCAGGAATTCCTCGGCGCAGGGATTGGTGGCCTCGAAGGTCTCGCAGTAATGCAGGTTGTTGTCGCGGTTGGCGGCGTCGAGGAACAGGATGCCCGGCTCGGCGTGGTCGTAGGTGCAGTGCATGATCTGCTCCCACAGCGCACGCGCGCGCACCGAGCGGTACACCCACTGGCCGTCGTCGCGCTGGTGCGCGCCGCGCGCGATCTGCTCGTCGCCCGGACGCGCGCGGTGCACCAGATCCACCTCGGCGTCGTCGCGCACGGCCTGCATGAAGGCGTCGCCCACGCCCACCGAGAGGTTGAAGTTGCGAAAGGCGCCGCCGTCCTTGGCGTGGATGAAGGCCTCGATGTCGGGGTGGTCGATGCGCAGCACGCCCATCTGCGCGCCGCGGCGCGCGCCGGCCGATTCCACGGTCTGGCAGGAAGCGTCGAACACCCGCATGAAGGACAGCGGGCCGCTGGCGCGGCTGTGCGTGGCGCCCACCAGGGCGCCGGCGGGGCGGATGCGGCTGAAGTCGTAGCCCACGCCCCCACCGCGGCGCATGGTCTCGGCGGCCTCGGCCAGCGCGCGGTAGATGCCCGGCTTGCCGTCGACGTCCTCCGACACCGAGTCGCCCACCGGTTGCACGAAACAGTTGATCAGCGTGGCCTGGATGCCGCTGCCGGCGGCCGACATGATGCGTCCGGCCGGGATGAAACCGCGCTGCATGGCGTCCAGGAAACGCGCCTGGGCGGCGGTGGGGTCGGGTTCCGCCGCGGCCAGCGCGCGCGCGACGCGCGCTCGAATGTCCTCGGCGGTGCGCTCGCCGTCCTTGGCGTATTTCTCCGCCAGGACGTCGAGGCTGATGTCTTGTGCCTGCATGGGGGCTCCTGCGTTGCGGGAATGGCGATTCCCTGGGAAGCCCGGGACGGCCTCCCATGCCCCTTTTATAGCTCCGGTTCCTGCTCCTCGGGGTTGACCGGGGGCAAACCCAGGACGCTCTGCGCCTGTTCCGCCGGCAGCGCCTCGACGGCCTTGAGCTGGCGGCCCATGACCCGGGTGCGGGTCTCGGCCGCGCCCAGGGTGCTGCCGGCCTCGTCCAGCTTCTTGCGCACCTTGGCCAGCACGTCGCCGAACTTGCCGAATTCGGTCTTCACCGCGCCCAGCACCTTCCACACCTCGGTGGAGCGCTGCTGCAGCGCCAGGGTGCGAAAGCCCATCTGCAGGCTGTTGAGCAGCGCCAGCAGCGTGGTGGGGCCGGCCAGCATCACGCGCTGTTCGCGCTGCAGCGCCTCCACCAGCCCGGGGCGGCGCAACGCCTCGGCGTACAGGCCCTCGGTGGGCAGGAACAGGATCGCGAAATCGGTGGTGTGCGGCGCCGCCACGTACTTCGAGCGGATGGTCCTGGCCTCCTCGCGCAGGCGCAGTTCCAGCGCCTTCGCTGCCGCCTCGGCGGCCGCCTTGTCGGCGCTGTCCTGCGCCTCCAGCAGGCGTTCGTAGTCCTCGCGCGGGAACTTGGCGTCGATGGGCAGCCACAGCGGGCCCTCGCCGTCGCCGGGCAGGCGGATGGCGTACTCCACCCGCGCGCCGCTGCCCGGCACGGTCTCCACGTTGACCCCGTACTGCTCGGGTGTGAACACCTGGTCGATCAGTCCGGCCAGCTGGATCTCGCCGAACATGCCGCGGGACTTGACGTTGGAGAACACGCGCTGCAGGTCGCCCACGCCCTGCGCCAGCTTGCGCATCTCGCCCAGGCCGCTGTGCACCTGCTCCAGGCGCTCGGCCACCTGGCGGAAGCTCTCGCCCAGGCGCTGCTCCAGTGTGGCGTGAAGCTTCTCGTCCACGGTCTGGCGCATCTGCTCGAGCTTTTTCTCGTTGTCGGACTGCAGCTCGCGCAGGCGCTGCTCGACGGTGGCGCGCAGTTCGGCCTGGCGTTGCTCGGTGCTCGCGCGCAGGGCTTCGAAGCGCTCGCCCAGTTGTTGCTGGAGGGTCTGCAGCGCCTGGGTGTTGCCCTGGTTCAGCGCCGCCACCTGCTGCACCAGGGTGTCGGCCACGCCCTTCTGCAGGCTGTGCAGCTGTTGCACCACGGCGCCGAGCTGGTCGTTGCCGGTGCGCGCCGCCTGCGCCTGCTGGGTCAGCAGGGTCTGCTGGAAACGCGCGAACTGGTCGGCCTGCTCGCCGCGCAGGCTCTGGCCGCTGGTGTGCACGGCCGCGCGCAGTTCACGCTCCAGGCGCTCCAGCGCCGGTCCCAGGCCGTCGTCCTGCCCGCGCCGGGCCTCGGCCAGGCCGCGCAGGCGCCCCAGCAGCACGGCGCCGCCGGCCACCAGCAGGGCCAGCAAGCCCACCACCAGCAGCAGCGCCACGCTGTCCAGGCTCATAGCCAGGCTCAGGCCGCCGGCGCGGGTACCGGGGTGAGCGGCGCGCCGCCGCCCAGCACGGCCAGCAGGTTGTCCACCGCCAGGCGCACCATGGCGCGGCGCGTGGGCAGCGAGGCGCTGGCGATGTGCGGGGTGATCAGCAGGCGCGGTGCGTCCAGCAGCACCGGGTTGGGCGTGGGCTCGCCCTCGAACACGTCGAGACCCGCGGCGCCCAGGTGCCCGGAGTGCAGTGCCGCGGCCAGCGCCGGCTCGTCCACCAGCCCGCCGCGGCCGATGTTCACCAGCGTGGAGCCCGGGCGCATGCGCGCCAGCTCGGCGGCGCCGATCAGGTGCCGCGCCTCGGGGCTGTAAGGCAGCGCCAGCAGCACGTGGTCGCTTTGCCGCAGCAGCTCGTCCAGGCTGCGGTATGCGGCGCCGGTCTCGGCTTCCAGCGCGGGGTCGAGGCGGCGGCGGTTGTGGTACAGGATGCGCGCGCCGAATCCCAGCGCGGCACGGCGCGCCACCGCGCGCCCGATGCGCCCCATGCCGACGATGCCCAGGGTGCTGCCGTGCACGTCGGCGCCGGCGAACAGGTCGGCGCTCCAGCGCTGCCAGCGGCCCTCGCGCAGGTAGCGCTCGGCCGCGCCCAGCTGGCGCACCGCGCCCAGCAGCAGGGCCATGCCGAAATCGGCGGTGGTCTCGTCCAGCACGTCGGGCGCGTGGGTGACCACGACGCCGCGCGCGGCGCAGGCAGGCACATCGACGTGGTCGTAGCCCACGGTCATCGTGGCCACCACGCGCAGGCCCGGGCAGGCGTCGAGCAGCGCGCCGTCGATGCGCTCGCTGCCGGTGATCAACGCGCCCTGCTTGTCGCGCAGCCAGGTGCGCAGCTCCTCGGGCGTGGCGCTGCGGTCGGTCTCGTTGTACTGCACCTCGAAGGTCTCGCGCAGCGGCTGCAGCACGTCGTCGAACAGCTTGCGGGCCACCAGCACGCGGGGGCGTCGGCTCGGGTCGGTCGTCATGGTCGGGGGGTCGGAGCAGGAATCTGGAACACCTCGCGCAGGTAGGCGAGGTAGGCAGGGTCGTCGCACATGTTCTTGCCCGGCTCGTCGGTGACCTTGGCCACCGGCTGGCCGTTGCAGCGGACCATCTTGATCACCATCTGCGGCGCCTCGTGGCCCACGTCGTGCATCAGGTTGGTGCCGATGCCGAAGGCCATGCCCACGCGCTCGTGGAAACGCCGGTACAAGGCCTCCACCCTGTCGATGGTCAGCGCATCGCTGTACACCAGGGTCTTGCCGCGGGGGTCGACGCGATGGCGCGCGTAGTGGGCGATCATCTGCTCGGTCCACGCGAAGGGGTCGCCCGAATCGTGGCGCGCGCCGTCGAACAGCTTGCAGAAGTACAGGTCGAAGTCCCGCAGGAAGGCCTGCAGCCCGTACACGTCGGCCAGCGCGATGCCCAGGTCGCCGCGGTATTCGCGCGCCCAGGTCTCGAAGGCGAACACCTGGGTGTCGCGCAGGCGCGGGCCCAGCGCCTGGCAGGCCTGCAGGTATTCGTGGGCCATGGTGCCCAGGGGCACGAGCTTCATCTCGCGCGCCAGCGCCACGTTGCTGGTGCCGGCGAGCTGCTCGCCCAGGCCCGACTGCAGCCGCTCCAGCACGCGGCGCTGCCAGTCGCGCGAGTAGCGCCGGCGCGTGCCGTAGTCGGCGATGCGGCAGCCCTCCAGCCCGCGCTGGCGCAACTGGGCGATCTTGCCGTCCAGGCGCGCCATCGCCGCGCGTCGGTCGGCGTGCGCATGCACCTGGGTGGCCCATACCTCGCCGACGATGGCCAGCACCGGCACCTCGAACAGGATGGTGTGCAGCCAGGGACCGCGGATGGTGATGTCGATCTCGCCGCGCGCACGCGCGCCCGGGTCGTCCGCCGGTCGCGCCTGGATGCGCGAGCGATTGAGCCTAAACAGCTCCAGGAAATCGACGAAATCGCTTTTCATGAACCGCAGGCCCCGCAAGTAGGCCAGCTCCTGCGGCGTGAAGCGCAGCGTGCACAGCGCGTCGAGCTCGGCGTCGATGCGCGGCAGCAGCGGCGCCAGCTGCACGCCGGGAGTGCGGCAACGAAAGCGGTATTCCACGTCCGCGGCCGGGAAATGATGCAGCACCACCTGCATCATGGTGAACTTGTACAGGTCGGTGTCGAGCAGCGACTCGATGATCATCGGTCGACGAAACGGGTGAACTCGGCCACGTCGGCCCGCTCGGTATGCAGGGTGTTCTCCACCGCTTGCGGGTCGGCCCAGCCCAGCGACATGCCGCACACCACCTGCTGCGTGTCCCGCAGGCCGAGCTCGTCCTCGATGATGCGGTGGAACTGGGTGAAGGCCGCCTGCGGGCAGGTGTCGAGCCCGCGCGCACGCGCGGCGATCATGACGTTCTGCAGGAACATGCCGTAGTCCAGCCAGCTGCCCTGCTCCATCACGCGGTCGATGCTGAACAGCAGGCCCACCGGGGCGTCGAAAAACAGGAAATTGCGCCGGTGCTGGGCATGCATGGCCGGCTTGTCGGTCTTGGCGATGCCCAGCAGGCCGTACAGATCCCAGCCCACCTTGCGCCGGCGCTCCAGGTACGGACTCTCCCAGCGCCGCGGGTAGTAGGCGTATTCCTCGGTGTGCGCGGCCGCCTGCGCGGGATCGTCGTAAGCCTCGGCGATGCGCCGGCTCAGGCGCCGCAGCGCCTCGCCGCTGAGCACGTGCACCTGCCAGGGCTGGGTGTTGCTGCCCGAGGGAGCCCGCGCGGCCACGCGCAGGATCTGCTCGAGGACTTCGCGCGGCACCGGGCGCGGCAGGAAGCGACGGATCGAGCGGCGCGAGGTGATGGCCGCGTCCACCGCCTGGATGCTGGGATCGGGAGCTGAGGACATGATGGACCCGAAGTGTAGGGCGCGGGGCCGGGCGGCGCCCGGCGGGCTCGCGCACGCACCGCGACGAGGCGTCCGCGGCCGGTCACGCTTGCGCGCGGTGCACGCCGCCCCGCCGCGGTGCGCGCGCGCGAGACGCCGGCCCGTCGCCTCTGGCATGGGCCTTGCTGACGCCGACCTGTCAACCCAAGGCCTTCGATGCGACACCTGGATCCAAGCATTCTTCCGAGCGGCCCGGCCGGCGCGCAGGCGCAGGTGGGCACCGAGGTCATCCGGCGCCTGGCCGCGCAGCGCGATCTGGAGCGCTTCTTCGAGCTGGCGGCGGCCGAGGCGGCGCGCGCGCTGCACGCCGACGGCGCGGCGCTGATCGAGCGCGACGGACCGTCGCATCTGCGTTACCGCTTTTTCCAGGGGCTGCCGGAGGACTACCGGCGCCTGGCCGCGGGGTACCGGTTCGAGATTTCCGACGGCACCGCGGGGCAGGCGCTGCGCTGCGGCGAGCCGGTGTTCACGGCCGACTATCCCGCCAGCGACCATGCGATGCCGGATTTCGTGGGCTGCGGGCTTCGCGCCAACCTGATCGTGCCGGTCGGCCCGCCGGACGACCGCCGCGGCGTGATCGCGGTGGCGTGGTTCGGACGTGCGCCGGCACGCGAACCCGACGCCGAGCAGCTGGCGGTGGTGGCCATGGTGGCGGACCTGATGTACTGGGCACTGCACCGCCAGCATCTGGAACACAGTCTGCAGCAGCAGGCGCGCCACGACCCGTTGACCGGACTGCCCAACCGACGCTATCTGCTCGGCCAGCTCGACACCATGCTGCGCCAGCAGTCGCCGCGGGCACCGCTGGCGGTGGCCTGGCTGGACCTGGACGGGTTCAAGCCGGTCAACGACCTGCACGGCCACGAACAGGGTGACGCGGTGCTGGGCATGTTCGCCGAACGCCTGCGCGCGGCGGTGCGCGAGAACGACTTCGTGGCGCGCCTGGGGGGCGACGAGTTCGCCGCCGTGTTCGCCGAGGTGCACGGCGAGCAGGAACTGCACGCGTTGCTGGACCGGCTCAGCGAACGCCTGAACCGTCCCTACCGGCTTCGCTCGGGGGCCACCGTGGAATGTCCGGCCAGCATCGGCGCGGCATGGGCGGGAGCGGCTTCGCTGGACGCCGAGGCGCTGCTGCGCGACGCCGACCGCGCCATGTACCTGGCCAAGGGACGTCATCGGCCCGGGCAGGCGGCCTGGCGGATGTTCGCGGCGCCGCCACCGCGGCTCGGCGCCGACGCCCACGCCGACCTGCCGGGCCAGCTCGAATTGCATTACCAGCCGGTGTTCGATCTCGACCGGCGCCGCGTGGTGCGTCTGGAAAGCCTGGCCCGGCTGCGCCGGGACGCGCAACTGCTGGCTCCCGCCGAATTCCTGGGCCAGCTGGACCGGCGCCAGCACCGGCGGCTGCTGCACGGGGTGCTCGACGCCAGCCTGCACCAACTCGCGCAGTGGGAGCTGCAGGGCCTGGGCGGCCTGTGCGTGTCGGTCAACGTGGAGCCGCACTCGCTGGGCGAGCCCGACCTGGCGCAACGCGTGGCCGAACGCCTGCAACGCCACGGGCTGCACCCCAGCCGGCTGACATTGGAGATCCTCGAGCGCGGCGAGTTGCTCAGCCGCGACGCCGCGCTGCGCCAGCTCACCCTGCTGCGCGCCATGGGCGTGCGCTTGGCCATCGACGACCTGGGTGCGGGACATTCCAGCCTGCTGCGCCTGCGCAGCCTGCCCATGGACGAGATCAAGCTCGACCAGGCCTTCGTGCGCGACATCGCGCGCAATCTGCAGGACATCGCCTTCGTGCGCAGCGTGCGCGAGCTGGCGCACGGCCTGCACGTGGAACTGGTGGCCGAAGGCGCCGAGAACGCCGAGATCCTGGAAATCCTGCACGCGCTGGGTATCCGCCAGGTGCAGGGCTGGGGCGTCGCGGGCGCGGTGCCGGCGCGCGAACTGCCGCAGCTGCTGGCGCGCCTGCGCCACTGGCGCCCGGTACGCGTGGGCAGCGCGCTGGCGCTGGCCTACACCTGGCACCTGAACCTGGATTCGCACATCCTGGGACTGCTGCACAACGCACCGGAACATCTGCGCGCCTTCCGTCCCGGCGAGGCGCTGCCGGCCGACCTCGACCTGGCCCTGCGCGAACTGCCGGCGGCGCGCGCCCTCTACCGCCAGCAGCGGGTGCTGCTGGCCGACATGGCCCGCCACCACGACCTCGACCTGCGCCTGCCCATGCGCCGCTACCGCCAGCTGGGCGAGCGCGTGCGCGAACTGCTGGCGCTGGCCGCGCGCATGGGACCGGCCGGGCACGAGCAGACTTGATGCGGCACAACATGTCCCGGCCCCCAGGTCGCGGCGCCCGGCGCCGGGCGTGGTTCAATGACAGCATGCCCGGCAAGGCAGCAGGGGCTTTATAACCCCTTGTCATGAAAGATCTTTTGATCCTTCCCGGAAATTTGTTGCGTCGCACCAAAAAACTTCTTGACAGACGCGCATCCGGGTCTAGAATTCGTCTTGTGCGCTGCACAAAACAGGTCCCGGCCCCGTAGGCGGGAACGTCACGGAACGGACTTGTTGAAGGCGCACGATCGAGCAAGGCTGGGCTCAACTCCGGCCTCCTTTGAAATCCACACCGAGTGCACCCCCACAGGAGCCGATGATGATGACCCCCGAACAAGTGATCGCCGCGCAAAAGTCCCAACTGGAAACCCTGTTCGCCCTGTCGGGCAAGGCGGTGGACGGTTTCGAGCGCATGGTCGAACTCAACCTGCAGACCCTGAAGACCGCGCTGCACGAGAGCTCGGAAGCCACGCTGGCGGCGCTGTCGGTCAAGGACCTGCAGGAATTCACCGCGCTGCAGCCCAACCTGGCGCAGCCGCTGACCGAGAAGGCGCTGGCCTACGCGCAGCACGTGTATGAAATCGCCTCCGGCACGCAAGCCGAGATCGCCAAGGCGGTCGAAGCCAACGCGAACGAGATGAACAAGAAGGTCCAGGCCCTGGTCGAGACCGCCACCAAGAACGCGCCGGCCGGCACCGAGACCGCCGTGGCCATGTTCAAGACCGCGATGAGCGCCGCGAACAACGCCTACGACTCGCTGCACAAGGCCAGCAAGCAGGCCGCCGAAGTGGTGGAAGCCAACATCAACACCGTGACCAGCACCGCCATGAAGGCGGCTGCGCAGGGCAACGGCAGCAGCCGCGCCAAGCGCGCCGCCTGAGCCCGGGTCGCGCAAGCCAGGCCGCGCAGACGGCCGTACCCTTTGTCTCCTCGGTACTTTCCCAAGTACCTTCAGCAGGCCGATCGGCAACGATCGGCCTCTTTTTTTGTCCCTGCGCGACCGAGGGTCACGCCCGCCCGAGCAGTTCCAGCAGCGCCTGCGCCAGCTCCTGCGGGCGCTCCTGCATCAGCGCGTGGCCGGCGTCGAGCAGGCTCAGGCCGGCCTGCGGCAGCGCCTGGCGCAGTTCCTCGGTGGCGCGCACCGGGGTCATGCGGTCTGCCTCGCCCAGCACCAGTTGCACCGGCATGCGCAGGCGACGGGCCATGTCCAGCCCGTGCGCGTAGGCGTTGCAGGCGCCCAGATCGGTGGCCAGCAGGTCGCCGGCCGGCCAGCGCGCCTGCACCGAGCGCATCAGATGCAGGCTGGCCTCGACCAGCGCCGGATCGGGAGGCTGCGCGCGCGAGCCCTTGTGGGACCACAGCGCCATGTCCCGCATGGCCGCGTCGGGATCGCTGCGCGCGCGCTCCAGCAGCACCGGCGACACCGGCATGGGCACCGCGGTGCCGACCAGCGCCACGTGGCTGATGCGTTGCGGTGCCAGCGCCGCCACGTGCAGGGCGACCAGCGAACCCATGCTGTGCCCGCCCAGCGCGCAGCGGTCGATGCCCAGCGCATCGAGCAGTTCCAGCAGCCAGGAGGCCAGTTCGGGCCCCCCCGCGCAGGGCGGGCCGGCGCTGGCCGAGTGCCCGGGAAGGTCGGGCGCGTACACGGCGTGACCGGCGCGCGCCAGCGCGCCCATCACCGGCAGCCAGGCGCGGTGGTCCTGGCAGGCGCCGTGCAACAGCAGGACCGGGGCTTTCTCGGAGCCCGACGCGGCCGGCAGCATATGCACATGGACTTCACGCGAATCGACCAGACATTGCATGGGGAAAGCTCCAGGTGGCCCGGCGCACGGGAAACGATCGCATGGAATCCTGCCGGTGGCTGGACTATATTGGCTCCATGCGGAAGATACCGACGGGAGACGACGATGCAAGTCAGTGACATTTTGCGCATCAAGGGCACCGCGCTGTTCACGGTGTCGCCGCGCACCCCCTTGCACGAGGCGGCGCGCACCATGGCCCTGCACGACGTGGGCTCGCTGGTGGTGATGGACGACGGGCGCCTGGCCGGCATGCTCACCTTCCGCGAGGTGCTGGGTGCCATGGCCGCGGACCACGACGCACGCCCCGACGTGGGCCGGCTGATGCAGCGCGACCCGGTGCACTGCGCCCCCTCCACCAGCCTGGACGAACTGCGCCGCCTGCTGCTGGACAGCGGCACGCGCTACATCCCGGTGATGGACGGCACCACGCTGCTGGGGGTCATCTCCTTCCGCGACGTGGCGCGCGCCGTGGTGCAGGAGCAGGACTTCGAGAACCGCATGCTCAAGGCCTATATTCGCGACTGGCCTCCCGAGACCGTGCAGCCTTCGGGCGGCGTGTCCTGAAAACCCCGCGCCCGCCGCGCGCGGGCGTGGCGCGCAGGGGCGCCGGCAACCGCTAGGATTGGGCCTGTCCAGACGCCGCGCCCCGGGCGCGGCGGCCGGCTTTTTCCGCCGTCCTCCGCGAGCATGCCTTTCCACGCCCCGCCCCCGCGTCCCAGCCACCTGCTGTACCTGCACGGATTCCGCTCCTCGCCGGCGTCGGCGAAGGCGCGCCTGACCCTGCAACGATTGCAGGATCTGCAGCGCGGGCAGGCCTCGCCGGTGCAATGGCTGTGCCCCCAGCTTCCCCCCTCGCCGCGCGAGGCCGTGGAACTGTGCCTGGCCCTGGTGCGCGAGGCGGCACCGTCCCGGCTGGTGCTGGTGGGCTCGTCGCTGGGTGGCTTCTACGCCACCTGGTTGGCCGAGCACCTGGACTGCCGCGCCGCGCTGCTCAACCCGGCGGTGGACCCCGCCCGCGACCTGCGGGCGCAGATCGGCGAGCTCGGCAGCTGGCACGACCCTTCGCTGCGCTTTCGCTTCACCGCCGAACACGTGCGCGAACTGCACGCCTACGAAGTGGGCGATCTGCGCGGTTCGCTGCCCGACCCCGAGCGCTTCCTGGCCGTGATCGCGCGCGACGACGACGTGCTCGACTGGCGCGAGATGAGCCAGCGCTACCGCGGCGCCGAACTGCGCCTGGTCGACCACGGCGGGCATGCGCTGGACGACTACGAACATGCCCACCTCGACGCCGTGCTGGAGTTTCTCGGCGTGCGGGCGAACTGAATTCCCGATCGGATTGTCTACGTGACCTACGTCTTGTTCGAAGAAGCCGGCAAACTGGCGACCGCCCGCGTGATGAGCCAGGCCGACGCCTCGATGCAGCTCGAGCTGGCCAGCGGCAAGCGCCAGAAGATCAAGCTGCAGCAGGCGCTGCTGCGCTTCGAGTCCCCCGAGCCGCAGGCCCTGATGGACTGGGCCCAGGCGCAGCAGGAGGGCATCGAGCTGGACCTGCTGTGGGAATTCGCGCCCGAGGACGAATTCGGCTTCGAGCACCTGGCGGCCGAGTACTACGGCAGCGGCACCGACGCGCGCCAGCAGGCGGCCGTGCTGCTGCGCCTGCACGGCGCGCCGCACTATTTCTCCCGTCGCGGCAAGGGACGCTTCCGCAAGGCGGCGCCCGAGGTGCTGCAGGCGGCGCTGGCCGGGATCGCGCGGCGCCAGGAGCTGGAGCGGCGCATCGACACCGAGGCGCTGGAACTCGAACAGGGCCGCTGCCCGCCGGCCATCGCCGAGCGCATCTACGCGCTGCTGTTCAAGCCCGACAAGAACGGCCCGGAATACAAGGCCCTGGCGCTGGCCATGCGGCGCAGCGGCAAGGGTGCGCTGCAACTGCTGCGCGAGGCCGGGGCGATCGCCTCGCCGTGGCGCTTCCACATGCAGCGCTTCCTGCTGGAATATTTCCCGCGCGGCACCGGTTTCGCCGAGCTGGCGCCGCCGCGCGTGTCGTCCGAGGAGCTGCCGCTGGCCGAGGTACGCGCCTTCAGCATCGACGACTCGGCCACCACCGAGATCGACGACGCGCTGTCGCTGCGCGCGCTGCCCGACGGCGGCACCGTGGTGGGCATCCACATCGCCGCCCCGGCGCTGGCGCTGGAGCGCGACAGCGCCTGGGACCTGGCGGCGCGCCAGCGAATGTCCACCGTGTACATGCCCGGCGACAAGATCACCATGTTGCCCGATGCGCTGGTGCAGGCCTTCACGCTGGCCGAGGGTAGCCAGCCGCCGGCGCTGAGCCTGTACGTGGACTTCGATGCGCAGTGGCGCATGCGGGGCCACGAGACGCGCGTGGAGAGGGTGCCGATCGTGGCCAACCTGCGCCACGACCTGCTCGATGCCGCGGTCACCGAAGAGGCGTTGCAGGGCGACCCTGCCGCCCAGACCTACCCCTGCGCGGCGGAACTTGCGCAGCTGTGGCGCCTGGCGCAGGTGCTCAAGGCCGGGCGCGAGCAGGTGCGCGGGCGCCCGGAACGCAACGCCGGCGTCGACTACACCTTCCGCGTGGAAGGCCTCGAGCAGGGCGAGGAACAGGCGCGGGTGGACATCGTGCCGCGCCGTCGCGGGGCGCCGCTGGACCTGATCGTGGCGGAAATGATGATCCTGGCCAACGCCACCTGGGGAGGCTGGCTGGCCGAGCTGGGCCTGCCGGCCATCTATCGCAGCCAGAGCGGCATGGGGGCGAACCTGCGCACGCGCATGGGAACGCGCGCCGCCCCGCACCAGGGCCTGGGGGTGGCGCAATACGCCTGGTGCACCTCGCCGCTGCGACGCTACGCCGACCTGGTCAACCAGGGCCAGCTGATCGCCGCGGCGCGCCATGGGCGCACGGCGGCGCTGGCCGCGCCGTACCGGCCGAAGGATGCGCAGCTGTTCGCCGTGGTCGGTGCCTTCGAGGAGGCCTACAAGGCCTACGCGGACTTCCAGCGCGGCATGGAGCGTTACTGGACGCTGCGCTATCTGCGCCAGCAGGGCATCGAACAGGCCGACGCCAGCGTGCTGCGCGAAGGCCTGGTACGCGTGGACGGCATGCCTCTGGTGCTGGCGGCACTGGGCGCGCAGGATCTGCCGCGGGGGACCCGCGTGCGCCTGCGTTTCGGAGACCCGGACCTGCTCACGCTGGAACAGCCCTGCCACGTGCTGCAGTTGCTGCAGGACGATGCCGGCGAGGCCGAGGCGCCCGAGGGCGGCGAGACCGAGGACGAGGAAAGCCTGGCCGGCGGGCTGCAGCTGGCGGTGGAGGCCGACGCCGAGGGCTCCGAGGCCACCGACGCGAGCCCGTCGGCCGCTCCGGATGCAGGCTCCGACGCCGCGGGCGCGACGCCCGTGCCTCCGGAAGACGAGCCCGCGGCCCAACCCGCCCAGCACGCGGCGCCTCACCTGCATGCCGGCACGCAGGCCGCCACCGGCGACTGACTCGCGCCCGACGCCCCGCACGATGCCCGCCATCTCCCGCCCGCGCCTGAGCCCCCTGCAATGGGCGCTGGGCATCTCGCTGGCCGCGCACCTGGTGCTGCTGGGCCTGCGACTGGGCGTGCCCCAGGCGATGCAGCGCGCATTCCAGAGCCCGCCGCTGTCGGTGGTACTGGTCAACAGCGCCAGCCCGAAGCCCGAGGACAAGCCGCAGGCGCTGGCGCAGGCCGACCTGAACGGCGGCGGCAGCGCCCGCGCGGGCCTGGCCGCGACGCCGCTGCCGGACGCCGCACGCACCCAGGCGGGCGACGCCGCGCGCGACGCCCGCACCGTGATGCAACGACTGGAGCAACGCGAGCGGGAGATGCTCGATGCCGCGAAAAGCCAGATCGTGACCCTCCAGCACGCGCTGCACGCGCAACAGGCCACGCAGCAGCAGCGCACCAGCCTGGAGGACCAGCACCGCGAACTGCTGGACCTGATCGGCGCCATCCAGCGGCGCATCGAGCTGAACAACGCCAGCCCGCGCAAGCGTTTCGTCGGGCCCGACACGCGCAGCGTGCCCTACGCGCTGTACTACGACCACATGCGGGAGAAGATCGAGCGCCTGGGCACGGCGGAGTTCCCGCAGCGCGACGGCCGCAAGCTCTACGGACGCCTGATCATGGCCATCACCCTGGACGACTCCGGTCGCGTGGTGCAGGCCGAGGTGGTGCAAAGCTCGGGGGACGCGCTGCTCGACCGCATGGCACGCGCCATCGTGCAGGCGGCGCAGCCCTTCGGGGATTTCAGCCCGGCGATGCGCAGCGACGCGGACCAGATCGAGATGATCGCAGGCTTCGACTTCACCCGGACGGGTGCGCTGAGCACCGACCTGCGCGGCAGCGCCCCGTCCGCGACGAATCCGGCGACGAGTCCGGGGGCGGATCCCACCGCCCCCGCCGCGGCCACGCCGACCGTCGCGCGGCAGCCCGCCGCCGCTCGACACTGACAGACCGCTCCGCCCATGTCCGCCCCCGATCTGTACGCCGTGCTCGGCAACCCGGTGCAGCACAGTCGCTCACCGCGCATCCATGAACTGTTCGCCGCGCAGACGGGCCAGCGCCTGCGCTACGAGCGCCGGCTGGTTCCGCTGGACGGATTCGACTCCGCGCTGGCTGCCTTCCGCGCCGAGGGCGGCATGGGCTGCAACGTCACCGTGCCCTTCAAGTTCGACGCAGCGCGCGTCGCCACGCGGCTTTCGCCGCGTGCGCAGCTGGCCGGCGCGGCCAACACCCTGGGCTGGGACGGCGACGGCGCATTGTGGGCCGACAACACCGACGGCATCGGCCTGGTGCGCGACCTGGCGCGCCTGCTGGAGCGACCTCCGCAGGAGGCACTGCGCGGGCTCGACGTGCTGCTGCTGGGCGCCGGCGGCGCCGCCAGCGGAGTCCTGGGCGCCCTGCTGGACGCCGGCGCGCGGGCCGTGGAGGTGTGGAATCGTAGCCCGGAACGGGCCCTGCACCTGGTGCAGCGCCACGCCGCGAAGGCCGCGCAACTGGGCTGCGCGCTGCGCGCCAGCGACGCCCCGGGAAGCGGACATGCCCTGGTGATCCATGCCACGGCCGGTTCGCTGGGCGGCGAGCTGCCGCAATTGCCCGGCGGCGTGCTGCATGCCGGGGCCCTGGCCTACGACATGATGTACGGGGCGCTGCCCACGCCTTTCGTGCGCCTGGCGCGCGAGGCCGGTGCGCGGGCCCACGACGGCCTGGGCATGCTGGTGGAACAGGCCGCGGAGAGCTTCGCGCTATGGCGCGAGGTGCGGGTTCGCACCGAGCCGGTGCTGCGACAACTGCGCGCCGAGCTCGACGCGCAGGCCGCCTGAGACCGCGGGAGCCGACGATGGCTGCGAGCCGTTCCGCGCGCCGCCCACCGCTGGGCCGATTGGTGCTGCTCGCGCTGAGCGCGCTGCTGGTGCTGCAGTTGTACTTCGCGCTGCGCATCGCGCTGTGGTCGGTGTTGCCGGTGAGCGACACCGCCTTCATGCGCGCCTCGCAGCTGCGCATGCTGCACGGACGCGAAACGGTGGAATGGCACCACGAATGGATCGCCTACGAAGCCCTGGGGCCGTGGATCAAGCGCGCCGTCGTGGCCTCCGAGGACGCCACCTTCCTGCACAACCCCGGCGTGGACTGGCAGGCGCTGCGTCAAGCGTGGATCCGCGACCACACGCGCCGCGTGGAGCGCGACCACCGCATCGTCGGGGGCTCCACGATCACCCAGCAACTGGCCAAGAACCTGTTCCTGTCGCCCGAGCGAAGCTACCTGCGCAAGGGGCAGGAACTGGTGATCACGGGCATGCTCGAGCTGCTGCTGGACAAACGGCGCATCCTGCAGATGTACCTGAACAGCGTCGAATGGGGCGACGGCGTGTACGGCGCGCAAGCTGCCGCACGGCGGTATTTCCATGTCCCCGCAGCGCGCCTGTCGCCGCTGCAGGCGGCGCGCCTGGCGGTGATGCTGCCGGCGCCGCGATTCTTCCAGCACCACCTGTACGGCCCCTACATCGACCGCCGCAGCTACACCATCGCGGCCCGCGCGCGCGACGCCCAGATCCCGCGCTGAGCTCCAGCGCGGGGGCCGACTATCCTTTCGCGAGCACCGCGAGCGCGGCGTCGGCGGCGTTGAGCGTGGCCTCGATCACCGCGTCGTCGTGGGCGCTGGAGACGAAGCCGGCCTCGAACATGCTGGGCGCGAGATACACGCCGCGCTCGAGCATGGCGTGGAAAAAGGTCTTGAAGGCCTCGAGATCGGCACGCGCCACGTCGGCGTAGCTGCCGGGCAGCGAATCGGCGAAGTAAAAGCCGAACATGCCCCCCTCGCAGTCGGTGCGCAGGGTCACGCCGCGGTGCTCGGCGGCGCGCTCCAGGCCCTGCATCAGGCGCCGCGTGGCGGCCCCCAGCGCCTCGTAGAACCCGGGGCGGCGCACGATGCGCAGTTGCGCCATGCCGGCGGCGACCGCCACCGGGTTGCCCGACAGCGTGCCGGCCTGGTAGACCGCGCCCAGCGGCGACAGGCGCTGCATGACGTCGGCGCGGCCGCCGAAGGCGGCCATCGGCATGCCGCCGCCGATGACCTTGCCCAGCACCACCAGGTCGGGACGGATCCCGTAGATCTGCTGCGCCCCGCCCAGTGCCACGCGCAGACCGGTCATCACCTCGTCCCACACCAGCAGCGCGCCGTGCTCGGTGCACAGCTCGCGCAGGCGCTGGTGCCACTGCGCGCTGCCCCGCACGAAGTTCATGTTGCCGGCGATCGGCTCGACGATCACGCAGGCGATCTGCGACCCCTTGGTGGCGAAAAGCTGCTCGATCTGCTCGACGTTGTTGTATTCCAGCACCAGCGTATGGGCCGCCACGTCGGCCGGCACCCCGGCCGAACTGGGGTTGCCGAAGGTCAGCAACCCCGAGCCGGCCTTGACCAGCAGGCTGTCCGCATGGCCGTGATAGCAGCCCTCGAACTTGACGATGGCGTCGCGCCCGGTGAACCCGCGGGCCAGGCGCAGCGCGCTCATGGCGGCTTCGGTCCCGCTGGAGACCAGGCGCACCATCTCCACCGCGGGCATGATCTCGCGCAAGGTCTCGGCGATCTCGATCTCGTCCGCGGTGGGCGCGCCGAAGGACAGCGAGCGCGTGGCGGCTCGCTGCACGGCCTCGATCACCTCGGGATGGGCGTGGCCGGCGATCATCGGCCCCCACGAGCCGATGTAGTCGATGTAGCGCCGGCCCTCGGCGTCGAACATGTACGGCCCCTGCGCGCGCTCGATGAACCTCGGCACCCCGCCTACCTGGCGAAATGCCCGCACGGGGGAATTCACGCCGCCGGGAATGCTGCGCTGCGCGCGCTCGAACAGGGATTGATTGGTGACGGAATCGGACATGGACCTTGGGCGGCGGGGCGGCGCAGCACGCCGCACCGGCGTGCTGCGCCGCAACATGAATCAGGGACGAACCGGCCGGCGATTACTGCAGGCCGACGGGAGAAATCGAATCGCCCTCGCCCTCCGGGCCCGTCTGGGCCCAGAAGAAGCGGTCGGGAACCAGGTTGCCCATGCCGGGGCGGTAGGCGAAATCCAGGCTCTGGTCGAGGAATTCCAGGGCCTCGTGCACCGCCTGGTCGAGCTTGGCGCCGGTGCCCAGCAGCGAGGCCACGGCCGCCGACAGGGTGTCGCCGGCGCCGGAAAAGCCGGCGTCGAACATCTCGAAGCGCTCGCGCAACAATTGCCGGCGCGGACTCAGCAGCACGTTCTCGACGTGGTTCTCGGGCACCAGCACCCCGCTGACCAGCAGGTACTGCACCCCCATCGACTGCGCCTGCTGCATCAGCACGTCGGGGGTCGGCGGCTGTTCGCGCTCGACCTCGGGGAACAGGAACTGGCTCAGCGCCGTGACGTTGCCGCACAGCACGCGGGTCTGCGGCAGCACCAGCTCCTGCATGGCCTTGATGTATTCCTCGACCTGGGACTCCTCCAGCGCCTGCAGGTTGCCCACGTAGGTCACCAGGGGCAGCTGCGCGTAGTCGGCCAGCAGTTCGGCCACCGCGCTGACCACCTCGACGTTGCCCAGGAATCCGACCTTCCAGGCCGCCAGCTCGACGTCCTGCAGCACGGCGCGGGCCTGCTCCACGACGGAGTCGGCGTCGATCTCCACGATGTCGAACACCTCGGCGGTATCGCACACCCAGATGGAGGTGGTCACCGGCAGCGCGTGGCAGCCCACCGCCGCGCAGACCGCCTGGTCGGCACTCAGGCCCGCCGCGCCGCTGGGGTCGGCCGCGTTGAGGAACATCACTGCGGGAGGGGATTCCGGGGCTTCGCTGGATGGGGGCATGATGCGCTTCGCGAAAAGGAGCTGCGGGAGAAACGGCGCAAATCGTTGCAATACCGACGCGGACGGTCAAGCCCTCGGCCGTCCGGTCGGCTCGATGCCACAGATGCGGCCGCGCCGTTTCTTAGAATGATTGAATCTTATGCCAGAGGACGATACGCTGTGACGCAACCTGACTTCAAGACCTGGATGTGCCTGATCTGCGGGTTCGTGTACCAGGAGGAGCTGGGCGATCCCGAAAGCGGCCTCGCCCCCGGAACGCGCTGGGCCGACGTACCGATGAACTGGACCTGTCCGGAATGCGGCGCCCGCAAGGACGATTTCGAAATGGTGCAGATCTGAACCGACCTCACTCATTGCTTCACGGAGATAGCGCTTGAGCACGGCAACCGCTTCGTTCAAGGTCCTGGTGATCGACGACAGCAACACGATCCGGCGCAGCGCGGAGATCTTCCTCAAACAAGCCGGCTTCGAGGTATTGTTGTCCGAGGACGGCTTCGACGCGTTGTCCAAGGTCAACGACACGATGCCGGACCTGATCTTCTGCGACGTGCTGATGCCGCGCCTGGACGGGTACCAGACGGTGGCCATCATCAAGCGCAGCCCGCGGCACGCCGCGATCCCGGTGGTCATGCTGTCGTCCAAGGACGGCGTGTTCGACAAGGCGCGCGGCCGCATGGTGGGCGCCGAAGCCTACCTGACCAAGCCTTTCACCAAAGACCAGTTGCTGCAGGCGGTGAACGCGCACCGCCAGAGCGCGCATGCGCCCGCGTCGGGCGCGCCGAGCGACCAACCGGCCCAATCATGAGCATTCGCAAGATCCTGATCGTCGACGACTCGCGCACCGAGTTGTACTTCCTGTCCGACCTCCTGAACAAGAACGGCTACGTGGTTCGCACCGCCGAGAACGGCGAGCAGGCACTGGCCGCGATCGAGCAGGAACGCCCCGACCTGGTGCTGATGGACATCGTGATGCCGGGGCTCAACGGTTTCCAGTTGACGCGCCAGATCACCCGCAACCCGGCCTACCGGGAACTGCCGATCATCGTGTGCACCAGCAAGAACCAGGAAACCGACAAGCTGTGGGCGATGCGCCAGGGAGCGCGCGACTACGTGACCAAACCCGTCGATCCCCATGATCTGCTGAGCAAGATCATGGCGCTGAACTGACGCCCCGCTCCATGGCCAAGAGCTCGCTGATCGAATTCCAGGGCCGCCTGGCCGCGCGCCTCCAGGGCGCGCAGCAAACCCGCAGCGAATCGCGCTGGCTGGCCGTGATCGCCGGCTCGCATCACCTGTTGCTTCCGCTGGGCCAGTCGGGCGAGATCTCCAGTTGGGAGGCGCCCACGCCGCTGCCCCATGCGCAGCCCTGGTTCACCGGGCTGCTGAACCTGCGCGGCGTGCTGTGCGGGGTCGTGGACCTGGCCGGCTTCCTCGGCGACGCCGACTCCGACGCGTTGTCGCGCGCCGGAGCGCACAGCCGCCTGGTGCAATTCTCGCCACGCCTGGAAATCAATTGCGCGCTGCTGGTGGACCAGCTCTCGGGGCTTCGCATGCCCGCGCAGTTCACGCAGGAACCCGGCAGCGCGCCGCCGGCTCCGCCGTGGCTGGGCGCGCAGATGCGCGACTCCAGCGGACAGGTCTGGCGCGAACTCAACCTGGCCCTGCTCGCGCAGGACCGGCGCTTCCTGCAGGTGGCCTGAGCGCCCCGCCCCCAGTTTCCATTCCTTCGAGTCCTTCGGAGCAGTCATGGCCTTGTTTCCCCTGTTCTCCTCCAAGCGCCCCTCGGCCGAGGCCACCGCCTTCGCCGCCAGCGACGCCACCGTGGGCGGCGCCACGCTGTCCGCGGCGGTGCAGGACCAGCGCGACGCCGAGGAAAACACCGGCGACGAAGCCATTCGCCGCCTGCCCCTGATCGGGCATCTGCCGCTGCCGCGCCAGCAACGCCTGCTGGTGTTCCTGCTGGTGGTCGCGGTGCTGCTGGTGGGAGTGGGCCTGGTGACCACGCTGCGCATCACCTCGTCGTCGGCTCGACTGCTCAACACCTCGGGCGACGCGTTGATGGAATCGCAGCGCGTGGCCAAGTCGGTCAGCGCGGCGTTGCTGGGTTCCAAGGAGGGCTTCGGCGAACTGCGAGCCAGCGCCGACGCGCTGGAAGGCGATCTGCGTCGCCTGCACGCCGGCGACACGCTGCACGCCGGTGGCGCCCAGCTCGCCGCGGTGACGCCGATGGTCGACGCCACCGTGAAGAACGCGCGCGTGGTGGTGAACATGCAGTCGGTGCTGACGCAGACCAACGACGCGCTGCGCACCATCAGCCGCCAGTCGGACGCCCTGCTGCAAGGCGCGCAGACCCTGACCTCGCTGCTGTTGCAGCAAGGCGCCGGCGGCTCCGACGTGGCCGCCGCGGCGCAGCTGGAGATGCTCACCCAGCGCATCGGCAAGTCGGCCAACGAATTCCTGTCCTATGAAGGCATCAGCCCCGAGGCGGTGTTCGCGCTGGGGCGCGACCTGCAGACCTTCGAGCAGCTGGCCAACGGCCTGCAGCAGGGCGACGCCAACCTGCAGCTGACTCCCGTGCACGGCGAGGCGCGCGCGCAGGTGGACGGCATGGTCAAGGCCTTCGGCGACGTCTCCAAGCTGTCGCAACAGATCCTGGGCAACCTGCAGAACCTGAGCAGCGCGCGCCTGGCGCAAAGCGCGGTGCTGCACGACTCGGTGCCCCTGCTGGGCGGCCTGCAGCAGCTGCAGGCGCATTACTCGTCGCAGGCCGGCGTGGGCAGCGCCGAGCTGTGGGTGCTGGTCGGCGGCGCGCTGCTGTCGGTGCTGGCGCTGCTGGGGCTGGGCCAGCTTTACGTGCAGGCCTCGCGCGAGCGCGCGCTGCAGTCGGAGCGCGAGCGCCGTCGCGCCGAGCGCCAGGAACAGGAGGCGCGGCGCAGCAACGAGGCGAACCAGGCGGCCATTCTTCGCCTGATGAACGAACTGCAGAACGTGGCCGAGGGCGACCTGACCCAGGAAGCCACGGTGACCGAGGACATCACCGGCGCCATCGCCGATTCGGTGAACTACACGGTGGAGGAACTGCGCAGCCTGGTGGCGCAGGTGCAGAAGACCGCCGAACAGGTGCGTCGCTCCTCCGGCCAGGCGCAGACCACCGCCGGCGACCTGCTGCGCTCCTCCGAACAGCAGCTGATCGAGATTCGCGAGACCGGGCGTTCCGTGCTGGACATGGCCGAGCGCATCAACTCCGTGTCGGCGCAGGCGCAGCAATCGTCGACGGTGGCGCGCCAGTCGCTGGATGCCGCCGAGCAGGGCCTGCTGGCGGTGCGCAACTCCATCGACGGCATGAACGCGATCCGCAGCCAGATCCAGGACACCTCCAAGCGCATCAAGCGCCTGGGCGAGTCCTCGCAGGAGATCGGAGAAATCACCGAGCTGATCTCCGACCTGACCGAACAGACCAACGTGCTGGCGCTGAACGCGGCCATCCAGGCCGCCTCCGCGGGCGACGCGGGGCGCGGCTTCTCGGTGGTGGCCGAGGAAGTGCAGCGCCTGGCCGAGCGCTCGGCCGAGGCGACCAAGCAGATCGCGGCGCTGGTTCGCACCATCCAGACCGACACCCAGGACGCCGTGGCGGCCATGGAAAAGAGCACCCAGGGCGTGGTCGAAGGCGCGAGGCTGTCGGACAGCGCCGGCGCCGCGCTGTCCGAGATCGATCGGGTGTCGCGCCAGTTGGCCGAGCTGATCGAGCGCATCTCGCACCAGGCGCTGACGGAGGCGCAGGCCGCCAACCAGGTGGCCACGAGCATCCAGCACATCTTCGCCGTCACCGAGCAGACCGGCGACGGCACGCGTTCCACCGCCGAACTGGTGGCGGAGCTGGCGCGCGTGGCCGAGGTGCTGCGCGAGTCGGTGTCGCGATTCAAGATCGCCTGAGCCTTCCGCACCCTCCAGTCACGCCCGTTCCGCGAAACCCAGATCCCGCCCCGGCATGAACGAAGTCGCCCAGACCACGCAGTCCTCCACGACGCCCGATACCGCGGGCCTGGCGTGGGTCCTGGAGCAGGTTCGCGACAACCTGCTGGCCGCGCTGTCCGCGGTACGGCGCCAGGCGCAGCTGGGCCAGTCGCCCGACGCCGCGTCGGAGGCCGCGAGCGCCCTGCTGCAGGCCCGCACCCACGTGCACCAGGCCGCGGGTGCGCTGGAACTGATGGGGCAAGCGGGCTGCGCACGCGTGCTGCAGACCGCCGAGCGCGTGCTCATGCGCGCGCTGGAGCAGCCCCAGCGCCTGGACGCGCCGATGGTGGAGGCGCTGGAATCGGGCCTGCACGCGGTGCTGGATTTCCTGGAAGCACGTGCCAGCGGGCGCAACGAGCCGGCGGTCAAGCTGTTCCGCCAGTACCGCAGCCTGGCCGACCTGGCCGGCGGCGAACCCGCGCATCCGGCCGATCTGTGGGATTTCGCCTGGGAGTGGCCGCAAGCGGCCGCGCCCGGCGTCGGCGCCCAGGCCCTGGGCGTGCAGGCCCGCGCCGACTACGAGCGCGCGCTGCTGGAGGTGCTGCGCGCCGGCGACCTGCGCGGGGCCAGCGCTTCGATGCAGGCCGTGGCACGCCAGGCGCAGGCTGCCAGCGATGGCGACGAGCGCTCGCTGTGGTGGATCGCCGAGGGCTTTTTCGCCGGACTCGGCGACGAGCTGATCGAAGCCGACATCTACGCCAAGCGCCTGTGCAACCGGCTGAACCTGCAACTGCGCCAGATGCTGGCCGGGCAGGCGCAGGTCTCGCGACGCCTCGGCCACGAACTCCTGTTCTTCTGCGACCAGGCGCTGGCCCGTGCGCTCGAACGCGGACGCGAAGCTCCGCCTGCGCTGCGCGCCGTGGCGCAGGCCGCCAGGCTGCGACCGCAGGGCGTGGTCGACTGGCAGCAAGCGCATTTCGGCCTGGTCGATCCGGCGCTGGTCCAGCAGGCGCGCAAGCGCATGGTGCAGGTCAAGGACGGCTGGGCGCACATCGGCAACGGCGACTTCAGCCGCATCGCTCGCCTGCAGGAACACCTGCAGCAACTCGGACTGGTGTTGCGCCAGCTCTGCGCCGGGGCCGAAGTGCTGCCGGGCGCGGTCGAACGCATGCTGCAGGTGATCGGCGAGCAGCGCTCGCTGCTGACCCCCGAGAGGGTGCTGGAGGTCGCCACCGCGCTGCTGTTCCTGGAAGCCTCGCTGGTGCATTTCCGTGCCGACGACGCCGACTTCCTGCCGCGAGCGCGTGAACTGGCGCAGCGCCTGCAGCGCAGCGCGCAAGGCTATGCCAGCGACGCCTTCGCGCCCTGGATGGAGCAACTGTACCGCCAGGTCTCGGAAAACCAGACCCTGGGTACCGTGGTGCAGGAACTGCGCCACGACATGGGCACCGTCGAGCGCCTGCTCGACGCCTACTTCCGCGATCCCGCCACCCTGGCCGACCTGGAGCCGGTACCTCGGCTTCTGGGACAGATGCGCGGCGTGCTGTCGGTGCTGGGCATGGACGTGGGTTCGCAGGCGCTGGGACATATCCGCCACAGCGTGGAGAACCTGATGGCGGCGTCGCCCGGGGACGGCGCCTCGGCACCGCGCGGCGCGAACTACGACCACCTGGCGGCCAACATCGGCACGCTGGGCTTCATGGTCGACATGCTGGGCTACCAGCCGGAACTGGCCAAGATCTCCTTCCAGTTCGATGCGCACAGCGGCGAGTTGCGCCCGGTGGTGCCGCAGGCCCGCCAGACCGTGCAGGCGCGGGCCGCCGAGAGCGTGGCCGTGGCGGCACCGCAGACGCCCGCCGAGGCGCGGATCGAGCCGGCGGCGGCGACTCCCGCGACCCAGCCGGTGCCGTCGGAGGCCCCCCGGGCACCCGTCGCGGCCCCGGCGCCGCCCTCGCTCGACCTCGAGGAAATCGACACCCTGCTGCCCCCGCTGGAGCCCGAAGCGAGCGCCGCCGCTCCGGCCCCACAGGCCGTCGACGACGCCGCCGCGCTGGATGCGCTGCTGCTGGGCACGGCGAGCGCCCCGACCGCGCCCGAGGCCGAGCCGGCCGATGCCGCGGAGCCGGAGCCGGCGGTCGACCCCGAACTGGTGGAGATCTTCCTCGACGAGGCGGACGAGGTCGTCGAGCAAGGTCGCGAGCGCATCGCCGATCTGCGCGGCAGCGATCCCGCCGACGATTCCCTGACCGCGCTGCGCCGCTGTTTCCACACCCTCAAGGGCAGCGCGCGCATGGTGGGCATGCGCGATTTCGCCGAGGGCGCATGGGCGCTCGAGCAGTGCTTCAACCAGGTGCTGGCCGACGGTTCCCCGGCATCGCCGGAACTGCTCGAACTCGCCGAACACGCGCTGCGGCGCCTCGAGGACTGGGCCCACGCGCTGCGTGCCGGCGATGCCGGCGCCCATTTCAGCGACGCGCTGGTGCGGGCCGCACGGGACCTGCGCGAGGGCCGGCCGCCGGAACTCGACGCGCTGACGCCGTCCGTCGAAGCCGTGCCGGAAGTGCCGCAAGCGCAGGAAGCACCGGAAGTTCTCGAGGTCCCGGAAGTGTCCGAGGTGCTGGAGCTGTCCGAGCTGCCGCAGGATTGGGCCCAGGTGCCTGCGCCCGCGGCCGAAGCGGCGAAGCAGACAGGCGACGAGGGAGCTCCGGAAGGCGCCGGCGTGCAGGTCGCCGCCGAGGCGCGTGGCGAAGCCGGGCTGGAGGCGCACGAGGAGATTCACGAGGAGATTCACGAGGAGGTCCACGAGGAGGCACACGCGGAACTCCCCGGGGAGCAGCCCGCGGAGTCGCTGGTCTGGGAACCGGAAACGCTCCCCGCGCCCCCGCAGGCCTTCGAGGCCGAGTCCACCGAGCAAGCGTCGCCGCAACCCGGGCGGCAATTCCCGGAGGCCGCCGAGGCTCCCTCCGACGTCGAACACGAAGGCGGTGCGCCCGAAGCGTTCCCCGCCCAGGCCTCCGACGAGTCCTGGGCCCCGCCGCCGCCGGCTCTCGCGGCGTCGTCCTGGCCCGATGCCTCGCTGCTCGACCTCGGCGCACCCGCGCCGACCGACGCGCTGGCGCAGGGCGAACCGCCGCCGGCCAGCCTGCTGGAGCCCGCGCCCGAAGTGCCGGAGCCGCACGCCGGACTGGAGGCGCGCGAACTCGAAGGGCCGAGCGCCGAGGACATCGTCGCCCAGTCCGCGTCGGAACCCGTCCAGACGTCCCCCGAAGCCGCCGTGGCCGAAGGCGCCGAGAACCTGGTCGATCAGTTGCGCATCCCCCAGGCCCTGCACACGATCTATCTGAACGAGGCCGACGAACTGGTGCGCCGCCTGGATCGGGAGGTCGCGGCCTGGGCGGATCATCCGCGCGAGCCGATCGGAGAACACGCGACGGCGCTGGCGCATCAGTTGCGCGGAAGTTCGGCCACGGTGGGGCTGCAAAGCGTGCAGCAACTGGCCGAGCTGCTCGAACAGGCCATGCAGGGTCAGTCCGAGCACCCCGAGGCACTGGACGAAGCCCAGTTCACGCTGCTGCCGCGCACGGTCGACGAGATGCGCCGCGTGCTGCACCAGTTCGCCGCGGGCTTCCTGCATCCGGCGCAGCCGGAATTGCTGGAACCCCTGCAAGCGCTGGTGCGCCATCTGGAGGATCTGCGCACCGCGGCCGCGCTGGCCGCCAGCGAAGGCTTCGACGCGGGACCGGCCGCGACGGCAGCCGCCGAGGCCGCTGGCGGCACCGAGCCGGGAACCGCACCGGCGTGGCCGTGGGCGCCGCGGGAATCGGTCTCCGAGGCGGCTTCCGCCGCGCGGGCCGACGCCGAGCCGGCATCCGCGCCGGCGCCGGCATGGCCCGCCGACGAGCTGGAATTGCACGAGGTGGAGGCGGCCGTCGAGGTCCGTGAGGAACTCGAGGCGCTGGTTCCCGCGGAGTCGGCAGCCGAAGCGCCCGTCGTCGAGCCGGCTCCTGCCGGGGTCGAATCCGCGCTCGAGGGGGGTACGGAGCCGGCGGCGGTCGCGCCGGGCACCGGATCGCGCGACATCATCGACGCCGAGCTGTTCCCGATTTTCGAATTCGAGGCGGCCGAGCTCATGCCCCAGCTCGGCCGAGCGCTGCGCGAATGGGAGGCCCGCCCCGGCGAGACCGCCTCGGCGCGCCAGGCGATGCGCCTGCTGCACACCTTCAAGGGCAGCGCGCGCATGGCCGGGACCATGGCGCTGGGCGACATGGCCCATGCGCTGGAATCGGACATCGAGGCGCTGGCCAATCGCGAGGACACGCGTCCGGACGAGCAGTCCTTGCTGGAACTGATCGCGCGTTTCGACGCCATCAACACCCGCTTCGAGCGTCTGCGCGAAGCCAGCGGCCGCGGCGAGAACGAACTCGGCGACATCCACCCGGAGCGCGCGCTGCTGGAAGCGCAGGTGCAACCCGCCAGCGCCCCGACGACGCCCGCGGCGACCGAGCCCGCCGCACCGGCGGCGGACGCCGCGCAGGCCTTCGGACGCGCGCAGCCGGTGCGCGTGCAGGCGGCGTTGCTGGACCGCCTGGTCAACCAGGTCGGCGAGGTGAGCATCGCTCGGGCGCGCCTGGACAGCGAATTCGACGTCATCCGCTCGGGGGTGCGCGATCTCGGCGACAACCTGTCGCGCTTGCGCGCGCAGGTGCGCGACATCGAGCTGCAGGCCGACGCCCAGATGACCGCGCGCACCCAGGCCACGCGCGACGACGCACGAGACTTCGACCCGCTGGAGTTCGACCGCTTCACGCGCTTCCAGGAACTCACCCGCATGATGGCCGAGTCGGTGAACGACCTGGCGCTGGTGCAGGGCTCCCTGGGGCGCGCGCTGCAGTCCACCGAGGACAGCCTGCTGCGCCAGTCGCGCCTGACCCGCGAACTGCAGCGCGACCTGCTGCGTACCCGCATGGTCGAGTTCGACAGCATCTCCGAACGCCTGTACCGGACCGTGCGCCAGGCCAGCAAGGATGCCGGCAAGGCGGTGCGCCTGGACATCCAGGGCGGCACCATCGAACTCGACCGCGGCGTGCTGGACCGCATGGCGCCGGCCTTCGAGCACCTGCTGCGCAACGCGGTCGCCCACGGGCTGGAAAGCCCCACCGAGCGCGAAGGCGTGGGCAAGCCGGCGGTGGGCACGATCACGCTGGCGCTGCGCCACGACGGCAGCGAAGTGGTGGTGTCGATCAGCGACGACGGCAGCGGGCTGCACTACGCGGACATCGCGGCGAAGGCGCGCGCGCAGGGTCTGCTGGCCGACGGCGAGCATCCCAGCCAGGCGCGGTTGCGCGAGATCATTTTCCTGCCCGGCTTCTCCAGCGCCGCCGAGACCACCGAGATGGCCGGCCGCGGCGTCGGGCTGGACGTGGTGCGCACCGACACGCGTGCCCTCGGCGGACGCGTGGAACTCGAATCCGTGCCGGGACGGGGCACCACCTTCACCCTGGTGCTGCCGCTGACCACCGCGGTCACCCAGGTGGTGCTGCTGCGCACGGGCGGACGCATCCACGCCGTGCCGTCCAGCCTGGTCGACCTGGTGCTGCGCCTGCGCCCGGCGGAGCTGGAGCCGGCGTTGCGCGAGCGCCAGCTCGAGCATGCCGGGCAGCAACTCCCGCTGTACTGGCTGGGCGCGCTCACCGACGAGTCGGGCGCCAGCAGCGAGACGCCGGGGCGCACCGTGCCGGTGGTGCTGGTGCGCAGCGCCGCGCAACGCCTGGCGCTGCATGTCGACGAGGTGCTGGGCAACCAGGAAGTGGTGGTGAAGAACCTGGGCCCGCAGCTCTCGCGCGTGCCCGGGCTGGCCGGCATCTCGGTGCTGCCCGACGGCGGCGTGGTGCTGATCTACAACCCGGTCGCGCTGGCCGCGGTGTACGGCGACAAGGCCGCCGAACGCATGCGCTCGCAGGCCGGCACCAGGCGCGTCGACCCGGCGCTGCTGGCGCCGCAGGCGCCGATGCCCAGCGCCAATACCGTGCTGGTGGTGGACGATTCGATCACCGTGCGCCGCGTGACCCAGCGCTTCCTGACCCGCAACGGCTACACGGTGATGCTGGCCAAGGACGGGCTGGATGCGCTGGAGCAGTTGCAGCAGACCCTGCCCGACGTGGTGCTCACGGACATCGAGATGCCGCGCATGGACGGCTTCGATCTCACGCGCAACATCCGTGCCGACGAACGCACGCGCCATCTGCCGGTGATCATGATCACCTCGCGCATCGCCGACAAGCACCGCAACTACGCGCAGGAACTGGGGGTCAACCACTACCTGGGCAAGCCCTACTCCGAGGACGAGCTGCTGGGCCTGCTGCGCGAGTACGTGCTGGAGACGACCACCATCGACGAATAGGCCGGCGGCCCCGGGCCGGGGTCGCGGCTTAGAACAGTCCGCCCTGCGTGCCGGGTCCGCCGGGTCCGCCGGGCTCGCGGGCGACCGGGGCGTCCTCGGCCCGCACCGCCTGGCGCGCGTCGTCGCGCACCACGGCGTAGCGCTGCAGGGTGCGCTGGCGCGCCTGCGCGTGGTCCACCACCGGCAGGGGATAGTGCTCGCCCAGGCGCAACCCGGCGGCGCGCAGTCGTGCCGGATCGGCTTGCCACGGAGCGTGGATGGAGCGGGCGTCCAGCGCCGCCAGTTCCGGCACCCAGGCGCGGATGTACTGTCCGTCGGGGTCGAAGCGGCGGCTTTGCTCCACCGGGTTGAAAATCCGAAACCATGGCTGCGCGTCGCAACCGCTGGACGAAGCCCATTGCCAGCCGCCGTTGTTCGAGGCCAGGTCGAAGTCCAGCAGCCAGCGCGCGAAATGGGCCTCCCCGGCACGCCAGTCCAGCCCCAGGTCCTTGCACAGGAAACTGGCCACGACCATGCGCAGGCGGTTGTGCATGCGCCCGCCGGCCAGCAGTTCGCGCATCGCCGCGTCCACCAGCGGGTAGCCGGTGCGGCCTTCGCACCAGGCCTGCAACAGCTGCGGCGCCTGGTCCCACTCGATGCGGTCGTAGGCCGCGCGGAAGGAACGGCCCCGGGCCACCTGCGGATGGTGGAACAGCACCTGGGCATAGAAATCGCGCCACACCAGCTCGGACAACCAGCTCGCTGCACCCGCGCTGCCCTGCTGCATGGCGCGCCAGGCGTGGCGCCCCAGTTCGCGCACGCTCAGCGTGCCGAAGCGCAGATGAACCGACAGCCCGCTGGTGGCCTCGCGCGCCGGGAAATCGCGCGACGCGGCGTAATCGTCCAGGCGCGCCTGGAAGGCTTGCCAGGCGCGGCGTGCCCCGCGGCTGCCCGGCTCGATGCCGGCGGGCAGGAGGGCCGGCTGGTCGAAACCCAGCTGCGTCGGCGTGGGCAGCGCCGCCAGCCCGGCATTCGGCTCCAGCAGCCGCCCGGGCGACAGTGCACAGGCGAGTTCGCCCAGTTCGACGCCCTCGCCCGCGCGCATGCGGGCCAGCCAGGCGTTCTTGTAGGGCGTGAACACGCCGTAGGGACGCCCCTGGCCGGTGCGCAGCGCCGACGGCGGCACCATCACCTGGTCGTCGAAGGCGTGGAACTCGATGCCCGTGCCGGCCAGATCCCCGGCCACCGCGGCATCGCGGCGCTGCGCGTCGGGCTCGTAGTCCCGGTTGGCGAACACCGCCTGCACCCCCAGGCGCCGCGCCAGCGCGGGCAGCTCGACCGCCGCGCGCCCGTGCAGCACCCACAGCGCGCCACCGTGGAGGCGCAGTTCGGCGTCCAGCTCGCGCAGGCTGTCGTGGATGAACGACACCCGACGATCGGCGCGGATGCCCTGCTCCAGCAGCGGCCCGAGGATGTCGGTGTCGAACACGAAGACCGGTTGCACGCGCCGGCAGCGGCGCAGCGCGTGGTGCAGCGCGGCATGGTCATGCAGGCGCAGGTCGCGGCGCAGCCAGACCAATCCGAGATCGAACCCGGGATCGGTGGAAGTGGGGATGGAAGCCATGGCGAGGGGGGCAATCGCGCGGGACGGGGCGCGGCACGATAATATGTTTCGCCATGAACCCCCGCAGCGACGCCTCGAACCTGAGCAACCAGTTCCTGATCGCGATGCCCGGCATGGTGGACTCGTCCTTCGCCGGCAGCGTGATCTATGTGTGCGAGCACTCCTCGCGCGGAGCCCTGGGGCTGGTGATCAACCGCCCCACCGACATCGTGCTCAAGGATCTGTTCGACCGCATCGAGCTGCCGCTGGAGCAGCCCGAGCTGGCCTCGCGCACGGTGTACTACGGCGGCCCGGTGCAGACCGAGCGCGGTTTCGTGCTGCACGACCCGACCGACCGCGCCTACGCCTCGACGCTGCAGGTGGCTGGCGGGCTGCAGATGACCACGTCGAAGGACGTGCTGGAGCATATTTCCGCCTCCGACGGGCCCCAGCGTTTTTTCGTGGCCCTGGGCTACTCCGGCTGGAGCGCCGGACAGCTCGAGGACGAGATCGCGCGCAACGGCTGGCTGACCGTCGAGGCCGACTCGAACATCGTGTTCGAGGTGGCGGCCGAGCAGCGTTTCGACGCCGCCATGTCCCTCATGGGCATCAGTGCGATGAGTCTGTCCAACACCGCCGGCCATGCCTGAGCCAGGCGTCGCGCGCGGCGACCCGGCGATACTCATGGGCTTCGATTTCGGCACGCATCTGATCGGCGTCGCCGTGGGCAACACCATCACCGGCAGCGCCAGCGCCTTGTGCAGCGTGGCGTCCGAACGGCGCCAGCAGCGCTTCGAGGCGATCGCCCGCCTGCTCGCGCAGTGGCAGCCCTCGCGTCTGGTGGTGGGCCTGCCGCTGTCGCGCGACCAAGGCGCCGAACAGGAGCGCAGCGCGCAGGCGCGGCGCTTCGCCAACCAGTTGCACGGGCGCTTCGGGCTGCCGGTGGCCATGGTGGACGAGCGCTACACCTCGCGCGCCGCGGAGGATTCGGGCGCCTCGGACGTGGACGCGGAATCGGCGCGTCTGATTCTGGAACAATATCTGCGAGATCCCGCCGCGAGTCGCGCCCCATGACCCACTCCCCCCCTCCCGACGCCGAGGCGCTGTACGCGCGCCTGCGCGAACTCGTGCGCGCCTGGCTGGCCGCGCAGGCCACGCCTCCCACGCTGGTGGGGGTGTACTCCGGCGGGGCCTGGCTGGCCGAGCGCCTGCACGAGGACCTGGCCCTGCCCACGCCGCTCGGAGTCGTCTCCTCCACCCTGCACCGGGACGACTTCGGCACCCGCGGGCTGCACCCCAGCGGCAATCGCACCGAACTGCCCTTCGACGTCAACGCGCGCTCGATCCTGCTGGTCGACGACGTGCTCTACACCGGTCGCACCATCCGCGCCGCGATCAACGAGCTGTACGACTTCGGCCGCCCCGCGCGCATCGACCTGGCCGTGCTGGTCGACCGCGGCGGGCGCGAACTGCCGATCTGCGCCACGCTGGTGGGTGCCAGCGTCGAGCTGCCGCCACGCACCATGCTGGCGCTGGAACGCGACCCCGCGGCCGGGCCGCGGGCCATGCGCCTGGCGTACCTGGAGTCCGAATCCTGATGGCCGCCCATCCCCAACTCAACCGCCACGGCGAACTGCGCCACCTGCTGTCCATCGAGGGCCTGCCGCGCGACGTGCTGCTGCACATCATGGACACCGCGCAGGGCTTCATGAGCTTCGGCGAGCGCGAGGTCAAGAAGGTCCCGCTGCTGCGCGGCAAGAGCGTGTTCAACCTGTTCTTCGAGAACTCCACGCGCACCCGCACCACCTTCGAGATCGCCGCGCAGCGCCTGTCGGCCGACGTGTTCAATCTGGACATCCAGCGCTCCAGCACCGCCAAGGGCGAATCGCTGCTGGACACCATCGCCAACCTGGAGGCGATGGACGCCGACATCTTCGTCGTGCGCCACAGCCAGAGCGGCGCGCCCTTCCTGATCGCCTCGCACACGCCCGAGCACGTGCACGTGGTCAACGCCGGCGACGGGCGCCATGCCCACCCCACGCAGGGGCTGCTGGACATGATGACCATCCGCCATTACAAGCGCGACTTCCGCGCGCTGACGGTGGCCATCGTCGGCGACATCGTGCACTCGCGGGTGGCGCGCTCGGACATCCACGCGCTGACCACGCTGGGTGTGGCCGAGGTGCGCGCGGTGGGTCCCAAGACCCTGGTGCCCGGCGACCTGCGCGACATGGGCGTGCGCGTGTGCCATGACATCGAGCAAGGCCTGCGCGACGCCGACGTGGTGATCGCGCTGCGCCTGCAGAACGAACGCATGGCCGGCGGCCTGCTGCCCTCGGCGAGCGAATTCCACATGATGTACGGCCTGACCCCCGAGCGCCTGCGCCTGGCGCGAGAAGATGCCATCGTCATGCACCCCGGCCCGATCAACCGCGGCGTGGAGCTCGACTCGGCCGTGGCCGACGGGCCGCAGAGCGTGATCCTGCCCCAGGTGCGCTTCGGCATCGCGGTGCGCATGGCCGTGCTGTCCATCGTCGCCAACACCTCCGCCTGAGCGCCTCCATGAACGAGCCCAAGACCCTCCTGGTGCGCGGGGGCGCGCTGGTCGACCCGGCCAGCGGCACCCAGCACCCCGGCGACATCGCCATCTCCGGTGAACACATCCATGCCGTGGGCCCCGCCGCCGCCGGCTTCCGCGCCGAGCGCGTGATCGACGCCCAGGGCTGCCTGGTCATGCCCGGCCTGATCGACCTGTGCGCCCGCCTCGGCGAGCCCGGCGGCGAAGCCGAGGGCCTGCTCGACTCCGAGCTGGCGGCAGCCGGTGCCGGCGGCGTCACGCGCGTGGTGTGTCCGCCCGACACCGACCCCGTGCTCGACGAGCCCAGCCTGGTGGAGATGCTGCGCTGGCGCGCGCGACGCATCAAGCGCTCGCGGGTGTATCCGCTGGGCGCGCTCACCACGGGGCTCAAGGGCGAGCGCCTGGCCGAGATGGCCTCGCTGGTCAAGGCCAGCTGCATCGGCCTGTCGCAGGCCGGCGTGCCGGTGACCGACACCCAGATGCTGCTGCGCGCCATGCAGTACGCCAGCACCTTCGGCTACAAGGTCTGGCTGCCCGCGCAGGACGCCCATCTGGGACGCGGCGTGGCCGGCAGCGGCCCCTACGCGCAGCGCCTGGGTCTTCCCGGCGTGCCGGTCGCGGCCGAGACCATCGCGCTGCACACCATCTTCGAGCTGGTGCGCGCCACCGGCTGCGCGGTGCACGTGGGGCGCCTGTCCAGCGCCGCCGGCGTGGCGCTGCTGCGCAGCGCGAAGGACGAGGGCCTGCCCGTCACCGCCGACGTATCCATGCACAACCTGCTGCTCACCGACCTGGACATCGGCTGGTTCGACGCGCGCATGCGCCTGGACCCGCCGCTGCGCCGGCAGTCCGACCGCGACGCGCTGCTGGGCGCGCTGGCCGACGGCACCATCGACGCGCTGGTGTCGGACCACACGCCGCTGGGCAGCGACGACAAGATCCTGCCCTTCGGCGAGGCCGCGCCGGGCGCCACCGGGCTGGAGCTGCTGCTGCCGGCGGTGCTGGAGTTCGCGCGCCGCGCGCGCCTGGAACTGCCGCGGGCGCTGGCCTGCGTGACCACGCGCGCGGCGGCCGCCGCCGGCGTGGGCCTGCCCAGCCTGGCCGTCGGCGCGGCCGCGGAACTGATCGTCGTGGACCCCCAGGAGAGCTGGCGTCCCACGGCCCAGAACCTGCGCAGCCGCGCCAAGCTCACGCCGCTGGGCGACGTGGAGTTGCTGGGACGCGTGCGCACCACCATCATCGACGGGCGCGTGATCCACGAGCGCGACGCCGCGCGGGCATGAGCGCCGCGCACGGCCGCTCCGAAGCGGCGCTCCACTCCCCCCGGGGAGTCGAGCGCAGCGAGGAGGGCCGTCCCATGAACCCGGCCGCGACGGTGGCCCGATGACCCCGCGGCTGCGTCTGGCCGGCATGCTGCTGCGCCTGGGCATCGAGCTGGCGCGCGGACTGTGGCGCCTGCGAGCCTTCCCGCGCCTGAGCGCGCAACAGCGCCGCGGCGCGATCCGGGCGTGGTCGCGCCGCATGCTGCGCGCCGCGCGCACCCGCCTGCAGGTCGTGGGCCAACCGCACGAGGGCGCCTGCCTGCTGGCGGTCAACCACGTCTCCTGGCTGGACATCATGGCGCTCAATGCCGCCCATCCGACGCGCTTCGTGTCCAAGGCCGAGGTGCGCCAGTGGCCGGTGCTCGGCAAGCTGGTGGCCGGCGCCGGCACCCTGTTCATCGAGCGCGAGCGCGCGCGCGACGCCATGCGGGTGATGCACGACATGGCGCAGTGCCTGCGCAACGGCGAGCAGGTCAGCGTGTTTCCCGAGGGCACCACCTCGGACGGCACCCACGTGCTGGCGCTGCACGCCAACCTGTTCCAGGCCGCGCTCAGCGCCGACACCCCCGTGCAGCCGGTGCTGCTGCGCTACGTGGACGACGCCACCGGCGCCCCCAGCCGGGCTCCCGCCTACGTGGGCGACGACACGGTGATGGACACGCTGCGCCTGATCGCCGCGGGCGGGCCGGTGCGCGTGGTGGTGCACTACCTGCCGGCGCTGCGCGGGCACGACCGGCGCCAGCTCGCCGCGGCGGTGCACGAGGCGCTGAGCCAAGCGCTGCAGCAACCCGTGCAGGCTCGCTGAGCGGCTGCCGCGGGCGTCCCCGGGGCGCCCTTGGCTCAGGCCCGCGCGCCCCGCGGGAGTTCCGCGTCGGCGCCCTCCCCGCCCAGGGCCTGGAACAACTCGTCCTCCTGGGCCATGTGCAGGCGCACGATGGCCTCCAGCGCGACCAGCTGGCGCTGCCATTGCACCCGCGCCGCCGCATCGGGGCCCTGCGCAGGCAACTCCGCCACGCCGCGACTGATCCGGCGCGACAGGCGGAAGATCTCCCGGTGGCTGCTGCTCAGTGGCGCCAGCGGATCCTCGCCCCCCAGCATCCGGCTGATGCGGGGCAGCAGCTCCAGCTCGTCGCCGCGCTCGTGCGGCAGCAGGCTGGCGTTCAACTCCTGGTCCAGGCGGCGCAGCGAGGCCAGCGCGCGCGGGCCGTCCAGGGTCGACAGCTCCTCGGTCACCACGCGCAACCCTTCCAGCACCCGCTCCAGTCGAGCATGCTCGGCGCGCAGCCGCCGGGCATCCTCCGGCGCGAGCAGGCCGCGGATGGCCAGCGCGCCCGGGCGCAGCGCGCGTAGCGCATTGCCGATGGCCGCCACGTCGATCAGCTCCTGCAGCAGGGCTCCGGCCAGCGGCGGCAACAGGCCCAGCATCGCCACGACCATCGCGGCCAGCGACAGGCCCATGCCGACCGCCACGCTCTGCAGGGCGATGCGCCGGGTGCGCCGGGCGATGCGCAGCGCATCCACCAGCTTGTCCAGGCGGTCGACCAGCAGCACCACGTCGGCCGCCTCCGCCGAGGCCGCGGCACCGCGCGCGCCCATGGCCACGCCGACGTCGGCCGCCGCCAGCGCCGGGGCGTCGTTGACGCCGTCGCCGACCATCACCACCGTGGCGCCGGCGCGCGCCCGCTGGATGGCCGCGAGCTTGTCCGCGGGGCGCTGCGCGGCCAGCACCTCGAGGACGCCCAGGCTGTTGCCCACCGCCTCCGCGACTTCCGGGCGGTCGCCGGTCAGCATGAACATCCTGCGGATGCCCTGCGCGCGCAACAGGCGCAGCGCGCGCGGCGTCTCGGTGCGGATGCGGTCGGCCAGCTCGATGGCCCCGGCCAGCGCACCGTCCACGGCGACGAACACGCTGGCCGAGCCCTCGGCCGCCGTGCGCGCCAGCAGGGGCCGCGCCCAGGCGGGGGGCGCCGCCTCCCGCGCCACATGCCCGAAACTGCCGATATCCACGCCGCACGCCTCGACCCTGCCGTGGACCCCGGCGCCCGGGCTTTCCCGCACCTCCGAGGGAATCGGCAGCTCGAGGCGGCGCTCGCGCGCGGCCAGCACCACGGACTCGGCGACCCCGTGGTTGGAGGCCTGCGCCAGCGCGCCCGCCATGCGCAGCACCTCGTCGGCGCTCCACCCCGGCGCGGTGACGATGTCGAGCAGGCGCGGCCTGCCCTGGGTGAGCGTGCCCGTCTTGTCGAAGAACAGCAGGTCCGCACGCGCCAGGCGCTCCAGCGCGCCGCCGCCCTTGACCAGGATGCCGTGGCTCGCGCAGCTGGACAGGCCCGAGACCATGGCCACCGGCACCGCGAGGATCAACGGACAGGGCGTGGCCACGACCAGCACCGCCAACGCCCGCATGGCGTCGCCCGAGAGGCCCCACGCGATGCCGGCCAGCACCAGCGCCAGCAGGATCAGCCAGGCGGCGTAGCGATCGGCCAGACGCACCCCGGGGCCGCGTTCGGCGCGCGCCGTCTGCACCATGCGCACGATGCCGGCGAAGGTGCTTTGCGCGGCCGTACGCGCGGCGAGCACCTCGACCGCCGGCCCCAGGTTCAGCACCCCGCTGGCCACCCCCTCGCCGGCCTCGCGGCCGCGCGGCAGCGACTCCCCGGTCAGGGTGGATTCGTCCAGCTGCGCCGGCCCCAGCAGCGTGGCGTCGACCGGCACGCGTTCTCCATGGCGCACCAGCAGGCGATCCGCCTGGCGTACGGCGTCCAGCGCCACCTCCCGCCACTGGCCCTGCTCGAAGCGCAGTGCGCCGCGCGGCGCCTGGCGCAGCAAGGCGGTCATCTCGCGCTCGGCGCGCGCCGCGGCGTAGTCCTCCAGCACCCTGCCGCCCGCCAGCATGACGGCGATGACGACGGCGGTGAGGCCCTGGCCCAGCACGATGGCGAAGCCCAGCGCGAGCAGCGCCAGCAGGTCCACCCCGGTCTGGCGGCGCCACAGCGCGCGCGCCACCGAGGCCGCCAGCGCGAGCGCCACGGGCAGGGCTCCGGCCAGCCAGGCTCGATGCGCCGCCTCGGCCCGGCCCAGGCCCTGCAGCAGCAGGCCCCCCGCGAGCGCGCCGAGCGCCAGCGCGAGCAGGGCCAGATGAAGAGTGCGCAGATGGCGCGTCATGGAAAGGACGAGGCGAGCGCGGATTGCCGAGGGCAGGCCCCCATTGTCGGCCCCGCGTGCGCGCGCGCGCCACGGTCGCGAGCCCAAAGCTTGCGTTGACGGGGGCGATGGGTTCTTCAGCCGCCCGGGTGCATCGCCAGGCATGCCGCGCAAGCGGCTGGGCGCCGCCGTGAACGGCTAGACTGTGGGGCTGCCTCGCCATAGTTCAATGGATAGAACAAGCCCCTCCTAAGGGTTAGATGCAGGTTCGATTCCTGCTGGCGGGACCATGCACGGCGTGCCGTGCGTACCCCGCGTACCGCGGCGCCTCGCGGCAATGCGCTACATCATTCGGAAGAGCATGGGCTTGCGTCCACGCACCGAGCAGGCGGGAAGCATTGCATGAACCGTGCGCAGCCCAGCGGTGAATTGCCCGGCTCGGGCGCTACAGTGGCATGCGCAGGCCGCACACCGGAGCCCGGGGACGCGGCAGGCACCTTCCAGCAGTCCGCGAGTCGGCCGGGAGCCGACCCATCCGCGACCCCGCATGATGCCAAGCTCATGGACGATCTCGAAACGCCTCCGACCCGACTCCGTCACACCCGGCTGATGTCCATTTCCCCGGTCGCGCGTCTGCACCGCACGATGGGCAACATCGCCCCGTCGGTGTTTCTGCGTGAATGGCTGCGTCATCCCGGAGCGGTGGGGGCCGTGTGGCCGAGTTCGGACTACCTCGCCCGGCACATGGCGGCTTGCGTGCCGCGATCCGGCGACGGCCTGGTCATCGAACTGGGGGCCGGTACGGGTTGCGTGACCCAGGCTCTGCTGGAGCGCGGCATCCACGCGGATCGCCTGGTGGTCGTCGAGCGCTCGCACAATTTCGTCCTGCACCTGCGCCGGCGGTTCCCATCGGTCACCGTGCTGCACGGCGACGCGCTCCGGCTGTCGGAACTCCTGCCGCCGCGCCCGATGGTCGACGCCATCGTGTCCAGCCTGCCCTTGCGCTCCCTGCCTCCGAGCGACGCGCGGACCATCGTCGCGCAATGGGAGCAGGTACTGCGCGCCGGCGGACGCGCCGTGCAGTTCAGCTATGACCTGCGCAACCGCCTGCGCTACGAACCCTCGGGCCTCAGGCAACGCTCCAGCCGCGTGGTCTGGGCGAACGTCCCGCCGGCGCGCATCTTCACGCTCGAGGCCGCTCGCTCGCCGGCCGTCGACGCCCCGGAGAAGGCCCGGCAGGCGCCGAATCCCTCGTCCTGAACTGCTCGACCGCGCGAAGCGGCCGACCTCCCGCCGTTGCTTCGCCATGGTTTGCCTGGATTCGGCGCATGCGGTTTCGCTTCCTGTCGGCGACGCCCGACCGCCCAGGGGCCTCAATATCCGTCATTCGTGATATTGCGAAATTGCCTTGGACCCTGGCGCGGCGCTCGGCTACAAAGCTCCCGTCCCGTTCCACCCTGGAGATTTCCGTGGTCCTGAAGCGATTCCCCGCCTGGTTCCTGCTGGCCGGTCTGTTCGCGCTGGCGGCTTGCGCGAGCGCGCGCGCCTCGGTGCTGCCCGGGCCGGTGGTCGACGTGCAGTGGCTGCACGCCAACGCGTCCAGGGTGCAGATCGTCGACATCCGCGACGACGTGGGCTCGCTGACCAACGACCCCAAGTGGCGCAGCGTGGACGGCCGCAAGGTGCTCGAACAGGTCGGCGGCTATATACCCGATGCCCTGTCGGTGAACTTCTGGGCGCTGCGCGAAAAGCGCAAGATCGACGGCAAGGACGTGGACTTCCTGCTGCCCACGGCCGAGGAGTTCCAGGAGGTCATGCGCGCGTCGGTGCTGCAGCCGGGCAAGCCCATCGTGCTCGCGCCCACCGGCGACGACGCCACCTCGCTGCAGGAGGCGGCTTTCCTCGCCTGGGAACTGCAACTGTTCGGCGAGCCGGCCGCGGACGTGGCCATTCTCGACGGCGGCACCCACGCCTGGCTGGCCGCCGGCTATGCGGTCGATACCGACGCCATCGCGCCGATGGAATCGGGCAAGTGGAGCGCCTCCGCGCCGCGCGCCGACATGCTGGCCCACGTGGCCCAGGTGCAGGCCGCGCAGCGGCGCCACGAGACCATCCTGGACGCCCGTCCGCTGGCGCAGTTCGCGGGGCTGCAACGCACCCCGGTGATCCCCGAGGACGGACGCCTGCGGGGCTCGCGCCCGCTGCCGGCCGAACTGCTGTACCGCGCCGACGACGACGGCTCCTGGCATTTCCTCGGCCCGGCGCAGTACCGCGCAGTGCTGGCCGCGGACGGCATCCGCCTGCCGGCCCGGGGCATCGTGTACTGCAACACCGGCCAGTACGCGGCCGGTGCCTGGTTCGTGGTCGACCGCATTCTCGGGCGCCACGGGCTGCGCGAGTACCCCGGCGGCATGAACGAGTGGCTGGCGCTGGGCCTGCCGATCCGGCCCCTTTGACGCCGGCCCGGGGCCGTCCCCGGGTCCGCCCCGGCTGTCGCGGGATGCGACGGCCGCGACACCTCGGAGTGTCGCATGCGACGCCGCAGGGCCACGCGGGAACCACGCAAAAAGGCCCTCGGCGCCTGGTCCAAGCCCCTGATTCCTCTGGCTTTTTCGCTTCCGAGGCGCGCGCGCCCAGGAGCTGGCACGCTTCCTGATAGCCCTGCTGCCGGCTGCCGCGGGCGGGTCCGCGGGCGGCGACACACTACCAGAGGAGTCGGACATGGACATGCTTGAACCCGGAAAATTCGGGACCCCGGTGGCGTTCAGGAAGCGCTACGGCAACTACATCGGCGGGCGCTGGGTGGAACCGGCCAGCGGCCTGTACTTCGAGAACATCACCCCGATCACGGGCAAGGCCTTCTGCGAGGTGCCCCGCTCCAACGCCGAGGACGTCGAGCGCGCGCTGGACGCGGCGCACGCCGCCAAGGCGTCCTGGGGCGCGACCTCGCCGGCCGAGCGCGCGGCCGTGCTCAACCGCATCGCCGACCGCATGGAAAGCCAGCTCGCGGTACTGGCCGCCGCCGAGACCTGGGACAACGGCAAGCCCATCCGCGAGACCACCGCGGCCGACCTGCCGCTGGCCATCGACCACTTCCGCTACTTCGCCGGCTGCGTGCGCTCGCAGGAAGGCTCCATCGCCGAGATCGACCACCAGACCTACGCCTACCACTTCCACGAGCCGCTGGGCGTGGTGGGGCAGATCATCCCCTGGAATTTCCCGCTGCTCATGGCGGCGTGGAAACTGGCACCGGCCCTGGCCGCGGGCAACTGCGTGGTGCTCAAGCCGGCCGAGCAGACGCCGGTGAGCATCCTGGTGCTGATGGAGATCATCGGCGACCTGCTGCCGCCGGGGGTGCTCAACGTGGTCAACGGCTTCGGCCTGGAGGCCGGCAAGCCCCTGGCCAGCAGCCCGCGCATCGCCAAGATCGCCTTCACCGGCGAGACGGGCACCGGGCGCCTGATCATGCAATACGCCAGCCAGAACCTGATCCCGGTCACCCTGGAGCTGGGCGGCAAGTCGCCCAACATCTTCTTCGAGGACGTGATGGCTCGCGACGACGGCTTCCTGGACAAGGCCGTCGAGGGCTTCGTGATGTTCGCGCTGAACCAGGGCGAGGTATGCACCTGCCCGTCGCGCGCGCTGGTCCACGAGAACATCTACGACGCCTTCATGGAACGGGTGCTGCGACGCGTGGCGGCGATCCGGCAGGGCAACCCGCTGGATCCGCAGACCATGATCGGCGCCCAGGCCAGCGGCGAGCAGATGCAGAAGATCCTGTCCTACCTCGACATCGGGCGCCAGGAAGGCGCCGAGGTGCTGGCCGGCGGGGCCCGCGCGCAGCTCGGCGGCGACCTGGAGGGCGGCTACTACGTGCAGCCCACGGTGTTCAAGGGTCACAACAAGATGCGCATCTTCCAGGAGGAGATCTTCGGGCCGGTGGTCTCGGTGACCACCTTCCGCGACGAGGCCGAGGCGCTGGCCATCGCCAACGACACGCTGTACGGCCTGGGCTCGGGGGTGTGGACCCGCGACATGAACACCGCCTTCCGCATGGGCCGCGGCATCCAGGCCGGGCGCGTGTGGACCAACTGCTACCACGCCTATCCGGCGCATGCCGCCTTCGGCGGCTACAAGCAGTCGGGCATCGGGCGCGAGACCCACAAGATGATGCTCGACCACTACCAGCAGACCAAGAACCTGCTGGTCAGCTACTCGGAAGCGCGCCTGGGCTTTTTCTGAACCCGGCGCGGGCACGGGCGGCGCGAGCCGCCGCCCGTGCCTCGGCCATGGATGCTTCGCCGCGACAACTGCGGGGAACCCGGGTGCGCGTCGCCGCGGGCTTGGACTAGTCTGGCGCCACGGGGCGCCGGCCCCGGTCCCGGGTTCCACGATCGACGAACATGAGCACTCCCCTGCAGCAAGACACCCCGGTCGCGGTGGTCACCGGCGGTGCCCGCGGCATCGGCCTGGGCATCGCGCGCTGGTTCCTGCGCCATGGCCATCGCGTGGCGCTGCTGGACATCGACGCGGCCACGCTGCAGCGCACCGAGCGTGAGCTGGCCCTGCCCGACCAGGTGCTGGCGCTGCACTGCGACGTGTCCGACGAGGCAGGCGTGGGCGCCGCGGCCGACGCGGCGTGGCAACGCTTCGGGCGCGTCGACGCGCTGATCAACAATGCGGGCGTCGCGGTATTCAAGCCCATCGGCGAGACCAGTTTCGCCGACTGGCGCCGCGTGCTCGGCACCAACCTGGACGGGGCCTTCCTGTGCACCCAGGCCTTCGCCCCGCTGATGCTGCGCGGCGGACGCGGCGGCGCGGTGGTGAACATCGCGTCCATCTCCGCCGTGCGCGCCAGCACGCTGCGCGTGGCCTACGGCACCAGCAAGGCGGCGCTGGTGCACCTGACCCGCCAGCAGGCGGTGGAACTGGGCGACCAGGGCATTCGCTGCAACGTGATCGCCCCGGGCCCGGTGGAGACCGAGATGGCCAAGCTGGTGCACAGCGTGGCCGTGCGCTCCGACTACCACGACGCGATCCCGCTGGGGCGCTACGGCACGGTCGAGGAAATGGCCGAGACGGTGGGCTTCCTGTGCAGCCCGGCGGCCAGTTTCATCAACGGCCAGTTGCTGGCGGTCGACGGCGGCTTCGAGGCCGCCGGGGTCGGCCTGCCCACGCTGCGACGGCGGCGCCAGGGGCAGGACGCCTCGCATTGACGGCCCGGCGCGCCGGCGGCCCGACACAGGTTTTCGTTCCACAACAAGCAGGAGGAGACTCAACATGAGCATCACCCGTCGCGAATTCCTCGCCGGCGCCACGGCGCTGGCGCCGATGGCCCTGGCCGCCACCCCGGTGCGCGCGCTGGCCGCCGAGTCGGAGTTCCACTTCAAGTACGCGAACAACCTGCCCGTGACCCACCCGATGAACGTGCGCGCGCGGGAAATGGCCGAGGCGATCCACAAGGAGACCCACGGCCGCGTCACCATCCAGATCTTCCCCAACAACCAGCTCGGCTCCGACACCAGCATGCTCAGCCAGCTGCGCGCCGGGGGCATCGACTTCTTCACGCTGTCGGGCCTGATCCTGTCCACGCTGGTGCCGGCCTCGTCGATCACCGGCATCGGTTTCGCGTTCCCCGACTACGCCGCGGTGTGGAAAGCCCTGGACGGCGAGCTCGGCGCCTATGTGCGCGGGCAGATCGAGAAGGCCAATCTGGTGGTGATGGACAAGATCTGGGACAACGGATTCCGCGAGATCACCTCGTCGACCAAGCCCATCCGTACCGCCGCCGACCTCAAGGGCTTCAAGATCCGCGTGCCGGTGTCTCCGCTGTGGACCTCGATGTTCCAGGCCTTCGGCGCGTCGCCCACCTCGATCAACTTCGACGAGGTCTACTCCGCGCTGCAGACCCACCTGGTGGACGGCGAGGAGAACCCGCTGGCCATCATCTCCACGGCCAAGCTGTACGAGGTGCAGAAGTACTGCTCGATGACCAACCACATGTGGGATGGCTTCTGGTTCCTGGCCAACCCCGATTCGTGGAAGCGCCTGCCGCCCGACCTGCAAGCCATCGTCGCGCGCAACATCAACGCCGCGGGCATGAAGGAGCGCGCCGACACGGCCAAGCTCAACGACTCGCTGCAGGGCCAGCTGCAATCCAAGGGCATGAAGTTCAACGACACCAGCCCCGACAGCTTCCGCGCCCAGTTGCGCAAGGCCGGCTTCTACGCGCACTGGAAGTCCAAGTACGGCGACGAGGCCTGGAGCATCCTGGAGCGCAGCACCGGTAAGCTGGCGTGACGCCAGCGCAGCATGCTCCGCGCGGCGGCCCCGCCGCGTGGATCGACGCACTGCTTGGCCGCCCGGCGGAATACGCCGCGGCGGCACTGGTGTTGCTGGAGGTGCTGGTGTTGCTGGCCGGCATCGTGGCGCGCACGCTGGGGCACCCGCTGGTGTGGTCCGACGAACTGGCCTCCATGCTGTTCCTGTGGCTGGCCATGCTCGGTGCCGTCGTGGCGCTGCGCCGCGACGAGCACATGAGGATGAGCGCGCTGGCGGCGAAACTGCGCCAGGCCTGGCGCGCGCGCCTGCACGCCCTCAGCCTGGGCGCCAGCCTGGCGCTGCTGCTGTTCATCGCCTGGCCGGCCTGGCAGTTCGCGCGCAACCAGCAGATCATCACCACCCCCGCGATGGGCCTGTCGGACATGTGGCGCGCGGCGGCGATGCCGGTGGGCATCGTGCTGATGGCGCTGGTCGCGCTGCTGCGACTGCTGCGCGAGTGCACGCCGCGCCGCGTCGCAGGCGCGCTGGCCCTGCCGCTGGCGCTCGGGCTGCTGCTGTGGTGGGCACGCCCATGGTTCGAGTCCCTGGGCCAGCTCGACCTGCTGATCTTCCTGGTGGGCATCGGTGCCGGCTGCGTGCTGGCGGGCATCCCGATCGCGTTCTCCTTCGGCCTGGCGGCCTTCAGCTACCTGGCGCTGTCCACGCAGACGCCGCTGCAGATCCTGGTCGGGCGCATGGACGAGGGCATGTCCCACCTGATCCTGCTGGCGGTTCCGCTGTTCGTGTTCCTCGGCCTGCTCATCGAGATGACCGGCATGGCGCGCGCCATGGTGGACTTCCTGGCCGGGCTGCTCGGCCATGTGGGCGGCGGGCTTTCCTACGTGCTGGTGGGCGCGATGTACCTGGTGTCGGGCATCTCCGGCTCGAAGGCAGCCGACATGGCGGCCATCGCTCCGGCCCTGTTTCCCGAAATGCAGCGCCTGGGCACCCCGAAGGGCGAACTGGTGGCGCTGCTTTCGGCGACCGGGGCGCAGACCGAGACGGTTCCGCCCAGCCTGGTGTTGATCACCATCGGCTCGGTCACCGGGGTATCGATCTCGGCTCTGTTCACCGGCGGCCTGCTGCCGGCGCTGGTCACCGGACTGGGTCTGTGCGTGGTGATCTGGTGGCGCAATCGCGGCCGCGGCTCGCGCCGCCAGCGAGCGCCGCGCCGCGAGGTGCTGCGCCTGGGCCTGGTGGCCGCGCCGGCGCTGGCCCTGCCCTTCGTGATCCGCGCCGCGGTGGTCGACGGCATCGCCACCGCCACCGAGGTTTCCACGCTGGGCATCGTCTACGCCACCGCGATCGGGCTTGCCGTGTACCGGCGCTTCGACTGGCGCCGGCTCGTGCCCATGCTGGTGGAGACGGCCAGCCTGTCGGGTGCCATCCTGTTCATCATCGGCACGGCCACCGCCATCGCCTGGGGCCTGACCCAGTCGGGCTTCTCGGGCTCGCTGGCGCAGGCCATGGCCTCGCTGCCGGGCGGCGGCCCGGTGTTCCTGGCCGCCTCCATTCCTCTGTTCGTGCTGCTGGGATCGGTACTGGAGGGCATCCCGGCCATGGTGCTGTTCGGGCCCCTGCTGTTCCCCATCGCGCAGCAGCTCGGAATCCACGAGGTGCACTACGCGATGGTGGTGGTGCTGTCGATGGGCCTGGGCCTGTTCATGCCCCCGCTGGGCGTGGGCTACTACGCCGCCTGCGCGATCGGGCGCGTGGCGCCCGAGGAAGGCGTGCGCCCGCTGCTGGGCTACCTCGCCGCGCTGCTGGCGGGCATCGTGGTGGTGGCCGCGGTGCCCTGGCTGTCGACCGGCTTCCTGGCTCGCTGAACCAGGCCGGCTGACGCGCGCATCGCGCGCGACTCACGCCGACCCGGGGCGCCGACTCACGCGCGGGGCCCACGGCGCGCGGCGCCGCGCCTACGCTTCGGAGTCATGTCCCGCGCACCAGCCGCCCTCGACAAGCGACGCGCCTGCCTGCGCCTGGCCGGCGCCGCGGCCCTGCAGGGCGTGGCCCGCGCCAGCGCGGCGCAACCGGCCCGCGTCGAGTTGCGTACCTGCACCCTCCTGCCCGCGGCCCATCCGCTGAACCTGCGGCTGCTGCAGGCCGACCGCAGGCTGCGCGAACTCAGCGGGGGACGCCTCGGTCTGCGGCTGTTTCCGAACAGCCTGCTGGGCAACGCCGACAGCATGCTGGCGCAACTGCGCATGGGGGCCATCGATCTGTACGCGATATCGCCCATGTTCCTCGCCGACCTGGTGCCGGCGACCGCGCTCAGCGGGGTCTGCTACGCCTTCGACGACTACGCCGAGGTGTGGAAGGCGATGGACGGCGAACTCGGCGACCTGATGCGCGCGCGCATCCGGCAGGCCGGCCTGGAGGTCATGCGCAGGTGCTGGGACAGCGGCTTCCGCCAGGTCACCTCGCAGCCGCGCCCTGTGCGCTCCGCGGTGGATCTGCAGGGCCTGCGCATCCGCGTGCCTCCGGTGGATCTGCTGCTGCGCGGCTTCGAGGCCATGCGCGCGCGGCCCACGGTGCTGCAGATCGCCGACCTCTACCCCTCGCTGCAAAGCGGCCTGCTGCAGGCGCAGGAAAACCCGCTGGTCATCGTGTCCACCTTCGCGCTGTACGAGGTGCAGAGATACTGCTCCCTCACCCGCCACGCCTGGGATGGGTTCTGGATGCTCGCGCATCCGGGATCGCTGCGGCGACTGGGCCCCCAATTGCGCACCCTGCTGGCCGAGCAGCTCGACCAGGCCGCGCTGCGCGAGCGCGACGACGTCGCCCGACTCGATCGATCCCTGCAGCACGAGCTGATCGCGCAGGGCATGCGCTTCAATACCCCGCCCACGCAGGGCTTCCGCGACCTGCTGCGCGACTCCGGCTATTACGAGGCCTGCCGCGCGCGCTTCGGCAGCGCCGACTGGGACGTCCTGGAGCGCAACACAAGACGATTGGCATGAACCCAGCGAGGAGGGCTGTTCCATGACGGCCGCGCCGTGCCACCCCGAAGGGAAACTCTCCGCCGCGCTGGGCCGGCTGACTGGCATGCTCGCCGTGGCGCTGCTGGTCGCCGAGGTCGCGCTGGTGCTGCTGGGCGTGGGCAGCCGCGCGCTCGGGCACCCGCTGGACTGGGCCGACCAGGTCGAATCCGTGCTGCTGGTCTGGCTGGCGATGTTCGGCGCCATCGCGGCCATGCACCGCGGCGAGCATCTGCGCATGGCGGTGCTGCTCGCGCGCCTGCGCCCGACGGCACGTCGCCGCGCCGAGGCATTCGGCGACGCGGCCTCGCTGGGACTGCTGCTGGGCCTGCTGCAGCCCGCCTGGACCTACGCGCTTGCGCAGCGTCCGGTGCACAGCCAGCCGCTGGGCCTGTCCATGCTGGTGCCGGCCGCCGCGCTCCCGGTCGGTCTGGCGGGGATGGCGTTGACGGCGTGGCTGCGCATGCTGCGCGTCCACGCCGGCCGCGACCTGCTGCAAGCCCTGGGCCTGGTGGCGCTGGGCGCTGCCTTGCTCGCCTGCGCGAGTCCCTGGCTGCCCGGGCTTGGGGCCCTGGCGCTGCCGCTCCTGCTGGTGGGGGTCGGCCTGGCCTGCCTGATGGCGGGGGTTCCGGTGGGCTTCGCCTTCGGGCTGGGCGTTGTGGCGTATCTTGGCCCGGCCACCTCGCTGCCGCTGCAGGTGGTGCCGCTGCTGGTGGAAGGCGCGCTCTCGCATACCTTGATGCTGGCGATGCCCCTGTTCATCCTGCTCGGACTGCTGCTGGAGGCCAGCGGCATGACCGAGTCGATGATGGAGCTGTTCGTCGCGCTGCTCGCTCCCTTCCGGGCGGGCCTCGGCTACGTGCTGCTCGGCAGCATGTACCTGACCTCGGGCATCGCGGGCTCGCGCTTCGCCGATATGGCCGCGATCGTGCCTTCGCTGTTCCCGCAGATGCGCGCGCAGGGCACGAGCGACGACGAGTTCATCGCGTTGCTGGCGGCCAGTTGCGCGCAGACCGAGATCATCCCCCCCAGCCTGCTGCTGCTCACGCTGGGATCGGTGACCGGGGTGTCGGTGGCCGGACTGTTCGCCGGCTCCCTGCTGCCGGCGCTGCTCACGCTCGCGCTGCTGTGCCTGGCGGTATGGTGGCGTCACCGCGGCCGGCCCGCGCGAGACGCGCGGCGCATCGAAACCGCGCGGCTGCCGCGCCTGGCGGCCAGGGCCCTGCCGGCGCTGGCCCTGCCGCTGCTGGTGCGCGCGCTGGTGATCGACGGCGTGTGCACGGCCACCGAGGTGTCCACGCTGGGCATCGTCTACGTGCTGCTGGCCGGTCGGCTGGGATATCGCGCCGTCGCGCCGCGCGCCTTGCTGGCCATCGTGGGGCGCACCGCACGCCTGTCGGGTGCCGTGCTGTGGACCGTGGGCGCGGCGTCCGCGATCGCGTGGTGCGTCACGCAAAGCGGACTCGCGGCGGACGTGGCGGGCTCCGCGGCGTCCATCCCGGGTGGCGCGCTCGGTTTCCTGGCGCTTTCCATCGTGCTGTTCACGCTGGTGGGCTCGATGCTCGAGGGCATCCCGGGCATCGCCGTCATGGCGCCGCTGATGTTTCCCGTCGCACATGCGCTGGGCATCCAGCCGGTGCACTACGCGATGGTGGCGGTGCTGTCGCTGGGCATGGGACTGTTCATGCCGCCGCTGGGCCTGGGCTACTACATCGCCTGCTCGATTTCCGGCATCGCCCCCGGGCGCGGCGTGCGCCCGCTGCTGGCCTACATGAGCGTCCTGTTCCTCGGGGTCGTGGCGATCGCCGCCGTGCCCTGGCTGTCCACCGCGCTACTGCCCCGCTGAGGCCGAGCCCGCCGCGGCCCGCTCGGCACGCGCATGGCGGCGACGCATGTACCAGGCATGCGCGCGGTCCAGGTACAGGTAGACGACCGGCGTCGTGAACAGGGTCATGGCCTGCGACACCAGCAGCCCCCCCACCATGGCGTAGCCCAGCGGGCGCCGCAGCTCGGAGCCGGCACCGTGGTCGAGCATCAGCGGCAGCCCCGCCAGGATCGCGCAGGCGGTGGTCATCATGATCGGCCGGAAACGCAGCAGGCAGGCCTCGCGGATGGCCTCGCGCGGGCTCAGGCCGCGCCGCCGCTCGGCGTCGAGGGCGAAGTCGATCATCATGATGCCGTTCTTTTTCACGATGCCGATGAGCAGGATGATGCCGATGATCGCGATCACGCTGAGGTCGTAGCCGCCGGCGCGCAGGATCAGCAGGGCCCCCAGGCCGGCCGACGGCAGCGTGGACAGGATGGTCAGCGGGTGGATGTAGCTCTCGTAGAGCAGGCCCAGCACGATGTACACGCACACCAGGGCCGCGGCGATCAGGTAGGGCTGGGTGCGCAGCGACTGCTGGAAGGCCTGCGCGGTACCCTGGAAGCTGCCGCGCACGGTGGCGGGCATGCGCATCGCCGCCTCCACCCTGTGCACCGCGTCCACCGCCGCGCCCAGCGCCACGCCGGGGGCGAGGTTGAAGGACAGGGTCACGGCCGGGAACTGGCCCTGGTGGCTGATCATCAGGTAGGCGGTCTTCGAGGTATCCACCTTCACCAGCGCCGCCAGCGGTACCGGCTGGCCGGTCAGCGGCGAGGTGATGAAGATCTTGTCGAACAGGTCGGCGTCCCTCTGCTCGGACGGCAGCACCTCCTCGATCACGTGGTAGCTGTTGGTCTGCGTGAAGTACTGGGCCACCTGCGCCTGCCCCACCGCGTCGTCCAGGGTCTGGTCGATCAGCGCCGGGCTGATGCCGAAACTGGCCGCGTGCTCGCGGTCCACCGTGACCACGGCCGAGTTCGCGTGGTTCTGCTGGTCGGAGGCGACGTCGGTGAGCTGGGGCAGTCGCTTCAGGCGCGCCAGCAGGCGCGGCGCCCAGGTGTTGAGCTCGTCGATGTCGCTGTCCTGCAGGGTGTACTGGTACTGGGTGCGGGCCAGCCGGCCGCCCACGTTGATGTCCTGCGGCGCCTGCATGAACAGCTGGATGCCCGGCACCTGCGCGATGCGCGGGCGCAGGCGGTCGATGATCTGCTGGGCGCTGGCCTTGCGCCCGTCGGCCTTCGGGCGCAGCGCGATGAAGAACACCCCGGTATTGGCCGTGGTCCCGCCGGCGAACACCCCCATGCCGCTGACGTCCGGGTCGGCGGCCACCACCTTGGCCAGGGCGTGGATGCGCCGGTCCATCGCCGGGAAGGAGGCGTCCTGCGAGGTCTGCGCGAAGCCGTAGATGGAGCCGATGTCCTGCTGCGGGAAAAAGCCCTTGGGGCTGAACACGAACATGAGCACGGTCGTCGCCAGGGTGGCGAAGAACACGCACAGGGTGAGCAGCGGATGCTGCAGCACGTGGTCCAGCGCGCGCCGGTAGGCGTCGCGCATTGCCTCGAAGCCATGCTCGAAGGCGCGGTACAGCCGGCCGTGCCCGCGCGCGTGCTCGTCGCGCAGGAAACGCGAGCACATCATCGGCGTCAAGGTCAGCGACACCAGCACCGAGATGACGATGGTCATGCTCACGGTGACGGCGAATTCGCGGAACAGGCGCCCGACGATGCCCCCCATCAGCAGCAGGGGGATGAACACCGCGATCAGCGACACGGAGATGGACACGATGGTGAAGCCGATCTCCTGCGCCCCTTGCAGGGCCGCCTGCAGCGGCGCCATGCCCGCCTCGATGTGCCGGTAGATGTTCTCCAGCATCACGATGGCGTCGTCCACCACGAAACCCACCGAGATGGTCAGGGCCATCAGCGACAGGTTGTCCAGGCTGTAGTGCAGCAGGTACATGGCGCCTGCGGTGCCCAGCAGGGCCAGAGGCACGGTCAGGCCGGGAATCAGCGTGGACCAGAGGCTGCGCAGGAACACGAAGATCACCAGCACCACGGCGCAGACGGTGATCAGCAGGGTGCGCTCGACGTCGTGCATCGAGGCGCGGATGTTCTGCGTGCGATCGATCAGGGTGTCGATGCGAATGCTCGGCGGGATGGCCGCGCGCAGGCGCGGCAGCTCGGCCCGGATGCGCTCGACGGTCTCGATGGCGTTGGCGCCCGGCTGCTTGTGCACGAACAAGATGATGGCGCGGCCGTTGCTCAGGCGGTCGCCGGCGGGGGCCGCGGCGCCGCGAAAACCCCAGGCGCCGGTCAGCACGTTCTCCGGGCCGTCCACCGCGCGTCCGATGTCGCGCACGCGCACCGGGGCGCCGTGGCGCCAGGCGATCACCGTGTCGTTCCACGGCGCCGCGCGGGTGATCTGGTCGTTGGTGTAGATGGCCGCGCTGCTGTGCTCGCCGCTGAGGCTGCCGGCGGCCTGGCTCACCGAGGCCTGCCCGATGGCCGCGCGCACGTCCTCCAGGCTCAGCCCCATGGCGGCCAGGCGGGTCGGATCCACCTGGATGCGGATGGCCGGCTTCTGGCGCCCGCCGATGTCCACGCTGCCCACGCCGGGGATCTGGGAGATCTGCTGCGCCAGCACCACCTCGGCGTAGTCGTCGACCTGGGTGATCGGCAGCGTCGGCGACTGCACCGCCAGCACCAGCACGGCGAACTCCGCCGGGTTGATCTTGCGAAAGGTCGGCGGGCTCGGCAGGTTCCTGGGCAACTGGCCGGCCGCCGCGTTGATGGCCGACTGCACGTCCATCGCGGCGGCGTCGATGTCGCGCTTGAGGTCGAACTGCAGCGTGATCTGGGTGGTGCCCAGCGCGCTGGTCGAGGTCATCTGCGCCAGCCCGGGGATGGCCGCGAACTGGGTCTCCAGCGGCTGCGCGACGGTGGAGGCCATGACCTGCGGGTTGGCCCCCGGAAGATTGGCCGTGACCTGGATGGTCGGGTACTCCACGTCCGGCAGGGAGGCCACCGGCAGCAGCGGCAGCGCCACCACGCCCACCAGCAGCAGCGCCAGCGCCAGCAGCGAGGTGCCGATGGGGCGGCGGATGAAGCCGGCGGAAATGCTCATGCTCGCGGGCTCATCGCGGCGCCAGCTCGCGCACCAGCGCGCCCGGGCTGAGCTTGTACTGCCCATCCACCACCACGCGCTCGCCGGCCTTCAGGCCCCGGGAGATGACGGCGACGCCGTCCTGCTCCTGGGCCACGACCACCGGCCGGACCCGGGCGCGGTGGCCGGCGTCCACCACGTACACGTAGCGGCCCGACTGGCCGCGTTGCAGCGCGGAGTCCGGCACGGTCACCGCATCGTGCCAGTGGCCCAGCACCAGGCGTACGCGAACGTACTGTCCGGGCCACAGCAGGTGTCGCGGATTGGGGAAACGCGCCTTGAGCGCGATGGTGCCGCTGGCCGCGTCGACCTGATTGTTCACCAGCACCAGGGTGCCGCTGGCCTCCGGCCGCGACTGCCCCGGCGCATAGGCCAGTACCTGCAGCGGCGCCCGGGCGCGCGCCAGGTTGATCGCCTGCACCGCCTGGCCGGGCAGGCTGAAGGCCACGTCGATGGGGTCGATCTGGTTGATCACCACCAGCCCGGCCGGATCGCTGGCGTGCACGATGTTGCCGGCATCGACCAGGCGCGCTCCCGCCAGGCCGCCGATGGGCGCGCGGATGGTGGCGTAGCCGAGTTGCACCCTGGCGTAATCGACCTGCGCGGAATCCGCCTGCACGGCGGCGGCGAGCTGGCGCACCAGCGCGCGCTGGCTGTCCAGGCTCTGGCGCGAGGCCGCGCCCACGTCCACCAGGCCCCTGCTGCGCCGCAGTTCCAGCCGCGCATCGGCGAGCTGGGCCTGGTCGCGCGCCTTCGCCGCGCTGGCCTGTTCGAACTGGGCACGCAGCGCGCGCGGGTCGATGCGCGCCAGCACCTGCCCGGCATGCACCGGCTGGCCTTCGGTGAAGTCGATGGAGTCGAGTCGGCCGTCCACCTGCGTGCGCACCGTCACGCTGCGCCGCGCCTGCACCGTGCCCACTCCCAGCAGCACCCGCGGCACATCGGCCGACGCGGCCGGCTGCACGCTGGCCGGCACGGCCACCGGGGCCGGCGCCGCCAGCGCCGCGCGCACCCGCGGGCGCTGCACCAGGCGCCAGGCGAGCAGCGCGGCCGCGCCCAGCAGCAGCAGGACGATCACCCGCCGCGCGCGCGCGGCGGGCCATGCAGACGAAGCCTGGGCCATGGCCGGGGGTCCGGATTCCAATATGGTTGTCGCGGGTCCGGAAGCACCCCCCGAACCTTGTCTCGCCCGGAATGTTAGGGCTTGTGCGCGGCGCCTGCCGCAACTGCGCAGGAATCTTCGATTCTGTGCAACGCGACCAGCTTGACACCCCCGGCGGCGCCACCGCGCAGCGTGACCTGCCGGTAGTTGCACAAGCCCTCGGCAGTGGCGAAGGCGCGCAGACCGCCCTCGCGCTCGAGCACCTGCTGGGAGCGCCAGGCCTGCTCGAACTCGGGGCTTTGCGCGCACAGCGCGGCGACGAAGCGGCGGTGCTGCGCATCATCGCGCAGCGCGGCGGTATCGGCCCGGAACTCCGCCGCCAGCCGGCGCGCCCGCAGTTCCCAGTCGACGATCCAGTCGCGCGCGGCGGGATCCAGATAGACCCAGCGCAGCAGATTGGGCTCGGCGGGGCCCGCCTCGCCCAGCCACGGCGCGAACAGGCGCCTGGCCTCGCCGTTGCAGGCCAGCAGGTCCCAATGGGCATCCAGCGCGTAGGCAGGACAGCCCATCAGGCTCACCAGGCGCGCGCATTCCAGATCCTCGGATTCGCCCGCGGGCGCGCGCGACGCCATCGCCGCGCGCGGATCCGCGCGACGCGCCAGCTCGAACAGATAGGAACGCTCGGCCGGACTCAGGCGCAGCCCCAGCGCCAGCGCGTCCAGCGTGACCACGGACACCGCCTGGGTGCGCCCCTGCTCGATCCAGGTGTACCAGGTCGGGCTGATGCCGCACAGCCCGGCCACTTCCTCGCGGCGCAGGCCACGCGTGCGCCTGCGCCGCCCGGCGGGCAGCCCCACGGCCTCGGGCTGCACGCGCTCGCGCGCGGCACGCAGGAACGCGCCGAGCTGCTCGGCCTGATCGGAGGAACCATCGGGGCTGGATTCGTCCACGGGTGTTTTCGGGTAGTTCTTATACCAGCATGAGCAACGGTCTTGTTCCATGACCTGGGTCGGACCTATGGTAGCTCCAGTGCCCTGTCGAACCACCGGAGAACCCCTTGAAATCCCATCTCGATGCCGTCAACGCCAGTTTCGACCCCCGCTCCCAGGCCTACCTGAGCAGCGCGGTACACGCCGCCGGCCCCGATCTGCAATGCGCGCGCGACCTGCTGGGCGGCCTCGAGACCCGCCCCGCCCGCGCGCTGGACCTGGGCACCGGCGCCGGCCACCTCGCCTACGCGCTGGCCGAGGCCGTGGACGAGGTGATCGCCTTCGACGCCTCCGAGTCCATGCTCGACGTGGTGCGCCGCACGGCCGCCGAGCGCGGCCTGGGCAACTTGAGCTGCCAGGCCGGCGACGTGCACCGCCTGCCCTTCGCCGACGCCAGCTTCGACCTCGTGGCCACGCGCTACAGCGCCCACCACTGGGTGGACCTCGACGCGGCCATGGCCGAACTGCGCCGTGTGCTGCGCCCGGGCGGACATGTGCTGGTGATCGACCTCGAAGGCTCGGAACAGGCGCTGGTGGACACCCATCTGCAGTGCATCGAACTGCTGCGCGACACCTCGCATGTGCGCAACCGTTCGCGCGCCCAGTGGCGGGCCCTGCTGCGAGACATCGGCGTCGAACCGGTGCACGAGCAGCGCTGGCCCACGCGCCTGCAGTTCGACACCTGGGTGCAGCGCATGCGCACGCCCGACACCATGGTGCGCGCGATCCGCGAGTTGCTGCAGGGCGCTCCCCGCGAGGTGCGCGAGGCGCTTCGGGTGGAGCCCGACGGAAGTTTCACGCCGTCCACCGGCCTGTGGTGGGGGCGCTGCCCGGGCTGATGGGCTGATGGGCCGCGGCATGCGCTGCAGGATTCGCGGGAAGCCGCAATAATTTCAGGGTTTTCACGGAGAAGACGCGCGGCACCGCCGCGCGTCCTGCGCTCCGGCGAACCCCGAACCCAAGGACCCGCGCATGAACGCACCCAAGATCCAGGACGCCAGGCTGTTCCAGCCCGGCCGTATCGGTTGCATCGACATCGCCAACCGCATCGTCATGGCCCCGCTGACCCGCTGCCGCGCCGACGAAGCCGCCGGCGACGTTCCGGGCAGCGACATCAACATCGAGTATTACCGCCAGCGCAGCGGCGCCGGGCTGATCGTCAGCGAAGGCACCCAGGTCTCGCCGCGCGGCAAGGGCTACATGGCCACGCCGGGCATCTACTCCGACGCCCAGGTCGACGGCTGGAAGGCCATCACCCACGCCGTGCACCAGGCCGGCTCGAAGATGCTGGCGCAGATCTGGCACGTCGGGCGCGTCAGCCACCCCGAACTCACCGGCGGGCTGCAGCCCTTCGCCCCTTCCGCGCTGGCGCCCGAGGGCGTGGTCGCCTACACCCACCAGGGCAAGCGGGACATTCCGGTGCCGCTGGCCATGAGCGCCGGGCAGATCGCCGAGGTGGTGGGGGAATTCCGCCGTGCCGCGGCCAACGCCATGCGCGCGGGCTTCGACGGCGTGGAGATCCACGGCGCCAACGGCTACCTGATCGACCAGTTCCTGCGCGACGGCACGAATCGCCGCGACGACGCCTACGGCGGCTCGGCGGCCGCGCGCTGCCGTTTCGCGCTGGAAGTCGTCGACGCCGTGGTGGCCGAGATCGGTGCCGCGCGCGTGGGCATGCGCCTGTCGCCGCTGACTCCGTTCAACGCGATCTCCGACAGCCATCCCCAAGCCACCTTCGAGCACCTGATCGACCAGCTCGACCGGCGCGGCGTGGCCTTCATCCACATGATCGAAGGCGCCACCGGAGGCTCGCGCGACCTGCCCGGCTTCGACTACGCGGCGGCGCGCAAGTCCTTCCGCGGCGCCTACATCGCCAACAACGGCTACGACCGCGCGCTGGCCATCGATGCCGTCGAGTCGGGCCGCGCCGACGCGGTGGCCTTCGGCCGGGCCTTCATCGCCAATCCGGACCTGCCGTCGCGCCTGCGCCGCGGCGCGCCGCTGAACCAGCCGGATCCCCAGAGCTTCTACACCCCGGGCCCGGCCGGCTACACCGACTACCCCGCGCTGGACCTGGACGAACAGGCCGCCGAGGCCTGAACCACCGACGGAGGACCCATCATGGACATCGGATTCATCGGCCTGGGCAGCATGGGCCACGCCATGGCCGCCAACCTGCTGCGCGCGGGCCATCAGGTCAGCGTGTGGAACCGCTCGCCCGACAAGGCCCGCGACCTGGTGCGCGAGGGAGCGCGCCTGGCGGAGCGCGCGTGCGACGTGGCGCCGGCCTCGGGCATCGTCGTGACCATGCTGTCCGACGACGCGGCGCTGCGCGACGTGGTGCAGGGCGAACACGGCATCGGGCAGCGTCTGGGCGAAGGCGGCATCCACGTGTCGATGAGCACCGTCTCGCCGCAGACCGCGCAGGATCTGTCCGCACTGCACGCCGCGCGCGGCACCCACTACGTGGCCGCGCCGGTGTTCGGGCGCCCCGACGCGGCGGCCGCGGCCAAGCTGTTCGTGCTCTGCGCGGGCCCGCAGGCGGCGCGCCAGGCCGTGCAGCCCGCGCTGGAGGCGATGGGCCAGCGAGTGTTCGAACTCGGCGACGACGCGGCCGCGGCCAACGTGCTGAAGCTGTCGGGCAATTTCATGCTCATGGCGGCCATCGAGTCCCTGGCCGAGGCGATGACCCTGGGCGAACGCTACGGGCTGCCGCGAGAGCGCACCGCCGAGGTGTTGACCCAGTCCATCTTCCCGGCTCCGGCGATGGTGAACTACGGGCGCCAGATCGCGCAGCACAGCTACCAGCCGGCGGGGTTCAAGCTTTCGCTGGGCCTGAAGGACGCCGACCTGGTGCTCGGTGCGGCGCGCAAGGTCGCGATGCCCATGCCGCTCGCGCAACTGGTGCAGGCACGCCTGCTGTCGGCGCTGGCGCGCCAGCGCGGCGACATGGACTGGAGCGCCGCGGCCATCGGTGTCAGCGAGGACGCCGGCCTGCAGGCAACACCCGCGACGCGCGCCTGAGCGCCGGGCCCACGGCGCACCTGAGGCGCGGACCCTCGCGTCAGGGCTGAAGCTGCGGCGTCCGGGGCTCGGCGCCTCGCTGCGAGCGTTGCGCACCGGGCGGCTGCATCGGCTGCCCCGCGGGGGAGGACTGCTGTTGCTGTTGCTGTTGCTGTTGCTGTTGCTGTCGCTGCTGGTGTTGGTGCTGTAGTTCCCGGCCTGGCGGTTGCCGCGCCTGCGGGGGCTGCTGCCACGGCTGCTGGATCCGCGACCCCGCCGGGGGGAGCGGTGGCTGTGCCGGGCGCGGCGGCTGCGGCGCGCGCGGTGGCTGTGTCGGCTGGATCGGCTGCGGTGGCTGCGTCGGCCGACGCGGCTGCGGGGGCTGCATGGGGCGCTGCGGCTGCTGGTCAGCGCGAGGCGCCGGCCCCGGTCCCCCGGGTAGCAGCTTGCCGGGAGGCTGGTCGCGAAGAGGCGGCACCGCCTGCCGAGCCGGAGCCTGCGGGCGATCCGGACCGCGAGGCGCCTGCGATTGCGCCGGTGCCGGCATGCGCAAGCCGGGGCCACGCCGCAGGGGCTCGACGCCGCCGCCCGGCCGCGGGGCCGGCGGCCTGGGCTGGCCCGGCTCCCAGTCGGGAGGCAGCGCCTGGCCGGGGGCATGGTGCCGCCACTGGTCGCGATCCACGCGCACCCGGCGGCTGCGCCAGTCGATGACGCCCCAGATCCAGCGCCCGGCAAGCAGGGGCACGGGTTCGACCAGGATCAGCGCCTGGCCCGGCGTGAAACCGCAGTCCGGCGGCGGCGGCTGGTAGGCGAAATCCTGCGCGGCGCCCGCCGGCCATGGCCCGTACACGCACCAGGGGTCGTATTCCGGCACCGCCATCCAGCCCACCGCATGAATGGAAATCACCCCGTCGGCGATATCCACCAGGCGGTCTTGCGTCGGGTCGAGGGTGCCGGCGTCCAGCGCGCGCCAGCGCAGGCGCTGCACGGCGTCCATCAGCTCGGGACCCTGCCACTCGTAGGCGCGCCCGAGTCGCTGGGCCCAGACCGGATGGTCGGCCAGCATGTCGAGCACCCGGGGCAGGCGCAGCAGCGCGCGCACGCTCGGCGCCCAGGCCTGCGGTGCGCCACCGCCGCCCTGCGCGGCGTATCGCCGCGCCTGCAGGACCTGCGCGGGATGCAGGCTGGCATCGAGCGTGTCGAGCAGCAACTCGTCGTCGAACAGCGCGACCGGCGCCGCCAGGGCCTCCAGTTGCACGGCGTCCAGCGGCTGCGCCTCGGGTCCGGCGCGCTGCGCCAGGGGCGCGGCTTGCGCGTCGGCGAGGCGCAAGGCTGTCCAGCCCGGGGCCGACGAACCCAGCCCCGGCAGCACCAGCCAAGGCAGGATCAGCCAGCGCAAGCCGCGCGCGCGAACGCACGCAGCCACCCGGCAGGCTTTTCGAGCATCCATGGCGGACTCCCGCGGGGACTCCCGAGCCCCGCACGGACAGCATCATCGCGCGGGGGAGGCCGCTTCGCCTTGACTCGCCGCAGCAAGTCCGCCGACCCGGCCGGCGAGCTCGATACCCACGAACCCGGGAGCCTGGGCGGCACAGGGCTCGCCCTCTGCCGCCCAGACTCCTAGTGCGGGAATTCCGGCGCCGTCGGCGCGCCCAGGGTGTGACGCTCGAACCAGGCCTTCACGTACTGCAGGTGAGCGGCCTCGCGCTCCAGCGCGAGCTCGAACTCGCGCTGCATGGCCGTGTGCTTTTGCGTGGCCGCCAGCGCCACCAGGATTTCCCAGCCGTAGTGGTCGGCCATCTCGGAAATCAGCAACGCGTGCAGCGACTGCACGATGGTGGTGCGGGGGTCGCAAATCACCTGCAGCAAGCCGGCGGACTCCATGCCCACCAGATCCCCTCCGGGAGTCTGGGCGCTGCTGTCGCCCCCGAGCTCCTCGATGCAGCGTGCCACCAGCGCGAAATGGCCGGCCTCCTGCTCGCGCATGGTCAGCAGCTGATCCAGCGGAACCAGGGCTTCGCCGTCGTCGCCCCGGGTGCTGCGCACCTTGGTGATCAGCATGTCGAGGATGCGCGTGGCGGTGCGCTCGAAGGCCAGGCGCTCGCCCAGCTTGTCCAGCAGCAGTTGCGGACTGTTGCCGCTGATCAGCGCCACGCCGGTGTTCAGCACGCCCTTGACGCTGCCCGGTGGCGGAACCGAGCCCAGCGGACCGGCATCGGCGACGTAGCGGGCGCGCATGTCGGAAGTCGCCGCGGAGGCCGGCGATTGCGGCGCGGCCGGCGCGAGCTCCACATGCTGCTCGTGCATGCGCCTGGCGTCCAGCGGAGACATCTGCACGCCGGTTCGGTTGCTGCCCATGCGGGGTTGTTGATGCTTCATGTCGAGATTCCTGTTCTGGTTCGGGATCAGGCGTTCGCCGGGTGCAGGCGCGCCAGTTCGGTTCCGGGGGTCCAGGTGTAGCCGGCGGCCACGGCCTCGCTGGGCGAGCCCTCGGCATCCACCTGCGCGCGGTAGTCGCGGGTGGCCTGGCTTTCCTGGCTTCGCGGCACGTGGCATTGCGCGGCCACGCTGAGCTCGAGCTCCTCGCGCATCACCTTGCGCACGAATTCGCGCTGGCTGGCGAAAGGCAGGGGTTCGGGCAGTTCCCGCGGCACCAGGCGCTGCGGGTCCTGGCCCTGCTGGGTGCGCAACAGGCCGGCGACGAAATGGAACTGGCCGATCTCGTAGTCGAGCATCTGCTCCCAGAACGCCTTGATCCGCGAATCGCCCTCGTGCTGCACACAGGCCGCGTAGCACCACGCCTCGGCGGCCTCGTGCAGCAGCCACTGTTCCAGCCAGGTCTCCCGGGGGTCGATCAGGGATGCGAAGTGCGTGGCGTGCTGCTCCTCGATGGAGGCGATCTCGGCCAGCAACTGGCGCACCACGGGGTCGGAGTGGGCCACGCCGGCGTGGGCGAACAGCCCGCGCATCTGCGACGCGCCGGCCTGCATGCACAGCAGGTGCAGGCGACTCGGAAGGTCCACGGTGGTGCAGTCGTAGGGCGCCAGCAGGTCGTCGTGGGGGGCTCGGTGCTGGAGGATGCTCGGCCGCGCCGGCAGGATGTCGGTGTAGCTTTGCAGGATGTTGTTCGCATCCCTGCCCTCGACGCGGTCGAGCAGCGCGGCGAAGCGATAGAGATGATCCAGATCCTCGAGCAGAACGAAGCGCAGCGCGCTGGCGATGGACTCGTGCGCTTCGCGTTGCGCGAGCGCGGCTCCCACCTCGACCGCGCATTGCTTGTGGGCCAGCGCGAGTTCCAGCGCCGAATGATCGGCGCCGAGCAACGAACGCACCGCGATGCCCTGATGCAGTTCGATGCGTCGCACGCGGGCCAGGCCCTCGCGCAGTTCGGCGCTGGCGCGGGCCGCGCCGTGGGCGAAGCGCAGCGCCTGATCCTCGAGGGCGGACATGAGCACGATGCGCACCCGGGTGAATGCGTCATCGTCGAGCTTGCTGATCGGCGTGCGCACCATGTCGTGCCAGTTCATGTATTGCAGTTCCACGGGCGTGCCGCGGGCACTGTAGAGATCCAGGGCCATGGGGTTCCTCCAGGAGTGGGATGGTCAAGACGGAAGGCGATGGGCGCCAAGGGCTCAGCGCCCCGGGCGCGACGGCTCGGAAACCTGCCTGAGCACATCGCCGGCACCGCCGCCCCGCTCGCCACCGCCCGCGCCGCGCCGCGCGATGTCGCCCAGCGCGACGATGCCCACCAGCCTGCGCTCCTCGCCGCGAGACACCACCGGGATGCGCCGCACCTGGCTTTCGGCCATCTGGCGCATCACGTCGTCGAGGGCCTCGTCCTCGAAACACCAGCACACGCCCTCGCTCATCACGTCGGCCACGCAGGCGTCCGAGGGTGCATGGCCGGCGGCCGTGCCGCGCACGATGATGTCCCGGTCGGTGACCATGCCGACCAGGCGGGTACCGTCGCACACGGGCAGCGCGCCGACGTCCAGGTCGCTCATCAACTGCGCGGCTCGCTGCAAATTCTCGGCCGGCGCGACGAAGCGCACGTCGCGGGTCATGATGTCGGATACATGGGGCATGACGAATCTCCTTGCGGTTGCGAAAGGCGGCCGCATGGTGCCGCGTCCGGCGCGGCACCATGCGGGGTGCAATGCAAGGTCTGATACGTCAAGCGCGGACGAGTTCCCCAGTCCGGTGATTTTTTGTTGCGTCTCCTGGCGAGCCAGGCGCAACGAACAAGGGTCTCGCCGCCGACGCCCGGTCGGCGCGCGGGCCCCTTCGGGGCCCCGCGCTCAGACGGCGCCGGGGATCGGTGCCACCTCGTGACGCACGTCCCCGCACTGCGCGCGGTGGCGCAGCGCGTGATCCATCAGCACCAGCGCGAGCAGCGCCTCGGCGATCGGCGCGGCGCGGATGCCCACGCAGGGATCGTGGCGCCCCAGGGTCTCCACCGTCGCCGGCCGTCCGCTGCGATCCACCGAGCGACGCGGCAGGCGGATGCTGGACGTGGGCTTGAGGGCGATGGACACGGTCACCGGTTGACCGCTGCTGATGCCCCCGAGCACGCCGCCGGCATGGTTGCTCGCGAAGCCCTCCGGCGTGAGTTCGTCGCCGTGCTCGCTGCCCTTCTGGCTCACGCTGGCGAAGCCGGCGCCGATCTCCACGCCCTTGACCGCGTTGAGCCCCATCATCGCGTGCGCGATGTCCGCGTCCAGCCGGTCGTACAGCGGCTCGCCCCAGCCCGCCGGCACGCCCAGCGCCTCGACGTACACGCGCGCGCCGCAGGAGTCGCCCGACCTGCGCAGCGCGTCCATGTAATCCTCCAGGCGCGGCACGATCTCGGCATTGGGAGCGAAGAAGGCGTTGTCGGCCACGTGCTCCCAGGACTGGAAGGGAATCGGCACCTCGCCCACCTGCTGCATGCAACCGCGCACGACGATACCGTGACGCTCGCGCAACCACTTGCGCGCCACCGCGCCGGCGCCCACCAGCGGCGCCGTCAGGCGCGCCGACGAACGTCCGCCGCCGCGGGGGTCGCGCGTGCCGTACTTGCGCCAGTAGCTGTAGTCCGCGTGCCCGGGCCGGAAACTCTCGGCGATGCTCGCGTAGTCCTTGCTTCGCTGGTCCTGGTTGCGAATGAGCAGCGCGATCGGCGTGCCGGTCGTGCGGCCTTCGTAGACCCCGGAGAGGATCTCCACCGTGTCGGGCTCGCGCCGCTGGGTGACGTGACGCGACGTACCCGGACGCCGGCGGTCGAGGTCGGGCTGGATGTCGGCCTCGGACAGTTCCATGCCGGGCGGGCAGCCGTCGATGACGCAGCCGATCGCTGGGCCGTGGGACTCGCCGAAGGTGGTGACGGCGAACAGCAGACCTAAGGTGTTTCCGGACATGCGCGCCATTGTAGGCAGCCCCATGCCGCGACCCCGTGCCGCGGTTCGATGCCACGCGCCGCCGCCTGCTAGCGGCGGTCGGGCGCGCCCTCGCGCAGCGCTCGCAGCAGGCGCTCGTGGATGCCGCCGAAACCCCCGTTGCTCATCACCAGCACGTGGTCACCGGGGCGCGCGCTGGCGACCACGTCGTCCACCAGCGCCTGCAGCTCGCGGTGGGTGCGCGCGCGCGCGCCCAGCGGCGCCAGCGCCTCGGCCAGGTCCCAGTCGATGCCTCCGGCATAGCCGAAGCTCAGATCGGCCGCGCCGAGGGCCTGCGGCAACTGTTGCTTCATGGAGCCCAGCTTCATGGTGTTCGAGCGCGGCTCGAACACCGCCAGGATGCGCCCGTCGGGACGCGCCCGCCGCAGCCCGGCGATGGTGGTGGCGATCGCCGTCGGATGGTGAGCGAAGTCGTCGTACACCTCGACCCCGGCCGCGCTGCCCCGCAACTGCATGCGCCGGCGCACGCCCTGGAAACGCCCCAGGGCCTCGCAGGCCAGCGCCGGCTCCACGCCCGCATGGGCCGCGGCAGCCACCGCGGCCAGCGCGTTGGCCCGGTTGTGCGCGCCCATCAGCGCCCAGCGCACGCGCCCGACCGCACGGCCCCGCGCCAGCAGTTCGAAGTCCTGCTCGTCGCCGCGGAAGCTCCATGCGGCAGCTTCGGGTTCGCCGCCACCGGCCTGCGCGACGACGTGTCGGTCCTCGCCGTCCAGGTGGTCGAAACGCTCCACCTCGCTCCAGCAGCCGCGCCGCAGCACCCGGTCGAGGGCCGGACTTCGCGTCGGCACGATCAGGCGCCCGCGTCGCGGCACGGTGCGCACCAGGTGATGGAACTGGGTCTCGATCGCCGCCAGGTCGGGAAAGATGTCGGCGTGGTCGTACTCCAGGTTGTTCAGGATGGCCGTGCGGGGCCGGTAATGCACGAATTTGGAGCGTTTGTCGCAAAACGCCGTGTCGTATTCGTCGGCTTCGACGACAAAGCACTCCCCGTCGCCCAGGCGCGCCGAGACGCCGAAATCCTGCGCCACGCCGCCGATCAGGAATCCCGGACGCAGCCCGGCCTGCTCGAGGATCCACGCCAGCATGGACGAGGTCGTGGTCTTGCCGTGGGTGCCGGCCACCGCCAGGGTCCAGCGCCGTGCCAGCACATGCTCGGCCAGCCACTGCGGACCGCTGGTGTAGGGCTGCTGGGCATCCAGGATGGCCTCGAGCAGCGGATTGCCCCGGCTCACGGCATTGCCCACCACCCACAGGTCCGGGCGCAGCGCGAGCTGCTCGGCGCCGAATCCCTCGACCAGTTCGATGCCCAGCGCCTGCAACTGGTCGCTCATCGGCGGGTAGACCTGGGCGTCGCAACCGGTGACCCGATGTCCGCCGGCCTGCGCCAACGCCGCGACCCCGCCCATGAAGGTGCCGCAGATTCCCAGGATGTGGATGTGCATCGCCGCATTGTAGGAAGGGCCGGGCCTACACTGGGTGCATGAACCCGCTACGCGAGGAACTGGCCGCGGTCGCGGCGCGACTGGTGGTGGAGGACGGCCTGGACTACGCCAGCGCCAAGCGCAAGGCGCTGCACCAGGTGCTGGGCCCCGGCGCGCGCAGCGACGCGCAACCCGACAACGACGACGTGCGCGCCCAGGTCGAGCAATACCTGGCCGTGTTCCACGGCGACACCCACCCGCGGCTGCTCTGGCGTCTGCGCGCGGCGGCGCTCGCGCTGATGCGCGAATTCGAGGAATTCCGCCCCTACGTGGCGGGAGCGGTGTGGAACGGCACCGCCACCGAGCACTCCGGCCTTCACCTGCTGCTGTTCTGCGACGACGCGAAGGAAGTGGAGATCCACTGCATCAACCGCGGCATCCGCTACGCCACCTCGCAGGCCGGCCACTACGCCGGGCGCCGCAGCGTGGAGCGGCTGGAATTCCTCTGGCCCCTGGCCGGCGAGGACGGAGCGCCCGAGCAGGCGCTGGAGGCCACGCTCAGCCTGTACCCGGCGAAGGACGAGCGCGGCGTGCTGGTGCACGGCGGCCACGGAGCGCGCGGCGCGGCGCCCGAGCGCGGCAGCCTGCAGGCGCTGCGCAACCTGGTCGAGGCTGGCCCAGGGCGTTGACGGCGCAGCCGATGCGCTATGCTTGCCCGAGCCCTCACCGAACGCGCAAGCGCGCATCAACCAGCGCCGTACCCGCTCATGAAAGCCCGCATCTCCGTCGTGCATGGCCCGAACCTGAATCTGCTCGGAACCCGCGAGCCGCAGGTCTACGGAAGCACCACGCTGGCGCAGATCGACGAGGGACTGCGGCGCCTGGGCGACGAGCTCGGCGTGCAGGTGGACTGCTTCCAGAGCAACCATGAGGGCGCGCTGGTCGAGCGCATCCACGCGGCGGCACGCGACGGCACGCGCTTCGTGCTGATCAACCCGGCGGCGTATACCCACACAAGCGTGGCGCTGCGCGACGCGCTGGCCGGAGTGGCACTACCTTTTGTCGAAGTTCATCTATCCAACGTTTATCGTCGGGAAAAGTTCCGGCATCATTCGTACTTCTCCGATCTCGCGGAAGCGGTGATCAGCGGCTGCGGCGCCATGGGCTATAGCCTGGCCCTTCGCTTCGCCGTTGAGCGATTGATGACAAATCCGCAGAGTTGAGTACAATTCGCGGAATATTTGGACAAGATCCAAGCGAATAGCATCGAGTCCTAGCTGAAGTTGTCTGGCCCTGGAAATCCGGCCTCGCCTGGCGCTCGCGCATCGGGCCGACGGCCGTTCCGGCAATCCGGCGAGGCCCGCGCATGACGGGCCGGACACGAGACCCGAAGGTTCGTGTCATCGCCCGCCCCTGCAACCCACGCCGCGCGAGCGGCCCGCACATCATGGATTTGCGCAAGCTGAAGACCCTGGTCGATCTGGTATCGGACTCGAACATCTCGGAACTCGAGATCACCGAAGCCGAGGGCAAGGTACGTATCGTGAAGGCCGGCCCCGCCCCGATGGGCACCGCCATGCAGCCCTACATGGTGCCGATGAGCCCCGCCCCGGCGGCCGCGGTGGTCGAGGCCCCGGCCGCGGCGGCCGCCGCGGCCGCGCCGGCTCCGACCGGAAAGTTGATCAAGTCGCCGATGGTGGGGACCTTCTACCGCGCCTCGGCGCCGGGGGCGAAGCCCTTCGTCGAGGTGGGGGACACGGTCAAGCAGGGCCAGGCCGTGTGCATCGTCGAGGCGATGAAAATCCTCAACGAGATCGAATCCGAGATCGACGGCGTGGTCAAGCAGGTGCTGGTCGAGAACGGTCAGCCGGTCGAATACGGCCAGGCCCTGTTCGAGCTCGAGTAAGCCGCCACCGTGGCCGCGCGCAGCCCCGCATCCTCCGCTCAGCGCGCCGGGCCCCTACCTTCCAGGCCGAGGCCCCGAGCCGAAGCCCGCCCTGCCATGTTCAAGAAAATCCTCATCGCCAACCGGGGCGAAATCGCCCTGCGCATCCAGCGCGCCTGCCGCGAACTGGGCATCAAGACGGTGGTCGTGTATTCCGAGGCCGACCGCGACGCCAAGTACGTCAAGCTGGCCGACGAGGCCGTGTGCATCGGGCCGCCCCCGTCGGCGGCCAGCTACCTCAACATGCCCGCGATCATCTCGGCGGCCGAGGTGACCGACGCGGAGGCCATCCATCCGGGTTACGGTTTCCTGTCGGAGAACGCCGATTTCGCCGAGCGCGTGGAGCGTTCCGGGTTCACCTTCATCGGCCCGCGTCCCGACTCCATCCGCATCATGGGGGACAAGGTCTCGGCCAAGCAGGCGATGATCAAGGCCGGGGTTCCCTGCGTGCCCGGCTCGGAAGGCGAACTCGCCGACGACCCGCGGGAGATCACGCGCATGGCGCGCGCCATCGGCTACCCGGTGATCATCAAGGCGGCGGGCGGCGGCGGCGGGCGCGGCATGCGGGTGGTGCACACCGAGGCCGCCTTGCTCAACGCGGTGGCCACGACCAAGGCCGAGGCGCAGAACGCCTTCGGCAACCCCGCGGTGTACATGGAGAAATTCCTGACCAACCCGCGGCACATCGAGATCCAGATCCTGGCCGACGAGCACGGCAACGCGCTGTGGCTGGGCGAGCGCGACTGCTCCATGCAGCGCCGGCACCAGAAGATCCTCGAGGAAGCGCCGGCCCCCGGCATCGCCCGGCGCCTGATCGAGCGCATCGGCGCACGCTGCGCGGACGCCTGCCGCAAGATCGGCTACCGCGGCGCTGGCACCTTCGAGTTCCTCTACGAGGACGGGGAGTTCTACTTCATCGAGATGAACACCCGCGTGCAGGTCGAGCACCCGGTGACCGAACTGACCGCGGGCATCGACATCGTGGTGCAGCAGATCCGCATCGCGGCCGGCGAGGCTCTGACCGTCAAGCAGCGCCAGATCCAGTGCAACGGGCACGCCATCGAATGCCGCGTGAACGCCGAGGATCCGGTGCGCTTCACCCCCAGCCCGGGACGCATCACCACCTGGCACGTACCCGGAGGCCCCGGCGTGCGCGTGGACTCGCACGTGTACAGCGGGTATTTCGTGCCCCCCAACTACGACTCGATGATCGCCAAGATCATCGTGCACGGGGCCACGCGCGAGCAGGCGCTGGCGCGCATGCGCACGGCGCTGTCCGAAATGGTGGTGGACGGCATCGCGACCAACATCCCGCTGCACCGCGAGCTGCTGGTGGATGCCCGCTTCATCGAGGGCGGCACCAACATCCACTATCTCGAGGAATACATGGCCGCGCGCCCGGCCTGATCCGAAGCGAAGCGCCGATGCCCTATCGCGAAGTGCTGATCGCCGCCGGACAGGATCTGGCGCTGCGCCTGTCGGACGCGCTGCTCGAACTGGGCGCGCTGAGCGTGGACGTGGAGGATCGCCTGGCGGGCTCCGAGCAGGAGCGCGCCTTGTTCGGCGAGCCCGGGATGGAGCAGCCGCGAGCGGCCTGGAGCGACAATCTGGTGCGCGCGCTGTTCGCCGACGAGTCCGGCGCCGACGCCGCGCTGCTGGGCCTGCTGGCCGACGGCGTGCTGCCGGACCTGCGGGGAGTGCGCCAGCGCGAAGTGGCCGAGCAGGACTGGGTGCGCCTGACCCAGTCGCAGTTCCAGCCCGTGTGCGTCGACCAGCGCCTGTGGATCGTGCCGAGCTGGCACGAAGCTCCGGCCGGCGCCGCGATGGTGCTTCGCCTGGACCCCGGCCTGGCCTTCGGCACCGGCACCCACCCGACCACCCAGCTGTGCCTGCGCTGGCTGTTGCGGCATGGGTCGCTGCGCGACCGGCAGGTGCTGGACTACGGCTGCGGCTCCGGCATCCTGGCGCTGGGCGCCGCCCTGCTGGGCGCCGAGGCGGTGGACGCGGTGGACATCGACCCGGACGCCGTGCAGGCCACGCGCCTGAACGCCGAGGCCAACGGGCTGCGCCTGCGCCACGTGTGCCACGTCGACGAACTGCCGGCCCAGCGCTTCGACGTGGTGGTGGCCAACATCCTGGCGTCTCCGCTGCGCCTGCTGGCGCCGGTGCTGGCCGCGCGCGCGCGGCCGGGCGGCCAGTTGGTGCTGTCGGGCATCCTGGAGCGCCAGGCCGAGGAACTGATCGAGGTCTACGCACCCCATGCGAGTCTGGGCGTCTGGGCCGAACTCGACGGCTGGGTGTGCCTGGCGGGCCCCGTGCGGGGCTGAAGCGGGCCGCCGCTTCTTATACTGCGGCGATGCCCCTCGCCACCCGCTGCCCGCATTGCGACACCGCCTTCCGGCTGGTACGCGACCAGTTGCTGCTCAGCGGCGGATGGGTGCGCTGCGGGCGCTGCGGCCAGGCCTTCGACGCCGCGGCCGCGCAATTCGAATTCGAGGCGCAACCGGCAAGGCCGGAGGTTCCGACCGAGGTTCCGACCGAGGTTCCCGCCGAGGTTCCCGCCGAGGTTCCCGCCGAGGTTCCCGCCGAGGTTCCCGCCGAGGTTCCCGCCGAGGTTCCCGCCGAGGTTCCCGCCGAGGTTCCCGCCGAGGTTCCGGCCGAGGTTCCCGCCGAGGTTCCGGCCGAGGTTCCGGCCGAGGTTCCGGCCGAGGTTCCGGCCGAGATTCCGACCGAGGTTCCGGCGGAGATTCCGACCGAGATTCCGACCGAGATTCCGACCGAGATTCCGACCGAGATTCCGACCGAGATTCCGACCGAGGCTCCGGCCGAGCCGCCCCCCGGGTCTGCTCCCGGAGCGGAGCATGAACGGTCCGCATCGGAGCCCGCGTGGTCGGATGCGCCGCCGGCGGAGCGCTGGCTGGACGACCTCGGCGACTTTCCCGGTGTCGACGCGCTGGACACCGCGCCGGAGCGCGCGCAATTCCCCGAGGAGCCGGCGGGCTCGGTGCTCGACGGGCTGGCGGACACCGCCTGGCTGCACGCCGAGGAAATCGACGAGGAACAACCGGCGGACGACGCGCGCGACCACCCGCCGACCCTGCCGGCACATGTGCCGGAGGACGACCAGCCCGCCGAGCATGCATTCCTGGACGCGTCGCCGGGGCACGAGGCCGAGGCAGCCCCGAACGAGACCGGGCAGTTCGCGGCCTCGCTGGCCGCGCATGCACCCGACGGACGCGTGGAGCCCGGACTCGACCCGGACTTCGAACCCGGTTTCGTGCGCCAGGCCAGGCGACGGGAACGCTGGTCGCGCCCGTGGGTGCGCGCCCTGCTGGGCGTGCTGCTCGTGCTCCTGGTGCTGGCCGGCGCGGGGCAGGCTGCCTGGATCTGGAGGGATTCCCTCGCGGCGCGCTGGCCGGCGTCGCGCCCGGCTCTGGCCGCGCTGTGCGCGGCGGCGGGCTGCCGCCTGGCTCCGCCCCGCGACGCAACCGACCTGGCCATCGACGCCTCGTCCATGTCGCCCAGCGGCCCGTCGCGCCTGCACCTGACCGTCTCGCTGCACAACCGGGGAGCGCACGCGGTGGCCTATCCGTGGCTGCAGCTCAGCCTGGGCTCGGGCGGGGATGCGGACCGGCTGCTGGTTCGCAAGGTCATTTCGCCCGAGCAATACCTGGGCGCGCAGGGCCTGGATCCGGGCCAGGTCCGCTCGCGTCTGGAGGCGGGGCTCGCCGCCGCGGCGGAACTGCACATTCGCCTCGACCTCGCGCTGCGCGGGGACCCGGCGGCCTCCTACACGGTCTACCTGTTCTATCCCTGAAAGCCGTGCGGGCGCCGGCGCCCGCTCAGGCCAGCGCCGCGACGTCGTCCAGCGCGCCCACGTAGGCGGCGTCCAGCATCAGGTCGTCCCAGCCCAGAGGCGCCTGGGTGGCGAGCAGCGCGGCGCGGCGAGCCGCTGCCAGCGCATCGGGCTGCCAGTCTCCCCGCCGCTCGGCCTCGCGCAATCCGGCGATGCAGGCGTCCAGCGCCGCGCCTCCGTCCAGCGGTGCCAGGTTGCAGACCAGGGCCATGTCGCATCCGGCGCGCAGGGCCAGCAGCAGCGCCTGCACCGTGTCGCCCGCCACCTCGCGCGCACCCTGCATGGTCAGGTCGTCGCTGATGATCGCGCCCTGAAAGCCCAGGCGCTCGCGCAGCACCTGCTGCAGCCAGCGCTGGCTGAAGCCGGCGGGAAGCGAGTCCACGCGCGGATACACCACGTGCGCGGGCATCACCGCGCGCGCGCTGTGGCGCAACCAGCCGTAGGGAGCCGCGTCGGATTCGACGATGCGCGACAGCGCGCGGCGGTCCACCGGCAGCGCGACGTGGGAGTCGGCCTCGGCCCAGCCGTGGCCGGGAAAATGCTTCAGGCAGTGCCCCAGCCCGACCGCCTGCAGCCCGGCGATCAGCGCCTGCGCCAGCAGCCCCACGACCCGCGCATCGGAATGCAGCGCGCGCTCGCCGATGACCTGGGATCGCCCCCAGTCCAGATCGACCACCGGGGTGAAGCTCAGGTCGATGCCGCAGGCGCGAAGTTCGGCGCCCAGCACGCGTCCGAACGCTCCGGCGGCCTGAACGGCGCGCATGGGGTCGCGCATCCACAGGCGCCCCAGCGAGGCCATCGGCGGCAGCACGGTGAAGCCGTCGCTGCGAAAACGCTGCACCCGCCCTCCCTCGTGGTCCACCGCGATGACCAGGTCGGCGCGCGCCGCCTTGATCTGCGAGGTCAGCGCGACCAGCTGGCGGCGCGACTCCCAATTGCGCGCGAACAGGATCACGCCGCCGACCAGCGGATCGCGCAGGCGCTTGCGTTCGCGCGGCGCGAGCTCGCATCCGGCGACGTCGATGAACAGCGGAGCGTGGGGCAGATTCATGCGGAAGGGTCCGGCGTGGTTTCGAGGATCTCGGCGACGACGAAGGCCACCGCGGTGTCGGTCTCGTCGCTGATGCTCACATGCAGCGCGAGTCCGCGCTGCGCGCACCAGGCGGCCAGCGCGCCGTGCAGGCTGACCTGCGGGCGACCGCCCGGGGCGTTGAGAATCTCGCAGGCCTGCCAGCTCATGGGCATGTGCAGGCCCAGGCCCAGCGCCTTGGACAGCGCCTCCTTGGCCGCGAAACGCGTGCCCAGGTAGGCGGTGCCGCGCGCTGGCGAGCGAGCCCGGCGCGCCGCGAACACCTGCTGCTCGGCCGGCCCCAGGATACGCCGCGCGAAGCGTTCGCCGTGGCGCTCCCAGGCCTGCGCGATGCGCCGCAGGTCGCACACGTCGGTGCCGACGCCGTACAGGCGTGCGTTCATCCGGCCGGCCGCGCCGCCGCGCCTTCGATGCAGGCCTTGTAATCGCGCACCGCGCGCTCCATGCCGACGAACAGCGCATGCGCGACCAGCGCGTGCCCGATGTGCAGCTCGCGCACCTCCGGCATGGCCGCCAGCACCGGGGTGCTGCGCAGCGTCAGCCCGTGGCCGGCGTTGGTCTGCAGCCCGGCCGCGCGGGCACGCGCGATGGCGTCGCGGATGCGCGCGAACTGGCGCTGGGCGGCGGCTTCGTCACCGGCCTCGACCGCGTTCGCGTAGGCGCCGGTGTGCAGTTCGATGCATGGTGCGCCGCTGTGCACGGCGGCGTCGATCTGCGCCGGATCGGCCTCGATGAACAGCGATACCCGGCAGTCGATGGCGGCCAGTCGGGCGCAGGCCTCGCGCACCCGCGGCAATTGTCCCAGCACGTCCAGGCCGCCCTCGGTGGTGAGTTCCTGGCGCCGCTCGGGCACCAGGCAGGCCATGCGCGGACGCACCTGCTCGATCAGGTCCAGCATCTCGCCGGTCAGCGCCGATTCGAAGTTCAGCGGCGCGTGCACCTGTTCGCGCAGGCGCGCCACGTCCTCGTCGCGGATGTGGCGGCGATCCTCGCGCAGGTGGAAGGTGATGATGTCGGCGCCGCCGCGCAGCGCGTGCAGCGCGGCTTCCACCGGGTCCGGATAGCTGCCTCCGCGGGCGTTGCGCAGCGTGGCGACGTGGTCGATGTTGACCCCCAGCAAGGGGCCGCGGGGTGCCGGTTCGACGAGGGGATTCATAGTTGGTGGAGGTCGATCAGCAGTTGGCGCGTGCGCAGCGGCTGGGTCCCCAGATGATAGCCAAGCAACTCGCGCATCAGCGCCTTGGCCCCGCGCAAGGCGCCGGGATGCTCCCAGCGCGCGTCGGCGATGGCCAGCAGTTGCTCGCCGGGGATCGCCGTCGAGGCGTCCTGTCCGACATGCTCGAGCACGCCGCGCTGCGGGTCGACCAGGTACAGGCCCTGCGCGCGTACCGGCTCGCCGCTGGTGCTGAGCAGGTGCAGTTCGGGCAGGTGGCCGAGTTCGCGCAGCAGTTCCATCTCGAAACCGCGCAACAGCGGCTCGACCTGCTGGCGCGAAGCGTACAGGGGGCCGCGGGCCGGCGCGGCCGCGGATCCCGCGCCCGCGCCCTCGCCCAGGCGCGTCAGGGCCTGCAGGTAGGCGTCGAACAACGCCTCGTGCGGATCCTCGCGCGGCAGCAGGCGCATCAGCAGTTCGTTGAAATAGAAACCGCACAGCAGGGGCAGGCCCGCCAGCGGCGCCACGCCGCCGGTCCATTCGGCGCGGGTGAGGGTGCGCACCTCGCCCTGCCCGCTCCAGGACGCGGCGAAGGGCGCGAACCCCAGCAGCACGGTGCGCAGTTGCGAATGCGGGCGCTTGGCCCCCTTGGCCACCAGCGGCAGACGGCCGTGATGGCGGCTGAACACGTCCAGGATCAGGCTGGTCTCGCGCCAGGCGTGGGCGTGCAGCACGAAGGCCGGCTCGTCGTGCGCGCGCTCGATGCGCCGGGCCGGCCGCCTGCGGGGCGCGGATCGTTCCACAGGATGTCCCGCGCTGGCGCCTATTCCTCGTAGCCGTAGGCGCGCACCGCGGCCTGGTCGTCGGCCCAGCCGGAACGCGTCTTGACCCACACCTCGAGGAACACCGGCGCATCGAACAGCCGTTCCATGTCCTGCCGCGCCTCGGTGGACAGGCGCCGCACCAGCGCGCCGCCGCCGCCGATGACCATGGCCTTGTGGCTGTCGCGCTCCACCACGATGCTGGCGGCCACGCGCCGCAGCCGGCCGTCGAGCTGGAAGCTGTCGATCACCACGGTGCTGCTGTAGGGCAGTTCGTCACCGGTGAGCCGGAACAGCTTCTCGCGCAGGATCTCGGCCGCCAGGAAGCGCTCTCCGCGGTCGGTCAGCGCATCCGCGTCGAAACCCCAGGGGCCTTCGGGCATATGGCCCGCCAGGATGTGCAGCAGGCGCTGCGCATCCGCTTGCCGGCGCGCCGACAGGGGCACGATCTCGGTCAGTCGCGGATCCTTGCCCCGCTCGGCCAGCCAGGGCAGCAATTTCTCGCGACCGCGAATGCGATCGAGCTTGTTGGCCACCAGGATCACCGGGCGCCCCTTCGGCAGCAACTGCCCGACGAGCTCGTCCTCGGAGCCCCAGGTGCCGGCCTCGACCACCCACAGCACCACGTCCACGTCGGCCAGCGCACCGCGCACGGTGCGGTTGAGCGCGCGGTTGAGCGCGCGGGTGTGACGCAGCTGGAAACCCGGGGTGTCGACGAAGGCGAACTGCACGGCGCCCTCGGTGCGCACCCCCAGCAGGCGGTGGCGCGTGGTCTGCGCCTTGTCCGAGGTGATGCTGATCTTCTGCCCCACGAGAGCGTTGAGCAGGGTCGACTTGCCCACGTTGGGCCGGCCGACGATCGCGATGGTGCCGAAACGCTGCGGCGCCTGGGCTTCGATGGAGTCTTGGGTCATGGCTTGGCGACGGGCTGGCCCCGCGACGGCATCGCGCCGGCTCGCAGCAGCTCGATCATGGATTGGGCGGCCTGCTGCTCCGCGGTGCGTCGGCTGGGGCCCTCGCCGGCGCTTTGCAGCCCGAGTTCCACGACCTCGCATTGCACGACGAAATGCTGCGCGTGCGGGGGCCCGCTGGTCTCCAGCACGCGGTAGCCGGGCAGTTGCATCTTGCGCCCCTGCAGCATCTCCTGCAAGGTGGTCTTGGCGTCCTTCGCGCTGGCCCGCAGGTCCAGCTGCCGCAGGCGCTCGCCGTACAGCCTGCGCACCAGCGCGCCGGCCGCGTCGATGCCCCCGTCCAGGTAGACCGCTCCGATCAGCGCCTCCAGCGCATCGGCCAGGATGGAGTTGCGACGCCGCCCTCCGCTGCGCTGCTCGCCCTCGCCCAGCGACAGCAACTCGCCCAGGCCGGTCTCGCGCGCCAGTTCGGCCAGCGTGGCCTCGCGCACCAGCGCGGCGCGCCAGTAGGACAGGTGGCCTTCGTCGGCCTCGCCGTCGGCGTACAGCAGCGAGGCGACGAGCAGGTTCAGCGCGGCGTCGCCGAGAAACTCCAGGCGCTCGTTGTTGTCCGCGCCGTGGCTGCGGTGGGTCAGCGCCTGGCGCAGCAGCGCGCAATCGCGAAATCGATACTGCAGGCGCGCCTGCAGTTGTTCCAGCGCGCTCACCGCCTCGGGCGCTCCGTCAACGCGATTTCCCGGCGAACTTGAGCAGCAGGTACGCCGGACCGACCAGGTGGATCTCCTTCTGGTACGCGTAGGACACCACCACGTTGCCGTTGACCTTGGTGATGGTGAGATCCTTGCCGGTGATCGAGCTGATGTAGTCGACCTCGGCCATCTTGTCGAACTTGGTGCGGATGTCCCCGACCGTGGGCCCGGCCTTCGCGGCCTGGTCCACCGCATGCTGGATGGAAATCGACTCCTGCCAATCCGGCACGATCTGCAATCCCAGCACGACCAGGATGGCGATGATCGCCCCCCAGAACAGCAGACCGATCAGCGTGATGCCGCGTTGACGTTGCGCGTGGCTCATACCGCAAACCCCATCGAGTGCTGGCAGCAGGTCAATGAATCGGCCCGATGTTCTTCAGGCCGCCGAAGTTCATCCAGACAAAAAACGCCTTGCCGACGATGTTGCGTGCCGGCACGAATCCCCAGTAGCGGGAATCCAGTGAATTATCGCGGTTATCGCCCATCACGAAGTACATTCCCGCGGGAACCTTGCAGACGAAGCCCTGCGAATCATAATGACAAGCGTCCCGGTGGGGAAAATCGTCCGGTCCGCCGATCACGTAGGCGGGCGCCTGCGGATTGATCAGGATGCGGTGCTGCACGCCGTCCAGGTTCTCGCGGTACTGCTGGTAATAGGCCATGCTCGACGGATCGAACCACTGGCCGTCGGCCTTCTCGGAGATGGGCTTGCCGTCGATCACGAGTTGCTTGTTCTCGTACGACACCGTGTCGCCGGGTAGCCCGACGATGCGCTTGATGTAGTCGACCGCGGGATCCTTCGGAAGACGGAACACGATCACGTCGCCGCGGCGCGGGGCCTGCCCCGGGGTCAGACGCTCGTGCCCCAGCGGCAGGCGCAGGCCGTAGAGAAACTTGTTCACCAGGATCAGGTCGCCCGGCACCAGCGTGGGCTCCATCGACCCCGACGGGATCTTGAAGGGCTCGGCCACGAAGGAGCGCAGCACGAACACGAAGGCGATCACCGGGAACAGCCCCGCGGTCCATTCCAGCCACCAGGGCTGGCGCAGCAGTCGGGCACGCGTGGCCTGGATGTTCTCGTCGCTGAGCGACTCGTCGGGCGTGATGCCCTGCGCGCGCAGTTCGTCGCGCCGCCGGCGCAGCGCCGAGGCCGCGGCCTCCGCGGCGTCGATGCGCTGGCGCGCGAAGCGCAGGCGTTCGGCGATCCAGAACAGGCCGGTGACCACCAGCAGCACGAACAACAGGAGGGTGAAATTGACGGCCGGTTCTTCCATGGAACGAAGTGGGCTGGGGCTGGGGCTGGGGCGGAGGCCTGAGGATCAGTCCTCGACCTTGAGAATGGCCAGGAAGGCCTCCTGGGGCACCTCGACGGTACCGATCTGTTTCATGCGTTTCTTGCCGGCCTTCTGCTTCTCGAGCAGTTTGCGCTTGCGGCTGATGTCGCCGCCATAGCACTTGGCCAGCACGTTCTTGCGCATCGCCTTGATTGTCTCACGCGCGATGATGTTGGCCCCGATGGCGGCCTGGATCGCGACGTCGAACATCTGACGCGGGATCAATTCGCGCATCTTGGCGGCCACCTCGCGCCCGCGGTACTGGCTTTGCGAGCGATGCACGATCAGCGACAGCGCATCCACGCGTTCGCCGTTGATCAGCATGTCCACCTTCACCACGTCGGCCGCGCGATATTCGAGAAAGCTGTAATCCATCGACGCGTAGCCGCGCGAGATGGACTTGAGCTTGTCGAAGAAGTCCAGCACGATCTCCGCCAGGGGCATTTCATAGACCAGCTGCACCTGGCGTCCCATGTAGGACATGTTGGTCTGCGCCCCGCGCTTGGCGTTGCACAGGGTCATCACCGCGCCGACGTATTCCTGGGGCATGAACAGCTTGACCGTGACGATGGGCTCCAGGATGGTGTCGATGCGTCCGACCTCGGGCATTTTCGACGGGTTGTCCACGGTCACCTCGCTGCCGTCGCGCAGGCGCACCTTGTACACCACCGACGGCGCGGTGGTGATCAGGTCCATGTCGTACTCGCGCTCCAGGCGCTCCTGCACGATGTCCATGTGCAGCAACCCGAGAAAGCCGCAGCGGAAGCCGAAACCCAGCGCCGACGACACCTCGGGCTCGAAACGCAGCGCGGCATCGTTGAGCTGCAGCTTCTGCAGCGCGTCGCGCAGCGCGTCGTACTGGTTGGCCTCCACCGGGTACAGGCCGGCGAACACCTGCGGCTGCACTTCCTTGAAGCCCGGCAGCGCCTGGGCCGCCGGACGCGAGGCCACCGTCAGCGTGTCGCCCACGCGCGCGGCCTTGAGTTCCTTGATGCCGGCGATGACGAATCCCACCTCGCCCGCGCCCAACTCGTCTCGCGCCACCGACTTGGGCGTGAACACCCCGAGCTGCTCGCAACCGTATTGCGCACCGGTGGCCATGAGCTGGATCCGATCGCGCACGCGCACCACGCCGTCGAACACCCGCACCAGCATCACCACGCCGACGTAGCTGTCGTACCAGGAGTCGATGATCAGGGCCTTCAACGGCGCGTCCGGGTCGCCCTTGGGGGCCGGCACCCGCGCGATCACGGCCTCGAGGATCTCGTCGATGCCCATGCCCGTCTTCGCGCTGGCCAGCAGGGCCTCGGAGGCGTCGATGCCGATCACATCCTCGATCTCCTGGCGCGCCGCTTCGGGATCGGCCTGCGGCAGGTCCATCTTGTTGAGCACCGGCACCACCTCGACGCCCAGTTCGATCGCGGTGTAGCAGTTCGCCACCGTCTGCGCCTCCACGCCCTGGCTGGCATCGACCACCAGCAGCGCGCCTTCGCAGGCCGAGAGCGAGCGGCTGACCTCGTAGCTGAAATCGACGTGTCCGGGGGTGTCGATCAGGTTGAGCCGATAGGTGTGGCCGTCGCGCGCGCGATAGCTCAGCGCCGCGGTCTGGGCCTTGATGGTGATGCCGCGCTCGCGCTCCAGGTCCATCGAGTCGAGCACCTGGCTTTCCATTTCCCGCTCCGACAAGCCTCCGCAGCGCTGGATCAGACGATCGGCCAGCGTGGACTTGCCGTGGTCGATATGGGCGATGATGGAAAAGTTGCGAATCCGTTGCATGCGCGCAGAGAACGATCGAACCTGCCCCGGGCGGAGCCGGGGTACGGCCGCCGCGCGGGACGGCGACGGCGGAACAAAAAAAAGGCGCGGCCATTCGCGTCGCGCCTACCAACAAAATCGTTTGGCAACTGCTTGTTGGGCCTTCATTTTAAGCCCGCGGGCCGGCCCGGCCAGCGGCGCGCGACCGGCCGGCCGCGCATCGAAAGGGAGAACATCGCGAATTCGCCGAAAGAAGCGCAATTAAGACCGAATGAACCCCATCTTTGCAAAATTCGATTTCAAATTTTGGCTTAGCCAGCGAATTTTATTCGGAAACCTTGCGCGGATGGACCAGCACGTAGGTGGCGGTCTGTCCACGACGCACCAGCAGTGCCGCGGCCTTGTCCCCGGGCAGCTTCGCGAGCTGCGCGTCGAACTGCGACGCCGTGACGATCCCCGAGGCGTTCAGGGCCTCGATCACGTCTCCCACGCGCAAGCCGGCCGCCGAACCGTAGGCATCGACGCTCTCTACCAGCACGCCGCCGCGAAGCCCCAGTTGCGCCAGTTGCTCCCGGTTGAGATCGACCACGCCGACTCCGATCGGACTGCGCGCCGCGGGCGAGGGCTGGCTCGGCGCGGCCGCGGGAGCCTTGTCGCTCCAGGACCCCACGGTGACCCGCAGGCTGGTGGCACCACCCGGACGCAGCACGTCCAGGCTCACGCGGGTGCCCGGATGGATCGCTCCGACCAGGCGCGGCAGATCGCTGGAACGCCGTACCTCGTGGCCGTCGATGGCCGTGATGATGTCGCCCGGGCGCACGCCGGCCGCGTCGGCCGCGCCGCCCTTCTCCACCTGGCTGACCAGCGCGCCGCGCGCCGTGCCCAGCCCCAGCGCCTGCGCGAGCGGGCGGCTCACGTCGCCGATGACCACGCCGATCTTGCCGCGCACCACGTGGCCGCTGGCCTTGAGCTGGCGGGCCACCGCCATGGCCTGGTCGATCGGCACCGCGAAGGAGATACCCATGAACCCGCCGGTGCGACTGTAGATCTGGGAATTCATGCCCACCACGCGCCCGTGCATGTCGATCAGCGGCCCCCCCGAGTTGCCCGGGTTGACCGCCACGTCGGTCTGGATCAGCGGCGTGTAGTCGCCGGTATCGCGCGACTTGGCGCTGACGATGCCGGCGGTGACCGTGTTGTCCAGTCCGAAGGGCGAGCCGATGGCCACCACCCATTCGCCGACCTGCAGCCGGCTGGAATCGCCGATGCGCACCGCGGGCAGGCCGACGGCGTCGATTTTCAGCAGCGCCACATCGGTGCGCGCATCGGCGCCCACCAGCGTCGCGGTGAACTCGCGGTGATCGGTCAGGGTCACGACGATGCGCTCGGCCCCGTCCACCACGTGCGCGTTGGTCAGCACGTAACCGTCGGGGGCCAGGATGAAGCCCGAGCCCACCCCCACGGGGCGTTCCTCGTCGGGGGTCTGGGCCGCGCCGCCACCGCTCCCCGGAGGCAGGGGAATGCCGAAAAAGCGCCGCAGGAACTCACGGGTCTGCTCGTCCTGGCGCGCGCTGTCGTCAGGCGCGCGGGTGTAGGTCCGAATGTTCACCACCGCCGGGCCGACCTGGCGCACCAGGCGCGTGAAGTCCGGCAGCCCGACGACCAGCGCGGGCCCGGCCGCCGGCGGCGCCGCCGGCGCGAAAACGGCCGATGCGGTGGAAGAGGCCTGGGGCAGCGTGGTGGCGGCCCGCGCCGTCGCGGCCGACAGGGTGATGCACGCGACCGACAGCAAGGCCAGCCATGCGCGATCGTGGCGCACGATACGCCGTGCAACGAGCCTTGCAAGGTTCACGAAGGGATCTCCAGCGGAAGACGGGGCGGGTTGCGCGCCGCCGGGTGCAACACCCGTCCGGCGGCGCCGGGCATTCGTGCCCCGGCGATCATGCGCGAGCATAACGCGTGCCCGCGCGCAGCACGCGACACGGGCGTGCGAGCCGCGTCAGCGCAGCGCCTGAAGGCGTGCGGCTTCCGCACTTTGCGGCACGGGCAGGCAGGTGACCTGCGCGAGCCGTGCGGAGCGGATCGCCGGATCGGTTGCGCGCCCGCGTACGCTGACCCGCAGTGGCGTCGTGCCGGCTCCGGACGAAGCAGCCCCGCTGGCCCATGGCCCGCCCGAGGCCCGCGGCCCCAGGGCCTCGGAGGGCCCCCACGGCGCGGAGTGCTGCGGCAGCCACGCGCCCACCAGCGCCACCGTGGCCAGACCAGCCAGCGCGACGCCGAGGGCGCCTGCCCAGGGTTTCGCGCGCCACCACGATGCGGCGCCGGACTCCTCGCAGAGCACCCCGGGCGCGAAGCGCACCGGCTCGGCGCGCAGGCGCTCGCCGAATCGCCGCAGGAAGGCCGCGTCGTCGAAGCCGCCGTGCAGATCGGCCGAGCGCAGCCAGTCGCCGAGACGGTGATAGCGCAGCCAGGCCGCGCGAGCCTCGGGGTCGCGCGCCAGCTCGGCCCAGACCTCGCCCTGCGAGCCCGGGGGCGCTTCGCCATCCATCAGCGCCGAGACGCGTTCCCGAAGCCGAACCGCCTCGGGCCGCTCCGCACGGCGACCCTCGGCGATCTCGTGCCGATCCATGTCCTCGTCTGCGCCGCCCGCGGCGCCAGGTCCATCGGGGCCGGGCTCGCACCCGGCGGTTGCATGCTCGTTCATCTCACGACCTCTCACCCCCCCCCTTGAACACCATTCATCGCGCTGCTGGCGCCTACCAGCGCTCGTCCGTGCGCGTACCCAGCAACGGGCGCAACCGGCGTGCGATGGCTTCGCGCGCCCGGAAGATGCGTGAGCGCACGGTACCGACCGGGCAGCCCAGCAACTGCGAAATCTCCTCGTAGCTCAGCCCCTCGATCTCGCGCAGCACGATGGCGTCGCGCAGTTCCTCGGGCAAATCCTCCATCGCGGAATTCACCGCGCAGACCAGTTCCCGGCTGGCCATCACCGCTTCCGGCGTGTCCATGTTGCTTTGTGGCTCCTGCCTGGAAAAAGTTTCCCCATTGTCCGGAGATTTCGAATTTTCCGGAAAAACGGGACTGCGCGCGCCCGACAGGGCGCTGCGTTTGGCGGTATTGACCGCGATGCGGTACAGCCAGGTGTAGAACTGGCTGTCGCCGCGGAACTGCCCGATGGCACGGTACGCGCGCAGGAAGGTTTCCTGCGCGATGTCTTCCGCGGTGGCGGGATCGGCGACGAAACGCGAGATCAGCCGAAAAATGCGCCGCTGGTACTTGGCCACGAGCAAGGCGAAGGCCTGCTGGTCGCCATGCTGGACGCGTTGGACCAGGGCCTGATCGGATCGGTCGTGCACAAGGGGTGGGGAGAGGGACGGAGCCCGTGGCGACAGGCAGCGGGAGGCCAGACAGGGTGCGGCATCCCATGTTCCCCGGCTCCCGTGCGGGAACCCGGCGCAGACTCCGGCATGCCGACCGGGGTCATTACAACCCCGGCGGCGTTAAAGAGCCAGGCGCGTGCGCAATTCCCGCCAGATAGCGGGTGCAATGTCCGACGGCACCGGCAGCACCTCGCGGCCACGGTCGCTCAGTCCGAGCACGAGCAGCAGCCCGGGGAGACTGAGCGCGCGCACCTGCGCCAGGCGGCGCTGGCGCCGCTCCTGCTGCAGTTCCCAGCCCTGCGCGCCATGGCTGAGGGTGAAGCTGCGGATCTTCCAGTAGGGAACCTGAGCGGTCAGCACCATCAGGAACACCCCCAGGGACAGCCCGGCCATGACCGGGAAATCCAGCGCATCGCCCGCGTCCCACCAGCGCCAGGCGTTCCAGACTCCGGCCAGCGCGACGGCGAGATCGAAGCCGATCAGCAGCGCGTGCCAGCGCCTGAAGCGCTCGACACGAACGTGCAGGGGGGCGGCGGGCTGCATGGCTGGCTGGCCCCGCGCGACCTCAGACGCGGCGGAACACCAGCGAACCGTTGGTGCCGCCGAAGCCGAAGTTGTTCTTCAGCGCGTACTCGATGGGCATTTCGCGCGCGGTGTTGGCGCAATAGTCCAGGTCGCACTCGGGGTCCTGGTTCTGCAGGTTGATCGTGGGCGGCGCCACCTGGTGGTGCAAGGCCAGCACCGTGAACAGGCTTTCGACCCCGCCCGCTCCGCCCAGCAGGTGCCCGGTCATCGACTTGGTCGAACTGACCACCAGCTGCTTCGCATGGGCGCCGAAGGCGGCCTTGATGGCATCGCTCTCATTCTTGTCCCCCAGCGGCGTCGAAGTGCCGTGGGCATTGAGATACTGCACGCGCTCGGGCGCCACGCCGGCGTTGGCCAGCGCCGCCTGCATGCACTTGCGGGGACCGTCGACGTTGGGAGCGGTCACGTGGAACGCATCGCCACTCATGCCGAAGCCGACGAGTTCCGCGTAGATGCGGGCGCCGCGGCGCTGCGCCAGATCCCAATCCTCGAGCACCATGACCCCGGCGCCCTCGCCCAGCACGAAACCGTCACGGTCCTTGTCCCAGGGCCGGCTGGCCGCTGCGGGGTCGTCGTTGCGCGTGGACAGCGCGCGCGCCGACGCGAACCCGCCGATGCCCAGCGGGCACACGGTGGCCTCGGCGCCGCCCGCGACCATGGCGTCGGCATCGCCCGACTCGATCAGGCGCGCGGCCAGACCGATCGCATGCAGGCCGGTGGTGCAGGCCGTGACCACGGACAGGTTCGGCCCCGCGAAACCGTACTGGATCGACAGGTGCCCGGAGATCATGTTGATGATCGACGAGGGCACGAAAAAGGGCGAGATGCGACGCGCGCCGCGATCGATGAAGTCCTGGTAGGTCTGCTCGATCATCGGCAGGCCGCCGATGCCCGAGCCGACCATCACGCCGATGCGCTCCGGATCCACGCCGGCGGCCCCATCCAGGCCGCTGTCGCGCACCGCCTGCATGGAAGCGGCCAGCCCGTAGTGGATGAAGGTGTCCATGTGGCGCGCCTCCTTCACCGGGATGTACTGCCCGATGTCGAAGTCGCGCACCTCGCCGGCGAAGCGCGCGGCGAAAGTGGAGGCGTCGAACTTGGTGATCGGGCCGATCCCGGATTTGCCGGCGACCAGATTCTCCCAGGCCGTCTGCACCGTGTTACCCACGGGGGAAACGATTCCGAGACCGGTGATGGCGATGCGACGGCGCAGAGTCATGGCAAGCAACCAGGTGATACGGGAAATCCAGCGGAACTATAGGGGAAAAGGACGGGGATCGCGACGCATGGAATCGTCACGTCGTGGCGGCCGGGCCCCGCGGGCTGCCGGCGCGCCCCGTCACATCCGCCGGCGCGAAGCCGGCGCGGGCTTCAGCCCTTGTGGTGCTGCTTGGCGTAGTCGACCGCCAGTTGCACGGTGGTGATCTTCTCGGCGTCCTCGTCGGGAATCTCGATGCCGAACTCGTCTTCCAGCGCCATCACCAGCTCGACGGTGTCCAGCGAGTCGGCGCCGAGATCATTGACGAAGGACTTCTCGTTCGTGACCTGGTCCTCGGCCACGCCGAGCTGCTCGGCAATGATTTTCTTGACGCGTTGTTCGATATCACTCATGTAAATCTCCAGAAAAAAGGCTTTCGAATTCTATCCACCCGGGAGCAGGCCGCCACCGGGAAATCAGCACATGCTCAGCACATGTACATGCCGCCGTTGACGTGCAACTCGCAGCCCGTCACGTAGGAAGCCTGCGGACTCACCAGGAAGCCTACCGCATGCGCGATGTCCTGCGGCTGTCCCAGGCGACCCAGGGGTATGCGCGCCAGCAGCGCGCGCGTGGTCTGCTCGTCGAGCGCGCGGGTCATGTCGGTATCGATGAAGCCGGGAGCCACGCAATTGACGGTGATGTTGCGACTGCCCAGCTCCTGCGCCAGCGCCCGCGTCATGCCGGCCACGCCGGCCTTCGCTGCGGCGTAGTTGGCCTGGCCCGGGTTGCCGCTGGCCCCCACCACCGAGGTGATGTTGACGATGCGTCCGCCGCGCTGCTTCATCATCGGACGGATCACCGCGCGGCACAAGCGGAAAACCGAGCTGAGGTTGGTGTCGATCACCGCCGCCCAATCCTCGTCGCGCATGCGCAGCGCCAGCGTGTCGCGGGTGATGCCGGCGTTGTTGACCAGCACCTGCAGGCCGCCGCGCTCCTTCACCAGACGATCGACCAGCGCCTCGGCGGCCGCGGCGTCGTTGACGTCGAGCACCACCCCCTGGCCGCCGCTGCCCAGCGATTCCTGGATGCGCGCCGCCCCCGCCTCGCTGGTGGCCGTGCCCACCACCCAGGCTCCCATGTGCTGCAGTTGCGCGGCGATGGCCTGGCCGATGCCGCGCGTGGCCCCGGTGACCAGCGCGGTCTGGCCGGCCAGCGGCGCTTCGGATGCGTTCATTGCAAGCTCCCCTTGATGGTCTGCGCGCTGTCCAGATCGACCAGCGCATGGCTGAGCAGCGCGGAATCGATGCGCCGGGTGAGTCCGGCGAGCACCTTGCCCGGTCCGCATTCGACGATGTCCGAGCAGCCCGCGTCGCGCAGTGCCTGCACGCACTCGACCCAGCGCACGGCGCCGGCCGCCTGCGCGGCCAGCGCGGCGCGGATGCCCGCTGCGTCGGCATGCCGGGCCACGTCCACATTGTGGATGACGGGTACCCGCGGGGATTTCACCGGAACCTTCTCGAGGTACTCGGCCAGACGCGCCGCGGCCGGCGCCAGCAGGCTGCTGTGGAAGGGCGCGGACACCGGCAGCGGCAGCGCGCGCTTGGCGCCGCGCTCCTTGAGCATCGCGCAGGCACGCTCGACCGCGGCCTTGGTGCCGGCGATCACCACCTGCCCCGGCGCGTTGAAATTCACCGCCTCGACCGCCTCGCCCACGGCGGCGGCGGCCTGCGCGCAGGTCTCGCGCACGGCCTGGTCGTCCAGCCCGAGCACCGCGGCCATGCCACCCGCGCCCACCGGCACGGCTTCCTGCATGGCCTGGGCGCGAAAGCGCACCAGCGGCAGTGCATCGGAGAATTCGAGGGCGCCGGCAGCCACCAGCGCGGTGTACTCACCCAGGCTGTGGCCGGCCACCAGGCTGGGCATCGCCCCCCCCTCGGCCAGCCACACGCGCCACAACGCGATACCCGCGGTCAGCATCGCCGGCTGCGTGTTGGTGGTCAGATTCAGCTCCTCGGCCGGGCCCTGGCGCATCAGCGCGCCCAGGTCCTGGCCCAGCGCATCCGAGGCCTCGCGCAGGGTCTCGCGCACCGCCGGGTGCTCGCCCACGGCATCGAGCATGCCCACCGACTGCGACCCCTGCCCGGGAAACACGAAGGCAAACGGTTTCATTCAGAGTTCTCCTCCCCATCAAGGTCCCGGCTTCGCCGGGGCGTGCGACGCCCGCGCGCCGCGCCATGCGCTCGCGCGGGTCGCCGTCAGAATTCGACCAGCGCGGCGCCCCAGGTCAGTCCGCCGCCCACGGCCTCGAGCAGCAGGGTCTGGCCGCGGCGCACCTGCCCCGCGCGCACGGCGGTATCGAGCGCCAGCGGGATCGACGCCGCCGAGGTGTTGCCGTGCCAGGCCACCGTCTGCACCACGCGCTCGGCCGGAATGCCGAGTTTCTTCGCGGTGTGCAGCATGATGCGGATGTTGGCCTGGTGCGGCACCATCCAGTCCACGTCGCCGGGCGCGCGCCCGGCCTTGTCCAGCACTTCGCGGGCCACGCTCTCGAGCACGTGCACGGCCTGCTTGAACACCGCCTGGCCGTCCATGTGCAGGAAGGGGCGTCCGCTGATCCTGCCGCCGTCGATGCGCCCCGGCGTGCACAGGATCGAGGCCTGGCGGCCATCGCCGTGCAGTGCGCTGGACAGCACCCCGCCGCTGTCGCCCGGCCCCAGCACCACCGCGCCGGCGCCGTCTCCGAACAGCACGCAGGTGGTGCGGTCGCTGAAGTCCAGGATCTGCGAGAACACCTCGGTGCCGATGACCAGCGCATGACGCACGCTGCCGGAGCGCACGAACTGGTCGGCCACGCTGAGGGCGTAGATGAAGCCCGCGCACACCGCCTGCACGTCGAACACGGCCCCCCCCGGACAACCCAGGCGGCCCTGGATCAGCGCCGCGTTGGAGGGAAAGATCATGTCCGGCGTGGACGTGGCCACGATGATCAGGTCGATGTCCTGCGCCTGCAGTCCCGCGTCCTGCAGGGCGCGGCGCGCCGCGTGCTCGCCCAGTTCGACGCTGCCCACGCCGGGCCCGGCGAAGTGGCGCTGGCGAATCCCGGTGCGCTCGACGATCCACGCGTCGCTGGTCTCGATGCCGTCGCGCGCCAGGCGCGCGGCGAGATCGTCGTTGCTGACCGTCTCCGGCGGCAGATAGCTGCCGGTGCCGAGAATGCGGGAATGGATCGACATGGAAATCGCGGTCCGGTTGAGGGATACGAGGGAATCGAAGCGGGGCGTCGCGACGGATCGCGGGAGCGCCCCCGGGCTTTCAGGTCATGTCCGCCGGACCCGCCACGGCCGCGGCCGGCGCAGTGGAGTGCAGTTCGCCCAGGATGCGCTCGATTTCCTGCACCACCCCGCCCTGCGCGGCCTCGTAGGCCCGCTCCAGCGCATGCGCGAAACTGGTCGCGTCGGCCGAACCGTGGCTCTTGAACACCAGCCCGCGCAGGCCCAGCAGGGCCGCGCCGTTGTAGCGCTGGGGGTCCACGCGGCGGCGAAAGCGGTGCAGCAGCGGCAGCACGACAAGCGCCAGCAGACGGGTGCCCAGATTGCGCGTGAATTCCTGGCGCATCATGCCCATGAGCATGCGGGCCACGCCCTCGGTGGCCTTCAGCGCCACGTTGCCGACGAAGCCGTCGCAGACCACGATGTCCACGCCGCCCTTGAAGATGTCGTCGCCCTCGACGTTGCCGAGGAAGTTCAGGCGGCCTTCGGCGTGCGCCTGGCGCAGCAGCTCGCCGGCACGCTTGATCATCTCGCTGCCCTTGATCACCTCCTCGCCGACGTTGAGCAGGCCGACCCCGGGGTTCGGATGCCCGCCCGCGGCGGCGAAGGCCGTGCCCATGACGGCGAACTGCAGCAGGTGCTCGGCCTCGCAATCGACGTTGGCGCCGAGATCGAGCATCAGCGTCGAGCCACCGGCCGCGTTGGGCAGGTAGGTGGCGATGGCCGGGCGTTCGATGCCGGGCAGGGTCTTGAGCACGTAGCGCGCCACGGCCATCAGCGCGCCGGTGTTGCCGGCGGACACGCAGGCCTGCGCGGTGCCGTCCTTCACCAGCTCGATGGCGCGCCGCATCGACGAGTCCTTCTTGCGCCGCAGGGCCACCTCGACCGGATCGTCCATCGCGACGACCTCGGAGGCCGCGACCACGCTGGCCCGTTCGTGCCCGAACAGTCCATGCTTGCGCAGCCCCTCCTGCATGGCCTCGGGCTGGCCGACCAGCAGCACCCGCACCTGCGGGTGGCGATCCAGCAGCGCGCGACAGGCAGGCAGGGTCTCGCCGGGACCATGGTCCCCGCCCATCACGTCAACGGCAAGGCAGGCGTTCACGACCGCGCACTCCACGTTCCGGGGCTCGCGCCCACGCGGCCACCGGCCACGCTCGGCGGCCACGCCCGCTCATGCGCCACGCGCGCCACGCAGGGGCGCGCCCGCAGGCGACGCTTCACTCTTCGGTTTTGGTCTTCAGGACCTTGCGCCCGCGGTAGAAACCGCTCGGGCTGATGTGGTGGCGCAGATGGACCTCGCCGGTGGTCGGCTCGACAGCCACCGGCGGCTGGCCCAGATGCTGGTGCGAGCGATGCATGCCGCGCTTGGACGGCGACTTCTTGTTTTGCTGAACGGCCATGGCCAAACCCCTGGGGAAAAATCGCGTGATTGTACACCGCGCCGGGCGCTCGCCCCCACATGGGGCCGCGGCCGACATCGGATCAGTTGGGCTTGCGCAGCCCCGCGAGCACCGCGAAAGGCGACGCCGGAGCAGGCTCCAGCGCCTGCGGGCCGGCCCGCGTGGGCAACGCCTGCGGGCAGTTCTCGTGCATCGGCACCAGCGGCAGGGCCAGGATCAGCTGATCCTCGACCAGTTCGGCCACGTCCACCGGATGGCGCGCGCAGAACGCCTCCTCGTCGGACTCCAGTTCCTCGGCGTCCAGTTCGGGCTCCTGGTCGACCAGGCGCAGGGTGACCGCGTCGTCCAGAAGGTGCCAGGAGGTCTGCAGGCAGCGCTGGCACAGCATGGGCAGTCCGCCCCGCACGTGCAGGCGCACCAGCAGTTGCGCCTGACCCGAGGCGTCGTTGCGATGCACGCCCCGCAGTTCCCAGTGCACCCGCAACCCGGCGAGACGGGAGGCCTCGCCATGCAGCGAGGCGGCGAGGCGCGGCAAGGCGCCCACCGCCACGTCGCCCTGCAATTCGCGGCCTCGCTGCGCGAATTCCTTCAGGTTCAGGCGTCGCGGCAGCTCCGCGTCGGACGGGGTCCCCGGCATATTCATGCAAGAGAGTGTATCCCGCGGCGCCCGCAGCGCGCACTTCCATACCCTGGCGAGTACGATGAAGGCTCGCCGCCGGCGCGTGCACGCCCCGGAGCCCACCGGGCGCGTCCCGGCGGGCCGGACTGCACCCTACACTTGCAGCTTGTTCCAGGCCTGCGCGCCGGCATTCCCGTCGTTTCGAAGCATCGTTCATCGCCATGCAGACCCTGGCACATCTCTTTCCCACCGGCTGGTTCCATTTCCTGGGCGGTGGAGTGGTCATCGGACTGGGAGTCAGTCTGTTGTTCGGGCTCACCGGATTCATCGGGGGCGTGAGCACCGCGTACAGCGCGGTCTGGTCGTGGTTCAGCAAATGGCCTCATTTCCAGAGCACCCGCTTGGTGGGAACCAGGAATTGGCGCATGTTCTATGGCGCCGGGATGATCCTGGGTGGGCTCGCGTATCTGCTCACCGGCATGCACGGGCATCCCTTCGTGACGGCCGTGCCCCGCTGGCAACTGGCGCTGGGCGGCGTGTTCGCCGGTTTCGGCGCGCGCATGGGCGGAGGCTGCACATCCGGGCACGGCATCTGCGGCCTGGGCTCGCTGCAGTGGCAGTCGCTGGTGGCCGTATGCGTGTTCCTGGCCACCGCCATCCTCACCGCGCACGGTGTGCGCGCGGCGGGCGGGTTCTGATCGGGGCGGAGGGATCATGAAACACGTACGTACCGCCCCGGTGATGGTGTCGGCGCTGCTCGCCGGCGGGCTGTTCGGCTTCGGCCTGGCCTGGTCCACGATGGTCCGGCCCGAGGCCATCCTGAGCTTCCTGCTGTTGCACGACATGGGACTGCTGCTGGTCATGGGCGGCGCCGCGGGCACGGTGATGCTGGCCTATCGCCTGCTGCCGCGCCTGTTCGCCCAACCCCTGTTCGGCCTGGGCTGGGCGAAACACCCGTCGCCCTTCAATCGGCGCATCGTGGCCGGCTCGGCCTTGTTCGGCGTCGGCTGGGGCCTCAGCGGCGTGTGCCCGGGGCCGGCGCTGGCAGGCCTGGGCGTGGGCAACTGGCCGCTGCTGTGGGTGGTCGGCGGCATCCTGCTGGGGGCCTGGATCGAAGGCCGCTTTTTCGAGAAGGACTGATGGATTCGAACTCCCCGAGGCCGCACGGGTCGCCCGTGCGCGCTCCCCTGATTCTCGCGTCGACCTCGGCCTATCGGCGCGAATTGCTGCAACGTCTGCGGGTACCTTTCGCGGTGCAGGCGCCCCGCGTGGACGAGACCCGCGGCCCTGGCGAGGCCCCGCGCGAGCTGGCGCTGCGCCTGGCGCGGGAAAAGGCGCTGGCCGTGGCAGCGGCGGCCGGCCCCGCCTGGGTCATCGGCTCCGACCAGGTCTGCGCCTGCGACGGCGAGATCCTGGGCAAGCCGGGCGGTTTCGAGGCCGCGCTCGGGCAGTTGCGCCATCTGCGAGGCCGCGAAGCCGTGTTCCACACCGCGGTGGCCCTGGTGGACCCGGGCGGCGACGTGCAGGTGCGCGAGGTTCCGACCTGGGTGCGCATGCGTGAACTGGACGACGCGCGGCTGCGCGCCTATTTGCTGGCCGAACAGCCCTACGACTGCGCGGGCAGCGCCAAGTCCGAAGGGCTGGGCATCGCGCTGCTGCAAAGCGTGCGCAGCGAGGATCCGACCGCGCTGGTCGGCCTGCCGCTGATCGCGGTCTGCGACATGCTGCAGCGTTCCGGCTTCGAACTGCTGGGGGGCGAGCCCGCATGAACTCGTCGGCGATGGCCCCTTCCGATGCTCCGGCACCGGGCCCGGGCGAGCGGGGGCGGCTCCTGCTGGTGCCCACGCCGCTGGCCGACGTCGAGGCCACGCCGCTGGCGCAGGTGCTTCCGCTGGGCACCTTGCAGGCCGCGGCCGGGCTGCGGCACTGGATCGTCGAGAACGCGAAGACCGCGCGCGCCTTCCTGGGCGCGCTCAACGCGGTATGCCCGCTGGCGGTGCCGGTGCAGCAGCAGCAACTGAGCGTGCTGCCCAAGCACCGGCAACTCGACGCCGGTGCGGCCCGCTCCCTGCTGGCCCCCGCGCTGCAGGGATTCGACCTGGGCCTCGTGTCGGAGGCCGGCGCCCCCTGCGTGGCCGATCCCGGCGCCGCGGTGGTCGCGCAGGCGCACGAACTGGGCGTACCGGTCCTGCCCCTGGTCGGCCCCAGCAGCCTGCTGCTGGCCTTGATGGCCGGCGGGCTGGACGGCCAGTGCTTCGCCTTCCACGGCTATCTGCCGACGGCCGAGGAGGCGCGGCGCAAGGCCCTGCAGGCCCTCGAGCGCGACAGTGCGCAGCGCCGGCAGACCCAGATGTTCATCGAGACGCCCTACCGGAACGCCGCGCTGCTGCATGCGCTGGCCCACGTGCTGCGCCCCGACACGCGGGTCAGCGTGGCCTGCGACCTCACCGCGCCGCAGGGTTTCGTGCGTACGCGCAGCGCGGCGCAGTGGCGCGCCGAACTCGATCGGCTGCCGCCGCGCGCGCCGACCATGTTCTCGCTGCTGGCCGCGCGTGCCTGACGGAGCAGAAGCCGCGGCGGGGTCGGCGGAGCGGTCGGCCCCCGCACGGGGCCGACCGGCTCAACGCAGCGACCACCCCTGAGGCAGGGCTTCGCGGGCCGCTCCCATGCCGATGGAGGCGCCGAAGCGCTGGGCCAGCCGATCCACCACGTTCTCGTGGCGGGTGAAATCCACCAGGCGGGTTTGGTGCACCACGTCGCGCGCCACGCTGCGCGTGTCGCCATAGCCGTCGGCCAGGCCCTGCTGCACCGCGGATTCGCCGGTCCACACCAGGCCCGAGAAGGTCTGGTCGTCGATTTTCAGGCGCGAGCCCCGGCCTTTCTTCACCGCGGCGATGAATTGCTGGTGGATCTGCTCGAGCATGGCCAGCGCGTACTGCCTTTGTTGCGGAGTCATCGGGCTGAAGGGATCCATGAACCCCTTGTTCGAACCCGCGGTGAGCAGACGTCGCGTGATCCCCAGCTTGTCCATCAGGCCGGAGAAGCCGAAGCCGTTCATCAGCACCCCGATCGAACCCACCAGGCTGGCCGGATTCACATAGATGCGGTCGGCGGCCACCGCCACGTAGTAGGCGGCCGAGGCGCAGGCCTCGTCGCATACCGCGTAGACCGGGATGTCCTTGTGCAGCGCGCGCAGGCGCCAGATCTCCGCGTTGATGCGACTGGCCTGCACCGGCGATCCGCCGGGGCTGTCGATGCGCAGGATGACCGCGCGGGTCTGCGGCGACGCGAAGGCGTCGCGCAGCGACGCGTCGATGTTGTCGGCGCTGGCGTTGCTGGTGGCGGACATCTCGCCCCGCAGGTCGACCACGGCGACGTGCGGCCCGGACGCTGCCGTGCCGGAGCCTTCGCCCCCGCGCCAGGCCGCGGCCACGACCGCCAGCACCAGTGCGAGCACGCACAGGCGGAAGAACACGCTCCAGCGCCGCGAACGCCTGCGCTCGGCGACGATGTCCATGACCAGGCGTTCCAGCACGCTGCGCTCCCACGCCGTGGGCGGTGCTGCGGCAGGATTGCGCGACGGCGCCGCGCCGAGGGTGGGTTCGTTGTCGTTCGGGTTCATGCTCGGGCCTGGATGGGCGCCGCGGGTGGCGCGGCGGAAGCCTGTTCCAGCATAGCAAGTCCGGACGAAAACCGGACCGTCAGGGAATCGGCGGGCCTGTGCGAAGCAGCATCCGGCGCAGCTCCGACACCGAGCCGGCCACGCCCAGGGGCCGCAGGGAGCGCAATTCCTCGGCGCCGTGCGCGCCGTAGCTGACCCCGATCGAGCGCACGCCCGCGTTCAGCGCCATTTGCAGATCGTGCGTGGTGTCGCCCACCATCAGCGTACCGCCGGCATCGGCGACGAGTTCGTCCAGCAGTTCCAGAAGCATGCGCGGGTGCGGCTTGGAGTGGGTCTGATCGGCGGTGCGCGTGGCGTCGAACAGGCCGCGCAGACCGCTTTGCTCCAGCGCCAGCTCCAGTCCGGCGCGCGACTTGCCGGTGGCCACCGCCAGGCGCATGCCGTGGTCGCGCAGTTCGCGCAGCAAGGGCACCACGCCGTCGAACAGCACGAGTTCGTCGGCATGCGCGAAGTAATGGCGCCGGTAGGCGCGCGCGACCCGCTCGTAATCCGCCGGATCGAGGCTGGGAGCCACATGCCGCAGCGCGTCGCCCAGCCCGAGGCCGATCACGTGGGTGGCCTGTTCGGCCGCCGGCTCCGGCACGCCGACCTCCCTGCAGGCCGCCTGGATGGCGCGGGTGATCGCCGCCGTGGAATCCATCAGCGTGCCGTCCCAGTCGAACACCACCAGATCCCAGGGCTGGTTCATGGCCGCGGCGTCTCCACGGAACCCGCGCGATCTGCGCTCGCCTCGGCGGCCCGTCGCCGGCCGCGCGTCGCGGCGCCTGGCGCGGCGGCCGCGCAGGCGCGTGCCAGGCGCTCCAGCCACTCGGCGTCCGCCCCGGGCCATCCGGCCTGCAGCACCAGCTCGCGTCCGTCGCCAGGATGCTGCACGGCCAGGCGCGCCGCGTGCAGGAACATGCGGGGATTGCGCCCGACGCCGGGCGGCAGGTCGCCCTGCGCCAACGCACGGTTCAGCGTCTCCAGGCCGTATTTCTCGTCCCCCGCCACGGGGTAGCCCAGGCTGTGCAGGTGCACGCGGATCTGGTGCGTGCGCCCGGTGTGGATGCGTGCCTCGACCAGGGTCAGTCCGGCGACGCCGGTGCGCTGCGCCCACTGCGCGTCCGGCCAGGCGAAGCGCTGCAACGGGCGGAACTGGCTGCGGGCTTCCTGGCCCTGCCCGGGATCGACCACGCGCACGCGGCGCTCTCCGCTGGGCGTGAGGTAGCGGTGCAGCGATTTGCTCACGGTCACCGCGTCGCCCTGCCACAGCCCGGCCACCAGCGCCAGGTAGCGCTTGTCGGCCTCGCGCCGGCGAAGGCTGGCATGCAATGCGGTCAGTGCGCTGCGCTTGCGGGCCAGCAGCAGCACGCCCGAGGTGTCGCGGTCCAGCCGGTGCACCAGTTCCAGGAAGCGGTCGCCGCGCGCGCTGCGCAGCGACTCGATGAGCCCCCAGCTCAGCCCGGAGCCGCCGTGCACGGCGATGCCGGCCGGCTTGTCCACCGCCAGCAGCCAATCGTCCTCGAACAGTGCCTCGTAGTTGCGCGCGGGCGCCGCCGGTGGGGCCGCGTCGACGAACACCGGAGGCACGCGCACGCGATCGTCGAGCTCGAGCTTGCGCGAGGCCTCGGCCCGCGAGCCGTTGACCCGCACCTCCCCCGAGCGAACGATGCGGTAGATGTGGCTGCGCGGCACGCCCTTGAGCCGGCGCGCGAGAAAGTTGTCCAGGCGCTGGCCGGCCCCCGACTCGTCGACGGCGATCACATTGGCGGCTGCTTGGCTGGAGTGCATATAATGAAATGGCGTAGCGCGCGTCGTATGGTCTTCCACGGACACGCCGGCTACGCGGGGAATGTAGTCGTACTGGTCGTTCTGCCGATCGTGCGGCCGGTCGTTGACAAGGCGATCGCCTGTGCGCGCCGCCGTTCGACGGCCCGCCTCGGCGGGCGTTCCGCAGCGCATGAAGCGACTCCGGCATCCGCCGCGCGCCCTTGCACGCGCGGACCGTCGGGGAGCGCTGCGCGCAACGGAGCGCCGCCTGGCAGCGCTCCGGTCTGCGCAAGCAACGCACGAGCGGCATTGTAGTGGCCGTCGCGTCTCGCGATGCGGCGACGCGGCCCGACTTCCCCGCGGCCTGGCTGATACCTCGCGCAAAGCCCGAGTTGCGAATCGACAGAATGCCCCGCCGACCCGGCCCTGCCGTGGTCCCTGACAAGAAGATCCAGTAACGTGCCGTACTTACCCCGCCGCCCAGCACCGACTCCCGCCCGCCGCAAGCGCCATGCCGCGCGCCGGGCAGGGTCGTCGGCCGCGCCGCGCGCACCGGTACCTGCCTGATCCCTGTCCTGCGAGTCGCGCCGGGATCAGTCGGCGCCGCGTGGCCTCTGCCGTTTCCGATTCGAGCCTGCTGTGCACGTCGGGTCCTCGTGACCCTGTTGCCATCAAGCACCCCGCCCCGAAGGGCGGGATGGAGAATCGAACATGAAACGCATGTTGTTCAATGCGACGCAGGCCGAAGAGCTTCGCGTGGCGATCGTCGACGGCCAGAAGCTGCTCGACATCGACATCGAGCAGGTCGGCCGCGAACAGCGCAAGGGCAATATCTACCGCGCCACCGTGACCCGCGTGGAGCCCTCGCTGGAAGCCTGCTTCGTCGACTACGGCGAGGAACGCCACGGCTTCCTGCCCTTCAAGGAAATCTCCCGGCGCTACTTCCGCGAAGGCGTGCCGGCCTCGCAGGCGCGCATCCAGGACGTGATCCGCGAAGGCCAGGAAATGCTGGTGCAGGTCGAGAAGGAGGAGCGCGGCAACAAGGGCGCCGCGCTGACCACCTTCATCTCGCTGGCCGGGCGCTACCTGGTGCTCATGCCCAACAATCCGCGCGGCGGCGGCGTGAGCCGGCGCATCGAGGGCGACGACCGCCAGGAACTGCGCGAGACCATGGAGCAGTTGCAGTACCCCGACGGCATGAGCCTGATCGCCCGCACCGCGGGCATCGGGCGCAGCGTCGAGGAACTGCAGTGGGACCTGAACTACCTGCTCAAGCTGTGGTCGGCGATCGAGGAGGCCGGCAATTCCCAGCGCGGCGCCTTCCTGATCTACCAGGAGTCCTCGCTGGTCATCCGCGCCATCCGCGACTACTTCACCAGCGACATCGGCGAGATCCTGATCGACACCGAGGACATCTACGACCAGGCGCACCAGTTCATGGCGCACGTGATGCCCGACAACGTCGGGCGGGTCAAGCGCTACCGCGACGACCTGCCGCTGTTCTCGCGCTTCCAGATCGAGCACCAGATCGAGACCGCCTATTCGCGCACGGTGAACCTGCCGTCGGGCGGAGCCATCGTCATCGACCACACCGAGGCGCTGGTGGCCATCGACGTGAACTCCGCGCGCTCCACGCGCGGCACCGCGATCGAGGACACGGCGCTGCGCACCAACCTGGAAGCGGCCGAGGAAATCGCCCGCCAGATGCGCCTGCGCGATCTCGGCGGCCTGATCGTGATGGACTTCATCGACATGGATGAAGCCAAGAACCAGCGCGCCGTGGAAGACCGGCTGCGCGACTGCCTGCGCCAGGATCGCGCGCGCGTGCAGACCAGCAAGATCTCCAAGTTCGGCCTGCTCGAGGTCTCGCGCCAGCGCCTGCGCCCCGCGCTGTCCGAGGGCGCCTACGTCACCTGCCCGCGCTGCAACGGCACCGGCCACATCCGCGACACGGATTCCAGCGCCCTGCAGATCCTGCGCATCATCCAGGAAGAGGCGATGAAGGAAGGCACCGCCGCGGTGCACGTGCAGGTGCCGGTCGAGGTCGCCTCGTTCCTGCTCAACGAGAAGCGCGCCGAAATCGCCAAGATCGAACTGCGCCAGCGCGTGGCCGTGCTGCTGGTACCGAACAAGCAACTGGAGACGCCGAACTACAAGCTCGAGCGCCTCAAGCACGACGACCCGCGCCTGGACAACCTGCCCGCCAGCTACCGCATGGCGGAAGAACTGGAACAGGAGACGACCATCCTGCGCAAGGCCAAGGACGAGCGCCCGCGCCAGGAAGCGCTGGTGCGGGGCATCACCCCCGAGGGTCCGGCGCCCAGCCCGGCGCCGGCGCCCGAGAAGCCCCCCGCCGTCGTGGCCCCGGCCCCTGCCCCGGTGGCGCCGGCGGCACAGGCCGCGTCGGGCGGATTGTTCGGCTGGCTGCGCCGCGTACTGGCACCCGCCGAACCGGCTGCGCAGCCCGCACCCGCGAGCGCGCCCAAGGCCGAAGCCGAGGCGCCCGCGTCGGCGCGCGGTGAAGGCCGCGGACGCGGCCGCGACGGCCGCGACGGCCGCGGCCAGGGCCGCCGTGGCGACGGCCGCGAGAACGGGGCCGAAGGTCGCCGTGGTGCCGGCGCGGCCAGCGCCGCCCCGGCTGCCGGCAACGGCGGCGGCGCGAACGGTGGGCGTGGCCGCGGTGGCCGTGGCGAGCGTGCGGAACGTGCGGATCGCCCGGAACGTGCCGAACGCCCGGAACGTACCGAACGCCCGGAACGTACCGAACGCCCCGAACGTGCCGAACGCCCGGAACGCGCCGACCGCCCGCCCCGCGCGGAGCGTGCCGAACGCGCAGAACGCCCGGACCGGGCCGAACGAGCCGAACGCCAGGACCGTGGTGAGCGGGCGGAACGACCGGCTCGCGCGCCGCGCGAACAGCGTGAGGAACAGGCAGAGCAAGGGGTCGAGACCTGGGAGAGCTTCGGCCTGACCCTGGCCTCGGCCGAGCAGGCATCCACCACGCCTGCCCAAGCGCCTGCCGCCGAGCAGGAAGCCGCCGCCGCCGCGAGGGTCGACCAGGCCCTGCCCGAAGGGGCCGAGGGCTCCAACGCGGAGCCGGCGCGTCGCCGCCGCCGCCGTCGTGGCGGCCGCGGTCGGGGACAGGATGCGGCAAGCGCCGAGGGCCTGCAGGGCGACGAGGTCTCCGCCGAAGCCGGCGAGGAGCCGTCCCCCGAGGCCGCCGAGGCCGCCGACGAGGCCACGCCCGAGCAGGTGGTTGCATCCGGGTTCGCGTCAGCCCCGGTCGCCGCCCAGGAGCCGTCCGCGTCGCCGCGGCCGCTGCTGGAGCAGCCGGGCCTGTTCGCCGCGGAATCGGCAACCGCGTCGCAACCATCGTTCACGATGTCCTCGAGCGCGACGCCCAGCCTGCAGGGCGCAGCCGTCGAGGCCGCGGTCGAACGGCCGGCCGTCGCGCCCGAGCCGGGCGCCGCCGGCGAGCGGCCGTACGCGGAGGAACCGCAACCGGCCGTCGCGGTCGTGGCGGAGATCGCCCACCCCGCGGCACAACCTGCCGCGCAGGCCGATAGGGCCGCGGCCGAGCCGGAGGCTCTCCAGAGCGCGGCGCAGCCGGCCGAAACGCTGCCGGTGGAGCAGTTGCGGGCGGTCGTGGAAACGGCCGGCCTGCAATGGGTGCAGTCCGACCCCGAGCGCGTCGAACAGGCGCGACGCAAGGCTCGCCAGGCGCCGCAGCCGCGTCAGGCGCCGCGCGAGCGCAAACCCCGCGCCGCGCAGGAGGAAGGGCCGCTGGTGCTGGTCGAGACGCGCAAGGCGCTGCCGCGACTCGATCTGCCCGAGAACGACCACCAGTCGTCCTGAGCGGCAACCCGGGGGCCGGTGCTCAGCCGGCCCCCGTCCCGCGCTCCTGGGCGGGCGCAGCGGCCTCGGCGGCCCGCGACCGCAGTCCGCTGCGCACGTCGGGATGGAGCAGGCGCAGGCCGAGTTCGGCCCGCATGCGGGTGTTGTCCAGGCGGCGCGATTCCGCGAGGAAACTGCGCGCCATGGGCGACAGTTCGCTGCGCTCCAGTTGTTCCCGACTCAGCCGGGGCGGCGCCGGCTCGCCGAGCATCGCAGCCGCCAGTTCCAGGTAGTCGCCCGCCAGCATGCGGGTGTCGTCGCACACGTGGTAGATGCGCTGCGGCGCGGCGCGCAGCAGCGCGGCCCACAGGGCACGCGCCAGGTCGTCGGCGTGGATGTGGCTGGTGAACACGTCGTCCTCCTGGCGCAGGACGGGGAGTCCCCGTCGCAGACGCTCGCGGGGCGAGCGCTGCAGCGCGTCGTAGATCCCCGGCACCCGCAGCACGGAGACGATCGCGCCGGCCCTGCCGAGCGCGCGCCAGTGGGCCTCGGCGTCGACGCGCCGCCGGGCGCGCGCGGTGGCCGGACGCGGTGCTCTGGTTTCGCGCACCGATTCGCCGGCGCAGTCACCGTAGACGCCGCTGGTGCTGGCGTAGACCACGCGCAGTGGTCCGCGACGCGGCGTGCCGCCTATCATGGCGCTGCGCAGCACCAGCGAGAGCCGGCGCGAGCGAGGATCGGCATCGCCCTGCGCGGGCGGCGGCGCGAGCATCACGACCCGCGGCGCCAGCGCGCGCAGGCGCCACAGGGTGTCGGGCCGGTCCAGATCGCCCAGCAACGGCACGATGCCGGCGGCGCGCAGCAGCGGCACGCGCTCTGGGCTGGAAGTCAGCGCCAGCACGCGCGCGCGGGGGCGCAGCAAGGCGGCCAGGCGCAGGCCGATGTCGCCGCAGCCGACGATCAGCACCCGGGGTTTGCGAAACACAGCGTTCAACATGGAATCCACGAAGTCATGATTCGTACCGTCACCATCCAGCCCGCCGGCCGCAGCTTCGAGGTCGATGACTCGGAAACCGTGCTGGCGGCGGCCATCCGCCAGGGCGTGGGCCTGCCCTACGGTTGCCAGGACGGCGCCTGCGGAAGTTGCAAATGCCGCTGGGTCTCCGGCGGCTTCGAACTGGGCCACCATCAGCTCAAGGCGCTTTCCGAGCAGGAGCGTAGCGCCGGCATGGTACTGACCTGCCGCATGCACCCGCAGGAAGACCTGGTTCTCGAATGCGCCGACCTTCCCTCGGCCGACATGTTCCCGGTGCGCAAGATGCCCTGCCGGGTGCAGGCTCTGGAATTTCCCGCGCCGGACGTGGCGGTGCTGCGACTCCAGTTGCCCGCCAACGAGGTGTTCCGTTACCACGCCGGCCAGTATCTGCAGTTCATCCTGCGCGACGGAAGCCGGCGCAGCTATTCGATGGCCAACGCCCCGGACGGGCAAGCAGCGGTGCAGTTGCATATTCGCCACATGCCGGGCGGCAAGTTCACCGACCAGGTGTTCGGCGGGCTCAAGGAGCGAGACATCCTGCGCATGGAGGGCCCCTACGGCAGCTTCTACCTGCGCGAGTCCAGCGAGCGTCCGCTGGTGCTGCTGGCGTCCGGCACGGGCCTGGCGCCGATCAAGGCCCTCATCGAGCAACTCGCGGCCGACGGCAATGCGCGGCCGGCCTCTCTGTACTGGGGCGGGCGACGGCGCGCGGACCTGTACCTGATGGACTGGGCGCTGGCGCAGGCCGAGCGTCTGCCGTGGCTGCGTTTCGTGCCGGTGCTGTCGGAACCCGACGCCGACTGGCAGGGACGCACGGGTTTCGTGCACCGCGCGGTCATGGAAGACCTGCCCGATCTCTCGGGCCACGAGGTCTACGCTTGCGGATCTCCGCTGATGGTGGACGCCGCCCGCGCCGATTTCGGCACCGACTGCGGCCTGCCCGAAGGGCATTTCCACGCCGACGCCTTCACCAGCGAGGCCGACAAGGCCGGCCCCGCCGAGTAAGCCTCCCAGGGCCGGGCACCGCCCGGCCCTGGGGGTTGTCCCGCCTCGGCGCAGGGCCACCCCGAGTCGAGGCGCCCCGCTCCGGGGACTCGCTACTCTCCGAGGTAGGCGGCGCGCACGCGGGGGTCGTCGAGCAGCTTGGAGGCCTCGCCGCCCATGGTCATGGTGCCCGAGTCCAGCACGTAGCCGCGCTGCGCCAGCTCCAGCGCCCGCTTGGCGTTCTGCTCCACCAGCAGGATGGTCACACCCTGTTTGGCGATCTCGGTGAC
>JAJZUV010000022.1 GCA_021848345.1 Pseudomonadota bacterium | reverse complement strand
TCCCACCCCGACGCCGGCAAGACCACCTTGACGGAAAAGCTCCTGCTGTTCTCGGGGGCGATCCAGATCGCCGGCTCGGTGAAGGCGCGCAAGGCCAGCCGCCACGCCACTTCCGACTGGATGGAGATCGAGAAGCAGCGGGGCATCTCGGTGGCCTCGTCGGTGATGCAGATGGAATGGCGCGACTGCGTCATCAACCTGCTCGACACCCCCGGGCACCAGGACTTCTCCGAGGACACCTACCGCGTGCTCACCGCGGTGGACGCTGCGCTGATGGTCATCGACGCGGCCAACGGCGTGGAGGCGCAGACCCTGCGCCTGCTGGAGGTCTGCCGCGCTCGCAACACGCCGATCATCACCTTCGTCAACAAGATGGACCGCGAGGTGCGCGCCCCGCTGGACCTGATGGACGAGATCGAGCGCCACCTGGGCATGGACCCGGTGCCGCTGAGCTGGCCGGTGGGCATGGGCAAGAACTTCCACGGCGTGCTGGACCTGCGGCGCCAGCGCATGCGCGTGTTCCGCGCCGGCGAGGACCGCCTGGACGACGGCGACGACGAGGTCATCGACGGCCTGGACAACCCGCAGCTGGCCGCGCGCTTCGGGCCCGAGCACGCGCAGGCGAGCGAGGAACTGGAGCTGTTGCGCGAGGCCACCGCCGAGCTCGACGTGCAGGCCTTCCGCGCCGGGCGGCAGTCGCCGCTGTTCTTCGGCTCGGCCATCAACAATTTCGGTGTGCGCGAGGTGCTCGACGCGCTGGTGGACCTGGCGCCCCCGCCGCAGCCGCGACCCGCGGTGCAGCGGGTGGTGGAGCCCGACGAATCGCGTTTCAGCGGCGTGGTGTTCAAGATCCAGGCCAACATGGATCCGGCGCACCGCGACCGCATCGCCTTCGTGCGCGTGTGCTCCGGGCGCTTCACGCGGGGCATGCGCCTGCGCGTGGGGCGCAGCGGCAAGGACATCCGTCCGAACACGGTCGTGGCCTTCATGTCGCAGCGCCGCGAACTGCTGGAGGAAGCCTGGGCCGGGGACATCATCGGCATTCCCAATCACGGCACGCTGCGCCTGGGCGACACCCTCACCGAGGGCGAGAACCTGCAGTTCACCGGGCTGCCGTTCTTCGCGCCCGAACTGTTCCAGGCGGTGGAAATCGCCGATCCCCTGCGCAGTAAGCAGTTGCGCACCGGGCTGATGCAGCTCGGCGAGGAGGGCGCGATCCAGGTGTTCCGGCCGCACTTCAGCGGCAGCCTGCTGCTGGGCGCGGTGGGTGCGCTGCAGTTCGACGTCGTGCTGCATCGGCTCAGCGGTGAATACAACGTGGCCGCGCGCCTGGGCTCCACGCCGTATCGCGTGGCGCGCTGGATCCACTGCGACGACGAGCGCGACCTCAAGCGCTTCATCGACGAGAACGCCCATCGCATCGCCTACGACGTGGTCGACGCGCCGGCCGTGCTGCTGACCCACGCCGCCGAGCTGCGCGTGTTGCAGGAACGCTGGCCGCAGATTTCCTTCCACGCCTTGCGCGAGCACGCGGGCCGGGTGTTCCAGACCGATCTGGCGGCCTGAGGGCGGCCATCTCGCGATGCGCGCCCGCGGCTTCGCATCCCTGCTGATCGCCGAGCTTCGCTCGGCGCAGATGGGGCTGATCTGGCTGGCGCTGGTGCTGGCGGCCACCGCGCTGTCGGGGGTGGGCTTTGTCGCGCAGCGTCTGCATGCGGGCCTGCAGCGCGACGCCGCGCAACTGCTCGGCGGCCAGTTGCTGCTGCGCGGCGACCACCCCTTGCCCGCGGAGTTCGAACAACACGCACGCGAGCTGGGCCTGCGCATGGCGCGCACCGATCTGTTCGCCAGCATGGCCCTGGGTCCGGGCGCGCAGGGGCGCACCCAACTCGTCGCGGTGAAGGTCGTCGGGCCCGGGTATCCGCTGCTCGGCAAGGTCAAGCTGCGGGCGGCGGCGCCCGGCGCCGCGCTTCCCGCGACCCCGATTCCGCGGCCCGGCACCGTCTGGGTGTCGCCGTTGCTGGCGCAGCGCCTGGGGGCGCCGCCGCAGGGGCCCATCCTGCTCGGCCAGCGCAGCCTGCGCATCGCAGCGCTGGTGACCGGGGAGCCCGATCGCGGCGCCGGCATCCCCGGGCTGGCGCCGCGGGTTCTGCTCAACCAGGCGGACCTGGAGTCCACCGGCCTCATCCAGCCGGCCAGCCGCGTGGAATACGCGCTGGCGCTGACGGGGCCGCAGCCGGCGGTCGACGCCTACGCCGCGTGGGCGCGCGCACGCATCCACGGCCAGGCCCTGCGCGGCCTGCGCCTGAGCACCCCGGACGCGGCCGGCAACGGATTCGACCGCAACCTGCAGCGCGGCGCCGACTACCTGCGCCTGGTGGCCCTGCTGGCGGCTCTGCTCGCCGCGGTGGCGGTGGCGGTGGCCGCACGAGACTTCGCGCGCCGACGCCAGCAACCGGTGGCCCTGCTCAAGGCGCTGGGCATGCGCCGACGCACCGTACTGGCGCTGGTGGGCGCGGAACTCGCGCTGCTGGGCCTCAGCGCGACCCTGGTCGGCAGCCTGGCCGGACTGGGCCTGCAGGCCTTGTTGCTGGGTCTGCTGCGCCGCCTGGTGGACGCCGGCCAGCTAGGCGCGCCCGGCTGGCAGCCGGCCGCGCTGACCCTGCTCAGCATGGGTACGCTGCTGCTGGCCTTCGCGCTGCCGGCGCTGCTGCGCCTGGCCGGCGTGCCGCCGCTGCGGGTGCTGCGCAGCGAGGCGCTGGCTCCCAGCGCCGCGGCGCGCCTGGTCGGAGCGCTGGGGCTCGCGATGTTCGCGCTCGCGTGCCTGCTGCTCGGCGGGCGCGGCTGGCTGGGCTGGATCGCGCTCGGAGCCTTCGCCGCGGCCGCCGCGCTGCTCGCCGCCGTCGCCGCGCTGTCGCTACCGCTGCTGCGCGCGGCCGGCGAGCGCGGGCGCGGCACGCTGGCGCTCGCCGCGCGCCAGCTGGGCGCGCGCGGCTGGAGCGGGGTGGCGCAGATCACCGCGCTGGGCCTGGCGTTGATGGCGCTGCTGCTGGTGGGCATGCTGCGCGACGGGCTGCTGGCGGGCTGGCAGGCCTCGCTGCCCGCCAACGCGCCCGACCGGTTCGTGATCAACGTGCAGCCGCAGCAGGGCACGGCCTTTCGCGCCGCGCTGGCGCGCGCGGGTATCCGCGACTACGACTGGTACCCCATGGTGCGCGCGCGCCTGGTGGCCGTGAACGGGCGCGCGGTGTTCGGGCGCGACTACCGCGACGAGCGCGCGCGCCACCTGATCGATCGCGAGTTCAACCTGTCCACCGCGCGCACGCTGCCCGCCGACAACCGCATCGTGGCCGGTGCCTGGGCGGCCACCGCGGCTCCCGGCGCGCGCGAGCTTTCCCTCGACCAGGGCATCGCCACCACGCTGGGGCTGAAGCTCGGAGACCGGTTGCGCTTCGACATCGCCGGCGACACCCTGGAGGCACGCGTCGGCAGCCTGCGCAAGGTGGACTGGGCGTCGATGCACGCCAACTTCTTCGTGCTGGCGCCGCGCGCCATGCTGGAGCGCCAGCCCTTCACCTACCTGGCTGCGTTCCACGAGGGGGCCGACACGTCGCCCGAAGTCGACGCCGAACTGGGGCGGCGCTTTCCCGACATCACCATCATCGACCTGGCCGAGTTGCTGGGCCAGCTTCGGCACCTGCTCGCGCAGGTGGGCAGCGCCGTGCAGTGGCTGTTCGGCTTCGCGCTGGGCGCCGGGCTGATCGTGCTGGTGGCCTGCCTGTTCATCGGGCGCCGCGAGCGCGAGCACGAGACCGCGCTGTGGCGTGTGCTCGGAGCATCGGACGCGCTGCTGCGCCGAGTCATGGCCGCCGAACTGCTGCTGGCGGGAGCGCTGGCCGGGCTGCTCGGCGCGGTCGGCGCGATGGCGGCGGCCTGGCTGCTGGCGCGCAAGGTGTTCGAGTTCGCCTGGGTGCCGTCGCCAGCCTGGTTGCCCCTGGGCGTGGCCGCGGGCGCCGCGCTGGCGCTGGTCGTGGGCTGGCTGAGCCTGCGCCGCGTGTTGCGCGAACCGCCGTTGCGCCTGCTGCGCGCCGCCGATTGAGTCCCCCGGACCAGCCCGCGCGTTGACCCCGCGCAACGCCTCGCGGGCCCCGCGCGCGACAATTCCCCTTTCGTCCACCGTTTCATTCGCATCGATGTCCTCCGAAGATCAGCCCCAGGGCCCCACGCCCTATGACCAACTCGGCGGCGAGCACGGCGTGCGCGCGCTGGTGGATCGCTTCTACGACCTGATGGACCTGGAGCCGCGCTTCGCCGCGCTGCGCGCGATCCATCCCACCACGCTGGAAGGCTCGCGCGACAAGCTGTTCTGGTTTCTCAGCGGCTGGCTGGGCGGGCCCGACCTGTACCAGCAGCAGTTCGGGCATCCGCGCCTGCGCATGCGCCACTTCCCCTATGCCATCGGCGTGGCCGAGCGTGACGCCTGGCTGGACTGCATGCGCCAGGCCATGCAGGAGCAGGGCGTCGAGGAGGCCCTGCGGGCGCGCCTGCAGCAGGCCTTCGACGGCACCGCCGACTGGATGCGCAACCGCGCCGAGCCGGGGCAGGGCGCCGCCTGAACCGGGGTGCCGGCGCGAAGCCGGCAATCACAACTGGGTGCGCAGGCTCCAGATTTCCGGGAACAGCACGGTATCGAGCATCTTGCGCAGGTAGCTGACGCCGCCGGTACCGCCGGTGCCGCGTTTGAAGCCGATCACGCGCTCGACCGTGGTCAGGTGCCGGAAACGCCACAGGCGCATCGCGTCCTCGATGTCGGCGAGCTTCTCGCCCAGCTGGTACAGATCCCAATGCGCCTGCGGGTCCCGATAGACCTGCAGCCAAGCCTGCTCCACACGGGGGTCCGCGGCGCGAGGCTGGGTCCAGTCGCGCTCCACGACGTCCTCCGCCAGCGCGATGCCGCGTCGCGCCAGCAGGCGCAGGGCCTGGTCGTACAGGCTGGGCGCGCGCCACGCGGCCAGCACCCGCGCGTGGGTCTCGGGCCGGTGCGCGTGAGGCTGCAGCATGGCGCGGTTCTTGTTGCCCAGCGCGAACTCGATGCAACGGTACTGCCAGCTCTGGAATCCGCTGGAATGGCCCAGGTAGGGGCGAATGGCCGTGTATTCCGGCGGGGTCATCGTGGCCAGCACGTCCCACGCGTGCACCAGCTGCTCGAGGATCTTCGATACCCGCGCCATCATCTTGAAGGCCGGCTGGAGATGATCGCGCTCCAGGTTGGCGCAGGCCGCCTGCAGTTCGTGCAGCAGCAGTTTCATCCACAGCTCGGAGGTCTGGTGCTGCACGATGAACAGCATCTCGTCGTGCTCGGGCGACAGCGGGTGCTGCGCATCGAGCAGTCGCTCGAGGTGCAGGTAGTCGCCATAGCTCATGTCGCGCGAGAAATCGAGTTGCGCGCCTTCGGCGGCGACGATGGATTCGCCGCGCGAGGGCGCGGCGGCTTCGTGGTGGGGGCAGGGCATCGAGGGTCTCCGGCCGGCGCGGGTTTCAGGTCACCGCGCCCTTGCGCGCGAAGCGCGGCTCGCGCCAGGCCGCGGATTCGAGCACTTCGACGAGCGCCTGCACGGCGTCGAACACGTCGACGTAGCGCAGGTACAGCGGCGTGAAGCCGAATCGCAGCAGATGCGGATGCGCGGCGCTGCCGTCGCCGGCGCGGTAGTCGCCGATCACCCCGCGGTGGATCAGCGCCTGCATCAGCGCATAGCCGTCGAGCGAGCCGTCGGCAGGCACCGCCAGCGACACCTGGCTGCCGCGTTGCGCGGCCTCGGCGGGGCCGAAGGGGTGCAGGCCGCTGCCCGGCAGGCGTTCACGCACCAGTTCGATGAAAAGCTCCGTCAGGGCCACCGACTTGGCGCGCAGCGCGCGCATGCCGCCCAGCGCCTCGGCCGCCAGCACAGTGTCCACGCCGCATTCCAGCGCGGCGATGCCCAGCACCTGCGGCGTGCCGCACAGGTAGCGCGCGATGCCCGGCGCGGGCTCGTAGCCGGGCTGGAACACGAAGGGCGCCGCGTGCCCCATCCAGCCCGACAGGGGCTGCCGGAAGCGCTCCACGTGGCGCGCGTGGACCCAGCAGAAGGCAGGCGCGCCGGGCCCGCCGTTGAGGTACTTGTAGCCGCAGCCCACCGCGAAATCCGCCCGCGCCCCGTTCAGGTCCACCGGCACCGCGCCGGCCGAGTGCGCCAGGTCCCACAGCGCCAGCGCTCCCGCGGCGTGGGCCTGCGCGGTCACCGCTGCCATGTCGGCCATGCGCCCGGTGCGGTAGTTGACCTGGGTGAGCATGAGCACCGCCACGTCGTCGCGCAGGCGCGCCGGAATCTCGTCGATGTCCAGCAGCTCCAGGCGCATGCCGTGCTGTTCCACCAGGGACTCGGCGATGTACAGGTCGGTGGGGAAGTTGCTGCGCTCGGACACCACCACCCGGCGCGACGGCGAGTCGGTGCGCGCGATGTGCAGCGCGGCGCTCAGCACCTTGTACAGGTTCACCGAGGTGGAGTCCGCCACCACGAGTTCGCCTGGGCGCGCGCCCACCAGGCGGGCGATCTTGTCGCCCACGCGGCGCGGCAGGTCGATCCAGCCGGCGTCGTTCCAGCTGCGGATCAGGCCGCGTCCCCATTCGCCGGCGATGACCTCCTGCACGCGTGCCGCGGTGGCCGCGGGCAGCACGCCCAGGGAATTGCCGTCCAGATAGATGACGCCCGGCGGCAGGGCGAACTGCTCGCGCAACGGCGCCAGCGGGTCGGTCGCATCGCGTTCGGCACAGGCCTCGCGGCTCAGGGGATGTCGCATGGGGGATTGACGGATGGGCGTGGATGAAAGGGGACGATGACGCGGGGCGCGGCTCAAACCCGGCGCAGCACGGCGCGCACCGGCGACGCGCAGGCGCCGGCCAGTTTCAGCGGCAGCGCGATGAGTTCGTAGTCGCCCTCGGGCACCTCGTCGAGCACCAGGTTCTCCAGCACCCGCATGTCCAGGCGCAGCAAGGTGTGGTGCGCGTCGAGCGACTTGCTGTCGGCCGGATCCACCGAGGGCGTGTCGATGCCGACCAGCCGGACTCCGCGTTCGCCCAGCCACGCCAGGGCCTGCGGGGCATAGGCGGTGAAGTTCGGGTTCCAGGCAGCGGCGGCACGCCGGCAGGTGCGCACCAGCACGCGCGCGGGCAGGCCCGGGCCTGCCCGCAGCAGGTGCTCCACCCCCACCAGCGCGCCGCAGTCGATGGCGTGCACCACGCGGCAGGGGCCCAGGTAGGGCTCCAGGTCGACGCCGTCGATGGACGCCGCGCCGTCGGCGTAATGCAGCGGCGCATCGGCATGCGCGCCGACGTGGGGCGAAAGCTCCATGGCGCTGAGGTTCACCGAACTGCCCTGGGCGATGCGCGCGGTCCATCGCAGCGCGTAGGGCTTGTCGCCCGGGAACAGCGGCGAGCGCGGATCCACGGTGGGCGAGATGTCGTAGAGGGCAGGGCTTCGCATGAGCGAAACCTTAGGCCACGAATCGAGGCTATGGTGTCGGTAATTCCCAACACCGCGACCGGTTGTTGCGAAGCTCAGGCCGGTGGCCGCATCCTGGACGTGTGCGGCCCGCGCAGCAGCACGATCAGTGCGCCGGCGCCGCCGTCGTGCGGACCGGCCTGGCAGAAGGCCAGCACGTCGCGCATCTGCAGCAGCCAGCCGCGCACCTTGTGGCGCAACACGCCCTCGCGGCCCGGAGAGCCCAGGCCCTTGCCGTGGATCACCCGCACGCAGCGCACGTCGCGCTGCTGCGCGGCGTGGGTGAACTCCAGCAAGGCAGCGCGCGCCTCGTCGCGCCGCAGGCCGTGCAGATCGAGTTCGGCCTGGATCACCCAGTGACCGCGGCGCAGCTTGCGCAGCACGTCGGGGCCGATGCCGGGGGCGCGGTAGGACAGTTCCTGGTCGGTCTCCAGCAGGCTGTCCAGGTCGACGCTGTCGGACAGGGATTCGTGCAGCGCGGCGCGTTCGTCGAGCAGTCTCTGGCGCGGGATGGGAGGCGGGGGCTCCGGGCGCAGCAATACGCGCTCGGGCGCGCGCAGCGCCTGCGCTCCGGCCACGGCGCGACGGAACAGCACGGTTGGCTCGTCCGGCTCCGGTGGTGTCGCGGGCTCGGCCCGCGCCACCGCGGCTTCGGGCGCATCGAACGCGGCGGGCGGCGTCGAGACGGCCGGCGCGGCACGGCTGCGCGAGCGGCGAGGGATCCGCGTGCTCATGTCGCCGCGCTCCTACAGCAGGCCGTTGCGCGCGAAGGAGAAGGCCTGCGCGCGCGTGACCACCAGGTGGTCGAGCAGGGCGATGTCCAGCAGGCCCAGCGCCGACTTCAGGCGCTGCGTGACCTGGCGGTCGCACGCGGAGGGCTCGGCCGCGCCCGAGGGATGGTTGTGCGCGACGATCACCGCGGCCGCGTCGTGGGCCAGCGCCAGCTTGACCAGTTCGCGGGGGTACACCGAGGTATGCGCCAGCGTGCCGCGCCACAACTGCTGCGCGTGCAGCAGGCGGTGCTGTTGGTCCAGCAGAAGGGCCGCGAACACTTCCACCGGCGAGCCTCCCAGCCACAGGCGCAGGTAATCCTCGACGGCCTCGGGGGTGTCGAACAGGCGGCGTTCGCGCAGCGGCTCGGCCAATGCGCGGCGGGCCATTTCCAGCACCGCCGCCAGTTCGGCGTACTTGGCCAGACCCAGGCCCTTGACCGCGCGCAGGCTGTCGGCCGGCGCGTGCAGCAGGCCGTGCAGGCCGCCGAAGGCGTCGATCAGGCGTTGTCCCAGTTGCAGCGCGCTGCAGCCGCGCACGCCGCTGCGCAGCAGCAGCGCCACCAGCTCGGCGTCGGCCAGTGCCTGCGGGCCGCGCGCGAGCAGCTTCTCGCGCGGACGCGCGTCCGGAGGAAGGTCGGCGATGCGGGTGGACATGCTTCCCTACAATGGGGTTTGCGCGGCCCTGGCCGCCACGACACAGTGTATCGATACCGTGCCCAACGTTCGCCCCGACTCCCTGCTGACCCTTCACTACCGCCTGGCGGCCCCCGGCGGCCCCGCCTGGGTGGATACCTTCGGCCACAATCCGGCCACGCTGACCCTCGGCGCGCAACAGCTCGCACCGGCGCTGGAGCAATGCCTGCTCGGGCTGGAAGAGGGCGCCCAGGCCAGCTTCGAGCTGCCCGCGGACGTGGCCTTCGGCATGCACGACCCGCAGCGCGTGCAGCGCGTTCCGCGCGCGGCGCTGCAGCAGTTCGTGCCCGACCACGTGCGCCTGGCGGTGGGCGACGCGCTGCAGCTGGCCGGGCTGAGTTCGGCCAGCGGCGCCAGCGCCGCGGCCACCGTGACCGCCGCGGACGAGGACATGGTGGAACTGGATTTCAACCACCCGCTGGCCGGCAAGCCGGTGGTGTTCGACGTGCACATCCTGGGGGTGCTGTGAACCCGACGCCGACCCACGAGGCCCCCGTGGCCGACCAGCTCGACGTGCTGCTGGCCAGTCCGCGCGGGTTCTGCGCCGGCGTGGACCGCGCCATCGACATCGTCGAGCGGGCGCTGGAGCTGTTCGGCGCGCCGATCTACGTGCGCCACGAGATCGTGCACAACACCACCGTGGTGCAGAGCCTGCGCGCCAAGGGCGCGGTGTTCGTGGACGAGATCGACGACGTGCCGCCCGGCGCCACGCTGGTGTTTTCCGCGCACGGCGTGTCGCGCGAGGTGCGCGAGCAGGCGCAGGCGCGCGGGTTGAAGGTGTTCGACGCCACCTGCCCGCTGGTCACCAAGGTGCACGTGGAAGTGGCGCGCATGCGCCGCGAGGGCCTGCACCTGGTGATGATCGGTCACGCCGGGCACCCGGAGGTCGAGGGCACGATGGGCCAGGCCGAGGGCGTGCACCTGGTGCAAGGCGAGGCCGACGTCGCCCGGCTTCCCTTTCCCGAGAGCGACGAGGTCGCCTACGTCACGCAGACCACGCTGTCGGTGGACGACGCCGCCGCCGTGGTCGCGGCGCTGCGCGCGCGCTACCCGCGGCTGCGCGACCCCAAGCGCCAGGACATCTGCTACGCCACGCAGAACCGGCAGGACGCGGTCAAGTTCATGGCCCCGCAGGTCGACGTGGTCATCGTCGTGGGCAGCCCCAGCAGTTCCAACTCCAACCGCCTGCGCGAGGTCGCCGCGCGCCTCGGGCGCCCCGCCTACATGGTCGACACCGCGGCCGACCTGCGTGCCGAATGGCTGCTCGGCGCGCAGCGCATCGGGGTCACCGCCGGCGCCTCGGCGCCCGAGCGCCTGGTGCAACAGGTGATCGACCGCCTGCGCGAACTCGGGGCACGCACGGTGCGCAACCTGGAAGGTGTGGACGAGACCCTGCGCTTTCCGCTGCCCAAGGGGCTGGGCCCGAAGACCCCCCGAAGTTGAAGCCCTGTCGCCCGCTGCGTCGCGGCGGCGACGCCGCCCCGGCACAATCGCCTTCGTGCCCGACGGAACCCGCCGACGCGACGTTCCGGGGCACCCCCCTCAAGCATTCACTGGCCTACCCATGCTGGACATCAACCTGTTGCGCAAGGACCTGGACGAGGTCGTCGCACGCCTGAACACCCGCAAGCAGCCGCAGTCTTTCCTGGACGTGGCGCGATTCCGCGACCTGGAAGGCGAGCGCAAGCAGTTGCAGACCCGCACCGAGGAACTGCAGGCCCAGCGCAACCAGATCTCGCGCCTGATCGGGCAGCGCAAGTCCAAGGGCGAGGACGCCGCCGCGGAGATGACCCAGGTGGCGTCGATCAAGGGCGAGCTCGACGCCTCGGCCGCGCGCCTGGAGCAGATCCAGGTCGAACTGTCCGATCTGCTGATGGGCGTGCCCAACCTGCCGTACCCGGACGTGCCCGTGGGGGCCGACGAGACCGGCAACCAGGAAGTGCGCCGCTGGGGCGAGCCGCGCGCCTTCGATTTCGCGGTGCGCGATCACGTGGACGTGGGGGCAGGCCTGGGGCTGGACTTCGAGGCCGGCGCGAAACTCTCCGGCGCGCGCTTTTCCGTGCTGCGCGGGCCGCTGGCGCGCCTGCACCGGGCGCTGGCGCAGTTCATGCTGGACCTGCACACCGAGGAACACGGCTACACCGAGGCCTACGTGCCCTACGTGGTCAGTGCCGAGACCCTGCGCGGCACCGGCCAACTGCCCAAGTTCGAGGCCGACCTGTTCGCGGTGCCGCGCGGCGAGCTGGGCAATTTCTACCTGATCCCCACCGCCGAGGTGCCGCTGACCAGCCTGGTGCGTGACACCATCGTGCCGCCCGAGCAACTGCCCATGCGCCTGGTGGCGCACACGCCGTGCTTCCGCTCCGAGGCCGGCTCCTACGGGCGCGACGTGCGGGGCATGATCCGCCAGCACCAGTTCGACAAGGTCGAACTGGTGTGGCTGTGCGCGCCCGAGCAGTCGGCGCTGGCGCTGGAGCAACTCACCGCGCACGCCGAGGCCGTGCTGCAGCGCCTGGAGCTTCCCTACCGCACCATGCTGCTGTGCACCGGCGACATGGGCTTCGGCTCCGCCAGGACCTACGACCTGGAGGTGTGGCTGCCGGCGCAGAACACCTACCGCGAGATCTCCAGCTGCTCCAACATGGACGCCTTCCAGGCGCGGCGCATGCAGGCGCGCACCCGCGACGCGCAGGGCCGCACCCAGTGGCTGCACAGCCTCAACGGCTCGGGCCTGGCGGTGGGCCGCACCCTGGTGGCGGTGCTGGAGAACTACCAGCGCGCCGACGGCGGCGTGGACATCCCGCGCGCCTTGCAGCCGTATCTGGGCGGCCAGCAGGTGCTGATGCCCCAGACCCGGTGAGTCGACAGCGCCGGATCTTCCCGAGCCGGCACGGCGCTGCTACACTTGCATGTTTTCGCGCACGCGGGTCGACCACCGCGGGCGCCAGAGAAGAACACCCCGGAAAGGTGGCAGAGTGGTCGAATGCGCCGGACTCGAAATCCGGTGTACGGTTATACCGTACCGTGGGTTCGAATCCCACCCTTTCCGCCAAAGCATGCAATCGAGCCGCCTCCGGGCGGCTTTTTTGTGCCTCTAAGCTTCTATTTCCCTAGAGAAATAAGGGCTTCTCGTCTCCTGGCGTCTCAGGCTGGCGCAGGGTATCTCGACGTCGCACCGGGTAGAAAACCGGGTAAAACTGAAGGCTGTTCCACCGTGAGCCAGCCCTTCAGCCATGCCCCGTCTCACCGCCGCCCAGGTCAAGCAGGAAGCCTCCCGCCGCACCGACAAAGTCCGTAGCCTCCCCGATGGTCAGGGCCTCGTCCTGAAAGTTGAGCCTGCTGGCAAGGCGTACTGGGTTCAACGGATCTTCCGGGGCGGCAAGGAGACCATGCGTGGCATTGGTCCGTACCCCAAAGTCAGCCTCCTGGATGCGCGACGGGTCACCAAAAATTTCCCGATGGAGCCCTGCCTCTCGCTCGCGGAAATCCGCACCTTGCTCGACCACCTCTCGGCGCGCTACAAGGCGGGAGAGATCGAGCATTCAATGGCCGAGATTGCGCGCAGGGCTGGCATCAGCAGGCAAACCCTGTACGCGGTGCGCCGGGATGAGCGAAGCCGCTACCCTTGCTGAAGCTGCGCCCGGATCGCGGCTTGATCAATCACGGACCAGACAGTTTCGATCTTCCCGCTTGCGAAGCGATAGAAGACGTTCTCGGTGAAGGCGACCCGTCGGCCGTTGACGGCCAGCCCGAACAGCTCGCCTTGGGGAGTGCAGTCGAAGAGCAGTCTCGCCCCGAGGAAGGGAGGGTCGACCACAAGGACGTCGATGTTGAACATGAGGTCGGGAATAGCAGCGACATCGCGTTCGAGCATCTTCCGGTAACCTGCAAGGCCGATCGCCTCGCCATTGTGCCGGGCATCGTCGGAAACGAAATTCCCCAGGCGTGACCAGTCCCGCCGATTCAAGCAATCGATGTAGGTCCGGTATCTCTCCAGAAGCTCGCCCTTGTCCATTTCGGTCATTCCTGATTTGGCGAATGCGATAACGTCCAGGCCACGAGGCGTCGTTTCAAGGCTAGGCAAGGCCTGCAGCTTGTCAAGTACCATGCCCCCGAGAGCCTTGAAAACAGGGCCTCTGCGACGGGTAGCTTTGCGGGTAGCGGCGTTTTCAGTGAGACGAAAAGAGAGCCCCTGGAGCAGCTTGTGTTGCTTCCCTGACACACACCCTTTCCGCCAGTGCATGCCATCAAGCCGCCTCAGGGCGGCTTTTTTGCGCCTGTAGTCGGGCGCATTCCCCGGGGAAAAATCGCCGCCCGGGCTGATCTGCTGCTGCGCAATCCCGCAAGGCTGTTCTGAAACCGCACGCCGGTTCAGGCGAGGCCGGCCTTGTCCAGTCCGTAGACCTTGTCCAACGAGCCCGGCGCGGTGCGGAAGGCGATGCTCAGGCGGTTCCAGCCGTTGATCGCCGTGATGCGGAAGGCCAGTTCGGCCAGCTCGGCCTCGGTGAATTCGGCACGGCCGAATTCGTAGAGCTCGTCGGACAGGCCTTCCGGACCCAACCGGGTCAGCGCCTCCGTCCACGCCAGCGCGGCGCGTTCCCTGGCCGTGAACAGCGTGGATTCGCGCCACACCGCCACGTGGTGCAGGCGCAGTTCGCGCTCGCCGTGCATGCGTGCCTGCTTGACGTGCATGTCCAGGCAGAAGGCGCAGCCGTTGAGCTGGGAGGCCCGGATGTCGACCAGCAGCGCCAGGCCGTGGTCCATGTGAAAGGTCTGGCTGAAGGCCAGGTAGCGCTGGAACAGATCCGCTCCGAGGCGGGCGTAGTCGAGTCGCTGGTTCATGGGGCTTGCGCGGGCTGAGCCGGGAAAGGGGAGGCGCGGGCCGCCTCGAACCGTCCCTATTGTGCCCCCGATGGCCTTCGGGCGTGCTGGCGCCCGTGGGCGGCGCAGAGCTGCGACAGAGCTTGCGCCACGAGGGCTGCCGTCGGCCCGCCGCGCTGTCGGCGGGGAGATCAGCCCAGTTCGGGAAGCAGCGCCAGCAGGTCGGTGACGCCCACGTCGGCGCCGGCCTGGGTCAGCAGCGTGGTGGCCTGTCCGCGGTGGTGGGTCTGGTGATTGAACACGTGGAGCAGCAGGCCATGCAATTCCCGGCAGTAGGGCTGGCCCTTGGAGTTGGCGTAGTGCAACGGGGTGTCCAGGTCCTCGTCGAGCAATGCGGCCGTCCATTGCAGGATCCATGCGTCGAGCTCGCCCCGGTGCTGGCGCAGTTCGGGCAGCGTGGGGAACATGATGGCGTCCAGCGAGGCCGGAACCGGCAGCTGCAGCACCGGCGCGATCTGCGGCCACTGGCGCGGGTGGCGTGCGAAGCGCCGCAGCCACAGCGTGTCGGCGACCACGAGGTGGTTCAGGGTGCCGAGGATGGAGCCGAAAAAGGCGCCCCGGTCGCGCGCCAGATCTTCCGGGCCGAGCCGCGACGCGGCCGCGTAGACCCTGTCGTTCATCCACCGGTTGTATTCGGCCAGCAGCTGCAGGTGTGCGATACGCGAGCTCATGCGGGTCTCCAAGAGGACGAAGCTCGCAGCATAGGACGCGCGCGGCAGCGCCCTTGCCGCCGCCGCAGCCGCCTCGCACAATGCGGACGCCCGCAAGCCGCCCCGCGAGACCTTTCATGCGAATGATTCCGAAACCCCGCCAGGCCATCGTCCTCGTGGCCGGCCTGCTCGCGTGCCTGCCGGCCTGGGCCATCGATTGCCGGCGCGCAGTCGAGGACCCCGCGCGGCTGATCTGCGGGAGCCGACAGCTGCGCGCGGCGGACCAGGGCCTGAACAGCGTGTACTCGGCCGCGCTCGCGCATGCGAACCACCCCGGGGAGCTCGAGCGCAGCCAGCGCTCGTGGATTTCGGCGGTCCAGTCGCGCTGCACGACCGAAGCCTGCCTGGCGAAGGCCTACGCGGTGCGCATCGGGCAGCTGGCCGAATCGTATGCGCCTTGGTGCGAGGCCAGGCGCGGTGAACTGCAGCATGACTGGCGGGGGACCGGGGGCGCCTTTTTCGAGGAACTTTCGATCGGCGCGGGAAGCTTCAGTTCCTGGCTGCACCAACGGCCGGAGACCTCCGGCCGCTGGAGCGCCCAGGGCTGTTCGCTGACCCTGCAGGCGCAAGGCGACAGCGAGGAATTCCGCTGGATCCTGCTGGACCTCGGAGCCGACCGCCTGCGTGTGTTCGATCTGGACGATCAGGACGTCACGGTGTACAGGCGCGGCGACGGGCCCTGAGCGTCGATCGTGCTCAGTGATCGATCCACTCGAATGTGGCGACCTTGGCGAAGTCGTCGTAGTACAAGGCGTACCCGCTCCGGTCCTCGCCGCGCGACGTGTAGAAGATCCAGGCCGACTTTCCGCTGTGATCGACGTCCGCGGCTTCCATCGGCGTCATCTGACGGCCCAGATATCGCACGGGCCCCTGCCTGCCCATCACGAACCAGTAGTCCATGAAGGTCGGGTCGTCGAAGAAGTCGCAGTTCGCCCGCGGATCGGCCACGCGTTCGCCGAACAGGACCTCGCCCTCCTTGTCGCGGTAGGCGCGAAGGACCTGGATGCTGTCGTTGCCATACGGAACCGCACGCACCGGCTCCTGTTCCGGTGCCTGGCAGCGCTCCGAGCGGGGAACCCGCACGCGCAGGGCGGCCGCGGCCTTCGCGGCTTCGGCGCGCGTGAGCACCGTGGGTTGCCATCGCTGGGGATCCCCGGCATTCGGCGCGGACACCAGCAGCAGAGGTCTCCTGCGCGCAGGCGTGTCGTCGTCGGAGAAGTTCCCCGCTCCGTCCCGGACGATGGGGATGTCCGTTGCGGGAGTCGAAAGGATCTGCGTGCCGGCATCGGCGTACCAGTGCAGCACGCCCGGATCATGGCTTGTCACGTGGCCGATGTCCCGGCCGCGGTACACCACCGTCCAGGCCAGGCTCGCGGGGTAGTGGCGACTGGCGTCCCGGAGTGCCGCGAGGGTCCCGAATGCGGATGGCATCGGTTTCCACGCTGAGCCTTCCCGTCGAAACACGACGCGCACGTGCACCCTGGAGCTCACGGGGGGATGGGGTTGGGTCGGCGCGACCTGGGGCCCCTCCAGCACGCCCAGGTAGACAGGCGCGGCGGAAGACGCGAACGAGGCCCTCATGCCTGCGAGGACGATGATTGCGGCGGCGCCGCGGGCGAGCCATTGGCTGTGAGGCACGGTTGCTTCATCCATCGTGCGAAAGGGGTGAGCGCAGCGGCGCAGTTGCGCTCACCGATCACTATAGAGAGGTTCATCGAGCGGATCCAAGGGCTCGAGAGGAGCCCCCGTGCCGCCACGGTCGGTGGCCATGCCGCCGGCCGGCGCCGCGAGGCACGCCGGGGCGGGTACCATGCGCCGGAAGGAGCGCGAACCCTCCACCATCACGATGGATGCCTGCTTGCCGGATGCGCGATGACCGACGATCGGAAGATGCTGGCCGCTGCATGGATTGCGCTTCATCATGCGAAGCCCGGCTCGTCGCAATATCGGGAGAATTTCTGGGCCTTCGCGGCCCTGTCGGTTCTGTGCGAAGAAAATCCCGAACGTTGCTGGGATCTGATCGAGGAGATCAGAAACCTCGATGGTTCGGACATCATGCTCGCGAACCTCGCCGCGGGGCCTCTGGAGGAACTGCTGGTTCGGCACGGGGCCGCGATGATCGAGAGGGTCGAACAGCGCGCGCGTGAGGATGCCCGGTACAGAAGGCTGCTGGGCGCGATGTGGCAGAACGACATTCCGGTTGAACTCTGGCAAAGGGTCAAGCGAGTGGCCGGGCCATCCTTCTGATCGGCGGGCGACGCCCGTTGCCGGTGAGTCCGTGATGTTCGGTGTCGGGTGCATCCCAGGGCATCCGATCCGCTTGCGCTTCCCACGCGGGCTCTCCCAAGGACGCGCAACCGCGAGATCGGGGGGGCTTCAGGCGTGTCCGATTCATGGAATCATTGCGATACATGGAGCCTTCGGCTCCTTTTCCAGGAAGACATGCGCTTGCCGATTCCCTTGCCCTTCCCTCCAGACCAGGCCGCCGCGGCCGACACCAAGACCCTGCGTCGAATCCACGTCGCGCTCGGTGCCCGCGCGAACATCGCCGGCGCCCCGCCCGGGCGGCTCCGGCCTATGCCCGAGGACCGGCGCGGCTTTCGCCTGGCGCCGCTGGTCAAGGCCTTGCTGCTGTGCGCGCCGATGGCCCACGGCGCGATGGCGCAGACCGTGACCTTCCACTACACGGGCTCGGCGCAGACCTACGACGTCGCCGGCTCCGGCGCCTACCAGATCTCCGTGTTCGGAGCGCAAGGCGGCAACGGCGCGAACTCGCGGCAAGGCGGGGCGGGAGCCGAGATCACGGGCGTCTATGCCTTGCAGGCCAACGACGTGCTGAACCTGATCGTGGGTGGGCAGGGAGTGAGCTCCAGCTACAGCGGCGGCGGCGGCGGGGGCGGCAGTTTCGTGTTCGACAACACCACCAACACCCTGGTGGCCGTGGCCGGCGGCGGCGGCGGCGCCGGCTCCAACCGCGGCGGCGGCCTCGGCGCGCTGACGGGGACCGCGGGGGGCACCGGCGGCGGGGCCGGGGCCGGTGCCGGCGGCGTGAACGGCAATGGCGGCCAGGCCAACCCCAACTACCACGGCGGCGGGGGCGGGGGCTTTCTCACGGCAGGGCAGGCCAGCGCGAATGCGACGGGGGGCAGCGCCTATCCGTCGATGAGCGGCGGCACCAACCCCTATGGCGAGGCCGGAGGCTATGGCGGCGGCGGTGCCGGGTGGGGCGAAGGCGGTGGGGGCGGCGGCTATTCCGGCGGCGGCGGGGGATCGGGCTACCTGAGTTTCGGCGGCGGCGGAGGCGGTTCCTACACGGCCAGCGGATTCACGCTGCTGTCGGCGGTGGCGGGAAGCAACGGCAACAGCGCCACGATGCTCGGCAACCTGGGCAACGGCATGATCTCGATCACCCAGCTGGCCAGCATCGCGAGCGGTACGCGGACCCTGACGAGCGCGCTTGCCGGCACGGGGACGGTGTATTTCATGGGGGGCGTGCTGCAGGTCAGCGCCGGCGCCACGCAGGTAGCCGACGATTTCTACCTGGTCGGCAACACGACCAACGAAATCGACGCCGCGGGCCAGCAGGCGGTGTTCTCGGGCCAACTCACCGGATCCGGCACCCTGGTCGTCTCCGACAGCGGACAGGGGGGATCGGTGTACCTGCGTCCGGGTGCGGCCAGCGCCTTCAGCGGCACGCTGCAGGTGCAGCCCGGGGCCACGCTGAGCATCGACACCGGCGCGGCGCTGGGCAGCGCCAGCCTGGCCATGCTGGGCACCAGCACCACGCCGTCCACGCTTCGGATCAACGCCAGCACGACGATTTCCAACCCCATCACGCTCAGCGGCGACCCGGTGTTCGACGTGGCGACCGGAACCACGACCACCGTCTCCAGCCCCATCCAGGACGGCGCCTCGGCGGGCGACCTCGTGCTGGACAGCGACGGCAGCAGCACGGGCACGCTGAACCTGTCGGCGGTCAACACCTACACCGGACCGACCACGATCGATGCGGGGACCCTCGCGCTGAGCGGAGCGGGGTCGATCGCCGATTCGGCCTCGGTCACCAACCATGGCGTGTTCGACATCACGGCGGCGTCCGGGAACGTGCAGGTCAAGCAGTACGCGCAGAGCGCGGGCGGCAGCCTGGCCATGAACCTGCAGCCCGGCGGCCCCCAGCAGTTGAACGTGACGGGGAGTGCCGCCCTGGCCGGCGGCGTCGTGATGCATGCCGCCGGCGGAACCTACGCGGCCGGACGCTACGCCCTGCTGACGGCATCCAGCGCAATCTCCGGGACCTTCGGCAGCCTGAGCGTGCAGGGGGCTTCGCTGGGCCTGTTGCACGATTTCCTCAGCTACGACGCCAATACGGTGTTCCTGGTGCTGACCCCGGGTCCGGTTCCTTCGGACACCAACGCCTCGACGGCGGGGCTCGGCCGGGCGTTGGTCACGCCGTTCGCGCTGCAGTCGGCGCAGTTGACGGATGACCTGGACATCGACTGCGGGAATTTCGGCGCCCGAGGCGTGTGTGTCGGGGCCGCGGGCCGATACTCTACGATGGGCAGCAACGGTCCGCACGAAAGCGCCGCGCTGGTCTACGGGGCCTTGCGGGTCAACGGGCATCTGCGTATCGGAGCCTGGGCCGATCAGGGGCTGTCGACCCGCACGGGCGACGCCGGGGTGAACTACCGCGACACTCGTCCGATGGTCGGCGCTTACGGTGTGTGGAGCCAGCATCCCGACGCGCGTGGCCTGTCGGTGCGCGTGGCGGCCGGCTATGGCGATCAGGGCCTGAGCCTGACGCGCGGGGTCAGCGGCACCTCGGAGCCGGGCATTGGGTCGAGTTCGCTCAACGTGCGGGGGGCCAGTGTCGAGTTGAGCTACCAGAGCGCGCTGCCGCACGGCTGGGCGCTGGTGCCGTACGCGGGCCTGCGCTACACCAAGGCCAGCCTGGCGGCCTACACCGAAGTCGCCAGCGCCGCCGTGACCGATCCCCTGAGCTACGGCGAGCTGTCGACCGAGACGACCACCGCGCTGGCGGGACTGCGCCTGGACGGAAGAATGGCTCCGCGCCTGACGGCCATGGCCAGCCTCGGGCTCGAACAGGATCTCGACCACGCCGGCGGTTCGGCATCGGTGACCGACGCTTCCTCCGATCCGCTCAGCCCCTTGGTGCTCAACGCCGCGGCGAACCGTACCCGGCCGGTGGCCAGCCTGGGCGCCAGCCTGCGCCTCGGCGGCGCCCAGCAGGTCGGCATGTCGGTGGCCTACGGATCCCAGCCCTACACCAGCACGGGGGTGACCACGGTGCAACTGCGCTACACGGCAGGGTTCTGAGGCTCGGCAGCGCCTTCGCGGGGGGCGCTCAGCTTCTCGCGCTTCCGTACGGGCGCGTGATCACTTCGAGTGAATGGCCGTCGGGGTCCGGGAAGTACACACCGCGGCCTCCGTCGTTGTGGTTGATGCGCCCGGCGTCGTGGCGCCCGGGGTCGGCCCAGTACGCCAGCCCCCGGTCGACGATGCGGCGCAGGATGAGGTCGAAGTCGGATTCGCCGATCAGGAAGGCGTAATGCTGGGCGCGAATGGGGCCATCGGCATGCGCGAAGTCCAGCGACACCCCGTTGTCGAGTTCGACGACATGGAAATGCCCGAATCGGGTCGGCTCCGGCCTTCCCAGGATCTCCGCCAGAAATCGGGCGGATTTCGTCGGGTCCGACGACCACACGATCGTGTGGTTGAGCTGGATCGGCATGGCTTGTCCTCCCACGGGTTCGCGGGGCATTGTCGACGCAAGCCCCCGCAGCGGCGCTGCGGCCCGCAAAGACCCTGAGGAGGTGGTGGGTTCATGGGCCGACACCTGTCGGCCCGGCGCGCGGCCCGGCTATTCGTGGAGATCGCCGTCGACGTAGTACCAGCGCTGTCCCTCCAGCACGAAGCGGCTGGTCTCGTGCAGCCTGTGGGCACGACCGCCGAGGCGGTAGCGCGCGACGAATTCCACCACGGCGTGGCTGTCGTCCAGGTGTTGGTGCCCGAGGATGGTGAGCCCGATCCAGCGCGGTCGGGGCGCCGCCTGGCTTTCGATCTCCGGCGGCCGCGTCGATGCATGCCAGGTGTCCAGCACATAGGCCTCGCGGTCCAGCGCATGGGCCGCGTAGCGCGATCGCATCAGCGCCTCCGCGGTGGGCGCGACGGAGCGGCCCTCCAGCAGGGGCCCGCAGCATGCGCTCAGCACCCGGCCGCTGCCGCAGGGGCAGGCTTGGGTCGCCGAGGGCTTTTTCATCGCATCGAGCCGGGCCGCAGGACTCAGAACGCGCTCCTGACCACGCCGCCGTCCACGCGCAGGGCCGCGCCGGTGGTCGCCGAGGCCAGCGGACTGGCCACGTAGGCGACCAGCGAGGCCACTTCCTGCGGGGTGGCGAAGCGCCGGATCAGCGAACTGGGGCGCACGCTCTGGAAGAACTCGGTCTCGACCTGCTCGGCGCTCTTGCCGCTGGAGCGCGCCAGGCCCTCGACGAAGTCGCCCACGCCCCGCGAGCTGGTCGGGCCGGGCAGCACGCTGTTGACCGTGATGCCGGTGCCGGCGACCGACTCGGCCAGGCCGCGCGAGACGGCCAGCTGCGCGGTCTTGGTCATGCCGTAGTGGATCATCTCGGTGGGGATCTGCACCCCGCTCTCGCTGGAGATGAACACGATTCTGCCCCAGTTGGCGCGCTTCATGGCGGGGAGCACCAGGCGCGCCAGGCGCACGCCGCTGAGCACGTTGACGTCGAAAAAGCGCTGCCAGTCCTCGTCGGGAATGTCCTCGAAGGCCTTGGCCTCGAAGATGCCCAGGTTGTTGATCAGGATGTCGATGCCCGGAAAGCGCCGTACCGCCTCCTGCGCGGCCTCGGCCTGGCTCAGGTCGGCCGCGAGGCCGTGCACGGTGCCGCGCGTGTCGGCGCGGATGCGTTCCACCGCGGCGTCGACGCCGGCTTGCGTGCGTCCGTTGACGATGACCGCCGCGCCCTCGCGGGACAGGGTGTGCGCGATGGCGTAGCCGATGCCGGCCGTGCTGCCGCTGACCAGGGCCAGCTTGCCGTTGAGTTGAAGGTCCATATCGATCGAAGCTCCTCTTGGCGGGCCGCGTAGCCGCCGCCCGACGAGTTCGGGTCCGTGCGTCGCGCCGCTTGCGGTTCGGGCAGGAAGGCTAGCACGCCGGTGCGAGGCGCGCCGAGGCCGCCGCGCCGGGCGGACGCGCTGGCGCTCAGCGCTGCGCCGAGTCGGCCACCGGGTGGCGCCGGGGCAGTGCCGGATCGCGCTCGCAGGCTTCGAGAGGACGGGGCCGGGCGCGCAGGATGCGCCGGATCTCGTGGGTGCGAGGGTCGTCGATCACCCGCAGGCAGGCGCAGCCGTAGCCATGGTGGCCGTTGGTGGAGACCCACTTGTCGTCCGGGAAGTCGGGCCAGTCGCCGTCGGCCTGGTGACCACCCTGCACGCCGATCACCCACTGCGCCTGACGGTCGGTGAGCCAGGCGTTGCCGGGGGTGGGATTGTCGAACCAGCCGCAGCGCGTCACCGGCGCGGGGTGCGTCGGCGCACGCGGTGCCGCTTGCGCGGGCGCGCAGGCGGCGAGGGCTGCCAGTGCGAGCACTGCGGGGGCGAGCGGATTCATGGCGCTTGCGGCGGAAGTTGGCGGTCGCCGACGAGACGCCCGTCGACCAGGTCGAGGATACGCTCGCAGCGCTGGGCCAGCCGCGGGTCGTGGGTGACCACCAGCACGGCGCAGCCGTATTCGCGGTTGAAACGTCGCAGCAGCGCGAACACTTCGTCGGCGCTTCGGGTGTCGAGGTTGCCCGTGGGCTCGTCGGCCAGCACCAGGGGAGGGCGGCTGAGCAGCGCGCGGGCGATGGCCACGCGCTGCTGCTGGCCGCCGGAAAGCTCGGAGGGGCGCTTGCGCGCATGCGCCTGCAGGCCGACCGCCTGCAGCAGTTCCAGCGCACGCAGTTCGAGTTCGCGACTGCGCCGCGCGCCCTGCACCAGCGCCGGCATCAGCACGTTGTCCAGCACGTCGAAGGCCTGGATCAGGTGGTGGAACTGGAACACGAATCCGATGGAGCTGCCGCGCAGCGCGGTGCGCGCGGTATCGTCGAGCTCGCGCGTGGGCCTGTCCAGCAGGAAGAGTTCGCCGGCGCTGGGGGTGTCGAGCAGGCCGATGAGGTTGAGCAGGGTGGTCTTGCCCGAGCCGCTGGGGCCGATGAGCGCGGTGAATTCGCCGCGTCGCAGCTCGAAGTCGATCCCGTGCAGGACCTCGGTCTCCAGCGCGGTGCCGGGCTGATAGGACTTGCGCAGTTGCTGCAGGCGCAGCACCGTGGGCGGCGCGGAGGCCTCGGCGGGCTCAGACATAGCGGATCGCCACCACCGGGTCCAGGCGCGCAGCGCGCAGCGCCGGCAGGGCGGCCGCGGCCACGCCGGCCGCGGTGGCCAGCACCACGGCCTCGAGCAGCAGGGCGGGCGCCACCGGCACGTAGAACAGGCCCGGGCCCCAGGCGTTGAAGGCGTGCACCAGGCCGGCGCCGGCGGCCGCGCCCAGCGCGGAGCCGGCGCAGCCCACCGCGCCTCCCTCGAACAGGAACACGGCCAGCACGCGCGCGCGCGTGGCGCCCATGGCGCGCAGGATGCCGATTTCCCGGGTGCGCTGCACCACGCTGACGGCCAGCACGCTGGCGATGCCGAAGGCCACCGACAGCCCGACGAAAAACCGGATCAGCGCGCTCGACAGGGATTGCGAGCGCAGCGCGTTGAGCAACTGGGAGTTGGTGGACATCCAGCTTTCCGATTTCAGCCCGGTGAGCGCCGCGATGCGCGCGGCGATGGCCTGCGCGTCGAAGATGCGGTCCACCGTGAGATCGATCTCGGTGGCCCCGCCGGGCAGGCCGAGCAGCGACTGCGCCGGCTTGAGCCCCATGTAGACGTAGCGCTCGTCGAGGTCGCGCACGCCCAGGCTGAAAATGCCCGCCACGTCGAACACCTGCGAACCGCCGGAGGCGCCCTGCACGCGCAGCTTGTCGCCCAGGCGCAGCCCGAGGTCCTCGGCCAGGCGGTAGCCCACGAGGATGTGGCTGGCGCCCACGTCCAGTCGCCCCTGCAACATGTCGTGATCCAGGGGAATGATGCGCACGTAGCGTTCGGGCTGGATGCCCAGCACCGCGACCGCGCGCACGGCGGTGCCGCGCTGCGCGAAGGCGGGGCCGCTGACCAGCGGGGACGCCGCGCGGACCCCCGGCAGGCCCTGCAGCACGCGCAGCACGCCGGGCCAGTTGTTGATCGAGCGCAGGCGCTGGGGGCGCGCATCGATGGAGCGCAGGTCGATCGCGCCGCGAGGCGGCGGCGGGGCCAGGGGCAGCAGGTCGGGGGGCGCCACGACGATGTGGGCCTGGGTGCCGAGGGTACGCTGCACGATGTTGCCCTGCAGGCCGTCGACCAGCGCGGTGATGAACACGATGACCGCCGCGCCCACCGCGACCCCGCCGATGATCAGCAGGGTCTGCGCCTTGCCGTCGCGCAGGAAGTGGTAGGCGATGCGCCAGGACAGTCCCATGGTTTGGCCTCTCGCCTGGGGTGCGATGCGCTCGGGCCGCGGCGTCTCAGCGGGCCGCGCCCGTCGCCGCGGCCGAGGCCGGCGCGGCCGGCAGGCCCTGCAGGCGCGCGCGCACGCGCTGGCCGGCGCGCACCGAGCGATCCGCGATCACCACGTCGCCGCTGCGCAGCCCCTGCACCACCTGGCTGGCCACCAGCCCGCGCAGCCCCAGGCGCACGTCCTGCGCGCGGGCCTTGCCGCCGCGCAGCACCAGCACGCGGGCCTGCCGGCCCTCGCGTTCGCGCAGCGCATCGTCGGGCACCACCAGCGCGTCGCGAAGCTGGGCGGTGCGCAGGTCGCAGGAGATGGTCATGTCCTGGCGAAGCCAGGCCGGCGGGTCGGACACGCGCAGGCGCAGCTCGATGGTGCCGCTGCTGGTGTCGACCGCGGGGGCGATGAACACCAGGCTCGCGTCGACCACTCGGTCGGGGTAGCCGTCGGTAATGCAGCGGGCCTGTTGGCCGACGGCCAGGTCGTGCAGGTTCTGTTCGTCCACGGGAAGCGACACCTCGGTGTCGCCGGCGCGCGCCAGCGTGAACAGCACCTGGCCGGGCGTGATGGTGTCGCCCACCTCGACGTTGCGCGTGAGCACCTGGCCCGCCGCCTCGGCGCGGATGTCGGCGCGCTGCGCGACCGCCTGCGCGGCCGCCTGCGCGGCCTGCAGTTGCAGTTGCACGGCGCCGCCCGGGCGCGCCGCATCCCACGCCGCGCGCGCCGCGGCCTGTTGCTGGCGCGCCGCCTGTTCGGCCTGCTCGGCCTGTTCCAGGGCCTGTTGCGAAAGGGCGCCGCTGGGCGCCTGCGCGCGGGCGCGCCGGGCCTGGGCCTGGGCCAGGCGCAGCGCGGAATCGGCGCTGCGCAGCGCGGCGAGGGCCTGCGGGCGGGTCTGTTGCAGCAGTTGACGCAGCGCGGCGCGGGCCTGCTCCAGCTGGGCTCGCGCCTGGTCGTCGCGCAGGCGCAGCAGCAACTGGCCCGGCTGCACGTGCTGGCCGCGTTCGACCAGGCGTTGCAGCACGGTGCCGGTGACCTCGCTGGCCACGTTCACCCGCGAAGGCGTGATCACGCGCCCGGTGGCCACCACGTCCTGCACCAGCGGCTGCGCGTGCACGCGGTAGGCGCTCACGCGCGGGCCTTGCCACTGCTGCAGCCCCCACCACGCCAGCAGGGCCAGCGCGAAGGCGAGGGGCAGGAGCCAGAGCAGGCGTCGGGGCACGAGGGGAGTATGCGGTGGACCTCGGCTCAGTGTACCCGAGGCCCGGCCGGCGTCGCGCGGGAGCGCGGCGTCGGCGGGCGGCGTTCAGGCCGCGATGCGAAAGGCCAGCACCGGCAGGTCGTCCATGCGCAGTACCTCGGCCCGCGCCGGGACCGGGCCGCGGTCGAACAGGCGCTGGAGGTCCTCGGGCGTGGCCAGCACACCGAGCACGATGGCCTGCACGATCGGCCCCTCCTCCAGGCGCAGGTGCCCGTAGACGTAGGGGGCGAGGGCGGCGAAGCGGGGATGGCAGGCCGGGGCGATGTTATGGGATGCGAACAGCAGGGTGGCGCGGCCGCTGAGTTGGCGCGGCCGCACGTCCCAGCTGCCGCAGTGCTCGCAGCAGGCGGTGGGCGGGAAGCTCACGCGCCCGCAGGCACCGCAGGCGCTGCCGAGAAAGGTGCCGGCGGCGAGGCCTTCGTAGTAGGCGCGGATGGCGCCGGGTCGTTGGGCAAGGTCTTGCATGTCACATGCTCCCGAGAACGACCACGGTGCCGATCATGGCGTAGCCGTGGGTGTGGATGACGCTGGTGCGCGGAGGGCTGGGGATCTGCCGGGCCCCCGCCTGGCCGCGCATCTGCAGCACGGCCTCGTAGGTGTCCGAGCCCGCGCTGGCGGCCCACGCGTGGCCGAAGGCGTGGCGCCCGCCGTGCGTGGACATGGGGCGGTCGCCGTCGAAGCGCAGGCGTCCGTCCCGGGCCGCGGCGAGTCCCTTGCCGGGTTCCAGGTAGCCCATCATCTCGGCCGTGCAGATGCTCGAGATGTGCGAGCAGTCGTGGGTGTGCAGGTAGTCGATATCGGCGGCGCCGATGCCGGCCATCGCGAAGGCGGCGTCGGTGGCGCGTTTGTCGAATTCCCAGTAGGTGGGGTCCTCGCCGTACCAGGGCAGGTCGCTGTAGCTGATGCCGAAGCCCTTGAGCTCGACCGGAGCGGACTTGCCGCGGCGGGCGAGGTCGGCGCGCGTGAGCACCATCGCGGAGGCTCCGTCCGCGGTGGTCACCAGGCTGAGCAGGCGCGAGGGCCAGGCCACGAAGGGGTTGTGCTGGGCCGATCGCCAGTACCCGTACGGATCGGAAAAGCCCTCGCGGGCCGCGCGATCCTCCAGCCTCTCCTGGATGTTGGCCTTCGGGTTCATCGAGCCGTGCAGTCGCCGCGTGCGGCACAGCTCGAACATGCCGCGGTCGAACTCCTCGATGGACATGCCGTACTTGCGACAGTAACCGAGCGCGACCAGGCCGTTGTAGGTGGAGAAGATGTCGTAGCCCTGGGGCACGCCGTAGGCCTGGTTGACCGCCATGTCGGTCCACAGCCAGGTCTGCTGGTGGGAGATGGCCTCCCGCTCGTAGGGGCTGTAGTCCTTGACCTTGGTGCGCGTGGTCTCCAGCCCGTAGACCAGCACCGTGTCGTAGACGCCGGCCGCGATGGCCATCGCGGCCATCGCCGCGCCGACGTTGGTGGTCGAGCACTGCGCCTCGAAATGGACCCCGGCCTTGAACTGCGTGCCGGTCCATTTGGACAACTGGGTGTACGTGCCCGGCAGCTGCGAGCTGTGCGCCATGGCATTGCCGGCGAACACGGCATCCACGTCCTGGCCGCCCACGCCGGCGTCTTCCAGCGCCTCGCGCACGGCGCCCGCGAGCAGTTCCTGGAGGCTCATGCCCCGCAGTTCGGGCGTGGCGAGCAGGTCGCCGAAACGCGAGCAGCCGACACCCGAGATCGCTACTCGTTCGCGCAATGAATTTCGCATGGCCTCATCTCCTCGCCCGAAGGGCGTGGGGGCTATGCGAGCACCGCGGGGAAAAAATTACCTTGACCGGGCGCAGTATCGACAACCGATCGCCGGGACCGCCGCGGGGGCTAGGGCTTCTCGGCCAGGGACGCCAGCGCGGGGGCGGTCATGGTGGGGGCGAACTCGATCACCTCGTAGTCGGCGAGTCCGGCCTTGGCGAAGGCGTCGCCGGCCAGGATGGCGTCGAGTGCGGGGCGCTCCATGGGCGCGGCCAGGATCAGGCCGCCGACGCGCGGGCGTTGCGGGCCGGACAGCAGGAAATGTCCCGCGGCGTAGTGCTCGCGTAGCCAGGCGCGGTGGGCGTCGACATGGCGATCCATCTCGGACAGCGAGGCCTTGTAGTGCAGGATGACGGCGTACATGGGCGGTTCGGAGGAACTTTGGAGGTTGCGCGGAGAACCGGGCGCGGGCTCAGGCCGGCGCCGCGGCCAGACGGATGCGGGTGATCTCGGAGGGCGCGCCGAAGCGCTTGGGCGGCCCCCAGTAGCCGGTTCCGCGGCTGACGTAGACCTGCAATCCGCCGACCCGGTGCAACCCGGCGGTGAAGGGCTGCTGCAGGCCCACGAAATGGTTCCAGGGCCAGAACTGCCCGCCATGGGTATGCCCGCTGAGTTGCAGATCGAAGCCGGCGCGCGCGGCCTCGGCGGAGCTGCGCGGCTGGTGCGCGAGCAGGATGCGCGGCAGGCCCTCCGGGCTGGCCTGCAGGGCCTTGAAGGGGTCGCTGCGATGGGCGGGGTCGAAGGACTGCCCCTGCGGGTCGGTCACCCCGGCCAGCACGAGGCGCGCGCCCTCGTGGGCGAGCACGGCATGCTCGTTGAGCAGGCAGCGCAGGCCCAGGCGCTCGAACTCGGCCACCCATTCGGCCGCACCCGAGTAGTACTCGTGGTTGCCGGTGACCAGCCATGCCCCATGGCGCGCCTTGAGTTCGCCCAGTGGCGCCGTGTGTTCGCGCAGGCGCTCGACCTGCCCGTCGACCACGTCGCCGGTGACGGCGACCAGGTCGGGCGCGAGACCGTTGACCCGGTCCACGATGGCCTGCACGTGTTTCACCTTGATCGTCGGACCCACGTGGATGTCGCTGATCTGCACGATGGTGAACCCTTCCAGGCCGGAAGGCAGGCCGGGCAGGCGCACCTGCACGTCGACCACGCGCGCCACGCGCCGCGCGTTGACCAGGCCGATCAGCGACACCAGCAGGGCCGCGGCCGGCACCGCGACCGCGCTGGGCACGACCAGCCGGTTCGTGTCGGGCAACAACAGCACGAGTTCGCGCAGCAGGGTGAACACCAGGGTCGACGAGAACAGGCCCAGATCCAGGAAGCCCGCCCAGGCCACCAGATCCCAGGAATCGCCCTCGCGGAAGCGGCTGAGGAAGCCGGCCGGGATCAGCAGCGCGGACAGCACCAGGCAGGCCGCGCCCACGATGCGCCAGGCACTCGTGTAGGCGGGCAGCAACTGGGCGCCGATGTACACGTGCAGCAGCACGATGATCGGCCAGGCGCGCAGGAAAAAGCGTCGCAGGCGCGGGCGCAGCCCGGAAGTCGCAGGCGAGTTCGCGGAGTCGGGCGAGGAGAGGGTTTCGGTGGACATGGAATGCAGCCTTGGGCTCCGGCTCAGCGCACCAGCGCCTGCAGGTCGAATACTTCGATCAGCGCGAAGAAGTGGCATACGCTGCCGCCGAGCACGAACAGATGCCACACGCTGTGCGCATAGCGCAGCCGCTGGTCCAGCGCGAAGAAGATCACGCCGAGCGAGTAGGCCACGCCGCCGGCGACAAGCCAGAACATGGCGGGCCCGGGCATGGCCAGCCACAGCGGGCGAATGGCCACCAGCGCGACCCAGCCCATGGCCAGATACAGCAGGGTGGACAGGCGGGGAAAGCGCTCGGTGCCCAGGGTCTTGAACAGCACGCCCAGCACCGCCAGGCCCCAGACCAGGCCGAACAGCGACCAGCCCCAGGCACCGCGCAGGACGGTCAACGTGAAGGGGGTGTAGCTGCCCGCGATGAACAGGTAGATGCTCGCATGGTCGATCCAGCGTAGTACCGACTTGGCGCGGCCCACGCGAAACGCGTGGTACAGCGTGGAGACCAGATAGGACAACGCCGCGGTGGCGCCGAACACCGCCGCGCCGGTGACCGCGCCGGCGCCTCGCGCGTGCACGACCAGCACGGGAATGGCCGCCGCGGCCAAGGCCAGTCCCAGCCCGTGGGTAAGGCTGTTGGCCACTTCCTCGGCTGGGGACTGCAGGACTTGGGTGGGGGAGGACACTGGCAGGCTGTCGAGAATCCGGAAGGGGCCGCGCGCGATGCGCACCGAACTCATTGTCGCGCGTTGCGCGCGCGCCTGCAGGGCCTGCTAATCGTCGATCGCCGTCAGAACCGCGATGCGCAGTTCCCGCGGGTCGCGCGAGCGCAGTCCGCGACGCATGCCGGCGATCCTGTGCCCCCTGCGCGTGCCCTGGGCTTCCACGTAGATCACGTCTCCGTCGCGCAGCGAGGTCTCGATCGTGACCAGCGTGGTCCTGCCGTTGGCGGACAGCTTGACCCGGGCCCGCAGGGGCTGGCGCTCCGATTCGCTCCTGAAGGCCGGCAGATGGGGTTGCGGCTCGTCGCCGCGTTCGCCGAAATCGGCGGCCAGCGCGGCGTGTGCCCACGTGGCGGCCTGCGCGTGGTCTCGCGCGGTGCCGTCCTTCGTGTCCTGCGGCTCGCTTTGCATGATGATGCCCCCCGGATCCCGTGGCATGGGTCCATGGCGACGATACTAGGCAGGCGAGTCGCGGTGTGCGTCCAACTATTTCACGGCAAATGGGCCGTGTAACGACGCAACCTGCAACTATTTCACGGATGCACGGGGTTTTACCAAGAGGTACGGCGACAGGACGCGCGCCGCGCCATGCCCTAAGCTTCGCATTCGATTCCTCCGAAGCCGCCATGCCCATTCCCGCCGAGCTCCAGACCCGCGAACAATTCACGGCCGCCTACGACAACCTCGCGATCATCGCCGACGCCGCCGAGGTGGCGTCGGAACTGCGCGAGCGCAGTCGGGCCTTCCACGCGGCGCACGCCTGCGTGGCCGATATCGCCTATGGATCGGGGCCACGCCAGGTTTACGACTGGTATCCCGCGCAGGGTGACGGCACGGCTGCCCCGGTGCTGGTGTTCATCCATGGCGGCTACTGGCAGGCGCGAGACAAGCGGGACTTCAGTTGCGTCGCGTCGGGGCCGCTGGCCGCGGGCTTCCATGTCGTGATGGCCGAGTACACCCTGGCGCCCGCAGCGAAAGTGCCGGACATGGTGGGCGAGATCGGCATGCTGCTCGATGCCTTGCGGGCCCACCCGGTGCTGGGCACCGGCGCGGGAGGCTTGCCGCGCATCGTGCTGAGCGGGCACTCGGCGGGCGGACACCTGGCGGCGATGCACCGGGCCCATGCCGCCGTGGCCGGCGTGCTGGCGATCAGCGGGCTGTTCGACCTGGAGCCGATCCGGCGTGGGGCGCTCAACGACGCGCTGGGCCTGCGCGAGCAGGATGTGGCGGTCTGCAGCCCGCAGGCTCGCATCGGTCGCGGGGCTCCGACCGTGGTCGCGGTGGGGCGCGCGGAGTTGTCCGAATTGCAGCGCCAGAGCCGGGAATACCACGCCGGCCTGCGCGACGCGGGCGAGCCCTCGCGGCTGCTGGAAATTCCGGATGCGAACCACCTGAGCATCCTGGCGGAGCTCGAGGGGCGCGAAGGCGTCTTGCTGGCGGCGGCGCTGGATCTGATCGAGCACACCCGGCGCTGAATCAGCGCGTGCGCGGGGCGGGCGCCTCGGGCGCGGAACTCAGGACGCGAGCTCCTCGCGTTGTTCCAGTTCCTCGAGCTCACCGATGCGCAGCTCCGCGCTGTCGCGTGCGCGCGCGCCGCGCCTCAGGTTGCGGATCCGGTGCGGGCGACGCTGGCCGGCCGTGGCCACGTAGACCACGTCGCCATCGTGCAGGGTGGTCTCGGTGGTCGTGATGGTCGCGCCGCTGCCGTCGAGCAGCCGGACCTTGGCGTCGATGGCCTGTTTGTCGTCGTGGCTCAGGTAGACGTTGCAGTAGACGGGATGAGCGGTTCCGCGCGCATTGAATTCCAGGCCCGCCGTGGTGTGCATCGGCACGCCACGCGCCTGCGCGGCGCCTTCCTCCGCGCCTTCCCAATCGATGAGTCTCATGCATGCCTCCCTGGCCAGCCGTGTGCCCAGATCCTAGGCGCGGCCGCGCCCCAAGGCCTGCAACTATTTCACGAAAAGGAGATGTTTGGCTCCGAACGGAGAGGGCGCCGGGCCGGCCCGCGGGGCCGACGAGGCCGCTATTGCGGCATCCGGCGTCAGACTCCGCGGGACCGCTCCGTACCGCTTCGGGGCCGGGCAGGGACCTCGTGCCAGCGAATCGGTCCCGGCCCAGGATCGTGAAGCTCGACGTTCGCGCTGGCGACGATCGCGAGCCAGGACCCATCTGAAACGAAACTGCGGCCGCCATCGGATTCGGGCCGAATATGTTGGCCCGGGTCGCCACGATAATCCGGCGGCGAGAATGCGAAGCCGGATTCCATTGGGCGCATCGAGTGGGCGATTTCGCAGGGCCGCGGCATGCGGAACAAATGGAGTTCGCCCGCGACAAGCCCCGCCCCGGCCGCCCCCGGGGCGGCCAGGAGAGGCGGCGCGGCACTTCAGTTCCGGCCGCCTTTATGCCCGGCTTCGGCCGCGCGCTCGGGGTCGTTCCTGAAGTTGCCGCCGGAGACCTGACCGCCCTTGTGGCCGGCCTCGGCCGCGCGCTCGGGGTCGTTCTTGAAATTCCCGCCCGAAACCTGGCCGCCCTTGTGGCCGGCTTCGGCCGCGCGCTCGGGGTCGTTCTTGAAGTTCCCGCCGGAGACCTGGCCGCCCTTGTGGCCGGCCTCGGCCGCGCGGGCGGGATCGTTCTTGAAGTTGCCGCCGGAGGCCTGGCCGCCCTTGGAGGCGATCTGGCGCTGTTGCTCCTCGCTCATCGAGGCAAAGCCTCGCTTGGATGTCTCGTGGTTGCCGTGCTGGTTATGTTCTGCCATTTTCCGCTCCTTGGATTGAGGTCGCTGATGAAGTTTTCCGCGGGTCGATCGATTCCGCTGCTCCACGCGTGTTCCTTCGGTATCGCGTGGTGCTGGGAATTGTCGATTCGCGGCTTCAGTTTATCGAGAAATCGATAATGACGACTGAATTCGCGGAGTTCCTTGAGGTCGGAAATGGATATATTTTTTGTGGGATTTTTGAATGATTCCAGGTGCGAGTAACGCGCACGCGAATTCCTGCGCAGCGCGCGGCAGATGCCGCCGCGGAAAAGTCGGAAGACGGTGGGTTGAGCCAATCGAGCCGCGACAGGCCCTTCACGCCGAGCCTCTCCCACGCAAGGCAACCCACATTGCGTGGGCTGCCCGGATGGATCGCTTACTTGCTGCCCGAGGACGACTTGGAGCTCTTGTCGCTCAGGGCCTTCTTGGTGGCGTGGTAGCCATGCTCCACGCCGTGCGCGACGTCCTTTCCGACCGTCTTGCCGGCATGCCACACGCCGTGGCCCGCCTCGGAGCCGGCGTGCACGATTGCGTGGCCCGCATGGGAGGCGTCGTTCTTCAGGTCGTGCCCGTATTGGGACACGGTCATGGCCTGTGCGCCCGCGCACAGGCTCGCGGCGGCCACGACCACGCCGGCCAGGCGCAGCCCGGATTTCAGCAGGGAAGACGGATTCTGGCGATCTTGGGTCATCGATGGATTCTCCGGATGAAGCGGGCCGCGGCCCGCGTGCGTATCCCCCGTAGATCGTGCGACATTCAGTGGAAATATCCGCGGACGTGCACGTCGTCGATGCATTGTTATGGGGACATTATGCCAGCCGCGGCCCCGGTCACGGACGCCTGCGGCGGTCAGGCCGGCTCGGCCACTTGAGCCCTGGACGCTCCGGCCTGCGCGCGCGTGGGCCACCAGCCGGCACTGCCGCGTCCTTTGTGCTTCTTCCCGTGGTACATCGCCGCATCGGCATGGCGCAGCAACGTGTCCGCTTCGGTTCCGTCCAGCGGATAGCGGGCCACGCCGATGGTCATGCCCACGCGGGCCGTCGTGCCGGCGAGCTCGAACTCGCGCTGTACGGCGCGGTGCAGACGCTCGACCACGGCGTCGAGCTGGGTCAGGGCATGTTCGGGGTCGAGATCCTCGACCAGCAGCACGAATTCGTCGCCGCCCAGCCGGGCGATCAGTTCGCTTGCGCGCAACTCGTCACGCCAGCGCGCGGCGAGTTGACGCAGTAGGGCGTCGCCGGCGGCATGGCCCAGCGAGTCGTTGACGGGCTTGAAATCATCCAGGTCGATGTAGCCGAGTGCCACTTCGGTCCCGTGGCGTCGCGCGCGCGCGAGGGCTTGCTGCAGGCGGACTTCGAGGTCCAGGCGATTGCCCAGCCCGGTCAGGGGGTCGCGAGACAACTGTGCCGAGGCGTGCGCGCGATGCAGCGCAATGAGCTGGAACTGCGCGTGGGTCCTGCGCGTGGCGTGCAGGAGAAAGGCGATATAGAGCAGATAGAGCACACCCATCTCGCGCGGCAGCGTCTGCCCCGACAGCAACAGGTGCCAGGTCGCCGCGGTCACGGTGGGCATCACGAACAGCAAGGCGGAGGCCGAATCGGCGGAGTAGATGGCCATGCCGCCTCCGCACACCGCGCAGGCGATCAGTCCGACCGCCAATGCGTGCATGGGGTCGGCTGGAAACAGCAATGCCGGGAGGATGGCCCATCCGAGACCGACGGCGAACACGCTCAGGCGGACCCGAAGAAGCCAGCGCGAGGGTGCCCGATCCACGGCGCCCTCGGCGCGCGCACGCAGCCAGGTCCCGATGCGCACGAGGTACAGAGCGCAATAGACGGCGAGCCAGGCTGTCAGCGCATGAGGCGATTCGACTCCGCGAAGGACCCATGCACAAGCCGTCGCCGAGACCACGCCCACCACGAAATTGATGGGCACTCCCCGCAGGAGCAACTTCACCTGGTCCGTGGCGGCGTCCTCCGCGATGGCCCGGGACGGAAGGGCTCCCTCATGGGATGGGCGATGGCTCACGGCGCGCCCCGCCCCGGCTTGCGCTGCACAGGTACTCTCATATCGTTTCCCCCGCTCAACACTGCGCGTGCTCGGATGGAGCCGGTGGGCATCGGCTGGACGCCCACCGGCATTCTCGTTCGCAGTTTAGAGGCGAGGGTCGCCGTGATCCGTGAAACATTGCACAGCCGGGAGCATCTTGATCAGTCACTCCCAAGGGGGAATCAGGGCGCTACGGAATTTTCGGGGCGATTTGTTCCGATTTTGTCGCTTTCAACGAAACTGGATACTGGCGAAAAAGAAGGCCACGTTTCCGTTATTCAACTTGTCCGTGATCCTTGGCAAAAAGGTTCCGTACAGGCGAATCGCACCAATTCCCAAAGAAAACAAGGGCAAAACGATGGGAAAGGGAATGTTGTTCAGAATGTCCGTCCGGGAGGTCAGACCAGCCGTGTACCCGGCACCCAGGCTGATCGGTCCCTGCGTCGGGCGCCAGATCCATTGCTTCGCGTAGCCCACCACCGGCTCGGGCTTGCGATGCGAATCCGAGAACACCATCGCGTAGACCATCTCGTCGTTGCCGTCGGCATCGACCAGGCGCTTGCCGGCCCCGAAACCCCAGGCGTGACTGTTCAGGGTGGCGAGTTTGGCCGCGGTATAGGTGTGCGGATCGTGCCAGGCGTATCCGGTGACGAACAGTTCCGGTTGCCCCTGCTGGTAGATGTCCTCCAGGTGCGAGCCGGCCTCGGAAATCCAGCCGCGGCCGTCCGCCACGACTCCGGCGTGGCAGACCTGGGTCGCACCGACTGCCGCCAGGCAGACCCCCGTCAGGACACTCTTCAGGCGCGCCGCTCCAGCGGGCGCCGTCACTGCCAGGCGTAATGGCGGTTGCACGAGGGCGCGTGTTCCGCGCCGCGGTGGGCCTGCAGCAGCGCGGAGAGTTCCCGCACCGCGTGGATGCAGTCCGGCGTGTGGGGCAGTTCACCCTCGCGCAAGACGGTCAGGGCGCCGCGCGCGGCGCGCAGGTGCTGGCGGCCGAAGGCGCTCCACGAAGCCTCGACGGCGTCGATGCCTTCGATCGCGCGCTGGGCGGCGGCGGCGGGGGCCAGGCTGCCGATGCGTGCCTGGGCCAGCAAGCGCCTCGCGTGTTCCAGTTCTCCCAGCAGATCGGTGTAGCTCTGGGTTGCGTACGGATTGTGGTTCATTGCGGAGTCCTCCTTCGGGGATGTTGCCGCCCGAACATCGCGGGGCGATGATCGGGCGCCGGGTGGATGCGCCGCAGGCCATAAGCGTACCTGCGAAAAATGTCCGCAAGGTACGCAGGGAATGTGTCGCATTTATTGCTAGGGTCTACCCGAGGTGTCCCCGCCGGACGCCAGCGCAGGGCACTTCCGGCCTGCTCTCGGCGCCAGCGTCCCCGGCAGGGGACGGCATGCGAAAATCCCCGACACCCCGCCAACGCCGCCATGTCCGTTCCCGAAGTCCCTTCCGCTGCTCCGCCCGACGCCGAGGCGCAGCGCCTGCGAGCCCTGCAGGAACTCGACATCCTGGATACCGCGCCCGAGGACGTGTTCGACGATCTCGGCGCGCTGGCGGCGCAGCTCACGGGGGCGCCGATCGCGTTGCTCAGCCTGGTCGATGCCGGGCGCGTCTGGTTCAAGACCCGCCACGGCGCGGACTTGGTCGAGGCGCCGCGGGGAGGGTCTTTCTGCGCTCAGACTATTCTCGGCGATTCCTTGCTGGAGATTGCGGATGCGCGAGAGGATGAGCGTTTCGCCGACAATCCTCTGGTGCGAGGCGTGCCACATGCGCGTTTTTACGCCGGCGTTCCGTTGCGCACGTCCGAGGGGCACGCGCTGGGTACCCTGTGCGTGCTCGACCGCGTGGCGCGTCGGCTGGACCCCGCGCAGCGCGACGGGCTCGAGCGTCTGGGCCGCCAGGCGGTGCGGGTGATCGAAGCCCGCCAGGCGGCCATGCGCCTGCGGCGCGCGCAGGCGCGCCTGCGCCGCCTGGCCGATTTCCGGGCCTTGCTGGCCGGCGTCAGCCAGGCCAGCGCGGATGCCGCGGACGACCTGGCGATGCTGCGCCAGGCCTGCGCCCTCGGCGTGCGCTACGCCGGGGCGAGGCTCATGTACGTGGCGCGACCCGACGCGCAGGGCCGCTTCGAGTTCCTGGCCAGCGCCGGGCAGACGGAGTACCTGCGGCACATCGTGATTTCCAGCCGCGCGGAGGACCCGCACGGGGGTGGTTTCGCGGGTGTGGCCTGGCGCGAGGGCAGGGCGCTGTACACCGACGACTTCCTCGATTCGCCCGAACTGGGCCCCTGGCGCGAGACGGCGGGACGCTACGGCTTTCGCGCCGCGGCCACGCTGCCCATCCGGCGCGAGCGCCGCACCTGGGCGATCATGACCATCCTCGACGCGCAGACTGCGGTGTACGACCAGGATCTGCGCGAATTGCTGGAGGAACTGTCGGAGAACCTGTCGCGAGGCCTGGATCGCATCGACCTGGCCGCGCGCGAGCGCGAATCCCGTCTGCGCCTGGAGCGCGCGCTGGCCTACCAGCGCCGCCTGATGGACAAGAATGCCGCGGGGATGTTCACGCTGGACGCGCAGGGGTGCATCGGCGACCCGAATCCGGCGCTGTGCGAGATGCTCGGGCATGTCCGCGAGCAGTTGCTGGGGCAGTCCGCCGAGCTGTTGTTCGAGCCGGGGCCGGACAGCGCGCGTTTCGAGGCCATTGCCGAGCAGGCCCGACAGGGCGTGTTGCGCGGCCGCGTGGAGCAGCGTTTTCGCCGCCGCGACGGCGGGCCGCGGGTGTGCGAGATCAGCGGCGTGCCCATCGAACTGCCCGACGGCGCTCCCGGGGTGCTGTGGAGCGTCATCGACGTCAGCGCGCTGCACGAGGCCCGCGACATGATCGCATTCCAGGCGCGCCACGATGCGCTCACGGGACTGCCCAACCGGCGCGCGCTGGAGCAGTACCTGCCGCGCGCCTTGCGCCGGGCCCGCAGGCCGGGTAGCCGCGTGGCCGTCGGCATGCTGGACCTGGATGACTTCAAGCCGGTGAACGACGCCCATGGGCACGAGGCCGGCGATGCGTTGCTGCGCGAGCTCGGGCGTCGTCTGCGCGACGCGATGCGTGCATCGGATTTCCTGGCTCGCTTCGGCGGCGACGAATTCGTGCTGGTGCTGGAGGACCTGGACGAGCACGAGCACGAGGTGCAGCTGAACGCCGTGCTGTCCCGCCTTCACGCAGCCGTCGAGCACGACTTCGTGCTGCCGCTGGGCCAGCGCGTGCGGGTGGGCATGAGCCTGGGCCTGGCCTTGGTGCCCACGGACGGCGGTGGTGGCGAGGCGGTGCTGCGCCAGGCCGACGCCGCACTCTACGAGCTCAAGGCGCACAAGCTCCAGCGCGCGCGCTGGTGGCAGCTCGGCACGAGTGCCGGCGCCGCGGGCGATCCGTCCCAGGACTTCGACCCCTTCGGCGCGCGCGCCACCGAACTGCTGGGCTTGGCCGCTGTGCGCGCGCTGGTCGAGCCGCCCGCCTACGAGCAGCGGCTGTCGGCCGCGTGGGCCCGCCCCGGGGGCAGGCCCCGCGGGGAGGCGTTGCGCGAGCTGGTCGTGGAGCAGGCCCGGCATGTGCAATGGCTGCTCGGGCCGCAGGCGCAGCCCGAGGAGGTGGCGAGCCGCGCGGCGCAACGCGGAAGGGCGCGCGCGCTCGTCGGACTGGGGCCGGCCTTCGTGGCGCGCGGTACCGCGCTGGTGCAGGAGGAACTGGCATCGCGCCTGCGCGCCGCCAGCGTGATGGCGCGCACGCGCTACGAACTGGCGCAGATCGCCGAGGCCAGGCTGCGCGAGGACCTGCAGGGGCAGATGCTCGCCCACGACCGGGTGGTGGGACGCTATTTCGCCGTGTTCGACGAGGAGCCTCCGCTTCCGGGCACGCCCTGGCGCGACGCGCTGGAGGCCTTGTTGCGCTCGGTGGGCGAACTCGACGGCATGCTGGCGTGCGTGCTGATGCGCCCGGACTCGCAGGGTTGTTTCCAGGCGGAGGCCGGCGCGGGGCCCTGTGCACAGGCGATCGGCGCCGACCTGCGCGAAGGGCGCTACCAGGTTCGCCAGGACGACGACAGCCCGGCCGGGCGCGGGCTGGTCGGCAGCGCCTGGCGCAGCGGGCGCATCCAGACCACCGGCGAGTACGCGCGCGACGCGCGCCTGGGGCTGTGGCACGAGCGCATGCAGGCGCACGGAGTGCGCAGCGTGATGGCCATTCCGGTGCCGGCGCAGCAGGAGGGCGCGGCCTTCGTGCTGGTGTTGTTCGGCGCCTGGCCCGAGCAGTTCCACGCGCGGCGCATGCGCTATTTCGCCAACCTGCTGCAGCTGCGCGCGGCCCAGTACTGGCGCGCCTTCCGCATGCCGTCAAAGGCCGCGCCTGCGCCCTCCCAGGAAGTGGCGCAGGCGCACCGCGCCGCGTTGTTCCGCGGGGGGCTGGAATTGCACATGCAGCCGGTGGTGAGCCTGCTCGACGGAAGCGTGCGGCGGGTCGAGGCGCTGGCGCGGCTGCGCGGTACGGACGGCTCGCTGGTGATGCCGGGCGTGTTCCTGCCCTTGCTGGGGGACGCCGAGCTGGATCGCCTGCTGCGCATGGTGCTGGAGCAATCGCTGGCGTGGCTGCGGCGCTGGGATTCCGAGGGGCTGGAGCTGGAGGTGGCGGTCAACCTGGCGCCGACCACGCTGGTGCATCCGCAATGCGCCGAGTGGGTGGAGCAGGCGCTGCGCGCCAGCGGCGTGGCGCCGTCGCGCCTGACCCTGGAACTGCTGGAGACCGAGGAGCTGGACCGCGCGGCGCAATCGCGCGCCATCGCGGCGCTGGCCACGCTGGGGGTGAAGCTGGCGATCGACGACCTGGGCTCCGGCTACAGCAGTCTCAAACGCCTGACCGAGCTGCCCTTCGACACCATCAAGGTGGACCAGAGTCTGACCCTGAACCTGCGCCGCTCGCCCATGCTCAGCTTCAACCTGGTCGGCACGCTGATCCGCATGGGGACGGAACTCGGACGCCAGGTGATCGTGGAAGGAGCGCAGGACGCCGACACCGTGGATGCCGTTCGCGAACTGGGCGCCACGCTGGCCCAGGGTTTCGCGCTGGCGCGCCCGATGGCGGCCGCCGAACTGCATGCGTGGTGGGCCAACGGCGGTCCTCGACTGGGGCGCGAGCGCATCCACGGGCCGCTGGGTGCGCTGGCGTTGCACTGGGCGCTGGCGCAGGACGCCGCCCAGGCCAGGCAGCCCGTGGACGATTGCCCGGCGACCCAATGGCTGCACCGCAACGGCCTGCGCGGCCACGAGGTCGAGGCCTGGCACGCGGCCGCGCATCGCGCGCCGGCGGCCTGGTCGCCCGAGCAGCCCTTCGTGCGCTGGCTGCTGCAGCAGCTTCAGGAAGGCGAATCGCCGGGAGTGCGCGAATCCGGAACGCCGGGCGCGGCGTAGTGCAGCAACGAGTCGCGCCTCCACGCGGCCTCTCCAGGAGAGCCTGAGATGCAGCAGCAATTGAGACTGGCCGAACTGATCGGGGCGTTGAGCCACGCGCTGGACATCACCGAGGGTCAGCCGCGGGGGCACTGCGTGCGCTGCGCGTGGATCGGCATGGCCCTCGGGGAGGAACTCGGCCTGGGCGAGCAGGCGCTGTGGGAGCTGTACTACACCCTGCTGCTCAAGGACCTGGGCTGCAGCAGCAACGCGGCGCGCATCTGCGAGCTCTATCTCAGCGATGACCTGCGGTTCAAGCGCGACTTCAAGCTCGTGGGCAGTTCGCTGCCGCAGGTGGCGCGCTTCGTGCTGACCCATACCGGCCTGCGCTCCGGCATGGCCGAGCGCTTTCGCGCCACCCTGGACATCTTCCAGCATGGCAACGACTTTTCCCGCGAGCTCATCCGCACGCGCTGCCAGCGCGGCGCCGACATCGCGCGGCAGATGCGATTCGGCGAGGCGGTGGCCGAGGGCATCCACGCGCTGGACGAGCACTGGGACGGCGGCGGCAAGCCCGACGGTCTCGCCGGGGAGGCCATCGCCCTGCCGGCGCGCATCGCGCTGCTGGCCCAGGTGGTGGACGTGTTCCACACCACCGGCGGCCCGGATGCGGCGCTGCGCGAGGCGCGCCTGCGCGCGGGAAGCTGGTTCGATCCCGCGCTGGTGCGGGGCCTGGAGCGCGTGGCGAGCGAGGACTTCTGGCGCGGCTTGCGCGACCCCGCGCTGGCGCAAAGGGTCTACGCGCTGGAGCCGGCGCGGCACAGCGTGCCGGTGGACGAGGACTACCTGGACGAGATCGCCGAGGCCTTCGGCCAGATCATCGACGCCAAGAGCCCGTTCACCGCGGGGCACAGCGCGCGCGTGGGCCTGTACGCGGATCTGATCGCCGAGCAACTGGGCATCGACGCGCAGCGCAGGCGCTGGCTGCGGCGCGGGGCGCTGCTGCACGACCTGGGCAAGCTCGGCGTGAGCAACACCGTGCTGGACAAGCCCGGTCGGCTCGACGAGGCGGAATGGGAGGCGGTGCGCATGCACGCGCTGTACACCGAGCAGATCCTGTCGGGCATCGAACCCTTCGCCGAGCTCGCCCGTGTGGCGGGTGCGCATCACGAGCGCCTGGACGGCACCGGCTACCCGCATGGCCTCGGGGCGGCGGACATCCCGCTGGAGACCCGGGTGATCACCACCGCGGACATTTTCGACGCCATTTCCGCCGATCGGCCCTACCGCGCGGCCGTGCCGGTCGCGAAGACCCTGGACATGATGCAGGGGCTGGTCGGCAGCGCGCTGGACGAGCGCTGCATGGTCGCATTGCGAGCCGCGGCGCAGCGGGTGGAGGGCGATCTGCTGGACAGCCGCGCCGCGGCGGCGTGAAATGGCGCCTTCGTGCGCGCGATCGCACGCACTCGTTTTCACACCAAGGACGGAAGCACGACATGGAAATTCAAGGACAAAGCGCGCTGGTCACCGGGGGTGGCTCGGGGCTGGGCGAAGCGGTTGCGCGGGAGCTCGCCAGTCAGGGCGCGAAGGTGGCGGTGCTGGACCTCAATGCCGAGCGCGCGCGCGCCGTGGCGGCCGACATCGGGGGCATCGCGCTGACGGCCGACGTCAGCGACGCCGCGGCGCTGCAGGCCGCCATCGAGCAGGCGGCGCAGGCGCACGGGACGGCGCGCATCGTCATGCACATGGCCGGCGTGGCCGGCGCCAGGCGCGTGGTCTCGCGCGACGGTTCGCCCGCGCCGCTGGAGGACTTCGAGCGCACGGTGCGGGTGAACCTGATCGGCAGCTACAACGTGGTGCGCCTGTGCGCCGCGCGTATCGCGGCGCTGGAGCCGGTGAGCGACACCGAGCGTGGGGTGATGCTGCTGACGGCCTCGGTGGCCGCATTCGACGGCCAGATCGGGCAGGCCGCGTATTCGGCCTCCAAGGGCGGCGTGGCGGCCATGACCCTTCCGCTGGCGCGCGACCTGGCCTCGCACGGCATCCGCGTGGTCACCGTGGCTCCGGGGCTGTTCGACACCCCGATGATGTCGGCGATGCCCCAGGAGGTACAGGATTCGCTGGCCGCCTCGGTGCCCTTTCCCAAGCGCCTGGGGCGCCCCCGGGAGATCGCCGCGCTGGCCGCGCACGTGGTGCGCAACGGCTACCTGAACGGCGAGACCATCCGTCTGGACGGCGCACTGCGCATGGCTCCGCGCTGAATCGACCCGTCGGCGGCGCGCCCGGGTCGGGACAGTGCTCCAATAGGGGCATGAACCTCAAGCAACTCGAATACTTCGTGCGCGTCGCCGAGGTGGGCAGCTTCAGCAAGGCGGCGGTGTTGCTGGACATCGCCCAGCCGGCGCTGAGCCGCCAGGTTCGCCTGCTGGAAACCGACCTGCGCGCGGTGCTGCTGCAGCGCACCGGGCGCGGGGTGGTGCTCACCGAAGCCGGCAAACGCCTGTTCGAGCACGCGGCGGGCATCCTGCAACTGGTCGCGCAGGCGCGCGAGGACCTGGAGGCCGGGCGCGACGAGCCGACCGGGCGCATCATCATCGGCCTGCCCCCGAGCATGGGTCGCGTACTCACGCTGCCCCTGGTGCAGGGCTTCGAGGCCAGTCTGCCGAAGGCGCGCCTGGCCATCGTCGAGGGTCTGTCGGCGCACATCACCGAGTGGATCGCCACCGGGCGCGTGGACATCGGCCTGGTGCTCAATCCCCAGAGCCAGGAGGCGATCGAGGTTCGACCGGTCTTCGAGCAGGAGCTGTGCCTGGTCAGCCCGGCGGGTACCGGCGCGCCCGAACACCAGGTTCCGTTCAACAGTCTGGGCTCGTATCCTCTGGTGATTCCCGAGCGTACGCACGCGATCCGCCGGATGATCGAGAACCAGGCGGCGCTGTCCCACATCAAGCTGCAGATCGCCTGGGAAGTCTCCGGGGTGCAGTCCATCCTCGACCTGGTGCGTTGCGGGCATGGGCACGCGGTGCTGGCGCGCGGCGCGGTGCTCGCCAGCGGGCAGCGCGAGGCCTTCCGCGTGCGTGCGCTGACCCACCCCAGCCTGTACAGCCGCCTGTTCCTGGCCACCTCCACCAGCAAGCCCAGCACTCCGCTGTTGCGCCATGCGGTGGATCTGCTGCTGCAACTCGCGCGCGAGCACGCGCGAGCCGCCGACCATATCAATTCGTGATAGCTGCTAGCGCAGCGGACGGTCTTGGTGGCGGCGGATGGGCTTGCCATAATCGGAAACCCTGATGCAGGCATGAGCGTCGGCCCGGTGCGCCGAACAACCTGGAGACTCCCGCATGATCATCGACTGTCACGGCCACTACACCACGGCGCCGAAGGCCCTGGAGCAATGGCGCAAGGCGCAGATCGACAACCTCGCCACGCCCGAGCTCGGCCCCAGGGTGGCCGACCTGCGCATCAGCGACGACGAACTGCGCGAAAGCATCGAGAACAACCAGCTGCGCCTGATGCGCGAGCGCGGCAGCGACCTGACCATCTTCTCGCCGCGCGCCAGTTTCATGGCCCACCACATCGGCGACTTCAACACCAGTTCGACCTGGGCGGGCATCTGCAACGAACTGTGCCATCGCGTCTCGCGGCTGTTCCCCGAGCACTTCATCGGCGCGGCCATGCTGCCCCAGTCGCCCGGCGTGGATCCGCGCAGCTGCATCCCGGAGCTGGAGCGCTGCGTGAAGGACTACGGCTTCGTGGGCATCAACCTCAATCCGGATCCGTCGGGCGGGCACTGGAAGGAGCCGCCGCTGACCGATCGCTGGTGGTACCCCATCTACGAAAAGATGGTCGAGTACGACATCCCGGCGATGGTGCACGTCAGCACCAGCTGCAACGCCTGTTTCCACACCACCGGAGCACACTACCTGAACGCCGACACGACGGCCTTCATGCAGTGCCTGACCGGCGACCTGTTCAGGGACTTCCCGACCCTGAAGTTCGTCATCCCCCACGGCGGCGGCGCGGTTCCCTACCACTGGGGTCGCTTTCGCGGCCTGGCGCAGGAGCTGAAGAAGCCGCTGCTGCAGGAGCACCTGCTGGGCAACATCTTCTTCGACACCTGCGTGTACCACCAGCCGGGCATCGATCTGCTGACCCGCGTGATCCCGGTGGACAACATCCTGTTCGCCTCCGAGATGATCGGCGCCGTGCGCGGCATCGACCCGCTGACCGGCCACCACTACGACGACACCAAGCGCTACATCGAGGTCGCGGCCATCGACCCGCAGCAGCGCGCGAAGATCTACGAACACAATGCGCGGCGCGTGTATCCGAGGCTGGATGCCGCGCTCAAGGCCCGCGGACTCTGAACCTGGAGCAAAGGACATGACTCAGCTGAACCAGCTTGGCGTGGTGCATCGCAACATCCAGCGCGCGGACCCCGACGCCGTGAAGGCGCTGTCGAAGTTCGGTTCCGCCACGGTGCACGAGGCGATGGGCCGCGTGGGCCTGATGCGCCCGTACATGCGGCCCATCTACGGTGGCGCCCATGCCTGCGGCACCGCGGTCACCGTGCTGCTGCACCCTGGCGACAACTGGATGTTCCACGTGGCGGCCGAGCAGATCCGCCCGGGAGACCTGGTCGTCGCCGCGGTGACCGCCGAATGCAGCGACGGCTATTTCGGCGATCTGCTGGCCACTTCCTTCCGCGCCCAGGGTGCCTGTGGCCTGGTGATCGAGGGCGGCGTGCGCGACGTGAAGGATCTGACCGAGATGCGTTTTCCGGTGTGGAGCCGCTACATCAGCGCCAAGGGCACGATCAAGGCCACCGTGGGCTCGGTGAACGTGCCGGTGGTGTGCGCCGGCGTGCAGGTGCAGCCCGGCGACGTGGTGGTGGCGGACGACGATGGCGTGGTCGTGGTGCCGGCGGCGGTGGCCGCGGCTACCGCCGAGGCCGCGGCCGCGCGCGAGGCCAACGAGGGCGAGAAGCGCAAGAAGCTGGCGTCCGGCGTGCTGGGCCTGGACATGTACAAGATGCGCGAGCCGCTGGAGAAAGCCGGCCTGCGCTACGTGGACTGACCCGCGCGATGGACGAACTCACGCAGCGGGCGCGCTCCTGGCGCATCGGACTGATCGGCTACGGAGAGGTCGGGCGCATCGTCGCGGAGGACCTGCGCGCGCTGGGCCTGCAGCACGTGCTGGCCTGGGACGCCAAGCTGGCCGGGCAGGCCTCGCTCGCGCAGCCGCTGCGCGAGCATGCCGGCGCGCACGGCGTGCGCCTGGCGGACGGCGCGGCCGGGCTGGCGCGCGAAAGCGACCTGGTGATCAGCGCGGTCACCGCCAGCCAGGCGGTGGCGGTGGCCGCCGAGTGCGCGCCGGCGCTGCGCGCCGGCGGCTGGTTCGTGGATTTCAACTCGGCGTCGCCGGGAGCCAAGGCGCAGGCGGCCACGGTCGTCGAGGCGAGCGGGGCACGTTACGTCGAGGCGGCCGTGATGACCTCGGTGCCTCCGTACCGCAGCAAGGTGCCGATGTTGCTGGGCGGCCCGCATGCGCTCGAGTTCGCGCCCGCCATGCAGGCGCTGGGCTTCGCCGGCGCGCGTTTCGGCGACCGGCGCCTGGGCATCGTCTCGGCCACCAAGATGTGCCGCAGCGTCATGATCAAGGGCCTGGAGGCCATGGTCATCGAGAGCTTCAGCGCCGCGAGGGCCTATGGGGTCGAGGACGCGGTGCTGGCCTCGCTGGCCGAGACCTTCCCCGGCATCGACTGGGAAAAGCAGGGCGCGTATTTCTTCCAGCGCGTGATCGAACACGGTCGCCGGCGCAGCGAGGAGATGCGCGAAGTGGCGCGCACCGTGGAGGAGGCCGGCCTGCAGCCGTGGTCGGCCGCCGGAACCGCCGAGCGCCAGGCCTGGATGGCCGACCTGGCCGGGCAGGGCGTGTTCGGACGCCGCGGCGCACTGGGCTTCGCGCGCAGCGCCGACTGGCGCGTCGAGGCCGATCGATTGCTGCAAGCCGCGCGCGAGGCGCGGGATGTCGCCGACAAGGACTGAATCCATGCGTTTCGAGAAAACCCCCGGCTGGCTGGACTGGTACCAGGGCCCGTCGCGCCCGCGCTTCGTGTTGCCCGCGGGAAGCGTGGACGCGCATTGCCACGTGTTCGGCCCGGGCGATCGCTTCCCCTATGCGCCCGAGCGCAAGTACACCCCCTGCGACGCCTCGCGCGAGCAGTTGTTCGCGCTGCGAGACCACCTGGGCTTCGCGCGCAACGTGATCGTGCAGGCGACCTGCCACGGTGCCGACAACCGCGCGCTGGTCGATGCGCTGGAGCATTCGGATGGGCGCGCCCGCGGCGTCGCCACGGTGCGGCGCGACGTGAGCGACGAGCAGTTGCGCGCGCTGGACGCCGCCGGCGTGCGCGGCGTGCGCTTCAACTTCGTGCGTCGCCTGGTGGACTTCACGCCGCGCGAGGAGCTGATGGAAATCGCCGCGCGCATCGCGCCCCTGGGCTGGCACGTGGTGATCTACTTCGAGGCGGTGGACCTGCCGGAACTGTGGGACTTCTTCACCGCGCTGCCCACCACGGTGGTGGTGGATCACATGGGGCGCCCCGACGTGACCAAGCCGGTGGACGGCCCGGAGTTCGAGCTGTTCCTGCGCTTCATGCGCGAGCACAGCAACGTGTGGTCCAAGGTGAGCTGCCCCGAACGCCTGTCGGTGGCGGGGCCGCCGGCGCTGAACGGCGAGCAGGCGGCCTATCGCGACGTGGTGCCCTTCGCGCGGCGCATCGTCGAGACCTTCCCCGACCGCGTGCTGTGGGGCACCGACTGGCCGCATCCGAACCTGAAGAACCACATGCCCGACGACGGGCTGCTGGTGGACTTCATCCCGCACATCGCCCCCACCGTGGAATTGCAGCGCAAGCTGCTGGTGGACAACCCGATGCGCCTGTACTGGCCCGAGCTCACCCCTGGAGGCGGCGATGGCGCTTGACAAGCCTTACAAGGACGTTCCGGGAACGACCATCTTCGATGCCGAGATGTCGCGTCTGGGCTATCACCTGAACCAGTTCTGCATGTCGCTGATGAAGCCCGCCAACCGCGAGCGCTTCAAGGCGGACGAACGCGCCTACCTGGACGAATGGCCGATGACCGAGGAGCAGAAGCAGGCCGTGCTGGCGCGCGACCTGAACCGCTGCATCCAGCTCGGCGGCAACATCTACTTCCTGGCCAAGATCGGCGCCACCGACGGCAAGTCCTTCCAGCAGATGGCCGGCAGCATGACCGGCCTGAGCGAACAGGAGTACCGCGACATGATGCTGCGCGGGGGACGTTCGATCGAGGGCAACCGCTACGTCGGCGAAACCAGCGCGGCCGCGCCGCGGGAGAAGACCTGATGGCACGCATCAGCGCAAGCGTCTACACCTCGCACGTGCCGGCGATCGGCGCGGCGATGGACCTGGGCAAGACCGGCGAGGACTACTGGAAACCGCTGTTCGCCGGCTACGAATTCTCCCGCGGCTGGCTGCGCGAGCAGCGCCCGGACGTGATCTTCCTGGTCTACAACGATCATGCCAGCGCCTTCAGCCTGGAGATGATCCCCACCTTCGCCATCGGCACGGGCGAGCGCTTCCAGCCGGCCGACGAAGGCTGGGGGCCGCGTCCGGTGCCGCAGGTCGTCGGGCATCCGGAACTGGCCTCGCACGTGGCCCAGTCGGTGATCCAGCAGGACTTCGACCTGACCATCGTCAACCGCATGGACGTGGACCACGGTCTGACCGTTCCGCTGTCGCTGATGTGCGGCCAGGTGCCGGCCTGGCCCTGCCCGGTGATCCCCTTCGCCGTCAACGTGGTGCAGTATCCGGTGCCTTCGGGGCGCCGCTGCCTGGCGCTGGGCCAGGCCATCCGCCGCGCGGTGGAGAGCTTCGATGCCGACCTGAACGTGCAGATCTGGGGCACCGGCGGCATGAGCCACCAGCTGCAGGGGCCGCGCGCCGGGCTGATCAACCGCGAGTGGGACAACCGCTTCCTGGACCGCCTGATCGATGATCCGGTCGGCTTGGCGCAGGTTCCGCACATCGAGTACGTGCGCGAGGCTGGCTCGGAAGGGATCGAGCTGGTCATGTGGCTGATCGCACGTGGTGCGATGGGCGACCTGGCCGGCGGGCCGGCGCCCCGCGTGGCCCACCGCTTCTACCATGTCCCGGCCTCGAACACGGCGGTCGGGCACCTGATCCTGGAGAACCCTCGGACATGAGCAAGACGATCAAGGTTGCGCTGGCCGGAGCCGGCGCTTTCGGCATCAAGCACCTGGACGGAATCCGCAACATCGACGGCGTCGAGGTGGTCTCGCTGGTCGGGCGCGAGCTCGACAAGACCCGCGAGGTCGCGCGCAAGTACGACATCGCGCACGCCACCACGGACCTGGCCGACAGCCTGGCGCTGCCCGAGGTGGACGCCGTCATCCTGTGCACGCCCACGCAGATGCACGCGGCGCAGGCGCTGCAATGCCTGCGCGCCGGCAAGCACGTGGAGGTGGAGATTCCCCTGGCCGACAGCCTGGAGGACGCGCAGGCCGTGGTCGACGAGCAGCGGCGCAGCGGTCTGGTGGCCATGGTCGGGCACACCCGGCGCTTCAACCCCAGCCACCAGTGGGTGCATCGGCGCATCACGGCGGGCGAACTGCGGGTGCAGCAGATGGACGTGCAGACCTATTTCTTCCGGCGCAGCAACATGAACGCGCTGGGCCAGCCGCGCAGCTGGACGGATCACCTGCTGTGGCACCACGCGGCGCACACCGTGGACCTGTTCGCCTGGCAGTCGGGCGGGGAGGTCGTGCAGGCGCACGCGGTGCAGGGACCGATCCATCCGCAGCTGGGCATCGCGATGGACATGAGCATCCAGCTCAAGAGCAGTACCGGCGCCATCTGCACCCTGTCGCTGTCGTTCAACAACGATGGCCCGCTGGGCACCTTCTTCCGCTACATCTGCGACAACGGCACCTACGTCGCGCGCTACGACGACCTCGTGGACGGCAAGGATCAGGCCATCGACGTCAGCAAGGTGGACGTTTCGATGAACGGCATCGAGCTGCAGGATCGCGAGTTCTTCGCGGCCATCCGCGAGGGTCGCGAGCCCGAATCCAGCGTGGCCGCGGTGCTGCCCTGCTACCGCGTGCTGGACCGCCTGGAAAAGCAGCTGGCCGAGCAGGGATGAGCCGTGCGCGGCGGGGGCGTCGAGACGCCCCCGCGCGCCCGTCGGGGACGGGGCACTAGCCGGACTCAGGGCAGCCGGTCGTGGGCGCTCCTGAACAGGCGCCCGAGCCATTTCCAGAACAGCACGAACAGGTCGACGCCGCGCTGGCGCAGCAACAGCAGCCCGGCCATGCCCATCAGCCCCCCGGCCATCGCGATGACGTAGATGGCCTGGTTCGCGAACAGCACCCGGCTCAGGGGACTGATGACCAGGCCGCAAAGAATCTGGGGCAGGGTGATGGTGATGTTGAAGATGCCCAGGCAGACGCCCATTTTCCGGGGCGGTATCTCGGAGGCGACGATGGCATAGGGCAGCGTGTTCAGGCTGCCGGTGAACAGGCCCAGCCCGATCATCGCCGCGTACGCGACCCGGATGTCATGCAGGAACAGCAGGGATAGCAGGCTCGCCCCCCCGGCCAGCAGCGACAGCGCATGCACCCGGTTGGGGTCGAAGCGATCGGCCAGCCAGGGCAGCGCCAGCGCATACAGCACGCCCACGAGCTGGGAGATGGCGAAGCAGATGCCCGCCTGGATCACCCCCTGGGCCAGCATCGCCTGGTGCTGCGGGTCCGCGGTGACGTCGGCCCCCGGAGGCAGGCCGTGCAGGCGTTGCGCCAGGGCCAGGCCGAAGTAGATCCACACGCTGAACAGCCCGGCCCAGGTCAGCACCTGCACCGCGAACATGCGCCGGATGACCGGGGGGACATGCCGGATGTTCTCGTAGAGGGTGCGGAAGATCGCCGCGCAGAACTTGCGCATGGAATGGGGCGCGGGCGTGGGCTCCATGGGGTCCGTCCGGCTTTCCCGGACCTGCAGCGCCAGCGACAGGACCGTCTGCAGGACGATCACCGCGCCGATGAACAGCGAGACCTTCAGCACCACGGGGATCTTGAACCCGGCCTCGGCCGAATCCACGAAGATGCCGGTGGAATGCAGGAGCCAGGGAATCGCGCCGGCCAGCATGGCGCCGATCGAGCCCAGGATCGCCTGCCACGCGAAGGCCTTGGATTTCTGCCGATTCGGAGCGATGTCCCCGGTAAGGGAGCGCAGGCCCTCGGAGGCGCAATTGATGCTGCAGCTCAGGAACAGCATCGTGGCCACGGTCAGCCACAGCGCCTCCGAGAAGGAAAGCACCACCATGCTCAGGCAGCTCAGCACCGCTCCGGCGAGGATGAACGGCATGCGCCTGCCGAAACGCGTGTCGACCAGATCGCTCACCTGGCCCAGCACCGGCTGCACGACCAGGCCCGCGAACGGGGGGATCAGCCACAGCCAGCCCACCTGCAGATCCGAGGCGCCGAGGAACTTGAACAGGCCGCTGGCGTTGTTCAGTTGAAGGGCGCCCGCCGCCTGCAGGCCCAGGCTCGCCACCGCCAGGTAGGTGAGCTGCTTGGAGCTCAGGAGTGCTTGCGGACTTCCCACGTTCGAGGTCTCTGCCCAGTCGTTCCGACGCCGCGCAAGGGCGTCCGGGAACTTGAAGGGCTCCCATGGTAGGCAAGGCGCCATGGCCTTGGGTTCGTGAGGGCAAGCGACGCCTGGAAATTGCCGGACCGTTCCGCGGGATCAGGGACAACCCTCATATCGAAACGCGATAGCTGCTAGCGCAGCCGACCCTCTACGACAAGTCGGGGCGGACCAACATAATCCTCCCGCCACCATGGTGTGGCCATCGCCAATCAGAGTTCAGTACCAGACCAACGAAGGGAGACAAGATCATGGCAATCTCGACCACGACCCGCGTGCGCGCCACGCTGGGCGCGCTGGCCCTGGGGGCGGCCTGCGCGCTGCCCGCCGCGCATGCCGGCAACCTGGAGCCGGCGGGCATCAACACCGGCGGCACGAGCTTTTTCGACGGCTTCGGCGCCACCAAGCCGGGGCTGGCCTACCTGGGCTACTACCAGTACCAGAGCTACAACCGCATCGACGACAACAACGGCAACGAGTCGCCGGGCTTCAAGAGCCCGAACATCGACGTGTTCCTGATGCTCAACCAGCTGGCCTACA